>NZ_VANT01000002.1:0-616193 GCF_005771485.1 Cohaesibacter sp. CAU 1516 | reverse complement strand
CTTATCCCGGTTATATTGAACCCGAGCGATATCATCCCAAGGCATATGACCCTCCATCTTCTCATCAAAGACGGTTGAATCACAACCTATTGATATCGCTCAACTACTTTTAAATCTGGCTCTAAGGGGCAGAAGAATGACTATAATGACGCCGAGGCCATTGCCGAAGCGGCCTTGCGACCGAACTTGCCGACAGTGCCCGAAAAAAGTCAGGACCAGCTCGACCTGCAAGCTCTCCATCGCGTCAGATCGCGCTTGGTGTCGCGTCGAACAGCAACGATAAACCAGATACGCGCCTTCCTGATTGAACAGGGCATTACAGTTCGCAAGGGTCTGCGAGCTTTGAAGAATTCCTTCGAAACCATTCTCGAGCAGCGCAAAGATGAAATATCTCCTCGAATGCGCAACATCCTGTTTGGCCTCTATGGAGACTGGCTTTGGCTTGATGACCGGATCGAGGCTGTATCAGATGAGATTGAAGAGATCAGTAGAACCGAAGAAAACTGCATCAATGTGATGACGATCCCTGGCATCGGGCCGATAATATCGACAGCAATGGTCGCGGCGATTGGCACTGGCGAGGCTTTTGACCGTGGCCGTGACTTTGCCGCCTGGGTTGGGCTGGTTCCCCGGCAATACAGCACCGGAGGCCGGACGGTTCTTGGTCGCATATCAAAGCGGGGCAGCCGATATTTGCGCATGCTCTTCGTTCAAGCGGCCAAGGTCATCCTGATGCGGACCAATCGATGGCCAGACTTCAGTTTTGGTGAATGGCTGACAAGAGCTTCTGAACGGATGCACCGGAACAAGTTGGCAGTGGCTCTGGCCAATAAGTTGGCTCGGATGGCATGGAGTATATTGAGACATAAGACGGCGTTTGATGCGCCCAGAGATGCGGTCGTGGTTGGCATTTGAAAGCAGCCTCGACCTCAAAGAAGTTCGCGATAGACAGACTGCATGGAACGGAAACATTACGCCCCCAGAATCTGACGGCCCTTTCGGTCAACTTGGACCTTTCCGGTAATGAGATCACGGAGCGAGCGTAACCCCAACAAGGCCACGACCCGCGTGTCGATCAATAGGCCGGATACATATGAGCGACTTCCAGCAACATGCAAAGAAACCTCTTGCGAACAGCAGCCGGTACATACATAAGGGCCGAAAACGTAAAAATCTTTGCTTGATAGCAGAGCAAACATCTCTCACTGAACGGATATCGGCTGCAGCATATTGTCGGTATCAAGGTTGATCGCACTGCGCCAGAGCGGGGTTTTGAATACATGACATACAGGCTTGCTGCCTCCATCTTCACGTGTTTCCACCAGCAACCCAGCCCATTCGAGCGGGCGAAGTACGGAGGCTGAAAACACAGCCATCTCTCTCCACCCCGCGGTGTGCCAATCTTGCGGCTCACCATAGAAGGTTTCGAACAAGGCTGCCTCGGTCGTGCCATGATCGGCTTCGACGTTAATCACATTCATCCAGACGTCCCACTTCCCGAGGGGACGGTTCTCAAAACGTGAATAAAAAGCGTGATCCATCTGAAGCACAAAGTATGGGATCAATTCAGCAAACAGATGGCCAGGAGATTGCGCCAGCTTCATGCCTCGCTTGGTTAGCCGAAACTCACTCTTGATGTGGCGTCCCAGGCGCAGGGAAATTAGTAAGAAATGGATAATCTCGAGCGGTGGAAACTCATATTCATTGATTACCTTGTTATAGCGGAACATTTCTTCTGCGCTTTTTCCCGGCCAATTGAAATTCTCTACAGCCCAATGGACGAAAATGCGCTTGAAGGCCTTAGTTTTGGTTAGACCGATTGACCCGTGCTTCTGCGCATATTGCAGTGTCAGGATAGTGCCCTGCAGCAGCGGAGAATGCGCGAGGTCGGGGTGGTCATCTGGAAGGGGGCGGAATTCTATCATTCCAAGATCTTGCCACAGACAGTGCCTTGGTTCCATAATGTCCGCATAGTGTAAGGGCATATCCCCTGAGATTGTGCACCTACGGCGAATGACCGGATGTGAAGGGCGCTGCAACATGTCGGCTTGTTGTTGATTTAGGTTAGGGCCTTGGCTTTCGAGCTTCATCGATTCCTCGACAGGTTCGTTCACTCCGCCCAAAAAGAACAGTTCGACCACGAATCTATTGGGGAAAAGGGTCCAAAACAGACCAGACCTTCGTATGAATTTGTGTAGCAAAATGTGTAGCAAAAATGGGCACACCCATCGCCCCGGACAATCTAATGCGTTGTTTTTGCTATGAAAATTAGAAATTTTGGAAAGAAAAATGGCGGAGAGACAGGGATTCGAACCCTGGAGACGGTTACCCGCCTACACGCGTTCCAGGCGTGCGCCTTCGACCACTCGGCCACCTCTCCGTACCAAAGTGTGGGCGCAATATAGCCAAATAGAACGGGAACGCAAGCCCTCTTGACCCTATCTGTCAACAGAAAGTCAGACTCTTGTGATATTGCGCCCTCCCCTGTGCATATCACCAGCCAAAAATCAGGCCTCATGCGCCTTATGGTCATGTTCGCATGTCTGCTAACCCCATGGCGCACCATAAAAATCCACACTGAACATCAAATCATAACTTGCTGTTGTCGGCGTGACGTGGGACGCTTTTTGGATCTCATTTTGGCCTTTTATCTTGTGATAGACTTGAATGACGGATTGGGGAGCGACAAGTGTGTTGCGTCGGGCAGCAAGTTTTTCTATTGCCTGAACCATCACGTGTGTCAGCGTTTGAAAGGATAGAGTCATGCGTCTTTTGCGTTTCTTCAGTTCCATGCTTGGTCTGTGGACCTGCGCGCTTGCGCTTCTGGCTCTGGTGCTGGACGGGGTGCGCTCGATCGCCGCCAATGAAGTGGTGATGAAGTCGCTCGGAGCCACCTGGTTCGAAATCGACAATGCCAGCCTAAATTTGGCGCAGGCGGTGATCCAGCGCAACGTCCATCCGTTGATCTGGGATCCTGTGGTGCAGTGGATCTTGATGATGCCAGCCTGGTTGGCCGCGGGGCTGGTTGGTGCCCTTTTCATCTATCTGGGCCGCAAGCGTCGCCCAAAAGTGATCCGGATTTGATTTCTTCGAACGGGCCATGTGACCTAGAACAGACAGTCAGCCGTACCGATATAGATGACTAGTCTTTAGAAACCCTGCCCTTCGACACGCAACCCGGGCAATGGTTGCCCGGGCGGGGACTTGTTTCATGTGAGGAGCGACGATGTTTGGATTGACACGCAAGAAGCTTGACATGCCGACCAAGGAAAGTGCGCTGCCGGGGCGGGTAACCCCGATTGAAACTGCCAGCACCCATTATGTGCTGGGCAGCCCACTCAAAGGCCCCTTTCCAGAGGGTTTGGAAATGGCGATAATTGGAATGGGCTGTTTCTGGGGAGCTGAGCGGGCCTTTTGGCAACTGGATGGAGTATATACCACCGCAGTCGGCTACAGCGCGGGGCTCACGCCCAATCCCACCTATGAAGAAGTCTGCACCGGTGGAACCGGACATAATGAGGTGGTTCTGGTGGTGTTTGACCCGGCCAGGCTTTCCTATCGCAGCTTGCTGAAGACCTTCTGGGAACAGCATGACCCGACTCAAGGGATGCGGCAGGGCAATGATATCGGCACCCAGTATCGCTCCGGCATCTATACGTTCAGCGATGATCAGGCGAAAGTTGCCACCGGATTGCGGCGAGAGTATCAAACGGCTCTGAAGGAACGGGGCCATGGCACCATTTCAACCGAAATTATCGCTGCCGAGCCATTCTATTATGCCGAAAGCTATCACCAGCAGTATCTGGCGAAAAATCCTGGTGGCTATTGCGGCCTTGGGGGCACAGGGGTGTCCTGTCCGATGCCGTTGGCCTGAATGCATCAAGAGACTACCGACAGAAAAAGCCTCGTCCGATGGGAGCGAGGCTTTTTTGATTTTTCGCCTCACTGCCTCAGTTTGGCAATGGACGCGGTTTGGGCAGGGCCTGCAATGGCAGGATATTGTCTGGTGCAACAGCCGACCTCGCCGCACTGGCGGTTTGCAGCGGCGCGGCATCGAGTACTGCACTGCAGGCACTTGGCAAATCGCTCAACGTGACCTGACGGCGTTTGACGGGCTTCTTGTTGGGGTCTTTCTTGACCGGCTTTTTCGGCTTCCAGGGTTCGTCGGAGAGCCACCAGGCCAGTTCCTTGCCGCAGCCATCACCGGCCGGAGGCGGCGCCTGATTCTTGCAGCCGGGATTGCCTGGCGGGCAACTCATCCGCACATGGAAATGATAGTGATGGCCATACCATGGGCGGACCTGTCGCAGCCATGCGCGGTCATCGCCCGCACGATCACAAAGGGCTTTCTTGATACCCGGATGAACAAAAATGCGGGCCACACCGGGGGTTGAGGCGGCGCGTTTGATCAGGCGAAGATGGGCCATGGTGAATTTGTTGGCATCCACCGTCCGGGTGCCTGTCTTGAGCATGGAAATCGCCGAGACCTTCTCGCGCTCGGAGCGGGTGAACCGGCGCTCAGGCATCGGCCGAAGCCAGATATCGGCATCCAGTCCAATCTGGTGGGAGGCATGACCGGTCAGCATCGGCCCACCACGCGGCTGGGCCAGATCGCCGACCAGCAGACCGTTCCAGCCATCATAGGCTTGTGCATCAACAGCCAGCTTCTCCAGAAAGGCAACCAGCACCGGATGACCCCAATTGCGATTGCGCGACAGGCGCATGGCCTGCCAGGCCGGACCATCGATCGACAAGGCGCGACCACCAGCCAGACACCCTTTGGCATAGGAGCCAATGGCACGGGATTGCAAATCGGCAGGCGCTCTCTTCTTGCCGAACAATTGCTTGGCAGGCGTCTGTGCCCATGCCGCATCGCCCGGCAAGGCTGCCAAAGTCAATGGCAGGAGCGCCAAGGCAGAAAGACAGACAGCAACCACGCGCCCCGGTAGGAGGGTGCGGCGGCTGTGGGTAGGGTGACAGGGATGCGCCAACAGGGGCATCTTGGGCAGCGGCATGGCCTTTGCTCCACTTTATCGCAGTTTGAATGCTTGCGACTCTATGCACGAATTGTTAACCATACGTGGATGACGTCCATATTTCCATCCCTCTCGCCATGAAGTTCCTGCCATGCGTCCCTTCATTCCTGTCCTGCTCCTCTCGGGTCTGCTTGTCGGCTGTGCCAGCCTGACCGAGGATGAATGCCATATCGGCAATTGGCAATCGATTGGTCTCAACGATGCCGTTCAGGGACGAACCACTGCGCGTTTCAACGATCACATCAAAGCCTGTCAACGCTATGGGGTGCTGCCGGACAAGGGGCTGTATGACAAGGGGTATCATGAGGGACTGGTGCGCTATTGCACTCCGTCGAACGGCTTCAATGTCGGGCGAAATGGCTATCAATATCATGGCATTTGTCCCGCGGGTGCGGAGGCTTCCTTCCTCAGGGGCTATGAGCGGGGGCATGATCTGCACGAGATCGAAAAGCAGATTGCCGAAGCGCGGAACAGTCTGGGCGACGTGCGGAGCAAGATTGCGTCCTTGCGCAGCCACAAGGCAGCTCCGGGGAAAAAGGACAAGGTGAGCGAACGGGAAAGAAGAGCCTCGTTGCGGCGCTTGTTCCGCGAAGCCGACCGTCTGGAAGACGAGATCCATCGACTCAATCGTCAACGGGATCGGGCGCTGTTGGCTGCCGATGACTTTCTGGCTTCGGTCAGCCCGGATATCTGAACCGCGCGCTGCAATCCTTAATAGACCTTCCGGAATTTTATAGAATCAAATTGAGATTATCCACACGACTGCAAGGGATGAAATATCAAAAGGCATTCGGACACCAAGGATTCGACTCTTTTGTATATCCCTTTAATAATTTGAAACTATTACATATTGTCTTGTGTCTAGCGCAGAATCTTCCATCAGATCAGGCTCATTCTATTCACTGATACCAAAAATTAACTTTGTTGCATGATGGACATCAAGACGTGCATTTTTGGCTGTGGTCGTATTAGTACGTTAAGGCTCATGACCTAGGATGCCCATCAGTTACAACACAAGGCCGGCGCCATGAATGCTGTTTGACATGCATTCACTTGGGGGCAAGGGCAGTTTGCCTTGTGTAAAAAAGACCCGGGGGCAAAATGAAGATCGTTCTAGTGGAAGCCAAAGGCGCTGAGCGTAGCGCCATACGCTCAATGCTCGAAAAGCGACAGGAGACGGTGTATGCCTTCTCCAAGGGGCAGGATGCGTGGTCTTTCATCGAGCAGACACCCGACATCAACATCATTATCGTTTCGCTCAATGACGAAGGCATGTCCGGTCTGGAGATATGCTGGAATGCGCGCATTCTTGCCGAGCAACGCAAGGGCATGTATGTGATCGCCATTTCTGGCGAAGACAATGACGACATGTTGGTCGAAGCACTTGACAGTGGTGCAGATGATTATCTGCAAAGGCCACTACAGGAAGAAATCCTTCTGGCGCGCCTGCGAGTAGCAGAGCGGATGATTGTGCTGCAGCAGCAGCTGGTGCAATTGGCAAACCATGATTCCCTGACAGAGCTGCTCAATCGTCGCGCCTTTTTCGAGCATGCGGATCTGGAACTCTCCGACCCGGAAAAAAGCCCATCGATCCATGCCATCATGTTCGATATCGACCATTTCAAGCGGGTCAATGACAGCTTTGGCCATGATGCCGGTGATCAGGTGATCCGTACGGTCGCCAAGATTGCACAGGCTGAGGGCGATCTGATCGGGCGTCTGGGCGGGGAAGAGTTCGCGATGATTCTCAGCGACCAGTCGACGCTGGGCGCAGCGCGCAGCGCCGAACGGATGCGCGAGACCATCGAGAATACACCGATCCTGATCAATGGCCACCGGATCGAGATCACATCAAGCTTTGGCGTTGCCAGCTATCAGGACGGCGACAGTGTGGACGAACTGCTCAAACGCGCCGACATTGCGCTCTACCGCTCGAAGAATGAGGGGCGAAACCGGGTTTCGGTGGACAGACCGCATAAATCGGTGATCGAGGATGATTACAAAGCCACCTGCAATATCAGACAGAAAAGCAGGGCCTGAGAGCCCTGCTTTTCTGTGGTCTTTCTGGCGCCGTCCGTCTTCAGGGCCGACTATCGTCAGAATGCATCAATTGTCCATCTTCAGTGCGGCGATGAAGGCTTCCTGCGGGATCTCCACCTTGCCGAACTGGCGCATTTTCTTCTTACCCGCCTTCTGTTTGTCCAACAGTTTGCGCTTGCGGGTGGCGTCACCACCATAACATTTTGCGGTCACGTCCTTACGCATCGCCGAAATGGTCTCACGCGCGATCACCCGGCCCCCAAGAGCGGCCTGAATCGGGATCTTGAACATGTGACGCGGGATCAGCTCCTTGAGCTTTTCGCACATGGAACGGCCGCGAATGTCGGCCTGCGAACGGTGGACCAGCACGGACAGGGCGTCCACGGGTTCTTCATTGACAAGGATCGACATTTTCACCAAGTCACCTGCGCGATAGTCGGCCAGCTGATAGTCAAAGCTGGCATAACCCTTGGAGATCGATTTCAGGCGATCATAGAAGTCGAACACCACTTCATTGAGCGGCAAGTCATATTGCACCATGGCGCGACTGCCGACATAGGAAAGATCGGTCTGGATACCGCGTCGCTCCTGACACAGGGTCAGGATCGGGCCGAGATATTCATCCGGCGTCATGATCGATGCCTTGATCCAAGGCTCGCGGATTTCGCGGATCTTGACCACGTCGGGCATGTCGGCCGGATTGTGCAGGCTGATGTCGGAGCCGTCAGTCAGTTCCATCTCATAGACCACACTTGGAGCGGTGGCGATGAGATCGAGATTGAATTCGCGGCTGAGGCGCTCCTGAATGATTTCCAGATGCAGCAGACCGAGGAAGCCACAGCGGAAGCCGAAGCCCAATGCGGCAGAGGTTTCCATCTCGAAGGAGAAGCTGGCATCATTCAAACGCAGCTTGCCCATGGCAGCGCGCAAATCTTCAAAGTCGTTGGCATCGACCGGGAAAAGGCCGCAAAACACCACCGGCTGGGCCGGACGAAAGCCCGGCAGGGGCGTTTCGCACGGTTTGCGAACATGGGTGATGGTATCCCCCACACGGGTATCGGCCACTTCTTTGATCGAGGCGATCAGGAAACCGACCTCACCGGGCGCCAACTCCTGAACCTCGGTCATTTTTGGACGGAAGACGCCGATGCGGTCGACGTCATAGGCGGCACCGGTGCCGACCATCCGGATCTTGTCGCCCTTCCTCAGAACACCATCGACGATGCGGACAATCACCACAACGCCGAGATAGACGTCATAGTAGCTGTCAACCAGCATGGCTTTGAGCGGCGCATCCAAATCCCCTTCCGGGGCAGGCAGGCGCTGGACGATGGCTTCGAGTGTTTCCTTGATGCCGATGCCGGACTTGGCGCTGGCTTCAATCGCGTCAGACGCGTCAATGCCGATTACATCCTCGATCTGGGCGCGGACACGGTCGGGCTCAGCCGCTGGCAGATCGATCTTGTTGAGGATCGGGACAATCTCGTGATCATTCTCGATTGCCTGATAGACGTTGGCCAGCGTCTGGGCTTCCACCCCTTGTGAGGCATCGACCACAAGGATCGACCCTTCGCAGGCGGCCAGCGACCGGCTGACTTCATAGGCAAAGTCGACGTGACCCGGCGTATCCATCAGGTTGAGCGTATAGGTTTCCCCATCATCCGCCGGATAGGTCAGGGACACGGTCTGTGCCTTGATGGTGATGCCGCGTTCTTTTTCGATGTCCATGCTGTCGAGGACCTGCTCGGACATCTCGCGATCGCTCAAGCCACCGGTCAACTGAATGAGCCGGTCGGCGAGCGTCGACTTCCCGTGATCAATATGGGCAATGATCGAGAAGTTGCGGATTTTATCAAATGTCTGTTTTGTCATGGCGCGCTTATACCCTTAGCTCTCTCAAGTGAGAAGAGGCTTTTTTCCGGCCGATATGCTTTTTCTTGGCTATCTCATGAACAGAGAGAATGTTCCAGCAGGAATTGCGCGATTGAGCCGATTTACGCGCATATTCGTGCATTGAACTGGCCCGCTGAGGGGGAAAGCAGGACAGAAGCGGGCAAAGACGAAAAAACCCGGCCTTAAAAGACCGGGTTTTCTGACTTTGCAAACCGCTGGCCGTCTCAGAGATCGAGCGCCAATTTCCGGGTTCTGGTGGCTTCCCATTCGGAAATCATCACATAATCGGACGCAATCTTGCGGAAATCGACAAAGCTCTTGTAGATCTCGCCTGCCAGTGGCGAGGTATCTGCAATTTCCTTGGTAACGATGGCCGACTCTTTGGCCAGAGCCATGGTGATGTCATCGGGCAGGCTGCGCAGTTTGACGCCTTCCTTGGCCAGCAATGGTCCCAAGGTCATCATGTTGTGATAGGCAAAGTCCGCCATGGTGTCCATCGAGGTCGCCAAGGCTGCTTCACGGACGATGGCCTGCAGATGGTCTGGCAGGGCGTTGAATTTCTCGGTGTTGACGATCACTTCGAGCGATGGCCCCAATTCATGGAAGGCCGGCATGTAATAGTTGCCAACCACCTTATAGAGACCGAAGGCCAGATCGTTCCACGGGCCAACCCACTCGGCGGCATCAATGGTGCCTGCCTGCAACGCGGAAAAAATGTCGGTTGGCGGCAGCATCACGACAGACGCGCCCAGGCGACGCAGCACTTCGCCACCAAGGCCTGCAATGCGCATCTTCAGGCCCTTCAAGTCATCAAGGGTTTTGATTTCCTTGGCAAACCAGCCACCAGCCTGGGTGCCTGAAGAGCCAGCATAAAGCGGTGTGACGCCAAATGGTTCATAGGCGCGCTCCCACAGAGCTTGCCCGCCCCCATATTGCAACCAAGCAATATGCTCGATCTGTGTCAGGCCAAATGGCACACCGGTGAAGAAATGGAACGACTGATCCTTGCCCTGCCAGTAGTAGGGGGTGGCGTGGCCACATTCGGCAGCGCCATTGGAGACCGCATCAAACACTTCGAGCGGCGGCACCAGTTCGCCCGCGCCAAAGACCTTGATCTCCAGCTCCCCGGCCGACATCTTGTTGACGCGCTCGGCAAAACGGACACCGTTGACACCAACGCCCGGCACCTGCTTTGGCCAAGACATCGGCATTTTCCATGTGATGGTCTCATTCGCCTTGACAATCGCCGGGCTTGCCAAACTGGCTGCCCCGCCTGCCGCCAACCCCGTCAGGACCGAGCGGCGATTGATCGAACCATTCTTCGACATTGTTATTCTTCCTCTGGCTATTATTGAACTTTCTTATTGGATAGACCGTAGGTTGGCACGAGGATGCCAGTGGTGCAATAGGGACAAGACCGGTGCGACATCACTATCCTCAATCCATCCCGAAGACGTGCCAGCCCGCGCAAAGCCAAAGAGGCGCCGAATGCAGAAACTGGTGGAGAACCCAATTTCATGCGCCCTTTTAGGCACCTGAATTGACTTGCATAATACGCAGCATCCTGTAAAAACCCTATGAAACGCAACATATTGTTTCGTTTAAATGCCTCGAACCGAAGGATCCCAGCCTTGCCGCGCAAAAGCTCAAAACTCGATCGGATTGACCTGCGTATTCTTGATGAGCTGCAAAAAGATGCCCGCATCACCAACAAAGCGCTCTCGGAGAAAGTCGGATTGTCGCCGAGCCCCTGCCTGCAGCGGGTCAAGCGGTTGGAGGATATTGGCCTGATCAGTGGCTATCTTGGCCTGATCAATCTGGAGCAGCTTTGCCGCCATGTCACCGTGATGGCGACCATCACCATCCGTGACCATGATCATTCCATCTTCTCCACCTTTGAGGAATCGATTGCCGATCTTCCAGACGTGGCGGAGTGCCTCAAACTGAGCGGCTCGTTCGATTATCTGGTGCGGTTTGTCTGCACCGACATCCAGCGCTATCACTCGGTCACCGAGGATCTCTTGGTCAAGATTGGCGGCAAAATGCAGATTGCCAGCCATGTTGTGTTGGATCAGACCAAGCAATATCGTGGCGTGGCGCTGGATGAACTGGTCAATGGCTAGACCCTGATCGGACGCCCAGCCCCATTTCAAGCCCGCTTCTGTCAGAGCAGGTCTGTCACAACTGATCTGGCCGGACCGGCTCTTCTGTTTCCCAGTCAAGGATCCGCAAGTGCGGCCAGTGGCGTGCCATACGTTTGGCTTTTTCGGCATAATGGGTGCGGTTGGTCGGTAGCTTGCGACAAGGGCGAATGGTCAGGGCGAAAATGTCTTCCAGCCCAAAGGGCGCGGCAATCGACAGGCTGTCGTCGTCTTCGAGCCGGACCGCCACTGCATGGGTGGTACACATATAATTTTCCAAACTCTCATCGGTGTCTTTGAGCTCCGGATAAGAACCGCCAAAGCGCTCGGGATACCAGAGATGGACGCGGGCCTGATTGCGCAGCTCTATGCGCCCTTGCCATTGAGGCATTGCCGCCTCCACCCGCTTGATCATCGCATCTTCCGCCTCATAAGAGCGATCAGACGCGTCAAAATAGGCGACGTCATAATCCTTGATGCCGTGGCCCTGTGGCTGGCCTGTGAGGCGGTTCCAAACCGTTTGATAGATCGCGCCAGAGACCAGCCGCCAGTCGGGCAAATCGAGCGCGCGCAAGCCTGTAAGGATCTCCATCAGGTCATCGTCTTCTGAGACGAATTGCGCCAGCAGAAAGCGGCGCTCCTGCTCGTCGAGTTGATTGTCTTGAGCGTTGGCCTTGATCAGATGCGGGCTTTCCATCTTTGGATCTCCGTGCTGGACTCTCCTGTCGTTGCGTGGGCAGGGTCGGCGATTCTGGCAACCATCTCAACCGTACATGAGAGATCTGAACAAAAAAGGCGGAGCCGATGGCTCCGCCTTTTCAATCCATATCGGATCAAGATCAACCGCGCAATTCGCCGCCGGTTGACTTGGCGACCGCATCAACGATTTTCTTCGAGATGGCCTCGATGTCTTCGTCGGTCAGGGTCTTGTCCTTTGGCTGCAAGGTCACTTCGAACGCAACCGATTTTTTGCCCGGCTCCAAACGGTCGCCTTCGTAAAGGTCGAACAGATTGACGCCGGTGATCAGCTTTTTATCCGCGCCATTGGCGGCCCGCAGGATGGTGGTTGCGGTGACGTCCTTGTCGACAAGGAAGGCAAAGTCGCGGCGCACCGGCTGCAGGTCTGACAGGGTCAGAGCAGGACGGGACTTGGACGGCTTTTTCTTCGGCGCAGGTACCGCTTCGATGGTGATTTCGAAGGCATAGACAGGACCGTCAACCTTCAGATCATCAAGGACTTTCGGATGCAATTCACCGAAGGTGCCGATGACATTTTTCGGGCCCAACTGGATTTTGCCGGAGCGACCCGGATGATACCAGTCAGGACCACCAGCGACGATTTGCAGCTTGGTGCTATCAAGGCCCATGGCATCGAGTACACTCAAGGCATCGGCGCGGATGTCAAACACATCAACCGCCTTGGCAGGCTCGCGCCAGTGGCGGCCATTGCCGACCAGCTGGGTAGCACCGCGACGGATGCCAGAGGCGTGGGTGAATTGCTCTTCGGGCTGATCGCCAAGGAAGATCTGTCCCACTTCGAACAGAGCCAGATCATTGAAACCGCGGTCGACATTGCGCTGGGCTGCTTGCAGCAGACCCGGCAACAGGCTCGGGCGCATGTCGGACAGGTCGGCAGAAATCGGGTTGGTCAGGGCCAATTCCGGTTTGCCGCCGCCGAACAGGTCGGCCAAATGCTTCTCGGTGAAGGACCATGTGACCGCTTCGACCATGCCACGGGCCGCCAGTTGGCGACGGGCGGCGCGGATGCGCTTCTGACGCTCGGTCAGCGGTGGCTGGGTCACCGCATGCAGGCGCGGCAACGGGGTGTTTGGCACCCGGTCGACGCCAACAATGCGCGCGACTTCTTCCACGATATCCGCCTTGCCGTGAATGTCCGGGCGGAAGCTCGGCACGGCGATTTTGACGTCATGGCCATGGCCTGACACCCAGAAGCCGAGACGGGTCAGCACGGTCTTGATTTCCACTTCCGGCACATCGAGACCAACCAGACGCTTCACTTCCGACATTGGGAAGTCGATGATCTTCTCGCTGACCGGGGCCTGACCGGCAACGACCATATTGGATGGTTCGCCACCACACAGGTCAAGCACCATCTGAACGGCCGCATTCTGACCGGGAATGACGAATTCCGGATCACAGGTGCGCTCGAAGCGATAGCGGGCATCGGACTGGATTCCCAAGCGACGTCCCGCGCGAGCCGTCAGGATCGGATCGAACCAGGCACATTCGATGAAAACATTGGTGGTTTCGGGTTGGGAGCCGGTTTCCTCGCCCCCCATGATCCCACCGAAACCAACAAGGCCCTTGTCGTCGGCAATGACACAAATGTCCTCACCCTCGGTGATTTCATAGTCCTTGCCGTCAAGCGCCTTCATGCTCTCCCCCGGCTTGCCAAGGCGCACATGGATGTCACCGGTCAGCTTGTCCGCATCATAGACATGAAGCGGGCGGCCGCGGTCGTAGGTGATATAATTGGTGATGTCGACCAGCGCGTTGATCGGACGAAGACCGATGGCCCGCAGACGCTGCTGCAGCCAATCGGGGCTTGGGCCATTTTTGACGCCTTTGACATAGACACCGGTGAAGATCGGGCAGATCGGATTGTCGCCCTCTTCCTTCAGCAACACGTTGATCGGGCTGTCGAAAGAGCCATCCACCGCTTTGGGATGCTTTTCTTTGAGCACACCGACGCCAGCGCCGGCCAGATCACGGGCAACGCCATAGACACCCAGCGCATCGCCTCGGTTTGGCGTGATGGCAATGTCGATGACCGGATCATCAAGGCCCAGCAACGGCGCAAAAGGCTCACCGATCGGGGCATCTTCTGGCAGTTCCATAATGCCGTTATGCTCATCGGACAGGCCCATTTCGCGCTCGGAGCACATCATGCCGTTCGATTCCACACCGCGGATCTTGGTTGGTTTCAAAACCATACCGTTGGACGGAATGACAGAGCCATTCTGAGCCAAAACGACCTTGATGCCAGCGCGGGCATTGGGAGCGCCACAGACGATCTGCAGCACTTCCTTGCCGGTATTGACCTTGCAGACCCGCAGGCGGTCGGCGTCGGGATGCTGAACCGCTTCCTCGACATGGGCGACCGTGAAGGCCTTCAAAGCCGCAGCCGTGTCGATGACTTCCTCGACTTCAAGGCCGATGACGGTGAGTTTTTCGAGGATTTCTTCGAGCGACGCATCGGTGTCGAGATAATCCTTCAGCCACGAGAGGGTGAATTTCATGAGGAGAGCCCTCCTACCAGTCCGGGAATATCAAGGGGGCGGAAGCCATAATGGTCGAGCCAGCGCTTGTCGCCATTGAAGAAGGCGCGCAGGTCCGGCATGCCATATTTTAGCATGGCGATGCGGTCGATGCCCATGCCCCAGGCAAAGCCGGTATATTTGTCCGGATCAAGGTTGCAGTTGCGCAGCACATTGGGATGGACCATGCCGCAGCCCAAAATCTCCAGCCAATCGTCGCCTTCGCCAATGCGCAGCTCATTGCCGACGCGCTGGCAGCCAATATCGACTTCCATGGATGGCTCGGTGAAGGGGAAGTGCGAGGCGCGGAACCGCATTTTGACTTTGTCCACCTCGAAGAAGGCCTTGCAGAATTCTTCCAACACCCATTTGAGGTGCCCCATATGGGCGCCTTCTTCAATGACGAGGCCTTCAACCTGATGGAACATCGGGGTGTGGGTCTGGTCACTGTCGCAGCGATAGGTGCGGCCCGGACAGATGACGCGGATCGGTGGTTCCTGATTGACCATGGTGCGGATCTGAACCGGCGAGGTGTGGGTCCGCAACACCATCTGGCTGCCATCTTCTTTCTCAGGCAGGAAGAAGGTGTCATGTTCCAGACGCGCCGGATGGTCGGGCGGGAAGTTGAGCGCGGTGAAGTTGTAGAAATCGGTCTCGATGTCAGGGCCTTCTGCGACCGCAAATCCCATGTCGGCGAAGATTGCGGTCAATTCGTCCGTCACCTGAGCGATCGGATGCACGCGGCCATCAAAGGTCGCGCCCTGACGGGTGGGCAGGGACACATCGACGGTCTCGCTCTTCAGGCGGGCATTGAGGGCTTCTTCCTTCAGAATCTCTTTGCGCGCTGCCAGCAAATCACCGACGCGGCTTTTCAGCCCATTGAGGGCCGGGCCCATTTCCTTGCGTTCTTCCGGGCTCATCTTGCCGAGCGTTTTCATCAGCTCCGAAATCTTGCCCTTCTTGCCAAGGGCGGAGACGCGGACATCTTCCAGTGCAGTTTCGTCACCGGCCGCATCAATGGCGACGGCGATTTCCTGCTCAAGTGTTTCAAGTTCCGACATAACTATTCCGTTGGGACAGGTTTGGCCGGGCGAAGACCCGACACGGGGTGCGATTGCTGCGGTTTTAGCAGATTGCATGCGGCTTGCCAGTGGCTTTGTGGCAAAAAGATAAGGCAAATCTGATAGAACCAAGAAAAAACCCGCTTCGATTGCTCGACGCGGGTTTTCAAATCGTGAAATCTGTGTGTGCGCCGATATGAGACCATCCTGCGAGACGGACAAACCCGCTTCGCAACAGTTAGAGCCTCAACAGCAATCCCAGACCCAAAAAAGCGCTAAGCGCCTTTGCGGGAAGAGATTTAGGCAGCAGCAGTAGATTTGGCCTTTTCAACCAGAGAAGCGAAAGCTTCTGGCTGATGAATGGCCATATCGGACAGAACCTTGCGGTCAATTTCGATGCCAGCCTTGTTGAGGCCGTCGATAAATCGACCATAGGTCAGGCCCTGTTCGCGAACAGCGGCGTTGATGCGCTGGATCCAGAGCGAACGGAAGTTGCGCTTCTTGGCCTTACGGTCGCGATAAGCGTACTGACCGGCTTTTTCAACCGCCTGTTTGGCGACGCGAATGGTGCTCTTGCGGCGGCCATAATAACCTTTGGCAGCCTTCAGAACTTTTTTGTGGCGGGCATGAGCGGTTACACCGCGTTTTACACGTGACATGTTTTGATCTCCTTATAATCGGAATGCTGTTCTCAAGGTCTGCGCTTATTTGTAAGGCAGGAACTGCTTGACAATTTTTGCATCCTGATCGCACAGAGTGGTCGTGCCACGGGCTTTGCGGATGAACTTGGTGGTGCGCTTGATCATACCATGCTGTTTGCCAGCCTGTGCTGATACGATCTTGCCGGTACCGGTCACTTTGAAACGCTTCTTGGCGCCGGACTTGGTCTTCAGCTTGGGCATTTTGCTCTCCTGAAACTGTATCTTGGCCCGAATTCCCTTGATCGATTGAAGACAATCAATCGGAACGCGTGCTCGGATCGTTGTTTTTTTGAAACTGCTCGAAGGCGGATTGGCATCTCCGAAAAAATGGGGTCTGCAGCACCGTCTCGGATTGAGCATTCGAGACCCACCACGGCAGCCCTTACGATAGCCGGATGAGTCGAGACTGGCGGGTTATAGCGATGTGGGTGCAGAGAATCAAGGGCAAAGGGGGAAGATTCTGACAGGGGGGGTGACGGGAGGGGGGCTGTTCGGACGTTTTGAACATTCGGTGCCGAGCAATGCTTTTCTTAGAAAGAATGCAGCAACTGGTAATCGGGCGAAGAGCGGACATTAGCTCAAGAAGCGCGATATAAAGATTGGACACGCAAAAGCTGACATGAATTGAGCATCGAATCCAATTGCGCTACACTCTAACCATGGCTGAAACTCTATATCTCGACCAGAATGCGTGGGTGTCGCTGGCGCGAGGCGCTTGGGACAAGGCTAGCTATCCGAAGGACCATAAACGACTGGTGAAGGTAGTCGAGGCGCTTCAGCAGAACCGCTTTGTCGTCCCATTAAGCTTCGCCAATATCTACGAAACCTCGAAGATAAACGACCCGGCCCGTCGAGCCAACATGGCGCGAACCCAGGTTACAATCAGCCAGGGGCAGGTCTTTCGTGGCAGGCGTCGAATCTTGGGTGAGACACTCGCTTTATATTTGGCCGACAAATTTTCGATCGTGCATGCACCGCCGGAAGAGCACTGGTTCCTGTCTGACCTATGGTTCGAAGCGCTCGCTGACTATTCGCCAGAGACATTCGGCTTCTCGCTATCGGACGCAGCGCTTGACCATATGCATTCCTACCCTGCAAGGGTGCTGTTCGACTATCTTACCTCCAACGATGAGGATGTTAGGCTCGAAGGTGTTAGGCGCTTTAGCGCTAGCTCGGCCGATCTTGTCATGGGAATCGAAGCACGACGGGCTATTGTAGCTTCCGAACCGTTGGCGCTGCGCAAACGTGCTTATGGCGCGCGGCTGATTATCGATGAGCTAGATTTCGTCCTTGCAACTGGCCGAAGTCTTGGGTTGGATTGGAATGGCTTTACCGATATTGGATCTTCATTGGTCCGAAGTATACTAGGTGACGTACCGATCCTAGCTACAGAGAGGGAACTGGCTATCCGACTCGAGGATCTGGCGAGGCCCATCGAAGAAAATGACCTACGAGACATGTCGGCCTTCACTACAGTGTTGTCGCTTGCCGATGTCGTCATCGGCGAAAAGACGTTTGTCAATCTCGCCCGTCAGGCATGTCTGGACAAAGCTTATGGCACACGGCTTCTAACATCTATTGACGAACTTTGATCGCGGAGTGTGGGCTGAGGGCCGGCTTTTCTTGCCACCCTTTGTTGCATTGGCAATAAATTCTTCATTTTGAAGGCCAAAAAAGAACTCAAAGCATCCCTCCCCATTTCACACCTAAGGCCAGCCAGTTGTTCTTCTAACCCCTGCCTCACCCGATCAGGCAATGACCTGTTCGAGGTGCCAGATTTTGGAGATGATTTGCCAGCCTTCTTTGCCTAAATCAAAGCCCAGATGATCGACAAAGACATTTTCATGGGCGCGGATGTGGATTTTGGCCGTGGCGCTGCGGGGCGACAGAACTCGATCAGCCCCCTCAATTCAACGCCACCAATCCTGCATTGAGATAAGCGGCGAAGGTGACCCATAGGGCATAAGGGGCAAACAGCCATGCGGCGAGACGCTGCCGGTGCCATGTGGCGCGGATGAAGGCGGCGATGGTTGCGAGAAGGGCGAGGATCACCAAAAGCCCCAGCAGCAATTGATTGAGCGTGAAGACAATCGGGCTCCACGCGAAATTCAGGCCCATTTGCAGAATCCAGAGCATCATCGGGCCGCGCGGACCGGGCAAATCGAGCACATGCGTGCCGGCAACCGCAATGAGAATGTAAAGCAGGGTCCAGGCTGGCGCGAAGAGCCAGTTGGGCGGAGTGAAGGCTGGCTTTTCCAGCCCTGCATACCATGGGCCGGGAATATTGGTCGCCCCGATCAGCAGGCCGCCACCAACGGAAATAGCCAGAAAAATCAACAAAGCGATCCAGTATCCTCGGGTCATACACGCTCCTCAACCAATAGAAATGACAAAGCCCACTCACGCGTTCTGCCATAAGTCTGGAGCGCAAGAAAGCCTTTTGCAATGGGTCGATCGTGGGATGGGGAAAGGGCGCTGCCGCCCTGATCCAACGGAGCGTCCGGGGACGGATCGCTTGTTTGTTGTCAGGCCGTGCGCTGGGCAAGATCCGACAATGGAGGCCGGTCCGCCTGATCCAGAACACGATCCTCTGCTGCGGCCTTGGCTCTGGCAAGGGCTCGCAAGGCTGCGACATGCGCATCGGTTTCCTGCAAGTCGGCCTGCTCCGTCATGAAATGGGTCAGATCGGCCGGAGCAGAGGTGATGGCCTGTTCGATCGGCACCGGTTTTCCGATCAGATAGCCCTGAAACTGGTCGCATTTCTGGTTTCGAAGGAACAGGATCTCTTCCTTGGTCTCCACCCCTTCGGCGACGACTTTCATGCCCAGACCAGCCCCAAGACTGATGATGGCCTTCATGATGGCGACCGCATTGTCTTCCTGTCCCAGTGCGGCAACAAAGCTGCGATCGATCTTGATCGTGTCAAAGGGATATTTCGACAAATAGGACAGGGACGAGTAACCAGTGCCGAAATCATCAAGCGCCAGAGACAGCCCGATGGACTTGAGCAGTTTCATGATGGACAGACCACGGGCATCATCCTCAATCAGCATGCTTTCGGTCAGTTCCAGTTCCAGTTGGGATGGTTCGGCCCCTGTCTGGGCCAGAATGGCCTCAATCTTGGCGACAAAGTCCTTCTGCTGGAATTGCAATGGGCTGATATTGACGCTGATATGCTTGCCCGCAAACGGCCCCTTGGAGGCGAGACAGGCCTGATGGAAGACCCAGCTGTCGATATCGATGATCTTGCCACAGGCTTCGGCAACGGGAATGAACTCAGCCGGACTGACAAGGCCGCGCACCGGATGGTTCCAGCGCAGCAAGGCTTCATAGGAGTTGATTTCCAGATTGTCAGCCTCTGCCCGTGGCTGGTAATAGACCTCGAACTCGCCCGCTTCAAGTGCGGTTTCCAGATCCGCTTGCAGCAGCCTGCGCTTCTCCATCAACTCATTGAGACCCTGACGATACATGGTGGCCATGCTCCGCCCGGAATTCTTCGAATGGTAGAGCGCAATGTCCGCATTGCCGAAGACATCTTCCTTGTCGCGGGCATGTTCGGGACAAAGGGCTACCCCGACACTGGCACCGATCATTGCGGATCTGCTGTCGCCCAGCGAAATGGGTTTGGCCATTTCTGCAACAATGCGATGACCGGTATCTTCTGCCTGATTGGCAAAACTGATGTTGGGCTGAATGATTGCAAATTCATCGCCGCCCAACCGGGCAACCGTACCATCGGGCCCGACGATGGATTGCAACCGGCTGGCTGCCTCTTTGAGGACCAGATCGCCCGCCTGATGGCCATGCACATCATTGACATTCTTGAAGCGATCCAGATCCACCAGAATGAGCGCGGTGCTCCTGCCGTTGATTGCTGATTTGACGGCGTTGTCCAGCTTGTCATTGAACAAAGAGCGGTTGGCTAGCCCGGTCAACGCATCGCTTTGGGCCAGAATCCGCATGTTCCGCTCGGCCGCCTTGCGCTCGCGCAGATCGACCAGACAGACGATTCGAACATTGTCGCCCCTGAAATTGATGACCCGGCCCTTGACCGCAACCGGGATATGCTCGCCGGACTTGGCTGCCAGATTGACCTCGTAGAAGCCGCGATTGCCTCTATGCATGGCGTCGGAGGCGTCTCTTCGTTTGTCCTTGACGCGAAACCGCATGACGGATTTGCCGACCATTTCGTCCAGACTGTATCCCAACAGCTCAACCAGACGCTGGTTGCCATCGATGATGATGCCATTCTTGAGCATGGCGATGCCTTCAAAGGTCGCGTTGGAGAGCGCCGTGATCCGCTCGGCTTCCTCTGATTGCGCCTTCAGGGCATCAAGCTCGCTGAGTTTGCGATGCTCATGTTCCATATTGATCATCAGCTGGTTGAACAGATCAGTCAGCTTCTCGGCCTCATCGCCGGGCACCGTCGGGAGGCGCTGGCTGAAACCGCGCTGACCGGAGACCAGATTTTCCATGGCCTCCTCGACATGGCCGACACCGATGCGGGTGGCATGTTCTGCCACATTGAGCCCGATCAGCTCCTGCTTTTGATTGACGCGCAAGCCGACAACCCGGTTCAAAGTCCAGAAGAATGCATAACCAAGGAAGAAGCAGAAGCAGAAATTGAGCAACACCCCGCCGGTCTGCACATAGATCTGATGCAAGCGGCTGCCCGACAATTGATCAGCCGGAGCAAGAAAGGCCAGCCCGACCGTGCCCACCACGCCAGCAAAGCCATGGGTGCCAATGGCCCCGACGGCATCGTCAATCTTGTAGTTCTGCTCAAGAAAGTCATTGGCATAGATGGCGACGGCGCCGCCGACGGCCCCAATGATGATGGCCCCTGCAGGGGTCAGAACCGCGCAGCCAGCGGTGACCGCGACCAAACCACCCAGCATGCCGTTGACGGATTTTTCGGGCAGATAGCAGCCATCCTTTAAATAACCGAGGATGTGCCCTGCCACGGCCCCAAAGCCGCCCGCCAAAATCGTGTTGAGAATGATGAAGGCCACACCCTCGCCCGCCTTCAAGGTGGATCCACCATTGAAACCAAGCCAGCCGATAAAGAGAAGCAGCCCCCCTGCGGCCGTCAGTACCGGGCTGTGGCCCGCCAGCCGGATCGGCCTGCCTTGTTTGTCAAACCGCCCCTCTCGTGCCCCGAGCACCAGACAGGCCGCCAGCGCCACCCAGGCCCCTGTGGCATGAACAACGGTCGATCCCGCAAAATCGATAAAGCCCAGATTGGCCAGAAAGGCGCCGGGATTGTCCTGCAAGGCATTGCCCCAGACCCAATGGACAAAAACCGGATAGATGAGGACGGACAGGAAAATGGACCCGATCACATAGGCAGACAGCCGCATACGCTCGGCAACGGCACCGGAAACAATGGTGGCCGCCGTGCCACAAAACATCACCTGAAAGACAAAGAAACCCGCTTCATAGGTTGTGATCTTCTGGAGGCCCAGATACTTCCAGTCAAATCCAATCAAGCCATAGTGGCTGGAGCCGAATGCGATGGTGAAGCCGGCAATGGCGAAGGCCGCGACCGAGAAGGTGAAGTCGAGCAGGTTCTTCTGGGCGACATTGATGCTGTTCTTGGAGCGGACCATGCCGGCCTCCAGAAGCAGGAAGCCGACTTGCATGAACATGATCAACGCACTGGCTGCCATTATCCATGTCATGTTCAGTCCGGATTCGACATCCCTGACATTCAGCGCCGAGGCCTCGGCAGTCACGATGGACAAACCAAATGCGAGGGTTGAAATTGCCAGAATACGTCTCATCAGTTTTAGCTTCCCATAACCATTTCCTGAAATTTGATAGCAGAGCGTTAATTTTGTGTATGCAATTTCAATGATTTACCGTCAACCGAGCGCTCAAATAGAGTGCAACTGCCGCGATTTTGATCAAACCAGACCAACCGGTCCCCTTTGGACGGGCACACGCGCGGCCGCTAAAGGACAAAGTCCTATTCAGACGGATCCAGGCAGCTATTTTGCTGTTGCTCTTTATAATTGGCAGGGACGCAGCCGCGTTGGCTTGGGCATGCAGCTGCTACAGGCTTCTCAGGGGGGCAATCTGCATACAAAAAAGCCCGGCTCTGTTGAACCGGGCTTCTTAACTTCTGACTATATCGCTCGCGCTTATTTCGGAGCGAGGATCATGATCATCTGGCGACCTTCGAGTTTTGGCTCCAGTTCAACCTTGGTGCGCTCGACAAGCTCACCTTTGACCTTCCTGAGCAGCTCCATGCCAAGATTCTGGTGGGCCATTTCGCGACCGCGAAACCGCAGGGTGAACTTCACCTTGTCACCAGCATCGAGGAAGCGGTTGGCGCTGCGCATCTTGACCTCATAGTCATGGGTGTCGATGTTCGGGCGCATCTTGACTTCCTTGACGTCGACAACCTTCTGCTTCTTGCGCGCTTCTGCCGCTTTCTTTTGGGCCTGATACTTGTATCGACCATAGTCCATGATCTTGCAGACAGGCGGTTTGGCATTGGGTGAAATTTCCACCAGATCCAGCCCGGCTTCGGCGGCCATGTCCATGGCCTGACGTGCAGGCACGGACCCGTGGTTGGTGCCTTCATCATCGATCAGCTGGACTTCGTCTACACGGATTTGATTGTTGATGCGCGGTCCCGTCTCACGGGTTGGTTGCGCTCGATATGGACGGCGAATGGTCGTAGTCTCCTGTAAAGTTGCAATAAATGCGTTCCCCTACATATGCCGCAGCTTGCCCGTCCTTTCAAGTCATCAGACCGCTCAAAGGGCGCTTAATTGATAGAAACGACAACGCTTTGCACAATCTATCGGTCAATTCTCGGCGGAAATACGCATTTCAGGCTTCACCGCCTATCACCAAGGGGCGGCAGTCATGCATGAAAAGCATGGCAAAAGATGACCAAGATCAAGATCAGCAGCAAGGGATCTGCTATGAGCGAGCCAACAAGAGTTCAATCGTTGCAAATGCTGTATAGCATCCGTACCTCCCCCGCTTGGTGACCATATCCCCCGATGCGTCAACAAGTCAGACGGACCAATCAAGGGCTTTTTCATGCCACAAGAGCAGTTTGACGCACTCCTTCCCGCAGCCATGGCCCAGAAGGCGGAAGATGTCGGCGTTACCAAGGCGACCCGCCATCCCAAACAGACCTTCATGCTGGCCATCATGGCCGGGGCCTTTATCGGCATTGCCTTTATCTTCTATACGGTGGTGACCACAGGCAATAGCGGTGTCGGATGGGGTGCCAACAAATTCATGGGCGGGCTGGCTTTCAGCCTCGGGCTGATGCTGGTGGTGGTCAATGGGGGCGAGCTCTTCACCTCGACGGTGCTGACGGTGGTGGCCAAGGCGAGCGGCAAGATATCGTGGGGCCAGTTGGCGCGTAACTGGGCTCTGGTTTATGTCGGAAACTTCATTGGTGCCATTCTGCTGGTGGTCATCATGCAGATTGCCCGGCATTATGAGCAAGGCAACGGGGCGCTTGGTGTCAGCTACATGTCGATTGCCCAGCACAAACTGCATCATGGCTTCTTTCAGGCGGTGGCGCTGGGTATCATGTGCAACGTGATGGTCTGTCTGGGGGTCTGGATGACCTTTTCCGCCCGCTCGTTGACCGACAAGCTGCTCGCCGTCACCCTGCCGGTGGCGATGTTTGTGGCCGCAGGCTTCGAGCACTGCGTGGCAAACATGTTTCAGATCCCGATGGGAATCCTGACCGCAGCTGCGGCAGATGCGGACTTCTGGGCGACAACGGGCCGGTCCGCAGCAGACTTTGCGGATCTCACTTGGGGCCACTTTGTGATCAACAACCTCATTCCGGTCACCATCGGCAACATCATTGGCGGTGGCTTCTGTGTCGGGCTGGTCTACTGGTTTATTTATTTGCGCCCCGGCAAAGAAGCTTGAGCGCATAGATCCACCCAAACAGGTTTATTCAATGTGTCGGGGCGATTGCCCCGCGTCGTTGTCGACTGCTTAAAAGCGAACCAGCATCGGTGCGATACTGGCAATCAGCAACAGTGCCATCGCCCGGTTGAACCATAGGAGCCGATCGCCTGTGGAAAGGTTTCGGCGCAGCGCTGCTCCCGATATGGCCCAAACGGAAATCGAGGGTATGTTGACAAGGGCGAAAATGGCCACAAGCGCAAGCAGATTAGAAACCTGCCTGTCTGCACTCAAATAGGTAACGGTGACCAAGAGTGCCACGGTCCAGGCTTTGGGGTTAACCAGTTGCAACATCGAGGCCTGGAAAAAGGAAAGCGGGCGATCCAATGTGTCCTCCCCATTTGCGCCCAAGGATTTGGCGTTCCAGATCTTGTAGGCCAGCCACAAGACATACCCTCCGCAGAGCAGACGCAAAAGGCTATCGATTACAGGATATTGCTTGATCAATTCGCCCACACCAAGTCCCACTGCAAAGACCATCGACAAAAAGCCTAGCGATACGCCAAACAGCAATGGCAACGAGCGGAGCACCCCGAAATTTGCCCCCGAAGTCAGCAGCAGAAAGTTTGCCGGTCCCGGCGAAATCGACATAACGAACGCAAAGCCGGCGAGCGCCAGAATCCAATCCAGTGACATGGGAAATCTCCAATCCGAAAGACATAAGAAACAAGGAATGACCGTCTTCTGCTTGCCTCATCGGACGTCCCTTGTTAATGATCAGAACACCTCGATTTTTGATCGATCCTCCAAACTGAGGCCCCCATGGTGGACGGCGATCTTATTTCCGATATTTTCAAGATCCTGCGTGTCTCCGGCGAGGTTTATTTCCGTGCGCGATTGGCGGGGCCAATTTGCGTGGAAATTCCCCAATCCTATCGGCATATTCGCTTTCATATTGTGCTCAGCGGTCAGTGCTGGCTGTGTCTGAACGACGCCGAGCCTCTATTGATGCAGAAAGGCGACATTGTGCTTGTACCCGAAGGGCAGGCGCAAGAGATCAGCACCGAACCGGATCTGGCTTCTCATCCCTTGATGGATGCCATTGCTGGTGGGGCCTTGAAAGACGGTCAGCTTAGCCTTGGCTCCGGAGTTCAACGGGCTCAACTCCTGTGTGGTTTCCTGCAATTTGATGAGCAGATTGAACATCCGATCCTGTCGCTTTTGCCGTCCCATATGCATCTTTCTGACAAGACATTGTCGGCCGATCCATGGTTGCAATCGGCGCTTCACCTGATTTCGTTGGAAGCCAGACATCCGGGTCAAGGTATGGCAGCCATTGTCACGCGTTTGATCGAGGTGATTTTCATACAAGCCATCAGGCAACGGATCGAACTGGCAAATGACACGAGTGAAGGTTTTTTGCTGGCGCTTTCAGATCGGTCTATTTCGCGTGTTTTGTCCGCGATGCATGACACTCCCGACCAGAAATGGAGTGTGGAGGGCCTTGCTGACATTGCGGGACAGTCCCGTTCGGCCTTCGCTCGGAAATTTGCCGAGCAGGTTGGGACAAGCCCAATGGACTATTTGCGTCGATGGCGGCTGAGCAAGGCGCGCCTGTTGCTGGTATCAAGCCAGCTTTCCATGGGTGAGATAGCCTTTCAGTGCGGCTATGACTGCGTGCCTTCCTTCTCCCGCTCCTTCAAGCGGGAATTTCATATCGGCCCGGGGACATTCCGCAAAAATGGTGGGTCCAGCACCGTGCCTCGCTAGAGTTTGGCTGATGCGAGCGCGGTTCCCAGCAACTGATCATAGACAGCGAGCGTCTGTTCTCCCATCGATTTGAGAGAGAAGCGACGCTCCATTTGGGCGCGTGCGATGGAAGCCAGGTCTGCGATGGCCGCCGCGCCCATTCCTTTTTGCTGGGTAAGCTGCAGGGCAATTGCGGCCTGCCAGCCTTCGGGATTGTTGTGGGTGATGGAGCGGGCGATCCAGCGGGCCGGATCGACCCCGTCCGGGCAGGCGATCACCTCTGGCTGGGCGCCCAGATCTCCCACCAGAACCGGCGTCCCCATGGCCAGACTTTCCGCCGCCGAACGGCCAAAGGTTTCGGCATCCTGACTGGGCACGATGGCCAGATCTGCCCGTTTGTAGGCCGCAGGCATGTCTGACCAATAGCCAACGCGGCGCACACAATCGGTCAAATCATGCTCGGCAATCAGCTGGTCAAGCTCGGCGACATAGGCTTCGCGGCCCTGATCATCACCAATCAGCACCAGCTTGAAGCCAAGGCCAGCCTTTTTCAACGCCCCCATCACCGGCAGGATGAAGCTCTGGCCTTTCCAGCGGGTCAGGCGAGAGGGCAGGATGATCAGCGGATCTCCGCTCAAGTCCCACGCCTTGGCAAGGGCATCCGTGCGATCGGTTGAGACCGCAGCAGGGTCAAAAGCCGCCATGTCGATGCCGCGATAGATGCTGACGGTGCGGTCCTTGGCGGTTGGATTGCGTGACGCCACAAGAGCGGCGGTATAATCGGAATTGGCGATCACCACATCGCCTCTGGCCATCACCGAATTGTAAAAGGCCTTGAATTGTCCCTTCTGGCTGTAGGCCCCGTGATAGGTGGTCACGAAGGGCACACCAGCCCGGCGGGCGGCCAACAGGGCGCTCCAAGCAGGCGCGCGGGAGCGGGCATGGACCAGATCGACCTTTCGCTCCCGAATCATATTTTCAAGCACCTGAACGTTGGAGACCAGCATGGTCCATGGATGTTTGCTGCGCCCCTCAAAGGGCAGCAATTCTCCACCCGCTTCTTCCAACTGCGGCACCAGACGCCCCGGCTCGGCGGCCACCAAAGCCTTGCCGCCTGCCTCCGTTATGGCTTGGGTGATATCCACCGTTCCGCGCTCCACGCCACCGGAATCGAGCCATGGAACAACTTGCAGGATGGTAGGGGCTTTTTTCATGGGAACCGCCGCGTTATGTAGGCTGGGACTGGATTTTGCGTCGCGCTTGGTGCGCCGCAGCACTTGCATGCCCGGAGACATAGCCATGACAGCCACCGAAAAGCAAATCCTCCTTGTTGGCAAGGGCGAAAAGCAACGTGATATCGCCTTTCACCATCGCCCGGCGACCCGTCCCGCCAACCAGACAGACGCGGCCGGGATTTTCTGGATGGGCGGTTATAAATCCGACATGGCAGGCTCGAAGGTGATGACCTTGGATGGCTGGGCAGCGCATCAGGGCCTTGGCTGCACGCGTTATGATTATTCCGGCCATGGGGTGTCGGGTGGGGCTTTCATTGATGGCACCATTTCGAAATGGCTGGAGGAAAGTCTTGCGATCTTCGAAAGCCAAACCAACGGCCCGCAGGTGGTGGTCGGCTCGTCGATGGGCGGCTGGTTGGCCTTGTTGCTGGTTCGGGCGCATCTGGCCGCCGCTGGCGTGGGCAAGAGCCGCATCAAGGGGTTGGTGCTGATTGCGCCTGCGATCGACATGACCAAGGATTTGATGTGGGACCTTTTTGATGATGAGGCCAAACAGCAAATGGCCGAGACCGGTATTTTCCACCGCCCAAGTGAGTATGGTGACCCTTACGAAATCACCGCCGACCTGATTGAAGATGGCAAGCAGCATCTGTTTGGCGACGCGCTGATCGAAACCGGCTGCCCGGTGCATATTCTCCAAGGGGTGAAGGATGATGCGGTGCCATGGACTGTGGCGGTCGATCTGGTCGGGCGCTTGGCGCAGGATGATGTCAAGCTGACCCTGATCAAGGATGGCGACCATCGCCTCTCCCGCGACGAAGATCTGGCCCTTTTGACCCGCGTGGTCGGCGAGATGGCGGGGCTTTGACATCATCCCCCTGCCCATTCCTTGATGCGTTTGGGCAGAGGGATTTGCTGACGACTGAGGCATATAGATGGGGCTTATGGATGGGGCCTAGTTTTGGGCCGCTTTCATCGAATCGGACAGGATCGACAGGGCGCGGTCGATTTCCTCGGCGGTGACGGTCAGCGGCGGGGCGATACGGAAGACGCCGCCCATGCCGGGCAGTTTGACCACATTCATCGACAGGCCACGCTGCATGGCTTCTTCCATGATGCGGGTGCCAAGCTCATAGCCCGGTGCCTTGGTGTCGCGGTCTTTGACCACTTCAAGCCCCATCAGCAAGCCACGGCCGCGAATATCGCCGATGCAATCATAGTCTTTTTGCAGCTCCAGCAAGCCATTGCGCAACTGGCTGCCGCGTTCGACGGCCTTCTCGGCCAAGCCATCACGGGCCACCACATCGAGCACCGTGTTGCCAACAGCGGCGGGCAGCGGATCAGACACATGGGTGGTATAGAAGAGATAGCCGCGCTCATGGGCTTTCTGTTCAATGGCGTGCGAGGTCTGGATCGCGGCCAACGGCAGGCCCGCGCCAAGGGTTTTGGACAGGGTCAGGATGTCCGGGGTGACGCCATCGCGCTCAAAGGCAAACATCTGCCCGGTGCGGCCAATCCCCGTCTGGGCTTCATCGAGGATGAGCAGCATGCCGCGCTCTTCGCATTTCTTTTTCAAAGCCGCGAGATAGCCAAACGGCAATTCGATGATGCCACCGCTTGAAAGGATCGGCTCGGCAATGAAAGCTGCAAGTTTGCCCGAGGTCTGGCGATCAATCAGATGGAAGGCATCATCCAGCTCGGTCTGCCAGTCCAGCGAGCCATCCGCATGTTTGAAGCGCGGGCGATAGGCATCGGGCGCGGGAATCGCAAAGGAGCCGACCGCTGCCGGGCCATAGCCAAAACGACCGGCGCTGTAGGTGGCGGACGCTGCGGCCCCGGTCATGCCATGCCAGCTTTGGGCAAAGGCGACGACTTCGTGACCACCGGTGACCAGCTTGGCCATGCGCAGAGCGGCTTCGTTCGATTCCGCCCCGGTGGTGACCAACATGACTCGCTCAAGTCCCGGCACAAGCGAGCCAAGGCGGCTGGCAAGTTCAACCACCGGGCGGGACAGCATGCCGCTGAACAGGTGATCGACCAGACCCATCTGTTTGTTGACGGTGGCGACAATGTCCGGGTGGCTGTGGCCCAGAAGCGCGCTCATCTGGCCGGAGGTGAAATCGAGAATGGCGCGGCCATCGGCGTCATAGACATAATTGCCCTCGGCCCGCTCGATGATCAGCTTTTCAAAGGCTGAGCCATAGCGGATCAGGTGGGTGTTGGCGCGGTGCCAGAAATCAGCGTCGTCATTCAAGGACATGGTGGGTTCCTTTGCTCTGAAAGCGAGAGGGTCGCGAAGGGCGGATTGCGTGTTTGTTGTTTGTCTCACCCCTAGCAAGCCTTGCACCTTCAGGCAAATTGATAGTATTTGATACAGATATCATGATTTCTTATATCTAGTAGGCCGTCCTATGCAGACCCTTGATCTTTCCTTGCTGAGGCATTTCATCGTGATCGCGCGTTGCGGCTCGATCAGCCTTGCGGCAGGGGAAGTGGGGCGCACCCAGTCGGCATTGAGCATGCAGATGCAACGGCTGGAAGAGCAATTGGGGCGGACTTTGCTGCACCGAACCGGATCAGGGGTGCGGCTGACCCGCGCCGGGGAAAGCCTCATCGCCCATGCGGAAACCCTGCTGGCCCAACATGATGATATGGTGATGGAGTTAAGCGGGGCGAGCCTTCGCGGATCGGTCAGTCTGGGCTGCACGGAAGATTATGCCAGCGCTTTTTTGCCCGATCTGCTTGGCAGCTTCTGCGCGGCCTATCCGGATGTGAATTTGCAGCTGGTCTGTGCGCCCTCGACCGACTTACGGCCCCTCTTGCATCAACGCCAGCTGGATATGGCGCTGGTGTCCCTGCCCTCTCCCGATATGAGCGGGGCGATCCGCAAGGAGCAACTGGTCTGGGTGGCCCATGAAGCTGAGCCCCACTTGCTGGACGCGCCTGTGGTGCCTTTGGCTTTGGCGGCACCCAACACGCTGGACCATCGGGCGGCCTGCGCAGCGATGGATGTGATCCACCGGCGCTATCGGGTGGCCTATGCCTCCAACAGTTTGGCCGGGCTTCTGGCGATCGCCCGCTCAGGCCATGCGCTCAGCGTCTTGACCCAGTCAGCGGTGCCAGAGGATCTTTATGTTGTGACCGACAGGCTGCCGCCCCTGCCTGCCATTGGCATCACATTGGAGGTGGCGGATCAGCGATCCTCAGCGGCGGCAAGTGCGCTGGCCGATCATATCCGCAGCCAATTGCCGGTGCTTTGACGATCAAATGCCGGCCCGGATCACAAGACCCGGACCGGATGATGTGGCTCAGTCGTCCAATGGCGCAAACTGGCAGGTGAAGTGGCGCATCATTTTGGGCTCTTTGGTGATACGGAAGCCTTTGAGGCTGTCTTTTTCCTTGTCCAGCAGTGCAAATGCCTCAACCACATAATCGGCGTGCGACTGGGTGTAGGTGCGGCGTGGGAAGGCGAGGCGGACCAGCTCCATGGCGGCGGGCTTTTCCGAGCCATCAGTCTCGCGGCCAAACATCACCGTGCCGATTTCGCACGACCGGATGCCACCGATTTCATAGAGGCGGCAGGCAACCGTGTGAGCCGGATAGGACAGCGGGTCGATATGGGGCAGCCAGCGTTTGGCATCGACAAAGACCGCATGCCCACCTGCCGGTTTGACCACCGGAATGCCCAGAGCGTCGAGTTTTTCGATGATATATTCGTTGGTACGGATGCGGTATTTGAGATAATCCTCGTCGACAATCTCGTGCAGACCCTGTGCGAGGGCTTCCAGATCACGGCCAGCCAAACCGCCATAGGTCGGGAAGCCTTCGGTCTGAATCAGGCGCACGCGGGCTTGTTCCGCCACCGAATCGTCATTGAAGGCAATCCAGCCACCGATATTGCCAAAGGCGTCCTTCTTCGCGCTCATCGTCATGCCATCGGCAGCACGGAAGCAATCGCGGACAATATTCTTGATCGAGCGGTCCTGCTGGCCTTCCTCGCGCTGCTTGATGAAATAGGCATTTTCCGAGAAGCGGCAGCCATCAATGATGAAGGGTTTGCCAAAGCGATGGGCTAACTCGGCAACGGCCTGAATGTTGCCAAGGCTGACGGGTTGGCCACCGCCTGCATTGTTGGTGATGGTCAGCATGACAATCGGCACGCTGTCGCCATATTCGTTCAGGAAGGCTTCGAGCCTTTCCAAATCCATGTTGCCCTTGAAGGGATGAAGCGAAGAGGGATCTTTGCCTTCGGCAATCACCAGATCATAGGCTTCGGCGCCGCTGGCCTCAATGTTGCCGCGGGTGGTGTCGAAATGGGTGTTGTTTGGGATATGCTTGCCCGCGCCGCCATAGATCGACATCAGGATGGCTTCTGCTGCGCGGCCCTGATGGGTCGGGATGATATGCTCAAACGGCATCAGATCCTGCACGCTGTCGCGGAAACGATAATAGGATGGCGAGCCAGCATAGCTTTCGTCGCCACGCATGACGGCGGCCCACTGCTCGGCGCTCATGGCCCCGGTGCCCGAATCGGTCAGGAGGTCGATCAGCACGTCGTCGGAATGAAGCGCGAAGAGATTGTAATGCGCGTCGCGCAATTTGGCCTCACGCTCGGCGCGGGTCGTCATGCGGATCGGCTCGACAGATTTGATGCGGAAGGGTTCGATGATGGTTTTCATAACAAGTCTCCGGTCTGACAGCCCGGATTCCTGATGAAAACACATTCCGGGCTGTGCGCCGCGGTTGCCCTTTGGAGAGAGATCTCCCCGGACCGCGCTCAGCGCCGAAAGTTTTACACCGCCGAGTATGTGGGAGAGGGTGCCGTGGGTCAAGATGGGATCGGTGCTCTGCGTGCCAATGCGCACAGGGTGCCAAAAGATGTCTGAAGGGCGGCTTCAACAAAACTGGAGGCGCCTCTGGGGGACTTTCGTTTCGTGCAAGAATATGGAATGGTACGTATAGGACCAACCACGATGGACTAGTCATGCCATTGAAACGCTCAATCTTTTTTGCCCTTTGCCTGACGCTTTCCGGCGCGGCGCTCGCCCATCAAAGCGTCAAGAACCCGGCTGTCAAAGCCCGGATGGATGGCATGGTAACCATCAATGCCGCCATGAAGAATCTGGCGCAAATGGCCAAAGGCGCCGCCCCCTATCAACAGACCACCACAGACAGTGCCTTCAAGGCAATTATCGAGCAGTCGAGCAAGGTGCCAGAATTGTTTCGGAGCCGACAGGATGATCCGGTTTCAGAGGCCTTACCTGCCATTTGGTCGGATTTTGACGTCTTCTCCAACAAGGCCAAAGCGCTGCAGCAGGCAGCAGAAAAAGCGTCCAGCGCGGTCACGGATCAGGCCTCTCTGCGCTCAGCCATGCGCGCGATTGGCGTCACCTGCAAGGCCTGCCATGATAGCTATCGCAAATAACCCTTCTCTTCTCTCCCGAGCGAGGCTTGCGCGTGAGAATCAACCATGATGCTCGATCCCGTCGCACGGTGCTGTTTGCTGCCGCTGGCTTTGAGCTGATCCGCTCGCGCTCAGCCGCTCGGCCTCAGACTTCATATTTGGTCTTGTCGCCGATGTCGAAATGCAGCGGCATCCGCCACTTGGCGACTGCGGTGACCAGAAACAGCAAGGCAGACAAAGCGGCCAGTCCCTGAACAACCATCGGGGCGGTAAGGGTGGCATTGAGAACCAAAGCCAACCAAAGGGCAGCCAGCAGAATCGGCTGGGCGCGCAGGCCCGGCACCCGGAAGCAGAAATATTCCTTGAAGCACAATCCACCCAGGGTGACGAAAGCGCCCCCAAGTCCGAAAAGCGGAAAGCCAAAAATGGCGCAGATGAGTCCGCCCCATGTCGCGGCCTGAAGAATCAGCCGAAAATTTTTCATATAGATATGGAGACTGCTGGCACAGAGCATGGCGGCAAGGAATGTGAGCTGTTGTGCGGGTATGCCTGTTTCCACCTCCCAGGGCAAAAGCAGGATGGCAGGTGCAGCCAGCGTGAAGCCAAGCCGATAGGCAATGACGGTCACATAGTCGAGCCAATCCATTTTCGATTTGATATGCGGGTCGGCCAATTCGGCCTCCTTTGGGTCTTGAAATTTAAAGGCTGATGCCCAGCTCTGCGCGCAGTTTCTTGGTCAGCTTTGCGGCAATGATGTCGTAGGCGGCATCCAGATGCAGCCGGATATCCGCATCGTCCATGACATCAGGGCGGGTCAGCTGCACCCATTTGGCCCGCGCAAGATAGGGGGCCGGAGTGATCCCGTCTTGTTCAGGCAACAACTCATATGCCAGATCGGAGCATTTGAAGCTGATTGGCTGGAAGCCGGAAGGGACCGGCTCGACATCAGAATCCACGTCATCGGCTCGGGTCCAGTTTGAGCAGATCGCGAATATCTTTCCGCCAACCTTCCATACCGACGCCCCGCCCCACTGGATGACATGGCTGGTGCCCGGCTTGCTGCCGCAATAAGCATCAAATTCGTCTCGTGTCATCGGTGTCTCCTTGCTAAAGCGACAGGATTTTCTGGACGGCCTGCACCGGGGCATTCTTCTTGGGTGCCGGGCGATCCTCTTTTGGCAGACGCACCTCGAAATGCGCACCCGGAGCACGATCAAGCAGGCGGATGGTGCCCCCGTGGGCGCGAACGAGCTCGGCCGAAATAGCCAGCCCAAGCCCGGTGCCACCGCTTCGAACCGAACCCTGAAATGGCTTGAACAGGGCCGCCTTGGCCCGCTCTGGCACACCCGGACCGGAGTCGGACACTTCGATCACAGTCTCGTTGTCCTCTTCAAACGCCCGCAATTCCAGACGGCAGATCACCGAGCATTCCGCCTCATTGCGCATCACATCGGCCGCATTGCGGCACAGATTCATCAACACCCGGAACAATTGCCCGGGATCGGCATAGGCCTCCATGCTGTCGGGAATGTCGTTGATGAAGGTCACGCGGCCATCGGGTTGCAGGTCAAGAAAGTCGCGCAAATCCTCTCCCACCTGATGGAGCCGCAGCAAGCGTTTTTCGGGCGGGGCCTCTTGAGCCTTGCCGTAGGACAGGACCGCACCGGAATAGTCAACGGCCCGGTCAAGGGCGCCCATGATTTTCGGCACCACCCGTTGCACGGTGGGGTCATCAAGCATCGACAGGCGATCGGAAAAGAGCTGGGCTGAGGCAAGAATGTTGCGCAAATCATGGTTGATCTTGGAGACTGCGAGACCGAGATCGGCCAGACGGCGCTGTTTTTGCAGGGTTTGGGCGAGAATCATTTCCATCGCCGAGAGCTGCTGTTCGGTCATGCCGATTTCATCATGTCGACCCGATGGCTTAATCACCGCATTGGCATCTTCCGGGTCTGCGGTGAAGCGCGCCATATTGCCAAGCAGGCGCAGGATGGGCCGCACCAGAAGGGCGCGCAGTGACAGATAGACCAGCCCGGCCGTCATGGCAGAAATGGCGAGCGACAACAACAGGATGTTGATCGAGAAGGCGATCATGGCATTGCGCAGGGGCGTTTCATCAAACACCATTTCAATGAGACCAATGCCATTCTTGCTTTGACCGACCACCCGGATGGTTCGCCCTTCCCCCCACAGCAGGGTGTCAAAGGCGGCCAGCACGGTTTGGGTCGGCCGCATGCTGCGGATATCATCGTCCCGATTGATCTGGCCGGGCATGTCAACCATGGCTAACAGGCGCCGCTGGCCATCACTTCTGAGCGCCAGGGTCTGCACATCCAGCCGCTCGAGCAACTCGGCTTCCAGTTTTTCATCCATCAGGTCGGTCGAGGCCTTGGAATAGATCAGGGCGGCCACTTCCGCAACTTCGAGCTTGCGGACCAGCCAGTCGACGCGAAACTTGGATATGGACGGGACGAAAATAAGGATTTCGCTGAGCATGACGAACAGAATTGTCAGCAACAGCAGCTTGGAGGAGAGACCAAAGGCCGGCCGCCGGCCCTGCAGACGCGTGGCCGGGTTGTCTGCCTGTGTCGCAGCGGAGGGCGGCAGGGCAGTTTCTTCCTGCTCCGTGCTGACATTATCCGAGATTTCGTCGCTTCTGCCTTCACTCATGCCCACACTCACATGCACTTTTGCACTCTGTCTCCGGATGCTCAATCAAGGGACTCTTCAATCCCCCGCTCGCCCCCGAGCTCCACCCTGACGGTCGACAAGACCGCCCGATACTTCAAGGCAAGGCGGTTGCATTGCCTCTCGGCTCACTCCATATAGGTCTATCTATGCGATGTTGCGACAGGCTTTGGCAAGTCGCAAGCTTCATCGACACCCAACTGTGCGTTTCACCGCGCGTCGATGAAGCCCGATCGCAAGGATGCAGCTTGCTATGTTGCTCTTTGCGTGAGATCGTCTGACCCCAGCTCTGTTTCCCACTGACCCGACTTTCCACTGGCCAGTTGGAACCGACACAAATGGATATCTGCATGCAATCCGCCTTGCCTTATGGCGCCAACAGCCTTTCCGACTTTTCCGACATCGACAACTGGATCTTTGATCTCGACAACACGCTTTACCCACGCCATATCGATCTGTTCAAGCAGATGGAAGTGAAGATGAGCGATTATGTTTCGCGGTTGCTCGATATATCGGAAGAAGATGCAACGACCTTGCGCAAGGGCTATTACAAGCAGCATGGCACCACCCTGCGGGGGCTGATGATCGAGCATAATATCCATCCGGACGATTTCCTCGAATATGTCCACGACATCGATCACAGCGGCGTCGTGCCGGATCCATCGCTGGCTGAAGCCATCTGCGCCCTGCCCGGCAAACGCTATATCTATACCAACGGCACCCACAAACATGCGGTGAAAGTCGCCGAACGACTGGGCATCACCGAATATTTCGACGATATTTTCGACATTGTCTGGGCGGGTCTCGACCCCAAACCCAACCGTCCGCCCTATGAGAAGCTTTTGGCTCAGACGGGGCTGAATCCGCAACGGGCCGCAATGTTCGAGGATCTGGCCCGCAATCTCAAGGTGCCGTTCGACATGGGCATGAAAACCGTGCTGGTGGTGCCAGACCGGACGCGCGAGGTGTTCCATGAAAGCTGGGAAGCCAAGGGCAGTGAAGCGCCGCATGTGGGCTATGTGACGGAAAATCTGGGCCATTTTCTGTGGGACATGCTCGATGCCATTGGCCGCAAGCCGGGCTAGAACCAGCCTAGATCCGGTCCAGAACTGGCCCAGAACTGGCCAAAACGGACTTGCCCTTTGTGGTGGTCGAATGGCGAGCTTGACGACACGGCCCATCGCAGAGAGAACCAAAGTCGATGTGACAGCTTACGTAAAAGGCTTGCACTGACTCTTCGGCTCCGTTAGCCATAGGGTCACACAGACGCATTTCGATTGTGACGCATGATCTTTTCACTCATGATGGGAACATCCAGAGGGGTGCTGCGTTACAATCTGATATTTGCGCATACGAGATTTGGCTCCTTGGTCGCGGCCGCTATTGTGCGGACGAGGCAATAGGGGCTCCATTTTGCCGGAGGGACTGATGGCTTATGAAACAATCCTTGCTGAAACCCGTGATGGCGTTGGCCTGATCACGCTCAATCGTCCGCAGGCGCTCAATGCCCTGTCGTCCGAGCTGATCGCCGAGGTTTCAAACGCCCTTGACGGCTTTGAGGCGGACAGCAAAGTCGGTGCGATCGTCATCACCGGGTCGGAGAAAGCTTTTGCAGCGGGTGCCGACATCAAGGAAATGTCCGAGATGGGCTATATGGATGCCTATCTCAACGACTTCATCACCCCATGGGATCGGGTTGCCCAATGTCGCAAGCCGGTGATTGCAGCGGTGGCTGGCTATGCTCTGGGTGGCGGCTGTGAGCTGGCCATGATGTGTGATTTCATTCTTGCGGCAGACACGGCCAAATTCGGCCAACCGGAAATCACGCTTGGCGTGATGCCCGGTGCCGGTGGGTCTCAGCGTCTGACCCGCTTTGTCGGCAAGGCAAAGGCCATGGATATGTGCCTGACCGGTCGCATGATGGATGCCGAAGAGGCGGAACGGTCCGGCCTTGTCTCGCGCATCATCCCGGCAGGAGATCTGCTTGAGGAAGCGCTCAAAACCGCGCAGAAGATTGCCGACTTCTCGCTGCCGATCGTCATGATGACCAAGGAAAGCGTCAACCGCTCCTATGAGACGACCCTGACCGAAGGTCTGCGCTTTGAGCGCCGTCTGTTCCATTCGATGTTTGCCACCGAAGATCAGAAAGAAGGCATGGCTGCTTTCGTTGAGAAGCGCAAGGCACAATTCAAGGACCGCTAGGGCGCGCTGACCCTGCCTTGATTTGAGACGGATCCACGCCTCTGGCTGGGTCCGTTTTCGCTTCTCAAGGACTGGTGACTGACGCCAGAGAGATCGGGAATACCGGTTGAAGGGAAGGGGCAAAAGGGTTGAAAGTACCCGAAGGATGCCTGCCACGGGCCATTTTGGCCGATTTCTGCCTTCCGCATGAGTCATTTCGGTTGACGCCCCAGCCAAGTTTGACTATAAGCGCGATCCATTGGGCGGCCTTTGAGTGCCGCCTTTTGTTGTCGGCGCCCTCAGAATTTGGGCGCCCTTTTCGAGAAAAGCAAAACGCAACCCCGTTTTGTCAGGTTTGCTGCTCGTCCTTCCGGGCCCGTACAGGTTTGAGGGCTGATGTGATGCAGCGGCGCGAGCGTCCCGAGACTGGGGCGCAGATCAGATAAGGAATAGGCTCAATGGCCAATACTGTTTCCGCCAAGAAGGCAACCCGCAAAATCGCACGCAAGACCGCTGTCAACAAAGCGCGTCGTACCCGTGTTCGTTCCTACCTGCGCCTGGTTGAAGAAGCCATTGCCGCTGGTGAACAGGCTGCTGCCAGCGACGCACTGCGCAAGGCTCAGTCCGAAATGATGCGTGCTGTTGCAAAAGGCGTGTTCCATAAAAACACCGCTTCTCGCAAAATTTCCCGTCTGTCCAAACGCGTCAAGTCTTTGGCTGCTTAAGACGGTTTTGGAAATCAGGAGCCCGGTTGATGCCGGGCTTTCTTGTTTTCAGCCATACAACCTGTCGCCTATTCGTCACAATTCCTAGTGGGAATTACGTAAGCGATGATGCATGTTCCTCTTTTGGTCTCGTTGGCAAAAGAGCATGTATTACAGAGTCTTAGCGCCATCTCTTGGTGGCTGAAACATGACGGACGATTCTCTGCCAAGGTCAAGACTGGCGCGGCAAAAAAAAGTTTACGCCGCTTCTCTGTGGCCTTTTGTAACAGTTTGCTGACAGAAGGCATGGAGTCGCAATGAGATAGGCAGGGTCAAGCGGATTTGCTGAAAAGTGCGAATTTTTTTTCGGCGCAGTCGCGAAAAAGAATCTTGTCTTGGGCTTCTTGCACGCTTTTCCAAGGCTGTGTATGGTTTTTTAACTGCAAGATTAATGGTTGCCAAATAGATAAGCAAAAGCTGCTCGCCTGAGATCTTTCACAGATCCTGCTTGGTGCTTTTGAAACAACGACCGGCAACCACTCCTGCAAAGAATGACACCACTTTCTTCCCGGATTTTCCGGTTTCGACATCCTCTGAGTTGGTCTGTCGTCAGCTTTGTCTGACTTCCGCCTGACCGAGGTCTGGATTGGTTGGTGAAGGAGCGGTGATCCGTCTTGTATGCGGGCTTGCAGATGCCGGACTGATGCTGGTGCGTCAGGGTACGGTGGACCCAAGTTTAAGTGAGTAATGTCTGTTGGTCAGGGGTACCAGCTGCTGGGACCTCAAGAGGTGTGGTTTGTCTGTAAGTGAATTGGAAAGCTATGCTGGTGATGTCGAGGTCCGGACGGTCTGGCATCAGTTGGCAGAGAATGAAACGGCTTTGCTGATCGACGTGCGCACCCATGCGGAATGGTCCTATGTCGGGGTTCCGACTTTTGAGGATCCAAACCGCGAAGTTTTGCTGGTTGAATGGGTGTCCTACCCTTCGATGCAGGGCAGCGGCGACTTTGCCGAACGCCTTGAGGCAGAGCTGGCAAAGCGATCAATCGACAAGAAGGCGGCGTTGTATTTCCTTTGCCGTTCGGGAGTTCGCTCCCGACATGCGGCAATGGTGATGACACCGCGATGGGATGGGCCCTGCTACAATGTCGAAGCCGGATTCGAAGGGGATCTGGACGAGGCACAGCACCGGGCCACTCGCAATGGCTGGAAGCAGGCGGGCCTGCCATGGCGTCAATTCTAAGGCCGATATTCAGGGAAACCCGCATTGCGGGACTGCCCTGATTGTCATAAAAACAGGAGCTCTGTCGCAGTCGAGAGAATGAGAAAGACTCGTCAGGATTGCGGCTTGTCAAAGACCTTGCTGCGTTTTGCGGCTAATAGGCTAGACAAAAACTAGGCTAGAAAAAGACATGAGAATGCAGCAAATGGCCACGAAGGAAAATGTTGACATGGAGATGGGTGCGGCAGCTCATCAGTCTTTTCCAGGGGCAGACTCCCAACAAGAGGAGCCTTCGGTGAAAGTGGGCAAAGAAGACTGGGAACGAGTCAAAAAGAGATTGCAGGCCGAGTTGGGAGAAGACGTCTTCTCCAGCTGGTTTGCCAGCGTTGAGTTGGAAAGCGAACAGAATGGTCTTGTGACCCTGTCCGTTTCCACTCGCTTCCTGAAATCGTGGATCCAGTCCCATTATGGGGATCTTCTGATGGCTTTGTGGCGCGAGGAATGCGAGCAGGTTCGCCGCATTGACCTCTATGTGCGTGGTGCGGTTCGTCCAAAACCTGTCGCAGCCAAACAGCAGCCACAGCAGGCCGATGCAGCCGCCAAGGATGGTGGCTTTGCGCGCCCACAGGGCGGTATGGCGGCAATCGACGATCAGGATCATGGGGGCGGCTCCCCTCTTGACCCGCGCCTGACCTTTGACACCTTTGTTGTTGGCCAGTCCAACACGCTGGCCCATGCGGCCGCCAAACAGGTGGCAATGGCCCAGCCCGGTCAGCCGGTTTCTTTCAATCCCCTGTTCCTGCATGCCTCCGTTGGCCTTGGCAAAACCCATTTGCTGCAGGCGATCGCATGGGAAGCAAAGAAATCCAATCCGACCGCCAAGGTGCTGTATCTGACCGCCGAACGCTTCATGTATAGCTTCGTGCAGGCGCTCAAGAGCCAGTCGGCGCTCGATTTCAAGGATACCCTGCGCGACATCGACATCCTGCTGATCGACGACTTGCAGTTCCTGCAGGGCAAGAGCATTCAGCAAGAATTCTGCCACACCCTGAACAGCCTGATTGATGGCGCGCGTCAGGTGGTGGTGGCTGCTGACCGTCCGCCGGTCGAGCTGGAAAGCCTTGATGAGCGTGTCCGCTCGCGTCTGGCCGGTGGCTTGGTCAGCGAATTGCAGCCGCTTGAAAAAGAGCTGCGTCGCTCGATTCTGGCGGATCGTGCCACCAATGCCTCGCGCCGCGATCCCAATCTGGCGATTCCGGAGCTGGTGCTTGATCATGTGGCCGGTATCATCCGCTCCAATGGTCGTGATCTGGATGGCGCCTTCAACCGCCTGATGGCTCACAATCAGCTGACCGGGGCGCCGATCTCGATCGAGATGGCCGAGCAGGCCCTCAAAGATCTGATCCGCTCGAAAGAGCCGCGCCGCATTCGCATTGAAGACATCCAGCGGGTGGTTTCCAAGCATTATAATGTCTCGCGCTCGGATCTGTTGTCCTCGCGCCGGACGCGCACCATCGTGCGTCCGCGTCAGATCGCCATGTATCTGTCCAAGATGCTGACCCCACGCTCACTGCCAGAAATTGGCCGCCGGTTCGGTGGTCGTGACCACACCACCGTGTTGCATGCGGTGCGCAAGATCGAGGAGCTGGCAGGGTCTGATAATGCGCTGCAGCAGGAAATCGAAATGCTGAAGCGGAATATTTCCGAATAGGCTTTCGGTATTTGCTTTAGAATCGTGGAGAAAAGTGAGGGGATCGCGCGGGAATCGCGCCGATCCCCTTGCCATATCACGTCAATCGGGTCAAAGTTGCTTCCCCACCAGTCAACCGATCGTGGTTTCGCACGTGCGTTCATGCTGTCGGATTGCAAGGCTTCACATGAGGCGCGCACTGCAGATCTGCTGATCGGCGCGACCATTTGAGGGGCTTCGTGGGGATGCGTTAGTAAATTAATATTGCAGGGAGATTTCGGATATGAAGGTCACTCTTGAACGGGCAACTCTTCTGAAGTCACTGAACCATGTCCATCGGGTCGTTGAACGCCGGAACACCATTCCCATCCTTTCGAATGTGCTGTTGCGCGCCGAGGGCGGTGACCTGATTTTCAAGGCGACCGATCTGGATCTGGAAGTGCTGGAAACGGCGCCTGCCATGGTCGAAATTGGCGGTGCGACCACCGTGCCTGCCCATATGCTCTACGACATTGTCCGCAAGCTGCCCGATGGCTCGGAAGTGACGCTGGAGACCAATGAAGACCAGACCGCTTTGGCGATTGTCGCTGGCCGGTCCCACTTCACCTTACAGGTTTTGCCGATCACCGACTTCCCGGACATCACGGCAGGGGAATTTTCGCATACATTCTCGATTCCTGCTCTGGATCTGAAACGGTTGATCGATCACACCCAGTTTGCGATCTCGACCGAGGAAACCCGCTATTATCTCAATGGCATCTATGTGCATAGCCTAGATCTGGCTGGTGTTTCCACCTTGCGGGCGGTGGCCACCGATGGGCACCGACTGGCACAGGCCCAGATGCCAGCACCTGAAGGTGCGCAGGGCATGCCCGGTGTGATCGTGCCGCGCAAGACGGTGCTGGAAGTCCAGAAGCTGATCGAAGATCCGGAAGCCAACATTGCGGTGGAACTGTCCGAGACCAAGATCCGCCTGACCATCGGTCCGGTTGTTCTGACTTCGAAGCTGATCGACGGCACCTTCCCTGACTATGAAAAAGTCATTCCGAAGGGCAATGACAAGGTGATGAAGGTCGAGAATGGCGTCTTTGCCCAGTCTGTCGACCGTGTGTCGACCGTCTCCAACGAGCGCGGCCGCGCGGTCAAGCTGAGCCTTGAAGAGGGCCGTCTGGTGCTCTCCGTTTCCAACCCGGATTCAGGCACAGCGACTGACGAGGTGCTGGTTGATTATGCGTCCGAACCGATGGAAATCGGCTTCAATGCCCGCTATCTGCTCGACATCACCAACCAGTTGGAAAGCGATCAGACCTGCTTCCGTCTGGCGGATTCAGGCTCACCGACCCTCATCCATGATGAAGGCAATGACAGCACCCTCTATGTGCTGATGCCGATGCGTGTCTAGGGTAAAGCCCTTGATGATGGACAATGAGGGCGCAGTTTGCGCCCTTTTTGACTCCTGACCTTTTTTGGAAGTGTGACCGTGACGGGATGAAAGAGCCGCTTGCAATGACAGGCATCAAGCCAAATCACGAGGACGGTATGTCCGAGACCTCAGAAGCCATCGATGGGGCTGTCTCGAGCGTGGACCGGATTGTTGCCTCCTCGGTCACCCTGTCAGACTTTCGCAACTACACGTCCCTATCCTTGCCGCTCAGCGGTCGTCATGTGGTGCTGACCGGGGCCAATGGCTCGGGCAAGACCAATTTGCTGGAAGCCATTTCCTTTCTGTCACCTGGACGCGGTCTGCGCCGCGTTGCCTATCCGGACATTGCCCGGGAAGGGGCGTCGGGCAGCTGGGCAGTCTCCGTCGCTTTGAGCACCCCCTATGGTGACGTCAAGCTCGGCACGGGCTTGCAGCCGGGGCCCGACGGCAGTTTGCAGCGACGGATCCGGATCAATGGCGCCCCGGCGCGCTCTGCCGAAGCGATGGCCGAGCATGTCAGCGTCTTGTGGCTGACACCGCAGATGGACAGCCTGTTTACCGGGGCGGCGTCCGAGCGGCGCAAATGGCTTGACCGGATGGTGCTGGCCATCGACAAGGGCCACGGGGCGCGGGTCAACGCGTTTGAGAAAGCCATGCGCCAGCGAAATCGCCTGCTGGAAGACAGCCCGAATGAACGGGTCTGGCTCGATGGCATCGAAGGGCAAATGGCGGAATATGGTTCGGCCATTGCCACCGCGCGGGCTGAAATGATTTCGTTCCTGAATCGATCCCTGACAATCCTGCATGGAACAGAGGCCAAATCAGCCTTTCCGAATGCGCTTTTGGCGCTGGAGGGTCTGTTGGAGGTGGAGGCCTTCAATCGCCCGGCCATTGACAGCGAAGAGCATTATCGCAGCCTGCTGGCCAAGATGCGCCACCGGGATCGGGCCGCAGGGCGGACGCTGGAAGGACCGCATCGCTCGGATCTGCTGGTCCGTCATGGGCCGAAGGATATGCCGGCGGCCAAATGCTCAACCGGCGAGCAGAAGGCGTTGCTGCTGGGCATTGTGCTGGCTCATGCCCATCTGGTGGCGGAACGGCGCGGCCGAACTCCGCTGGTGCTGCTCGATGAAGTGGCGGCCCATCTTGATGAGAGCCGCAGGCTCGCCCTGTTCGATTTGTTGGATCGGCTCGGATGTCAGGCCTGGGTGACGGGAACCGATGACGCGGTCTTTGCCCCGCTGGGGGACCGAGCCGAGCGGTTCCATGTAGAGATGGGTATCGTGGAAAAAGTCAGCGCCTGAATGGTCATACAGAGTGGAAAGACAGGTGGAAAGCACCTATAATTGCCGCATGAAACGTCTTATCGTCGACACTTCCGTCACCATTTTGTTTTTCACCGTGGTGGCCAGTTTTACCGAGCTGGTCATTGCCGGAATGCCGCTTGAAACCGTCCTGCTGACCCGACTGGTGATGATGCCTGTTATGATTCTGACCGGTCGGCCTTACGGCCTTTACCGCGATTGGTGGATGATGAGGGTTCCTCCGGGTTCCACAAACATGCGAACCATCCTCGACATCGTCGCATTCTTGAGCTTTCAAGTCCCTGTTTATGTTGCTACATTGCTCTTTGCTGGTGCCCAGTGGAGTGCAATTGTTACTGCAGTCAGTTCGGCTTTGCTCCTGATGGTGCTTGTCAGTCGTCCGTTCGGACTGGTGCTTGACTTTGCCCGTCGCAAGGCTGGTGTTGCTGTCTAGGCAGATACACAGACGACATAGACAAGCAAGGCATGGATCGAGGGAAGAAGCATGGTCAAGAAAAGGCGCAAATGGCGGTTTTCCAACTCGCCCAACAGTCTCATCATCATGGTTCTGTCGGTCTCGGCTCTGGTGATGCTGTGGATCGGCGGCGGGCCATTTCTCAATCCGCGCGAGGCCGATGACAGCGTTCTCAAAAGTGGTCTCAACAGCGAAGATATCCGCAGGGCCGGGCACAGGCTCTATAATGCCCAATGCTTGAATTGCCACGGGGTGAATGGACGCGGTACCAGCTTTGGCCCACCCCTCGTCCATGGTCTTTACGAGCGCTCCAAATTGCCGGATCGGGCCTTCCTGCAGGCGATCTTTTATGGCACGCCGCAGAAGCACTGGTCCTATGGTCCGATGGAACCGCTTGAGGGGATCAGTCAGGTCGAGGCAGCACAGATTCTGGCCTATATCCGAACCCGTCAGGACGCTTTGAAAAACCGCTAATTTCCGCCCGCTACGCCACCTTTTGGGGCAGCTTTCACATTCCGTCTGCAAACTCTCCACAATGGCCCCGAACAAGTGAGCTTTGCGAGGGGTTGAGGGGCTCGTGGAGTTGAATGCGGCGCGAAACAACGTATAAGTGAAGGGTTAGTTCCCAGCCTAAGGATGACTGATTCGCATGAGCGATAACCAAGTTGACAATAATGGCGCAGACTATGGCGCAGACTCCATCAAAGTGCTCAAAGGTCTGGATGCAGTTCGCAAGCGTCCGGGCATGTATATCGGTGACACCGATGATGGTTCGGGCCTGCATCACATGGTCTATGAGGTGGTCGACAATGCCATCGATGAGGCACTGGCGGGCCATGCCGATCTGGTCACCGTCACGCTGAATGTCGACGGTTCTGTCACCGTCACCGACAATGGCCGCGGTATCCCGACCGATGTGCATCAGGAAGAAGGCATCTCAGCGGCTGAAGTTATTATGACCCAGCTCCATGCGGGTGGTAAATTCGACCAGAATAGCTACAAGGTGTCCGGTGGTCTGCATGGCGTCGGTGTCTCGGTGGTGAATGCGCTGTCGACCAAGCTGGTTTTGCGCATCTGGCGCAATAACTTGGAACACGAGATTGAGTTTTCCCACGGGGACGCGGTTGCTCCGCTGAAGGTCAATGGCCCGGCCAATGGCAAAAAGGGCACCGAGGTAACTTTCTATCCAAGTGATCAGACCTTTACCCATATCGAATTCAAGTTTGCGACGCTGGAACACCGCCTGCGCGAACTGGCTTTCCTCAATTCCGGTGTGCGCATCCTGCTGTCGGACAATCGCGGGCCGGATCCAGTGTCCGAGGAAATGCTCTATGAAGGCGGTCTGGAAGCGTTTGTCCGTTACCTCGACCGCACCAAAAAGCCGCTGATCGAGGCGCCTCTGGCCGTCACCGCCGAGAAAGACGGCATCACGGTGGAAGCCGCCTTGTGGTGGAACGACAGCTATCATGAGCATGTGCTCTGCTTTACCAACAACATCCCGCAGCGCGATGGCGGCACCCATTTGGCCGGTTTCCGCGCCGCTCTCACGCGGCAGATCACCTCTTATGCGGAAAGCTCCGGGCTGCTGAAACGCGAGAAGGTCAACCCAAGCGGTGATGATTGCCGTGAAGGCCTGACATGCGTGCTGTCGGTCAAGGTGCCGGATCCGAAATTCTCTTCCCAGACCAAAGACAAGCTGGTCTCCTCGGAAGTGCGCCCGGTCGTTGAGAATCTGGTCAATGCGGCCTTGAGCGAGTGGCTTGAGGAAAATCCTGCAGAAGGCAAGATGATCGTCTCCAAGGTGGTGGAAGCTGCCGCCGCCCGTGAAGCAGCGCGCAAGGCGCGCGAGCTGACCCGCCGCAAGGGCGCGCTTGATATCGCGTCCCTGCCGGGCAAGCTGGCCGACTGTCAGGAACGCGATCCTGCCAAGTCAGAATTGTTCCTGGTGGAGGGTGATTCCGCAGGTGGTTCGGCCAAACAGGGCCGATCCCGCGCCAATCAGGCCATCCTTCCCTTGCGTGGTAAGATCCTCAATGTGGAACGCGCCCGCTTTGACAAGATGCTGTCCAGTCAGGAGATCGGCACGCTGATCACCGCTCTGGGGACCGGCATCGGGACCGAAGAGTTCAATCTGGAAAAACTGCGCTACCACAAGATCATCATCATGACTGATGCTGACGTCGATGGCGCGCATATTCGGACCCTTTTGTTGACCTTCTTCTTCCGACAAATGCCGGATCTGGTCGAAGCTGGTTATCTCTATATTGCTCAGCCGCCGCTTTACAAAGTCAAGCGCGGCCAATCCGAGCAATATCTGAAAGATGAGCTGGCCTTTGAGAATTATCTGATCGATGCAGGCATCGATGAAGCGGTGGTGACCACAGGGTCGGGCGTGGAACGTGCTGGCCCGGATCTACGATCTTTGCTGGATGAAGCCCGTCATTTCGGTGCCGTTCTGAATGGCCTGCACTCTCGCTATAGTCGCTCCGTCGTCGAGCAGGCGGCGATCAGCGGCCTGTTTGACAGCTCTACCTCGGAAAGCCCTGAAACCACCCAGGAAGCACTGGCCCGAGTCTCGCGTCGCCTTGACCGGGTGGCCGAGGAAACCGAACAGGGATGGAGCGGCCATGTCGAAGAGGATGGCAGCTATCGCTTCGAGCGCGAAGTGCGCGGCGTCAAGGAAGTGGCCTTCCTCGATACGGCGTTGTTGCAATCTGCCGATGCCATCAAACTCAACAGGCTGGGCAGTGAGCTCAAAGAGAATTTCGACTATGGCACCGTCATGCGTCGCCGCGACAAAGAATATGTGATTTATGGTCCGATGTCGCTGCTCAATGAAGTCTATACCCTCGGGCGCAAGGGCATTTCCATGCAGCGCTACAAGGGTCTTGGCGAGATGAATGCCGAGCAGCTTTGGGAAACAACGCTCGATCCGGAAGTTCGCACCCTGTTGCAAGTCCGCGTGCAGGAAGCCGACGATGCGGATGACATTTTTGCCAAACTGATGGGCGACGATGTCGAACCACGCCGCAACTTCATTCAGGACAATGCCCTGAATGTTGCCAACCTCGATATCTGACGGGGCTCGGGCGTGACCAATGCCAAGGACATCATAGCCGCCCTTGAGATGCAACCGCATCCCGAGGGCGGCTATTTTTCTGAGACCTTCCGGGATGGTGACGGTCCGGAAGGACGCGGCCATTCCACCGCCATCTATTATCTGCTGGAAGCGGGCGACCGGTCCCACTGGCACCGGGTGGATGCCACCGAGATCTGGTTCTGGCATGGGGGCGGGCCCCTGTTGCTGCGGCAATCAGCGGATGGCAAAGGGTCGGAAAGCCGGACATTGGGGCCGAATATTCTGGCCGGTGAACGCCCCCAAATCATCGTGCCGCGCCACCATTGGCAATCGGCTGAAAGCCTTGGGGACTGGACGCTGGTCAGCTGCACGGTCGCGCCGGGTTTCGTATTTGACGGCTTTGAGATGGCATCTCCCGATTGGCAACCGGGCCAATAGAAGCCCGGCTTAACTTCGAGCCGCCCGCAGGACCGTTCCTTGTCCTTCACGCCACAGTGTGTCCCCACCTATAGACGGCAGAATGGTGCATAAGCGGACGGGGCTTGAACGGAACAATCTTGTCAAAAGCCACGCAAGCTGCCTAAGATGCGCTGTCCCGATGGTCATCCATGCCTAAGATCGGCAAACCGTCCGGTCCAACAGATCGACACAGCAACCCAACCCAACAAGGAGGAAGATTATGGATCGCTTAACTTACCTCCGGGCAATGGCTGTCTGATGATAGTCCTGATCTTGCCTGGACCCACCGGCCCTGCCGAAAGGCTTGCGCCGTCGATGATCTTTTACCCATAGGCAAGACAATGATGTCTTTTGAAGACTTTCTGGGCAAGGCACCTGCCCCCAAGGCCGGTCGGAGCTTGTCCGATCTGGGCTTTGGCAGCCATTTCACACGCCAACTCGAACTTGACGAGTTGGAGACTCTGACCCCCTATCGCATCAGTGAAATTCAACGCTCCGTCGTGGTTGGCATGGGGGCAGCAGAGACCCGCACCCTGCGCACACCGCACAAAGTGCCGACCTCGGCCTTTGGTGTCGGGGACTGGGTGCTGGCGGATCATACCGACCAGATCACCCGTCGCCTTGATCCCTATAGTGCGCTCATTCGCCGGGCGGCAGGCACCGATGTGTCTGAACAGATCATGGCGACCAATGTCGACGTGCTGTTCATCGTCACCTCCTGCAATGACGATTTCAATCTGGCGCGTCTGGAGCGGTTTCTGGCGCTGGCCAAGGATGCCGAGGTGGATCCGGTGATCCTGATCACCAAGGTGGATCTATGTGACGAGCCTGACAGCTATCTCGATCAGGCCCGTGGCCTGATGAAGGGACTGGAGGTCATGGGGTTGAATGCCAAGGACGAGCATGCGGTGGAGCAATTGTCGCCCTGGTGTCGCCGAGGCAAGACCATCGCCATGGTCGGCTCCTCCGGTGTTGGCAAAACCACCTTGCTGAACGGTCTGACCGGTCGGGAAGATGCCACCCGGGCCATTCGCGAAGACGATGCCAAGGGGCGGCATACCACCACCTACCGGTCACTGCATCCGACACTCAACGGTGCATGGCTGGTGGATACGCCGGGCATTCGCGCCCTGCGGCTGCATGAAAAAAGCACCGGCATCGAGCAGGTATTCGACGATATTGTTGACCTGGCCAGCCGCTGTAAGTTCAATGATTGCCAGCATGAATCCGAGCCGAAATGCGCGGTTCAGGCGGCCATTGAAGCAGGAGAGCTGGAACCGGAACGGCTCGATCGCTGGCGCAAATTGCAGGCCGAGGACAATCGCAACAGCGAAAGCATCGCTGAAAGCCGCAAACGCACCCGCGCCTTTGGCAAGATGGTGAAATCGGCAATTCAGGAAAGCGAACGGGCCAAGGGACGGCATCGGGATGGCGACTGAGACAGAGACAACACCAAGCCAGATCCTGTTTCTGCATGGTGCGTCTTCCTCAGGCAAATCGACATTGGCAAGGGCGCTGCAAAGCGCCCTTCCTTTGCCTTTCTGGCATATTTCCATCGACCATTTGCGGGATTCCGGCGTTCTGCCCAGCGCCCGCTTCAAGGCTGGCGATTTTGACTGGCGGGCCGCCAAGCCGAAATTTTTCGATGGCTATCACCGCAGCCTCGCCGCCTATGCCGAAGCGGGCAATCATTTGATAGTCGAGCATATTCTTGATCAGGAGGGCATGTTCGAGCAGCTGGTGAAGCTGTTCGCGCCCTTTGATGTCTATTTCGTCGCACTCCATTGTCCGCCCAATCTGCTGGCCGAGCGGGAGCGTTTGCGTGGAGACCGCCCTATTGGCAGCGCGGTCGCCGACTATCACAGCATCCATCAGGGTCGGGACTATGATTTACAGGTCGAGGCCCTTTGGCCGCTTGATCAACAGGTGATTGCGGTGATGGAAAGTTGGGCAACGCAAAAAGGCCCATCGGTGTTTCGACGGGCCTTTCAAATGCGGTCTCAATAGCCAATATGTGGCCAAAATCGGCGATCGTTACGACAACGACATGATTTCCCTTATGGGATCAGGATCAATGATCCGGTGGTCTTGCGGGCTTCGAGATCCGCATGGGCCTTGGCAGCATCGGCCAGCGCATATTCAGTTGGCGGGGTGATCTTGATGCCACCTGAGGCCAATGCCTCAAAGAAATCACCGCTGGCGGCAGCCAGGTCTTCCGGCGTGGAAATGAAATCATAAAGGGTCGGGCGGGTGACCATCAGCGAGCCCTTGGCCCCGAGAATACCAAGATTGACCCCTTCCACCGGCCCAGACGCATTGCCATAGGAAATCAGGAGGCCTCGTGGTCGCAGGCACTCGAGGCCGTCCATGAAGGTATCCTTGCCAACCCCATCAAAGACCACGGGCAGTTTTTCACCACCCGTATAGTCCAGAACCCGTTCCGGAACCGATTCGGTGCGGTAATTGATGACGCAATCGCAGCCCAAGCTCTTGGCCAGTTCGGCTTTTTCCTCTGAACCGACCGTGCCGATGACTTTGGCTCCGAGCGCCTTGAGCCACTGGACCGCCAGGGAGCCGACCCCACCGGCAGCAGCATGAAACAGCACGGTCTCCCCCGCTTTGACCGGATAGATCTGACGGATAAGATATTGCACTGTTAGGCCCTTCAGCAGGGAGGCTGCCGCATCCTTGGAGGAAATCGAGGTGGGCAACAGCACGGCCACCTTTGCGTCGATCACGTGATGGGTGGCATAAGAGCCCATCGCACCGGAGCAATAGGCAACCCGGTCGCCTGCCTTGATATGAGAGACCCCTTCACCGACCGACTGGACAATGCCCGCAGCCTCGCGGCCCAACCCAGAAGGCCATTGTGGGACTGGATAAAGGCCGGAGCGGAAATAGACGTCGATGAAATTGACACCAATGGCATCATGACGGACCAGAATCTGGCCCGGCGCGAGCGCAGGAATGTCCCGTTCGACCAGCTTCATCTGGTCCGGTCCACCGGTGGCTTCGATTTCAATGCGGGACATTGTGCTCATGGCTTCCTCCATTGGCTTCGTGACAGAGCGGTTCACTAACCTATGCAGCCTGACAGAAAATGCAATGGTAGAATCCAGCAGCCGGTCCTTTTCAGACCGTTCGTTCCACTTGCCGCTACGATCAGCAGGCATAGCGGGCCAATTCGCACAACTGGAAAGACTTTGGTCACCGCCTTGTGCTAGAAAGTTCGAAACGTCACCATCGGTAAGAATTCATGCGTGCCCAGCCTTCTCACTCCCGACAGGATCGGCCCAAGCCATCAAGTCGCCTGCGTCCCGTGCTGCTTGCATCTGGCTTTCTGGCGCTGGCCATCGGGGCCTTTGCCTTGACCCTGACGGGTCCTTGGATCTGGCTGGGAGCAAGCCTCTGGGCGCTGGCTGGGATGATATTCATTGTGCATCTGGTCGGCACAGTGGGCAATCCAACACGACAACCGGACAAAGAAGCCCATCTTCAGCAGCAATTGAAGGAAATCGACCTACAATGCGAGCATTTGCAGGACCAGAATTGGGAATTGCGCGAGGCGGAGCAGAAATATCGCACCCTGCTGGATCGGCAGGACGATATCCTGCTGCATCTCGATGACAACGGGCATATTCGCTATGCCAATGATGCTTTTGAGCGGTATTTTGAGGCCAATCTCAGCCATTCACCGTTTCTTCCCGATCCCGCCAGCGGCCAATTGGTGACAGACGAGGGGGATGACCCTCACACCGGGGGACGGCATGAAGGGGAACCCTTATGGGAGCGGCAAATGCCGACCAAACAGGGCGACACCTGGTTCCGCTGGACCGAGACCCTGATGCGCACCAGTTTGCGTCAAGGGGGTGGAGACGGATTGCGCCTGCTGATTGCCCGCGACATCACCGCCTACAAACGGATGGAAGCGGCGAGCGAGGCCAAGTCGCGCTTTCTGGCGACCATCAGTCACGAAATGCGTACCCCGCTGAATGGCATTATCGGCATGGCCAATCTGCTGGATTCGACACCATTGTCTGCCGAGCAAAGCAATTACAATCAGGCTCTGCGTCAATCGGGTACCGCATTGCTGGCGCTGGTCAATGATGTGCTGGATCTGTCGCGGATCGAGGCGGGAAAGCTCACCTTGCGGTCTGAATGGACCTCGCCGGCCCGGCTGATGGAGGACGTGCTGGAGCTGCTGGCCCCGGATGCGCAGGAGAAGGGCTTGTCGGTCGCTTCCTGGGTCGGACAATCGGTGCCCGACAAGATGCTGATCGACCCGGTGCGGGTGCGGCAGATATTGGTCAATCTGCTTGGCAATGCGATCAAGTTCACGAACGAGGGCGCAATCAACCTGTCGCTCGACTGCGAAGGTCCCTTGTTGGACGGGGAGCAGGCAACGCTGCTTTTGTCGGTCCGCGATACCGGCCCCGGCATCAGCGAATCCATGATTTCACGGCTGTTCGAGGAATTCGAGCAGGCGGATCAGTCCACCACCCGCCCCCATGATGGAGCGGGGCTGGGTCTGGCGATTTCCCGGCGTCTGGCCCGGCTGATGGACGGTGATATTGATCTGGTCAGCCGGGTCGGCAAAGGATCCACCTTCACCCTGCGGCTGAAGGGTGACTGGCTGACAGGCGACGAACAGGATGCGGTCACCACGGACACCGGCGATGGTCACCCCCCTGTTGCGCCGCAGGAGGCGGTGTCTCTGCGCGGCCATCAATTGGTCGGCATTGACCTGACACAGGCCGACAGCCGTGCGCTCTATGCCTATTGTCAGGATTGGGGCATCGATTTTCATCCCTTCAGCCTTGAAGACTGGCAGCAAACCGGCACTGACATGACCCCGGACCACCTGCTGATCAATGGGGCCGAGCCGGACAAGGTTGCCTGCATATTGGCAGGATTCGATCCTTTGCGGGGCGGCAGCCTGACACGGCCCTTGCCGCAAAGCCGGATCATCCTGCTGGAGCCGGGAGAGCGGCGTGTCATTCCGCAAATGCGCGACAGTGGCATCACCGCCTATCTGGTCAAGCCAGTGCGGCAAAGCTCGCTATATCAGGCTCTGCTGGGGCATCCTGCCTTGCGGGCCCATCCCGATTTTCCTGACCAAACGGACCAGACCAAACGGACCGACCAGGCTGGAGGGGAAGAGACTCTTGCCCCTCCAGCCGCAGCGGCGCACATATTGTTGGTCGAGGACAATGAAATCAACGCCTTGCTCGCCAGCACGGCGCTGCAAAAGGCTGGCATGACCATTTCCATGGCCAAGTCCGGGGAGGCGGCCCTTGAGCTATATGCCTCGGGGGCACAGTTTGATCTGGCACTGCTTGACCTGCATATGCCGGATATGGATGGCATCACCCTGTTTGATGCGCTTGAATGTCGGGACGCGGCGCTTGGCCGCTCGATCCCAAAACTGGCTTTCACTGCTGACGCGCTGGAGGAAACCCGACAACAATGCCTCAACCATGGCTTTGGCGACTTCATCGTCAAACCCGTCGAGCCGGACACCCTTGTCGAGATCATCCGCAAAAGCCTTGGTCAGGGCGGAAACCGTCACAATTCTGTGCTTTAGGGATGCTATCGCTCCGCGAAAAGCAGCAACAACCAGTTTGCTTGCCTCGGTGACGGACATGGGCGACCATTTTGACACAAATAGTTGCAGACATCCCGAAAACAAGGCACAAATCTGATAGCGAAGCGCCGTCACCGCGAATCAAAAATGAAATGACGGAATGAAGGGGAAACGACCCAATGGCGATGCTGGACAAAGAGCCCTCAGCCTTCCCTAATGGTGCGCAGAATGGCAAATCCTCGTTTATGACGCCCGACTTGCCAAAGAAGATTCTCGCAGCCCTCAGGCGCAATCGCCTGCGTGATGGTCGACCAATCAGCTCGATGCCGATCACGCTGGGACGGGTTGGCTCGCTGGAAATTCGCCTCGCACAGACCGAGGGGGAAATCCGCAAGGCCCAACGCCTGCGTTACAAGGTCTTCTACAAGGAAATGGCGGCCAAGCCCGACAGTCACACCAAATTCACCCGTCGGGATGCGGATGCGTTTGACGCCATTTGCGATCATCTTCTGGTGCTCGATCATGAACCACCAAAGAAGAAGTTCCGACGCCAGGAACCACGTATCGTTGGCACCTATCGCCTGCTGCGACAGGAAATGGCCAATCTCTATGGTGGCTTCTATTCGGCCAACGAGTTCAACATCCAGCCAATTCTTGATGCCCATCCCGAGCATCGTTTTCTGGAGCTTGGCCGTTCCTGCGTGCTGAAGGACTATCGCACCAAACGCACCATTGAACTGCTCTGGCAGGGCATTTGGGCCTATGTCCAGATCCACAAGATCGATGTGATGATCGGCTGCGCTTCCCTGTCCGGAACGGATCCGAAAGAACTGGCCGAGCCGCTGACTTTCCTGTCCAAGGTGGGCAAACCTCCCAAAGACTGGAAAGTGGAAGCCTGGCCGCATATCCGCGTGCCACTGGCTCAGGCAGACCCGGACGCAATCAATGACAAGCAGGCGTTGCGTCAGCTGCCGCCGTTGCTCAAGGCCTATATGCGCATTGGCTGCTACTTTGGTGAAAGCGCCATGGTGGATCACCAGTTTGGCACCACCGATGTCTTCATCATCATGCCTATCGAGAATATCGATCCGAAATATGTGCAGCATTACAGCACATCCCATGTGCAGGATGCGGTTGCGCAACATAACTGAGGGCATGCCTCAATCCGGTGCTACGACACACAAAAGGCCGCTCGAACGAGCGGCCTTTTTTATTTTTGATCTCATGGACCGGTATGCCTGACATCAGGATCCGAGATTGTAGGCGGCAAGGGCTGCCATATTGACAATCTCGACGTCGGTCGCACCAAGCGGCAAGATCTGCACCGGCTTGTCGAGGCCGACCAGCAGCGGACCGAGAAGGGTCGCACCGCCCAACTCCTGCAGCATCTTGGTGGAGATGGAGGCTGCGTGGAAAGCAGGCATGACCAGCACGTTGGCCGGTTCCGACAGACGACAGAACGGATAGGCGGCCATCAAGTCGCCATTCAGAGCGACATCGGCAGCCATTTCTCCATCATACTCAAAATCGACGCGGCGACGATCGAGGATACGCACCGCATCGCGCAGATTGTCCGAGCGCTCCCCTTCCGGATGACCAAAGGTGGAATAGGCCAGCATGGCGACGCGCGGCTCAATGCCGAGCTTGCGGGCAACACCGGAGGCTTCCTCGGCAATGTCGGCCAGCTCTTCAGCGGTCGGCATGTCGTGGACGGCCGTGTCGGTCACCAGCACCGTGCGATCCTTGCAAAGCGCAATCGTCACACCGACCACCCGATGGCCGGGCCGCGGATCAATAACCTTCTGGACATCCTCGAGCACGACGGAATAGTTCCTCGTGACACCGGAGACCATGGCATCGGCATCGCCCATGGCAACGATGGACGCAGCAAAGATGTTGCGGTCACTGTTCACCATGCGCAGACAGTCGCGATAGAGATAGCCCTTGCGCTGCAGGCGACGATAGAGATTGTCGGCATAATCCTCGACGCGGGTCGACAGGCGGGCATTGACCAGTTCGATCCCCGGACGGTTGATTTCGATGCCCGCTTCCTCGGCTCGTCTGCGAATTTTGTCGTCACGCCCGACCAGCACCGCTGTGCCGAGCTCTTCATTGACGAAGGACACCGCTGCGCGGATGACCTGCTCCTCCTCACCCTCGGTGAAGACCACCCGGCGCGGATTGCGGCGCACCCGGCTATAGACGCGCTGGAGCGTGGAGGCGAGCGGGTCCCGACGGGCACTCAATTGCTGGGCATAGGATTGCAGATCGACCAATGGGCGGCGCGCCACACCGCTTTCCATGGCAGCGCGGGCCACCGCTGGTGGAATCGAAGAGATCAACCGCGGATCGAACGGCACCGGAATGATATAGTCCGGGCCAAATTTCGGCCGATTGCCCTGATAGGCGTGAGCGACTTCGTCGGGCACATCCTCACGGGCGAGATCTGCCAAGGCACGGGCAGCGGCGATCTTCATCGCGTCGTTGATTTCGGTCGCCCGCACATCAAGTGCACCGCGGAAGATGTAAGGGAAGCCAAGCACATTGTTGACCTGGTTGGGATAGTCCGAGCGACCGGTGGCGACAATCGCGTCATCGCGCACGGCCTGTACTTCTTCCGGGGTGATTTCCGGATCCGGGTTGGCCATGGCAAAGATGATCGGATTGGGTCCCATGACGGCAACCATCTCCGGCGTCAGCGCGCCCTTGACGGAGACGCCGAAGAAGACGTCGGCCCCTTTCAGGGCCTCTTCCAGAGAGCGGGCATCGGTCTTGACCGCGTGCGCCGACTTCCACTGATTCATGCCTTCCTTGCGGCCCTGATAGATGGGACCCTTGGTATCACACAGAATGACATTTTCGTGGGGCACACCCATCGCCTTGATCAGCTCGATGCAGGCGATGCCAGCGGCACCGGCGCCGTTACAGACCAGCTTGATATCCTTGATGTTGCGGTTGGTCAGGTGCAGCGCGTTGAACAGACCGGCGGCGGCAATGATGGCCGTGCCATGCTGATCGTCATGGAAGACCGGAATATCCATGACTTCCTTCAGCTTCTGTTCGATGATGAAGCATTCCGGCGCCTTGATGTCTTCAAGGTTGATGCCACCGAAGGACGGTCCAAGATGGCGAACCGCTTCGATAAAGACATCCGCGTCCTGAGCATCCACTTCCAGATCGATGGAATCAATGTCGGCGAAGCGCTTGAACAAAACGGCCTTGCCTTCCATCACCGGCTTGGAGGCCAGCGCCCCCAGATTGCCTAGGCCAAGAATTGCAGACCCGTTGGAAATCACGGCCACAAGATTGCCGCGCGCGGTATAGTCAAAGGCGGTTGAGGGATCTTCGGCAATCGCGCGAACGGGGGCCGCCACGCCGGGCGAATAGGCCAGCGACAGATCGCGCTGAGTCGCCATCGGCTTTGAGGCCACGATTTCGATTTTGCCGGGACGGCCTTTTTGGTGAAAAATCAGCGCTTCTTCGTCGGTTACGGAAACGCCTGCCTTTACATTGTCATCACCCACTGTGTACTCCTCCGGTCTTGATGCACCCGTTGTGCAAGCGGGCACTGGTCCTCCCATTTTCGAGATTCTACTTGCAGATTTTCGAAAATAGTATCACTGGCAGTTATGCACATTAACGCGTCATGGCCAACTAACAATCTGGCTATTTGGCCCAGTCTGTGGTCTCGGTCCTTGAGGATTGTTAAGTTGCCGCAATCCGTACAAAACAGAGTCGCCCTGACAACCACATTATTGAAAGCCTCAAACAGGAAGTCCAGTAAGTAGATGTCCGAAGAGACGCACAACAAAGCCGCCAGCGCCGAGACTAGCAAGTCTACCCACAAGCCAACGCCGATGATGGAGCAGTTTCTCGAAATCAAAACGGCCAATCCGGAAAGCCTACTCTTCTATCGCATGGGCGATTTCTATGAGTTGTTCTTTGAGGATGCGGTTGAAGCCTCCAAGGCACTCGGTATTACCCTGACCAAGCGCGGCAAGCATCTGGGTGATGATATCCCGATGTGCGGCGTACCGGTTCATGCGGCCGAAGGCTATCTCGAGCGACTGATTGCCCTTGGCTACAAGGTGGCCGTCTGCGAGCAGACCGAAGATCCGGCAGAAGCCAAGAAGCGCGGGTCAAAATCGGTGGTGCGCCGGGATGTGGTGCGGCTGGTGACGCCGGGCACCCTGACTGAGGACAGTCTGCTGGATGCGTCCAGCTCGAACTATCTGGCAGCCATCGCCCGCGTGAAAAAGGGGGAGGATGGACATCTTTATGGCCTTTCCTGGCTGGAAATGTCGACCGGCGATTATGGCGTTCTGGAGCTTGATCAACTGCGACTGGGGGCCGAACTGGCGCGGCTTGATCCACGCGAGGTGATTGTCGCTGACCATATGCTGGGCGAAGAGGATATCCGGCCGTTGCAGGATATGCTGCGGGCGAGCTTCTCGCCGGTGCCTCGAGCCTTTTTTGACGGGGCGAGCGCCGAACGCCGCCTGCTGGACTATTTTGGCCTGTCGACCCTTGATGGCCATGGGCACTTCGAGCGGGTCGAGCTGATGGCGGCGAGTGCCGTGCTGGCCTATGTCGAGAAGACCCAGTTGGGGGCACGACCGCCCCTGTCGCCGCCGGAGCGGGACTTGTCCAACCGGACCATGTCGATCGATGCGGCCACCCGCGCCAATCTGGAGCTGGTGCGCACCTTGTCCGGCGACAAGAAAGGCAGTCTTCTGTCGGTCATCGACCGGACGGTGACGGGTGGCGGGTCACGCCTCTTGGCGGCGCGCCTTGCTGCCCCTCTGGCGCAACTTGATGAGATCCTGGCGCGACAGGACTCTGTCGCCTGGTGTCTGGAACAGACGGGCCTGAGGGACGACTTGCGCGACGCGCTGAAAGCCACGCCGGATATGCCACGATCCCTGTCCCGTCTGTCGCTTGATCGCGGCGGGCCGCGGGATCTGGGGACCATACGCAGTGGTTTCGGGGCGATTTTCACCATTCTGTCGCAGATCGCCAGCCATGTGGGGGCTGAAGCCCTGCCCACTGAGCTGGCTGAGGCGCGCGAGGCGCTTGGCGCCATGCCGGAAAAGCTGGGTCTGCTCTTGTCCGCAGCTTTGGTCGACGAATTGCCCTTGCAAAAGCGTGATGGCGGCTTCGTTCGTGAAGGCTATGATGCCAGCCTTGATGAATTGCGCGCTTTGCGTGACCAAAGCCGGCGGGTGATTGCCTCCCTGCAGGCCCAGTATGCGGAGCAGACCGGGATCAAGGCACTGAAGGTCAAGCACAACAATGTGCTGGGCTATTTTGTCGAGGTGACCGCCAACCATGCGGACAAGATGATGTCCGAGCCAATCAACAAGTCCTATATCCATCGCCAGACACTGGCCAATGTGGTGCGTTTCACCACCACCGAGCTGGCCGATCTGGAGGCACGGATCGCATCTGCCGGGGCAAAGGCAATCGCCATTGAGCTGTCGATCTTTGAGCGCCTGCGCGATGACATTCTGGCGGCCTCGCCGATGATCCAGCAGGCAGCCCAAGCGCTGGCGGTGCTTGATGTGTCTGCGGCGCTGGCGACCCTTGCGGACGAGCAGAATTATAGCCGCCCGAAAATGGACAATAGCCTTGCCTTTCGGGTGGAACGCGGACGTCATCCGGTGGTTGAACTGGCTTTGGCGCGGGATGGGGGCGAGCAGTTTGTCGCCAATGATTGCGATCTCGGGCCCGATGACAGCCAGCAGAATGGCCGGATTTGGCTGATGACTGGCCCCAACATGGCCGGTAAGTCGACCTTCCTGAGACAAAATGCGCTGATTGCCATTCTGGCCCAGATGGGGGCCTTCGTGCCCGCAGACGAGGCCCATATCGGGCTGATCGACCGGCTGTTTTCCCGTGTGGGTGCTGCGGACGATCTGGCGCGTGGGCGCTCGACCTTCATGGTGGAAATGGTCGAGACCGCAGCCATTCTCAATCAGGCCGGGGAACGGTCCCTTGTCATTCTGGATGAAATTGGCCGTGGCACGGCAACGTTCGATGGCCTGTCCATCGCCTGGGCAACAATCGAAAGCCTGCATGAGGTTAATCGCTCGCGGGCCCTGTTCGCCACCCATTATCATGAATTGACGGTGCTGCATGAGAAGCTCGATCGGCTGATGAATGCCACCGTACGGGTGAAGGAATGGCAGGGAGACGTGGTCTTTCTGCATGAAATCGTGCCCGGCGCTGCAGACCGCTCCTATGGCATTCAGGTGGCCAAGCTTGCCGGTTTGCCCGATACGGTGATCCATCGGGCGCGCGATGTGCTGGAGCATCTGGAAGAAGGGGACCGGCAATCACCCGCCATGACCATTGATGATCTGCCTCTTTTTTCGGCACCTGCCCAAGAAGTGGTCAAGCCTCAGGTGGATGCCTTGCGGGAGCAACTGGAGACCATTGACCCGGACGATCTTAGTCCGCGCGAAGCCCATGAAGCGCTCTATCGGCTGAAAGCCCTCATCTGAGGGGATCTGACGTCCAGATCAAGGCTCCTTGCGGCTGGGAGCCTTGACGATGGTGCACGGGCGGCGCACATTGGCGCAAGACTTGCTTGACTGCACAGCTCGAAGAGAAGCGTGCAAAACCAGCCCCGCTCCGAGCCCTGTTCGGACATGCCCGCTGAAGACAAAGCCAATAAAGAGAAGGCCAAGACCATGACAGTCTCCCCCCAAAATGACGGTTTGATCGACAGTGAGGCCGCGCGCGCGCAAATGGAACAGATCGTCGCCGATGGCGGGGGAAATGCAGCCGATTTCAAGGTCCGGGGGCAAATTCTGCTGCTGCTGAAAGATATCCTCCAGACCGGCCGTCAACGCGCCGAGCAGCTTCTGAGCGAAGACGGGATGGGGATCTATTGCGCCATCCGCCTGTCCTATCTGGAAGACGAGATCATTCGGTTGATTTATCGCTTTGCGATTGAACGGGTGTTTCCGGTGGAAAATCCATCTTCGTCCGAACGGTTGGCCATTGCTGCGGTGGGAGGCTATGGTCGCTCGACGCTGGCGCCCCATTCCGATATCGATTTGCTGTTTCTGCTGCCCTACAAGCAGACCCCCTGGGGGGAAAGCGTCGTTGAATATATCCTCTATATGCTGTGGGATCTGGGCCAGAAGGTCGGCCATGCGACGCGGACACTGGAAGAATGTGTCCGGCTGGCCAAGTCGGACATCACCATCCGCACCGCAATGCTGGAAGCCCGCTATCTGGATGGCGAGAAGGCCCTGTTCGATGAGCTGATCGAGAAGTTTGACAAGTCCGTGATGCGCGGCACCAGTGCCGAATTCATCGCCGCCAAACTGGCCGAGCGGGATGCCCGCCATGATCAGCAGGGCGATTCGCGCTACATGGTCGAGCCCAATATCAAAGAGGGCAAAGGCGGGCTTCGGGACATCCATACCTTGTTCTGGATCGGCCAATATGCCTATCGGGTGCGTCGGGCCCGCCACCTGATTGAGGCCGGGGTCTTCACCGATGAGGAATATCGCCGCTTTCGCAAGGTCAACAATCACCTCTGGACCGTTCGTTGCCATTTGCACTTCGTCGCCAACCGACCCGAGGAACGGGTGTCGTTCGACGTCCAGCGGGAGTTGGCCGAGCGGATGGGCTACAAGAGCCATCCGGGCCAGAGTGCGGTCGAGCGCTTCATGAAGCACTATTTTCTGGTGGTCAAGGAAGTGGGGGAAATCACCCGCATCTTCTGTGCCGCTCTGGAAGAGGACTTTGGCAAGCAGGCGCCGGGCATCAACCGCTTCTTCGCAGCCATTCCCTTTCGTCGTCGCAAGATCCGCGATGCCCACGGCTTTATCGTGGATCATGGCCGCCTGTCCGTGGTCGGTGAAGAGGTCTTCAAGGACAATCCGGTCAATATGCTGAGGATCTTCGAGCTAGCGGACCGGGAGAATCTCTCCTTCCACCCTGATGCAATGCATGCGATTCGCCACAATTTGCGACTGATCGATCAGGACTTGCGCACCAACAAGGAAGCCAATGCAATCTTCCTGCGGATCCTGACCTCGCGCGGCGACCCGGAAAATGTCCTCCGGCGGATGACCGAGGCCGGGGTTCTGGGGCGTTTCATCCCTGAATTCGGGCGCATCGTGGCGATGATGCAATTCAACATGTATCACCATTATACGGTCGATGAACATTTGCTGCGTGCGGTCGGCATCCTGTCGGAAATCGAGAAGCAACGGCTGAATGACGAGCATCCACTGGCCAGCGAGCTGGTCCCCAACATCTATGACCGTGTGGTGCTTTATGTCGCGGTGTTCCTGCATGACATTGCCAAAGGCCGCCCGGAAAGCCACTCGCCCGCCGGAGCACGCGTGGCACAAGAGCTGTGCCCCCGTCTGGGGCTGAATGAAGAGCAGACCGAACAGGTGGCATGGCTGGTGATGGAACATCTGACCATGAGCCAGGTCTCCCAATCCCGAGATTTGGCGGATCGCAAGACAATCCTCGATTTCTGCAACGTCGTTCAGACAATGGAGCAGATGCGGATGCTGCTGATCCTGACCGTCGTCGACATCAAGGCCGTCGGTCCGGGCGTCTGGAACGGCTGGAAAGGCCAGTTGCTGCGCACGCTCTATTCCGAAGCCGAGCCGATCCTGACCGGAGGTCATTCGCAGCAAAGCCGTGATGCGCGGGAAGCCCGTGCCAAGGAAAAACTGCGTCACCGGATGGAAAGCCGGGATCCTGCGACCATCGAGGCCTATCTCAATCTGCATTACTCGGCCTATTGGCTTCGCACCGACGCGGACAGCGCCGCAGAGCATGCGGACCTGATCCTGAAGGCTGACGCAAATGGGGACAAGGTGGCCACTGCCATCAAAACTTACGAGTTCGAGGGCATCACCGAAATCACCATTCTGGCACCGGACCATCCGCGTCTGTTGTCGATGATTGCCGGGGCCTGTTCAGCCGCCGGAGCCAACATCGTCGATGCAATGGTCTTTACCACCACCGACGGGCGGGCGCTGGATACGATCCTGCTCGAACGGGAGTTTGAAGAGGACCGGGATGAGCGTCGCCGCGCCAACCGGGTGGTTGATCTTCTGGTTCAGGTCTTGAAGGGCGAAACCCGCCTGCCGCCCTTGGTCAGCCAGAAGGAAAGCCACAAGAATCGCTTCCAGACCTTCCGGCCACGCAAGAAGGTGACGGTCAACAATGACCTGTCCAACCAGTCGACCGTGATCGAGGTGGAGGGTTTGGACCGTCCGGGCCTGTTGTCGGCGCTGACCCGCACCCTGTCGGCGCTCAATCTCGACATCCAGTCGGCTCATATCACCACCTTTGGGGAGCGCGTGGTCGATGCCTTCTATGTCACCGACCTGACGGGAGCGAAAATCACCAACCCGGACCGGCGATTGATGATCGAAACCCAGATGCGCGAAGCGCTGACGGGTGAGGCAGACCCGAAAAATCCGGTCCAGCCACGTTAAGCTGTCAAGAGAGGCTCTTTCTCACTGAAAGAGCCTGAATATTGCCATCCTTGCGCGAAAGCTTCGCAGAAGCCGATTGATCCCGCCCGTCAACAGCGATAAGTCAGTCGTGGTCGGATGCGATTGCATGTTCGACACTCTGCGGAAGGAAGGGCACCCCATGTCCATGCTTAAGAATTTTGCCACCGTCGGTGTGGCGACGCTTGCCAGTCGCGTGCTTGGTTTCGCGCGCGATATCCTGATGGCAGCCAGTCTGGGGTCCGGACCGGTGGCCGACGCCTTTTTTGTCGCCTTCCGTTTGCCCAACCTGTTCCGGCGCCTGTTTGCCGAAGGGGCCTTCAATTCTGCCTTCGTGCCGATCTTTGCCGGGTCTCTGGAGACCGATGGCGAGACGGGTGCCCGCAAGGTGGCCGAGGAAATTCTCGCCGGTCTGCTGTTCGTGCTGCTGATTTTTAGCGCCTTGGCTGAGCTGGCGATGCCGCTGATGATCCACTTGCTGGCGCCGGGCTTTCAGGAAGATCCATCCAAGTTTGATCTTGCCGTGGTGCTGACACGGATCACCTTTCCCTATTTGCTCTGCATGTCGGTGATTGCCTTCCTGTCCGGCATTCTCAATTCGCTGGGTAAGTTTGCCGTGGCTGCCTTCGCACCCGTGCTGCTCAATGTGGTGCTGATTTCGACGCTGGTGCTCGTGCTCGTGAGCGGGGCGGACAACAGCCCACTTGCCGGCCACTTTCTGGCCTGGGGCGTGTTCGTGGCCGGTTTCGTACAGCTGGCAGCCCTGATTTGGGCGACGCGTCGCGCAGGCTTTCCCGTGCGCTTGAAGCGCCCACGCCACACGGACAATACCCGCAAGCTGATCCACCTTGGCATTCCGGGCATTGTGGCGGGTGGCGTCACCCAGCTCAATATCATGATCGGCACGATCATTGCCTCCTTTCAGGCGGGGGCGGTGTCCTATCTCTATTATGCGGATCGGATTTATCAATTGCCGCTCGGCGTGGTCGGCATTGCCATTGGTGTGGTGCTGCTGCCGGACCTGACGCGCCGGGTGCGGGCCGGGGATCAGGCCTCTGTTGATCAGGCGCAGAACAGGGCGATGGAATTTGCCATGTTCCTGACCTTGCCAGCCGCTGTGGCCTTGGCCGTGGTGCCCGGACCAATCATCGCGGTTTTGTTCGAGCGGGGGCAGTTTACCGCTCAGGATACCCAAATGACCGCATGGGCGCTGGCAGCCTTTGCGCTCGGGTTGCCTGCTTTTGTGCTCAACAAGGTTTTGTCTCCGGGCTTTTTTGCGCGGGAAGACACCAAGACGCCGATGCAATTTGCTGCCATCGCCATGGTGATCAATGTTGGCGGCTCGCTGTTGCTGTTTCCGTTCCTTCAACATGTGGGCATAGCGGTGGCGACCTCTTTGTCAGGCTGGGTCAATGCGCTGTTGCTTTGGTATGTTTTGTGGCGGCGGGGCAATTTCCATGCGGACCGGCTGCTGATGCGCCGCTTGGCTCTGTTCCTCTTTTCGGCCCTGTTGATGGGAGCGGGTATCTGGCTGCTGCTGGGCTGGCTGACACCTTTCCTTGCCGCCGAGCTGCTGGTCAGCCGTATAATCGGGCTTTCCCTGCTGGTGGGGGCTGGCATGATGCTGTTCCTTGGGGCGACCTTGCTCACCGGGGCCTTTTCGCTTGCTGAACTGAAGGCGCGGCTGCGCCGTCGCTAAACCTGTCTGACTGTTTGGCTTTCTGGCAAAAATCTGGCGAATCAACTTGCATATGGGGCAGGCTTGTTCGATAACCCCCTTCTAATCTCAACCCTCCCCCTTGCGCTTCCACCCGCTTGGGCAACATCATGAGGCAAAGTTATGGCCAATTTCGAGCCACGCGTTTTCTCCGGCATCCAGCCATCGGGCAATCTGCATCTGGGCAACTATCTGGGTGCGATCACCAAATTTGTCGATCTGCAATCTTCCTACAATTGCGTTTTTTGTGTTGTCGACATGCATGCCATCACCGTCTGGCAAGACCCCGAAGGGCTGCTGCGCCGCACCCGTGAAGTGACGGCAGGCTTTCTTGCATCGGGCATCGACCCTGAAAAGAATATCGTCTTCAACCAAAGCCAGGTCGCGGCCCATGCCCAACTGGCTTGGGTGTTCAATTGCGTGGCCCGGATGGGGTGGCTCAATCGCATGACCCAGTTCAAGGACAAGGCAGGCAAGAACCGTGAGAATGTGTCCTCAGGTCTGTTTGCCTATCCGAACCTGATGTCTGCCGACATTCTCGTCTACAAGGCGACCCATGTGCCAGTTGGCGAGGACCAGAAGCAGCATCTGGAACTGGCCCGTGACACGGCGCAGAAGTTCAACATTGACTATGCCGAGCGCATCGCGTCGCTGGGATATGGTGTCGAGAATATCGGCCGTGATGTGACGACCGATCCCGAACTGGTTTTCTTCCCGCAGCCAGAACCACTGATTGGCGGCCCGGCTCCGCGTGTGATGTCCCTGCGTGATGGCTCGAAGAAAATGTCGTCGTCCGACGCCTCGGACAAGGCCCGCATCAACATGACCGACGATGCAGACACGATCGCACTGAAGATCCGCAAAGCAAAGACGGACCCCGAAGCGTTGCCTAGCGAAGTTGAGGGTCTTGAAGGTCGGCCGGAAGCCTCCAATCTGGTTGGCATCTATGCTGCCCTGTCCGGCAAGGCAAAAGCCGACGTGCTGGCCGAGCATGGGGGCTCTGAATTCTCGAAGTTCAAGCCAGCCCTGATCGAGCTGTCCGTCGACAAGCTGTCGCCGATCACCAACGAAATGCGCCGTCTGATGGATGATGAAGCCTATATTGACGGGGTTCTGTGCAAGGGGGCCGAACGAGCCGCCGCCATTGCCAACCCAGTCCTCGATCAGGTCAAGGATATTGTTGGCTTCGTCCGCAAGCGCTGAAGCGAATCACAATGGCTTTTGACATTGTGGAACGGCAGAGATGCATAATTCACAACAAACCCGGCGGACCGTCTGCCGGGTTTTCTTTTGGCTGCCGCTTGTCCAATCCACCTTTGCGCCGCTGCGTTGATACGTTGCAACTGTCCCGCATACCTGAACTGGCACATGGAAGCTCTTGCTCAATGGGGCGCGGCATGGCAGGCTCTTTTCCATGATTATCAAACGCACAATTCATGACGAAGGTCACTTTCGGAAATTTCTCGTTGTCGTTGACGATACCGAGGAATGCGATCGCGCCATCACCTATGCGGCCCATCGGGCGTCGGCGACCGGTGGTGGGTTGACCATGATGGTTTCCATCGAGCCGACCCATTTTCAGCATTGGCTCGGGGTGAAGGAAATCATGCATGCCGAGGCGCATGATGCGGCGCAGGATCGGCTTGAACGCTTCAAGGAGCGGGTCGAGAAGACCATTTCGGTTCCGATTGAATGCGTTATTCGCGAGGGCAAGGTGGCCGAACAAATTGTTCAGCTGATCGACGAAGACAAGGATATCGGTATTCTCGTGCTGGCCTCGGCCGTGGGCTCGAGCGAAGGTCCCGGCCCGCTGGTCGCATCCATTTCCAGTCAGTCCGGCAACAGCTTCCCCATTCCGGTGACCATCGTGCCGGGCAATCTGGGGGATGAGGACATCAAGGCCCTGTGCTGAGCCCTTTGGGTTTGACCCTTGGCTCTGATTGTCCCCGCTTTTCATCTTGATCTTTGTCGCAGAAGCGTTATCTGACATAGTAAAGGCAGAAATGTGCATATCGCGGCTGAGAGAACAGCCTCTCGCGCGATGGCTTGAAAAGGATCACATATGTTCATTCAGACAGAAGCAACCCCCAATCCCGCGACCCTGAAATTCCTTCCGGGCAAGGTTGTGCTGGAAGATGGCACAATGGATTTCCGTTCGGCAGCAGAAGCCGAGCAGTCGCCTCTGGCGGAAAAACTCTTCACCATTGACGGGGTTGAAGGGGTTTTCTTCGGATTTGACTTCGTTTCCATCACCAAGGGCGACACCGACTGGCAGCATATCAAGCCGGCCATTCTGGGTGCGATCATGGAACATTTCATGTCCGGCGCATCCATCGTCAAGCAGAGCAGCGAGACCGGTTCTGTGGGCGAGGATTTCGATGAAGAGGACGCGGAAACCGTCGCGACCATCAAGGAATTGCTGGAGACCCGTGTGCGTCCGGCCGTGGCTCAGGATGGCGGTGACATCACCTTCCACGGCTTCCGGGATGGTGTGGTCTTCCTGCAGATGCGTGGCGCCTGCGCTGGTTGCCCGTCTTCGACGGCAACCCTGAAGCATGGCATCGAGAATCTGCTGCGTCATTTCTTGCCAGACGTTCAGGAAGTGCGCGCGGTGCAATAAGCCGACGCGCGACCCGTAAAGACATGCAAAAGCCGCCGCTGGAGATATCCGGCGGCGGCTTTTTTTGTTGCCTACGCTTTGCACGATGTCCCTGCCCCCACAGGGATCCGAACCCGGTCAACCGGGAGCGGAACCGATCAGTTCGGTCTTCTTGCGAGAAAATTCCGCTTCGGAAATGATGCCTTCCTTATGCAGATCACTCAGCTTGCGCAACTCGTCGGCGACATCGGTTTTCGCTGGAGCTACAAACTGAATGCCCGGACTTGTCGCCGTTTTTCCCGGCACGATCAGAGCGATGATCAGGCCGACAATCGGACTCAGTACCAGAGAAACCAAAAAATAGAGAATGAAGGAATTGCCCTTCCCACTGGCGACGAAACCGGGGATCAGGGCAAAGAGCAACCAGAGCACCACCAAAATCATTTTGACCTCGACCAATTCTTACCTATCAATTCAACACTTATTGCATTTATTTTTATTTTATGCAACCTCAAGTTTATTTCGATTAATCGATTGACAAAATCGCCGCAATTGGGGAAAGGACAGCCATGACCCAATTGCCTGAAATTTGCCTCGCGCTCGATACCGCTCTTGATGCCTGTTCCGTTGGCCTTGCCATCCGGGAGGGCGGCAAGACACGCCTTGTTGGCCGCTCGCTGGTGCTTGGGCGCGGCCATGCGGAACATTTGATGACCGAGCTTGGCCATTTGCTGGCCGACGCTGATCTGACCTATCAGGATCTCACCCGGCTGGCGGTGACGGTTGGACCGGGCAGTTTCACCGGCCTCAGGGTCGGGTTGGCGACAGCGCGATCGCTGGCGCTGGCGCTCGATATCCCGCTGGTCGGGGCTTCGACCCTCGAAGCGTTGGCGCTTACGGCCATGCCGGAGACAAAGAAGCCACTGGCAGTGCTGGTCGATGCACGACGCAATCAGGTCTATGGTCAGCTGTTTGCCATGAAGGCGCACAGGCCGCATCCCCTGACAGAAGCCGCTGCGCTGAGCGCTGAAGACTTTGCCGCGCTGTGCATCGACCATCAGGTGGCGGGTTTGATCGGATCAGGTGCCGCTCTGGTCAAGGAAGAGGATCGACAGCTGGCTGCCCTGCCCATTGCCGCGGCAACGGCACCGGACATGCGCGAGCTTGCCCGTTGGGCATTGGATCAGCCAGAGCCCCGGACCAGCCCCGCCCCGCTCTATTTGAGAGGACCGGATGCCAAACCGCAAGCAGCCAAGGCCATTGCCAGACGCTGACCCCCTTTGGATTGCCTTTCCTTTTGCCGCTGGTCTTTTTCCACCCAACGCACATCTTCGACAATAGACCATCTGGTCCTGCAACCCGATAGATGGAACGATGACTTGTTTCGGGAGAGAATCAAACAGTGGATGTGGCAGTGGATTTGGGAGGCACATGGTGTTTTTTTCGAAGAAAGCCTCTTCGATCGTCGAAGAGGCAAGTATGGAGGATCTGTCGAACCTGACAGATATCCACCGCCGGTCCTTCACCCATAGCTGGAACGAAGGCGACTTTCAGAAATTGTTGCAGGACGAAACCGTTCAGACGCTGGTACTCAAGCGCTCCTCCCTGCTGGCCAAGGAACAGGTGGTGGGCTTTGTTCTGGTGCGTATCGTGGTGGATGAGGCCGAGATCCTGACCATTGCAGTGGACCCGGATAGTCGCAAATCGGGTGCAGGCCGTATGCTGATGGAGGAAGTCTTGCGCCGTCTTTATCGAGATCGGATTGCAAAACTCTTTCTTGAGGTGGACGCGACCAACAAACCTGCGCTATCTCTGTATCAATCACTGGGCTTTCGGAAGGTTGGCGAACGCAAGGGATATTATCGCACTGCGTCCGACGCCGCTTCTCTGGCCTGGATCATGCAGATCGACGTCGCCGGATCCTGAGCATCCGTCAGGCGACCCCGGAAAGAAGTGTGGGGATTCATCGCAATGGCATTGACCAAGAAAACAAAAATTGAGGATCTGTGCACCGATGCGGGCATGCGCATGACGGAGCAGCGCCGGATCATTGCGCGCGTTCTTGATGATGCTGAAGATCATCCCGATGTCGAGGAGCTGTATCGGCGCGCCTCGCGGATTGATGGCAACATTTCCATTTCCACGGTCTATCGAACCGTCAAGCTGTTCGAGGATGCAGGCATCATTGAACGCCACGATTTCCGTGATGGCCGATCACGTTATGAGACCATCAATGAAGAACATCACGACCATCTGATTGATCTGAGAAGCGGCAATGTCATCGAATTCCGTGACGAGGAAATTGAACGGCTGCAAGTCGAGGTCGCCCGTCGTCTGGGCTTCAAGCTGGTCGATCATCGACTGGAACTCTACGGCATTCCACTCGATGACAAGGATAACTGATCCGCAACGGCACGGGATCCGGGGCGTGCCACGTGTATATGCATAACAGTTCGGGGTCCTTTCATGGAACCATTGTCTTCAAAGAACACTTTGGCATCAATCCGCGCCAGTTTGGCCACAGCACTGATCACAGTGGTTGCTCTGATCCTGATCCCTGTCCAGTATCTCTCGGTCACCTTGTCTCTGCCGACCAAGCGCTGGATTCCGGTGCTGTTTCACCGCATTGTCTGCTTCGCGCTTGGGGTGCGTGTCACCGTGCATGGAGCATGCGTACGCGACGGGTCTGTCCTGATTACCGCAAACCATTGCTCATGGCTGGACATTTCGGTGCTGAGCCGGGTGCAGCCCCTATCCTTCATCGCCAAGTCGGAAGTGGCCTCTTGGCCGATTTTCGGCCTGTTTGCCAAGCTGCAACGTTCGATCTTCGTCAATCGCACCAAGCGGACCGAAACCGGCGATATCGCCAAGGAAATCGCCAAGCGCCTCAAGGAAGGCGACGCGATGGTGCTGTTTGCCGAGGGCACGTCATCGGATGGCAATCGGGTCCTACCGTTCCGCACCGCGCTGATTGGTGCGGCCAAGGCGGCGATGGTGGCCGACATGCGCGACGCCCGCAAGAAAGGCATCGAGCAAGAGGAGCAACCGGTCTGGATCCAGCCGCTTTCGGTTGCCTATAACGGCTTGCAAGGCATGCCGATGGGGCGTCAGCACCGCCATCTTGCTGCATGGTACGGGGATATGGACCTGGTGCCCCATCTCTGGACGATCATGAAAGAAGGGGCGGTCGATGTGACCCTGACCTTCGGCGAGCCGATCCCGTTTGGGGCGGACGCCAACCGCAAGCAGGTGGCGATCAGGGCCGAAGAGATTGTGCGAGCCAACATGCTGCGCGACCTGCTCAACTACAAGTGCCCTGCCTAGCGGTGTCACCCACCCTGTCAACGGCCACCTGAGGGCAGCAAACCGTCTCCCGCGCCCCGGTGGCCTATCCTCGGCTTTCACGCCTTTCATGCTGCCATCTTTAGGCCTTTTGCCTTTGCAAAATGCGGGAAAAAGGTTTAAAGGGGTGCGCTATCGCTAACGCCAGCCCTTCCAGCCATTGATACCTGACCGGATAGAGACCTGATGACCGCCTTTGAAAATAAGAAAGTCTTTGTGAAGACCTATGGATGCCAGATGAATGTCTATGATTCCGACCGTATGGCGGATTCGCTGGCAACCAAGGGCTACAGCCAGACCAACGATATGAGCGAGGCGGATCTGGTCATTCTCAATACCTGTCACATTCGTGAGAAGGCCGCCGAAAAGGTCTATTCCGAGCTTGGCCGTATCCGCAAGGTCAAGCAGGAAAAGGCCGAAGCCGGCAAGGGTGACATGAAGATCGGCATTGCCGGTTGCGTGGCGCAGGCCGAAGGTGAGGAAATCATGCGCCGTGCGCCGGTGGTTGATATGGTGGTCGGGCCGCAGGCCTATCACAAACTGCCGGATTTTCTCGACCGCACCGACAGGGGCGAGCGGGTGGTCGAGACCGATTTCCCGGTCGAAGACAAATTCGCCGCTTTGCCCAATGCCAAAAAGGAAGTCACCCGCAAGCGTGGTGTCAGTGCCTTTCTCACCGTTCAGGAAGGGTGCGACAAATTCTGCACCTTCTGCGTGGTGCCCTATACACGCGGCGCTGAAGTGTCCCGTCCGGTGGCGCAGATTGTCGACGAGGCCAAACGGCTGGCCGATGCCGGGGTGCGTGAGGTCAATCTGCTGGGCCAGAATGTCAATGCCTATCACGGGGTTGGTCCGGATGGCGCGGATTGGGGCCTTGGGGAGCTGTTGTTCCATCTGGCTGAAATCGATGGGCTGGATCGCCTGCGCTATACCACCAGCCATCCACGCGACATGGATGATGTGCTGATGGCCGCCCATCGCGACCTCGATTGCGTGATGCCTTATTTGCATCTGCCGGTGCAATCCGGGTCTGACAAAATTTTGGCGGCCATGAACCGTCAGCATAGCTATGACGATTATGTGCGGCTGATCGACCGGATCCGCGCGGTGCGCCCTGACATTGCCCTGTCTGGGGATTTTATCGTCGGCTTCCCTGGCGAGACGGAAGCGGATTTCGAGGATACCATGCGCATTGTGCGCGAGGTAACCTATGCCTCCGCCTTCAGCTTCAAATATTCACCACGCCCGGGCACACCGGCAGCTGACAGTGATGAGCAGGTGGCCGAAGCGATCAAGTCAGAGCGGCTTTACCGGTTGCAGGCCCTTTTGGCCGAGCAGCAGAAAGCCTTTAACGCCTCCAAGGTCGGCACCGAGATGACCGTGCTGCTGGAGCGCAAGGGGCGCGAGCCAGGGCAGCTGGTTGGCAAGTCGCCATGGCTACAAGCTGTGCAAGTTGACGCACCAGAAGAGTTGATTGGTGAAATTGTCACAGTTACCATCGATAGTATGGGCACCAACAGTTTGTTTGGTACCATGCTGGCGAAACAAGGCTGACGATGCGACCCTCGCGAGCCCTTGACCGACGTCCTGTCGGAGATGGTTTGATGCAGGCGGGTCGCCAAGGTGCAGTTGAGGATAGTTGAAGGGATAAGCGTTTGAGCGATCAACGCCGCGACAAGGGAAAGGGCCGTAAGGGCCACCCGGACCGGGATCAAAAAGCCAGCAAGGCTTTGTCAGCCGCCTCCGACATGGGGCATATTGTTCTCTCCTATGACGACAATCGTCTCGCCGCCGATTTGTTTGGCGAATATGACCAGAATCTGGCGCGCATCGAGCAGAAACTGAATATCGAGGCAATCGCCCGTGGCAACCGCGTGACCATCAAGGGGCCGGGAGATCTGTGCGATCAGGCCAAGATGGTGCTCGATAGCCTGTATCATCGTCTGCAGGACGGCGACCTGATCGAGCAGGCCGATGTTGACGGCGCCATCCGCATGGCGCAGGCCGCTGATGAACAATTGATGCTGCCTGATGTGGTGCCCAATGGGGGCGAGGGCGCAGGCAAAATGAATTTTGCCCAGATTGCCACCCGCAAGAAAAAGCTGACCGCCCGAACAGCGACGCAGGATGCCTATATCAGGGCGATGGATCGTGCCGATCTGATTTTTGGCACCGGCCCCGCCGGGACCGGCAAGACCTATCTGGCGGTTGCCTATGCGGCGGCCTTGCTGGAACGCGGTGTGGTCGAGCGAATCATTCTGTCCCGCCCAGCGGTGGAAGCAGGCGAACGGCTTGGCTTTCTGCCCGGTGACATGAAGGAAAAGGTCGATCCCTATTTGCGGCCCCTTTATGATGCGCTCTATGACATGATGCCGCCGGACAAGGTGGAGCGGGAGCTGGATGCCAAGGTGATCGAGATTGCCCCTTTGGCCTTCATGCGTGGCCGGACCCTGTCCAATTCGGTGGTCATTCTTGACGAAGCGCAGAATACCACTTCGATGCAGATGAAGATGTTTCTGACGCGTCTGGGTGAAAATTCGAAGATGATCATCACCGGCGACCCGAGCCAGATCGATTTGCCCAATGGCGAGCAATCGGGGCTGGTGCAGGCCATGGATCTGCTTTCGGATATTCCCTCGATTGTCCGGGTGCAATTCACTGCAGAAGATGTGGTGCGCCATGAACTGGTGATGCGGATCGTCAATGCCTATGACGAAGATGCCCGCCGCAGGGCACTGGCCCGCCGCCTGCTTGATCGTGAAGCGGTGCGCACCCGGCAGGCCGAGGAGCATTTGCCACCAATGGAAGAGGTCGGCGATCCGGTTTATGCTGAAGATGGTGAGGGCGAGGCATGAGCGTCGTGGTCGAGCCAGCAGTCTCGCTGATCAAGGACCGGCTCATCGAATCCGAGCTTTGGCAGGAGTTGGATGATCTGGAAAGGGTCATCGACCGGGCCATCGAGGCAGCCAAGCTTTTTGCCATCAAAGAGGAAGGCATCGCCTTCCGGCCGGACTGCGAAGTGTCGCTGGTCTTTACGAATGACGCGGCCATTCGTATTCTGAATGGGTCTCATCGCGGCAAGGACAAGGCAACCAATGTGTTATCTTTCCCGCAGGATGAAGATGCCGACATTTATGGGCCTATGCTGGGCGATATCGTCTTTGCCTATGAGACCGTCGAACGAGAAGCAGCCGAGTTGGGGCTTGCATTCTCCGATCACCTAACCCATCTGTGTGTTCATGGTTTTTTACATTTGCTGGGCTATGACCATATAGAAGCGGACGAGGCCGACAAGATGGAGAGCGTCGAAATCGCGATCCTCGACAGACTTGGTCTCGCCAACCCATATGCGGGCACAGTGCCGCTTGATATGCCAGACTGAGTTTGGCTGAAATTTTCGTTGGCCAGTCTCTGCAAAACGCACTGGTCCTGACCCTTTTGTTAGATTGAGAGCGCAAGCTGTTGCCGAGCGCCGAGAAAAAATGAACGACCCCGACCCTTCCGAGCCAAGCAGGCTTGAGCCGCCAATTCAGATCGCAGCGCAACCGGAGAGCCGGCCAGAAAGCATGTCCGAAGTACATGAGACAACCAATGGTCATGGCAGCTGGCTGAAGCGCCTGACCAATGGCTGGCTATCGCGCCTCTCCAATACCACCCTGCGATCCCAGATGGAGGGCGCACTGGCCGAGGATGACGGGGAGGACGAGACCTTCTCAGCCGACGAAAAAGCGATGTTGCGCAACATTCTGGCCTTGCAGGAAATGCGGGTTGATGACGTGATGATCCCGCGGGCCGAAATCAACGCGGTGGAAGATGACGTCACGTTGGGCACATTGTTGGCCATCTATAGCGATGCGGGGCATTCTCGCCTGCCGGTCTATCGCGAAACCCTCGACGATCCGGTCGGCATGGTCCATATCAAGGATGTGGTCGATCTGATGACACGGGAATCGAGCCTTGTCGAGGACGGTGCGGCGTCGGAACCGACGGCCGATCTGGTGGCCGAAAATACCGAAGCGGTGCGTCTGCTGGGCGAGGATCCTGCGGATCTGCTCGAACCCGATGCACTGAGCAACCATCCGCAGAATCTTACAGCTGTCGATCTCGAACGCCCCTTAAAGGAACTGGGGGTGATCCGGGATATTCTGTTTGTCCCGCCTTCAATGCCTGCGGTTGACCTGATGGCAACGATGCGGGCGGAACGCACCCAGATGGCGCTGGTGATTGACGAATATGGCGGCACGGACGGTCTGGTCTCCCTTGAAGATGTGGTCGAAACCGTGGTTGGAGACATCGAAGACGAGCATGACGATGAGGATGAAATCCATATCGTCAAAGCCGGAACCAATCTGTTCATCGCAGATGCAAAGGCCGAACTCGATGATGTGATGGCGACAATCGGCATGCCGCTGCCATTGGATGATGAATCCATGGAAGAAGTTGATTCCCTTGGAGGTTTCATCTTCACTCTGATTGGCCGCATTCCGGTGCGCGGGGAATTGATCGCTGTCAGTGACGGCTTGGAATTCGAGATCATGGAAGCGGACAGACGCCGTATCCGTCGTATCAAGATCCGCCTGAAGCCGACCAAGAAGCCTATCAAGCGATCCTTCACTCTGGGCCGCGACAAAGAGGGTGGCTTAGAGCCTGCGGCTGACGCATCTCTGGCTGAGTCCCGCCCCGAGAGCCCTGAGCCGGGTTCGCAGAAAATGTAAGGCGGCAGATGAGGCTGCGTTGCCAGCTCAGCCCTGCCCAATAGGTCAAAGCCATGCCCGCAATTCGTCTTGACCTTTGCCGCCTATCCAGATTTCTGGTGTCTGGAGCGCGATTCGTCTGATTCGGGAGACATTTCCGGCATGCAACTTTTCATTTCCAATCTGATCCTGCTGGCTGGCTGGCAACGGCTGGGTCTGGCCTTTGCCGCAGGCGCTCTGGCCAGTCTGGGGCAGGCCCCTCTTGGGTGGTTTCCGATCCTGTGGCTAAGCCTTCCGCTGCTGATCTGGCTCATGGATTCCGCCTCGCTGGCCAAGCGCGGCCGGTCTGCCTTCTGGTCGATGGCGCGGGTCGGCTGGATGTTCGGCTTCGGATTTTTTCTCCTCACCTTCTATTGGTTGGGGGCTGCCTTTCTGGTGGAAGCAGACAAATTCGCCTGGGCAATGCCGCTGGCAGTGCTGGTCTTGCCTGCCGGGCTGGCTCTGTTCTGGGCGGTTGCCTGCGGTCTTTGCTCCCTTGTCTGGTCTGCTTCGCCCCTGCGCATCTTGTGGCTCGCGCTTGCATTGTCGGCAGTGGAATGGCTGCGCGGCTTTGTGCTGACCGGGCTTCCTTGGGGGGGATTCGGCATGGTGCTCGGGTCCAATGACATCACCATGCAGACCCTGTCGCTGGTCGGGCCGGATGGCTTGACGTTGATCGCACTGCTGGTCTTTGCGCTGCCCGCCTTGTGGTTCTCCAACCGCGACGCCGCTGCCCCACGTCTTGGCCGCATTTTGAGCCTGCTGGTGGGGCTGTTGTTTGTTGGCCAGCTCGGCTATGGCACGTATCGACTGAGCCTGACGGGTAAAGAGAGTGCATTGCAACCGGTTGCCAGACTGGTACAACCCAATATTCCACAGAAAGAAAAATGGAAATTTGAAAATCGCGCGTGGATTTTCAACAAGCTTCTGGCGCTTACGACCATAGATGGTGAAGAAACCCCTTTAAAATCGGTCAATTTGGTGCTGTGGCCGGAATCCTCCCTACCCTTTTTTCTGATGGAACAGCCCGGCGCATTGGCGGCAATTTCGCAAAGCTTGCCCGAGGGAGTTGATCTGCTGACGGGAGCGCTGAGACGGGAACCGGGCCAGGATGCCGGGATCGGGCATGGCGATTCGGTCTATAACTCGATCTATCATCTGAATGCCGACGGCACCATTCTCGATTCCTACGACAAGGTGCATCTGGTGCCGTTTGGCGAGTTTCTGCCCAAGCAAACTTGGCTCGAAGCCATTGGACTTGAACAGCTTACGGCGCAGAAATCCGGCTTTAAGGCCGGTTCCAAGCGTTCACTGCTGACGATCGAGCGTTGGGGGAACCTGCTTCCGGTCATTTGCTATGAAGCGGCCTTTTCTTCCGAACTTCTTCGCTACCCGGACGGTGCCGACTGGATCCTCAATGTCACCAATGATGCCTGGTTCGGTGCAACTTCTGGTCCATGGCAACATTTGCAACTGGCGCGCATGCGCGCGGTTGAAACAGGCCTACCTGTGATACGTGTCGCCAATACGGGCATATCAGCCATCATTGACGGGCGCGGCCAGCTGATTGCACAACTTTCCCTCGAGCAAGAGGGCATTCTGCAGGCAAAGCTGCCTTCAAAACTAACAAAAACCCCTTACGCTAGGTTAGGAAGTGTCGTTTTTTTAGGCATTTGGGTAATTTTGTTTCTTACAACGGTAGGTATTGGAAGAAAACCAAACATCCCTTGACAGGATGAATTGACAGAAGTGGTCCCTACACGGCAGTATTGCAATATCCCTATCGCAAATTGAAAGGCGCACAGTAAGCGTCACAGGGAAAACCACGAGAAGCGGAACTCGTTTTCAAACCAGTCAGGCATGCATAATTGTTGCCACAAAGAGCAACGTGCCAAACAATAAAAGAGAGCCAAATGGCCAGTAAAAAAGCACCAAACCCGATCGATATCTATGTTGGAAGTCGTGTACGACTTCGCCGCATGATGCTCTCCATGAGCCAGGAAAAACTGGGTGAGCATCTGGGCATCACGTTTCAGCAGATTCAGAAATATGAAAAAGGCACCAACAGGATTGGCGCCAGCCGTCTGCAGCATATTGCAACCGTGCTGGAAGTCCCTGTCTCCTTTTTCTTCGAAGACGCACCGGGCAGCCCTCAGGAAGCCGCGGGCCTTGCTGAATCCAAGTCTGAAAATTACGTCATCAATTTCCTTTCCTCGTCCGAAGGGCTGCAGTTGAACCGCGCCTTCGTTCAGATCAAGGAGCCAAAGGTGCGACGCAAGATTGTCGAACTGGTGCGGGAAATTGCAGGCGACAATGCAGACAATTAAGACATGATCCTTCAGCCTATCGGTCCTTCGACCTGAAAGGCGGGATTATTGCAACAAGCCAAGAGGTGGTAACATCTCTTGGCTTTTTTATTTTCTGGACCGTTTTTTCTGGACCGTTTTTTCTGGACCGTTTTTTCTGGGCTTTTGTTTTCGGAATAGGTCATTGGTTCCATTCTGTTTGTCGTTGGGGCAACGCTCTTTGGGATTCGTTCACTTTGAGCGGCCTAGTGGAAGGGTTAGGATTGCGTCTCAAGGAGTGATGTGATAACGACATATAGAAACCTTTATATCCCAGTTAAAAGAAACCTATCTGACATGGCCAGAAAAGAATATTTGTTCACCAGCGAGTCCGTTTCCGAAGGGCACCCTGACAAAATCTGTGACCGCATTTCCGACGCGATTGTCGACGCTTTTCTAAAGCTCGACCCTTATGCGCGCTGTGCCGTTGAGACCATGGCTACCACCAACAAGGTCATCTTGTCCGGTGAAGTGCGTGGCCCTGCCAGCATCGATGCTGACGTGATGGAGCAAACAGCCCGCCGCGTTATCAAGGAGATCGGTTACGAGCAGGACGGCTTCCACTGGGAAAATGCCGACATCGACATTTATGTGCATGAGCAGTCCGCTGACATTGCGCAAGGTGTGGATGAGGCCGATGGCAAGGATGAAGGCGCGGGCGATCAGGGCATCATGTTCGGATACGCCACCAATGAGACGCCTGAGCTGATGCCAGCACCGATCCTGTATGCCCACCGCATCCTGCGTCTGATCGCAGAAGCCCGGCATGCAGGCACCGAAACACGTCTTGGACCAGATGCCAAGAGCCAGCTGACCCTGCGCTATGTCGATGGCAAACCGGTTGAGGTCACCTCTCTGGTTCTGTCCACCCAGCATTATGATCCAAGCCTGACATCTGCCGATGTCCGTGCGATCGTCACCCCTTACATCGAAGCCGCTCTGCCGGAAGGCTGGCTGACCGACAACACCGTCTGGCACGTCAACCCAACCGGCAAGTTTGTCATTGGTGGCCCGGACGGCGACGCAGGCCTGACCGGGCGCAAGATCATCGTTGACACCTATGGTGGCGCAGCCCCCCATGGTGGTGGTGCCTTCTCCGGCAAGGATCCAACCAAAGTGGACCGCTCGGCGGCTTATGCCGCGCGCTATCTGGCCAAGAATGTGGTAGCGGCCGGTTATGCTGAGCGCTGCTCGATTCAGTTGGCCTATGCGATTGGCGTGTCCGAACCATTGTCGCTCTATGTTGATTGCTACGGCACCGGCACGGTGAAGGAAAGCGTGATCGAGAAGGCTCTCTGGGAGAGCATGTCTCTGACCCCGCGCGGCATTCGGACCCATCTGGGCCTGAACAAACCAATTTATGAACGCACCGCGGCCTACGGCCATTTCGGGCGCGCACCATCTGACGATGGCGGCTTCTCGTGGGAGAAGACCGATCTGGTTGACAAGCTTCGCTCGCTGATCGGCTGATCGATCCTTTTGCCACGGTGTCTTGCGACATCACAAAGGCCCGCCTTGTCAAAGGCGGGCCTTTATGCATTATGGCGCACATCTTGTCTCTGCTCCTTTCACTTTCAGACCACCGACTGTCATGACCGAATCTTCTTCTCCCAAACCGCGCTTCCGCCCTTCCAAATCCCGCCTGATAGAAGAACAGGTCGCCACGGCCTTTTTTGGACGCCGCAAGGGCAAGCCCTTGAGCCCGACCCAGCTAAAGCTGGTCGATGACCTGCTGCCAACAATCAGCGTCAATCCGTCTGAACCGATCAGCGACATTCAATCGATCTTTTCGCACGCGCCCAAGACCGTCTGGCTGGAAATCGGCTTTGGCGGCGGAGAGCATATGGTGCGGCAGGCGATGGAGAATCCCGCTGTTGGCATCATCGGCTGTGAGCCTTTCATCAATGGTGCGGTCAAGGCGCTGGGCCAGATCGAGAAGGAAGGCATCGAAACCATTCGGATGTATGACGAAGATGCAGCCCATGTGCTTGACTGGCTGCCGGACGCATCAATTGACCGGATTTTCCTGCTCTATCCAGACCCATGGCACAAAAAGCGCCACTGGAAGCGCCGGTTTGTCTCGGATCGCAACCTCAAACGCTTCGTGCGGGTATTGAAGCCCGGCGGGATCTTCCGCTTTGCTTCCGATATTGAGGATTATGTGGAATGGACGCTCGAGCATGTGGCAGCGGTGCCCGAGCTGGTCGAGCAATGCCAGAACCCGGCTGAACGACTGGAAGCCTATCCGGACTGGAAGCGGACGCGCTATGAAGAAAAAGCCTTTCGTGAGGGGCGTAAACCGCAATATCTCAGCTTTCTGCGTATTTGATCCAAGACTTGATCCGGACAAAACCGATGTGGACTTGCAATTTGCTGCTAAATCGGTGTATAAGTCCTCCAAAATCTAGACAAGCTGTTTAGAGTGGGCCCACCGGACCCGCTCTTTTTTATTGGCGGCTCTCCGCTCGGGCAGCAAAATCTGGTACAAGTAAGATCGGCACGCGTTTCGTTTCCGGCCTGTTGCAGGCTTGAAGGCGGCTCGCCCGGTCCGAGGGGGACGAGAAAGGCAGCAAGCCGTGCCAAGCATGTCCCAGAATGATGATGACGACGCAGCCTGACCAAATAGGGGCTGCGATCAGATACGGAGACTGGCTTTCCATGGTTGAAAGCACTGAAATGCAAGCCGGAACTGAAGCCCGCCTTTTTAGCGAAAAAGGCCTTGAGGCCCGTGTTGCCAGCATTGTTGAACCGGTGATCGTCGATCTCGGTTTCGATCTGGTGCGGGTTCGGATCACCGGAGACAATGGCTGCACTGTCCAGATCATGGCGGAGCAGCCGGACGGCACCATGACGATTGATGGCTGCGAGACCGTGTCGCGCGCGGTGTCGCCCGTGCTCGACGTGGAAGACCCGATCGACAAGGAATATTATCTCGAAGTGTCCTCGCCGGGCATCGACCGGCCGCTGGTCCGCAAGCGTGATTACATCGCATGGGCCGGCCATGAGGCAAAGATCGAGTTGAGCCAGCCGATTGACGGTCGGCGCCGCTATCGTGGCATGCTGGACGGTGTCGAAGGAGAGGATCTGAAACTGATCCTGCCAGACGCGCCGAAAGACACCGACCCAAATGTAAAAGTTCCGCTTTCCCAACTGGGCGAAGCCAAGCTGGTGATGACCGACAAACTGATGGATATGGCAATGAAAAGCCAGTCCGCTGAAGACGCTGAAGTGGTTGAGGCCCCTTCTGCCGACGCACAGGAATAGGAGACGCTGAGAATGGCAATCAGTGCAAACCGTCTTGAACTTCTGCAGATCGCAGATGCCGTGGCGCGTGAAAAGTCAATTGATCGGATGATCGTGATCGGGGCCATGGAGGACGCCATCCAGAAGGCAGCGCGCTCCCGCTATGGTCAGGAAACCGAAATCCGGGCGACCATAAACCCGCGCACTGGCGACACCCGTCTTGAGCGTCTGCTGGAAGTGGTCGAAGTGGTCGAGGATTACGCAACCCAGATCGCGCTGGTCGATGCACAGGACAAGCATCCGGACGCCAAGATCGGTGATACGGTGGCTGATTTGCTGCCGCCACTGGAATTTGGCCGCATCTCGGCTCAGTCCGCCAAGCAGGTGATCGTGCAGAAAGTGCGCGAAGCCGAGCGTGATCATCAGTATGAAGAGTTTAAGGACCGTCAGTTCGAGATCGTCAATGGTCAGGTCAAGCGTGTCGAATATGGCAACGTGACCGTCGATATTGCCGGCAGCGAAGCGATTGTCCGCCGCGATGAGCTGATTGCGCGCGAAGCCTTCCGTCCCGGCGACCGCATCCGCGCCATCATCTTTGATGTGCGCCGTGAGCAACGTGGACCGCAGGTCTTCCTGTCGCGGACCCATCCGCAATTCATGGCCAAGCTGTTTGCTCAGGAAGTGCCGGAAATCTATGATGGCATCATCACCATCAAATCCGTTGCCCGTGATCCCGGATCCCGCGCCAAGATTGCCGTGATTTCCTCGGACAGCTCGATCGATCCGGTCGGCGCCTGTGTCGGTATGCGTGGCTCTCGTGTGCAGGCCGTTGTGAACGAGTTGCAGGGCGAGAAAATCGACATCATTCCCTGGTCTGAAGATCCTGCGACCTTCATCGTCAATGCCTTGCAGCCGGCCGAAGTGGCCAAGGTGGTTCTGGATGAAGACAGCGAGCGCATCGAAGTGGTGGTGCCGAATGATCAGCTGTCGCTGGCCATTGGCCGTCGCGGTCAGAATGTGCGTCTTGCTTCCCAGCTGACCGGTTGGGACATCGACATCATGACCGAGGAAGAGGAATCCGAGCGTCGCCAGAAGGAATTCAACGAGCGCGCCGAACTCTTCATGGAAGCGCTGGATGTGGATGATATTGTGGCCCAGCTGCTGGCGTCCGAAGGCTTCACCTCGATTGAGGAAGTCGCCTATGTGGATGCAAGCGAAGTGTCCGACATTGAAGGCTTTGACGAGGAAACCGCGCAGGAACTGCAGACCCGTGCCAACGAATATCTCGAAGCACAGGCCCAGCAGCTCAATGAAGAGCGCATCGCGCTTGGCGTGTCCGACGATCTGCTGGAAATTTCAGGCCTGACCCTGCCAATGCTGGTGGGTCTTGGCAAGGACGGCATCAAGACCATTGAAGATCTGGCCGGTTGCGCAACCGACGATCTGGTGGGTTGGTCCGAACGCAAGGATGGCGAAGTCAAGCGCTTCAAGGGTGCTTTGTCCGATTACGACATTTCCCGTCAGGAAGCCGAAGACATTATCATGCTGACCCGCGTTGCGGCTGGCTGGATCGAGCCTTCCGAACTTCTGAGCGAAGAAGAAGCTGCGGAATATGAGCAGCTGGAAAGCGAAGACGAAGACAGTCTGGCGGATTTCGACGGCGTAGACACTGAAACCGAAGGTGATGTGGAAGACGAAGCGGAAGACGACGCCGAAGCGGAAGACGACGCCGAAGCGGAAGACGAAACCGACTCTGAAGAACAAGAAGAGCGGTAAGCAGGCAACCGGCGATCCGCCTGCGCGGGTCGCCCGTTCCAAATGCGTTCGGAATGAACTCGTTTAAGGTTGTTTTTTGGCATTTTCGGCGGTTGAAGGACCTCCGGAGGGGCCAAAGAGCAAAAAAACACGTCTGAAGGCCCGACAGGATTTGACATCATTGGTCCGGAAAGGATAAATCGTGCCGCGTAAGAGCGAACAGACCACGCGACAATGTCTGGTTACACGGGACATTTTGACCAAGGACGAGATGATCAGATTTGTCCTCGCTCCTGACGACAGCGTGGTGCCGGATCTCAAAATGCGGTTACCCGGACGTGGGGTCTGGGTGACGGCGCGCATGGAATTGGTGCAGCAGGCAGCTCAGAAGGGGTTGTTTGCGCGCGGTTTCAAACAGAAAGTCACGCTCCCTGACAGGCTGGCAGAGCTGGTCGCGGAGCAACTGGAACTGGGTTGCCTGTCGGCCCTTTCGATGGCGCGCAAGGCCGGACAGATTGTCACTGGCTTTGCCAAGGTCGAAACGGCTATTGCGCAGGGCTCTGCAATTGGCCTAATACATGCGTCAGATGCCGCAGAAGATGGCCAGAAAAAATTGGCTCAGGTCGTGCGACGCCATTTGGGCAGCGACGGTGAACTTCCTCTTGTTCGCCGGTTCAGCGCCGAGGCACTCAGCACAGCCCTTGGGCAGGGAAATGTGGTACATGGCGCGTTGCTGGCGGGATCCGCTGGCAAGGCGGTTCGCAACCAGGTTGCTAGGCTTGATGCCTATCTGCAGCCAGACATACGAGATTCGGACAGCGGCCAGGATGATCGGCACGCTGCAGACGCCTCCTAGAGGCAGCGAAGGATATTGACCGAGACATGAGTAACGAAAACAACAACGACAACACCAATGGCCCAACCGAGAAGAAGACCCTGTCTCTTGGTAAGAATGTCGGCCAAGGCACCGTGAGACAGAGCTTCTCCCATGGGCGCTCCAAAGCGGTGGTTGTCGAGAAAAAGAAACGCCGCTTCACCGCACCAGGTGATGCCGGGAAACCTGCTGCCAAGCCAGCTGGCGACACGCCCGCCAAGGAGGCCGCACAGCCAAGTGCTGATGCTGCACCGAGCAAATCGGGTGGTGGACAGGCCCCTGCGGCTGGCGGCAAGCCAAGAGCCGGTGGCGGTGGCAAGGGCCAACGTCAGGGCCAGCGCAACCGTCAGGGCAATGGCGGCGGTGGTCAGGGCCAGGGTGCTTCTTCTCAGCGCAATCTGACTTCTTCGGAAAATGCAAAACGCCTCCAGGCGCTTGAAGCTGCGAAAGTTCGCGCTCGCGAAATGGAAGTGCGCAAGAAAGAAGAAGAAGAGCGCCGCAAGATTGAAGATGCCCGTCGCAAGGCTGAAGCCGAAGCGGCTGCCAAGCGCAAGGCTGAAGAAGACGCCGCGCGGGCAGTGGCAGAAGCAGAAGCCCAAAAGGCCGAAGAAGAGCGCAAGGCACGCGAAGCCGCAGAAGCCGCGGCCTCTGCCCAGGCCAAGCCGGAGAAACCCGCAGAGCGGGCCCCTGCCCGTTCAGACGAGCGCTCTGGCGACCGTCCACAACAACGCACAGGTGACCGTCCGCCGCGCACGGGAGATCGCCCGCCACGCACAGGTGACCGTCCTCCACGGACCGGTGATCGTCCCCCGCGCACAGGAGATCGCCCACCACGGACCGGTGACCGTCCTCCACGCACAGGGGATCGCCCGCCACGCGCTGGTGGTGACCGTCCAGGCGGTGCACGTCCAGCAGGCGCCCGCCCTGGTGGTGCGCGTCCGGGAGCTGGTGGTGGTTTTGCCCCGGCAGCGCCAGATCCGACTGCGGAAGGCAAGCCAGGTGCAAAAACGCTCAAGCCAGCGCCAAAACGTGTGCGTCCGGAAGATCCGAACCGCCAGCAGCCAGCCAAGCCGAAGAGCGATGACCGTCGTCGTGGCCGCCTGACGCTGAGCAACGCGCTGAATGAGAATGAACGGGAACGCTCGCTCGCTTCCATGCGTCGCCGTCGCCAGAAGCAGAAGGCTGCAATGGTGGATACGCCGCGCGAGAAGGTCTTCCGCGAAGTGGTCATTCCTGAAACCATTACCGTTCAGGAACTGGCCCAGCGCATGACCGAACGGGCCGTTGACGTGATCAAGATTCTGATGAAACAGGGCCAGATGGTCAAAACCGTCGATCTTCTTGATGCAGACACCGCACAGCTGGTGGCCGAAGAACTGGGCCACAGTGTAAAACGTGTCGCCGCGTCGGATGTTGAAGAAGGTTTGTTCAACAAGAGCGATAGCGAAGAAAGCCTTGCATCCCGTCCGGCCGTGGTGACCATTATGGGTCACGTTGACCATGGTAAGACGTCGCTGCTTGATGCGCTTCGCGAAGAGAATGTGGTCAAGGGTGAAGCCGGTGGCATTACCCAGCATATCGGTGCTTATCAGGTCGAACAGAATGACCAGAAAATCACCTTCATCGATACGCCAGGCCACGCTGCCTTTACCGAAATGCGTGCCCGTGGTGCCAAATCGACCGATATCGTGGTTCTCGTGGTCGCTGCCGATGACGGCGTGATGCCGCAGACCATCGAAGCGATCAACCATGCCCGTGCCGCGGACGTGCCAATCATTGTGGCGGTCAACAAGATCGACCTGCCTGCCGCCGACCCAAGCCGTGTGCGCAACGAATTGCTGCAGCATAATGTGTTTGTCGAAAGCATGGGCGGTGACGTGCTCGAAGTGGAAGTGTCTGCCAAGCAGCGCCTCAACCTCGACGATCTGCTCGAAGCCATTCTGATGCAGTCCGAAATCCTTGAACTGCAAGCCAACCCGGACCGCGAAGCCGATGGCATCGTGGTTGAGGCCAAGCTCGACAAGGGCCGTGGTCCTGTGGCCACCGTACTGGTGCAAAATGGTACCCTGAAAGTCGGCGACATTGTCGTGGCTGGCGAACAATGGGGTAAGGTTCGCGCGCTGATCGATGACAAAAACGACAAGGTTGACGAAGCAGAGCCTTCCAAGCCGGTCGAAATTCTCGGCTTTGATGCAGCCCCTGACGCTGGTGACCAGTTTGCGGTTGTTGAAACCGAAGGTCGGGCACGAGAAATCACCGACTACCGGATTCGCAAGAACAAGGATCTGGCGGCGGCGAAAGCCAACAAGGGCTCGCTTGAGCAGATGCTCAGCAACCTCAAGGCCAGTGGCGATTCCCAATCCTTCCCGCTTGTCATCAAGGGTGACGTGAAGGGCTCGGTGGAAGCCATCATCGGTGCGCTGGACAATATCGGCAACGAGGAAATCTCGGCGCAGGTGCTGCATTCCGGTGTCGGCGGTGTAACCGAATCGGACGTGACCCTGGCCGCGGCCTCCGGTGCGCCGATCCTGGCCTTCAACGTGCGTGCCAACGCACAGGCGAAACAGGCTGCTGAACAAAAAGGCGTCGAGATCCGCTATTACAACATCATCTACGATCTGACCGATGATGTGAAAGCGGCGATGTCCGGTCTGTTGTCGCCAGAAGTGCGCGAGACCTTCATCGGTTACGCCGAAATCCTGGAAGTGTTCAACATCACCAAGGTTGGCAAGGTCGCGGGTTGCCGCGTTACCGAAGGCACCGTGGAACGCGGCACGGGCGTCCGTTTGCTGCGCGACAATGTGGTCATTCATACTGGCAAGCTGTCGACCCTGAAACGCTTCAAGGACGAAGTGAAGGAAGTCAATGTTGGTCAGGAATGCGGTATGGCCTTCGAGAATTATCAGGACCTGCGTGCGGGTGACCAGATCGAGTGCTTCCGCGTTGAAGAAATTGCCCGCTCGCTGTAAGGCAGGGCGTGGACATAACAAGCCAACGGTCACTGACAGATTGGCTTAACCAAGTTCGGCAAAGGTCGAAGCGCAAGCTTTGACCTTTGCGCATTTTGCCGTAAAGACTGACAGAACCGGTTTGATGACCGGGTCTGATATCCGGCAGGGTCGGTCCAATCCCGGTCCCTGTCCTCAACTTTTTGGAATAGATCATGGGACGTGGTTCTCACAAAGGCGGTGGCATGCCATCGCAACGCCAGCTGCGCGTCGGCGAGCTGGTTCGCAAATCCCTATCCGAATGCCTGACCCGAGGCGAGCTGATTGACCCTTTCCTGGAGACCCATGTGATCTCCATTCCAGAGGTGCGCATGAGCCCGGACCTGACGCTGGCCACTGCCTTCGTCATGCCGCTCGGTGCAACCGGGCAGGAAAAGGCGATTGTCGATGCCCTCAACGGGCATAAAAAATATCTTCGCGGCAGGCTGGGCCGCGATCTGGCGATGAAACATACACCGGATCTGCGCTTCCGCTATGACGAGACCTTTGATGAAGCCTCTCGGATTGATGCGCTTTTGAGCTCCCCGCGGGTGGTTCAGGATCTCAAGCGTGACGAAGATGACGGCGAAGACGAGTGAGGGTGATCCAGTGACTGACGACCAGATCGAAGGCGCAGCATCCCGCTCTGACGAGGACGCGCCCCGCAAGCCGCGCAAAAAGAAACAGCAATTCCGCGCCAAGCGTCGCACGGACGTGCATGGCTGGATCGCACTCGACAAGCCGCTCAACATGACCTCAACGCAGGCCGTTGGCGCCATCAAGCGGATCTTCAACGTCAAGAAGGTCGGCCATGCGGGCACCCTCGATCCATTGGCGACCGGTTGTCTGCCGATTGCCATAGGCGAAGCGACCAAGACCGTTTCCTTTGTCATGGACGGGGTGAAGGAATATGAATTCACGGTGCGTTGGGGTGAGGAAACCGCAACGGATGATGCGGAAGGGGAGCTGACCGACAGCTCGGCCCATCGCCCGACCGAGGACGAGATCGACGCCTGTCTTGACCATTTTACCGGTACCATCATGCAGGTGCCACCCGCCTTCTCGGCGATCAAGGTCAATGGCGAACGCGCCTATGATCTTGCGCGCGATGGGGAAGAGGTGAAACTGGCCGCCCGGCCAATCACTGTGCATGAGCTGGACCTCGTGGAAGTCATCGACGAGGATACCGCCGTTTTTGTCGCCGAATGTTCCAAAGGAACCTATGTGAGGTCCTTAGCGCGGGATATTGGGCGGCATCTTGGAACGCGAGGCCATGTGATTGGCCTGCGTCGGCTCCTTTCCGGCCCATTTCGTGAGGAAATGCTAATTTCGCTGGACGATTTGGAACGGTTGAGCCATAGTGCGCCCGACGAGCCAGGGCCAAAAACCGGGCTCGCTGATGCCTTGCTTCCTGTGGAGACCGCGCTGGACGACATCCCGGCACTGGCCATAAACAGGAACGCCGCAGCAAGACTACGCCGAGGTCAATCGGTGCTGCTGCGAGGACAGGATGCTCCCATCGAAGGGTATGCCGCTGCCATGAATGCCGGCATGCTGGTCGCAATTTGCGAAATCATCGAGGGAGAACTCTGGCCGAGGCGCGTTTTCAATCTGCCTGATCATCCACCCGTTTTCAACAATGGGGATCAGCAAAACAATCAAGGAGAAAACGATGTCGATCACTGCTGAACGCAAGCAAGAACTGATCAAAGAATATGGCACCAAAGAAGGCGACACCGGTTCCCCTGAGGTTCAGGTTGCTGTGCTTACCGAGCGTATTGTCAATCTGACTGAGCACTTCAAGTCTCACAAGAAAGATAATCACTCGCGTCGTGGCCTTCTGAAACTGGTTTCCCAGCGTCGTAAGCTGCTTGACTATGTCAAAGCAAAAGACGAAGCGCGTTATCAGGATCTGATCAAGCGTCTGAAGCTGCGTCGCTAATCCAAAAAAACGCGGCAGCCACATGGTTGCCGCGTTTTTGATATTTGTTGGTCCGCAAGATGCTTACCAAGCATTCACCGAGCGGACCCTGTTTCCTCCGCAATAGATGCACTCCTTTTGCAATCGGCTTGCATGCGGGGAAAGTCCATCGGTCGCTCTGGTTCTAAGTCACCAGAGACGCTAAACACAGAAAGTGAATCAGTGCCGAAACGGATATACTGATTCAATGTCTCACTGGCAGGATTGCCAGCAGCTTCTTTCCCCTTGCCGCAAAAAAGCTGCTCGTTGTCTTGCCCGTGAGTGAACTCAATCACGCTCCACCTTTGTCCGTATATTGGAGCAGTATGCAAAGAGGACATTTAAATGTTCGATATTCAACGCGAAGAAATTGAATGGGCCGGCCAAACGCTGACCCTCGAAACCGGCAAGGTTGCCCGTCAGGCTGACGGCGCCGTCGTCGCCTCTCTGGGTGGCACCACCGTTCTGGCCACCGTTGTTTCGGCCAAACAGCCAAAGCCGGGCCTCGATTTCTTCCCCCTGACCGTCAATTATCAGGAAAAAGCCTACGCGGCTGGCAAGATTCCTGGCGGTTATTTCAAACGCGAAGGTCGTCCAAGCGAGAAGGAAACCCTTGTTTCCCGTCTGATCGACCGTCCGATCCGTCCGCTGTTCGTCGAAGGCTACAAGTGCGAAACCCAGGTCATCATCACCGTGATGAGCCATGATATGGAAAATGACCCGGACATCCTGGCGATGGTTGCGGCTTCTGCTGCCCTGACCCTGTCCGGCGTGCCTTTCATGGGCCCAATCGGTGGTGCGCGCGTTGGCATGATCAATGGCGAATTCGTGCTCAACCCACCGGTTGACCAGATGGATGAATCCACCCTGGACCTGATCGTTGCCGGTACCACCGACGCGGTTCTGATGGTGGAATCCGAAGCGCAAAATCTCTCCGAGCAGACCATGCTCGACGCTGTGATGTTCGGTCATCGTGGCTTCCAGCCAGTGATCGAAGCGATCATCCGTCTGGCTGAAAAAGCAGCCAAAGAGCCTCGCGACTTTGTCACCCCTGACAATAGCGAGCTGAAAGCCAAAGTGCTCGAGATTGTCGGCTCCGAGCTGGCAGACGCTTACAAAATCACCTCCAAAACCGAACGCCGCGATGCGGTTGATGCGGTGAAGGCGAAAGTGGTCGAAGCCCTGTGCGACGAAGAGAATGAAGAAGCGCCTGCCAAATCGCTGGTTGGTGACGTCTTCAAAAAGGTCGAAGCCGGCATCGTTCGTGGTCAGATCATCGAAACCAGCTCGCGCATCGATGGCCGTGATCTCTCCACCGTCCGTCAAATCGTGTCTGAAGTCGGCACCCTGCCACGCACCCACGGCTCTGCCCTGTTCACCCGTGGTGAAACGCAGGCAATCGTTGTTGCGACCCTTGGCACCGGTGACGACGAGCAGTTTGTTGACTCGCTCGAAGGCACCTACAAGGAAACCTTCCTGCTGCATTACAACTTCCCTCCATATTCCGTTGGTGAAGCTGGCCGCATGGGGTCCCCAGGGCGTCGTGAAATCGGTCACGGCAAACTTGCTTGGCGTGCGGTTCGTCCAGTTCTGCCTGCTCATCATGATTTCCCATACACCCTGCGTGTTGTGTCCGAGATCACCGAATCCAACGGGTCTTCTTCGATGGCCACCGTTTGCGGCACCTCTCTGGCGCTGATGGATGCCGGTGTGCCTCTGAAGGCTCCGGTTGCCGGTATCGCCATGGGTCTGATCAAGGAAGGCGACAAGTTTGCCGTCCTCAGCGACATTCTGGGTGATGAAGATCACCTCGGCGACATGGACTTCAAAGTGGCTGGTACCTCTGAGGGCATCACCTCGCTGCAGATGGACATCAAGATCGACGGCATCACCGAAGAGATCATGAAAGTCGCTCTGGAGCAGGCCAAAGGCGGTCGTCTCCACATTCTGGGTGAAATGGGCAACGCTTTGTCCGAAGCCCGTCCGGAAGTTGGTGAGCATGCTCCACGCATCGAAACCATCAAAATTCCGGTCGACAAAATCCGTGAAGTCATCGGCTCCGGCGGCAAAGTCATCCGTGAAATCGTCGAGAAAACCGGCGCCAAGATCGACATCAACGACGACGGCACCATCAAGGTTGCTTCTTCCGACGGCGCAGCCATCACCGCTGCTCTTAACTGGATCAAGTCGATTGCGGCCGAGCCGGAAGTTGGCGAGATCTACAAGGGCAAGGTTGTCAAAACCGTCGATTTCGGCGCGTTCGTCAACTTCTTTGGTGCCCGCGACGGCCTCGTACACATTTCCCAGCTGACCCCGAAACGCACCAACAAGGTGACCGACGTGGTCAAGGAAGGCGATGCCGTCTTCGTCAAGCTGCTGGGCTTTGATGAGCGTGGCAAGGTTCGCCTGTCGATGAAAATGGTCGATCAGGAAACCGGTGAAGAAATCAAGGAAGAGAAGAGCGAAGACTAAGCGCTTGGCGCTTACCGTTCTCTGAAAATCAGAAAGCCCGTCAGATCTGCTCTGACGGGCTTTTTTTGTCGCGTGATGCGAGATGTCATTCGAAGGGAAACTTGCCGCTCAGGGCCCCTCAGGGGACAGGTGACGGCACGAAAAGCGCTCGGCAAGCCCTTAACGCCTTGTCACGCGCAGAGATGGGGGTTGCGGATCAGCTTGAGCCCGTGCATCTCGCTTTCATGGTTCGGTTCCGGCTCGGTCATCTCGAACCCCGGCGCCTGTGCCAGATCGTGCGGCCGATCGAGCAGGAAGCCCTGTGCATGATGACAGCCAGCGATCCGCAGCATTTCCATGGTTTCCTTGTCCTCGATGCCTTCGGCCGTGATCGAGATATCGAGGCTCTTGCCAATGCCGATGACGGCGGAAATAATCGCCATGTTGCCGTTGCTCTGATTGAGATCACGAACAAAGGAACGATCCAGCTTGATCTTGTCGATCGGGAAGGCGGACAGGTAGCTCAGCGAAGAATAGCCGGTGCCGAAGTCATCCAGTGCAATGGAAATGCCCATGGCCCGCAGCTGGTTGAGGGTTTCGATGGTGCGCTGACTGGTCTGGATGAATAGACTTTCGGTCACCTCCAGCTCCAGCCGTTCCGGCGGCAGGCCGGTTTCCTCGAGTATACGGGCCACATTGGGCACCAGATCGGATTTCTGGAACTGGATCGGCGACAGGTTTACCGCAACTTTCAGCGGCTGGCGCCAACTGGCGGCGCGGCGGCAGGCCTCTCTGAGCGCATAATCCGAGAGCGGCAGAATGAGGCCATTGCGTTCAGCAAGGGGAATGAAGGTGCCCGGCGAAATCCAGCCTCGGGTCGGATGGTTCCAACGCATCAGAGCCTCAAAGCCCACCTGCCTGCCGGTCTGCAAACAGAACTGGCCCTGATAATGAAGGCAGAATTCACGATTGGCGATGGACTTACCCATTTCCTGCGACAGCTCATGGTCGATATGGGCGCGGACATCCTGACGTTGCTCAAACATGCAGACCTGATCGCGCCCTTCCTGTTTGGCGCGCAGCAGAGCCATTTTGGCATGCTGAAGCAGATTGGCCGTGCGGTAGCCATGGTCCGGAAACAGCACAAAGCCGCCAGAGACAGTGATGTCAATCGGGCGGCCATGAAAGCGGTAGGACTGTTTCAGATAGGCATGCAGAATCTCGATACGGTTGGGAAAATCGCTGCTTGCCCCAATATCATCGAGCAAAATCGCAAATTCGTTGCCAGAAAGACGAGCGACCAGCTTGGGATCCCTTTGGAAATGCTGCAGGCGGATCGCAAATTCCTGTAACAGCAGATCCCCGTTCTCGGTACCGAGGATCGTATCGAGCTCCTTGAACCGGTCTATGTCCACCAACACCAGCGCAAAAGGGGTGTTTTGATATTCCGGCGATCGTGCGCGACTGTAAAGTGTGGAGAGAAAGAGTTGGCGATTAGACAGACCGGTCAAATTGTCCTTGGTCTTCAGCTTCTCCAGATGGCAGCGGTCGCGCTCACCTCGATTTTTTGCCCCTTGTGTTGCAATGAGGAAGGAGTAGGCGCCCAGCATTCCAAGCAGCAATATCGGGATCTGACGGATCAGCGGATCGCTGTATAGAGATAGACCCAGGGCCACAAGCATCATCACCCCGAGGGAGAACAGTTTGACGCTCGTATTGAGGTTCGGATCGCGCTGCAAGTAAGGACCTGACGATTCGGACATGATGACTCTCGGAATTATCCAACACGTCGCTAGCCTAGAGCCCGTTAGTTAAAGAAAGTCGCAACGGCTTTGGTTAACTGAGTCTAAAATGGATCCAATTGAATTATTTTACACAAAAGAGTGTTGGGGACATCAAAAATAGCAACACAGCTTGTCATCTGGTCTTCACAAAATCGCCTTTGGAACAGGTCGAGCCGCATGGCCCCCCTTCATAGATGCCCTTTATCCTGTATCCTGTTTCTGTCTGGGATACTGACACAAAAAAAGAGGGCCATGCCCTCTTTTTCAATCTTCCAAGACTGTTCGCTCAGCGGATCATGCGCCGTTTTTTTCCATGCTGAACAATGTCTCAAGCGTTGGCATGGAAATGCAGTTATAGCCTGCATCAACGAAATGCACTTCACCGGTGACTTTCTTTGACAGATCCGAAAGCAGATAAAGCGCTGTGCCGCCAACATCCTCGATGGTGCAGACTTCGCGCAGCGGATTGTTGTCACGCTGGTAATTATACATCACGCGTGCATCGGAGATGCCCGCACCCGCCAGCGTGCGCACCGGACCGGCGGAAATCGCGTTGACGCGGATGGCCGATGGACCGAAGTCATAGGCGAGATAACGAACCGATGCTTCAAGCGCCGCCTTGGCAACACCCATGACATTATAGTTCGGCATCACACGGATCGACCCTGCATAGGTCAGGGTGATCATTGATCCACCCTCGGTCATCAATTCCGCTGCCCGCTTTGCCACTTCCGTGAAGGAGAAGCAGGAAATGACCATCGTGCGAGAGAAGTTGTCCCGACTGGTATCGGCGTAACGACCCTTGAGCTCATTCTTGTCGGAAAAGCCAATGGCGTGGACGATGAAGTCGATCTTGCCCCAACGCTCCTTGAGCGCATCAAAGACGGTGTCGACCGACGTCAGATCCTCGACATCACACGGCAAAACAAAGTCCGACCCCAGCTTTTCCGCCAGTGGCTTGACCCGCTTGCCCAATGCTTCCCCTTGATAGGTGAAAGCCAGCTCTGCCCCTTGATCGTGCAACATCTGGGCTATGCCCCAAGCAATTGAATTGCTGTTGGCAACACCCATGATGAGGCCACGTTTCCCCTGCATCAGACCTGTCATGCTTCTGGACGCCCTTATCCGTTATATCGCTGGAAAATAAGGGTGGCATTGGTGCCACCGAACCCGAATGAGTTGGATAGCGCCACATCGAAGCTCTTGTCAATGCGCTGACGGACAATGTTCATGTCGGTCATTGCAGGATCCAGTTCGAAAATATTGGCGGACTCACCGACAAATCCAGACTGCATCATCAACAAGGAATAGATGGATTCCTGAACACCAGCACCGCCCAGACAGTGACCGGTCAGGGATTTGGTGGACCCGATATACGGCTGGTCGTCACCAAAGACTTCACGGATGGCACCGATTTCGGCAGTGTCGCCAACCGGCGTCGAAGTGCCGTGACAATTGATGTAATCAACCTTGCCATCAAGGGTCGCCAACGCCTGACGCATGCAGCGTTTGGCGCCTTCACCGCTTGGAGCAACCATGTCATAGCCATCCGAGGTGGCGCCATAGCCAACCAGTTCGGCATAGATCTTGGCACCACGGGCCTTGGCATGTTCCAGTTCTTCCAAAATCAGCACACCAGCACCACCGGCAATCACAAAGCCATCGCGGTTGGCATCGAACGCACGGGACGCGGTTTCCGGCGTGTCGTTGAAGTTGGTAGACATGGCGCCCATGGCGTCAAACAGGTTCGACATGGACCAGTCGATATCTTCATGGCCACCAGCAAAGACGACATCCTGTTTGCCCATCTGGATCAGCTCATAGGCATTGCCGATGCAGTGTGCCGACGTGGAACAAGCCGAAGAAATGGAGTAGTTGACGCCGTGGATCTTGAAATAAGTTGCCAGAGTTGCAGAGGCAGTCGAAGACATCGCCTTTGGCACTGCGAAAGGCCCGATGCGCTTTGGCGAGCCGTTTTTGCGGGTGATGTCTGCGGCATTGACCACGGTTTGGGTGGATGGACCACCTGACCCCATGATAATGCCGGTGCGCTCGTTGGTGATGTCATCCTGCTCGAGGCCGGAATCTGCAATCGCCTGCTTCATGGCGACGTGGTTCCATTCACCACCGGTGGACAGGAAGCGCTTGGCGCGGCGGTCCACGAGGTCGGTCGTGTCAATGTCTGGGCGACCCCAGACCTGGCTGCGGAAACCATGTTCGGCAAAGTCTTCGGAGAAGGTAATGCCGGCTTTTGCGGTCCGCAGGGATTCGGTTACGGCTTCTGCATCGTTGCCGATGGAGGAAACAATTCCCAAGCCGGTGATGACAACACGTCTCATAATCTAGGCCTCACTATCAAATTCGGGGCGCTGCTGTTTCAGGGCCAGACATACTGCCTTGTCGCATCCGTCTCACCCGCATTTGCTTGTCTGTTGGTTTGGTTTTCCGACCGCAGGTCCGATCTTTTCGTCACCCGGCCTGCCGAAAAACCCGTCCTTGCACCGCATCATCCGGAGCTGGCCGATCCGAACAGGTAGCAACCGGGTGGGCCGGTCATACCTGTCTGAGGCCATCCCCGCAACATGGGGGCTTGTATGCGCGCGGACAAGCCGCGCGCGAAAGTTCAATGGCTGTCTTACCTAGCTGTCCTTGAACAGGCCAACGCGCAGATCCTTGGCGGTGAAGACCACTTCACCATCAGCCTTGACCCAGCCATTGCCAATGCCAAGATTGAGACGGCCCTTCATCACGCGTTTGAAGTCAACACCATATTCAACCAGCTTGGTGTCAGGGGTGATCTGACCGGCAAACTTGATCTCGCCAACCGAAATAGCGCGACCCTTGCCTTCCAGACCGAGCCAGCCCAAATAGAATCCGGTCATCTGCCACAGCGCATCCAGACCCAGACAACCCGGCATCACGGGATCGCCTGCAAAGTGACAATCGAAGAACCAGCGCTCAGGGGTGATGTCGTAGGCCGCCAAAATCTGACCCTTGCCATGCTCACCACCATCTTCGGAAATGCTTGTAATTCTGTCCAGCATGAGCATCGGCGGCAGAGGCAATTGCGGGTTGCCTGGTCCAAACATGTCGCCGCGGCTGCAAGTCAAGATTTCTTCATAGCTATAGCTGGATTGGCGCTGTTCCATTCGGTTTCCACTCTTATCCTTCTTGAGTCTACCTGTCTTCAGGTCAGGCTGTCCGTACTCATTGGCCCGATATGGTCCTGCGGCTGGCCTTGCGTCATCAGGACGACCTTCAGGATGCCAAATCTTCGTGTCGGGCGTCTACGAACAAACTGCTAAGTCTTTTTGTTGATCTGCCTTCTGCCTATATAGCGTGTTCTTTTGGCAAGCACTAGGCGTGCAAATGTTTAAGTTAACATCTGTTCGCCGGAAAAATGCCGCAGAATCCGTGCGTTCCGATGGCGTTTCGTCGGTCTCTCCAACCTGCCGTTTCCGTAACGTAATCACCAAATTGCACAGTTCCGTAAAGGGTGTCTGAGTGCAGGAGAATTTTGACCATGTCAAGGCACGTGGTTCGTGATGAAAGGAAAAACCGTCTCCAAGGCTGCGAAAACATGAACATTACTTGCCGTTTCGGCCAAAAGGCACTATATCTGCTTGAGTAAAGACGCGTTGCATGACCAATTTTGCGCCTCGATGGACGATCACATTTGGGTGATGACACGGAGGGTTTGCATGGGTGGATTGCAACAGCGAAAGTGACTTTTCGAGGACAAGCTGCATGAAGCAAGAGCTGCACAACTTTGACAAGCGTTCCGCACGGGATTTGCTGGTGAAAGCGGGGCTGCGCCCGACCCGACAACGATTGTCTCTGGCTGAACTGCTGTTCGCCAAGGGTGATCGTCATGTTTCGGCCGAGCTGCTGCACGAAGAAGCTGAAAGTGTGAATGTCTCTGTCTCGCTTGCAACTGTCTATAACACCTTGCATCAGTTCACGCAGGCTGGCTTGCTGCGTGAAGTGGCTGTTGAAGGCACCAAAACCTATTTCGACACCAATGTTTCTGATCACTACCACTTCTATCTCGAAGAAGATGGCAAGGTCGTCGATATCCCCGGCGGCCTGCATGTGTCGGAATTGCCTGAAGTTCCCGAAGACATGGAGATCACCCGTGTCGACGTGGTGGTGCGTCTGCGCAAGAAACAGGATCACGCCTGATCAAGGCCTGACCTTGGCTTTCAAGCCCCTCTGACAGGTTCAAATGGTTCAAATGGAATGGTTCGATGACGGATCGTCGGCGCCAGTTTTTGCGCGCCTTGTCTGATCATCTTCAGCCTATCGGATCTTCTCGTCGGGATAGACACCCCAGAGCAGATTGGATTTCAGCCAACCTTCATACTCACCGGCACGCACTTCACACCATCCCTGATCGCACAGAGTGATATTGACCTGAACACCGACCTGCGCCTTCAGCGCGATCGGGGCTTCTTCCTGTGGTGCCTTGCGCAGGGAAATGATGGTGCCTGTGCGTTGCCATGGGCTGACAAGGGCCGTCCGACGACCGGACAGCAGGGAATGATAGACCCAGCCTTCTTCGCCTTCGGAATCGCGAATGCGGCGCCAGTTCTCAAATTCCTGAACGATCTCCACCGGCAGGCCTGCGCGACGGAAGACCCACTTGACCCGATGGTCGGTCGAAGGACCACCACGGACATTGACGCGGTCGGACTTGAGCGAAACAAAGCGGGGCACCTTCAGCCCGGACGGGCCAACGCTGGTGCCTTGGGCAGCAACGGGAGCGGCGGCAAGGATCCAAAGCGCCATCACCAACAGAAAAACTGCAGTGCCTGGTTTCATCAATGTCATCCGAATCTGCATCCCATCCCTTTGTCTGTGTTGCATTGCGATATATCTGACCAAACTAGCATTTCCGGATAAAGATTCCTTTAACCAATGGCGCAAATCCCAAGTCCACCGGGTTTCGTCTAAAACCATGGAATGACTGGTCAACCTGTTGCCTTTGCCTATAGCATCGGAAGCGGAAACGACCTTGGCGCATGTTTTTATGCGCTGCAAACCAAAGTCGGCCACCGGGAAGAAACCAACCAGCCTGATGCTGCGGAAAAGATCTGGAAAGGTTTTGCGTGGATCAGAGCCAATGCAAACCGGTGCCGCTATGAGGCATGAATAGGGCAAAGCTATGGCGAAAACCAAGCCGATTGTTGTTGTGACGCGGAAGCTTCCCGACGCTGTGGAAACACGCATGCGCGAACTGTTCGACACGCGCTTGAACATCGAAGACAAACCGATGAGTCAGGCCGAGTTGGTCGAGGCGGTGAAATATGCAGATGTGCTGGTGCCCACCGTCACCGACCGAATTGACTCCCATGTCATTTCGCAAGCGGGGGAGAATTTCCGATTGATTGCCAATTTTGGCAATGGCGTCGACAATATCGACGTGGGAACGGCAAGCAATCACAACATCACCGTTACCAATACGCCAGGCGTGCTGACGGAAGACACGGCGGACATGGCGATGACGTTGATTTTGGCGGTGCCGCGCCGATTGGCCGAAGGCATCGAGGTGATGAAGGATCAGAAGAATTGGACCGGCTGGTCACCAACCTGGATGCTGGGCAACCGGATCTGGGGCAAGCGCCTCGGGATCATTGGCATGGGCCGGATCGGGCAGGCAGTTGCACGCCGCGCCAAGGCCTTTGGCATGCAGATCCACTATCACAATCGCCGTCGGCTGCCGGAGGCCATCGAGCATGAGCTGGAGGCGACCTACTGGGAAAGCCTTGATCAGATGCTGGCCCGGATGGATGTCCTCTCGATCCACTGTCCGCACACGCCAGCCACCTATCACTTGCTGTCGGCCCGGCGTTTGAAGCTGATCAATCCAAACACCTATATCGTCAACACGGCGCGGGGCGAGGTGATTGACGAGAATGCACTCGCCCGGATGATCCAGAATGGGGAGATTGCCGGTGCGGGGCTGGATGTGTTCGAGCATGAACCAGCGGTCAATTCCAAGTTGGTCCAGTCGAATCGCGTGGTGCTGATCCCGCATATGGGATCGGCCACCAAGGAAGGGCGCGCCGATATGGGCGAGAAGGTCATCGTCAATATCAAGACCTTCATGGATGGCCACCGCCCACCGGACCGTGTGCTGCCATCGATGCTTTAGAAAGCCCGAAATCCAAGCCAAAGCCCGGCTGGCCACCATCTTGCACGGGGTCAATCGGGCTTTGTTCCGGATCCGATTCGGTCCCCGGGAAAGCGTGTCTCAATCCGGCCGCCGCCTATAGCGGATGGTCTCAAAACGCATCGCACGGGCATCATAGAGGACAAGGCGCCCCACCAGCCCCTCGCCAAGGCCGACAATCTCCTTGATCACTTCCACCGCCTGCATGGACCCAATCACCCCGGTCAAGGCACCGAGCACCCCGGCTTCAGCACAGGAGGGAATGCTGCCCGGCGCTGGGCGATTGGGGAAGAGGTCGCGATAGCGCGGGTTCGGATTGCCCTTCTCGTCCGTCTCAAAAGGCTTCAGCGTTGTGATGGAGCCATCAAACAGGCCCACTGCGGCTGTGATCAAAGGCTTTTGGGCTGCTTCGCAAAGATCGGCGGCAAGATAGCGTGTATCGAAATTGTCCGAACCATCAACCACCAAATCATAGGCCGCCACAAGCTTCGCCCCCGTGTCGGCATCAAGCCGGGTTTGATGGGCAACCACCGTCACATGGGGGTTGATGCGCGCAAGGCTGCGGGCGGCACTCTCGACCTTGGGCAGATCAATCGCGTCACTATCATGGACGATCTGGCGTTGCAGATTGGACAGGGAGACGACATCGTCATCCACCACGCCGAGCGTTCCAACGCCAGCGGCTGCCAGATAGGCCAAAAGCGGAGAACCGAGCCCGCCTGCACCAATCGCCAGCACCCGGGCAGCTTTCAGCTTTTGCTGCCCCGGCCCACCGACATCCCGCAACAGGATATGGCGGGCATAGCGTTCAAGCTCTTGCTCTGACAGCATGGTATGTCCTTGTCTTTCAATGGATTGACTTAGAATGCGAACGGCACCGCAATATACCGCATAGTCGGGCCTTCAAATCCCCGACTGAAGACGCCGACCAGCGCAACCGCATAGCTTTGTACCCTGTAACGGTCTGGCGCGAAGACCGCAACCAAATGATAACGCTGAGGGCAGCCGCGAGACTTGGGGGCAGAGGCTTCATCATGAATGTCGACATGGCTGCCGTCCGGTTTGGTCATGCTCAGCGCAAAGCCCATCACCCGATTGTCGGCAAAGCCGCAATCATTGAGGTCCATCACATCAATGTTGCTCAGCTGCAGCTTGTAGGGCGCAGGTTGGCCGGAGAGCAGCGGATTGATGGCCTGATGGAAGGACAAGGTCGATTTGTCGCTCACCTCATTGAGCGGAGAGGCGGCCATCATTACACCAGCACGGGTGATATCATATTGTTGCATAATGCTGGTGGCCTGCTGGAAGGCGCTGACGCGGGCCGCCAAGGGGGTTTGGCTTTCATCCTCGATCAGCACCCGCACCGGGGTGCCGGGCACCCACTTATCCTCTTTGAGATCAACAATATAAATGTTGGAGAAGGGAAAGCCCGAGCCATCTTGTGCACCAAATTCCTCAAAGGCAAAATAGCGTCCGGCTTCATCGGAGGAAAAGCCGTGCGCTCGAAACTCGGCAGCATCCCCGGCAAGACTTGGCGTCAGTCCGACTTGAGGTGCGAGCAGCAGCGCCCCGATCAGAAGCAGGCAGGATAGGGAGGTTTTCACTTGATGAATCATTTGAGCAACCATGAGGCCAGACCCTTCAAACACGAGAAAAGCAAATCTTACAATCAGGAAGGGACATCATGCCGTGCCTATCGGAAAATAAAAAGGCAAAGTCTTATGCGTCAGGCAAATTGGTGACAAGTCTGCGCCAGCCACAAAAAAACACCGCAAGACGAAGCTTGCGGTGTGAAGAATAGTTGGCGATTTCGGCAGCGACTCAAATGCCTTCGAACAAGGCAGTCGAGAGATAACGCTCTGCAAAGCTTGGGATGATGATGACGATATTCTTGCCGGCCATCTCGTCGCGCTTGCCCACTTCGATGGCAGCGGCCAGAGCGGCACCGGAAGAAATACCCGCTGGCACGCCCTCGGTGCGGGCCAGTGCACGGGAATAGGCAAAGGCGTCCTCATTGGCGATGGTCACCACTTCGTCATAGATTTCGGTATTCAGAACGCCGGGAACAAAACCTGCGCCGATCCCCTGAATCTTGTGCGGACCAGGATTGCCACCCGACAGGATCGGGCTGTCGGTGGGCTCGACCGCGACGATATGGACGCCCGGCTTACGCTCCTTGAGAACCGTGCCAACGCCAGTAATGGTGCCGCCCGTTCCAATGCCCGAGATCAGCACATCCACTTCACCGGCCGTGTCGTTCCAGATTTCTTCTGCGGTGGTGTTGCGATGGACTTCCGGGTTGGCGGCGTTCTGGAACTGTTGCGGAATGACCGCATTCTCGATTTCACCGACCAGTTCTTCAGCCCGCGCGATCGCGCCCTTCATACCTTTCGGCCCTTCGGTTAGATCCAGCTCGGCCCCCAGAAACGCAAACATCTTGCGGCGCTCGATGGACATGGTTTCCGGCATCACCAGAATAAGACGATATCCCTTGGCTGCAGCGGCAAAGGCCAGTGCAATGCCGGTATTGCCAGAGGTTGGCTCGATCAACGTGGTTTTGCCCGGCTCGATCTTGCCGTCCGCTTCCATGCTCTCGATCATGTTGACGCCGATGCGATCCTTGACGCTGGCCAGCGGGTTGAAGAATTCGAGCTTGCCGATCAGATTCGCCTTGACGCCATGTTCCTTGGCAATCTTGTCGAAACGCACCAGCGGCGTATTGCCGATGGTGTCGAGAATGGAATCATAGATGCGCCCGCGCCCTTCGGTCTTAATTGGAGACTGTGCCATGCTGTTTTCCTCAGGTGATTAAGATCGTGCCGCGCCCGTCCCGAACATCAAGTGCTGGGGATCGGCGTCTGGCCGATCAGATATGAAAATGCCTTTTTCCTGTCTAATGTAGGTTGTTCCGCTTGAAAGTGCGAGGAATGCAATGCCAACTTTTCGAACATTCAGGAAATAGACAACCAAGTGTGTTGCGAAAATCAAAATGCCTTCGCCGAGACTGACAAGGCACCGGGTTAAGTTGAAAAATTATTCTACGACCGGCACCGGTCACTGCCGCTGGACCAGCTTCCAAATTGTGTCGATCTGTTGCCGGTCAACGATGGGGTGTATCCATGGCACGGGACGTCTTTGACTGCACCCTAAATAGTAATACGTCGGATTGACTAAAAACATCAGTGCAATCAATGCCCTGTTTGATGCACCTGTACAAACCAGATTTGGTGTGATTTAATTTTATCGCAATTGCTGGTCAAATATTTTTGTAACTGTACGACATATATACCATTTAGGATTGCATTGAGGACTTTTTGTCGATGGCCAAAAGCGCCGATTCCTTACATGAAAGCGCGAAGCGCAAGAGAGTTGCTTTTGTTGATGCCGATCCTCTGTTATTCGATTCAATCCGCAGCTTGCTGCTGGATTTGAATTTGGTTGCGGTTCGATCATTGACCGCGGACGCCACGAAGCTGGACCAAATCGAGGCGCTGGTCCCCGACATCATTCTCATGGAATATGATGGCCGGATCGAAGAGATTGAAGCGCTGGCTGATCAACTGAACAACAAGAGTCGAACCATGCCGATGGTTCTGATGCGCGTCCCGCCAGAGCAGGTTCATGATCTCAAGCGTCTGTGTTCATCCCATGCATTGCTGGGCAGGAATGTGACGCCGGAGGAATTTTCGCGTGCCATGAATATCGTTGCTCTGGGCGGCAACTTCATCGACCCTGTGCTGATAGATGAATGTCCCGATGACAATGATGCTGACCAGACGGCCGCCTCTGGCGCTGCAAAGGATGATGAAGACGATCCCTTAAGCGAACGGGAGCAAGCGGTGCTCTATCAGATTGCCCTTGGCCATTATTCAAAAGAAATTGCTGCCAACCTCGACGTCAGCACCAAGACCGTGGAAACCTACAAAACCCGCGCCATGAAGAAACTCAGGCTCGGTGACAGAACCGCTGTGGTGCGCTACGCCGTCGTCAATGGATGGTTCGAAAAACTGGCCGCCAAAAGCAAGGTCACTTGAGGGCCCTTTTCGGCGCGCGGCCTGCCAGACCTTGGCCTTCAGCCTCCCTTTCACGCTCCGCTTTCCTGTCATGCATTGCACCTGCGCTCAATGCGGCGCAGGCTGCTGCATGCCTGTATCGGACCGGTTGCGGCAGCACGAAAGACCCCGACAGCTTCGCAGTCAGGGCATCTTGCCGGATAGGGAATCGAAGAGGAAGAGAGAGGGGCCAGGGAGGGGTCAGAGAGGCTCAGGCCACTTTGCGGTTGATCCCGCGGGTTGGGAACGCGATCACATTGCTGGGCTGTTCAGGCAACATGTGACGCTCGGTCTCGGATTCGACACGCGCCTTCAACTGGTCGATATCCAGTGCCTGACCATCCAGGGACTGGAGGATATCTGAGATGCCTTCTGCGAGTTTCATCGAATCCATATGGGTAACCTCACAAGTCGATCTTCGGGCTGTGCTTCGAGCCGATTTCGGGGCCTGTCTTTGGAGCCACACTGCGTCAAACTGGGTCAACAGTGCGGCCCAAACGTTAACAAAGTGCAAAGATCGCCCCACCGCCTTCAGCGCTTCGCAACTTGGCATAAGCTGCCAAACCTCACCATGATGCCGATCAAACAGAAGTTTATGCGATCCTCTAGCCAATAAATGACAAGACATGAATTTTTCACATCGAGTCGCAACTTCCGAAAAACCTGTCATCGGGGCGCAGACTATATTGTCATTTTTGGGTCAAAACAAGACGATTCTTGGCCTTTTCTTTGATCATTTCGTACGCATCTTTCCAAAAGCGAGCCGGAAGCCGCTTTTTACTTGCGGGTTGACAGAAAAAACGAGGAAATCAAACGGTTTCGATATGCCGCGGCGGCAATTGGTAAATTTACTTATTTCGCCTTCTTTTTCGCCACGCTTAACAAATAGGCAGCGACCGAATAGTTCCTATGCAGGAAAAATCAAAATTGTGCATCGCAATATACCGACATCTGCGCGACACATTAACTTTACAACTGAATTTATTGAAAAATTCCCTTTCCACCTTTCCTTACAAGCGTTCCAAATTTTCCGACTTTGCTGCAGCGCGAAAATATCCTTAGGTCTTAAGTATAAGTTAATGGCCCGCGGATTTTTCGGGCTTTTGAACAAGAAACTTACTTCTTCTTTTTTGGTTCATGCGGTGAGAGATTTGCTATGGCTAGAATTAGTATTTTCGGAATTGGTTATGTTGGAACCGTTGCGGCGGCCTGTTTGGCGAAGGACGGGCATACAGTGATTGCTGTGGATATCGACGAATCCAAGGTCGATTCCATCAAAAGGGGACAAACGCCAATCGTCGAGGACGGACTGGCCGAGCTGGTGGCCGATGGGGTTGCGAGCGGCAAATTATCCGCAACCTCGGACGTGGCGGATGCCATTGAGAATACCGACGCCTCCTTTGTATGTGTCGGCACACCGAGCGCTCCCGATGGTTCGGTGGGTCTGGATTATGTGGTTGGGGTCTGCACCGCGATTGGTGGCGCCCTGGCGCGCAAAGACAGTTTCCATTCAGTCGTCATCCGCTCGACGATCGTGCCCGGCTCGATGGAGGGGATCTGCATTCCGGCACTGGAAGCCGCGTCCGGCCTCGTTGCGGGCAAAGAGTTCGGTGTTGGCTATTTCCCAGAATTCCTGCGCGAAAGCACCGCAATCCGGGACTATTACGATCCGGGTTTGATCGTCTTTGGTGCTTTGGATCATCCAACCAATGCCATTCTCGATGAAATCAATGGCGGGCTGAATTGTGAAATCAATCACGTCGATATCAGAACCGCGGAAATGATCAAATATACCAGCAATTGCTGGCGGGCCGTCAAAATCACCTTTGCCAACGAGATTGGCAATATTTCCAAGGCTGTCGGGCTGGATGGTCAGGAAGTGATGCGCGTCCTTTGCTCGGATCTCAAGGTCAACATGTCGCCCACCTTCATGCGGCCGGGCTTTGCCTTTGGTGGCTCATGCCTGCCAAAAGACTTGCGCGCCCTGCGTTTTCTGGCACGCAGCAACAATGTTCCCTCGCCGATGCTTGATTGCGCCCTGAGCGCCAACGAAGAGCAAATCCGTCGGGCCGAACATCTGGTGGACAATCTGGTTGGCCGCTCGATCGGCATGGTGGGGGTCAGCTTCAAGGCCGGCACGGATGATTTGAGAGAAAGCCCGCTTGCAACGCTGGCGGATCGGCTGATCAAGAAGGGATACAACCTCAAGATCTATGATCCATATGTCAAGGAAGCCTTCGATGAGAAGCTCAGCGGTGCTGGTCGGGGCAATGATTATATCGACAATCTCGAAGGCCGCCTTGTGTCCGGTATCGGGTCGTTGATCGATCAATCGGAAATCCTGCTGATCGGCAACACATATGACGAGGCGATCGAGCCGTTGTCTCAGGCCGCTCAAAAGAATCTGCCCATGGTCGATCTGGCCCGCCTCAAGCCCGGCATGACATCCCGGGACAATTATGAAGGCATCTGCTGGTAGGAATCTGGGCGATGTCACACCTGATCTATCTTCTGATCATGATGCTGCTTGCATTCTCTGTACCGCTCAGCACCGCAGAGAATGCATCCGGTGCACTGATTGTCTTGGGCGCCATAGGGATTTGGCGATATTCATGGGCTGCCATCAATTTCTCCCGTGCCCTCTATTTCGCGAAAATCGCCTTTCCGCGGCGTCGTGCCCGCGTAGAGGCCGCCTATGGCGCACTGCCTTATCGCAGCCACGCCTTCTTTCTGACGACCACCTTCAGGATCGAACCGGAAATCTCGCTGCGGGTCTACCGGTCGATCTTTGAGGCGGCGGCTCTGTCCGAAGGGGGCGCAACTGTTGTGGCCTCCGTGGTCGATGCGTCCGATGTTCGGCTGATCAAGGGCGTGTTTGCCGCCATGACCCGGGACATGTCGCGCGTTCAGCTGATTTTTGATCGCATCGATGGCACCGGCAAGCGGGATGCTTTGGCAACATCGCTGGCAACCATTGCCAAACAATGCCCCACCCGGCGGGACATCGTCATCTTCGTCGATGGCGACAGTTGCGTGCCGGTTGATATCGTCGCCCGCTCGGCCCCCTTCTTCACCAATCCGCAATATGGGGCGGTGACGACCGATGAACGCTCAGAAGCGGTTGGCAGTCGGATGTTCCGCGACTGGTTCGATCTTCGGTTCGCCCAGCGTCAAATGATGATGTGCTCGATGGGTGTTAGCGAACGGGTTCTGACCCTGACGGGACGGATGTCGGTCTTTCGCGCCGATCTGGCCACCAATCGGGCGTTTATTGAAGCGGTGCGCAAGGATCATATCGATCACTGGCGCCTTGGTCGGATCGACTTCTTGACCGGCGATGACAAGTCCACCTGGTACTGGTTGCTCAGCCAAGGCTACAAGATGGGTTACATGCCCGATGTCTCGACCCTGTCGATCGAGACCCAGCCGCGCGAAGGCTTCGTCGATAGCGCTGTCACCTTGATGGTGCGCTGGTTTGGCAACATGCTGCGCACCAATGGACGGGCGCTTGGACTTGGACCAGCCAGGATCGGTTTCTTCACCTGGTGGTCGCTGCTTGATCAGCGCATATCGATGTGGACCACCATTGCTGGCCCGATCAGCTTTCTCCTCGTCGCCCTGTTTGTCGATCCCCTCGTGCTGGCGCTGTATCTGTCGTGGGTGATGTTCACCCGCTACCTCTTCTGCACCGCCATCTCCCTGTTTCGCAAAGGTGGGTTTCCCGTCACCTATCCGGTTCTTCTTTATTTCAGCCAAGTCTTCGGAGCCATCGTAAAGACTTACATTCTCTATCGTCTCGATAAACAGAAATGGACGAGGCAAAAAACCACCGGACGCAAGAGTAATAGATCGAATTTCGTCTTTTTGAAGTCAAGTTTTGTTTCGTGGCATATGCAATTACTGACAATCGGCTGGTTGGCAGTGAGCGTATCCTGGATGACAGGTCTAATCTAAAGCGAGAATTTATATCATGTATTCAACGCCAAACACTGCGACCCAACAAGAACAGCTGGATGATATCAGCCACCTTGAAACCGCGTCCCTCTCCGGGGACAGCAATGCAGAACATGCCTATTTGCAAATGCCCTTCATGGTCTCCATTGATGGCCGCCAGTATGAAGGCAATGGTATTTCGCTGGTCAATGCCTTTGTCACCGGGCTTGCGGCGCGTGAATATAGCGGTGTCAGCAAACTGGCAACCTTCAAGTTCCCGTTTGAGGGCTTCACCTTCACCCTGCAGATTGAAATTCTGATGCTGTGCGTCGATGAGAAGATCGGCAAATACCGGCTGGACTTCCTCAAGCCGACCGGCTCGCACCTTGCGCATTTGCGCTATGTGGTCAATTCCTATGTCGCTGGCGAACTGGTCACGATGAATGACCTGCTCAGTATCAATGAAGACAAGCTGCAAACCGGCAAGAAATCGGCTGAAACGGGTAGTCATCCTCTGGTTCGGATCACCAAACGCATTGTCGGCACCGCTTTTGTCTTTGCCGCGACGCTTGGCCTTGCCCTGTTTGTTGGCACTTTGGTGCAAAATCGCCTGTTTGTGTTTGACGTGCCTGCGCTTGCGACGATCGCACCGGATGGTTCGGCCATCACCGCACCCAAGGGCGGGCGGCTGATTTTCTTCAATCCGGCCGCGACCTTCAAGGAGCCGTTGTTCGCGATCCAGACCATCGAGGGCGAGCAGTTCACCGCGATCAATCCTTGCGACTGCAAATTGCTGATTTCAGAGACGGTTGATGTTGGTGAGATCGTCAATGAAGGCACGGCCCTGGCGATTGTTCCCAGTGACCGCACCGAACCGCTGATCAAGGCCCAAGTGCCGGACAAAATTGCCAAATCGCTAATCTATGGCGGCGTTGCTGAGGCCCGCATGCCTGATGGTCGCCAAATCGCACTGTCGGTCACCAAAGCCAAGCCAAGTGCTAGCTCCGCCACCGATGCGCAAACGGAAATTACCTTTGCTTCTGCAGAGCAGGCCTTCACCAAAGAAGACATTGGCAAGCTTGTCTCGCTGCGCGTCCTTAGCGGACATTACTTCAATATCACCCAATATATTAGCGATCTTTATGGCCAGGTTCGAAGTAAAATCTGAATATAAATATTAACATTACTACTGAGCAATCCAATTTAATTGGGAAAGGTTCGTAAAATGAGTAATATTTACCCCCTTATTCTTTGTGGCGGTGTGGGCACCAGACTCTGGCCCCTGTCCCGGTCGAGCAACCCGAAACAGTTTCAGCCGATCGATGGCTCCGACAGCACCACCTTCTTCCAGACAACGATCTTGCGCCATGTGGCCGAGGGCTTTGAGAAGCCACTGGTCAGCGTCAATCGCACCCATTTGGGGACCGTCAAGCAGCAGCTCAATGATATCGATGTAACCGCATCGATCCTGTCAGAACCGATCGGGCGCAATACCGGACCGGCGGTGCTGGCTGCCGCGATGCATCTGGTCGAGCGGGATCCGGATGCCATCCTCGCCGTTCTGCCGTCGGATCATGTCATCAAGGGCGACCTCAATGGTGCCCTTCGCCGGATGATCCCGGCAGCGGAAGCCGGCAAGATCGTCCTGTTTGGAATCGAGCCGCGTTATCCTGAAACCGGCTATGGCTATATCATCGACAATGGCCCGCATAGTGAATTGCTGGATGCCCATACAGTGTCCCATTTCGTCGAAAAGCCCCCATTTGAAATTGCCGAGCAGCTGATCACGGATGGCAATGCCTATTGGGCCTCGGGCATCAGCCTGTTTCGTGCCGATGTGATTATTGCCGATTATGAAAAATACGATCCGGACAGCTATCAGGCGGTGATTGAGGCCTATGCAGAGGCAGAATATTTCCCTGATCGGATCGAGTTGTGCGGCAAGGGGTTTGCCAAGGCTTTCAGCGGGCCGACGGAATCGATCATTTTCGAGAAGACCGAACGGGCCGTGCTGTCGCCCTCTGACATCGACTGGAATGATGTGGGTGCCTGGAAGGCGTTTCATGCAGTTAGCGAAAAAGACAGCCATGGCAATTATATTTGCGGCGACGTGGTCTGCATTGAATCCAACAATTCCTACATTCGCGGCTCCAACAACCGGCTGGTCGCCGCGCTGGGGGTCGATAATCTGGTGATTGTTGACACAGACGATGCCTTGCTGGTGACCACCCATGAGCATAGCCAGAAGGTCAAGTCCGTGATCCAAGCCCTCGAACAGGATGGGCGCAAGGAAGTGGTCACCCACGCCACCAAGCAGTTTGCATGGGGACAGTTTGTCGAGCTGCAATCGGGCAATCAGTTCAATCTGGCCATGTTGCGGGTGGAGCCGGGCAAGTCGCTGCTGTTTGATGACAAGGCAGACTGCCATCGTCTTCTGTCCTTCTCGGAGGGGCAGGGTTCGTTCAGCAAGGGTGCAATCATCACCCCCGTTATCCCCGGTGAAGTGCTCGAAATCAAGGAGAGCGAGGTTGCCACCTTCCGAAATACCGGCACCGAAACCGCTGTTCTGATCGAGATCGAATATCAGACCGCTGGTCTGGAAAGCTTTGAATTCCAGCCCTCTCCGGCTCTCGGCTTTTCCAATCGCAAGGAAGAGGTGGCGTGATGAGCCTCCCCGGACTTTCGTCCCCACTGTCTTCAAGGCGACTTGCAGGTCTCTGCATGGGGCTGAGCATTGGATTGTGTGCGAGCCTCGTGACAGCGCCATCGGCGCAGGCTGGCTTTAATGGTGGTTACCTTCTGGAGACTGAGACAAAGCGCTTCATCCGCGCCATGAAGACAGAATTGGCGGCGGCCGGATCTCACGGCCAACGCCTGACCGCCAGTGCGCACATCGCCTCACAGCTTGTTCCTTCTTTCAGATCCGGGGCGAAACCGACTGGGATGAAGCAAACTGGGGTGAAGCAAACTGGGGCGACGATGGTCACAGCCATCGAAAAGTCCGACAAGGCGAAACCGGGGCAAGCAAGAGATGTCACGCTGGTGCCGCTGGAGCTGGCGCTATCGCAAGTCGCGATGCAGGTGGGTAGCAATCATTTTGATGAGATCAAGGCAGCTCAGGCATCCGGCAATGGTCAGGTTCTGACCCTGCGCAAGGGCCACTTCACGATGGCTCATCTGTTCGCCATGACCCGGACAGATGAGCTTCGGAAGGCCGTTACCAGGAGGCCGGATGGATATGGACTCCATCTGCCAGTCCTGATCATGCCTGCGGCCCATTTGTCCATCGCCGACGAGCGGATTGCCCTGTCATCGACCAGCGGCGCCTTCATCATCAATCTCGGCACGCTGGGCATTGAGAAGGCGGTCATCGCAGGAATGGCTGAAAAGAGCGATCAAGCAAGGGGCGACGGTGCTTTCAAGCCGTTTCTCATGACGGCCCTTGGCGGCAGATTTGCAGCCCGCGACAGCCAGTTCTCCCATCTTGGCTTCGGTGATCGGCCCAAATTTCGGGGACTAAGCTTCATTTCGGGGCATTTGTTTCCAAAACAGAGCTTTGTCTTCCTGTCCAACAATCGTTTTGACCATGTGGGTACAGTCGAGCTCAAGGGCATGCGCGACTTCACCCTGTCAAACAACAGTTTCAACGCCAGTGGCGAATCCGCCCTGCGAGTCGAAGACAGCATGTCCGGTCAGATCATCGGCAATCTGGTGATGAAGAGCCAGAAGCATGGCCTGCGTGTAACCAACAATTCTACCCGCATCACCATCCGCAACAACATCATCTTTGGCAGCAAGGAAGCTGCGATCTTTGTCGGCGGCGGGGCGACAGCAACGAACATCGTCGACAATATTCTGCTCGACAACAAGAAAAGCGGCATCATTTCCAAGAGCGCCGCCTGCCCGACCATTCATGGCAATGCCATTCTGCGCAACGGGGTGAGAGGCATCTTGTCGGAGAACACTTTCCAGTTGAGCCTCAAGAGCAATGTGATTGCCCTGAATAAGGGACCGGGCATTTCCCTGCTTGGTGGGGCGGTGCAGACAGATCACATCATCGTTGAAGGCAATCGCTTCGAGCGCAACGCATTGGGTCTTGGTACGTCGGACATTTCGAATATCACGCTGAAGAACAATGATTTTTCCAAACAGTTGCCAGCTCTTTTCTCAGGCGAAATGACCTTCTATCTGGCGGACTATCTCAAACGGGCCGGCACGCTGGTCAAAGGCAATCTTTCCCCGTTCATCATTTCCAAGCCATCGCATGTTGCCGACAACGGGGTCAGCAATTCCGGCCTGCTTCTGTCCAAATTTCAATATTGCAATGATGGGTGACGATTATGGTTTTTTCTTCAGAGCAATTTATATTCCTGTTCTTGCCCCTGTTTCTGGCGGTTTATTATCTGACACCGGCGAAGCTGAAATCCTGGGCGCTGGTCCTTGGCTCCTATAGCTTCTATGCGTGGTGGCGGATTGATTTCCTGTTCCTGTTGATCGCCGTGACCTTGTGGACCTACTGGTTCGGCCTGCGAATCCAGCAGCGGACAGTCGAGAGCGAAAGGCAGCTATACTGCACGATCGGTGTGATTGGCTGCCTGTCGGTGCTGGGCGTCTTTAAATATTTCAACTTCTTCCTCGACAGTTTTGCCGTCGCTTTCGGCACCACATCTGACGCGCTGGGTGTCCATTGGCAGTTGATCCTGCCAATCGGGATTTCCTTCTATGTCTTCCAGTCAATCAGCTATCTGGTCGATATCAAGCGCAAGGATGCGCCTGCCACCAGGAGCTTTGTGGATTTTGCCGCTTTCATTGCCCTGTTCCCGCAGCTGATTGCCGGGCCGATCCTGCGCTTCAAGGATCTGGCGGACCAGATCACCAGCCGGGAGCACAGTTTCGAGAAATTCTCGAAAGGCATGACGCTTTTCACCGTTGGCCTTGCAAAGAAAATCCTGCTGGCCGATGCGATTGCGCCGATTGCCGATTCGGCCTTTGCCGCCACCGACCCGAGCTTTGCCGTCGCCTTTCTGGGCATGTTTGCCTACACGCTGCAGCTTTATTTCGACTTCTCGGGCTATTCGGACATGGCGCTCGGCCTTGGTCTGATGATCGGCTTCCAGTTCATTCAGAATTTCGACCGTCCCTATATCAGCCGCTCCATCACCGAATTCTGGCGCCGATGGCATATCTCCCTGTCGGTCTGGCTGAGAGACTATCTGTATGTTCCCCTTGGCGGCAACCGGGTGGGGCCAACCCGCACCTATGTCAATCTGTGTTTGGTAATGCTGCTGGGTGGCCTTTGGCACGGCTCCAACTGGACCTTTGTCCTCTGGGGGGCATGGCATGGCGGCTGGCTGGCGCTGGAGCGGGCCACCGGCTGGGGTGCCAAGGCGAAAGATCACTGGATCTCTCTGCCCTTTACCTTTGTGCTGGTCATGCTGGGTTGGGTGGTGTTTCGCGCCGAAACGGTCTCCAGCGCCTTTGAAAGCTATGCCGGGCTGATCGGTCTGAACGGCTTTGCCTTGCCCGACGACTATCTGGTTGGCCTGCCACAGGATGCTTTCCTGTTCCTGATGCTCAGTGCCGCCATCGTGGTGCTGGAAGGCCGGATCCGGTCTTTCTATCTGGCCATCACAGACAGTTCAGACCCGGTCGGACAGCAGGCTGGCAGTCCGGGTGGCGCAATTGCTGCGGCCTCAAGCCTGGCCATGCCGCTGGTCAGTGCGACTGCCGTCAGTGCTCTGTTTTTCCTCGCCATTGCCAAGCTGGCGGAACAGAGCTTTTCACCCTTCCTGTATTTCCAGTTTTGAGGATTTGTCATGAAACAGCGGATTGAGTTTGTATCGAAATTGATGCTTCCCGGCCTCTTTTTGTGTTACGCGGCCTTTGCCAATGTCAGCATGCTGGTCGATGGGGAATTCTCTGGTGTGAAAGAGGCAGATCAGCCCCTGCTGGCTGGTGGCCTGACCAAGGGCATGGACAAGGTTTACAAGGATAACCTGCCACACATGACCCCGGCGATTGGTCTGCTGGGGGCCGTGCGCTATCAGTTGCTGGGCATTGGCAAGCCCGGTGTGGTGGTCGGCAAGGACGAATGGTTCTTCACCAAAGAGGAATTCGCACCCAAGACCAACGCACCATCCCAGATTGATCGGGCGATCCGGGAGATTGAAGCGGTCAAGGACGAGTTGGACGGAGCGGGCATCAAGCTGGTTGTCGTGCCCTTGCCCTACAAGACCGATATCTATGCCGACGTCTTGAACAAACGGGTCAGCTCGCAAGAGGCCACGCTGCATTATCGCAATTTCATTGACCGGCTGGCGGGTGCCGAGATCCCCTTCATTGACACACGGGACAGTCTGATCAAAGCCAGAGCGAAGGGCGAGGTCTTTTTCAAGACCGACACGCACTGGACCCCGCTGGGCGCTGAAAGCGTCGCACGCGAGATTGCCGGTTCCGTGGCTCTGCCTGAGGGAATTGAACCATCGGACTTTGAGCTGATTGCCACCAAACATCGCACATTCTGGGGCGATCTGGTGCGTTTCGTCACCAACGAGGATTTTGGCGAATGGGCAGGGCTGAACAAGGAATCCGCCACGCTTTGGCAGGCAGAACAGACAATGCCGCAACAGGCGGTGCTTGACCTGTTTGCCTCGGACGACGCCTTTCCGGTCATCCTGGTGGGTACCAGCTACAGTGCCAATCCGAACTGGTCCTTCGCGGAATTCCTCAAGCATCACATGAAAGTCGATGTAATCAACCATGCCAAGGAAGGGCAAGGTCCCGGCACGCCGATGTATGACTATCTCAAGAGTGACGATTTCCAACAAACCCCGCCACGGCTGGTGATCTGGGAAATACCGACCCGCTACATCGCGCAAGACGATATCTGGGCACAGGCTCCCAAGAAAGCCGCCCCGCAAACCCAGCCATCATCAACCGCCAAGCACACAACAGGAGGCAAAGATGACGTTTCATAAATTCAAGCTTGTCGCCCTTTCTCTGGCCATTCCGATTGTGGGCATGTCACAAACCCTCGCCCTGCCCGCGATTTCCAGCCCTGTCGCGCAGTCCGCTTGTGCTTCGTGCAGCGAGGAAGACCGGTTCCGCGATCATCTGATGCTGGTGGCGGCCAGTTCAAACACCCAGTCGCTGAAAGACATTCGCAAGCGCTTGGTCAAGAAGAAACGGGTCCGTTTCTCAGAACTTCGCCGCCTTGCGGATTCCGGAGACAGTCTGGCCGCCTACTTTATTGCCGACCGGATCATGTCGATGCAGAAGGAGCGTCTGCTCACGGATGCGGCGCTATATTATTCGATCGCAGCCATGGGAGGGCGCGACTATGCGGTGCGCCCATGGCTCTCCATCATGGAAAATCAGACCGTTGAGCACAGCGACAAGCGTCTGGAATATTTCGAGAATGCTCTCAATGAGCAGGCATCGAAAGGCAACATCCGGGCGATCCGGGCACTGGCGAAATTCTACGCAGCGGGCGAACCTTTTGGCCACGATCCGGCACGCGCCAAGCGGTGGCAGCGCCGGGAGATTGAAACCAGCGGTGACGGTGAGGCCGCTCTGGGTCTTGCGGCTGCGATTGCCTCCAAGCCGTCCCTGTCAACAGACGAACATGATGAAGCCTTGTCGCTGATTGCGATGGCAGAACGCAGTGAGGATCTGGGCGTCCGCACAGCGGCCTACAATTTGCGACTGATGATGTCGGCAAAATCGGACGAGTAACTCGCGCAACAGAGGACCTAATTCATGATGATTGCTTCACGATATATTCTGGCCTGCCTTGCTTGCTCTGTGGCCTTCGGAACCCAAAGTCGGGCGGCGACCGATACAGCGACGCATGATTTCGGATGCAAGTTTCTCGAACAGAAAGCAGAACCTCAGTCGATCATCGGGCAAGACGGGTTTGTCTTTCGCGTTCACACCGACTTGCGGCTCCATCATACCTTCACCGATCAGACGGTCACCAATCTGGCTCACCTGTCGAAATGGTTGAAGCAAAATGGGACCACGCTGATTTATGCACCCGTGCCGACCAAGAGTCAGGCCATGCCTGATTATCTGCCACAGACTGCCAAACTCTATGGCTATGATGACCGGATCTCGCAGGTGGTCTATGAAAACATTATCGGTCGCCTAAAGGCTGCCGGAGTGGTGACCGTCGATTTGATGACAGCCTTGCGGGCAGCAGAGCCCGGCAAGGAACCCTTCTTCAAGGCAGACTTCCACTGGAGCCCGGAAGGTGCCCGACTGGCGGCCAAGGCGATCAGTGAGACCATCAAGGCGCAGCCCGATTACCAGCAAGTGACGAAAACCAGTTTTCAGACCGTTGCACGGCCCAAAACGCCACTTTTCTCGAAAATGCGCGACAATCTGCAGCGCTATTGCAAGGAGAGCCTGCCTGCCATCAATAGCGTGACCTACCAGACACAGGAAACGGCTGGCGCGTCACAGGGTGCGACCCTTGATCTGTTCGGTCCGCAACAGGCTGATCCGATTGCCTTGGTCGGGACCAGTTTTTCCGATGCGCAATATTACAATTTCGCGGGTTTCATTCGTCAATATAGCTCCCTGCGCCTGACCAATTACTCGGTCACCGGGGGCAACCAATTCGGCTCGATGCTGTCCTACCTCACGTCGAATGACTTCAAGACCAGCCGACCCAAATTCATCGTCTGGGAAAATCCCATCTACAACAATCTGGGGCAGTTTGGTGCAGCGCCGTGGGTGGAATTGTGGGCCTCGGCACGTCAGGAATGCGTCTCGACCGCAGCCAACCTCGAGGATGGGGGCAAGGAAGCCTTCCTTGATAATCTGTCCCGCCGCTCGCTGCAGGAAGACCTCGCCATTCTGGTGGATTCCGACGATACCAGCATTCGCTCGGTCAATGTGAAGGTGGATTATGCATCGGGCCGCAGTAGGAATATCACGATTGAACGAAACAGTCGCATTCGCTCCACCGGGCGCTTTTACATGCCGGTCCGCCCCATTGCGCATGAACAAATTTCCCAACTCACCATCGATTTTTCCAAACCATCGGACGGCGTGCCGATTGTTCAACTCTGCTCTTACTAGGAGGGTGATCTCATGTTCAAGAAAACCATTTTTACCGTTGTAGCCCTGATCGTTGGCCTTCATTCCATTCCTCCGGCCACAGCCAATGATGCCGCCCTGTATGACAAGGGGTTTGATCCCAATGCTGCCTTCATCCGCATTGTCAGCTCAGGGGAAAGCGTTTTGCGTATCGGCTCAAAACGGCTGCAGAAGGGACAGAATGTGTCGCCCTATGTGGCGGTCGATGCAGGCAGAATTGCCGTTGATATCGATGGTCAGGCGAGCGAGATCGAAGCGGCTTCAGGCAAGTTCTACACCGTCGTGGGGCTGTCGAAGGGGCATGTCATCTTTCTCAAGGACAGCATTGCCATCAGCCCGGCCAAGTCGAATCTGAGTTTCTACAATCTGACGGGCGACAAGTCGGTTGATCTGTTTGTCATGCAGGCCAAGGCAAACGTCATTTCCAACCTGCCATCGGGGCAGGGCAAGACCGTGCAGCTCCGGGCGCCTCTGACGCTGGATTTTGCCGCCAATGTCGATGGTCAGACGGAAGCGGCCGTATCCGGCGTCAAGCTGCAACGCGGCGGCGGCACCACGCTGATTGCCATGCGGGTCAATGGCGCAATGACCTTGAAGGCCATACAGAACGAAATCGCAAAGTGAACAGGAGAGGCGTAAAATGATGATCCGGAAACACACCCATCTGAAATACCTGCTGGTGACAAGTGTAGCCCTGCTTGCAGCGTCCGTATCAGGCATGACGGAAGGCCATGCGTCACCGGTATCGGTCGATTTTGCTCCTCCAAAAATCAATCTCGGCAAGATTTGCAAGGCCCGACGCAGCGATGCCCAGATCAAGGCAAGCTGGGCGGGGTGGGATGGCAAAAGCCTGCCGCGCGACATGTCCAAGGATCAGGTCGCGCGGGAAATGGCGCGGCTCTTCTATGCGGATTCCGAAACCTATTTTGCCGCGATTAAATCCGGTTATGGCCTGCTGCTGGACTCCGATCCCAATTTCAAGGAAAGCCGCTATCTGATCGCCATGATCGAGCTGTATCTGGAAACTGGGCGGTATGACGCGCTGAAAGAAGAGAAGCTGCTCGAAAAACTCGAGCAGCATGCGACTTCTTCCGATCCGAAGGTTCTCAACTTTCTGGCGGATCTACATCTGAATGGACAGATCGCCGACAGCGACGAGGAAAAAGGCCTGTCGCTGAAGGTTCAGGCTGCCCGATTGGGCAATCCGCAAGCCCTGCTGGACGTGGCGCAGCGCGCCAATGACGGGGCTGATATCGAAGGATGGGACGTCGCACCCGACGTCGCTGTCACGTTGGCCTTCGGTGCCCTGCTGGGCAAGCTCAATGGTTCGGTCTGTGACCGGATCGGGCGGATTGCGCGGGAATATTCAAAAGGTGAGATCGTTGTCCAGAATTACGCCCTCAGCGAGGAGTGGCATCGATTTGCCGCTGACTTGGGGGACGATGATGCAGCGTGGAAAACGGCACAAATGCATCTCAGCGGCGATTATCTGCAAAAGAATAATGACCATTTGCTGAAATATCTCGAACAGGCATCGGATTCCGGCATCCTGTCGGCGCAATTGGAATATGCGCAGATCCTGATCGAAGGGGCGCTGGTGTCGCGCGATCTGGCAAAGGCCCGACAGATCTATGATGCGGTGGAGAAAAGCCAACCACGCATTGGCCTGATTCGGAAAATCTCCTTGATGGAGGCAGGCAATCAAGACGAAGGTGCGTATTTTGACGACTATTCCGCAACCCTCTCCCGGCTGGCAGCCCTTGAGGATGCACCGGCCTGGGTCTTTCGCAAAATCGCTCTGATCACCCTGGATCGCTCGCAGACACCGACGGCACGCAATACGGCGCGTGCCCTGCTTGAAAAAGCCATCAGCCACGGTGACAAGGATTCCGAGCTGCATCTGGCCACAATGCTGTTGGAGGGAGCCAAACAGGCTGACAATCTCGACCGGGCGCTGGATCTTCTCTATTCCGCCTCGTCCAACCGCGGAAAAACCAACTCCCTGACCGAGCTGCAGCGCACCCATCGCTGTTTTGGACAACTTGATTCCGACCTGTCGATTGCCTCATTCTGGAAGGAAGCCAACAGGGGAGCGGGCAATGAAAGTCTGTTTCTGACGTCCAAGGAAATCCGGTCTCTTAATGCCCAGAATGATCCGTTGGACATCGCAACCCTGCAATCCACCGCCATGTATGGCAGGGCCAGCGCGCTTACCAATTATGCCGAATATCTGGCCAGCACCGAACAGGCTGGAAACCTAGCGCAATTGACCGCCCAGCTGGCTTTCTGGCGGACCTTCTCCGAACAGTTTGACGGAGGACGGGCGGCCATCGAGGTCGGCATCTATCGTGGAGCCCGTTCCGAGCAAATGAAGCAGGCTGCGCTGGACAATCTGGAGGCGCTGTCGCAGGCAAAGGACCCGCATGCGGCAATCGAACTGGCCGAATTGTATCTTTATCGCTCCAAGGGTCAGATGGCCCAGATCCGCAAGGCAGAGCAGTTGATGCAGATTGGCAAGGACGAGATGACCGGTAAGCTTCTCAAGCTTTATAACCGGGTCAATCCCGATCCCGAAAATCAGAAATTCACACTCTGGAACAGCACCGTATCCGGCATCAGGAAAACCAACGACACCGGCATTCTGCTCAAGGCAGCGCTGGCGTCCGAAGAAGCGGATACGAAAGAACGGCTGTTCAACACTGCGGTCAGCGTCATGACCTGTAATCTCGACAATGTTCTGCAGATTGTTCAGTATTTGCAGACAATCGGGGATCGTGCCTCCCAGGACCATTGGCTGAAGGTCGCCTCGCAGTTGGTCACCGAGCCTTGGCAGATGATCAAGATCGGCGACATTTACGCCTCGTTCGGGAGCGAAGAAGCCAGCAAGAAGGCTTATGACCACTATATGGCGGCCTTCGAGGCGGGGTCACAAACCGCTGTGTTTCGCCTGATGGATCGCGTGCCGGTTCCCGACAATCCCTTCTATGACCCGGCTCTGGCGGTTGAAGTGTTCGATGCCGCAATCGAGCGGGCCGACGGCGATCAGATGTGGGGCATTCTTGCCCATATCAAGCGCAGCGAGGAGGCCATTCAAAGCCATGTTCTGAAACGGCACAGTCTCGAAAAGCTCTATCGCATTTCGGCAGAGGCCGAGCAGCCTGCCGCCATGCGGGAACTGGCGAAACTTCTGCGGCAAGACAGACCGAGTGCCGCCGAGGTCAACGAATCGAGTCAGTGGTTGAAAAAGGCGGCTGAACAGCGGGATGTGGAAGCCATGGTTCTGCTTGCCAACTCCTATGCGTTTGGCATTGGTATGGAACCATCTCAGGAACTGGCTCACAAGTGGTTGGCCGAGGCCTCCCAGAGCGGTGACGAAAAATCGCAAATCATGCTGTCGCTGTTCCGTGGCAAGGAGGCCGCGCAATGATTGTCAGTCATTCCCCATTTCGGGTGCGCAAAAAGGCGCGCTTGCTCGGCCTTTTCACATTGCTGCTTTGCACCAGTGGATCGGCATCCCTGACCCGTCAGATAGACGTGGAGGCGGCCCCTGCCGACCCAACCCCTGCGCAGACCTTCGATCAAGTCAGCGCCCTGTCCAAGTCTGATCAAAGCCCGCTGCTGCTGCCCGCTGATCTCGACGCCGATGACATTTCAGAATTGCCTGCGGCCAAGCAGGAGGCTCCTGACGCCTCTGAAGAGTCGGACGAAGCCGACGAGCAGAATTCCTATGACTGCCCGGACTTTCCCGAGCCGGTCATCACACTGGATTTCGAAAGCCCTTACAAGGCCGAGAGCAAATCCCGGTCGGAACTCGACAAGGAAAACAAGGCAAAGGCTGTTGCCGCCCTCAAGCCATCGGACGATTTTGTTCGCCTGCTCTCCAGAGCCAGCCGGACTGCAACCAAGGGAGATGGCAATCTTGCCGCGGTCGATTGTGTCCTGTCCGGCATCAATCGCTGGGCCGAAGCAGGGGCTTACAGCGCAATCGAAAGCATGACCGCAAAGATAACCTACCCGTCTCGGGTGGGTGGCATCGCCATTGCCTATGGGCAAGTCAAGCCCTTGATCCAGCCCGATGATCAGAAGCGAGCCGAGACGATCGAAACATGGCTTCGCAGTCTGGCTCACGACATCATCGATTATTGGAATTTCGACGCCCCGGTGCTGGCATCTCAGGGCAATTTGCGCGCGTGGGCGGCCTTGTCGGTTGTTCAGATCGGTCTGTTGCTCGATGAGCCTGTCTTTCTGGAATGGGGACTGGAAAGTCAGCGGATCATTCTTGATACCCAGGATCCCGATGGAAGCCTGCCGATTGAAATGCGCCGTGGTCAGTTTGCCTTGCATTATCAGATGCACGCAGTGGCGCCGATGGTCACAGCAAGCGCCTTGCTGAAAGATGTCGGGCTGAGCAACTCCAAACCCTATGAAGAGAAGCTCTTTCTCGCGGCCAAATTCTCGATCAAGGCAGTCGATGACCCCAGCATCGTTGAGACGAAGGTCAACAAGGTGCAAACGGTCAAGCAAGGGTTGCTGAAGCAGAAGAAACACACCATCGCCTGGCTCGAGCCTTATCTGTTTCTCAATCCAGACTTTGAACTGGAGCAGCGTATCGCCGAGATCAGACCGTTGAGCAACTCAAAATTGGGAGGGAACCTGACAAAAATTTTTAAGTAAACCTAAATATAGTTTACGCACATGCTCATTTTTTCACGCATTGCACAAATATATATCATATATAGCAATTTCATAATTCAAACAAAATTCATCGCAAATCATTAAAACGTGAAGATGATTCGATCATTCTCCAACCTTTTAACTTCCACAAGATCAACATCAAAAAGTCAATCCCGTCCATAATACCGAATATACAGGAGTTATCATGGCTACAAATTCTGACAATTTTGATCTGACCGGCTGGAAAATGAATATTCCAGTCGACCATAATGGAGGAACGAGTGGCCGAGCCAAAACGGTTGTAGACCTTACCGGTTATGAAGAGGACTTCTTTTACGATGCGGACGATGGTGCGATGGTCTTTCGTGCGTCGGTGGATGGTGCCCGCACTGGCAATGCGCGGTATGCCCGTACCGAATTGCGGGAGAAAGACGGAAGCGAAAGCGCAGCCTGGCGGCTGGATGAAGGCGGTACGCTGACCGCGACATTGCGCGTCGACGAAGTGCCCAAATATAATGACGGCACCGATGGGCGGATTGTCATTGGCCAATTGCGCGGCACCGTCGATGAGTTGGTCCGGCTCTACTGGAACGATGGCCGGATCTATTTTATGAGCGAACATAGCGGCCCCGATGACAAGGTGCTGACCTATGTGCCCACCACGGATAGTGGTGAAGAACCCCATGTCGAACTCGGCGAGACCTTTTCCTACAAGATCGAAGCGCGGGACGAGACATTGACCATCGTCATCTATGCCAACGGCAAGGTCTATGAATCGGTCACCGAGATCCAGTCGCACTGGCATCACGAAGATCTCAATTTCAAAGCCGGGCTTTATCTCGGGCTGAACGACTCTCAGGGCTCCGGGACCGGGCAGGTATCCTTCTATGGGCTGGACTATTCACACACTATCGGCGAAGGGCTGGACGGTCTGGTCGGGTTGGATGACGGCTCTGGCGATAACACCGATGAGGAGACGGATGGGGAGACGGATGGGGACGAGGGCGATCCAGATACGCCACCGGACACTCCGATCGATCCTGACATTCCGGTCGATGACGGCGAGGTGCCCGAGGTGACCGCCGAGCAGATTGGCACCGGTGGAAGTGACAAACTCTATGGCACGGCAAGCAACGATCTGTTGTCCGGATTGGATGGCCATGACAAGCTGTATGGCCGGGAAGGCGATGACATTCTCAAAGGTGGGGAAGGCAAGGACCGGCTCTATGGTGAGGCGGGCGATGACTATCTGTTCGGTGGGGAGGACCGGGACAAGATCTATGGCGGCGAGGGAGAGGATCACCTGTATGGCGGGGGGGACACCGACAAGATCTATGGCGGTGAGGGTGACGACTATATCGAAGGCGGGGACGGCAAGGATCAGCTCAGAGGGGAAGATGGTGAAGACACCATTTTCGGCGGTGAGGGTGATGACAAGCTTTATGGCGGGGATGACAACGACTTCCTCTCCGGCGATGGAGGAGAGGATCGCATTGATGCCGGCGCGGGAGATGATGTGGTTCTGGGCGGCGATGGGGAAGACGACCTCAGGGGCCGCCAAGGCAATGACACCCTTTATGGCGGCAACGACGATGACCGGCTGATGGGCTATGAGAATGATGATGTTCTGTATGGTGGGGAAGGCAGCGATCTGCTCTATGGCAATGATGGTGCGGACCGGTTTGCCTATACAGCCCTTAGCGAGTCCACCGCCCATGCCAGTGGTCGCGATATGATCGCCGACTTCGATCAAGGTGAAGGCGACAAGATCGATCTGAGCGCCATTGATGCCAACAGCAACCTGTCCGGCCATCAGGATTTCGATTTCATCGGGCAGGCCGCCTTCTCCAAAACGGAAGGCGAACTGCGCTATGGCATGATGTCTGGCTATCAAGTCGTGGAAGTGGATGTTGACGGCGACGGGGCCGCAGACTTTTCCATCGAGGTCAAGGGGTCCATGGCCTTGAGCGATGATGATTTCATTCTTTAACCCTCACATGACTTGCCTCTATTTGCGCTTGTTCGGGCAGGACCAGAACGCATGTGTTCTGGCCCCGCCTTCCCAATGAAGGCTGCGTTTCATGGATGCTGATACACTCCGGCTGGCAGGCAGGTCACCCCTATCCCAACCTGCTCATATGAACTTGAACGGTTACATGCGATGGCTCGCGGTCTTTTCCGTTGCAGCCAATCTTCTGTTGCTGGCGATGCCGCTTTATCTGTCGCAGATCTATGACCGTGTTCTGCCCAGCGACAGTCCGGACACGCTGCTCTATCTGTCGCTGTTCATTCTAATGTGTCTGGCGCTGTTTGGCATGATGGAAGTGCTGCGCAACAAGGTGGCGCAAAAGATGAGCGCTTGTTTCGAACTGCGCCTGGCGCCTCGATTGCTCCATCACGCCCTGCGGACGCGGGCCAGCAACAAGGGGGACTATGCCCTGTTGCTGCAGGATGTGGCCAACATTCGCCAGATGCTGGCCAGTCGTGCCTTCATTGGTCTGTTTGACCTGCCCTTCACACCTTTGTTCCTCTGCTTGCTGTTTCTGGTCCATCCGGTTCTGGGCGTGTTGGCGACCTTGGGGGCGGGGCTTCTGGTTCTGCTGGCGCTGGCCAATGAAATGCTGGCATCGGACAAGCAGGGCAAGGCCACCGACCAGCACAAACAGGGCACTGCCAAAAGCAACGAAATCCTGACCCATCTGGATGATGTCTGTGCCATGGGTATGGGAGAAGCCTTGCGAGGCCGCTGGCAGGACACCATGCTGCAGGCCGCGCATAGCGCAGACGATGTGGCGCAGGTCAATGGTGCCTTTTTTGGATTGGTCCGTTTTTTTCGACAGATGATACAGGTCGCCATGCTCGGCTTCGGGGCTTATCTGGTGCTGACGTCCCACCTGTCAGCCGGTCTTATTTTTGCCGCCAGCATCGTGTCGGGACGGGCCTTGATGCCAATTGAACAATTCATCGGCGCGTGGCGCGGTCTCGCCTCCTCCCGTGCGGCTCACCGACGGGTCCGAGCCCAACTGGATCGGATGGAAGACGCGGAACGCGACGCCGCACCACGCCTCGAATTGCCACAGATCGAAGGTCGGCTCTGGTGTCAGGGGGTGACGGTCATTCCCGAAGGAGAACAATTCGACAAAGCCATTCTGAAGAACATCAATCTCGAGATCGAACCGGGGCATGTGGTGGCCATCATCGGGGCCAGTGGGGCCGGGAAAACGGCCTTGTTGCGGGTGCTCGCAACTGTCAGTCGGCCCGATCTGGGACGCTACTTCATCGATGGCTTTGAAACCACCCAGTGGGATGCGGATCAACTGGGAGCCAATATTGGTTACTCGGCTCAGGAGAGCCATTTCTTCCGCGGCACCGTGGCCCAGAATATCGCCCGCTTCTCCCCTACCGCCGACGCCAGAGCGGTGATTGCGGCAGCCAACATGGCCGGAGCACACGACTTTATTGGCACTCTGCCACAAGGCTATAACACGCTTCTGGGGTCGGAGGAGATCCGTCTCTCCGGTGGGCAGAAACAGCGAATCGCACTGGCTCGGGCCTTCTTCGGTGACCCGCAAATCCTGCTGCTCGATGAGCCTGATTCCCATTTGGACTTTACCGGGGAACAGGCCCTGCGCAACGCCATCAAGGATGCCAAGACGCGAGGCAAGACCGTTATTTTCGCAACCCAGCGCAATCTGCTTGTCACCTCGGCCGACAAGGTTCTGGTGATGGAGGCTGGACGGATTGCCAATTTTGGTGAGCGGCAGGAGCTGTTGCCCATTCGGGCCCAGTCTGCGGACAAGCCACAACAACTCAATGCACCCGATGAACCGCTTGATCCGTCAGATGTTCCTGACATTTCGGATGCTTCAAATCCCAGCCCTTCAATGAAGCGGTCTTCATAGAAGGGCGGAAAAGGAATGAACATGTCCCGGGAGCCCATTGACGATAGAGTTGCCGATCTGATCTCTTTTGAGCGATCCAAGCGTCTCGGCGCCTTCTTGCTGGTGGCCTTTTTTGTCGGCTTCGGATCATGGGCCAGCCTTGCCCCCTTGCGTGGGGCGGTGATTGCCACAGGGCATGTGGTCAAGGAAGGCGACACCCAGACCATCACCCACGAAAGCGGCGGGGTTGTTTCGCGCATTCTGGTGCGCGAGGGGCAGACGGTGAAAAAGGGCGATCCGTTGATCCTGATTGACGATGTCGAACGCTTTGCCGAACTGGAACAGATCGAAACACAATTGACCTATCTGATCGTCCGCGAGGCCCGTCTGGTGGCAGAGCAGACTGACACGGATTTCCCACCGACAGATCATGACTTTGCTGAGAAAGCTCTGACGAATGACCAATTCCAAAGGTTCGTTTCGGATCAGAAAGAAGAATATTCAGTCCGACAGAGACTTCGAGCCAAAGAAGAGGACATTGTTGCTCAGCAAAGGCAGGCTCTGCTGTCCGAATTGAAAGGGCTGAAGGCCGAAATCGAGGCACAGCAATCCTGGCGCTCGATCCTCAAGGAGCAGGTCGAGACCCGCACAAAGCTCTTGAAGAAAGGGGCGGTCAGCAAGCTGGCAGTTCAGGAGACAAAGAAGAGCTTTGCCGAGGTTGATGTCGCCTATCAGAAGATCAAGGGCCAAATCGATAGCCTGCCGCACAGGATCGCGGAACTGGATGCACGGTTGGCGCAGATTGGCCAGACTTTCGCCGAGCAGGTAGCCAAGGATCTGTCATCCATCCGGGCCGAAAAGCTCGTCCTGCAGAAAAAACTGGCCGCCGCCGAGAAGGCCTTTGCCCGGGTTGAACTGGTCGCCCCGAAGGCGGGCATCATCAACAAGCTGCATGTCAACACGGTGGGCAGTGCGGTCGCCGCCTTCCAGTCGATTGTCGAGATTGTGCCTGAAGGCGAGCGGCTGTTGGTGGAAGTGGAACTGAACCCGGCCGACATCGAGCAGGTTGCCGTCGGTCAGCCAGCCAAACTGGTGCTGAGCGCCTTTGACGCGTCCGAAGTGCAGCCGGTCAATGCACGGGTGGATTTTGTCTCCCCGGACCGACGGATCAATCAGCGCACGCAGGTCGCCTATTTCGTTGCGCGGATAGAGGTGATCATTGATGAAACCACGATGCTGCCCGATTTGTTTCCCGGCATGCCGGTGGAGGCCTATATGCAGACGGAAGAACGGACCTTTCTGCAGATCCTGCTCGACCCGCTGACCAAGAGCATCCGGCGCTCTTTCCGCAGTTAGTGGCCGGTGGAGCCGAACCCGCCCGCACCGCGATCGGTGTCGTCCAGCACATCCACCTGTTTGACCTTCATATGCAGGACCGGTGCGATCACCATCTGGGCGATGCGCATGCCGCGCTCGACAGTGAAATCCTCGTCGCCATGATTGATCATCAGAACCTTCACTTCACCGCGATAATCGGAATCGATGGTGCCCGGGGTGTTGAGCAGGGTTACCCCATGCTTGTGGGCAAGGCCAGAGCGCGGGCGGATCTGGGCCTCAAAGCCTCGTTCGAGCGCCATGCAAAAACCGGTCGGCACCAAAGCGCGACCGCCATGGGCTTTGAGCAGCATCGGCGCATCCGCCGGGTTGGCGGCTTGCAGATCAAGGCCTGCAGCTTCCTTGCTCTTGTAACTTGGCAGTTCCAGACCGTCGAAATGCGACAAGGTCTTGATCAAGAGACGCGGTTTGGCCATTGGATGTCCTTTCCCTGACTGGTCTTGGGGCTGATGCCACCGGTTCATCAGACTTGCGCCATGCCGTCCAGTGCTTGGGCAATGCGTTCGATCAGGCGTTTGGCAACGTCACCCTTCTCCATGTCCGGCCAGGCTTCGATGCCATCGACCCGGACGATCTTCACGCTGTTGCGATCGCCGCCCATGATACCGGTCTCAGGTGACACATCGTTGGCAATGATCCAGTCAACGCCCTTTTTCTTCAGCTTTGCCCCGGCATTGGTTTCGAGATTTTGTGTTTCGGCAGCGAAACCAACCACGAGGGTCGGGCGTTGGCTGGGATGGGTGCCAACGAAACGGGCAATGTCAGGATTTTCAGAAAAATGCAATTCCGGCAGGCTGCCATCGGGCTTTTTCTTGATTTTTTCGGTGCCCTGATTGGCGACTTTCCAGTCGGCGACGGCGGCGGCCATAATAGCAACGTCGCTAGGCAGATGGTCGCTCACTGCATCATGCATCTGCTGGGCAGTTTCGACTTTGATGCATGTGACGCCTGCGGGCGGATCGAGATTGACGGGACCGGAAACCAAGGTCACGTCGGCACCGGCGGCGCGGGCGGCTGCCGCCAAGGCATAGCCCTGTTTGCCCGACGAGCGGTTGGCGATATAGCGGACCGGATCAATCGGTTCATGGGTCGGGCCGGCGGTGATCAGCACATGTTTGCCAGAAAGCGGCTTATCGTGTTCGGCGAGCAAGGCATCAATTGCCTCGATGATGGCGTCCGGTTCGGCCAGACGGCCCGGACCTTCCTCGTTGCAGGCCATCATACCGACATCGGGGCCAACGAAATGGATGCCGTCGGCCTTCAGTTGGGCGAGATTGCGCTGGGTGGCCGGATGCTGCCACATGCGTACATTCATCGCCGGGGCGACCAACACCTCCTTGTCGGTCGCCAGCAAGGTCGTGCTGGCCAGATCATCGGCAATGCCATGGGCCATCTTGGCCATCAGATTGGCCGTGCAGGGTGCCACGACCACCAGATCGGCGTCGCGGGACAATTCAATATGGCCGATTTCCTGCTCACGCGTGAGGTCGAACAATTCGGTGATCGCCGCTTCACCGGTCAAGGCCGCAAGGGTCAGGGGCGAGACGAACTCGGTTGCATTGCGCGTCAGGATGACCTTGACGCTGGCGCCCTGCTTGATCAACAGGCGGGCAATGTCGGTTGCCTTGAAGGCGGCGACGCTGCTGGAAATGATCAACAGAATGCGTTTGTTGGCAAGCATGGCAAAAAGCCCCCGATGGTTAGACCCAAATGTGATCTGATGTGACCCGTCTGATGCGGGATTAGCTCCAAAGATGGATGGCAATGGCACTGAGCGCAAGGGCGATAACCCAGAGCGCAGCACGCCCTGAGCGGCTTTCGCGGGCTTCGGCCCGACCGATGGCCGCCACGGTTTCGGCATCCAGACGCATACCATTTCGGCCCATCTGATCAAAGCTCTCCGAAAGGCTCTGGGCGCGGCGGGCCATTTCCGGCAGACCTGCGGACAAGGTGCCAAGCGTGGCGAGGCCGGAGGCCATTTCCTTGACCTTGGCGGTGGGGCCGAGATTGGCCTCCATCCATGTCTTGACCACCGGTTCCGATGTATTCCAGAGATTGAGGCTGCCATCCATCATCCGGGCAACGCCCTCGACGACGACCATGGTTTTTTGCAGCAGGATCAGTTCGGTGCGGGTTGCCATGCCGAACAATTCTGTGAATTCGAACAATTGGCTGAGCAGGCCCGCCATGGAAATTTCGGCAGACTCCCGCCCATGGATCGGCTCACCGATGGAGCGCAGGGCCTGGGCAAAGGTGTCGACATCCTGATGAGAAGGCACATAGCCCGCATCGAAATGAACCTGAGACACCCGGCGATAGTCTCGACTGATGAAGCCATAGAGGATTTCGGCCAGAAAGCGCTGCTCATTGGGGCCGATGCGGCCCATAATGCCGAAATCAACGGCGACCAGACGGCCTTGCGGGTCGAGAAACAGATTGCCCGGATGCATGTCCGCATGGAAAAAGCCTTGCCGCAGGGCATGGCGCAGGAAAGACTGAATGACCGTGGTGCCAAGCTTGGAGAGATCATGGCCGGAGGCTTTCAGCGCCTCCATGTCATTGAGCTTGATGCCGTCGATCCATTCCATGGTCATCACGGACTTGGTCGATTTGTCCCAATGGACGTCCGGCACACGGAAGTCCTCGTCGTTACGGCAATATTCGGCCATTTCGCTCATGGCGGCGGCTTCGAGGCGGAAATCCATTTCCAACTCAATCGAGCGCGCCAGTGTGTCGACAACGGCCACCGGTCGCAGGCGGCGCGAAGGCACATGGACGGCTTCGATCAACCGGGCGGCAAGGTAAAAACCAGCCAGATCGGCCTTGAAGCGCTCGGCAATGCGCGGGCGGAGCACCTTGATAGCGACGTCTTGCTTGATGCCTGCCTTGTCGACATAGCTGGCTTTATGGACCTGCGCGATGGAAGCGGCGGCAACGGGTTCGGAAAAGCTGTCAAACAGCTTTTCGACCGGCTTGCCCAAGGCCTCCTTGATGGCAACCTTGGCCTCTTGCATGCCAAAGGCCGGGACACGGTCCTGCAGGCTGGACAGGGCTTCGGCAAGCTCCGGGCCGACCAGATCCGGGCGAGTGGCCAGAAACTGGCCCATCTTCACATAAGACGGTCCGAGGCGATTGAGGGCGGCGCTCATCCGTTCGCCCTTGTTGCGAGTGGAAATCCCGCGCCGTTCGATCAGGCGCAAAGCCGACAGGCCAAGCCGGGGCACAAGGGGCAGCTCCGCAGGCGGTTCGATGATCGAGAAGACCCCTTCACGCGCCAGAATGTAGCCTGCCCGCATGAGGCGGATAAGAGAGGAAGACACACCAATCATGATCTCTCTGCTTTCCCTTACAATTTCCAACCCGAATGCATGGTGGTGATGCCACCAGACATGGCCCGATAGGTCACCTGCTTGAAACCGGCCTCTTCTATCATCAGCTTGAATCGCGCCTTGTTGGGGAATTTGCGGATCGACTGGACGAAATATTCGTAGCTCTCGCGATCACCGGTCACCATGTCACCGATGGCGGGAATGGCGTTGAAGGAAAACAGATCATAAGCCTTGTCGAGCACAGGCATGTCGACATCGGAAAATTCAAGGCACATGAAGCGACCGCCGCGCTTGAGCACCCGAAAGGCTTCACGCAGGGCCTTGTCGATGCGCGGCACATTGCGGATGCCATAAGCGATGGTATAGGCGTCGAAGCTATTGTCCTCAAATGGCAGCTCTTCGGCATTGCCTTCGACGAAATCGAGATAGTCGATCAGGCCATTTTCCTTGGCGCGATCCTTGCCGACCGCCAGCATGGACCCATTGATGTCGAACACCGTGGAATGGGCGGTCTTGCGAGAGCGTTCAATCACCCGGAAGGAAATGTCTCCCGTCCCACCGGCTACATCAAGCAGCTTGAACGGCTTGGTCGAGCGTTGGGGCGGATTGAGCCAGGCAACGAAAGCATCTTTCCAAAGGCGGTGCATGCCACCGCTCATCAGGTCATTCATCACGTCGTAACGGTCTGCAACCTGATGAAACACCTTGTTCACCTTGGGCTGTTTTTCCCCTTCCTTCACGGCTTCAAAGCCAAAGGAAGTGGCCATTTCGGATACGTCTTCGGTGCGCTGTTTGTTTTGTGCCGACATGTCTTCGTCCTGCCAGCCGCCCTCTCGGAGCGGCCCTGTTCCAACTTTGGCGCGACCTTAGCCCATCTTTTCGACAAATGCCATTGGCCGCCACCGCTTTTAGTATGCGGGTCTCTAACGCTTTCGTTTGGCGAGCGAGAGGCATGATCTTGACCGGCGAAATGATCCGGCCAGAACGCGCCTTGCCACGGGCGGATGCCATTGATACGGTGTCGCCCTTACAAATGGGGCAATAGCATCGTCAGAGGATGGGAAACAATCATGAATCTAATCATGGATATCGAGAGAGTTCGCGCCGACACACCCGGAACCCGCCATGGCATTCACTTGCTGGCCTGCGGCGCTGCGTTGATGCCCCAGCAAGTGGTCGACGCCATCGTCGCGCATACTGAACTTGAAGCCCGGATTGGCGGCTATGAAGCCTATCGGGCGCGAGCGGAAGAGCTGGACGCCACCTATGACAGCGTGGCGCGGCTTCTCAATGCCAAGCCACAGGAAATCGCTCTGGTGGAAAATGCCACGGTCGGCTGGTGCATGGCCTTTTATTCTCTGCCTTTGAAGGCTGGAGATCGGATTCTCACCTGTGAAGCGGAATATGCTGCCAATTACGTCGCTTTCCTGCAACGGGCCAAGCGCGACGGGATCATCATTGATGTGGTGCCGAGTGATGCCTCTGGCGGGCTGGATGTGGTGGCACTCGAAGAGATGATCACCGAGCAGACAGCTCTGATTGCCACGACATGGATTCCAACCAATGGCGGTCTGATCAATCCGGCAGAGAAGATCGGTGCGATAGCCAAGCAACACGACATTCCCTTTCTGCTTGATGCCTGTCAGGCGGTGGGGCAGATGCCAGTGGATGTCGAGGCGCTGCAATGCGACTTCCTGTCGGCCACGGCCCGCAAGTTCCTGCGCGGACCGCGTGGGTCTGGTTTTCTCTATGTGCGGGAAAAGTGGCTCGAGACGCTGGAGCCGGTGATGATCGACCATTTTGCCGCCCCGTGGGTCTCCCGCGATGCGTATGAGCTGCGACCGGATGCGCGGCGCTTTGAAAACTGGGAAAACAATTATGCCCTGCGTGCCGGCCTGAAAGCAGCCTGCGACTATGCGCTCGAACTCGGCCTTGATGCGATCCAGCAGCGCTCTTTTGGCCTCGCCACCCTGTTGCGCGAGCAGCTTTTGACCTTGCCGGGTGCTCAGATCCGCGATATCGGTGCCGAGCAATGCGCCATTGTCAGCTTCACCATTGAGGGGCTCGATCCGGCGGTAACGGTCAACAAATTGCGGGAAAATGGCATTGCCATCGGAACATCCACCCTGTCCAGCACACGCATTGATGGGGAACGCCGCCAGTTGCCGCTGATGTTGCGGGCCGCACCCCATTATTACAATACCGAAGAGGACATCTTCGCCCTGATCGCTGCCCTTAAGGCGGAAATGCAGGCGGACTTGTAGGGAGCTTTCATGCCTGAATTGCCTGAGGTTGAAACCGTGCGCCGGGGTCTGGCCCCGGTCATGGAAGGGGCGACCATTCGACAAGCCGATGTTCGGCGCAAAAATCTGCGCTTTGACTTTCCAGACCAACTGGCCGAGCGGCTGCTAGGGCGACAGGTCATTTCCCTTGGCAGGCGGTCGAAATATCTGCTGGCCGATCTGGATGATGCGCAGGTGCTGGTGATGCATCTGGGCATGTCCGGCTCGTTCCGGGTGGTGGAGGCGGAAGACGCTCATTTGATCGGTGAGGAGAGCTTTCACCGGGCGCGTGGCAAGCTGCCACAGCATGATCATGTGGTGCTACACCTGACCTCTGGCGCGTCGGTGCTTTACAATGATCCACGGCGCTTCGGCTTTTTCGATCTGATCCCACGCGCGGTTCTGGCCGAGCATCCCTATTTTGCCAAATTGGGGGTCGAACCGGTGGGCAACATGCTGGATGCGACCTATTTGGCGGCGCGGTTCTCTGGCAAGAAGACGCCGCTGAAAACTGCCCTGCTCGATCAGCATATCATTGCGGGCCTTGGCAATATCTATGTTTGCGAGGCGCTCTATCGCTCAGGGCTCGATCCGAAACGCGCGGCGGGCAGCCTTGTCACCAAGGCTGGCAAGGCATCCGCCAAGCTTCAATTGCTGACCGACGAGATCCGCGCCACCATCGCCGAAGCGATTGAGGCGGGCGGATCAACCTTGCGTGATCATACCCGCGCGGATGGATCGCTAGGTTATTTCCAGCATCGTTTCAAGGTCTATGACCGGGAGGGTGACCCGTGCCAGAATGAGGCTTGCTCGGGGACAATTGAACGCTTCACCCAAAGCGGGCGGTCGACCTTCTTTTGCCCCAAATGCCAGAAATGAAGCCCTAAACGCGGTCGCTACCCCATTGTTGCAGCGAGTCTTCCAGCTCCCTGATCAGCCAGCAGCGGAATCGCTTGACCGCCTGATTGGTTTCGGCCTGTTTGCTGGTAACGAACCAGTAGCTCGACCCAACCTCGGACCGGAGGGCAAAGGGCGAGGCGACCAGTCCGCGCTCCAGGGCATCACAGGCCAGCGTTTCCCACGCCATGAAAATCCCCTGCCCGGTCATTGCCGCATCAAGGCAAAGGGAGCCGTCAGGATAAGTGGGGCCGGGTTTGAGCGCTGTATCCTTCACCCCCATATCGGACAGCCAGGCATCCCAGCCGATATAGTTTTCATTCTCACGGATCACAGGGAACGCCAGAAGGTCGGCGGGGCTTTTGACTTGCGCAGCAATTGCCGGAGAACAGACCGGAAAAACCCGTTTGTCCAGCAGCTTCGTCGCACCTTCGCCTGCTCCCATATCAGGGCCGACGCGAATGCCGACATCAGCTTCGGAATTGTCGAGATCCACCACATCATTGGCTGGCAGAATATGCAGGGAAATATCCGGATTCTGGTCGGTGAAATGCTTGATCCGCCAGATCAACCAGCGGCTGGCAAAAATCGTTGCGACGGTCACCGTCAGACTATTCTTCCGGGTTTGCTGCAAATCGGCGACAATGCCCGACAAGTCCCGAAAGGTTGCTGTCAGTCTGGACGCGACCGCGCGGCATGTGTTCGTTGGTTCGAGGCCGGTCGAGGAGCGGATGAACAGTGTTTGGCCCAAGGCGGCTTCTGCCTTTGCCAGTCTTTGGCTGAGCGCACCGGGCGTGACGCCAAGCTCATCAGCCGCCCCGCGCAATGTGGCATGGCGGGCGAGCACCTCAATGGTCCTGAGCGTCGACAGCGAGAGCGAGTTTAGGTTTTGCATTTAGCAAATCTAAACGCCACGCCTCCAGAAGTCGATTCCCAAAAACCGCAAGTCTCGCCATAAGGAGGGCATGACACATGTATTTTCGACATTCTTCGCCTGTTTTTGGATGCGATTGCTCCAGAGGGGGCGTTTATTTTGCGATTGCAGACATCAGGAAATGGACTATGCAAGAGATCCACTGGCCCACCCTGATATCCTGCGGATGAGCGAACAACAAAAGGCAGATCTGCCCTTCACACCAGCTAAGAACGAGGCCGGCTGAGCCAATCGAATGGTGGTTGACGGCTGCCTGATCTGCAGGCAGCCGTCAAACGAGGCTCATTTTTTGTTCAGCTTGATGGCCGGTTCCTGCTGGGGTGGGGATTTGGGGTTCCACTCCACCCGGTATAGGTCAAACCTGCGGTCCTTCAGATTCTGAACCGTGCCAGAATTGCGGCTGACATTGAGTTGATCAATCACCAGATCCGAGAAAATGATGGTTTCGGTGTTGGTATCGGCCAGTGCCGCAATGCCATCGCGGGCAAAGGGAAAATCACATGGGGTGAAAATGCCGCTCTCGGCATAATGCACATCCATATTCTCCACGTCCGGCAGGTTGCCGACCATGCCGGAGGTGACCACATAGATCTGGTTCTCCACCGCTCTGGCCTGACAGCAATAACGCACACGCAGATAGCCCTGCCGCTCATCGGTGCAGAAAGGCACAAACAGGATTTTCATGCCCTGATCCGTCAGGTGGCGTGTCAGTTCCGGAAATTCGGAATCGTAACAGACCAGCACCCCGATCGGGCCGCAGTCTGTCTGGATCGCCTTGAGTTTGTCACCACCCTCAATATTCCACCAATAGCTCTCGTTTGGTGTCGGATGGATCTTCGACTGGGTATGGACCGCACCTGTGCGCAGAAAGACATAGGCCAAATTTTCCAGACTGTCATCCTTCATCAAGGTGGGATGGCTGCCACCGATGATGTTGATATTGTAGGAAATCGCCAGATTCTGCATGAAGGTGACGAACTTCTCCGTATAGGTCGACAGTTTTTCGATCGATTCCTGCGGCGACAGGCGTTTGCGTTCAATCGACAATAACGGGATCGTCAGCATTTCGGGGAAGACGACAAAATCGGATCGATAGTCCGCCGCAACATCGACAAAATATTCAAGCTGGGCAGCAAAATCCTCAAAAGAGGACACTTTGCGGGCCTGAAGCTGCACCGACGCCACACGGACCGAATCCCGCGACAGGCCGCGCATGGAATGAGGCTTGGGCTGATCCCGATCGATCTTGGGATTGTACCAGACCATATGGGTCGCATAGCCCAGAGATGGCTTGTCACACGGCAGATAGCCCTTGAGCAGGCCAATCACCTCGAAGCCATTGCGCATCTGGAAACCGATCACCGGATCCTTCTGCTTGCCGCTCAGGACCTGCTCGAGATAGTTCTCCGGCGACCCCCATCTTTTCACCCGCTTTTTCAGATTGGGCATACGGCCGCCAAAAACAATGCCCTTGAGCTCATATTCCTCACACAAATGCTTGCGGGCATCATAGAGACGCTGACCAATACGCAGTCCGCGGAAGCGCTCATCCACGATCACTTCCATGCCATAGAGATAGTCACCGTCCGGATTGTGTCGGGAGGCAAAGCCATAGCCAGTGATGCCGTGCCATGTGTGGGGCTTGAGCGCGATGTCGCCGGAAATGATAAAGGTGGCGCAATGACCAATGACCTCACCATTGTAGGTGGTGACAAACTGGCCTTCCGGGAAGGTTGAAATCTGGCCGCCGAGCATCTCTTCCTGTATGGCATCGTCCCCATACACTTTCACGCTCAGGCTGGTAATGGCGGCAATATCCTCATGGGTTGCCAGCCGGACGATCACGTCGATGTCCTTGGTTGTCATGTTTCACTCTCAAGTATCACCTGCAAATTGGGCAGGTATTTCCCTTTGACAATGCCCCAACCATCTGTCTTTGCAAGCGAAATAAGCAGTTTTCCGGGGAGATATGTGATCAATGCACTGTCAAGTCATGCGGCAATCCGTTTGCGAGACGCTGTCTGGCAAAGTTTGAAACGCAAAAAAGGGAGCCAGAGGCTCCCTTTGATGATTTCGCTCAATCGACCCACTCAGTGGGTCAACAGGGTGCCCGCGCCACCTTCGGTGAACAGTTCGAGCAGCACCGCGTGCGGCACCTTGCCATCAAGGATGACAACCCCTTCGACGCCCTTGTTGAGGGCTTCGATGCAGGTTTCTACCTTGGGGATCATGCCGCCATTGATTGTCCCGTCGGCGATCAGCGCGTGGGCCTCTTTGATGGTCAGTTGCTTGATCAGCTTGCCGTCCTTGTCGAGCACGCCGGGCACATCCGTCAGGAACAACAGGCGCTTGGCATCGACCGCTCCGGCGATGGCACCGGCAAAGGTGTCGGCATTGATGTTGTAGGTATAGCCATCAGCACCGGGGGCAACCGGCGCAATAACCGGGATGAGGGCATCACGGGCCACCATGTCGATCACGGACCGGTCAACCTTTTTCGGCTCGCCGACAAAGCCGAGATCGACCACTTCCTCGATGGCACTGTTCGGGTCACGGATGGTGCGGGTGAGCTTTTCCGCCAACACCATATTGCCATCCTTGCCGCAAAGGCCAACGGCGCGACCGCCCTCAGCATTGATGTTGCTGACGATGGATTTGTTGATCGAGCCAGCCAGCACCATTTCGACAACTTCCACGGTGTGGGCATCGGTGACGCGCAGGCCGCCCTTGAATTCGGACTGAATGCCAAGACGCTCGAGCATGGTCTTGATCTGCGGCCCACCGCCATGGACGACCACCGGTTTGACGCCAGATTGTTTCAGCAGCACGATATCTCGGGCAAAAGCACGGCCCAGTTCCGGGTCTCCCATGGCATGGCCGCCATACTTGACCACCACCGACTGACCATCATAGCGCTGCATGTAGGGAAGTGCTTGGGAAATGGTTTTGGCGCGGTTGGCGGCCTTGGTCAGAGCGTCGGGTTGAGCGGTGTCAGACATGGCAATGATCTCATGCTTTGGGATTACATTCTGACAAAGCTCTATAGACCTTCCGACACTCGGAGGCAACTATGCTGTATAGAGGCATGCTTAAAGAATAAAATTTTCCAAAGCCAATTGCGGTCCGCGGCTCAGAAGCCCTCGGCCAAGAGCTGCATTTCGGCCCGCAGGCGCTTGATGCCGATCTTCTTGTCTGATGACGTGAGCAGGATTTCCGGGTGGGCAGCAGGGCGTTTTTTCAGGCCCAGACGCACCTTGTCGATCACCTTGTTCAGGTCGGAGAGCTTGGTCTTGTCGACCTTGGTCAACACCACCTGATAGTTGACCGCCGCCTTGTCGAGCGTCGTCATCACCTCGGTATCATTGGGCTTGAGCCCGTGGCGGCTGTCGATCAGGACATAGACACGGCGCAGATTGGGGCGACCACGCAGATAATCGAGGATCAGCTCGTTCCAGGCGGCGACTTCTTTCTTGGACGCCTTGGCATAGCCATAGCCGGGCATGTCGCAAATAACCAAGGTAGGCTCTTTTTCCGGGCGGAAGAAGTTGAGTTCCTTGGTCCGGCCCGGTGTGTTGGAGGTCCGGGCCAGTGCCTTGCGGCCCGTGATGGCATTCAACAACGAGGATTTGCCAACATTTGAGCGCCCAGCGAACGCAATTTCGACGCCTTCGATGGGTGGCAGCTGGTGGAAGAATTTGGTACCCCACATGAAATCCCATGCCTGAGCAAACAGCAATCGGCCGCGCTCTGCAATCTCTTCCTCGACCTCATCATCGCCGACAAGCGCCGCAAGGGAGGCGTCCTGATTGTCTTCGGGCATAGGGGCGGTCTGGTCGTGGTCAGTCATGATCGGCTTCCGGTTGAGGGTGAATGCACCAAGGCAGGCCATCGTTAGCTTGCCTTGGGGAAAGACTCAAGGGAAATCGCGGCAAAAGCGCTTCACTGATCGCCAGATTACGCGTCCGGAGGACCACCGAATTCATCGGACCGCAGCGTGCGGGCGGCCTGTTCCAATGCATCGATGTCCGCACCCTGAATGCGTGTGCGATAGCGGGTGATCATCGCCACCGGCCAATTCCACCAACCGATCGCCAGCAGACGATCGATCTCCTCGGGCGCGAAACGGCTTTTGACCAGTTTGGCTGGATTGCCCGCAACGATGCCATAGGCCGGGACGTCACGGCTGACCACCGCATTGGAGGCAATGATGGCACCGGAACCGATCGTCACGCCGGGCAGGATCGTGGCCTTGCGGCCAATCCAGACATCATGGCCAACCACGGTGTCTCCCCGGGATTGCGCCTTGAAAATCTCGATGTCGAAATCCGCGTCCCAACCATTGCCCATCACACCGAAGGGATAGGTCGAGATGCCGGTCATGTCGTGGTTGGCCCCATTCATGATGAAGGTCGCCCCGGTGGCAATGGCGCAGAACTTACCGATGATCAACCGGTCGCCAAGGAAATCATGATGATGCAGCACATTTCGCTGCTCGAATTTTTCCGGCCCGTCGGGATCGTCATAATAGGTAAAGTCGCCAACCGAAATGTTCGGGTTGGTGATGAGCGGTTTCAAAAAGGCGAAGCGTTTGAATTCGGCCTTCGGATAGGGATAGTTCGGGTCGGGATGCGTGCGTGTCTGATCTTGCATGGATGTCTCTCTGTTTCGTCTGGAAAGGGATCAACGAAAGACAGCAGCCGAGCCATCGTGCGCGAATATGAAGGCCACCCCGTCAAAGAAGGCGGAACGGATGCGCGGGCGAAAAGGCATAAAGGGCTGCTGTGGTCAGAGAATCACGACACGGGTCCTTGTTCGGGAGGCTGGATGCAATAGGGTCGATGAGAACAGCATATCAAACTGGGTGGACAGTGCAACAGCAGCCAAACACCCGCGCTTCCTTCCCTCATGCTTAGTGGCATCGACGCAACAAAAAAGGCGACCCGGTTGGGTCGCCTTTTCAGTTGTTTTTGTGTCAGGCCCTAACTCTCGGCTTTTTTGCGCGAGAAGGTGTCCTTGATATTCTTGAAGATCTCAACCTTGGCACCATGACGACGCATGATGGCTGCCTGCTGGAGGATCGACAGGGAGTTGTTCCATGCCCAGTAGATCACCAGACCAGCCGGGAAGGTGGCCAGCATGAAGGTGAAGATCACTGGCATCCAGTTGAAGATCATCTGCTGGGTTGGATCCGGCGGGGATGGGTTCAGCTTCATCTGGACGAACATGGTGATACCCATGATCAGTGGCCAAATGCCCAGAACGAGGAAGCTTGGCGCATCCCACGGTATCAGACCAAACAAGGTGAAGATGTTGGTCGGATCCGGCGCGGACAAATCCTTGATCCAGCCAAAGAAAGGCGCATGACGCATTTCGATGGTGATATAGAGGACCTTATAGAGCGAGAAGAAGACCGGAATCTGAATCAGGATCGGCAGACAACCGGCAAGCGGATTGACCTTTTCTTCCTGATAGAGCTTCATCACGGCCTGCTGCTGGCCCTGCTTGTCGTCGCCAAACTGCTTCTTGATTTCTTCCATCTTCGGCTGCAACAGCTTCATCTTCGACATGGAAGCATAAGACTTGTTGGCGAGCGGGAAGAAGATCAACTTGACCAGAACAGTGATCAGCAGGATCGCGATACCGAAGTTGCCAACCAGACCATAGAGTTGGTCGATCGCCCAGAACATCGGTTTGGTGATGAAGTAGAACCAGCCCCAGTCGATCATCAGATCGAAATTCAGCGCTTCGGTCTTTTCCTGCACCGCTTCAAGAGTGCTGACTTCCTTGGCACCGGCAAACAGAGCCGAGGTATAGGAAAGCTCACCCCCGGCCGGGACACTGACCTGATCACCCAGATAATCGGACTGGAAGGCCGGTTTGCCCGCGATCTCATTGTAGCGGAAAGCAGGCTGGAAAGCATTCTTCTGGCTTGGGATCAGCGCGGTCGCCCAATATTTGTCGGTGATGCCGACCCAACCACCAACGGATTTCACCGGTTGAACCAAACGGTCTTCCGTGATGTCCTTATAGTCGACTTCCTGCAGACCTTCTTCGCCGGCAACGCCGATCAGGCCTTCATGCAGAATATAAAGCCCCGCAGTTGCTGGCTGACCATGACGGGATACAAGACCGTAAGGATAAAGGGCAACGGCAGCGTCGGTGTTATTCTTGACGGTCTGCTCGACCGTGAAGAGATAGTCATTGTCAACGCTAATGGTGCGCGTGAAGGTCAAGCCTGCGCCATTGTCCCAAGTGAGAACCAGTGGGGTCTCGGGGGTCAGTGTCGCGCCGTCTTCTGCGGTCCATTCGGTCTTGCTGTTTGGCAAGCTGGCTTTGCTGCCACCATCCACCCAACCGAACTCGGCATAGTAAGGCTTCGTGCTACCCGATGGAGACAACAGCGTGATGGTCGCGCTGTTTTTATCAAGGGTCTCACGATATTTGCTCAGATGCAGATCGTCGATGCGTGCGCCGGTGAGATTGATGGAACCGGTCAGATTTTCGGTCTTGATATCAACCCGCTTGGACGGCTGCATGTCCGTTTCGCTGACCTGCGGCACGGTGCCCGGAACGGCCACATTGCCTGCAGAGACGCTTGGCACCGTGCCCGGCTGGGCTTCGGTTGGTGCAGCTGTCTGGCTCTGTTCGGCAGTCTGCTTCTGCGCTGCCAATCGTTCTTGCCGTTCCTGTTCTGCCTGCATCTGTGGTCCGGCGACAAAATACTGCCAGCCGAACAAGACGACAAACGAAAGAGCAATGGCAAGGAAGAAATTGCGATTATTTTCCATCGACTTTCTTCATCCCGTTTTCTCAAACTCCCGGTCGAACCCAATGTCGCCGTGAGCCTCTCGATCTCTCAGATGATCAATCCCGCCGCCATGTCCTAAGTCAATTTCCTAGGTTAATTGACCCAGTCAGTGACCCGGCCAATCGGTCGGCGGTCTGATCTCTTGCGAACCGGAGCGCCTTCAAGGTGCTCGCCGCTTCGCTCTCATGGTGATGCACTTGGCTTCTGACCTTTGCCAGTTCAAGTGCGCGGATGGTTCCATGCTGCCAAAAACAACCGTTTGAGGCGTCGCTCACAAAAGCCATCCGTCGAATTGGCCCTGTTTTGCGGCAATGGATGCACAAAATCAATGGCTCTTTTGTGCGGATTGCTCTTTGGGACCTGCCCCGGGGTCCGGTCTTGTCGGTTTGTTGGACTTTTGTCCCCGATCTGACCCGTCTTTCGGGCGCCGCTTTCGTTGTGGCTCGGTCTTCCCGCGCGCCAGATCGCGTGTGCATCCCTTGAAGTCGGCGATCATCCCCTCAAAGGGAAGATGCAGGCCACCCAGCTTGCCGATCAGAACATAGTCCCACCCATTGCTCAGATGATCAGGGCCATGCAACCGGGCCAATTCCCGCAATCGGCGCTTCACCCGGTTGCGCACAACCGCATTGCCAACTTTCTTGGTGACGGTGAAGCCGACTCGCGCCGGTTTGTCATCTTCAGGCAATCGGCGAACCGCTTGAAGCACAAAACCGCGACGCGAGAGACGAACTCCCTTGGCCGCGGTTAAAAATTCACTGCGCTTTTTCAATCGAAGCATGTCTGCCACCTGGAAGCGCTGTGTGCCGGGGTTTGACTTCCGATTTTCATTTTCCAGAGCCCAGACACACAAAACCGCCAGATCGAAGCCGGTAAGCTCAATGCTGGCGGTTGTTGCTGTTTGCCTTAGGCAGAAAGACGCTTGCGTCCCTTTGCACGGCGGCGAGCCAGAACCTGGCGGCCATTTTTCGTTGCCATGCGTGCCCGGAAGCCGTGACGGCGCTTACGCACCAGACGGCTCGGCTGAAAAGTCCGTTTCATGGGCTCATACCGCTTTCGCGGCCCCTATTCTTGATTTTTTCAAATCCCATCAGGGCGGGTAAAAAAGAGCGCCTCGAACGAGACGCTTTCCGCGAACCTGATACACTTGCGTCGGCTTATACGGAGATGCGCGTCGCGAGTCAATCATGATTGGCGAGAAAAAGCCAACTTTTGCGTTTCTTTACCCGTAACTCGCATCCAAGCGAAGCTTCATGCGTCCGTGGCAGCCCTTTGAGTTCATAACAGGGCCGTGAGGCGGGCTTGAAGGCAGATCAAATGACGGTGAGAGCCGTCACAAGTCCTGAATTTCCTTCTATATAAGATTGGAAAGGCGGATCGCAAACGGGCCTGATCCAGCCACACGACACTATCGACACCTGTTTCACAGATTAACCCGAAGAGAATCATGTCCCAACACACAAACACAAGCCAGCCCCAAACAACAGCCAAACAGCTGCAGCCACAGGCCGTGACACTGAAACTGGCTTTCAGTCTGTTGGCTGCTGCGGGCATGATTGTCGCCCTCTCCCATGGTCCCGCCCATGCGTCAGCGCTGTCCAGGCATTTTCAGCCACAGGGCAATGGAAGCGTGGATCATTCGGGCTTCAGCACCTTGTTGGCACGCTATGTGGTCAAGACCGGGGATGGTTCAACACGGGTGAATTACCGTGGCTTGCAAGCGGCTCGGCCGCAATTGCAGGCCTATCTGGCGCAAATGCAGAAGGTTTCCGTACCAACCCTGTCAAACAACGCGGCCAAGGCTTACTGGATCAATCTCTATAATGCCAAGACACTGGATGTGATCCTCGAGCATTATCCTGTCCAGTCGATCCGCGACATCAAACTTGGCGGCCTGTTTTCGTCCGGCCCGTGGAAAAAGGAGCTGGTGACGGTCGGCGGCAAGGCTTTGTCGCTTGATGACATCGAGCATGAGATTGCCCGCGCGACATGGAAGGATCCACGGCTCCATTATGGGTTCAATTGTGCCTCCATCGGCTGCCCGGATTTGCGTCAGGAGGCCTATCGCGGCAAGGCCATCGACAAACAGCTGGATCAGGCGGCCCGCGCCTTTGTCAATCATCCGCGCGGCATCAAGGCTGGCGGAACCGGAGTGACCGTCTCCAGCCTTTACAAATGGTACAAGTCGGACTTTGGCTCTGCCAATCAAATGCGGGCCCACTGGCTCAAATATGCCAATCCAACCCTGCAAACACGACTTCAGAAGAATAGCAAAATCAATGACTATCGGTATGACTGGTCGTTGAATGAGGCACGATAACCATGGCAGAACAGATGACACACAGCGCACAGAATAACAGCAGTGGCTCCGGCCTTGCTGGCAAGCTGAAAAAATGGGGTCCGCTGATTGCCATTGGCGGGTTGATGGCCTTTGGCTTCTCCCAGGGCTGGCATCACTATCTCAGCCTTGATTCGCTGGTCCGACATCGCGAATGGCTGGCAAGTCAGGTCAGCGCGCATTATGGACTGATGCTGGGCGGCTATATGCTGGCCTATATTCTCGCAGTGGCCTTGTCCTTTCCCGGCGCCTCCTTCCTGACCATTGCCGGGGGCTTGCTGTTTGGCTGGGCCATTGGCGGGGCAGCCACGGTGTTGGCGGCGACGGTGGGCGCATCGGTGATCTTTCTGGCCACACGTTCGGCCTTCGGCGCATCGCTGCGGGCACGGGCTGGCGGCTTTGTTGACCGGTTCAGCGAAGGATTTCGAGACAATGCCTTCAGTTACCTGTTGTTCCTGCGTCTCGTACCGGTTTTTCCCTTCTGGTTGATCAATGTGGTGCCGGCGCTTTTCAATGTGCGGCTCGGCGTCTATTTCCTTGCCACGCTTGTCGGCATCTTGCCGGGCACCTTTGCCTATGCCTTCATTGGGGCGGGGCTCGACAGCATCATCGCGGCTCAAAAGGCGGCCAATCCAGCCTGTGCCACCGACCCCAATTGCAGTGTGACGCTGGACACCTCAGCCCTCATCACGCCGGAGTTGATTGCCGCCTTTGTGGCGCTGGGTGTCGTATCGCTGATCCCACCCGCCCTCAAGGCGGTCAAAAAATGGCGCGGTAGCAAAGAAAGCTCTTGAAAGACCGGGCGTTGAACACGCAAAACTAATAAGCATGGCGAGCGAGTGATTGCGCCCGAAAGGAAGACTCATGACTGAACAGATCAAAGCCGACATTTGCGTCATCGGAGCAGGCTCGGGCGGATTGACCGTGGCGGCCGCAGCCGCTGCTTTCGGGGAAAAGGTCGTCTTGTTGGAAAAGGGCAAGATGGGGGGCGATTGCCTGAATTATGGCTGCGTGCCGTCCAAAGCCATGATCGCCGCAGGCAAGCAGGCCCATGGGATGCGCAATGCCCATCCGTTCGGTATCAGTTCGGTCGAACCGCGCGTCGACTATCAGGCGGTGCATGATCACATCCATTCCGTCATCGCGGCGATTGAGCCCAATGATTCGGTCGAGCGGTTCGAAGGGCTGGGTGTGCAAGTCATCCAGCAGGCCGGGCAGTTCAAGGATGCCAAAACGGTTGTCACCGCCGATGGTGAAACCGAGATCACTGCGCGCGCCTTTGTCATCGCCACGGGGTCGTCGGCCGCAAAATTGCCGATCCCCGGTCTGGACGCGGTCAACTATCTGACCAATGAGACGATTTTTACCCTCACCGAAAGACCGGAAAAGCTTGTCATCATTGGCGGCGGGCCGATCGGTATGGAGCTGGCACAGGCTCAGCGTCGACTCGGCGCCGAGGTGACCGTGCTCGAAGCGTTCAATGTGCTGGCGAAGGACGACCCGGAGCTGACCGCAGTGGTGATCGACCAGATCCGCAAGGATGGGGTGGAACTGCGCGAGGGCGTCAAGATTGCCCGCATCGAGCCAGCAGCGGACCCCGAAACCCATCCTCATGGGGCGCGCATCATTCTCACCACAGGAGAGGACGAAGCGGGCGAGGAAGAGGTGGTGGAAGCCACCCATTTGCTGGTTGCTGCCGGGCGCAGCCCCAATGTCGAAGGGTTGGCGCTGGAGAATGCCGAGATCGCCTATGATGCAAAAGGCATCAAGGTCAAACCGACGCTGAAAACAACCAACCGACGGGTCTATGCCATTGGCGATGTGACCGGTGGGCTGCAATTCACCCATGTTGCGGGCTATCATGCGGGTCTTGTCATTCGCTCGGTCCTGTTCAAGATGGGGGCCAAGGAAGATCGCTCGATCATTCCGTGGGTCACCTATACCGACCCGGAAATGGGGCATGTGGGGCTGAATGAAGATCAGGCCCGCGAAAAGCATCGTGGCTTTCAGGTGCTGCGCTGGCCCTATGGCGAGAATGACCGGGCGCAGGCAGAGCGCAAGACAAGCGGCCTGATCAAGGTGATTGTCGACAAGAAGGGCGTTGTGCTCGGGGCGTCTGTGGTGGGTGCCAATGCGGGCGAGATCATCAATATGTGGTCGCTGATCGTCAGCCAGAAAATGAATATCAAGGCCATCACCGGCTACATATCCCCCTACCCGACTTTCTCGGAGATTGGACGACGGGCGGCAATCACCTATTATGGCGATCTGCCGAAGAAGTCCTCGATTCGGCGTGTCATTTCCTTCTTCAAATCCTTTGGATAGAAGGCGCCATCGACCAACATTACCGAGCCCAAGATAGTGGTCATGGAGTCTTTTATCGCTGCCTATTGCACCGGATAAACTGACCCCATGGCTGAACTTTTCTCCCTCGACAATCTCTTTACCCTCCTGATGCTGACCCTGCTGCAAGCGGTGCTCGGCTTTGACAACCTGCTCTATATTTCCATCGAATCAAAACGGGTCGCGCCAGAGAAACAGGCGATGGTCCGAAAGGTCGGCATCGGGTTGGCCATCGGACTGCGGCTTTTGCTGCTATTTGCCATCATGTCGGCCATTTCCTACTTCCAGACACCGTTTGTCGCCTTCCATTGGGACGGTATTCTGGAGGGGGACGTCAATGTCCATGCATTGATCGTGCTGATCGGGGGCGTCTTTATCATCTATACCGCCTTCAAGGAAATCATGCATATGCTGAGCCTTGATGATCTGGAAAGCCATGGTTCGGAAGCCAAGCGATCTGCGGGTACGGCGATTGCCTGGATCGTGGTGATGAACCTGGTTTTCTCCTTCGATTCCATTTTGTCGGCCATGGCGCTGACCAATGTTTTTCTGGTGATGGCGGCTGCCATCGTCGTCTCCGGGCTTGGCATGATCTATCTGGCGGATACGGTGTCGGACTTTCTGCAAAAGAACCGCATGTATGAGGTGCTTGGCCTGTTTGTTCTGTTCATTGTCGGCATCATGCTGTTGTCCGAAGGCGGACATCTGGCGCATCTCTCCTTCTTTGGCTATCACATCGAGCCGATGGCCAAGAGCACCTTCTACTTCGTTCTGGCGGTGTTGGTGGTTGTCGATATCGTCCAAGGGCGTTATCAAAGGAAGCTGATTGCCAAGCGCGAGCTGGAACTGAAACGCGGCCAGATGAAGCATCCCGCCTGAAGGCCGTATCCCGAGAGCCATCGGGAAAAGCCGCCCGAAGAAAGCAGAAAGACCATGTCTGATCGCATCATCATCAAGGAAGGCTTGAGCCTTGATCCGGACGAGTTGGAGGAACGCTTCATCCGCGCCTCCGGTCCCGGCGGTCAGAATGTCAACAAGGTCTCGACGGCGGTGGAGTTGCGGTTTGACGTGCGCAATTCCCCCTCCCTGCCCGGTTATGTCAAAGCCAATCTGCGCCAGCAGGCCTCGCACTTGATGACACAGGACGGGGTTTTGGTGATGCAGGTGCAAAGCCATCGCACGCAGGCGCGCAACCGCGAAGAGGCGCTCGAGCGATTGGTGGCCCTGATCGACAAGGCAACCTACCGCCCAAAACGGCGCATTGCCACCAAGCCGACCCGGGCCAGCAAAAAGCGCCGGGTGGATAGCAAAACCAAGCGCGGTGCCCTGAAGAAAATGCGCTCGTCAAAAAGCTTCGACTGACCCTGCAGCCTTCACCCCACCAACGAGGTTTCTGCCGTCATGCGATAGCTCAGCGCTTCGGCTATGTCGGTTTTGCCGGGTTGGGTGCGTCCTGCGAGATCGGCCAGGGTTCGGGCAAGCTTCAATATGCGGTGATAGCCACGCGCCGACAGGGCCATGCTTTCGGCTGCATGAGCCAGCAGCCTGCGGGCTTCGCCCTTGACGTCACAGACTTGTTCAATGACGCTTGCCGGGCATTGAGCATTGGTCATGGTGGCAGAAAGACCAAGCGCCACAAAGCGCTGGCTTTGCAACAGCCGCGCATTGGCGACCCGCTCGGCCACCTGTTTTGAGCCTTCTTTCGACGGCGGCAACATCAGATCACTGGCGGAGACGGCAGGCACTTCGATGCGTAGATCGATGCGATCAAGCAAGGGACCGGAAATCCGGGCCTGATAATCGGCGGCGCAACGATTGCCCCTTTTGCAGACATAGCCCGGCTCACCTGCATGACCGCAACGACAGGGATTCATCGCCGCGATCAGTTGAAAGCGGGCTGGATAGGTCACCCGGTGGTTGGCGCGGGATATAACCGCCTCGCCGCTTTCGATCGGCTGGCGCAAACTGTCGAGCACTTGGGGCGAGAATTCCGGCAGTTCATCGAGAAACAATACCCCATTGTGCGACAAGGCCACCTCGCCCGGCTTGGCCTTCATACCGCCACCGACCATTGCCGCCATCGAGGCGGAATGATGGGGCGCCCGGAAGGGACGGGCGGGCGACAAGCGTCCCTGAGGCAACAGGCCGGCAATGGACTGGATCATTGATACATCGAGCAGTTCCGCCGGAGACAAGGGCGGCAGGACGGTCGGCAGGCGTGAGGCCAGCATGCTCTTGCCCGAGCCCGGCGGGCCGACCATCAGCATATTGTGGCCGCCCGCGGCAGCGACTTCGAGCGCCCGCTTGGCCAGTTCCTGGCCCTTGATATCCTTGAGATCCATCACTGCAACATCATTTTGGCGAATGCCTGCCCGGGGACGCGCCAAAAGCTGGCTGCCCTTGAAATGGTTCGCCAGCGAAATGAGACTGTCAGGCGCGAGTATATCCATGTCCGCATCGGCCCATGCGGCTTCCGGACCGCAGTCTTTGGGGCAAATCAGGCCACGGTCATCGGCATTGGCCGCCATGGCTGCCGGCAGAACCCCGATCACAGCCGCGAGCCGCCCATCAAGCGCCAGTTCCCCCAATACCGTGTAGGTATCAAGACAATCGGCCGGAATGGCTCCGATTGCCGCCATCAGGCCCAGAGCGATGGGCAAGTCAAAATGACTGCCTTCCTTAGGCAGGTCGGCAGGGGCAAGATTGATGGTGATGCGTTTGGGTGGCAGGGAAAGACCCGAAGCGGTCAATGCAGCACGCACCCGTTCGCGGCTTTCCGCCACTGCCTTGTCCGGCAACCCCACAATGGTAAAGGCAGGCAGGCCAGAGGCAACATGAACCTGCACATCCACGGGCCGGGCAGCGATGCCCTGAAAAGAGACCGTCTGAACATGAGCCACCATGGCTGCCTCGAAAACCTGAAATAGATGAAGAAAGAAATGCAACTTCTTGCAATCATAGAGGGAGCATTTGTCAGGATCAAGAACAAATATCGAACAATCGGCGACCTGTCCCCTTGGCCGTATGGGAAAAATCGGTGTATTAGGAAAGGTCAGGAACGAGAGCAAACCGGAAGGGAGCGGCAGGGTGATGCAGGATGCAAGAATAGGGAAAGCACCCATGCTCTATTGTCATCACGACAGTCCGATTGGACCGCTGACCTTTCATGGCATCGGTGACAGGCTTCATGGGTTGCATTTCGCCAAACAGGGCCAGCCAATCAAGCCTGAACCGGATTGGGTGGAGGAGGACCGTGCCTTTGGCGAGGCCCGGCGACAGGTGGATGCCTATTTTGCCGGAGATCTGACCCATTTCAGTCTCGACTATCATCTGGACGGCTCGCCCTTTCAGCTTGAGGTCTGGCATGCGCTTGAGGCCATTCCCTTTGGAGAATTGCGCTCCTATGGGGACATTGCCCGTGCGGTGGGGCAACCGGGTGGCGCGCAGGCGGTGGGGATGGCCAACAATGCCAATCCAATCCCGATCATCGTGCCCTGTCATCGGGTGATCGGCGCGGACGGCGCTCTGGTGGGCTTTGGCGGTGGATTGCAGACCAAAATCTGGCTTCTGGAGCATGAAAAGATCACTCCCAGTCAGGTCCATAGCCCCAACCAGATGGGGTTTGATTTTTAATCACCCCACACAGAGCATATGAAAAAACCGTCGCGCAGAGGCTGCACGACGGTTTGGTTGTCTGGATGCAGTCGGCCCTATTGCTCCAGCAGATGCTCATAGCGCTGGTCAGTCAGGGTCTTGAGGAAAGCGACGAGGGCCTTGATGCGGTCCTCTTCAAGGGCCGGGCCTTCGGTCAACTTCTTTGTATCAACGGTTTCAGACACTTCCGGGTCACCCCAAGGCTTGCCGGTTTCGGGGTTGATCTGGGACGCAGCCGCCTTGGAATTGTAGCGATTGTAGAAGCGGACGACGGTTTCAAGATCCTCGAAAATACCATTATGCATATAGGGACCGGTCACTGCCACATTGCGCAGGGTGGTGGTTTTGTATTTGCCATCCTCTGCCTTTTTGTCGACCTTGGCGTTGCTTGCCAGACCATGATCGATGCTGCCGACACCCACCCCGTTGGCGGCCCGAAGCGCTTTGTTTTCCGGCACACCAATGTTGAAATATTGGTGGTTGGTGAAGAGCTCCTTCTCGACACCGGGGCGCTTATGCAGCTGGTGGCAGAGATTGCAGTTGGTGAATTGCTGGGAGAAGAACAGGGTCCGGCCCAGTTCCTCCTCACGAGTGAAGTCCGCTTCGCCGCGCAGATAGCGATCATATTTCGAATCAAACGGGCTGAAATAGTCGGTCCGTTCAAAGGCGGCAATCGCCTCGGTCATGGCCCGATAGGCTTTGTCACTGTCAGCAAAGATATCCTCGCCATAGAGCAGCTTGAAGCCGCTGACATATTCGTCATTCTCCAACAGGCGCTCGACAACAGCCTGTTTGCTTTCCATGCCCATTTCCAGCGGATTGAGCGGCGGGCCACCCGCCTGACCTTCAAGATCCGGCTCGCGGCCATCAAGAAACTGGCCACCGACCCAGTGGCCGTCTTTGTTCTTGTGGAATTTCGGTGTCAGTGCCGCATAGGACGCCGTCGGGGCATTGCGGTCGCCGATGGATTGGCCGTCATCGCCAAGGGAGGTGGCGCGGCCGATGGCCCCATCAAGCCCATTGCTGCGCGGATCGGCGAAGCCCGCTTCTGGCGCATGGCAGGTGGAACAGGACATGGTCCGGTTGTTTGACAGATTTTCATCGAAAAACAGCGCCGCACCCAAGCCTTCCAGCGTGGCCTTGTCGGTGGGCAGGGTTGGCAGCTCTTCAGCCTTTGCGCTGACAAGCCCGAAGGCCAGTGCCAGTGAGACCGCCGCGACGCCTTTGGTCAGCGCCTTTGCACTATGGGACATTCTATCCTCACAAGTCACAGCTCGAGCGTTGATCGCATCCCCCAAAAAGTCGTGACCCTGCTTTCTGGTCCAAAGCAGGGTCCTTCCCCAGTCGAAAATGCGCGCTCGAAAGTCGTTACGGTCCTCTAAACGGATAAAAGCAACTTATCCGACTCTTGGCCTTGAGAAATGTCAACCTATTCGGCTTCAGCCCGTTTGGCTTCGATATTGTCCCAGATGATGGCAGCAATATCGATGCCGTCAAGGCGCTGGATGACACGGATGCCCGTCGGGGAGGTGACATTGATTTCGGTGAGATAATTGCCGATCACATCGATGCCAACAAAGATGAAACCACGCTCTTTCAGCGCCGGGCCGATGCGGGCGCAAATTTCCTTTTCGCGCTCGGTCAATTTGGTCTGCTGGGCCTGCCCGCCCTGCACCATGTTGGAGCGCAGATCGTCTGCGGCGGGGATTCGGTTGATTGCCCCGACCGGCTCACCATCGACCAGAATGATCCTTTTGTCGCCAGCCTTCACATCCGGCAGATATTGCTGGGCCACCCATGGTTCAACGAAAATCTCACCGAACAGACCCATCAGAGAGCCGAAATTCTGGTCATCCTTTCGCAACCGAAACACGGCTGCACCGCCATTGCCATAGAGTGGCTTCATGACGATATCGCCATATTTTTCCTTGAAGGCCCGCAGCTCTTTCTCGGAGCGGGTGATCAGGGTGGGCGGCATCAGGTCGGGAAATTCCGTGACGAAGATCTTTTCCGGTGCGTTGCGCACCTGAGCTGGATCATTGACCACCAAAGTCTTGGGGTGAATCCGCTCCAGCATATGGGTGGCAGAAATGTAGGCCATGTCAAAGGGTGGATCCTGACGCATGTGAATGACGTCGAAATCCGCCAGATTGGTCCGCACCGCTTCACCCAGCGTGTAGTGATTGCCCGGCTCATCGCGGACTTCCACCGGTTCGACCTGTGCATAGACCACGCCATCTTCCATCGCCATGGTGTCAACGGTGTAGTGGAACAGCTGATGGCCACGATTTTGCGCTTCGAGCATCAGGGCAAAGGTCGAATCCCCTGCAATGTTGATGCTTTCGATGTGATCCATCTGGATGGCGACTTTAAGGGGGCGGGATTGTGCCATGATTGGGCTCCGGCTGGATGAGGGGCGGGTGGGGAATACCCCGGACAGGGACTATATGTCGGCTTTGGTGCGCAATTTCAAGGCCGCAGAGCGGGCCTGCGGGCTGGTGAGGTTAAAAGGCATCAAAGGCTGCTTCCAGATGTTGCCAGTTGGGCTTGGCCCCAGTGCCCTTGGCAAAAGCCATGACATCGAACCGATAGCTATTGATGCTGTCATCGGGTTGATTGGCAATATAATGGGAAGCGGCGGCAACAATGCGCTGCTGGTTGCGCGGGGTGATCGACCATAGGGCATCGTCAAGACTGGCGCGATATTTGACTTCAAGAAAGATCAGCAAATCGCCTTGGCGGCAAACAAGATCAATCTCGCCCCCTTGCGCCTTATAGCGGGTGGCAAGGATCTGATAGCCCTTGGCCCGCATGATCAGGCCGGCCCAACGCTCGGTGCGCAAGCCCCGATCATAGCTTTCCTTCTTGTGCCGTTCCCGCGCCCGTCCGGCCATGGTGCCTAATCCTCGTCTGACAATTGATCCTTGATCGTTTGCGCCAGTTTGTAGATGTCGTTTTTCTTGGCACCAACTCTGGCTGCGATGTCGGCGGACAATTGCTTGACATGGAGCCCGGAATTCAAGCCTTCCCGGATCAAAGCCTCGACATCCAGTTCCGCTACGTCCGGCTCTGAGCGCGGCCCGATCAGCACCACGGCTTCGCCGCGCGGCGCATCACTTTCGGCGTAAAGGGCTGCCAGTTCAGTCAGGGTGCCGCGCTTGAACTCCTCGAATTTCTTGGTCAACTCACGCGCCACCACGACGTGACGCTCGCCACCCAGATGGGTTGCCATGGCGCTGAGCACCGGGGCCAGACGGCGCGGGCTTTCATAGAAAACCAAGGTGCCTGTCGCACCGCTCAGGTCCATCAGCTTGCGATCGCGCGCTCCGGCCTTCTGTGGCAGGAAGCCAGCAAAATGGATCTGGTCTGTTGGCAGACCGGCAGCCACCAGAGCAGCCAGCATGGCAGACGCACCGGGAATCGGGATGACCGCATGACCAGCTTCGATGACGTCACCCACCAGCTTATAGCCGGGGTCAGAGAGCAGCGGCGTGCCTGCGTCGGAGATCAGGCAGACCGCCTTTCCTTCAGCCAAAGCATTGAGAATATAGGGCCTTTGGCGATCGGCATTGTGCTCATGATAGGTAATCAGCCGGGTGCGGATGCCATAATGGGTCAACAGCTTGCGCGAGACACGGGTATCCTCGCAGGCGACCATATCGGCTGCTGCCAGACTTTCGAGCGCCCGGATGGTGATATCCTTGAGATTGCCGATCGGAGTGGAAACAATATAGAGACCTGCGGCAACATCCGTGGCACGCAGTTTTGTTCCGGCAACGAAATAAGACGATTTCTCGCCCTCAGCCACATCGCTGTCTTCTGCACCGAACGCATCGTCTGTTGGTGCTTCGGGCGCAAGCTTTTGCTGATTATCATCACCTTCATCGCCAGACCCTCCAAGGGAGAGGTTGTCGCTGTCTTTGTTGCCGGTCATCTTTTCATCAGTTTGGTTGGCTGATTCTGTCGATCAGACTGGAATTGAGCTGACGAATGTCAGCGTGGCGTCATTTTTTCGTGAATTCGCGACAAATTGGCCACAGTTTGGCCGAATCAGTGGCCAAATATCCATTGAAAATCCAACATACTTGTTTTGGCAGGTTATTTCTGACAAATCAAACGCACAAGTGATCACCGCAAAATCGCAACTTCATTTGCCAATGCGGGGTCCTGTTGAAGGCAAGCGGTCTGAGTCTGGAGGCCAGTATTGATGCGTTTTAATCAACAATCTCACTCCACCCCCCAAGTGAAAAACGGCAGATTTCGCCGGTTGTTGACCGGTGGCATGGTCGTTGGGTTGGGTGCTGTGCTGGCTGCATGCCAACCGGTGAGCCTCTCCGGCCCGGGCTTTGGCACCCAGAACAATTTCGACGGTCCGGTGACCGTCGCCCAGCCAACGGGCGAAGTGCTTGGCTCTGGTTCGGTGCGCGTCGCATTGCTAACGCCGCAATCGGCACAAGGTGCCTTTGGCCAGACCGGTCTGGCGATTCGCAATGCAGCAGCGATGGCGCTCGAGGACTACAGCACCGCCGATTTGCAGGTCATCGTCAAGGATGTCGGCACGGGTGCGAGTGCCGCCACCGAGCAGGCTGGCCGCGCACTCGCCGAAGGAGCTCAATTGGTCATTGGCCCGCTGCGCTCAAGTGCGGTTAAGCAGGCCGGGCTGGTGTTGAAACCGGCTGGCGTACCGATGATTGCCTTTAGCACCGATACCGGCGCCGCGGCACAGGGTGTCTATCTGATCAACTTCTCACCAGAGAATGATGTCGAGCGGATCCTGTCCTATGCGGCCATTCAGGGCAAACGCAGTGTGGCTGCGATGCTGCCAAGCACGCCTTATGGCAATGTGGTTGAAGCAGCTCTGCGCCAATATGCAGCCCATTTCGGTGTGCGGGTCGTCACCATCGAGAAATACAATGCCGGGACCAAGCCGGATCCCTTCAGCCTGCAAAAAGCAGCCGAAGAAATTGCCGGTGTAAAAGGCCAGATCGACAGCCTGTTCATTCCTGAAGCCAGTGCCGTGGTCAATGCGGTGCAGCTGCTGGCCGGTCAGGGCGTGCGTGACACGGATGTTACCTTCCTGGGTTCGAGCCAGTGGGACTCGCCACAGGTTGCCGCCGAACCAATGCTCAAGGGAGGCTGGTATCCTGCACCGCCACGTGTGCTGCGCAATCTGGACGGCCGGACCATCGGCTTTGACAGTTTTGCTTCGCGCTATACCACCAAGTTCGGCCAACAGCCGCCGCGCGTCGCCTCACTTGCCTATGACAGCGTAATCCTCGCTGCCGCTCTGGTGGCTCAGGCCGGGGAGCGGAAATTCGCGACCGAAACCCTGACCGATCCGCAAGGCTTCATCGGTTTTGGTGATGGCTTCTTCCGCTTCCGTCGCGATGGCACGTCCCAGCGCAGTCTGGCGATCATGGAGATTACCGGCCGAGCTGGCGCCAAAATCGTCGACAACGCACCGATGTCGGCAGCAGGTTTGCCAAACTGATCATCGCAACTGGATCAACAATCAAAGAAAAGGGAGCCATTCGGCTCCCTTTTTTGTTGGCGTGATCAATTGGCAAAACAGCGGTCGATCAGTTGTCCGCCTTCGATCAGCATCATCTCTGGGCCTTTGCCCTGCAATTCATGATGGCCGTTGGTGTAGCGCAAGCCCGACCCTGACTGGACCTGCGTTACGCGGATCTTTGGCCCGCTGTCATGACTGTAAAGCGCATAAGTCTCGTTGGCATCCGCAATGAAGGTGACTTGCAGTGGGATGCCTTCATTGCAGGAATACGTGACGCTGTTGCGATGGACCGTCTGGTCAGGCTGTTGCGGTTGCTGCTGTTGCTGGCCTTGCCCTTGCAGGCTGGCGCGGAAATTGGCGCAGCTATCAAACGTGCCCTGAAACGGAGTGTGTGTGGAGCAGATGATGCCGCCCCACATGAAGCCGTTTCGATTGCCACGATACTGGATGGTGAACCAGGGATAGCCATTGAACATCACACCCGTTGAACCGGTTACCGTGATGGGAGCAAATTCCGGCAAGGATGTCAGGCGCCGAAACTGGGTGCCCGGCCCGCCGCGCACAATGCCGCCACCGGTTGCTGCCTGCAAGGGGAATGGGCCTCTCCTGCCCTGCATTTGCGGATCGGACTGACGCGGCGCGGCAGCGGGGCGCAGAAACCGGTTGTTAACCCAGCCCTGCATGTTCCGACCACGCGAAGAGCCACGCACATAGGTCCAGTTGCCATCCACCGCTTCCACATTCATGTGACAATCATTGGAATCGAAGAAGCCGATGCGCTGACTATGCCTGCTGGGCTCGGCACGCACATTCAACACATCACCACGACCGACACCGGCAACACAGACGGGATCCGATCCGCGATACCGCGCCGCAGCCGGGTCCATTGTCACGGGGATTGCGACGAGACCGAGGGCCAGCGCGACCCATTTCGCCTTTGCTTCAACTATTTTTGCCAATTCTCTCTCCAATATTGCACAGGTAAGCATGATAAAATTTGGTAAAATGTCGGCTGTTCAAATGGTCTCAAGTAAAAAGCGACCCGACTCTTGCCATCAAAGCAGAACAACAGACCTCGCGAAGAGAGTAAGTCTTTCTCCTGATATCGCAAAGCTGTTTCTTCTTGGAGCGCTGTTTTTGAAGGCAAATACAGTGTGGTTGCCACTAGTGGCAGGGAGCTCCTGCGGCACACTACGTGGCGGACTTTCAACGCGAACAAAATGCTGCAAAACGGGCAAAAGGATGTAATGCCGCTGTCAGACGTTGACCGACTGGCCTTCCTCGATCAGTTGGAGGGTTTCGGACAGGTCATTCTGAACCACACTATCAAACACGATAGAGGTTTCTATCCGGCTGATCTCTGGGCGCGACGAGAATTGTTCCACCACCAGCCGATGCAAATGAGTGGTGTCTGTTGTGACCACCTCTACCACCGCATCAAAGCGACCGCTGATCATCCATCCGGCACGCACTTCCGGAATTTTCAAAACCTCACGGAGCAGCCGGTCCAGATCCTGCTTTTTGTGTTCCGACAATTGAATGAACAGCATGGCCTTCAAAGACAGGCCAATTTGCTCGAGCCGGACATCGGTATGAGCCCCTGCAATCAGTCCGCTCTCGTGCAATCGTTTCAGACGTTCATGAACACTGGACGCCGCCAAACCGACCTCAAATGACAGCTCTTTGTTGGTCATCCGAGCATTGTTCGACAGAAGCGCCAAAATGCGTCGATCCGTTCGGTCAATGTTCATTTTTTCACCTGGCATCCGAAATGGTTTCGATAGAAGCGGTCCTTGCAGAGTGATACACGAGTCTATCGACCAATCACAGAACTTATTTCCTCTGATGAGACAATCTATCGAAGAAAAATAGGTCAAAACTGCATATCACTTTCCTTTCCTTCCGTCACACAAAGTTGACGAGCCGCAGGCTGCCGCGGGCTGTCTTTGGCTTGAATGAGGAGCGAAAAGAGATGATCTCCATACCAACCCGAACAGGAAAGACCCCTCAAACCATGTTTGACACAAAGATTTGCATTGTTGTTCGTGAAGACCTTGAGATCTGGCAAAAGCTAAACGTAACCGCCTTTCTGATGAGCGGTATTACCGGAGCCAATCCCGGTATTATTGGTGCGGCCTACATTGATGACCAGAATAATGCGCATCTGCCGATGTCTGTTCAGCCGGTGATTGTCTTGTCCGCCACGGCCAGTCAGCTCGCCACCATTCGCAAACGCGCTCAGAGTCGGGATGTGGCCACCGTGGCCTATATCGAGGAGATGTTCGCCACCGGGCATGACGCCGCCAACCGGGCCGTCTTTGCAGACCATGGCCCTGATGAACTCAACACCGTGGGTATCGCCTTGCGAGCAGACAAGAAAATCGTCGACAAGATCACCAAAGGCGCCAAGATGCATGGCTGACCCACAGGGGAATGGTCTGGCTTTTACCGCGACCGCTCCTTGCTTCTGTCAGGCTGTTGGCGTCGTGGCGCCAAAGGCTGGCACAGCGTCAGCAAATTCCTGCAACCATTGGGCCAAATTTGGATGTGATTCTTGCCAGCTTTGCTGCCATTTCCCCCACCAGGTTCCTTGAGTGGTGAAATCAAGATAACCAAGCGCGCTGGCCAGAAAGAGCTGGTCGGCGGATGGCAGCGGTGCGAAGTCTGTCACCAGATGGGCCTGATCCAACATGGCCAGAGCACGCAGAATTTTGCCCTCCTGACGATCAATCCATTGGGAATTCTGGCGGTCCTGATCGTGGTTTCGCGTCTCAATCGCAGCTGCAATGGTGCAGTCCATCAAACCGGCGGCAAGCGCCTGTCTGGTCAGGCCCTGATATTTGTCCGGACCGCGAAACTGGAAAACGGCCTTTCCCTTGCGTTCATAAAGACAGTCAAGGATAACCCGGCTGTCATAGAGAACCTCTTCATTCTCCAGAATCAGTGTCGGCACCTTGCCCAGTGGATTGCGTACCAGCAGGGTTTCGTCATGGCCTCGATGATTGACAGTCTGGATGGTGACCTCCTTGTCCAGCTCAAGAACAGACACGGCCATTCTGGCGGTCCGCGCATAGGGAGACGTGGGGCTGATCAGAAGTTTCATCAAGGTGATCCTGGATCCAAGTGGGCAAGAGATGTCTGCGACAGGAGGGAAGCAAGGCATGATATATCTGTGCAGGCTAGGGGAGGACAGATTGTGCCGATCCTCGATCCCACGCAAGCTTTATCAAACGGCAATCACAGTCTGTTGGGGGCCTCGTGCATTTGGCTTTTGCGTCGGGGGCCGAAAGCCAGAAGCAACAAAAGGGCAATAACAACTTCAATGGCGAAGGCACCGAGAATGCCGCTCGAGGGCATGCCATCAAGCACCAGACTGACAATCCGGCCAATGGGAAAAGCGCAATAAACCGACAAGGCAGCGATCAGGGCGAACGGTGTCCATGCCGCGCGCCACGCACCCGCCAGCATAATACCGCCAAGGCTGGCAAGGCCTGCACCGGGGGCGCGCAAGTCGCTCAACAAACTAGGGTCTGTGCCAAGGGCTACCCCGTAGCTGGCATAGAAGGCTTGCGGGTCGAGCAGCAAGAAGCAGCCAATGGCAAGTGCGATAAGGCCGCCAAGGGCCAAGGTCACTTTCTGAAACAACGTAGTCTGCATGATTTTGCCCTTCGATTGGTTCGCTCAAATGCAGTCTGGCTGCATGGATGGCGATGGATAGCAATCGAGGAGCCTGTTGCCTTGGCTCAGAGCGCCAATTTTTGGGCCGGTCGCGTCAGATGGCGGGGCCAGTCGCCAGTCGGGTCTCACATGCCGCGGCGAAAGCTGGCCGGTGTGCAATCATGCCAGCGCTTGAAGGCACGGGTGAACGTGCTCTGATCCGAAAAGCCCGCAAGGAAAGCGATTTCAGCAAGCGCATAGTCGGTTTCACGCAACAACTGCTCGGACAGTGTCTTGCGGGCCTTGGAAACCAGATCCTGATAGGCCAGCCCCGCCGCTGACAGCCTGCGCTGCAGGGTGCGACGGCTCATGCCCAACCTGTCGGCCATGTCAGCCAAACTCGGGGCGCCTTCGCTGAGGGCTTTGCCAACATGGTCCAAGATCTGGCTTTCGAGCGCCGTCTGGGCACTGAAAGCCGACAGTTCCTGTTCGAGATGCGTCTCGAAAAACTGCGCCATGCCCTGATCCGCCAAGCGATTGGTCCGAAGCGCGTCGGTGGTGGCAAGTTCCAGCGTGTTGTGGCCAGCGGCAAAATGGACCGGCCCTTGAAAATGGGTCTGGTAGGCGGTTTCATCCGTGGGTTTTTCCCGCGCCAGATGGATTGCGAGAGGCACAAAGGATACTTGGCTCACCTCGCGGGTCAAGGACCAGGCAGCGGCCAGAGCCAGTTCATTGGTCATGGCCAGACCCAAACGCTGGCTCGGTGCGGGGATCACCGATAACAGAAGGATGCCATCCATGGGTTTGACCTGAAAATTGGCAATCGATGTGACGACCTTGCCAAAGCGCTCCACCCGGCGATAGGACCCCATCAAATCGGGAGCGGATTTGAAGGCCAGACCGAAAGCGCCATAATCATCGCAGCGCATCGACGCGCCGATTTTGATCGGGATCGCATGGCCCTGCTCAAACTCTGCTGCCAGATGTTCGAGCAGATCAAAGAAACGATCATCGGCTACCATCTGTCTGGGGTCACTTGGCGCGTCCGGATCAACATCCACCAGCCGATAAAGCGCCTGCCGAACCGTCCTTGAGGCGGGCGCATCTCCGACGGCCAAGTCTATCGCCTTGTGAACAAAGAGTGTCGATATCCATCCCATCTGGCGACGTGATCCTTCAGGTCCCTGCAGTGCCTGTGATGCATTTGCCGCTCGCCCACATCCGGGCAAGCGCCTGTCTGATCAGGCCCTGATACTTGTCCGGACCGCGAAACTGGAAAGCGGCCTTTCCCTTGCGTTCATAAAGACAGTCAAGGATAACCCGGCTGTCATAGAGAACCTCTTCATTCTCCAGAATCAGTGTCGGCACCTTGCCCAGTGGATTGCGCACCAACAGGACTGGGTCGCAGACGGTGGAATCCGAGACTGATCCAATCGCGCCATTCTGGCAAGCGCATTCCTTCGCTCATCCCGCTTGCTGGCATTGGGATGCCAGCAGGGTCAGGCGGGAGCGGTGTCGCAAGCCGAACGGCGAGACGAACAAAAAAGCCTGCTGAAAAGCAGGCTCTTTTGATTGTCAGGTGATCAATTGATCAGAAGCTCTTTGTCAGGCCAACGCGGAAGATATTCAGGCCATCAAATTTGTCGGTGTTGGTGACACCGCCAATGGTGACCTTCTGATCTTCGATCGAGGCATAGAGATATTCGGCCCGCAGGCTGAAACCATCCTTGAGGGCATAGTCGACACCGGCACCAACCGCAAAACCGGTTGACCAATTGTCATAGTCAAAGCCAGCCACATTGCGGTCTTTCTTGACATGGGCCAAGGCCAGACCACCGGTCACATATGGCATGATGCTGTCAAAGGCCACACCAACGCGTGCGCGGGCGGTCAGCAGGGCATTGACTTCCTGATGACAGTTTGGCGTAGCGACAAAACAGGTTTTGCCAGCAGCAGCAGCCGAGCTGCCTTCAATATTGGCCAGAGAGGCATCGGCTTCGACGCCGAAGACGAAATTGTTGGACTGGTAATTATAGCCGACAACCACACCGCCAATGGCACCGCTCATGTCGAGGCTGTTTCTCAGGCCACCGAAAGTAGAAGACTGATCCACATTGCCGAAGCCATAGCCAGCGGACAAACCAGCATAGATACCGCTCCAGTCATGGGTCATTTCCATCTGCATATCAGCAGCGGAAGCCGCCTGCAGGCTGGCAAGCGAAACGGCCAAGGCGCAAAGAATTTTCTTCATATTCAAATCCAATCACAAACAAAAGAGGCACATTGTTGTGGTTTCAGGATTGCTCCGGAGGCCGACGACAAGGTCCAAAAACTAGATTTTCAGGTAACACATCCAAAGCACAACTTCAAATCAATAAAAGACAAGTAAAGCTAGCATTTCTATTTGTTGCAAATATATCTCTGGACTCTTGACGGCACTCTAGAAGCCCTTAAATCCGCCAATTACTTGATAAACATAGAGAAAATGAGTAATCATGTACACTTCCCGCATTGGTGGAGATGGGGGGCCGGAGAGAAGTGACTTAAAGCGCCATAAAATTGCAGCTTACCACCCCCCGCTCTGTCTGCTCCGGTTGCCTTCAGCTTAGAAACAGCCAGAGGCCGACGCCCATCATGAGGGAACCGGAGAGGCGGTTCATCAGGCGAACATTTCTGGCATTGCCCAACAGGCTGCGCAGGCCCTTGCCGCCGGCTGCATAAATGCTCATGCAGATGAATTCAAACAGCAAGATGATCGCCACCAAAATCGTCAACTGGCTGGCCAGCGGCCGAGAGCTGTCAATGAAGGGCGGCAGAAGCGAAATCATGAAAGCCCAACCCTTGGGATTGGCAATGGCGGTCATGAAGCCTTGCGCCATCAGATCCCAATTCCGTCCAAGCTGCATCTCGCTTTGGCTGCTGCTCAGGGCCATTTTGCCCTTTGAGCGCCACATGGAAATGCCGAGATAGAAGAGATAGGCCGCGCCCATCGTCTTCATTGCCAGAAACATCCACGGATAGGTCAGCATCACACTGGCAATGCCGAGCACCGCAGCGACAGAGACCAGTCCGACGCCAAGCACTTCACCCAGCATCATCCACAGGGTACGGCGATAGCCGATGCTCATGCCAAGGCTGAGCGCCAGGGTCATGCACATGCCCGGGGTAAGCGAAACAAAGAAGAAGGTGGGAATGAAGACAGTCAGGGCCGTCATGCTCATGGGCAGGATCATCCAGATTTAGACTTAGAATTGGCGCCAATCTATCTCAAAGGGATGCGCATATCTTAGCAAAGTTGCCTTGTTACACCGGCTCTTTTGCAAAATTGTCGATGAAAATTGCGCTTTAGTGAGAGAAATCATGCACGATACGGCTCTAGATAGACATGATGTGCGCATTCTGAATCTGTTGCTCGAAGACAGTCAGATTCCGCGACTTGATTTGGCGGACAAGGTTGGGCTGTCTTCGTCGCAAGTTTTTCGCCGTCTCAAACGGCTTGAGGAAATCGGGGTGATCGCGCGCTATGCCGCCATTCTCAACCGGGAGAAAGCCGGGCTTGGAGTGGCTGCGTCGATCATGGTGCAATATCGCAGGACCGAAATGGACGCCCGGCAAAAAACACTCGAACTGATCGAGCGAACACAGGAAATCCATGAATGCTATTCCATCACCGGAGAGTATGATTTCATGGTCCGGGTCTATTGCAAGAGCATGAAGGAATTCAACAAGCTGGTGAATGAGACCTTGCAGGCGCGCTTCATTGCCGGGATCCATTCCTACATGCTGCTGGCCTGTTTCAAGGATCAGCCGAGCCTGTTGGCCTAGCAGGCCAATTCTGCCACCAGACTGTTGAGCATCAAAAAGCCTTGGCGGGTGGCGCGGATGCGGGTTGGGCTGGTTTGCTCCAAAAAGCCACCTTCCACCAGCATCGCTATCTTTTTGGCGTCGAGCGGCCTGCCTGCAAGGCGCTCATAGCGGGCGGTATCGATGCCCTCTTTGACGCGCAGGCCCATAATCAGAAATTCGTCGCTCTGGGCTTCGAGACTGAGCACTTCTTCGCTCAGCGCTCCGGTGCCGTCGGCCTCGACCCGTTTCAGCCAGCTTTCTGGATGGCGTTCATTGGCGGTGGCGATGCGGCCGTTGGACAGGCTCAGTCGCCCATGGGCCCCGGCCCCGACGCCGACATAATCGCCATAACGCCAATAGGTCAGATTGTGACGGGATTCGCTGCCCGGGCGGGCATGGTTGGAAATTTCATAGGCTGGCATGCCGTGGCGCTCCAGCTCTTCATGGGTCATTTCATACAAAGCCACCGAGGTGTCTTCATCGGGCAGCTCGAATTTGCCATTGCGATAGAGTTTGAAGAAAGGCGTGTCCTGCTCGATGGTCAGCTGATAGAGCGAGAGATGATCCGCCGACAGGGCGATGGCTTCGCGCAATTCCTTCGCCCAGAGGTTTGGGGTCTGGTGCGGACGGGCATAGATGAGATCAAAGGACATGCGCGGGAAATGGGCTTGCGCCAGTTTGATCGCCGCCTTGGCTTCCTCGGCGCTGTGCAGGCGCCCCAAAAAGCGCAATTGGTCATCATAGAGCGACTGCACCCCCAGTGAGACGCGATTGACGCCGGCCTTAGCATAGCCTTTAAAGTGATCCGCTTCGACCGAAGTCGGGTTGGCTTCCAGCGTCACTTCGATATCGTCGGCCATGGTCCAGAGGCCCGCAGCGGCATCGAGCAAAGCAGCGACGGTTTGCGGCTTCATCAGCGACGGGGTGCCGCCACCGAAAAAGATCGAGGTTAGCGCCTGACGCTTGCCCGCCGCCTTTTGGCGCTCGGCATAAAGGCGCATTTCAGCGATCATTGCGTCGGCGAAACGGTTTTGATCAACCGGCTGATGGCGCACATGGCTGTTAAAGTCACAATAGGGGCATTTGGCCATGCAGAAGGGCCAATGAAGATAGAGCCCGAAACCGGGTGAGGCTGGCCCTGTCCCATTCTTTGTGTGTTTTACGATGCTGGCGGCGCGTGCGATCATCATGGTTCCTGACAGATCAGGCCTCTCTCCATGCCAATGGCGAAGAGGCAAAAACCCCGACCAGCCCGAAAGGGCGGTCGGGGCTTGGGACTTTCATGTTACTTGAGAAAAGACTCAAGGCAAGCATCGGAAAAGAGCTTGAAGGCGCGGGAGCGATGGGACAGGCCGCGATCGCCGCCCGGTTTCCAGCCATGTTTTTGCTCTGAGGTCATTTCGCCAAAGGTGATGTCATGGCCTTCAGGGACGAACATCGGATCATAGCCAAAGCCTTTGTCTCCGCGCGGTGGCCAGATGACCTCGCCTGCCACTTCGCCGCGGAAGAATTGGGTCTCGCCATCGGGCCAAGCCAGACAGAGCACCGCGATGAAGCGGCCCGTCCGGTCTTTGGGCTCGGTTGCGCCCTTGGCTTGCAGCTTTTCCTCGACATTGCGCATGGCCAAGGCGAAATCCTTGGCAGGCCCCGCCCAACGCGCGGAATAGATGCCCGGATCGCCATCAAGGGCATCGACCGCAAAGCCGGAATCATCGGCCAAAGCCGGCAGGCCCGTGGCTTTGGCGGCAGCCAAGGCCTTCAGTTCCGCATTGGCCTCGAAGGTGGTGCCGGTTTCTTCCGGCTCGTCCAGCTCCAATTCGGCTGCGGTCTTGATGCTCAGGCCATAATGGGCCAGCAATTCCTGAATCTCGCGGATCTTGCCCTTATTGTGGCTCGCCACCACAAGCGGCGTGTCGACACTAAGCTGATTGCTCATCGGATGCTCTCTTTGTTGTGGGCGGATTGGCTCAGGCTTCGTCGGCGAGCTGAAGGGTCAGCAATTCGCCGATTCCTTTCTTGGCCAGCCCCATCAGAGCCATCAATTCTTCTTCGGAGAATGGCTCGCCTTCCGCGGTGCCCTGAATTTCGACGATGCCGCCCTTGCCGGTCATGACGAAGTTGGCGTCGGTTTCAGCGTCGGAATCCTCCAGATAATCAAGATCCAGCACCGGGGTGCCGTTATAGATGCCGCAGGAAATGGCTGCGACCTGATCCTTGAGGATGGCGGCATCCTTGGCGACCATGCTGCGGCTGCGCATCCACTCGATGCAATCGCGCAAGGCAATCCAGGCACCGGTGATGGAGGCGGTGCGGGTGCCGCCATCGGCCTGAATGACGTCGCAATCGACGGTGATCTGACGTTCACCGAGCGCTTCCAGATCGACAATAGCACGCAGGGAACGGCCAATCAGGCGCTGGATTTCCTGTGTCCGGCCAGATTGTTTGCCCGCGCTGGCCTCACGGCGCATGCGATCGCCGGTGGCGCGCGGCAGCATGCCATATTCAGCGGTCACCCAGCCGCGATTCTGACCTCGGAGCCAGGGCGGGATGCGCTCTTCAAGGCTGGCGGTGCAGAGCACATGGGTATCGCCAAACTTGATCAGGCAGGAGCCTTCCGCATGTTTGGAGACATTGCGCGTGATCGTCACCTCGCGCTTCTGGTCTGGGGTACGTTTGGACGGGCGCATTGAAGTCTCCTGCTTGCTGTGTCGAATGGCCGGGACGCCTGATCCCCCGCTCACGCAAGGGTGAAAGGGATGTTGGCCACATGGGCCATTGTTTCCGGTCCGGTCACATCTATATCTTGTGCATTGCACATGCTTGAAGAGCTTTCTAGAAGTGCATGGGCCTTGAGACAAGGGGTGCTTGCAGCATTTCGTGTTTTTGGGGCATAAGAATATGGAACGATGCTTCGAAACCACGGAGCCTGTTATCGACAGAGAGTGTCAGATGATCGATCGCATAAACAGCTTTCCGCCCTTTACCGGGATGGATGACCGGTTGAAGGACATTTTCCGGACCATTGTCGAATCCTATCTGCAAACCGGGGATCCGGTCGGTTCGCGCAGCATTTCACGCGCCCTGCCGATATCCCTGTCCCCTGCCTCGGTGCGCAATGTGATGTCGGATCTGGAGCATCTGGGCTTGATTTATGCGCCCCATACCAGTGCCGGGCGGTTGCCAACCGAAATGGGCTTGCGCTTCTTTGTTGATGCGATGCTGGAATTTGGCGATCTGTCAAATGATGAGCGCCGCAGCATTGAAAGCCAGATGACCGCGTCACCGGATCATGAGGCCGGGGTCGACAATCTTCTGACAAAAGCCAGCAAGATGCTATCGGGTCTGTCATCCGGGGCGGGCCTTGTGCTGACATCGAAGCAAGATAAAAGGCTCAAGCATGTGGAATTTGTCCGGCTGGAAGCGACCAAGGCCTTGGTCGTGCTGGTGGATGAGGAAGATCGGGTCGAGAATCGTCTGATCGACCTGCCCTCGGGCCTGCCCGCCTCAGCGCTGACGGAAGCCAGCAATTTTCTCAATGCCCATATTCGCGGCAAGACGCTGACGGCGGCGCAGACCGAAATCGAGGCCCATCGCCATGCATTGCAGGCCGAACTGGATGAACTAACCGCCAAGCTGGTGGAAGCCGGGCTCGCCACATGGGCCGGGGCCAACACGGACCAGCCACAGAGCCTGATTGTTCGCGGGCGGTCCAATTTGTTGGAGCATGTCACCGCGCGGGAAGATCTTGAGCGGATCCGGCATCTGTTTGATGATCTGGAGACCAAAAAAGATCTGGTGCAGTTGTTGCAGCTGGCTGATCAAGGGGACGGGGTCCGGATCTATATCGGATCGGAAAACAAGCTTTTCTCCCTGTCCGGCTCGTCGGTCATTGTCTCGCCCTATCGGGATAGTGAGCAGAATATTGTCGGCATTCTTGGCGTGATTGGTCCAACGCGGTTGAACTATGCCCGCATCGTGCCAATGGTCGATTATACCGCTCGGGTCTTGACCAGCATGTTGTCGGAGAAACCCTGAATCGTGACCGGTGCCTAAGGTCCCCCGTTTTTTGACGTCAAAATAGTCCAGAAGGCCACTGCATGTCCTTTGGGGTGTGAATCGCCTTGAAATATCCGCGGCTTTTGCATCTCTTTGCCCTGCACTACTTGATTTTCTGCTGAAAAGCCTGATATCGGGTGCAAACCAAAAGACCTGAGGATGTTTGGTGCGCGTTACGGTGATATGCCTCACCCGCATGCGCACTCGTTCCAAAAGCGAGGCCAATTGATGTCTGAAGAAAAGCAAAACTCTGAAACTGTCGAGGATCCGCTTGCCGAGGCTCCGGTTGAAGAGACTGCAACCGATGCGCCCTATCTCAATCCGCTGGAAGCAGCCGAGCTTCGGATTGCCGAGTTGGAAAAAGAACATGGCGAGATGAAAGATCAGCTTCTGCGCACCGTCGCCGAAATGGAAAATCTGCGCCGCCGTACCGAGAAGGAAGTGCGCGATGCCAAGCAGTTTTCGGTCGCCAGCTTTGCGCGTGACATGCTTGCCGTTGCTGACAATCTGCGTCGCGGTCAGGAAGCCGTTGCCGATGAAGAGCGCGTTGCCGCCGAGGGTGCACTGAAAGCTTTGCTCGATGGCACGGCGATGACCGAGCGGGAAATGCTCAAGACACTGGAAAAGCATGGTGTCAAAAAGCTGAACCCGGAAGGCGAGAAATTCGATCCCAATTATCATCAGGCGATGTTTGAAGTGCCGAACCCGGAAGTGCCGAACAATTCCGTGGTTCAGGTGGTTCAGGCCGGTTATGTGATCGGCACCCGCGTTCTGCGTCCGGCGATGGTCGGCGTGGCCAAGGGGGGACCGAAATTCGTGTCCCCAGCTGCGGATGAAGAGTCAACAGACGATGCATCAGGCGAAGGTCTCGACAAAAGCGTCTGATATTACCGCATAGAAGAACCCAAAGCCGTTGCCGCTCTCGTAAGCGGCAGCGGCTTTTTCACATCGATGGGATTCTGTCGCGAGAATATCTCGATCAAAGGCGAAAGTGCGCCGTTTCGTCGCACCTTGCAGGCCTTTTTTGGATGGTTCCAATGATTTTAGTCAAAGAGAGGCGTTCGGTCTGAGACTAAAGTGGACTCAACCTTGTGGTTCGGGTTCGCCAGTGCGTCTCTCTCCTCCCCTCGACGTTCCTCTGCTGGCACCATACCCATGGATCACGCCTATAAGGAGACCTCCAACGGGTCTCCTTTTTTTTGCCCTGATGAAATCTATCGTTTACGTAATGGGCATGTTGTTGCGGTTTTACGATCTGCCAAGCGCTGTAATAATCCAGGATCGGAACTGAATGGCCGCCGGGCTGATATGGCCACGTTGGCGCACCAGTCGCATTGTTTGGCCGGTGGCAAGAGGCGTGCTATCCAATGCAACGAGGCTTCCGTCTGCCAGCGCGGCATGCGTCAGGGCAGCATGGGCCATAAAGACACCCCTGCCCTGTCTGGCGGCTTCGAGCGCCAGCCATTGATTGGGATAATTGAGGCCCGCATGCCAATCCAGAGAAAGGCTCGCTCTCGCCTCAGCCCAGACCTGCCAATCGGCTTCGCAATGACTGTCATGCAACAAGGTCACCGATTTCCAGTTATGGGGATCCTGAAGACCCAACAGATCCCGATATTGCTGAGAGCAGACCGGCAGGATCGCATCATCATACAGAGGTTCGCTGAGAAGGTCGCCGTCTTTTGCCTCTCGGTTGGTAATCAGGAAATCGAGCGCGCCCATATTCTGGCTGCCACCACGCCTTGATTCTCCGCGAGGAATGATTTCCACCTGTGGATTGAGTTGATAAAAGTCCTGCAGGCTGGGCAACAGCCAGCCATCGAGCAAGGCGGGCGGCAAGGCAATGGTGAGAGAGACAAGTGGGACGTCGCCTTGTTTGGGTGGCATCAGCGTCGCAAGCTGATCGAGCAGGCGGGTCACGTCTGGCAGATAACGCTCGCCAGCGTCCGTCAGTTTCACCTTGTTGGCCCGACGAACGAACAGGACCTCTCCCAGCCACGTCTCCAAGCCCTTGACATGCTGACTGATGGCGGTCGAAGTGACATCCAGTTCCTGCGCTGCGCGCGCAAAAGAACCATGACGCGCTGCAGCTTCGAAGGCCTTGACGGCGCTGAAGGGCGGTAGCTTTCGCGACATGTGGAACCTCGACTCTGTCTGACTTTGGAAATGTGCATGGCTTGGTGCCCGGATCGGTTTTCCTTGCAGGTGGGCATTTTCCATTTATCACATCATGATCCAAGACGTGGTTTGGGCAGTGATACCGCTCCAGAATGCCAGAGAAACGACAAAGGGCAAGAAAAACTTTTCCAAGTTTTTCTTGCCCTATTTCATCATATTGAATTTATTTCTTTATTTTACACGCCCTTCAGCCGCTGCCAACAGTTGCGCGTTGCCACCGGACGCCGTCGTGTCGATGCAGAGATGTCGCTCGAGGATGAAACGGGCCGGATCGGCTTCGACAATCAGTGGCATCAAAACCCCGTCACGTTTGGCAATTTCAATGCGGAGGGCCCGTTTGATGTCAGCTTCAAAGCAACAGGCGATGGCATCAATCGAGTCCAGATGGGACATTGTTTCGATATCGACATGACCATCGAAACCGACAATCGGCGCCCCTGATGGCTTGAGCTGTTCCGCAAGGGCCTTGGCGCCCGGCGCGACCAGCACCACCGCACATCCACCAACCAGCGCAGCCACTGTCATTTTCAGGGTTTCGGTATCATCGCCCCCGATCACCAGCGCAATACCGCGCGGTGCAAAAGTCAGCCGGTTGGACTCCCCGGTCGGTCCGGGCATTTCCTGCGGTTCGAGCGGCTCTCCCATATGAGCATCAAACTCAACCGGCATGTCGCAAACGCCTTTCAGCGCGGCGTAGCGGAAGGCATTGGCCGCCCAGTGGGTGCGCAGCTCGTGCTCGGTCTGCAGCTCATGGATCGCATATTGCAGCTCGACAGTGGCGATTTGCTCGCCACTCATCGTGCCGGTTGCCGGGGCAGCCCCCTGATAGAAGCGATTGACATAGTGCGGGCCACCGGCTTTCGGGCCGGTTCCAGACAGGCCTTCGCCACCGAAGGGCTGCGAGCCAACAATGGCGCCGATCTGGTTGCGATTGACATAAATGTTGCCGACCTTGATTCGGTCAACAATGTCCTGCACCCGATTGTCCATGCGGGTGTGAAGTCCAAAGGTCAGGCCAAAGCCCTTGGCATTGATGGTCTCAACCACCTTGTGCACATCGCGTGCGGCGAAGGAGGCCACATGAAGGACGGGACCGAAAATTTCCTCCTCCAACTCTTCAATACCGGAGAGCTGAATGATGGTCGGCGCGCAGAAAATGCCGCTCTCCGGCACATTCAACTGCTTGATCAGCTTGCCAGCGGCACGCATTTGCTCGCAATGGGCGTCGATCTTGCCCTTGGCGGCCTGATCAATCACCGGGCCGATATCGGTCACCCAGTCCCATGGATTGCCCAAAGCCAGTTCAGCCATTGCGCCCTTGAGCATCTCGATCACTCGTTCATAAATGTCCTCCTGCACATAAAGCATGCGCAAGGCCGAGCAGCGCTGGCCGGCCGACTGGAAGCTCGAGGCGAGGATATCGCGCACGGCCTGTTCCGGCAGGGCGGTGGAATCAACAATCATTGCATTGAGACCCCCGGTCTCGGCAATGACAGGCGCGTCCGGGGAAACATGTTCCGCCATGGCGCGGTTGATGGTCTGAGCAACGCCGGTCGAGCCGGTGAAGCAAACCCCGGCAATCCGCGGATCGCTGGTGATCGGCGTGCCAACGGTGCGGCCACTGCCGGGCAACAGCTGCATCGCGGCTTTTGGCACGCCGGCTTCATGCATCAGCTCAACGGCACGGGCGGCGATCAGCGGGGTTGGGCCTGCGGGCTTGGCCAAAACCGCATTGCCAGCGGCGAGCGCCGCCAAAATCTGGCCGGTGAAGATGGCGAGCGGGAAATTCCAGGGCGAGATGCAGGCGATGGTTCCGCGCGCCTGCTTTTTGGCCTCGGCTTCCAGACGCTCTGCTTCATTGGCATAGAAGCGGGCAAAATCGACCGCCTCGCGCACTTCGCCGATGGCATCAAGCATGGTCTTTCCCGCTTCGCGGCTGGCAAGTGCAAAAAATTCCGGAGCATGGTCTTCATACAGATCACCGACCTTGCGCAGAATCGCAGCGCGCTCGGCGGTCGGCACCTGTGACCAGTCCTCGAACCCTTTGAGGCTGGCAGCAAGAGCCGCTTCGACATCATCGCTGGAGGCTTGCGCGACAAGACCGATTTGGTCACTTGGGTCGGCAGGGTTGAAAACCGGTTTCATTTCGGAAGCGGTTTCATATCCGTCAACCATTGGCTTTGCCGACCATTGGTGGGTCTTGAAACGACCACGTTTCGCATCCAATTTGGCCATGGTGACCGGATCGGTGTGATCCCACCCCTGGCTATTGACGCGTTTTGCACCAAAAATGTCTTTTGGTTTGGTGATGTAAGGATTGGCAATCGCATCGCCAAGGCTGCGCACCTGTGCGAAGGGATCCTTGGCGATTTCTTCCGGCGCGATGCTCTCATCGACAATCTGGTTGACGAAGGACGAGTTGGCGCCATTTTCCAGCAGACGGCGGACCAGATAGGCCAGCAAATCTTCGTGGGCACCGACCGGCGCATAGATGCGGCAATTGACATATTCGGTCTTCATCAGGGTTTCGAACAGGCTTTCCCCCATGCCATGCAGACGCTGGAATTCGAACCGGTCCTTGCGGATGCCCATGGTCTGGGCAATTTCGAGGATGGCAGCCACCGAATGGGCATTGTGCGAGGCAAATTGCGGGTAGATCCGGTCTGTCATGTCCAGCAAGCGGCGGGCATTGGACAGATAGGAGACATCGGAATTGACCTTGCGGGTAAAGACCGGGAAGCTTTCAAGGCCCATCACCTGGGCGCGTTTGACCTCGGCATCCCAATAGGCCCCCTTGACGAGGCGCACGGTGATCTTGCGGTCCAGCTTGTGGGTCAGGGCATAGAGCCAGTCGACAACGAAGGAAGCACGGTGGCCATAGCTCTGGACCACGACACCAAAGCCATCCCAGCCAGCCAGCGCCGGATCAGAAAAGACCTTTTCGATCACATCAAGGGACAGATCGAGGCGGTCCATTTCCTCCGCATCGATGTTGAAGCCCATATTGGCGGATTTGGCCAGCAGGGCCAGCGACAGGGTGCGCGAGGTGAGTTCCTTGAGCACCCGGTCCTTCTTGCCCATCTCATAGCGGGAATGAAGCGCCGACAGTTTGACCGAAATGCCCGGATTCTTCATCGTGTCATCGGACTTGCAATGCTTGGCCAGCGCGGTGATCGCATCAGAATAGGCAATGTGATAGCGCATCGCATCCGCTTCGGTGCGGGCCGATTCGCCAAGCATGTCGTAGGAATAGACATAGCCCTTCTTTTGCATGCCCTCAGCACGGTTGGTGGCCTTTTCGATGGTGGTGCCCAGCACGAACTGGCGCCCCAGTTCCTTCATCGCCTGCGCCACGGCGGTCCGCACCACGGGTTCGCCCATCCGTTTGACCATCGAATGGAGCGTCGTGGCCAGCCCTTTTTCTTCGTCGGTTTTGAGCAGCTTGCCGGTCAACATCAGGCCCCAGGTGGAGGCATTGACCAGCGAGGAGGCCGATTTGCCCAGATGCACACCCCATTCACTGGGGGCGATCTTGTCGGAAATCAGCGCATCGATGGTGTCCGGGTCCGGCACCCGCAGCAGGGCTTCGGCCAGACACATCAGGGCAATGCCCTCTTTGGTCGACAGGCCATATTGGGCCAGAAAGCTTTCCATCATGGTCGGAGCGGTGCTGGTACGGATGGTCCGGACCAGATCGGCGGCACGTTTGCTGGCCCGGGCGCAGAGATACTCGTCGAGATCAGCTTCCTGCATCAGACGACGGACATTTTGCGCCTCATCGGCCAGATAATGATCGCGGATGATGGTGCGAAGGCTGGTCATGCGGTCAGTCAGATCCTGTGCCCGCTCGCTGTTCTGTTGATCCATATGGACCTCCTTGGACGGCTTGGCTCGGCGGCTCGATCTTGCTTTTGCTTTGATTTTCGCTCTGTTTCAGGCGAAGAATGTCGGGACCGCGAAGCGATGTGATTGCTTGGAAGATGGCTTCAGAATAGCGGAAAATGCCTAGGCGAACCGACTGAATGATTTGCAAATTTAGCCAAATTCTCTTATTTTTGGTCCATAGACTTCATTCAATGCCTAGAAATTTTGACAATTATGGACAATTTGGACAATCTTGATCGCAAAATTCTCGACGTTCTGGCCGACGACGGGCGGATCACGATCACTGACCTTGCAAAAAAGGTCGGTCTATCAAAGACCCCTTGCCAGCTCAGGATGCGCAAGCTGGAGGAGAAGGGCTATATCCGTGGCTATGGCGCGATGCTTGACCCGGAAAAGCTTGGCGAAGGGCATATCGCTTTTGTGCAGGTCTCCCTCAGCGATACACGATCGGACGCGCTCAATGCCTTCAACGAGGCGGTGCGCCATATCAGGGAAATCGAGCAATGCCACATGATCGCGTCGAATTTCGACTATCTTCTGAAAATCCGCACCCGTGACATGTCGAACTATCGCAAGGTGCTGGGTGAGAAAATCTCCGCCCTGCCCCATGTGTCCCACACATCGACCTTTGTGGTGATGGAAAGCGTCAAGGATCGAAAGTGAATGGCATTGGTGCGGCCCGGTTCAGTCCGTTTTCGCACTCAAGACCCTGAGGCTTTTGGGGTGAAGCTCAATCGTCACCTTGTCTTCCAAGGGCAGCAATTCGCCATCCTGAACGCATTTGGCCGGTTTCTTGCGGCTTGTCATTGAAATCTCGACCTTCCTGGCAGCCCTGATTGTGAGGTCGGGATTGTCGTGGGTTTGCCCTAGCAACAGATCAGCGCCCAGTTTCAGTGCCTTTTGGCGGTTCATCCGGCCAACCATATAGACACCGAGCCGCCCACCATCGGGCTGCTCGGCAAAGGGCGGTGTGGTGCCACCGAACAGATTGTTGGAAATGGACAGGGCACTCAGTTTGCAGGTTTCCGGTGTGCCGTCGATTGAGAGGGTCAACTGATAGAGCGGCATGCGGGCGATGGTCCGCCAAAAAGCTTTCAGGCTGGCGGCCATTTTGCCAAAGCGCGAGCCATAGGTCAGACGATCACGCTTGCGAATCATCCGTGGGTGCAGACCAATCGACATTTGATGGACAAAGGGACGACCGTTGGCGGTTGCGATGTCATAGGCGCGCATTTGGCTGTGCCCCAAAGCATCGATGGCAGCATCGAGATCAAGCGGCATGGCCAACGAACGGGCAAACAGATTCATCGTGCCGCCTGGAATGACCGCAAGGATCTTGTCATGCTTCCAGGCAAATTCAGCTGCCGCCGACACGGTGCCATCGCCCCCACCGGCCAACAGGACCGCAAAATCTTCGCTGCGGGCGGTTTTCTCCATGTCGTCGATCAACGCCTTGCCGTCTCCCACATGAAAGGTCACTGCATCATAGTGATCAGCCAAGGCCTGCTGGATATGATCCTTGACGGCGTCGAGATCGGCGGTGCGAAAGGTGCCGCTACCGGTATTGAGGAAAGCATGGACGCTGTTTTTCGGCTCAGTCACGGCTGGCTCCTTCCGGTCTCGTGTCACTTCCGGCCTTTGTCACCCGCCGCATGGTCAAATTGATCCGGCCCGGCTCTTTGAGCAAAGTCGAGGTGCCGGGATAGATCTTGTCGACCCCATGATAGGCGAGGCGGTCTTCGCCTTCGAGCAGCAACACGTCACCGGACTGGAGCAGGAAGCTCTGGGTTGGATCCTTGCGTTCCCTGCCACCAAGGCGAAAGCGGGCATCATCGCCGAGCGAGACAGACAGGATCGGTGCATCGAAATCCTCTTCGTCATTGTCGACATGGAGGCCCATTTTGGCGTCCGGACGATAATAATTGATCAAACAGGCTTCAGGCGGCAACGGGTAGCCGGTCAGATCCTGCCAGAGCTGCATCAAGCGATCAGGGATTGCAGGCCAAGGCTGACCGGTGACTGGATGGACCGGCTCATAGCGATAGCCCGATTTGTCCGATAGCCAGCCCAACGGGCCGCAGTTGGACATGCGCACCGACAAAGGTTTGCCCCAGCGCGGCATGGTCGGGGTGAAAAGCGGGGCTTTGGCCACGATTGCGCGAATATCTTTAAGCAGAGCCTTTTGTATTTCGGGTGCGAGATGAGCACTCAACAATCGCATTTTCTGGTCCTTTTTGCCTTGGAATGATCCGCCTCATGTTGCTGTCCGCCCTGCCCGTTGCCATTGTTCGCGACGACATCCCCCAGCCCTCTAACGCAGAAAGGGGCCTGCGGGATCCATTATGCTGCCCATTTTGTTCGAAAATCCGGCAGCGGTCAGAGGTCGGCTGCCGGACAATCGGCTGATGGTCTCACTCCGCAAAGGTAAAGGCTCTGGGGAATTGTGCATAGAGCGGATCGCCGTCCCAGAAGACATCGGTCGGCCCGATGGCATAGTCAATCAGGTTCCATTGGCCATAGGCCTGTCGGAGCAGCGCATACGTGGTCAGGCCGTCCTGATCGCTCCACATTTTGAATTGCGGACCGTTTGTGGCAATGGCTGCGCCACCGGGCCTTTGCGGTTCAACCACCAGCCAGGCCCAGTCGCCATAGACATTCATCCGGTTGACCACGAATTCAACCGGTGCGCCAAGGCGGGCTTCCAGCAGCGGGCGAATCGCGTTGAGCACCGCCTTGCGCTCCATACTGCCTCTTTCTGGCGTGTAAAATTGCTGTGCCGAGGCCACGCTGATGCCCAGTTGGCCAACAGTGAGCAGCAAGGCTGCAATCACGGCAATCGGCATCCAATGTCTGTTGATCATGTCTTTTCTCCCCTTGTCCCCCATGACGAACGGCAAAGTCGGTGCGGCCCGATCGTATTTTTCAGGGTCTGTGTTTGCTTCAGTCAGAAAAACCGCTTGCATCAGTCTAGCGGATAAAAACCGCTATGCTAAGACGATTTACACGGCCCTTCGCCTTGCTTTGGGCGGGTCAATTGAGGCCTCTTGTGGGGAATTTTTCATCTTAACCCCGATTTAACCCGAAACACCCCCTTTATTTTGCCGCTCCACTCTTATATGAGGGGTGCCAACTTTTCGAATTTTGTCGCAAAAGCGTTCAAACTGGTAGGGTTTCAGCCTTGCACCATGCATGGGTGGCCCCTATATGTCCCATTGAATGGAACCTAACCCGCGCGGCAACGCGCATCTTCAGGGGGTCGGGCCGACAACCGGCGCAAACAAACCGCTTTTGAAGGGTTTCACCGACCTGCCGATAAGGAGAAACAAGAATGAGCAAAGTCATTGGTATTGACTTGGGCACCACAAACTCCTGCGTGTCCATTATGGATGGCAAAGAGCCAAAAGTCATCGAGAACGCCGAAGGCGCCCGTACCACCCCGTCGATGATCGGTTTCACCGACGATGGTGAGCGTCTGGCCGGCCAGCCAGCCAAACGGCAGGCTGTGACCAATCCGCTGAACACCCTGTTCGCGGTCAAGCGTCTGATCGGTCGTCGGTTTGATGACCCAGCCGTTAAAAAGGACATGGATCTGGTCCCTTACAAGATCGTCAAAGGCGACAATGGCGACGCTTGGGTGGAAGTCGAGGGTGGTAAATACTCTCCTTCTCAGGTGTCCGCGATGATCCTTCAGAAAATGAAGGAAACCGCTGAAGACTATCTCGGTACCCCAGTCACGCAGGCCGTTATCACGGTTCCTGCCTACTTCAACGATGCCCAGCGTCAGGCCACCAAAGATGCCGGCAAGATCGCAGGCATGGAAGTGCTGCGCATTATCAACGAGCCAACTGCAGCTGCGCTTGCTTATGGCCTTGATAAAAACGACGGCAAGACCATCGCGGTTTATGACCTTGGTGGTGGCACGTTCGACGTGTCCGTTCTGGAAATCGGCGACGGCGTGTTTGAAGTGAAATCCACCAACGGCGATACCTTCCTGGGTGGTGAAGATTTCGACATGCGTCTGGTCGACTATCTGGTGCAGGAATTCAAGAAAGACAGCGGCATTGATCTGAAAAATGACAAGCTGGCTCTGCAGCGCCTGAAAGAAGCTTCCGAGAAAGCCAAGATCGAACTGTCTTCCTCCACCCAGACCGAGATCAACCTGCCTTACATCACCGCAGATGCCTCTGGTCCGAAACACCTGACCCTGAAGCTGACCCGTGCAAAGTTCGAAGCGCTGGTTGACGATCTGGTCAAACGCACCATCAAGCCTTGTGAAGCCGCCTTGAAAGATGCTGGCCTCAACGCCTCCGAAATCGACGAAGTCGTGCTGGTTGGCGGTATGACCCGCATGCCGAAGGTGCAGGAATCGGTCAAGCAGTTCTTTGGCAAAGAGCCTCATAAGGGTGTGAACCCGGATGAAGTGGTTGCCATGGGTGCGGCCATTCAGGCTGGCGTTCTGCAGGGCGACGTGAAAGACGTGCTGTTGCTCGACGTGACCCCGCTGTCTCTGGGTATCGAAACCCTTGGCGGTGTCTTCACCCGTCTGATCGACCGCAACACCACCATCCCGACCAAGAAGGGTCAGGTCTTCTCGACCGCTGATGACAATCAGAGCGCCGTGACGATCCGGGTTTTCCAGGGCGAGCGTGAAATGGCTGCCGACAACAAGATGCTTGGCCAGTTCGATCTGGTTGGCATCCCGCCAGCCCCACGCGGTGTGCCGCAGATCGAGGTGACCTTTGACATCGACGCCAACGGCATCGTCAACGTATCCGCGCTCGACAAGGGCACCGGCAAGGAGCAGAAAATCTCCATCAAGGCCTCTGGCGGTCTTTCCGACGACGAGATCGAAAAGATGGTCAAGGATGCCGAAGCCAATGCCGAAGCCGATAAGGTGCGCAAGGAAATGGTGGAAGCCAAGAATCACGGCGAAGCCTTGGTGCACTCGGCCGAGAAGAGCGTTGCCGACTTTGGCGACAAGGTATCGGATGCCGACAAATCTGCCATTGAGGCAGCGATTGGCGAACTGAAGACCGCTCTGGAAGGTGACGATCTTGAAGCGATCAAAGCCAAGACCGAAGAGTTGACCAATGCTTCCATGAAGCTTGGTGAAGCCATGTATGCGGCACAGCAGTCCGATGAGGAAGCCCAAGCCGCCGCAGATGCTGCACGCGATGCTGCCAAGGATGATGACATCGTCGATGCCGACTTCGAAGAAGTCCGCGACGATGACGAGAAAAAGTCCTAAGGCCGGGTCGTTACAAGACAAAAGGCAGCACTCATCGGGTGCTGCCTCATCGTGTTGAGAACCCGGAGTGATGCCACACTTCGGGTTTTGTTGTGAAACCAGTGCAGTTGGGCGGGCAAATGAACATTCCGACAGATTCCGAAGATGTCTATGGCAGCCATGCGTTGCCTGCGTCCCTCGCCCACCTTCGGGCCATAGCCAATGCGCGTGGTGCGGGCCTGTTTGATCGACGCCTTGCGTCTATCACCCGCAAGCTGCTCTATCTGCTGACCTCATCGCCTTATGATGTACCGGTCTTCCGTTCGCAGAAATTGCGCCTTTATCCCAAGAGCAATCGGTGTGAAAAGCGGGCCTTTGTCGGGCTGTCTTCATGGGATCAAGGGGAGCGGGCGGCCATTGCTGCTGACATAGCCGCATCTGTCGCACGTGAGGCGCCTTTCGTCTTTCTCGATTGCGGCGCCAATATCGGGCTTTACAGCCTGTTTGCCCGTGACGAGGCGCTGGCGCTGGGCAAGCCCTTCGTCGGACTGGCGATCGAGCCGGATCCGGTGAACCAGAAGCGCCTGGCGTTCAACCTTGATGCCTCTGATGCACGGGACGTGACCATCGCCCCCTTTGCCATCGGGCGAGAAGAGGGCATTGTGCGGTTTGTCAGTTCGGTTTCCAACCGTGGTGAAGCCCATGTGGCGTGCGACGCAGAAACCAACCCTTGCATTGAATTGCCAATGCGGCCGCTGTCGGACCTTGTCAAAGCGCATGGGATCGACCATATCGATGTGATGAAAATCGACATCGAGGGACACGAATTTGAGGCGCTGGAGCCTTTCTTCGATGCGGCACCAAAGTCCTTGTGGCCCAAAAAGATTTTGATCGAGGTGGGCCGAGATCAGAAGACCGATGCTCTGTCGCTGTGCCTAGATCGCGGCTATCGCGTCGAAAAAGCCATCAACATCAATGCATATCTTGCACTGGAAACGCCAGATCAGACCGTTGATTGGCCGTAGACCAAGACGAGTTAGAAAGTGGAACGGATGTCCAAAGCCGATTATTACGAATTGCTCGGGGTCTCCCGTGGGGCTGACGACAAGGAGTTGAAAAGCGCCTTTCGCAAGAAAGCGATGCAATTTCACCCTGACCGCAATCCGGACGACCCGGAGGCCGAAGCCCGCTTCAAGGAAATCAATGAAGCTTACGAAATTCTCAAGGATGCCGAGAAGCGCGCCGCCTATGACCGCTATGGTCATGCAGCCTTTGAACAAGGCGGAATGGGGCAGGGCTTCGGATCTGACTTCGGGTCCTCCATGTCCGATATCTTCGAGGATATTTTCGGCGACATGATGGGCGGCGGTGGCCGTCGGTCCCGCGGTCGCGAGCGTGGGGCTGACCTGCGTTACAATATGGAAATCACACTGGAAGAGGCCTTCCACGGCAAAACCGCCGAAATCGAAGTGCCGACTTCTGTCACCTGTACCACCTGTTCAGGCTCCGGTGCCAAGGCAGGCACGAGCCCGAAACCCTGTCGCACCTGTGGTGGTATCGGCAAGGTTCGGGCCACACAGGGCTTTTTCACCGTCGAGCGGACTTGTCCAAGTTGTCATGGCCGTGGCGAGGTGATCGAGGATCCATGCGAGAGCTGTCACGGTTCGGGTCGGACGATGGAAAACCGCACCTTGTCGGTCAACATTCCGTCTGGTATCGAGGACGGCACCCGCATTCGCCTGTCCGGCGAAGGGGAAGCCGGGGTCCGGGGTGGCCCTCCGGGCGATCTATACATCTTCCTTACCCAGAAACCGCATGACCTGTTCCAGCGGGATGGGGCAGACATTTTCTGCCGCGTGCCAATTTCGATGTCGACCGCCATTTTGGGTGGCCAGTTCGAGGTCCCGACCGTGGATGGTGGCAAGACGCGGGTGAATGTGCCCGAAGGCACCCAGACGGGCAAACAGTTCCGTCTGCGTGGCAAGGGCATGCCGGTTCTGCGCAGTGCGCAATATGGCGACATGTATATTCAGGTCGACGTGGAAACGCCGCGCAAGCTAACCAAACGCCAGAAGGAACTGATCATGGAGTTTGACGAGCTGGCGCATGCAGACAATCATCCAGGCAGCGACGGCTTTTTCGCCAAGGTGAAGGATTTCTTCGAACGCATCGGCGAATAGATAACAGTCTGCCAATCGATGTTGAAAAGGGGTGTTGGATCAGCACCCCTTTTTTGCATCCGCTGACTTAAAAACACCATCAAAGCGGATCATGCTGTCGCCGAATGCTGATGGCACAGCCGGATTGATGTCGGGACTACAAGCCTTTACCGGGCTTGATTTGTTTCTTTTCTTGATGTGATGTCTTTCATCGCGCATCATTTGACAATATATTGATTACGTATGTTCCCTCATTTATTCTCTCGCGCCATCTGGCACGGGTCACAGTGTCTACTCCTCAAGCCTGTCGAATGTCAGGCTTGGATTTTGCCGGAGAATCCAATGCTCAAGAAATTGCGTAACCGTCCCTTGATCACCAAGATCCCGGATGAAATCCGTTTCTTGCGGCAATGGTTCGACAATCCGCTGAAAACCGGCGCAGTGGCGCCGTCCAGCCCGGCTTTGGCGCGGCGCATGGCCTCCTTCATCGATCCGGCCAAACCGGGTCTGGTGGTGGAGCTGGGGCCCGGGACGGGCGTTGTCACACAAGCGGTCCTTGGGCGCGGTGTTGAGCCAAACAGGGTGCTGGCGGTGGAATATTCCACCGACTTTGTCGACATTCTGCGCGACCGCTTTGCCGGTGCGACGGTGATGCAGGGGGATGCCTATGACTTTCAGACAATCCGGCAGACTCACATCAACGAGCCTCTGGCAGCGGTGGTCTCGAGCCTGCCCCTCTTCACCAAGCCGAAGGCCATGCGCAGCAGACTGATCGATATGTGCCTTGATGCGCTGGCACCGGGCTGCCCCTTCATCCAGTTTTCCTATGCCCTGGTTCCGCCGGTGCCAGTCGGGGAGGGCAATTTCACCATCGAGACCAGCAACTGGGTCATTGGCAACCTGCCGCCCGCCCGTGTCTGGGTGTATCGCAGACCGCTGCAATAGGTCTGTTTGCGACGATTTCTCCTCTTTCTTCTTCTTCAATATACAGGATGGGTTATGCAAAAGACGCGTATTCTCTGTTTTGCTGGGTCGACGCGGTCCGGTAGTTTCAATCAGGCTCTGGCGGGTGTCATGGCCAAAAAACTCAGCCTGATGGAAATGGATGTCACATATCTGAATCTGACTGACTATCCGCTGCCGCTATTCAATGCCGATGATGAAAAAGAAAAGGGCCTGCCGGACAATGCGGTGAAACTGGCCAAATTGATGGCCGAGCATGACGGTATCTTCATTGCCAGCCCGGAATATAATGGTTCTGTGACACCCTTGATGAAAAATACCATCGACTGGGTCTCGCGTGTGCCGGCCGAAGGTCGCCATCCCTATCGGTCGCCGGTCTTTGCCATTGGCGCGGCCTCACCCGGCCAGATGGGTGGTATGCGTTCTCTGGCTCATTTCCGCCAGATCCTCGTGGCCTTGGGGGCCATCGTGATTCCGGAACAGGTGAGCGTCGGCAATGCGGGCTCGGCCTTTGACGACAAGGGCGATCTGAAAGAGGATCGACAAAGCGCCTTCCTTGAGGGCTGTGCCCATAAACTGATCCAGACAGCGCAACGCCTGAAGCCACTCGGATAGACCATCGTCGGCCATCTATTCACCTACACAGCTATGGACCGGACCAGATTTGGGTGATAAGGCTCTTGCCAATTATCCCAAATCTGTCAGCTACGGAGATCTTCCCATGTCCATCAGCGCCCGCGACCGCCTGATCGTACCCCTTGATGTGCCCACGCTTGATGACGCCCGCCGGGTTGTCGATGATCTGGGGGACACAGTCTCCTTCTACAAGATCGGCTATCAGTTGGGTTATGCAGGTGGCTTTGCGCTGGCCCATGACCTCATAGCAGAAGGCAAGCAGATCTTCATGGATCTGAAATTGCTCGATATCGACAATACGGTCGAGAAGGGCGTGGACTCGATCAGCCGCATGGGCGCAACCTTTCTGACCGTTCATGCCTATCCCAAGGCGATGCGGGCCGCTGTCGCGGGGCGGGGCAGCTCGGATCTCAAACTGCTCGGTGTCACCGTACTGACCTCTATGGATGATCAGGATCTGCTCGAGGCAGGCTATCGGATGCGTGCAGAGGAACTGGTTGCCATGCGCGCCAAGGATGCCAGAGAAGCAGGCATGGACGGCATCGTCTGTTCAGCACAGGAAGCCACGGCCATGCGCACCATTGTCGGCCCGAATGTGTCGATCGTAACCCCGGGCATCCGCCCGAGTGGCAGCGATGTTGGCGACCAGAAGCGGGTGATGACGCCGGGCAAGGCCATTGCAGCGGGTGCTGATTATCTGGTGGTTGGGCGTCCGGTGCTCAATGCGGCTGACCGTCCATCAATGGCCCGCCAGATCGTCGACGAGATTGCAGCGGCGCTGTAGGGATCAGCCAGCGATCTAACGATTATTTCGGTTCCGAAGCAAAAATCGGAATCTTTCATATCCAAAGATGATCTGGCCTCGACACATTCCGTCAGTTCAGCGTGGCCAATGGTTGTCCAAGCGCTGACGTTGGTCAGCTTCGCGATGGCGAATGACCGAATGTGTCTTTGCACCTTGAACAGGTCGGGCGAGATCGTCAGGCAGCACTGGTGCGCAAGCCCTTGAATTCCCCATAGCGCCATGCCTCGCGCTGCTTGCGCAGGGCGTGCATGTAGATGACCTGCCCGATGGCAACACTGAGCAAAATCATCAGCAAGCCGGGGATGACAAGAGCATAGAGATAGCTGTCCGGATTGGTTTTCAAGAAAGCCTTTTCCGGACGGTCCGGATTGACATGGGCCAAAACCGTGCGCCCCACGGAATAGGCCGCAATCTGATGCTTCACTTCGCCGGGCGAGTGAGATCGGATTGGCCGGACTGACAGGCGCTGGCCGGTATAGAGCGTGCCATCATACAAATATTGATACTGGATATCGGCCGTGAAGACCGGCGTACCATCCTCATAGGTCATCCGAACCACGTCGGACTTCATGACAACTGCCGTTACCTGCTTCCAATTCTGAGCCGTGAAGGCTGTGGAGAAATGCGCAAGACCGACCACAAACAAGGCAAAGCCGACCACGACGAGGAAGAAACGCAACAGACGAACCGATCCGCGTTGATCCACCGACAGCTGTGGCCGCTGCAACCGCCAGCGGGCCGGTTCCTTGATCGGTTGGCGTTCAATTCCCTTGGTTCCCGGATAAATATAGGCAGGTTGGTAACGCATGATCAAAATCTCGAATATCAAAAAAATAGAAATTGCAACTCAATGAAACCACACTTTTCCAGTGCGGCCTAATGCCGATGTAAGGATATATCATTAGTTTAATGAAATTCTTTCGCTATCGGAAAAATTTTATCTTTATGCTTTTCAGATGAAACCAGATTCTCTGTTTAGGGCTTGTTAACTTTTATTATCCACAGAGTCTTCACAGATGGGAGAGAAGCAAAAGACGGAGAGACCAGAGTCTTTCTCGCACTGAAACCATTCACTATTTGCAGCACCAGAGTCATCGCACCGGGTGACAAGAGCGATAACTTTGCGCGCAGAGTCGAGGCAGAGTCAACGGAATCGCGCCCAGAGTCGAAGCCGATTTACCCTTTGTTAATACTTAGTGGTGGGAAGTTTTCGCAGCCGATCGATCATAGCCGGGCCTCCGCGCGAATGCTCGTCAGTGGCGAGAGCGTTTTTTGTAGCGTGCCTTGAACAATAGGGTCGCAAGCATCGCCTTGAGGCAGCCGAACAAACCGAATGTCCGCACCCGATAACGCCATTCCTGCCCATAATGATTGCCCGCGTCGGCGAAGCGTTTGCGGGCTGGCAGTGAACGATCGCCGCCGATAGCGTCGATTGTGGAATCGAAAATGTTCGAGGTGATCGGCGCAGGCAGCACACCATAGGTGGTGAGGCCATGCTCCCAGGGACGACGCAAATCTTCATCCACGGGCCGCATTCGGCGGGTTTGGTAGCCAAGAAACTTGCGGGCACCGGACTGGTTGATCACATAGGCACCGGTATTGTTGGGCACCCGCCAATAGAGGACAATCTCACCAGCTGCACCGGGCAGGTTTGAGACCGTCTTGAAATGGGCCTTGGCCGGATTGCTCAGGCGCACAATTTCCCAATCTTCGGGCAGGGTGTCGATGGCCGCCATTAGGGGGCGGAAGTTTGCTTCAAAGCGCAAGTCGTCTTCCATCACCAGAACCGGCTCTTTGATATCTTCATCGACGATGCGTTTCAGAATCGTCAGGTGACTGGCATAGCATCCAATCTCTCCCTTGCTCATGGCGCTGGCAATTTCGCCTGCATCATCAAGGAAGAAGGGCTTCAAACACTCATCCATGGCCAGACCGAGGCAGGCAGGAACTCGTTCAGGTGTGATGCCATAAGGCTTGAGCGCTTCTTGCATATAAATGAAACGGTCATTGTCTCGATCGAGATTGATAAGAAAGAAGCGCATGGCTGTCCCTGTCAGATCAGAATCCATCCCTGAGGGCAGATGTCATCGATATAAGTCGATTGCATATGGTCGCGCGTGAACCATCGACGGGGCGCAATGACCTGCTTATGCGCCTTCGGATTCAGCCAGGCGCCCCACCAGCTGAAGGAGGAATTGGCGATGATATGGTGATTGCATTGACTCATCAAGGCGAGATCATGCATCCGGAAGGCTTCGGGCATCAAGGTGCGGTTAGACCAGTGCTTGGTGAGGGCATCGGCGGCTTCGATATCATCGCTGAAAATGTAGAAATGACAATCGGGCACCATCTTTTCCATCAATGCACGGGCACCATTGTAATAATGGTCTTCCATGATGCCGTGGATTTTCAGCACCTTGGGATCATAGAGATAATCGCCCCGTCGGACATGAACGGACACGGAACCGGGACGTGACACCGTGTTCAAACTGTCTTTGGCCAGATCATTGATCAGATGGGACAAGGAAAACTGTTGTCGCACGCCATCTATTTCGCTATCGAAATAATCTTCAGACTGGAAATATCCGTTGAGATAACACCCCGCCTTAACTGCATGGATCGCCTCGTTTGTGGTCAGGCTGAAATGTCGAAAATGGGTGCCGGGCCAATTGTCTCCATGTTTGTTTTTTGATCGAGAGAACAGACGTTTCAAGCCGAACGCTTTAGCCGCATCACAGTCCCAGAGATCCGCTTCAAGGGCGAAGTTGGCCAGACCGAACGTGGTGTGACCAAGGCGGTTGGAATCGACCACATGAAGCAGCAACTTGCGGTCAAGCCGCCGGGCTTGCGCAAAAGCCGCTGCATATTGGAACATTTGATTGCCGAGGCCACCGAAAATACGGACACAGAGAAACTGGTCGACATTGTGCGGTGTTACTTGAATGGCTTTCATCAGCTACCTTTTGCGCCGTCGCCTGTGGGCGGTCTCGTTCACTTCCGCTCGAACAGGGTGATTTCCATGTGCCACAGCAGCCTTTTTGCAGCGCGCGGCACTTTCAGCAGGCGTGACAGACGCGAGGCCTTGATCCAGCGAATCGGCTCGGGTCTTTCCAACAGAGGAATGTCTGCCAGCTCTGGAGACAGATCTATAACCAATTTGTCCAGCACGGCAAAGAGATTATGCTCATGCATCAACCGATCCTTGTTGGCCTGCATGGCGATGGCCGCCCGCTCGTTCCCAGCTCGGCCCTGATCAAGGCATTGACGGATTCGCTCAACGGATTCACGTGGACGGGTCAGATCAATCCACAGCAGGCCATCCTTGTCGAAATCATCCGCAATGGCCGGCGAGCCACCATGAATGAGAAATGCGCCGCCGAGCAGGGTATCAGCCGTTTTCTCCGTCCAGCCATGGGGCAGAAGATTGTTTTCCAAAGCCAGATGATATCGAGAATTTTCGATGACTTCCGCCTTGTCTTCAAGGGGTTGGAAGCCGCGCCCGAAGATTGTTAACCGCTCCCCCAACGCGACCTTCAACAGGCGCAGAAAGCGCAATCGGCGCACCTGATTTTTGGTCTGGCTTTTGGTGGAGCAAATGGCAGTGAGCTCCAGACTTCGGTCTTCAAGGGTGCGGACCGGTTGCGACAAGGCTTGCCAGTCCTTGCTGACATGCAAGGATCCACCGGCACCGATATCCATCCCGTAGAACCAGGGAAGGGCGGTTTGCGTGATCCGGGTCAGGCCTTTGAACCCCTTGACATTATAGGGGGATAACACGATTCCGAACTGGTCCAGATACGCCTCGGGATAGGCCTGAAAGTCCGGCGGTTCACTGATCACCAGCACCCGGCGGGCTTTTGGCACCCGCGTTTTGAGCGGCGCCTTGTGGCGATCATAGGCAACGAGCCAGTCTGCTTTCTGTTCGGGATCCTCAAGAATGACCTGCAAATCATTCCAGCAGCCATCCGATCCCGGTGTTTGCCGAAACAAGGCTCTGGTCGCGTGGGACGAGGAAAAATGAATGCATGTCATCAGCTGTTCCGTACCAACCTGGCTTTGCGCAAAGTGTGTGGCAAACGCCAGAATCAATCACTCAGTGCGCTGTATAGTGGTGCCTTGTTCCTCCCAGTTTATCAGGTTAAAGGATCTCTAACCAATCAAAACGATTACCCTACGACAGGGTGCCTTTGATCATCATCTCCCGGATGAAGGGAAATCGCACTTTTATTGACTTGGAAGACCGGAACCACTGGTGTAAGGCATAGACAATTCTTGCTGTCCCGTTCCTATCGAGCCATGAGACCAGATGACCGAACCCAAACGACTTGCCAAACTTCCCCTGTCCGTTTTCATCATCACGCTGAATGAAGAAGACCGCATTGCACAGTCGGTGCGCAGTGTCATCGATTGGGTGGACGAGGTGATTGTGGTGGATTCCGGTTCCACGGACCGCACGATCGAGCGGGCCGAGGATCTTGGTGCCAAAGTTGTGCATCATGACTGGCCGGGCTATGGCCAGCAGAAACGGTTTGGTGAGGATCTGTGCCGCAATGACTGGCTGCTGAATATCGATGCGGATGAGGAAATCACGCCGGCTTTGCGCGATGAGGTCATTGCCCTGTTCGACCCGCTTCCCGATACCGATATCTGCAAGCTCGAGATTCTCGACATTTATCCCCACTTGAGCGAAGCCAAAAGCTGGGCCTATGGCTATTGGCAGTATCGGCTTTATGACCGCACCAAGGGTCGTTTTTCCGCATCAACCGTGCACGACACGGTGCGCCCGAGCGCAGAAGCGCGCATTCATGTTCTGAAGGGCAAGGTCAATCACCGCTCCTTCAAGACCATCGCCTTTGCCGTCGACAAAATGAACCGCATTTCCTCAATGCAGCGCGATGACATGCTGGGTCGCAAACGCAAAGTTCCAACTTGGCGGCTGATTACCGAGTTTCCCTTTGCCTTCTTCAAAGGCTATTTTCTGCGCAAACACTGCCTCTATGGCTACTGGGGCTTTGTGCTGGCTTACAATTACGCCTTTTCTCGTCACCTGCGGGTTGCCAAGATGTATGAGGCACAGATCTTGAACAAAGATGCCCCGTAGCACCATCCCCTCAATGGACATGATGATGACCATGAAAAACTTCGCAACCAAACTCGTACGCAGTTTCAAACGATCCATCTTGCGCGATGAGTTCCTGCTCGCATACAAAAAGTGGCGAAAGACCAAGGGCGATCAAACTTTGCGATTTGATTATGATTTGGACGACACAAGCGTCGTGTTGGACGTTGGCGGGTTTGAAGGCAATTTTGCACACGACATCCATGATCGATTTCGATGCAAAGTCTTTGTGTTCGAGCCTTCTGCCGCATATGCTGATGGTTGCAAGCAGAGATTCCAGACTTGTGAAGACATCACCATCCTGCAATATGGGCTATCCGACAGCAATGAGACTGTTCTCTTGAGTGCCGATGGCGATGGCTCAAGTGTCTTCAGGGAAACCGGAGACGATTCTCAAAGTGTCGTGCTGCGGTCTGTAGAAGATGTTCTTGCTGAGTTGCAAATCGAAGAGATAGATCTGTTGAAAATCAATATTGAAGGCGGGGAATTCCCTTTGCTTCAATCGATGATCGAAAGGGGGCTAATCGACAGGGTCCGGTTCCTTCAGGTCCAGTTCCATGATTTCGTTCCCAATGCGAGAGCCAAACGGGCTGATATTCGGGATGCATTGGCGAAAACGCACAAAGAGCAATGGTGCTTTCCTTTTGTCTGGGAAAGCTGGGAAAGGCAGTAGCCTCTCTTCAAATGCGAAACTTTGTCGTGTCTGGTGGCACAAGATCCGGGCATGAAGACCTATTCATCAAAGGATTTGCTGCCATGCAGCGGGCAAACAGGTCTTGCACCAGACACAGGACATGCTTAGAACAAGCATAACTCAGATAGGGCCGGTGTGATGTTTGTATCGTCACAAACCGGCAAAAAGAGCGGGGAACCAGTATGACAGACATTCGGCTTGTGGTTATGGGTGCTCAAGGGCGCATGGGACGTGCTCTGATTGCCGCCATTCATGAAGCAGAGGGTGTCTGTGTTGCTGGAGCGATTGAACGGGACGGGTCTGACGCGGTTGGTCAGGATGCTGGCCTGTTGGCCGGTCTGCCCAATCTGGGCGTGACGGTGACCACCGATCTTGCCGCCGCGCTGGATCAGGCGGATGGGCTGATTGATTTCACCGCACCAAAGGCAACCCTTGCCTTTGCCGCCATCGCCGCTGAGAAAAACAAACTCCACATCATCGGAACCACTGGCTTCACCCCCGAAGAAGAAGCCGAGCTGAAGGTTGTTGCCGACAAAGGGGCCGTGATGGTCAAGTCTGGCAATATGTCGCTCGGGGTCAATCTGCTTGGCAAGCTGGTGGAACAGGCGGCACGCTCTCTCGATGCAGATTTCGACATCGAAGTGGTTGAAATGCATCACAAACACAAGGTTGACGCTCCATCTGGCACCGCCTTGCTGCTGGGCCAGTCGGCGGCCGAAGGGCGCGAGATTGACCTGCATGACAATGCGGTGATGGCGCGTGAAGGCATTACCGGGGCGCGTGAGCGCGGATCGATCGGCTTTGCCACCTTGCGCGGTGGATCGGTGATTGGCGAGCATACGGTGATTTTTTCTGGCGAAGGCGAGCGGATTGAATTGACCCACAAGGCGCAGGATCGGTCGATCTTTGCCCGTGGCGCGGTCAAGGCTGCATGCTGGGCCCATGGCAAGCCAATCGGCTATTACACAATGATGGATGTCCTCGGTTTGAACCAATAGACCCGATTTGCAAGCCTTTGGCGCGGGCCCCCTGCTGACAAGCTTGCTTAAAGACCCTGTTTCCCTATGCATCCTTTTGAGGTGAGCTCACTGTAAGCCGGGATGCGTTGTCGTTGACTGTGAAGGAGTTGATCCTATGGAACGGACACTAGTGCTGGTGCGTCATGGCCAGAGTGAATGGAACCTCAAAAATCTCTTTACTGGCTGGAAGGATCCGGACCTCACCGAGCAGGGCCATGCAGAAGCCATTGCTGCTGGTAAAAAGCTCAACGAGCTGGGTATGAAGTTCGATATTGCCTTCACCTCTGATCTGCAGCGTGCGCAGAAAACCTGTCAGCATATTCTGGATGGCGTCGGCCAGTCCGATCTGGAAACCATCCGTGATCTGGCGCTGAATGAGCGCGACTATGGCGATCTGGCTGGTCTGAACAAGGATGATGCCCGCGTCAAATGGGGTGAGGAGCAGGTTCACATCTGGCGCCGCTCTTATGACGTGCCTCCTCCAGGCGGTGAAAGCCTGAAAGACACCGCTGCCCGCACTCTGCCTTACTTCATTACCGACCTGCTGCCACAGGTCATGTCTGGCAAAACCGTTCTGTGTGCAGCGCACGGCAATTCCCTGCGTTCCATCGTGATGGTGCTGGACCGTTTGACCAAAGAGGAAATCCTCGACGTCAATCTGGGCACCGGCATTCCGATGATCTACAAATTCAACGACGATACCAGCGTTGCATCGAAAGAAATCATCGAACTCTAAGGATTTCCTTGGTCAATTCGAAACCGAAAGGGCAGCTTTGGCTGCCCTTTTTTGTCTCTGGATAGCGGAGAAGGAGACGGATTAGACGCCACCGACCTGTTGGCCGGATTCCCAGCCCAGGATGGCGCGTTTGCGGGTCAGACCCCAGTGATAGCCGCAGATCGAGCCGCTCTTACCCACAACCCGATGGCAGGGGACAACAAAGGAAATGGGGTTCTTGCCCACCGCCGTACCAACAGCACGGGCGGCCTTTGGATTACCGATCCGCTCGGCGACATCGGAATAGGTGGTCATGTTGCCAAAGGGAATCTTCAACAGCATTTCCCAAACCCGCACCTCAAAATCTGTTCCAAGCAGAGTGATCCGCAAAGGCTGCTCGTCATTCCAGGCCTGCGGATCAAAAATCCGGTGGACATAGCTCTGGGTGGCGGCGGGATTTTCTTGATAAATCGCGTTCGGCCAGCGGCCCATCATGTCTTCGAGCGCCTTATCTTCCTCACCGGGATCGGCAAAGGCCAGACCGGCAAGGCCATGCGCCGTGACCATCACCAGAGCCATGCCAAAGGGACTTGGATGGAATCCATAATCGATGGTCAGACCGGCCCCTTTGGCCTTGTAGGCACCGGGGGTAATGGCCTCATGGGTGACAAACAGGTCGTGCAGACGCGAGGGGGCAGACAGTCCGACCTCGAAGGCTGCATCCATTACAGAAGCGGACTGATCGAGCAATTCCTTGGCGTGATCAAGGGTCACCGCCTGTACAAAGCCTTTGGGCGACAGACCACCGGTCCAGCGGGTGAACAGCCGTTGCAGATGGTGTGGCGACAGGCCCACATGATCAGCGAGCCTCTCAAGGCTTGGCTGATTGCGCCAATGATGGGTGAGATATTCGATCGAGCGGCGAATGGTGTCATAGTCGCGCAAAGCGTCCTGTGCATCGGTCCGGCAGGACTGGGCATCGGTCAGGATCGGCAAATCCGTTGTCAGGGGCAGGATTTTGGGCAGGCTCTGGCTCGTCATGCACTGGCTCATTGTTGGCAAACTCCTCGGTCTGTGAAGAGATGCTATCGAATGGCAGAGCATTCAACCACCCGAAACTTGCGCGCACCCGGTTTTTGCCGCCATCAGCGCCGATTTTAGCGCCCCGGCAAGGCTTTCCCGCTCACAGGCATGGAGGAAGGCCCCGATTTCCACTCGTTTGCCATGGGAGGTGAGATGCAGCTCGGTCATGCCGCGATCCTCTTCCTCGCGCGTTTCCATCCTGACCCAATAGGGATTGAAGGACATATGGCTCTGGCGGCCCCTGGGGCATGTGCGGATGACGCTGACTTCGCACTGGGTGATGCGGATCTGTTCCGTTGCTCTGGCATCGCGATAATTGCGGCGAAAAGCCCACCACAAAAGCAGGATATCCAGCCCGGCAAAGCCAAGGATCGGCCAAGCACCCATCAGATAGAAGGGAATGGAGACAATCAGCAACAGAAGGCCGACAAAGATCATCAACCCGATGAAGCCATTGCGTCCCAAGGATCGGTAGGGATGGAGGATGGCATCAAAATAGGGTTCGGTCTCATCAAAGCGCTGTGTGGTTGCTTCATCAAGAACTGCCATAGCGATAGTCTACCCAAATCTTACGTATTTTCCCATAGTGTTTTTCGCAGCCCTTGCCGATTTGGATCGTTGATGGGAAAGAGACTTGCATCAATTGGCGCCGGGAGCCTAAAGATTGATGAGATTATCGAGAAAGGATGAGGACCTTGACCGACCAAGCGGACGACACAACGCCTGCCCCAAAGCCAGCAAAGCAAAAAGGAGCAAAATCGGCAAAAGCCCCGATTGCTGCGAAGAAAAAACCAGCGGCTAAGAAGCCTGTGCGGCGGCGCAAGTGGAGCAAGATGCCAAAGGAGGATATCGAGGCGCTGTTTGATCGTTTCTCGCGCCAGCGGCCCAATCCGCGCGGCGAACTCGACTATACCAACGCCTACACCCTGCTGGTGGCGGTGGTTTTGTCGGCACAGGCCACCGATGTGGGGGTCAATAAGGCGACGGGACCGCTCTTTGCTGTGGCCGACAGCCCGGAAAAGATGGTGGCGCTCGGCGAAGATTTGGTCCGCGATTATATCAAGACCATCGGGCTTTATCGCAACAAGGCCAAGAATGTCATTCTGCTTAGTCAGAAATTGATCGACGAATTTGGTGGTGAGGTGCCTGCGGACCGCGATGCCTTGGTCAGCTTGCCCGGCGTGGGGCGGAAAACCGCCAATGTGGTGTTGAATATCTTTTTCGGTCAGCCGACCATCGCGGTCGACACGCATATTTTCCGGCTGGCCAACCGGTTGGAACTGGCACCGGGCAAAAATGTCGATGAGGTGGAATTGGCGCTCGAGAAGGTCATCCCAGACCCTTATGTCCGGCATTCCCACCATTGGCTGATCCTGCATGGGCGCTATGTCTGCAAGGCCCGCAAGCCCGACTGCAAGCAATGCATCGTTGCTGATCTCTGCCGTTTCAAGGACAAGACCTATTCGGTGCCCGCACCGATTGTGGTGCTGGATTCCTATGAGAATAAGCTGAGCGAGCCGAACAAGACCGGAGAAGTGCTCTAGTCTTGCCGTCTGGGCGCGCTCATGGCGTCAGGAGCCGATCAATCGGTGTTGACCGGCTTGGATCCGGTCAGCCTTTTGTGGACATGGACCATGAAGGCGGTGGCAAAAAGCGGGGTCAGCAGGTTCAACAAAGGCACAGCGATGAAGCCGGCAATCAGCAGGCCAGCAATGAAGATCCGGCCGCCATAACGGCTGCGCAGCTCCTTGACTTCGGCGCGTGAGCGAAAGCGCAGGGCGGCCTGTTCAAAATATTCACGGCCCAGCAGATAGCCGTTGGCGATGAAAAAGAGCGGCACGCCAAGTCCGAGGAACGGGATCAGCAATAGCACGATCAGGTTGACGCCGATGACCACACCCAGAAAGCGCAAGGTCTGGATGATTGCCTCGCCGAGCGGTAAATCGCGGCCATTGGCTTCGTGGGGATAGTGCCGATCTTCGACGGTGCGGCTGACTTCATCGAGAAACAGACTGGCAACGACGGTGGAAACCGGGATAATCAGAAACCAGAGACCGAAAAACAGCCCCAGAGACGTGATGATGGCCGCCGCGGCCTCTGCCCATCCGGGCAAGAAATCTTCCAACGTCAGCATATATTCGATGCCTTCACGCATGCCCACCCAGACAAGCGCCAGCAGCAGCAAGGTGATGCCGAGCATTTTCCAAAGGACAGAGCGGAACGGCTTGGTGAAAAGCTGATTGAAGGCCAGGAGGGCTGAGGCAAACATGAATGTCGAGTCTTTCGCGAATTTTGAGGTGCGTCCTGCATCACATAGGCGGGTAAAAGCGCCAGTGCAAGGGCCGTTCACCCCTTTTGGCGGTTGCCAAACAGGGCCCCGTTATTATACTGCCGCCGACTTCACCCCCCTTGAAACCGAAAGAAAGGCTCGTTTTTTGGAGGACTATCTCCTCAATTCACGTGCCGGAGTTCAGCATGACAGCAGCAAAATATGACATTTTGGGAATCGGGAATGCAATCGTTGACGTGCTTTCGCGCACCGATGATGACTTCCTCGTTGCAGAAGATCTGCATAAGGGATCGATGAACCTGATTGATGCTGAGCGTGCCGAATATCTCTATGCCCGCATGGGTCCGGCGATTGAGGCATCCGGTGGCAGCGCAGGCAACACCATTTTCGGGATTGCCAGCCTTGGCGGTCATCCGGCCTATTTCGGCAAGGTGGCCAAGGATCAGCTGGGCAGCATCTTCACCCATGATATGCGCTCGCTGGGTGCGCATTTCGACACATCACCGCTTAAAGATGGTGCGCCAACTGCCCGCTCGATGATCCTGATCACCCCGGATGGCGAGCGGACGATGAATACCTATCTGGGTGCCTGTGTGGAACTGGGCGAAGAGGATATCGACCCGGATGTGGTCGCCAATTCCGGCATCACCTATATGGAAGGCTATTTGTGGGACAAGGAAAATGCAAAAAATGCCTTCCGCAAGGCTGCCCGCATTGCCCATGAAGCAGGCCGTGAGGTGTCCATTACCTTGTCGGACAGCTTCTGTGTGGATCGCTTCCGTGGTGAGTTTCTCGATCTGATCCAAAGCAAGCAAGTGGATATCCTGTTTGCCAACGAGCCGGAAGTAAAAGCGCTTTATCAGACTGCTGATCGGGCGACGGCGCTCAATGCCCTGCGCAAGGATGCCAAGCTTGCCGCCATCACATTGGGCAGCGAAGGGTCTGTCGTGGTATCAGGCGATGAGACCATTTATGTCGAAGCCTGCAAAATCCGCGAGCTGGTGGATACGACCGGGGCAGGGGATCTTTATGCCTCCGGCTTCCTGTTTGGCCTGTCGAAAGGCTTCAGCCTTGAGAAATGCGCCACCCTTGGCAATTTCTGCGCCGCTGAGGTCATCCAGCATATTGGCCCACGGCCGGAGCATGACATGAAGCAGGCAGCCGAGCAGGCAGGCTTGCTCTAAGACCCAATCCCCGTAACAGGCAAACATGCAAAAGGCGGCTTACAAGCCGCCTTTTTTGTTTCGATTCCGGATCAAAGCTTGGAAATTTGCTCTTTCTAGAGCTTGCGCAGCAGGACCGTCTTGATGGCGTGGGTTTCATCCTTGCCCAAGACCAGATCGGCGCGCGGACGCGTGGGGAAGATATTGTCCCGCAAATTGACCAGGTTGATGGTCGTCCAGAGCCGGTTGGCGGTCTCTTCGGCTTCCTCATCGGTCAGCGTCGAATAGCGATGGAAATAGGAGCCGGGATCGCGGAAGGCGGTCTCGCGCAGGCGCTTGAAGCGCTCGATATACCAGCGATGCAGCATATCCTCTTCGGCATCGATATAGATCGAGAAGTCGAAAAAGTCAGAAACAAAGGGAATGGCCTTACCATCATTGGGCAGCAGGCCGGTTTGCAGGACGTTCAGACCTTCAAGGATCAGAATGTCCGGCTGGTCGATGATCACGGCCTCATCGGGCATCACGTCATAATAGAAGTGGGAATAAACAGGTGCCCGGACATTGCGCTTGCCGGTCTTGATGTCGGTCAGGAACTGCAGGATCGCCGTGCGATCATAGCTTTCCGGGAAGCCCTTGCGCTGCATCAGGTCCTCGGCATTCAGCACCGCATTTGGCAGCAGGAAGCCATCGGTGGTCACCAGATCTACCTTGGGGCTGGCAGGCCAACGAGACAACAAAGCCTGAAGCAGGCGGGCCGTGGTCGATTTGCCGACGGAGACCGACCCCGCCACCCCGATGATGAAGGGGGTTTTGGGCTCATTGGTGCCAAGAAAATGCTGAGTGGCATTGTTCAGGCCCTTGGCAAACTCAACATAATAGCTGAGCAATCTGGAGAGCGGCAGGTAGATTTCCTCAACCTCTTCCAGAGAAATGGGTTCGTGAAGGCTCTTGATGCGCTCCAGATCCACATTGGTCAACGTCATGGGCGTGTCTGCACGCAGGGTCGCCCATTCTTCGTTGGTAAATGCACGATAGGGGGACAGATTCCGCCGTGCCATTTGTTCCATTGTCTTATTCCCCGGTGCCCGGTCGACCAGTTCCATATCAGGTCACTCCCCCAAGCATCCTGCCTTGATCATCCAAGCCGATGGTTCGCAAGCAGTTTGACGCCTATAGTGGCTTTGTTCGATCAATCGCAGCCACTCTAGACGCAAGCGCTGCTCTCAATGTTGATTGATCTCAAAACCTATCCCTTTTGCCGCCTTTCGAGCGACCTTGTCTCCCCCTGTGGCCCTTGCAACAGAGAGTATGAAAAAGCGCGGCGATCCGTCTTTTGCCTGCTCTTGCAGTGCGTCAATTCACTCGCATGGCGCAATTGGCAATAAGTATGCGTGTTAGTGCGTAGCTTATGCGAGGCCGTGAATAGCGAGTGATGATTCACGTGAAATGAGAGGATGAAGTGGCACGCGGCGGCTCAGACAGTCAGTCCGGCTTGCGGGCGGCTTTCTCTTCCAGCCCGGTCTGGCCGGTGCGGCGGGCCAGCTCGGCCATCACATCGTCCAGTTTGACACCGGAAATGTTCAGCACAACCAGCAAGTGATAGAGCAAGTCTGCAGTTTCAGACGTCAACTCTGCCTTATCGCCCTTCATAGCGGCGATCACGGATTCCACCGCCTCTTCGCCAAGCTTCTGGGCGCATTTGCCGACACCTTTGCCGACCAGTTTGCGGGTGTAGGAATTCGTGTCCTTGGAAGCAGCACGCTTCGCAATGATCGCTTCGAGATCACTGAGAGTGAATTTGGCCATCTGGCTGTCCTTCCCGTTCTATTTGTCCATATCCATGCGCATGGGGATGCCTGAAGCGGCCATGTGGGCCTTGGCTTGCTGAATGGAAAATTCACCAAAATGGAAGATGGAGGCAGCCAGAACAGCAGTTGCGTGACCATCACGCACCCCTTCGACCAAGTGATCAAGGGTGCCAACACCGCCAGAGGCGATCACAGGAACCGTGATCATATCCGCAATTTTGCGGGTCAATTCGATATCGAAACCGATTTTAGTGCCGTCGCGATCCATTGAGGTCAGAAGGATTTCACCTGCGCCCAAATCGACCACTTCCTGGGCATATTCAATCGCGTCAATGCCGGTCGGTGTACGGCCACCATGGGTGAAGATTTCCCATCTGGATGGTTCACCCTCCTTGGAAACGCGCTTGGCATCGACCGAGGCCACAATGCACTGCGCGCCAAATTTCTCCGCCGCTTCCTTGACAAACTCGCGGCGCAAAACGGCGGCGGTGTTGATCGACACCTTGTCGGCCCCGGCTTTCAGCAAGTCGCGGATATTGTCGGTGGTGCGGATGCCGCCACCGACGGTGACCGGCATAAAGCATTCTTCCGCCGTGCGGCGGACCACATCAAAGATCGTGTCACGGTTTTCATGGCTGGCGGTGATGTCGAGGAAGCACAATTCGTCGGCACCGGCGGCGTCATAGGCCTTGGCGCTTTCCACCGGGTCACCGGCATCCTTCAGATCGACAAAGTTGACGCCTTTGACCACGCGGCCATCTTTAACGTCAAGGCAGGGAATTACGCGGGCTTTGAGCATGTCACTTCTCCGCTTCCTTGGCTGTCTTGATCAAAGCCAGTGCTTCGCTCGGATCAAGGCGGCCATCATAGAGGGCGCGACCGGTGATCGCCCCTTCCAAAATGGCGCAATCGGGCTGGATCAGCCGTTTGACATCGTCAATCGAAGCAAGGCCGCCCGAGGCAATCACCGGAATGGAGACGGCACGGGCCAGCTCGAGGGTGGCGTCGATGTTGAGGCCGGTCAGAATGCCATCGCGGTCAATGTCGGTATAGATGATCGCGGAAACGCCAGCATCTTCGAACTGGCGCGCCAGATCGATCACAGTCAATTCCGAGGTTTCGGCCCAACCCTCGACGGCCACCTTGCCACCCTTGGCATCAATGCCAACGGCCACACGGCCCGGAAACAGCTTGCAGGCTTCTTTGACCAATGCCGGATCGCGTACAGCGACGGTGCCCAGAATCACCCGGGAGATGCCCTTGTCGAGCCAATGCTCGATGCCATCAAGATCGCGGATGCCGCCACCGAGCTGGACTGGATTGGTGGTGCTGGCCAGAATGCTCTCAACGGCGGCGCTATTCTCGGACTTGCCAGCAAAAGCGCCATTCAGATCAACCACATGGAGCCATTCAAAGCCTTGATCCTGAAAGCTTTTTGCCTGTGCGCCGGGATTGTCGTTGAAAATGGTCGCCTGATCCATGTCGCCGAGCTTGAGGCGCACACATTGACCATCCTTGAGGTCGATTGCAGGAAAGATGATCATTATGGTCTCCAGCGCAGGAAATTCGAAATCAGCGCCAGCCCCAGTTTCTGGCTCTTTTCAGGGTGGAACTGGGTGCCGACAAAATTGTCCCGACCAACCATGGCGGTGACGGTCTGGCCATAATCGCAGGTGGCCAGCAGATCATCGGCATGGGTCGGCTGCATATGATAGGAATGGACGAAATAGGCATGCAGGCCGTCAGGCCCGGTCGGAATACCAGCCCAAAGCGGATGATCCTTCAGAACGGACACTGTGTTCCAGCCCATATGCGGGATTTTCAGGGTTGGATCCTGTGGCTCCAGCGCCACCACATCGCCGGCAATCCAGCCAAGTCCGTTGGTGGTGCCATGCTCCAGCCCCCGGTCGGCAAGCAATTGTTGGCCGACGCAAATGCCAAAGAAGGGTTTGCCCTTTTTGTGAACGGCTTCCTCCAGCGCTTCGGTCATGCCATCCACCGCATCCAAACCGGCGCGGCAATCAGCATAGGCCCCAACGCCGGGCAGGACGATCCGATCAGCTGCGCGGACATCCTCCGGGTTGGACGTGACAGCTACGTCGCCGGTCAGGCCAGCTTCACGGGCGGCGCGCTCAAACGCCTTGGCGGCGGAACACAGATTGCCCGAGCCATAATCAATAATCGCAATGCGCATGGTCTTTACGTCTCCCGGGACCGGTCTGGTGCGGGGAAGAGGCCGATGATCGGCTCGCTGGTCCCTGTGTCCCGCATTTTATCCTTGAGCGCGACATAGCCGCTTTTGCTCTGGTTTGGCAATGGCTTTGAGCCGGATGCGTCTGCAGACCGCGCAAATGGGGTCTGCGTCGCCCCCCTTTCGGCCTCTGCCAGTCTTGCTGTCACATAGCGATGCTCACAATGCTCCAGATCCTCGGCATAAAGACTTGCCACTTCGATATAGCCCTTGTTGCGCAGGGACCAACCGATGAGATTGGGGGCCTCGAGGCTGATCCACAAGCTCATCAGAAGGGTGATCAGCATGGAAGCCCAGATCGGCAACATGGTTTCGAGCGCCGAGACCGGGATCAGAATGAGAATATAGATCAGCAAGATCCACCACAGCCGCTTCACCAGCATCCAGACAGCGGGCAGCATGAAGGCGAAGATCGAATAGTGATCCTTGATCAGGATCGCCGAATCGATCGCCTCATGAGGGGGCAGGCCGGGCTTTTCATAAATGGTGTAGGAGGGCATCCTGCCACCTTTCATTTCGTGTCTGTGAACGACATCGTTATCAAAGCATGACGGGCGCAGCCATCAGCCATTCAGCGTTCCCTTGGTGGAGGGCACCCGGTCCGCCTGACGCGGATCAAGCTCGATGGCCTGGCGCAAGGCACGTGCCACTGCCTTGAAACAGCTTTCGGCAATATGGTGATTGTTGCGACCATAGAGATTGGCAATATGCAGCGTGATGCCGGAATTCTGCGCAAAGGCATTAAAGAATTCCTCGAACAGTTCGGTATCGAAATCACCGATTTTGTCCTTTGTGAAGGTCACATCCCAAACAAGGAAAGGTCGACCGGACACATCCACAGCGGCACGGGTCATGGTTTCATCCATCGGCAAATGGGCATCGGCATAGCGGGTGATACCCTTTTTGTCACCCAGCGCCTGTTTCAAGGCCTGACCCAGCGCGATGCCGACATCCTCGGTGGTGTGATGGGCATCCACATGCAAGTCACCCTTGACCTTGATGTCCATGTCGATGAGCGAATGGCGGGATAGCTGATCAATCATATGGTCGAGAAAGCCAACCCCGGTGTCGATCTTGTAGCTGCCGTTGCCATCCAGATTGATGGACAGGGCGACATCGGTCTCGTTGGTCTTGCGATTGATCGTTGCCTTGCGCATAGATGCATTCCTTCGCGTGGGTCTTCAAGCCAAAACACCCGGGGTCCAGAGCAAGCCTTTCGCGCCGTTGCGCACACGCTTTGCTTCCAACCTGCCGGGCAATCCTTTATGTATCAGGGCATTCTTTACAAATCCATAGGCCTCAACGCGCTAATTGAATCAACATGGTTGGTTTTTGACGTATTTGTTGCGCATTTTCGCACGATTATGGCACCACCATGCGCAAAGTCGCACAATGAGGTCTTTTGGCCTTGGTCTTGAAGGTGTAGAAGCTGAGCCAAAGGGGCTGATTGAAAGTCGATCAGTGGCGCTTACATAAGACACAGATTTCCAATCGATCCCAAGGGCTCAGCAGCCTGAGGGACCCGAGGGGGCCGCAACAGGGATGAGAGAATGAGCGATCAAAGTTCAAATGTGCCGGTTTGGCACGGCACGACCATTGTAACCGTTCGCAAGGGTGGCAAGGTTGTCATTGCCGGCGATGGACAGGTGAGCCTTGGCCAGACGGTCATCAAGGGCAATGCCCGTAAGGTGCGGCCACTGGGCAAGGGCAATGTGATTGCCGGATTTGCCGGGGCAACCGCCGATGCCTTCACCCTGTTCGAGCGGCTGGAAGCCAAACTGGAACAATATCCCGAACAGCTGACCCGCGCCTGTGTCGACATGGCCAAGGATTGGCGCACGGACCGCTATCTGCGCCGTTTGGAAGCGATGATGATCGTGGCGGACAAGAATGTCTCGCTGGTCCTGACGGGCACTGGCGACGTTCTGGAGCCCGAAGACGGGGTCACGGCGATTGGGTCTGGTGGCAATTATGCGCTGGCTGCCGCCCGTGCCCTGATGGATACCGATCTGGACGCCGAAGCCATTGCCCGCAAGGCGATGGGCATCGCGGCTGACATTTGTGTCTATACCAACGGCAATCTGACGGTGGAAGTGCTTGATGCTGACGCGTGACACCCTTATCGCTGCCAGCCGTCAGGGGTTGATCGGGCTGGATCAGGTTGATCCGCTGCTGGCTTTTCTCACCGGTGAGGATCAGGCAGGACGCGCCGTGATGCACGACCCGGAAGAAATGCACTTTGCCCGGGGCTTTCACGATATTTTCATTTCGATCGGCCTTGTCATCCTGATGTCGGGCTATTTCGCGACCGCCATGCTGTTTGGCAATGACGAGGCCACAACGGTGCTGATGACTTATGGTGGTAGTATGGTGCTGGTCTGGAGCCTGGCCGAATGGTTTTCCAAGGCCCTGCGTCTGTCCTTGCCCTCGATCCTTTTGAGTGGCCTGTTTGTTGCTCTGAGTGGTCTGACCGGGGTCTCTTTGCTATCGGTCCTGTTTGCACTGGGCAATGGCTGGTCCGTGCCGAACTGGGCAGCGCTTGACGGATCCGGTTTCTTTGGTTTGGTGCCATTTTTTGCTGCCATTGCGGGGGGCTTGGTCTTTTATGGCCGGTTTCGCGTGCCGATCACCCCAACCTTCATCACCTTGGCGACCATCGGTCTGTTTTTCATGCTGCTGGCTTTGATCGAGGAGACGCTTCTGACGGATTTCATCACCCTCTGGATGATACTGGTCGGGCTCGGCTGTCTTTCGCTGGCTTTATGGTATGACCGCCAGGATCGCATGCGCCAGACGGTGAAGAGCGACACGGCCTTCTGGCTGCATCTGGTGGCCGCACCCTTGCTGGTCCATTCGCTTCTGTCCCATTTGTCGGTGATTGAGTCCAGTGCCTTTGCGGCACTGGCGACCATCGCCTTGTTTGTTCTTATCGGGCTGTTTGCCTTGATCATTGACCGCCGTGCCCTGCTTGCCTCGGGGATCGGCTATCTGGGCGTTGCCATCGGCATCCTGATCGAACAAAGCCAGTTGGGTGAGGGGGGCGCCGTTGCGCTTACCTTGCTGATTCTTGGCCTGTTCGTCCTGATGCTTGGCTCAGCCTGGACCAAATTGCGGGATCTGCTGCTCAGCCGATATTCCCATCATCCGCTGATGCGCAACCTGCCTCCTGTTTCTTCCGAAAGGATCTGATGAATGACCAACTTTTCCCCGCGCGAAATCGTGTCCGAGCTGGACCGCTTCATTATCGGCCAGAAAGAAGCCAAACGAGCAGTGGCCATCGCGCTGCGCAATCGCTGGCGTCGGCAACAGCTTGACGACAGCCTCAAGGAAGAGGTTTTGCCCAAGAATATCCTGATGATCGGGCCGACGGGGGTCGGCAAGACCGAGATTTCACGCCGTCTGGCCAAGCTCGCCAATGCCCCCTTCATCAAGATCGAGGCGACGAAATTCACTGAAGTGGGCTATGTCGGGCGTGATGTGGACCAGATTGTCCGCGATCTGATCGAAAGCGGCATCATGTTGACCCGGGAAAGCCGCCGCAAGGATGTGAAGGCCAAAGCCCATAGGGCCGCAGAGGATCGGGTGCTGGATGCGCTGGTCGGTCCCGGTGCGGGCAGTGCGACCCGTGACAGTTTCCGCAAGAAGCTGCGCGATGGGCTGCTGGACGACAAGGAAATCGAAATCGAGGTGCGCGACAGCTCGTCGCCAATGTCGAATTTCGAAATTCCCGGCATGCCCGGAGGTTCCATGGGCGTGATGAATCTGTCGGACATGTTCGGCAAGGCCTTTGGTGAGCGCACCAAATCCCGTCGGGTGTCGGTCAAGGAATCCTACGAGCTTCTGATCATGGAGGAATCGGATAAGCTGCTTGATGAAGATCAAGTTGTTTCGGAAGCGATTTCCTTGGTGGAGAATAACGGTATCGTTTTCCTCGACGAGATCGACAAGATCTGTGCACAGGATGGCCGCGGTGGGGCAGATGTGTCCCGTGAAGGGGTCCAGCGCGATCTGCTGCCACTGATCGAAGGCACCACGGTGACGACAAAATATGGCCCGGTGAAAACCGATCATATCCTGTTCATCGCTTCGGGTGCGTTCCATGTGGCCAAGCCCTCTGACCTGCTGCCCGAGCTTCAGGGTCGCTTGCCGATCCGGGTGGAACTGAATGCGCTGACCAAGGACGATTTCCGCGCCATTCTGACCGAAACCGAAGCCAATCTGCCGAAACAATATAGCGCGTTGATGGCCACCGAAGAGGTGACACTGAGCTTCACCGACGACGCAATCGAAACGATCGCCGATATTGCGGTGGACCTGAACAGCTCGGTTGAAAATATCGGAGCTCGCCGCCTGCAAACGGTCATGGAGAAGATTCTGGAAGATATTTCCTTCGAAGCGCCGGACAAAGCAGGAGAAGAGGTCGAAATAACCGGTGATTTTGTGCGCGAGCATATTGGTGCTCTGGCCAAAAATACCGATCTGAGCCGCTATATTCTGTAACAGAAGTAATCTGGCTCAGAGCTGATCTCTGAGATCGGGGCTACCCATGCCCCGGTCTCGCGACGAAGCAGCGCGCAGCTGCAGAATCAACGCATCAAGACTGTCGGGAGAGAGTTGATTGATTCGATCAGCCAGCAGATTGGCCAGCTCGGTTGCCTTGGGATCGAGGCCCGCGGTGCGAATCGTTGGATTCGGATCCGAAATCTCCGCCAGACGCTGCAATTCTTCCGCTTCATCCCAAATCACATTGAAATATCCAATGATCCGCTGGATGAGAAACCAGGTCGGCTTGCCGCGTTTGCCATGTTCCAGAGCTGAAAGATAGGCGCTGGATACCTCCAGTCGCTCCGCCATTTCCTTGAGGGAAATGTTGCGTTCCTGCCTCATGCGCCGCAGCTTTGCACCAAACGGGGTCATGTCTCACCGTCCTCAAAGGGCTTTTCAGGCCCGGTTTCGAGCTTCAATCGTGTCAGGCTTTAGGCATTTTATCCTGATTTGCCCCGTTTTCTCAAGCGCACATGCAAAGCGCCTGCCCCTCCGAGGGTGCGATGGGCTTCCTCGAAGCCGACAATCAACGACCGGATTTCCGGTTCGGACAGCCATTTGGGCACCACACGGCGCAGAACGCCCTTCTCAGGCCCGACAGAGTAGGTTTCGGCATCTCCCCGGCTTCCCTTGCCGGTGATCACCAGAACATGCTTGTGGCCCTGACTGTGCGCGCTGCGCAGGAAGCCGAACAGGGCAGAATGGGCCTCGCGCTGGGTCATGCCATGCAGATCAATCCGGGCGTCGATGAAGGCACGTCCCTGAACGATGCGCTTTCTTTCCTTCCGGTCAATCGGGCTGAGCGGCGGCAAGGGTTGAGGGCGATGCTTGCCATTGCCCCCCATACCGGCTTTTTTCAGACTCAGCATGTCATCCTTGGTCGCGCGGCGGCGCTGAACCGGATGGTTCGGATCGGGTTGATTGGTCGGATCCATCGAGGAAGGCTGATCGATGGTCTCGATCAGAGCCTTCAATTCAGCGGATTTGCCTTCCATCGGGGTAACGGTGTCAGCCACCTTTTGCCAAAGCTTGAGATCCTTGCGATTGAGCGGAGGCTTTCTAGCCATCGGCCTGCTCCTTCTCATCAAGGGGCAGCAAACAGGTAAAGCAGGTCGGTTGTTTGAGGATGCCTGCCAATTGGCCTGCTGTCTCGCCAGAGCCGCAGAAAAGGTCGGCACGGGCCATCCCTTTGATGGCTGAGCCAGTGTCATGGGCCAGAACCAGTTGGCGGAACGGGGTCTCGTCTCCCTGTTCCAGCGAGGGCAACATGGTCTCGATCCAGAAGGGCAGGCCAAATGTGTGGAGATGCCGATCGACCGCGATGCTGCGCAGAGGCAAAAGCGGCACATGGGCCGCGGACTCTGGGCCGACATCCGGGCTGTTGAGCGCTGGCTCTTCAACCGGCTTGAAAAAGATATAGGAGGGATTGCGGCCAAGATAGGCGACGCCTTCCGCACCCATGGCCCGCAGATGGGCGATCAGAGCGCCCATTGAGATCGAATCGGGGGTGAAATGACCCTCTTCAATCAGCAATTTCCCAAGGGATTGATAGGGATGGCCGGATTTTCCGTCAAAGGCGACACGCATTGTCTGGCCGTCTTCGAGCCGCAGGCGGGCGGATCCCTGAATATGGATGATATAGGCTTCGAAGGGGTCTTTGAGCCAAACGAACTCCAATCCCTGGCCTTCAAGACCGCCAGCCATGATCGCGGCGCGGCTCAGATGCAGTTCAATCTTTCCGTTGCGCTGGCGGGCAAAACTGGTCTCTGGTGTAAAACCTGCAGCAAGCGCTTCCTTGGTCTTGAGGCTGACCAAATCATGCGGGCGACGATGGAGAGGAAAGCGAAATTCGGTATCAGGGGCCAGCCGTGCATCAAATTCCGGCTCATAATAGCCAGTCAGCAAGCCCTCGCCATCAATCGAATAGGGCGCGAAATGACGCTCGAAAAAAAGCCGGGCATGGGGGCGGGGCAGATCGGCTGGCAAATCAAGAGCCGCTTGCGCCACGGCAAGCAACGCCTTGATCGCCACCGACGGATGACGGCTGGTCGGCGGATGGGCGATCAGGAAGGGCGCAGAGTGACGAAAGGCGGCAAAGGCCGCCTCGTGATTATGATCAGCCCAACCGGAAAGGGTCGCAAAGTCTGTCCGGGTCAGGCCAGCCATCATCTGATTTCTTCCTTCTTTTCACCAAACGGGCCCGCAAATCCTTGAACAGGAAAGGGGCCCGATTGTCAGCATGGCGGCAAAGTGATTGCCTGCTTTTGTTATTGCGCCGATTCCGTGCCGATCAGCTTCCAGTTCGGGTTGCGGCTGGTCACATCGCGGGCAAAGGTCCAGATATCGGTGACTTCGTCAATGGCATTCGGATCCCCTTCCACCACGTGACCGATGTCATCCTTGGTGCAGGAGGTGATGGAAGAAACAAAGCGCACAGTGATCTGGGCTTCACCACCGGCCAGTTCCGCCTCGACAATCGAAGACTTGTTGATGCCGATGAAGGTGAACTCAACCCGCAAGCCCTGTTCGTCCCGATCATCCAGAGCCTGAACGAAGCCAGCAAAAACATCGCCTGCCAGCAATTTTTTCAAGGTCCGGCGGTCCCCTTCGGCAAAGGCCGTGACAATCATTTCATAGGCGGAGCGGGCACCGGCCATGAAGGAATCAGGCTCGAAACTCTTGTCTACCGACATCAGATGGGTGAGAGCCGCATTGAGTGGCGAGCCTTCCGGCGCGATCTTTTCCAGACGCTGGGCTTTTTCCTCAGCTTCCATTTCCTCAGTCTGGGCGCGACCCGGCAAGGAAATGACATTATCGCCAACATCGTCTGCGCGTGGCGCCTTGCCATCGTTCTGTTTGTCTGGATCGGCATAAGGATCGTAAGGATCCGGCTCATTGCCGGTGCGTGTACCAAGAACGTCCCGCAGACGCATGAACAGCACCACTGCGATCACAAGGAAAATGATGGATGTGAGATCGAAACCGAAGACATCGGACATAGAGTTAGCCTTAATCCATTCGTTTTTTGCAGAAAAGGCCTGCAAGTTTGACATTTCTTTCTATATGTAGGGGAGAGGCGTCGGCAAATCCAGAAAGGATGCATGCCAGCCCCAAAAAAAGCGCACCCTCATTGGAGTATTTTTGATTACGATGCAAAAATCGCTGTTTCCCTTCGTTCCCTTCCTGCTGCTGATCGTCCCAGTTCTGGAAATCGGGGTCTTTATTCTGCTTGGCGGGCAGATCGGCGTCATCAATACCCTCCTTGGCATTGTTCTGACCGCCTTGATCGGCACCATTTTGCTCAGACGGCAGGGTTTTGCCCTGATCAATCAGGCTCAGGGCCAGATGAATGCAGGCAAGGTGCCGGGCAAGGAACTGGCCCATGGGGTGATGCTGTTGGCGGCAGGCCTTCTTTTGCTGACACCGGGCTTTGTGACCGATACATTCGGTTTCCTGCTTTTGGTACCACCCATTCGAGACGGGATTTTCGCTTTTTTCAAAAGCCGGATCACCTTGGTCAATGCCGGTGCAGCGCAGTCCGGTTTTTCCAGCAGCAATGCAGGTGGCACCTATTATCGCAGCTACAGCTATTCCTCGACACAGACCGACTCCACACGCAACCGATCGGCGGACCCTTCGGTGATTGATCTGGACGATGATGACTTTAGCGAAGTCACCAGCCACGATGCCATCGAAGCCAAGCCATCGAGCCAGAAGCCTGACCAGAAGGACAGCCAATCTCCTTGGGAAAAATCCTGATTGGCGATTGCCCTTTTTGGATAGCGTTGCGCCGTATGTCGGGGGGAAAGATGGGCAAATTGGCCTAAAAGCCGCTGCCGTGGGGGCCTTTTCCTTGTTTCCCGTCAAGCATCATGCTAGGCGCTAGATAGCGAAGGATTCCAAGCCGGAATCCTGTATATGGACACCAATTTACGGGAATAAATTTATGAGCGACGCACAAGAAAACGGCGCTGCCGAGGGCCAAGAGCAGAAGCTTCCTGGCATGCGCATTCTGGCGCAGTATATCAAGGATCTGTCTTTCGAGAATCCAAATGCTCCGGATTCCCTGCGTCCTCGCGAGAATAGCCCGGACATCAATGTTCAGATCAACGTCAATGCGACGCCGATCACCGAAACCGAGTTCGAAGCCGAGCTGACGCTCAATGCAGAAGCCAAAGACGGCGAAACGGTGATGTTCAATGTTGAGCTGCTGTATGGTGGCATCTTCTCGATCGTCAACGTGCCGCAGGAGCAGCTGCATCCGTTCGTCATGATCGAATGCCCACGTCTTCTGTTCCCATTTGCCCGTCAGATCATTTCCGATGCGACCCAGCGCGGCGGTTTCCCTCCATTGAATGTGGATCCGATCGATTTCGCGATGCTATATCGTCAGCGGATGATGGAACTGGCCGCCAAAGAAGGCGAAGGCCAGACCGAGCAGTAAGACCTGCTTCAATGAACGTAATAAAAAGCCGACCTCTTTGCAGGTCGGCTTTTTTGTGCCTTGAAAGCGCCAATCGTTTCACGTGAATCCGTCCGGTTAGACGGGGGCTGAAAAAGCGTCAAGATGATTGTTCACTGTCCACTTTGGCCAGCTCGGGCAGATAGTCAGCCCAGAGGCTGTCGCCTTTGATTTCTTGCAAAAAGGCCAAATGTGCCTGACGGTCCGCTTCGCTCAAACGGCCGGGCAGGGGATTCGGCCGGGGACGGGCAGCAACTCTCTGACGACGCCCCCACTGCCCCTCATCACCGCTGCCCTGATCCTCTTCCTCTCCGGCCAGCAGCAGGCTTTTCTGGCGGCCACCGATCAGTTCGAGATAGACATCGGCAAGGATCTCACTATCGAGCAACGCGCCGTGGAGAGATCGTTTGGTGTTGTCGATGCCGAACCGGTTGCAAAGGGCATCGAGGCTGTTGGGTCCTGCGGGAAATTTTGTCCGCGCCATGGCCAGAGTATCGCGCACCAGATTGTCATCAATCTGCGGAAAACCAGCCTTTTCCAGTTCCCAGTTGAGAAATTTGACGTCGAACTGGGCATTATGCGCGATGATCACCGTGTCCTTGATGAAATCATGGAAGGCTTGCGCCACTTCGGCAAATTTCGGTTTGTCAGAGAGAAACTCCTCCGACAGGCCATGCACTTTGAAGGCCCCTTCGGGCATGTCTCGTTCGGGATTGATATAGACGTGAAAGTTGTTTTCCGTCGGCAGGTGATTGATCAGCTCGACACAGCCAATTTCCACCACCCGGTCGCCGGTGAAGGGATCAAGCCCTGTGGTTTCGGTATCGAACACGATCTCTCTGAGTGCCATGGAATCCTCTTGCGTCCAATTATCGGGACTGATGTCCGCTTAGTATGCTTCATTCACCGGTGAGAGAAAAGCGCTGACGGATGGCGTCGAGCACCCTGTCCACCTGTTCTGCGGCGTCTTCAAGGCTGGTGCCGGTGTCGATGACATAATCGGCCCGCTGGCGCTTGTCTGCATCAGGCATTTGCCGCGCCTTGATGGCTTCGAATTTCTCTTCGCTCATGCCCGGTCGGGCCAAAACACGCGCGCGCTGCACCTTTTCAGGTGCCGAGACCACGACAATCACATCGGCGCGGGCCTCACCACCGGTTTCAAACAGCAGGGGAATATCGAGCACCACCATCTGGGCACCGCTCGCCTTTGCGGCTTGGAAAAAGGCGCATTCCTCTTCATGAACCAACGGGTGAATGATCGCTTCAAGTCTGGCCATGGCCTCGCTATTGCCGATTACCTGTTTGGAAAGCGCTGCGCGATCCACCCCGTCCGGGCCAGTGGTGCCGGGAAAGGCCGCCTCGATCAGAGGCGCGGCCCGGCCTTGATAGAGGCGATGGACCGTCGCGTCCGCATCATGCAAGGGGCAGCCACGCTCGACAAACATTTGCCCCGTTGTTGATTTCCCCATGCCGATGGACCCGGTCAGGCCGATCTTGATCATCGCTCAAGCCTCCAGAATGCGCGTGCGCAACCCATCCGTTACCGCAGGACGCGTTCCGAACCAGTGTTCAAAGCCCGGCACCGCCTGATGCAGCAGCATGCCAAGTCCATCCACGACCCGATTGCCACGGATACTGGCTGCAGCCAGCAGGTCGGTTTCCAGCGGATTATAGACGATATCGGTGACCAAAGCGGAAGTAGGCAGCACATCGAGATCAATTTCAAGGGCAGGTTGGCCAACCATGCCAAGGGAAGACGTGTTGACCAGCAGATCCTTGCCAACGAGGGCTGGAGAAAGATTGTCCCAATCTTCAACCATCACCCGGTCGGCAAAACCGAGCGCAGCAAACAGCTGTTGCAACTCTTCGGCGCGGGCGCGGGTTCGATTGACCAGCGTGACTTTTTTGAAATTGCGGTTGATCAGGCCATCAATGATCGGGCGGGCCGCGCCACCGGCGCCAATCACCAGGGCATGAGCGCCCTGTTTTGCGTCCCAGCCAGGGGCGCGTTGGTCAAGATTGGCGAGAAAGCCATAACCGTCGGTATTGTCTGCATGGAGTTTGTCGCCTTCAAACCACAGGGTATTGGCTGCTCCAAGGCGTTTTGCCGTGTCGTGAATGACATCGACATGGGCCAGCACCGCCTGTTTGTGGGGAATGGTGACATTGCCCCCAACAAAGCTTTGGTCGCGCAGCGACCCGACGAATTTTTCCAGATCTTGCGGCTCGACTGCAATCTTCTCATAGGAACCGGCCAATTCATGCTGCTTCAACCAGTGACCATGGATCAGCGGCGATTTGGACTGTTCGATGGGCCAGCCAATGACGAATGCCTTTGGTGCTTTTGGGACTTCAGACTTGGTCATTGATCAAAACTCCAAACCGTGGTCGCGGCGCAAGTAGGAAAGAAGCGGCAGCAGCGGCAGGCCCAGAATGGTGAAATAGTCGCCTTCGATTTTCTCAAACAATTGCACACCCAAGCCTTCCAGTTGATAACAGCCAACACTGGCACGGACCTGTTCCCCAACGCGGGCCATGTAACGGCCGACCTCTTCGGGACCAAGTGGCCGCATGGTGAGAGTGGCAGTGGAGACATGGCGCCACAAAGTTTCCCCATCCTTTACACAAGCCACCGCCGAATGGAGCTGGTGATTTTTACCTGCCATTTCAAGCAATTGGGCACGGGCTGCGGCTTCATTTTCCGGTTTGTTAAAGCGCTTGTCGCCGAAGCCGAGTGTCTGATCGGCACCGATGATCAAGACTCCGGGATTGCGATCTGAGACATCCATCGCCTTCACCTCTGCCAACAACTCGGCAATGTCTTGGGGGCTGCCTCCAGCCTTGATAAGGGGCTGTTCGGCGGCTCGTTCATCAATTTCCGCGGTTTGGCACGCAAAAGACAGTCCGGCATTGGAAAGCAAGGCGGCGCGCGACTGGCTCTTGGATGCTAGAATCAGGGGTGTCATCATCAGGGTCCCTTTGAAGAAATGCGGTTTGAGACCTTTTAGAGCAACTCAGCCAGAAACGAAACTGTTGATCAGGGCTGGACTCGGGGATTTTCTCAAAGATTCAAAAGGATCAATTTGTTTCAAAATCGAACGATCGGCTGGTTATCAACGGAACGAAAATTAGTGGTTGGTTAAGAGCGATTCTCTCAAGAATCTCCTTGCCAGCCTTTGTCGAAATCCCCCTTTTTGCGTCTCTGGACCACTTATGCCCAAGGTCAAAATTTTCTGGATAGGGGTTTCTACAATCCGACTTGAAGGCCGATTTCTGTCATTTTCTTGTCGTGATTGGCTGCTAAAAAGCGCATGAGTGGATGATTCTTCCCCAAGCCAGATGGGCCTCAGGGGACAATGTTGGGTGAATCTGGCGCTTTAAGATTTTCTTCACTTTTCCCAAAGCGCCATCCCCAATTGCTTTTGCGCGGAGACGTATTTGTTAACCATGTATTAACCTAGGTTAACAAACAATTAATACACAAAGAGCGCAAAATTCGTTACCACTTAATCCTCGCGTAATTCAGTTTTGACATTGATCCAGCTTTCTGGATTCCTTGATCAAAATCGACTTTTCCCCGCTGTTCAATTTGCAAGTGGAGGAGTCTATACCGAAATAGGAGGGGGTTTTCCAAGCGATCTGTGACTCATTTGTGGGTGAAAAAGATATCCCGCAATCCACTGCCAATAAGAAGAAACAGATCTTAGAATCTAAGAATCTTTTTTATAGGAAAACCCGTTTGATCGTGCTCAGATAAGACCCGGATGAAGAGAGAGACCAAGACAGTGACCAACCGACGCCTACTCAATGTACTCAATGGCCAAACCGAAAAGGTGCCCCCAATCTGGCTCATGCGACAGGCGGGTCGTTATCTACCAGAATATCTGGCAACCCGGGCAGAAGCCGGGAGCTTTCTCAATCTGTGTTACAATCCCGAATTGGCTACCGAAGTGACGTTGCAGCCGATCCGTCGGTTTGGATTTGATGCTTCCATTCTTTTCTCAGACATTCTGGTGGTTCCCGATGCATTGGGACGATCCGTGCGCTTTGTGCAAGGGGAAGGACCGCAGCTCGATCCGATCCGTGTTGAGGAGATCAATGATCTCGATCCTTCCAAGGTTTTGACCCAGCTTGATCCTGTCTATGAGGCTGTCGAGCGGATCCGGGCCAATCTGCCCGATGAGACCACCTTTCTGGGATTTTGTGGTGCTCCATGGACGGTTGCCACTTACATGATTGCAGGTCATGGCACACCGGATCAGGCACCGGCGCGGTTGTTTGCGCGTCGCGAGCCAGAGGCCTTTGCCAAACTGATCGATGTGCTGGTGGAAGCGTCCATCCTGTATCTGGTCAGGCAGCTGCGTGCGGGTGCCGATGCGGTGCAGATTTTTGACAGTTGGGCCGGTGTGCTCGATGACGCCCTGTTCCTGTCCGCCAGTCAGGAACCGATTGCCCGAATTGTGGCAGGCGTACGGGCGGAAGTGCCGGATGCAAAGATCATTGGCTTTCCGAAAGGGGCCGGGTTGCGTTTGCCGGGCTTTGTCGAGGCAACCGGTATCAATGCGGTTGGTCTAGACTGGACCGTACCTCTGGATTGGGCGCGTGATACCCTTCAGGACAAGGTGGCGCTGCAGGGCAATCTTGATCCGACATTGCTGATTACCGGCGGTAAAGATCTGGACCAGTCGATTGATCGGATCATGGAAGCCTGGAGTGATGGGCCCTTTATCTTCAATCTCGGCCATGGCATCACCCCGCAAGGCGATATCGATCTGGTGCACCAACTGATTGATCGGGTGCGCTCCTACGGCAGCTGAGCCACTTGCCCTTTGCGAGAGCCGGCGCTCGTTCGGCTCTTTTCAGCACTTCTCTTTTCCTTTCATTGACACTCCCAGAGGGACACATGGAATTCCTGACGTTTCTGGATTACTCCTGGACCAAGGCACTGCATATCATTTCGATCATTACTTGGATGGCGGGGATTTTCTATTTGCCGCGGTTGTTCGTTTATCACGCCATGACCGAGGTGGGCACCGACAAGTCCGAGACCTACAAGATCATGGAGCGGCGTTTGTTGAAGGGGATCATGAATCCCTCAATGATCGCGGCCTGGATTTTTGGTCTCTGGCTGGCCTTCCCGCATGAAATCTGGTCGATTGATTCCATCTGGCTGAACATCAAGTTTGTGCTGGTGTTCCTGTTGACCATCTATCATATGATCTGTGCTCGCTATGTGCGCTTGTTTGCAGCGGACGCGAATCAGCATGGCCATGTCTATTACCGCTACTTCAATGAAGTGCCGACTTTGCTGATGCTCGGCATTGTCATTTTGGCGGTGGTCAAACCCTTCTGATTTTTTGTTTTTTCGAAAATATACGACGAATGTTCAGTGAAACCCGCTTTCTAGCAGCAGAAGGTGGGTTTCTGGCTTTTTTGGGCTTGCTCGAAAGTAACGAAGCCTGTATGTTCGCCGAAATCGTGACACAACGATAGTCTTGAGACCCCTTATCATCCTCTTGTTTCGAGACAAACAAAACACATTCTCAATCCTGTGTTTTGTCCTTTCCTTACAAATTTCCCCTGGTTGCTTAGATTTTAAGAGAGTTTCGCTATGCGCGAAATGAAACTACAAGAACTCAAACAAAAATCCCCGACAGAGCTTCTGAACTTTGCAGAAGAGCTTGAGGTCGAAAATGCCAGTACCTTGCGAAAGCAAGAGCTGCTTTTTGCGATCCTGAAACAGTTGGCAGAAAAAGACACCGACATCATCGGTGAAGGTGTCGTGGAAGTCTTGCAGGACGGCTTCGGCTTCTTGCGCTCGCCAGATGCCAACTATCTCCCTGGACCCGACGACATTTATATCTCGCCATCGCAGATCCGTCGGTTCTCGTTGCGCACCGGTGACACGGTCGAAGGCCATATCCGCAGCCCCAAGGAAGGGGAGCGGTATTTTGCGCTTTTGAAAGTCAACACGGTGAATTTCGAGGATCCGGACAAGGCGCGTCACAAGGTTCATTTCGATAATCTGACACCGCTTCACCCTGAAGAACGCTTTAAGCTGGAAGCCACTGATCCGGACGGCAAAGATATGTCGAGCCGTGTCATCGATCTGGTTGCTCCGCTTGGCAAGGGACAGCGTGCGCTGATCGTCGCGCCGCCGCGTACTGGTAAGACGGTGCTGCTGCAGAATATCGCCAAGTCGATCACCGCCAATCATCCCGACAGCTGTCTGATCGTGCTGCTGATTGATGAACGTCCCGAAGAGGTGACGGACATGAAGCGCACGGTGAATGGCGAAGTGGTCTCGTCCACCTTCGATGAACCGGCGTCCCGTCACGTTCAGGTCGCCGAAATGGTGATCGAGAAGGCAAAGCGTCTGGTTGAGCATGGTCGCGATGTGGTCATTCTGCTCGATTCGATCACCCGTCTGGGCCGTGCCTACAACACCGTGATCCCGTCTTCGGGTAAAGTGTTGACCGGTGGTGTTGATGCGAACGCCCTGCAGCGGCCGAAACGCTTCTTCGGTGCGGCGCGTAATATCGAAGAGGGCGGGTCACTGACGATCATTGCAACAGCGCTGATCGATACCGGCAGCCGTATGGATGAAGTGATCTTCGAAGAATTCAAGGGCACCGGTAACGCCGAGATCGTTCTTGATCGCAAGGTTTCCGACAAGCGTATCTTCCCGGCAATGGATATTCTGAAATCCGGCACCCGTAAGGAAGAGCTTATGGTCGACCGCAAGGAGCTGCAGAAAGTCTTTGTTCTGCGCCGTATCCTTGGGGCGATGAGCAATGTCGATGCGATCGAGTTTCTGCTCGACAAGCTTCGGTCAACCAAAGACAATGCCGCGTTCTTCGACAATATGAATACCTGATCTGCAGCAGGCCCGAAAAGGTTTGGGCTTGCTCTTGATTGCAGGAACGATTAGAAAGCCGTCTGACACATGTCAGGCGGCTTTTTTCATGGCTGCCACGCGGCCGCAGATCGACAGGATCGTTTTGGTCGCCAGACATCGAATCGGATCAGAAATGGTCGCCCCTTCTCACCCACAAAGGCAGGGCCTCATCACCCGGACCTTGGGACCCAAAGCATCATGACACGTGATACCATCTTCGCTCTTTCCTCTGGTGCAGTCCCGGCAGGGGTTGCGGTTGTCCGTATTTCCGGACCAAGGGCACGAGAGGTCATGAATTGTCTTGTCGATTCGGAACCGAAATCTCGCTTTGCGGCGCTGCGCTATATCACCAACCCGCATACGGGGGATGTGATTGATCAGGCATTGGTGCTGTTTTTTACCGGCGAGCGATCCTTTACCGGAGAGGAAGTGGTCGAGTTCCAGCTGCATGGGGGGCGGGCAATCGTCAAGGCGATGCTGGAATTGCTTGGTTCCTTCGATCACTGCCGGTTGGCAGAAGCAGGGGAGTTTGCCCGGCGAGCGTTTGAGAATGGCAAATTTGACCTGACCGAGATTGAAGGACTGGCCGATCTTATCCATGCGGAAACCGAGAATCAGCGCAAACAGGCCATGCGGCAGGCGAGTGGCGCTCATCGCAGTGTGATTGAAGGCTGGCGCGAAACCCTGCTTTATGCCCGCAGCATGATTGAGGCGGAACTGGATTTTTCCGATGAGGAAGATGTGCCAGGTGCCGTATCTGATGTGATTTGGCCAAAATTGCAGAAGCTCAAGGCCGAGATGGAGCATCATCTGGCCAATGCCCATCGCGGTGAACGTTTGCGTGATGGGCTGACCGTGGTGCTGGCCGGTCATCCCAATGCAGGCAAGTCGTCGTTGCTCAACTGGTTTGCCAAGCGGGATGTGGCGATTGTGACGGAAGAAGCTGGAACAACACGCGATCTGCTGGAGCTGCATCTGGATATTGAAGGCTATCCGGTGACAATGATTGATACGGCAGGCTTGCGCGAATCCGACAATATTGTCGAGCAGGAAGGCATTCGGCGGGCGCTTGAACGCAGCGAGTATGCCGATCTGTTGATTGAAGTTGTGGATGCCAGCATCCCCGATGCACGGGTGTCACTCAACACGCGGGCTGAACGGATGGTTCTGTTCAACAAGCAGGACCGGATAGGGGATGCCCGCTCCGATCCACAAGTGCCGGAAAAAGGCGAAGATCATGCCTTTTTTGTGTCGGTGAAGAGCGGCATGGGGATGGATTTCTTTTACGATTCGTTTGTGAAACAAATCGCGGATTTGTTCGATGGAGCGGAGAATATCCTAATTACCCGTAAACGCCACGAGGCCTATTTGCGAGTTTGTGTGGATAATGTGGACAAATCCCTTATCTACTCAGACTCTCCTCTAGAAATTCGCTCCGAATTTTTGCGCATGGCTGGGGATGAGCTGGGGAAAATCACTGGACGCATTGATGTCGAAGATATGCTCGGCGTGATTTTTTCACAATTCTGTGTGGGTAAATAGTGGATCGTTTCACGTGAAACAGGGTGATTTAGATTTTGGTTTGACAGTGTTTCACGTGAATCGCGGATTCTTGTTAAATCTATCGAGCTGAGTCGGTTTCACGTGAATCCCTGAAAACAAAATTTTTGTAAATAACGCTGGAAGCGTTTCACGTGAATCCTGTATAAGGGCTCTAACAACTTTGGGTGTTCCAAGACTACCGGGACTTGATCCTCTCTGGCGTTGCTTTCAGATCAAGGGTCTGTGATTTCCGGTGCGCTCAACTATATAGGGTGGAGTGTTAAAGAAATTCCTAACCCTCATGGAATGCACGCTCTATCGGTTGCCGAGCAGGATGAACTTTGGCTGACCGATTTTGATCTAGGGAAATGTGAAAAGAATGATGACCCATTTTGATGTGGTGGTCGTTGGTGGTGGCCATGCCGGAACCGAAGCAGCTGCGGCCGCAGCGCGTACCGGTGCTGCCGTTGCTCTGGTGACCCATAGTCGCGACACGGTTGGTGTCATGTCTTGCAATCCTGCCATTGGTGGTCTTGGTAAAGGACATCTGGTGCGCGAAATTGATGCGCTGGGTGGATTGATGGGGCAGGCGGCTGATCGGGGTGGTATTCAGTTTCGGTTGCTCAATCGCCGAAAAGGGCCAGCGGTTCAGGGGCCTCGGGCTCAGGCAGATCGTAAGCTCTATCGCGCGGCTGTTCAGGACTTGCTGTTTGCTATTCCCAATTTGACGATTGTTGAGCAGGAAGTGTCTGATTTATCGATTGTTGATGGGTCGGTTGCTGGTGTTTATCTGTCTGATGGTCGCGAATTGACTTGTGGCGCTGTGGTGTTGACGACTGGCACATTCTTGCGTGGCCTTATTCATATTGGTGAGCGCAGTTTCTCGGCTGGGCGGATGGGGGACCCGGCGGCCAATGATTTGTCCTTGCGGTTGATGTCGGAGAATTTTCGGTTGGGTCGCCTGAAAACCGGAACACCGGCGCGTCTGAATGGGCGGACGATTGACTATGCGTCGCTCGGTGTGCAGCCGGGGGATGATGAGCCAATTGCGTTTTCCTATCTCACCAAAGAAATCACCACACCACAGATTGCCTGTTATGTGACGCGGACGGTGGAGAAGACCCACAAGATCATTCGTGACAATATCCATAAATCGGCGATGTATTCGGGCAAGATCGAGGGGACGGGACCGCGCTACTGTCCGTCGATCGAGGATAAGATTTCGCGCTTTGGCGATCGCGATGGCCATCAGATTTTCCTGGAGCCAGAAGGGCTTGATGTGGATACGGTCTATCCGAACGGCATTTCCACCTCACTGCCAGAAGATGTTCAGGACGCCTATATTCGATCCATTCCGGGTTTGGAGCAGGTGGAAATCGAGCAATATGGCTACGCGATCGAATATGATTATATCGACCCGACCGAGTTGAAATCGACGCTGGAGACCAAACGGATTGGCGGCTTGTATTTGGCCGGTCAGATCAATGGCACCACGGGCTATGAAGAGGCCGGGGCGCAAGGTTTGATGGCCGGATTGAATGCGGCACGTCAGTGTGGTGGGTACGAGGGTGTGACACTCTCTCGTTCGGATGCCTATATCGGCGTGATGATTGATGATCTGATCACCAAGGGTGTGGCCGAGCCTTATCGGATGTTCACTTCGCGGGCCGAATATCGCCTGTCGCTGCGGGCGGACAATGCGGACCAGCGGCTGACGGAAAAGGCTGATGAGTGGGGTTTGATTTCAGAAGAGCGGCGTGCTGTCTTTGCCGACAAGAAGGCCGAGATGGCGGCGATCACCGCTCTGGCAATGGAAAAGAACCTGACGCCAAACGAAGCCGAGCAGTATGATTTGCGAATCAACAAGGATGGGCAGCGGCGCAGTGTCTATGAATTGCTCGCTTATCCGGATCTTGATCTGGCGCGCTTGAAACAGATTTGGCCGGAATTCGGGTCTTTTTCAGCTGCGGCGCAAAAGCAGTTGGAAATCGAGGCGCTCTATCAGGTCTATATGAAACGTCAGACCAGTGATATCGAGACCTTCAAAAAGGATGAGGCATTGGAAATTCCGGCTGCCTTGAACTTTGCCGAGATCAATGGATTGTCGAACGAGTTGAAACAGAAGCTTGCTCATATCCGACCACAGACTCTAGGGCAGGCGTCCCGCATTGATGGTATGACACCGGCGGCTCTGACTTTGGTGCTGGCCCATAGTAAGCGTGTATCGTGAGAGAGCATAAATGACGGATATGAGCATGAGAGACGAACAGCAAGGTCAGGCGTTGATTTCTGACATGCTGACGGTTTCACGTGAATCCTTCCACAGGCTGGGGATATATGTTTCCCTTGTGCGAAAGTGGCAGCCAGCGCAAAATCTTGTTGCATCAAAAACACTTGGTGAGATCTGGGTTCGACATGTTGCCGATAGTGCACAGATATTCGCAAATTATCCCCAGGCGCGCCACTGGGTGGATATGGGGTCTGGAGCCGGATTTCCGGGGCTGGTAACAGCCATTTTGCTTGACGATCTGGGGGAAGATTATTCCGTTCATATGATCGAGAGCAATGGGCGCAAGGCTGCCTTTCTGCGGACCGTGGCACGGGAATTGTCGCTCAATGTTACGGTTCACAATGATCGAATCGAAAGCGTTCTGGATGGTTGGGATCAGCCGATTGATGCCTTCAGCGCCCGAGCGCTGACGTCATTCGCCAATTTGTGCGACTTTGTTCGTCCGTACTTGTCGGAAGGGTGTGTTGGCGTTTTCCACAAAGGACGAGACTTCGATCGGGAATTGGAAGAGGTCAGTGTCAGCTGGGACGTAGATCTGATACAAAAAACGAGCAGAACGGATCCGGATGCGCGGATCGTTATTCTGCAAAATCTGTCATCCAAAACGCATAGTGACGCAGATGCAAAGTGAGGCCACTTTATGAGTTCACTGCCGGAATCTCCTCGCGTTCTGACCCTTGCCAATCAGAAGGGCGGTGTTGGGAAAACCACAACAGCCATCAATCTTGGAACCGCTCTGGCGGCGATTGGTGAGACGGTTCTCATCGTTGACGTTGATCCGCAGGGAAACGCCAGCACCGGTCTCGGCATCGATCGTCAGGCGCGTAGCGTTTCGACCGCCGAGTTGCTGTTGAATGAGGCCACTTTGCTGGAAGCTGCCATTCCGACCGCGGTGCCGCGTTTGTCAGTGGCTGCTTCAACGATGGATCTGCTCGGTCTGGAACAGGAAATTTCCGGTTCCAGCGACCGCGCCTTTCGCCTGCGTAAAGTATTGCAAAAGCATGGAGAGTTGGGGGATCAGATCCCGGAAGACAAGCGCTTCACCTATGTTCTGATCGATTGCCCACCTTCGTTGAACCTGTTGACCATCAATGCGATGGCCGCGGCCCATTCCATTTTGGTGCCGCTGCAATGCGAGTTTTTCGCGCTCGAAGGTTTGACCCAGTTGATCCAGACAGTCAATCAGGTGAAGGGAACGCTCAATCCTGAACTGTCTATTCATGGCATTGTCATGACGATGTATGATAGCCGCAACAATCTGTCGAATCAGGTGGTTGAGGATGTGCGCGAGCATATGGGTGACAAGGTGTATGACACCATCATCCCGCGGAACGTCCGGGTGTCGGAGGCGCCGTCCTATGGCAAACCGGCATTGCTTTATGATCTGAAATGCTCCGGCAGTCAGGCTTATCTCAAGCTGGCATCGGAGATTATTCAGCGCGAGAAGAAACTGCGCAACAAGGCGGCCTGAGGCTGGTCGCCCATTTTGGTGGAAGAAGGGGTCCGGACGCGTCAGAAGTCAGTTGATGCCCGGCGGGAATGCGGAATATGGCAAAAAAACCTACAGAGGGAAAACGGTTGGGGCGCGGTCTTGCTGCTCTGATCGGGGATATGGACAATGAAGGGCAGGCGTTGGAACGGGCTCGTTCGCAACGTCGTATCCCAATCGAATTTCTGCGACCCAATCCACGCAATCCCCGCAAGGATTTCATTGAAACCGATCTGGAAGATCTGACGAAGTCCGTCAAGGAAAAGGGCATCATGCAGCCCATCCTGTGTCGCCCGGTTGACGGTCGACAGGACTCGTTTGAGATCATCGCTGGCGAACGTCGCTGGCGCGCGGCCCAAGGTGCTGGACTGCATGAGGTGCCTGTCTTGATCCATGAGGTCAATGACAAGGAAGCGCTTGAGCTGGCGATCATCGAGAATGTTCAGCGCGCCGACCTGAACTCGCTGGAAGAAGCGCTTGGCTATGATCAACTGATCGAGCAGTTCGATTATACGCAAGCCGAACTGGCGGATGTGATTGGCAAGAGCCGTTCCCATGTTGCCAACACTTTGCGTCTGCTGAAACTGCCCGAAAGCATCAAGGAATATCTGAAAAAGGGCGAGCTGACCGCTGGCCACGCCCGTGCACTGATCACGGCGGAAAATCCGGAAGAGCTGGCTCGTCGCATTGTTGAAGACGGGATGACCGTGCGCGACGCGGAAAAAGCCGGTCAGGAAAAGGCCAAAGACAAGAAAGAACCAAAGCCGAAGAAAGAGAAAGACGCCGACACGGTGGCGCTTGAAAAGCGTCTGACGGATCGTCTGGGCTGGAATGTTTTCATCGCGCCGAAGAAAAAGGGTGGCGAGTTGAAGATCCAGTATAAGTCTCTCGAGCAGCTGGATGCGATCATTGAGATTCTCGAAAAGCAATAAGGGCCTTCCAAGGTCATGAAAAAGGGGAGCTTCGGCTCCCCTTTTTTGTTGGCTATTTGGCTTCAGGTGGCTTGAGTCGTGATCGAAATGGCGCGCCGCAAAGGCCACAAAACAAGGAGCGTCAGGAGGGCGGCGACGCCAAAGGCGCCTGCTGGATGATAATATGGGGTGCCTTGGACGGTGAAAAAGGCAAACAGCCAGGTCATAATCAGGGGGCTGATTATGGTGGTGATCGCGCTGATGGACGCAATCGCGCCTTGCAGTTCACCTTGGGCGTTGTCGGAAACGCGCTTGGTCATCAGTCCCTGCATTGCTGGGCCGGTGATGCCGCCCAGTGCACTGAAGGGCAGGAAGAGATAGAGGATCCAGCCCTGAAAGATAAACAGATAACCAAACAAGGCTACGGTTTCGAGCAGGATGCCGAGGAGGGCAACGCGGGATTCACTGATGAATGAGAGCAGCCAACGAATCAGGAAGGCCTGTACCAAGGCATAAAACAAACCAAAAATGCCCAGAGAAATGCCAATTTCGCGGCTCGTCCATTGAAACGCCTCGCGGGTATAGTAGGGCCAGATGGCAGGATAGATATGGGTTGCCAGATGGAACAGGAAAAAGGCGGCCAGGAAAAAGATCAGACCCGGCACCAGACTGGCTTGTTGTAGCGCACCGAGAGGATTTGCTCGTCTCCAGCTAAAGGCACGCCGATTCTCTTCAGAAAGTGTTTCGGGAAAGATGATGGCGCCATAAAGGAAGTTCAAGAAGACCAGAAAAGCGGCTGCAAAGAAGGGCGCGCGGGTGCCAAATTCTGCCACCAGTCCACCGATGATTGGTCCGGCGATGAAACCGAATCCAAAGCCTGCACTGACCATTCCGAAATTGCGGGTTCGGTTGCTATTGTCCGAAATATCCGCTGTTACGGCAAAGGCCGTGGCATGGGTTGCTCCGGCGATGCCGGCAATCAGTCGCCCCACGGCCAGAAGCCATAGGGACGGTGCAAAGCCCATGATCACATAATCAATGCCCAGGGCGGCCAGGGAAATGAGCAAAATGGGGCGCCTGCCAAAGCGGTCAGAAAAATTGCCCAATGTCGGTCCGGTCAGAAATTGCATCAAGGCATAAACGAAGCTGAGATACCCGCCATAGATGGCTGCCTGGCTGATACTGGCGGAGGAAAGTTCCTGTATGAGATCCGGCATGACGGGCAAAATGATGCCAATACCCATCGCATCCAGAAAGACCGTGATGAAGGCAAAGCGAGCGGAATGCCCGTGAGCTGGTGTGGCAGTGGCGTGGTTTGTCATGATTTTTTCCGGCGAGATAGGGCGTTACCGAGCCTATTAAATGAAAGCCCGATAGAGGGATCATCTCCGGAAATACCATCTCTAATCAAGCTATTGATTCTGAAAGCGAGTCTTTGTTCAAAGACTGATTCACGTGAAACGGTTTTTCTCGCTCAAAGAAGGCGGGAAAGGGGTGCCTTAAGCAATCACTTGCGGCTGCGCTGGGCCGTCGCGGCGATCATCAGTAAGGTCTCCGAGATGATGGTCGCAGAGAGATGATAATGTTTGCGGCTGTTGGCAAGGCTCTCGGCCAAAAGCTCACAGGCCCGGGATGCTTTGGCACTGGACCAGATACGCGTTTGGGCCTGTATTTTGCCCTTGCGCTTGAAATGCAGCATTGGGGCGGCACGATCGAGGGCTGATTGCGGTGCGGTTCCCTTGTCCATCAAAGAGAGGCACTTTTCCAGCATCTGAAAATGACGAAGCGCAGCGGACCCGATAACCGATGGATGTTGGCCCGAGCCAAGGCTTTGCTCCATCTGGCGATCCAGCTCACCGATCTGACCGAGCGCTGCGCTATCGATTACCATATCGATCTGGTGGGTGGACGCGTCGCCGACAATGTCGGTGATATGCTGGTCAGTGATTTGCGTTTCGCCCAATGCATAGAGACAAAGCTTTTGGATTTCTGCGCGCGACGCCATGCGGTCTGCACCGAGATTGTCCAGCAACATGGCCCGGGCAGAGTCGCTGATGGTGAGGTTGGCGAGATTGATCTCTTCGTCAATGATGCCATTGAGCGCTTCGCGGGCATCCACATAGCAAGGCAGGGCGACAGCGCTGGTGGCTTTCTCGATGCTCTTGCGAATGGGGCTCGACTTTTTCAGATCGCCTGCCTTGATGATGATATAGGCGTCTTTTGGCGGCGTGGAGAGGACCGGGTCGAGCGCTTTCTGAATGGGCTTGTTGCCGCTGACTTGCAGGATAATGATACGGCAGCCGCCAAACATCGAAATGGTGTTGGCTTCATCGGCAAGGCGCAAGGGATCGGCGGCAATTTCGCTTGAATCAAGCCGTACAGAGGCAAAGGGATCGCTGTTGTCTTTGAGGAAATATTGCGCCAGCCGGTCGGCCCGTTCGGTGATCAGGCCGGTATCCTGACCATAGATCAGGATGACTTTGTACTGAGGATTGGGTCTGGTGATGAAAGAGTCGACCATATTGGCCTTGATCTGCGCCATGTCCAATCCCGTTGTTCGGTGGCTGGGAAGCCGCTGGAGAGGGAAAACTGCCGCTTGGATAAAGCGGCAGCCTGCTTTTCTGATCAGGTGCCTGCAGCAAGATAGGCGGACAGGCGCAGCTGGATGTCGTTGGCGACCTGCTCTGCGGCCCGGTTCTGGGCGTCCAGTTCGGCGCGATCATTGGCAAATCGCTGGGAACTGCGGGCAAAGGAGGCGGTAAAGAAGCTTGAGCCTGTGGTGGCGATTGCATTGTCTGCCAAGCGGATCAGCTTATAAGTGGCAGTGAGGCGCACGCGCGTGGTTTTTGCCAGCCCGGTACCGCTCTCAATATCAAGCTCGTTGGTGATATTCTGCACGTCCATCACCAACCGATAGGCAGGAGTGGAGGGTGATCCGCCGCCAGTGAAGGCGAAAATCAGGTGATTGCGGATTTCCTGCTCCACCCGGTCTTTGGCCGGTGCGATCTCAATGGTCGAGAGTTCAGCCGCCAGTGTCTGTCCGGTGGTGGTGTCGGTCGAATAGAGCGGACGCACCTGACAGGCAGACAAGGCAAGACCAAGGCCCACCAGAAGGGCCACGGTCATGGTGCCGGATTTGAGACGGGATTTAGACGACGACATTGACGATCCTTTTCGGCACTACAATGATCTTGCGCGGGGCTTTGCCCTCCAGCGCACGAACCACAGGTTCGGACGCCAGCACTGCGGCTTCGATTGTAGCCTGATCCGCGTCGGCGGCAATGGTCAATTCGCCACGTTTCTTGCCATTGATCTGAATTGGCAGGGTGACTTCATCTTCCACCAGCATGCTTGGGTCGGTTTTTGGCCAATTCTGGTTGGCAACCAGGCCATCTTTGCCAAGGGCAGTCCAGCATTCTTCCGCCAGATGCGGCATCATCGGAGCGGCCATCAGCAGAAGCATCTCAAGGCTCTCATCGAGCGTTGCAGCAAGGCTTGCGTCTTTGTCCAGCTTGTCCTTTTTGATCACCGAGGCGATGTGATTGACCAACTGGTAGATCTGGGCAACCGAGCGGTTGAAGCCGAGCTGTTCAATGGCCGCTTCCACAGACGCCAAGGTCTTGTGCGTGATGCGGCGCAGGGCAAGCGCCTCGTCAGACAGGCTTGACGGTGCTTCATGCTTGGTATCGCCAAGGAAGTCAGTGGCATCAGCCACCAGTCGCCAAATGCGCTGTACGAAGCGGTGAGCGCCTTCTGCGCCGGCTTCGGTCCAGATTACATCGCGCTCCGGAGGGCTGTCGGACAGCATGAACCAGCGGGCTGTATCGGCGCCGAAACTCTCGATGATGTCAGTTGGGTCGACGGTGTTTTTCTTCGACTTCGACATTTTCTCGATCGAGCCGATGGCGATGCTTTCCCCGGTCTCATTGTGTTTGGCGCTGCGTTTGCCGTCAGCTTCCGAGATGGTGATTTCAGCGGGAGACACCCACCGGCCATCTTCACCTTTATAGGTCTCATGCACCACCATGCCCTGTGTGAAGAGGCCCTTGAATGGCTCTTTCACGGTCATGTGGCCGGTCTCGCGCATCGCGCGGGAGAAGAAGCGGGAATAGAGCAGATGCAGGATCGCATGCTCGATGCCGCCGATATATTGATCGACCGGCAGCCACTCATCCACTGCGTTGGTATCGGTTGGGTTGCTTTCCCATGGCGCGGTAAAGCGGGCGAAATACCACGAGCTGTCCACGAAGGTGTCCATGGTGTCGGTTTCGCGACGGGCTGACTTGCCACAGTTCGGACAGGTGCATTGACGCCAGGTTGGATGACGATCCAGCGGATTGCCCGGTTTGTCAAAATTGATGTCTTCTGGCAGCTGGATCGGCAGATTTTCTTTCTTCTCCGGCACCACACCGCAATCGTCGCAATGGACCATCGGGATTGGGCAGCCCCAATAACGCTGACGGGAAATGCCCCAGTCGCGCAGGCGATATTGCACCTTGCGTTCGGCCTGTGGTTTGTCGCCGATGCTCACGGCTTCGAGCTTGCTGGCAACCGCATCCTTGGCATCCGCGATGGACAGGCCATCGAGGAACTCGGAATTGAAGATCGTGCCTTCGCCGGTATAGGCCTCGTTGCCCACGTCAAAGCTGGCAGCGTCTGCATCTTTTGGCAGCACCACTGGCAGGACCTTGAGGTCATATTTGCGGGCGAAATCAAGGTCGCGCTGGTCATGGGCCGGGCAAGCAAAGATGGCGCCGGTGCCGTAATCCATCAGGATGAAGTTTGCGACATAAACCGGCAGCTTGATGTTCTCATCCAAAGGATGCGTAACGGTCAGTCCGGTATCGAAACCAATTTTCTCTGCCGTTTCCAGCTCAGCCGCCGAGGTGCCCTGCTTATGGCATTCAGCAACAAAAGCCTGAAGGGCAGGATTGTCCTCGGCCAAAGCCTTGGTCAGCGGATGGTCAGCAGACAGGCCCATGAAGGAGGCCCCGAACAGGGTGTCCGGCCGGGTGGTGAAAATCTCGATTTCGCTGTGGCCGTGGGTTTCTTCGGTCAGCTGGAACCGCACTTGCAGGCCTTCGGACTTGCCGATCCAGTTGCGCTGCATCAGGCGCACTTTGTCCGGCCAGCGGTCGAGATTGTCGATCTCATCAAGCAGGTCTTCGGCAAAGTCGGTGATTTTGAAGAACCACTGGGTCAGCTCGCGCTGTTCAACCTCGGCGCCAGAACGCCAGCCCTTACCGTCAATCACCTGTTCGTTGGCCAGAACGGTCTGATCCACCGGATCCCAGTTGACCTTGGCATTTTTGCGATAGGCGAGGCCTTTTTCGACGAAATCGAGGAACAGCATTTGCTGGCGGTGATAATAATCCACGTCGCAGGTGGCGAATTCGCGGTCCCAATCCAGCGACAGGCCCATCAGCTGCAGCTGGGCGCGCATGGTGGCGATATTTTCATAGGTCCAGTCCTTGGGATGAACCTTGTTCTGCATGGCGGCGTTTTCGGCTGGCATGCCGAACGCGTCCCATCCCATTGGATGGAGCACGTTGAAGCCCTTGGCCCGTTTGTACCGGGCGACCACATCCCCCATCGTGTAGTTGCGGACGTGACCCATGTGAATCCGGCCAGACGGGTAGGGGAACATCTCTAGCACATAATATTTCGGACGGGGATCGTCGTTTTTCGTTTGGAAAATTTTCTGGAAATCCCAGGTCTGTTGCCAGCGAGTTTCCGCCTCGCGTGCGTTGTAGCGTTCATTAGCCATTGTATATGCCGAAATGCCTCGATTTATGGTCACTTTCTGGCCTGACCATCATCAGAATTCACCCCTTGCGTCAAGTCCTTTAAAGGTCAGAACCGATTTGGAGCTGTTCAATCTTGCGATGTTGCATGGAAGCGAGTACTTTATCGGCCACAAAGCCAGAGATACAGGCCCGAAGATGGAAGGCCTGACAGGCGTCAAAATTGAGGATTCAAGAAGCAAGATGAGTATATCATCCCAGTTGGCCCGGGTGTGTGAGGCCATCGCGGAGTGCGAAAAACAATCGGAACGAAAACCGGGAAGTGTTTCACTCATCGCTGTTTCAAAGACATTCGACGCCGATGTCATCCGAAAGGCACTGGAAGCTGGCCAACGAGTCTTTGGTGAAAACAAGGTGCAGGAAGCCAAGGGCAAATGGCCGGACTTGCGCGAAGAATTCGACGATGTCGAGCTTCATCTGATCGGCCCGCTGCAATCCAACAAGGCCAAGGATGCAGTCGCCCTGTTTGATGTCATCCACACCATTGACCGGAAGAAAATCGCCCGTGCCATACGGGTTGAGATGGAAAAGCAAAGCCGCGAAATTGACCTGTTTGTCCAGATCAATACCGGCTATGAAGACCAGAAATCCGGAATTCTCCCTGAAGAAGCCGATGATTTCATCGGCTTTTGTCAGGTCGAGTTGGGCTTGAAGATCCGTGGCCTGATGTGCATTCCGCCCTCCGATGATGATCCCAAGGCGCATTTCAAATTGCTGCGCAAGATTGCCAAGCGCAATGACATTGCGGACTTGTCGATGGGTATGAGCGCCGATTATCCTGAAGCCATCAAGCAAGGGGCAACCCTTGTGCGCGTCGGCAGCGCCATTTTTGGCGAGCGCCCACAAAAGCACTAGAAGCCGCTCTGAAATGCGATCAGCGACCAATCTGTATGCACGTGTTCGGGCTCAGACCGGTTAGCAATTGCCTGAAATCAGGTTTGCTTAAGGCAATGCAGCCTTCCGTCGGCAAGTAGCCGGGCCGGGCAACATGCATGAACAGGGCGGAGCCTCTTCCCTTTTTTCGCACGCTGATGTTGATATCGAGCACCACGATCAGGTCATAGAGTGCGTCTTGTCGCCACATCTCTTCATGAGAGGTGGAAAAAGGTAAGCGAACCAGTTGGTTATAGCTTGGATGATCGGGCGCATCGCACCATCCCATGGCCCGATGAAGGGGCCGGAAGGCCAGCCGAGAGCGGGGTTTTGCTTCGCGGTCGGCGCGGTAGAATCCATAAAGCGGTCGGGTGACAAGGATCGATGTGGCGCCATCGCCTTCGCGTTTGTTCACGGTCAGACCAGTTTTTCCCAAGGCACAGGGAAAACAGAATCTGTCGGCCAGCACGTGCCCGCGGTTCGGCGTCAAGCCCGTCGATCTGATGCTTATCCTGTTAAGTGAGCCGCGCAAAAGGATAAATTCCTCGTTCTGTTCGGTATATTGATCCGGTCAATCTGTGTTACAGTTCCGTTTTCTCACGGATTTGTGAGCGCCATCAAATGGTTCTGACAGTGACGTGATTGGCTGTGATTTGCAATTGCAGCCTTCTGTTTCTTTATTGAAGCGAGAATAATCAATGCATTGGGCTTGATTGATCGGATTGAATGGCAACAGAGTTCGGCAGAGGGGTTTGTTGGGCGCGCCTGGTTCCATTCTGAGGATGCGAAAATGACTGCAAGAAAGATATTGCTCGTTGATGACGACACCGAACTGCGCGAAGCCCTTGTGGAGCAGCTGTCCCTGTATGAGGAATTCGACCTCTATCAGGAAGAATCCGCTGCAAAGGGCATCCAAACCGCGCGGTCGGATCATTTCGATTTGTTGGTGATGGATGTTGGTCTGCCGGATATGGATGGCCGCGAAGCGGTGAAATTGCTGCGTAAGGGCGATTTCAAGGCGCCGATCATCATGTTGACCGGCCATGACACGGACTCTGATACCATTCTGGGACTGGAAGCCGGGGCCAATGACTATGTCACCAAGCCGTTCCGTTTTGCGGTTCTGCTGGCTCGGATCCGTGCCCAGCTGCGTCAGCACGAAAATAGCGAAGATGCGACCTTCAGCGTGGGCCGTTATACCTTCAAGCCCGCCGCCAAGCTTCTGTCGGATGAATCCGGCAGCAAGGTGCGCCTCACTGAGAAGGAAACCTCGATCCTGAAATATCTGTATCGCTCAGGAGACAAGCCGGTCAGCCGTGATGTGCTGCTGCATGAGGTCTGGGGCTACAATTCCGGCGTGACGACCCATACGCTGGAAACCCATATCTATCGTCTGCGCCAGAAAATTGAACGCAATCCGTCCAATGCGGAGCTGCTGGTCACCGAAGCGGGTGGCTACAAGCTGGTGCCATAAGGCGATCTGACCGGTTCGTGTGGGTGATCCGGTCGCCCGCCTTGACAAGAATGGCGTGCAAGCGCCTTTATAAAGCATGCCCGGTGGCTTCAATCCGCGGGCATGCTTTGTTATTTTGGCACCGAGCCACATTTCCCAACCCCGAGAAAAGCCGGACTGATGAGATCCCATGAGCCTGACCAGTGATATCGATCTATTGCGCAATGTGCCCTTCTTTGCCGATTTCTCCGAGGATCAGCTGCGCCTGTTGGCCTTTGGCGCGGAATCGCGGATGTATCGCGCCAAGCAGGTGATGTTTCGGCAGGGGGATCTTGCTGATTCCGGGTTTGTTATCAGTGAAGGGCAGGTGCGGATGACCATCACGGTGGATGGTGTCGACCAGCAGTCGCAGATTTTGGGGCCCGGCTCGCTGATCGGTGAAATGGCTCTGTTGGCCGAAACTCGTCGCTCGGCGATGGCCGCCGCGATTGAAGATGTCAAGGTGATTCAGATCCGGCGAATTCTGTTCCGTCGGGTGATGGATGAATATCCCGACCTTGCCGTACAACTGCGCGATAAGCTGGCTGGCCGTCTGAGCAACATGGTGCAGGATCTGGAGCAAGTCCGCTCGATGCTGGACCGCAATCAGGCCGCTGATATGAGCCTTGAAGAGGTTGCGGCTTTTGCCGACAAGCGCGACTAGCGGCTTTCTGCTTCTGGTTGGCACCAGAGGCTTCCAAGCATAACTAAACCCCCGCCGATGTATGATCGACGGGGGTTTTTTGATTATTGGATCAGTTGTTTAGCGATTGCTTAGCGATTCTGGCGGTTGTCGATCAGATCTTCGACGACCGTTGGATCTGCCAGCGTCGAGGTATCGCCCAGCGAGCCAAAATCATCCTCGGCAATCTTGCGCAGAATACGGCGCATGATCTTGCCAGAACGGGTTTTCGGCAGCCCTGGTGCGAACTGGATGAGGTCTGGAGAGGCAATCGGGCCGATTTCGTGACGCACCCAGTCGCGCAGTTCCTTGCGCAGCTCTTCGGATGGTTCTTCCCCTTCCATCAGGGTGACATAGACATAGATGCCCTGACCCTTGATGTCATGCGGATAGCCAACCACGGCGGCTTCAGAGACCTTTTCGTGGGCGACGAGGGCGCTTTCTACCTCGGCGGTGCCCATGCGGTGGCCGGAAACGTTGATCACGTCATCAACGCGGCCGGTGATCCAGTAATAGCCATCGGCATCGCGGCGGGCGCCGTCGCCTGCGAAATAGTAGCCCTTGAAGGTCTCGAAATAGGTGGAAACAAAGCGGTCATGATCGCCATAAACCGTGCGCATCTGGCCCGGCCAGCTGTCGGCAATGCAGAGAATGCCTTCGCATTCGGTCTCGGTGATTTCCTTGCCTTCATTGTCGAGCATCACCGGTTGTACACCGAAGAAGGGCCGCGTTGCGGAGCCGGGCTTGAGGTCCGTTGCACCGGGCAGTGGGGTGATCATGATGCCACCGGTTTCGGTCTGCCACCAGGTATCGACGATCGGGCATTTATTCTTGCCAACCACCTCATAATACCATTTCCAGGCTTCCGGGTTGATCGGTTCACCAACCGAGCCAAGCACGCGCAGGCTGGAAAGATCGGCCTTCTCGACATGCTCGTTGCCAGCCCCCATCAGGGAGCGGATGGCGGTCGGTGCGGTATAGAAGATGTTGACCTTGTGCTTGTCGCAGACATCCCAGAAGCGGGACGGGCTTGGATAGGTCGGGATCCCTTCGAACATTAGGGTGGTGGCACCATTGGCCAGCGGTCCATAGACAATATAGGAGTGACCGGTCACCCAACCCACGTCTGCAGTACACCAATAGATATCGCCATCATGATAGTCGAAGACATATTGATGGGTCATTGAGGCATAGACGAGATAACCGCCTGTGGTATGGACCACGCCTTTTGGTTTCCCGGTGGAGCCGGACGTGTAGAGGATGAAAAGCGGATCTTCGGCATTCATCGGCTCTGGTGGGCAGTCAGCAGAGGCTGGACCGACCACATCGTCATACCAGTGATCCCGGCCATCAATCATCGGCACATCGCCGCCGGTGCGCTTGACCACGAGGCACTTGACGTCATGTTTGACTTTTTCAAGGGCTGCGTCGACGTTGGTTTTCAGAGGCACCTTGCGACCGCCGCGCAGGCCCTGATCGGCGGTGACAACCAGCTTGGCGGTTGAGCCTTCCACGCGATCGGCAAGCGCGTCCGGTGAAAAACCGCCAAAGACGATGGAGTGAATCGCGCCAATGCGCGCACAGGCCAGCATCGCATAAGCCGCTTCCGGGATCATCGGCATGTAGAGAATCACGCGGTCGCCTTTGGCCAAGCCGAGTTCTTTGTAGGCATTGGCCAGTTTGGAGACGCGCTCATGCAGCTGCTTGTAGGTGATTTGCTCGTCATCTGCCGGGTCGTCGCCTTCCCAGATGATAGCGGTCTGATCCCCACGGCTCTCCAGATGGCGGTCGATGCAGTTGGCCGAGACATTCAGTTCGCCATCTTCGAACCACTTGATCGAGACATTGTGGTAGTCATAAGAGGTATTCTTGACCTTGGTGTAAGGCTTCATCCAGTCGAGGCGTTTGCCATGCTCCGCCCAGAAGGCTACTGGATCTGACACCGACTGATTATACATCGACAAATAGGTGTCATTATCAATAAGGGCATTGGATGCCACATCCGCCGGCACCGGATAAACATTGTCCGACATGAGTTCCTCCCAGAACAGGTCCAAATTTGGGTTGCCATCCCGCTACGCAAAAACACGGCGATGGTCTGACGTTCGCGCCCATTATGCTCAGCGGAATGCACCCCGTCCACTGGCTCGATATTGCCCTTTGGTCGGTTGTTGGAGGGTTTTTTGTCAAAGATTGCGCTGAAAGCGCAGGGGTTTACGACTTTGGGCTAGTGTTGCCTGGAGGATCAATCGGGCAACAGGAAGATCTCACCCTGCCGTTTGGTCACCGTGACCGGGCTGAGAGACTGGCCGAAACAGGGGCCGGAGAGGCATTTGCCGTCGGACAAGCGAAAGCGCGCTCCATGGGTGGAGCAGACGATGAGGCTTGGATCGTTCCGGTCTAGAAATTCGTGCGGGAAGGTTTCAAGCGGCGTTTGAATATGGGGGCAGACATTGTGATAGCCGTGCACGGTCCCGTCTGGATCCATTGTAATGATCAGATCCAGATCTTTGTCCCGATGGGTAAGGATCGCGTTAAAGGCGCCGGTTGGCTGCAAATCGGCCAGTTTGCAAAGGAGAATCGGGGCGCTCTTGGGGTTTGGCATGGCAGGATCTTTTGCGAATCACCCTCTGGGAGTCAAATGGATCCCTGCAATGGTACAGCGAACCGACCCGCCTGCCATCTCGATTGTCGGGATGGATAGCGGCAGCAATCTAGCAGATTGCTCTATGGTTTCGATCTGGTCCGGGGTCAGTGCGTCATAGGCCCGGGTCGATAAAGCGAGAATGCGGCCCTCTGCGCCCTGCAACTCAATGGCATTGCCGGCAAAATTGCCAATCTGGTCATTTGTCAGGCCAATCACTGTGCGGCCCGATGCTTTGAGGCGGCTGATCATTTCGCGTTTGCGACTTTCATCCTCGATCATGTCGAGCCCAATCAGGGCAAATTCGGTGGCGATGCACATCAGCACATTGGTGTGATAGATCGCCGTGCCATGGGCGTCGCTGGCGGCAAAGGCCATGGGTTCGAAATTGAAGTGGGTCGAGAAACGCTCAAGGGCAATGGGGTCCGTTCGGTCCGATCTGGTGGCATAGGCGACCCGATCAATATGGTCGAGCACCATGGCTCCAGTGCCTTCAAGAAACAGGCCGTCCGGTTCAAGGCCTGAATAATCGATCACATCCTGCACACGGTAGCGATGCTTGAGCATTTCGATGATATCGGGGCGGCGTTCAAGGCGGCGATTCTCTGCTTTCATTGGATACATCGCGATATGACCGCCCGCATGGGTGGAGAACCAATTGTTGGGAAAGACCGAATCAGGAGTTTCTTTTGTCTGATCCTCAAACAGATGGACGGTGACGCCCGCTTCCTGCAGATGCTTTGCTGCCTGGGTTATTTCTGCATGGGCCAGAGCCGCGATGTCCGCTTGCCCATCAATCGGCAAATCCGTATCCAACGCCTGAAAGGCATTGTCGAGGGCCGTTTGGCCATTGATGTGGAAGTGGTGTGGGCGAATCATGACAATGGCGGCCGGAGCCTGAGCGGACATCATCGGGAGGTCTCCTGAATGGTCAGGCGATGGGCCTATTCGGCGGCTGTGACATTCTTTTCGGCTCGACGGACCATGCCATAGAGGTCGCGTGGTTCGTCCGGGTCAGCCAGCATGTCCAGATTGTCAAAGAATTCGGTGCCCTGAATGGCGCCATAGAGATAGCGCAGGGCAGAGAAATCCTCGATTGCGAAGCCGACCGAATCAAACAGGGTGATCTGGTTATCCGAGGTGCGGCCCGTTTCCTTGCCAGCAATTACTTGCCACAATTCCTTGACCGGGTGGTCCTCTGCCAACTGCTGGATTTCGCCCTCAATGCGGGTTTGTGGCGGATATTCAACGAAAATGTCAGAGCGCAGCAGAATGTCCTTGTGCAGCTCTGTCTTGCCGGGGCAATCGCCGCCAATGGCGTTGATATGCTGCCCGGAGCCGACCATGTTGTCGGTCAGAATGGTGGCGCATTGCTTGTCAGCGGTGCAGGTGGTGATGATGTCGGCACCACTGACACATTCCTGATGGCTGTCGGTGCGAATGACAGTGAGGCCGGAATCGCGCAGGTTGAAGACCGCTTTGTCGGTGGCCACCGGGTCGATGTCATACAGACGGACAGTGTCGATGCCGCAGATGGACTTGAAGGCCAGCGCCTGAAACTCGCACTGGGCACCATTGCCGATCATTGCCATGACCTTTGCATTCTTTGGTGCCAGATACTTGGCCGCCACCGCTGACATGGCCGCGGTGCGCAGGGCGGTCAGAATGGTCATTTCAGTCAAGAGGATCGGATAGCCGTTGCCAACATCGGCCAACAGGCCAAAGGCAGTGACCGTCTGCAGGCCCTCTTTGGTGTTTTTTGGATGACCATTGACATATTTGAAGCCATAGACCTCGCCATCCGAGGTTGGCATCAGCTCGATCACGCCTTCCTTGGAGTGTGAGGCGACACGCGGGGTCTTGTCAAAGCTCTCCCAGCGTTTGAAATCACTCTCGATCTGCGCTGCGATGCCGCCGATCATCTTTTCCACGCCGATCGAGAGAATCAGTTTCATCATATTGTCGACGCTGACAAAGGGGACGAGATTGAGGCTGTCTTTTCGCGGTTTGATCATCGAGGCATCCTGCTTTCTGGCACAATGTGGGAGGGATCGGCTGCGACTGAAATGTGGTCTTTCAGGAACCGATTGCGCTTTGTTGTTGAGAATAGCGGGCCGGTTAATCAGACAAAATGGCAAAAGGCTTCAATAATCGACAGACTTTTGATAATTTCGTCAGATGTTTTTATGCAAAATGATAAATTTGGGGCGCGAAGGGACATGACAACACACTCAGCGAAGCATGTTTATGATCAACTGGACAAGGAGTTGATTTCGCTTTTGCGCCATGACGGGCGGGCGCCCTTGTCCAAGCTCGCCGATATTCTCAAAGTGTCGCGCGGAACAGTGCAGAATCGCCTCGACCGATTGCAGGAATCCGGTGCGGTGATCGGCTTTACGGTGAGGGTGCGTGAGGATTATGAGCTTGATGGTATCCGGGCGGTGATGATGATCGAGGTGGTGGGAAAATCCACTTCGCAGGTGATCAAGCGTCTGCGCGGCATGCCGGAGCTTCAAACCCTGCATACCACCAATGGCTCGTGGGATCTGGTGGCGGAAATTCAGGCCGCGTCTCTCTCCGATTTTGATCGGGTGCTGCGTGAGGTGCGGCTGATTGAAGGGGTGCTGAACAGCGAAACGAGCATTCTGCTCAGCACCATCTGAACCGGTTGCCCTTTTGTCAGCCAAACCAGCCGAGAATCGCGCCCTGAGCAGCGAGATTGACCAGCCAGTGGCCGCCATCTATCAGAGTGAGGCGGAAGGGCTTTTTCTGATAGGCATAATTGACGGTGAGGGTCGTGGCGACAAATCCGATCCAGATGAAAATTGCCGACATCATTCCGCGCCGCGGGGTCGGGTCGCCGACATGGACCAGAATGCCAAACAGCATGGTCGCTATGACGATATTGGCCAAGGCGGCGATGATGAAAGGCAGTGGGCTTTGCTTGCCGTCCGCACCCTTAATGGTTTCGGGAGTCAGGCCTGCCGCCGTCATCCATGGTTTGGCCAGCAGCATGTACCAGATAGCACCGATGGCATACCCGGCCAGTGCTGACAGCAACACGGCGATCCAATTGACTTCATCCAACGGCATTGTCTTCTCCCAGCCTTGATTCCTGAACTGACGGCTCCGTTCGGGTTGTATCAGAAGATCAGGGAAATTGACTATTAAATCTTGTTTGGTTTATTGCATGTGAAAAAGCTTCAACCGAATGTGATTGGCACTTGAAAGGCACTTCGCCTTACCTTTCAGCATGATCTCATTTTCTGAATATGGCATGGTGCCGAACTTCTTCAAAGCCGGGTGGTCACGATGATGCTTTCTCGACGCGCATTGATGCGCCTTGTTCCTGCTGCTGTTGCTCTGGGTGTCGGACTCGCTTCGGCTGTGCCGGGCGTTGCTGCCACGGGGGATAGCCCCATCGTGGTGGAGTTATTTACCTCGCAAGGCTGCTCGTCCTGTCCGCCAGCGGACAAGCTGCTGGGTGAATTGTCGGCCAATCCAAATGTGATTGCCCTGACGCAGGCTGTCGATTACTGGGACTATCTTGGCTGGAAGGATGAAAATGCCCGCAAAGCCCATACGGTTCGTCAGCAGAATTATGCCCGGGTGCGCGGGGATCGCCGCATCTATACCCCCCAAATGGTGATCAATGGGCGCACCCATGTGGTCGGATCCCGCCGTGGGGAAGTGGAGCGCGGTCTGGCGCGTGGTGCAAAGGCTTTGTCCGTTAATATCAAAACCGAAACCTCGCGCGATGCCCTCAAGATTTCGGTGGCAGGATCAAACAGCGTTGACAAACGGGTGCGCAATAGCACGCTTTATCTCGTTCCATTCAAAAAGTCGGTTTCGGTGGCGATCAAGCGGGGAGAAAACCGGGGTCGGACCGTAACCTATCATAATGTGGTGTCCGGGATGCGGCCGATTGGTATGTGGCATGGGGATTCGATTGCCGTCGAGTTGCCTCTGGCGGAATTGCAGCAGCATGGATTTGATGGCTGCGCGGTGTTGCTTCAGGCAGATCTGAAAGGATTGCCCGGTCCCATACATGGTGCAGCCATGGTGTCATTCTGACAAATGACGGGGTCAGGACGTCAGGCGCTTCTTGACCAGCTTCCAGCCCGTGATCATTGGGGTGACCAGATTTTCGCGTTTCCAGATCTTGTAAAAGAGGATCGCGGCAACATGCAGGACCACGATGATCATCACGGCCTTTGATAAAATATGATGCAGTCGATTGGCTAGCACCGACATATCATAGCCGACATAGCTGGCAAGCGGGCCGACATTGACATAGTCATCAGGATCGGAAACCAGACCGGTGACTGCCTGGGCGATCAGAATGGCCAGAAGCGCGAACGCGGCGAATGCGCCGAGCGGATTGTGCCCAGGCCAGTAGCTCGGTTCACGTCGGGCTATGGTGGACAGATACTTGATGACCGCGTTCGGGCCATAAATGAAATGACTGAACCGGGCCGTTTTTGGGCCAACAAATCCCCAAATCAGGCGGAAGGCCAACAGGCCGCAGACTGCATATCCGGCATAGAAATGCAGGGTCATGACATCCGGGCCAAATTCCCCCAGTCCCCATGCAGTTGCCACCGCGATGACAAGGGCCCAATGAAAGAGCCGCAGGGCCGGGTCCCAGATTTTGACATGCTCAACGTTGCTCGGGACTTCCGTGTTTGAATGCTTGTCGCTCATGCTGTTTCTCTGATGTCAGAATATGGCTGATAGGAGACGAGAATGACAAAGACCGGGACGGATGCCCGGTCTCTGGATTGAATGAAAAATTCTATTTCTCGCGGAAGCTGTCGTGGCAGGCTTTGCAGGTGCCGCCGGTTTGACCCAGAGCCTTGCCAAGCTCGGCGCGGCCCTTGCCAGCTTCGGTTTGCAACATGGCAACGGCTCCCGCCAGAGCGCCCGCTTTCTCGCCAAATTCTGGGAAATTGTCCCAAATTTCCTTCTTGGAGCGGGTTTTGCCGGACATTGCGGAGGAATCCGTACCCGGTACAAAGAGGAAACCGATGTTGGTCTTGGACAGATGGAACAGATTGTCGGCGTGGGTTTGCGCCTTTTTGGCATCATACTCGACTTCGCCTTTGGCCATGGCTGCGAGTGCGCCCATATTGGCCCCAAGCAGTTTGAAATGCCCCTGACGGGCTTCGATGGCTTTGTCGTTGGCGAGGGCAGGAACAGCAAGGAGGGAAGCAGCGACGGCTGCAAGAGCAAGTGTGCGCATAGTTTGGTCCTCTTGATCGTTGGTCATTCAATGGTTCGAATTATAAAAATTTGAAGTGTGACGATCGTATCAGCATCATTTCGGCTTTTTGATGCATTGCACGGTCTCATTAATAAACTTTCCGTGATCAGGGCCACTGACTGCGGAAAGGGCAGCTGACTCTTATGGCAGATAATTTGCACTATTATGAATATAGCCATCCTGCCACGGGTTGAAAGCCTTTGTCGCCCTCTGATGCCAATTGTCGCGGGCAGCCGAGCAAATGGTCAAGGCCCTCTTCTGATTTGTTCGCAGGAGATCCGGATTTGGATCGATTCTGCAAAAAAGGCCCGCCGGATTGTATTTCTCGGCGAGCCTTTGGAGTGCCATCACTCAGTGAAGGGGTTACAGACCGGCTTTTTCGCGGACTTCGTCAAACTTGTTTGCCGCATTCTTCCATTCCGGGCCCTGATCAAAGCGCAGCAGCGCAGTGATGAACTGATCTGAGAATTCCTCGGCGGCCTGGGCTGGCAGGAGCGAAGGCAGATTGTCAATGGACGTGACTTCCACCGCATCGCCGGCGCCATTTTTCACCACTTCGATCACCGGTTCGGTCCAACTGGTCGGCGCGTCATAAATGGGCAGTGGGTTGAAATCAGAGAAAGGATCGCAGGAGACGTCGGCGATGACTTTCATAGTGCAATTGGCGTCTGACAGGTGGCTCTTGTTGGCCAGCAACAGGCCGGGGCCGAACATCAGCACGCAATTGACCATCAGGTCATGAGACAGAAGCGTCTGGCGATCGAGCAGACGGGTTTCCTCAATGTCCCATTTGGTCACCGAGAAGCCGACCGCTTCAAGGCATTCACAAGCGCCCGTGCCCGAGCGTCCCTTGGCACCGATAACAATGGCGGTTGGCATATCGCCGTCCCCTTCGGTGGCCAAAGCGCGCAATTTCTCGATGATCACATCCTGACTTTCATAAGGGCTGACGCCATGGAGGATTTCGTCGCGCCCGGCGCGGCGTTCGAGCAGACGGTGCGCCCCGAGGGCGGCGCCCATCCAACCGGCCCAATAACCAAAGGCGGCAACCCGGCGGCCATCGTCGCCAACTAGGAACTCGATGTCATAAAGCAGGCCGTCGCCCTTGGTGAAGCGGGCCATCTCACCTTCCCAACCGGTCTGGTCCTTATAAATATGGGCGAAATGGATCATCCGATGTGGCAGCTCGGCAGGGGTTTCGGCCAGTTCCTTGAGGCCCAAAATGACCGTGTCCTTGGGGGCATCGACCCAGGAGCGCGGGGCAGCGATGGCGCAGCCTGCCGCTTCATAGTCAGCATCGGCAAAGGCGCGTTTGTCACTGGCCTCGACGGTGACTTGGAAGCCAGCATCGCACAGGATTTTTGCATTTTTCGGGGTCAGAGCCGTGCGACGCTCGGTGCTGCGATCTTCGTCGCGCAGCCAGATATGGGCTTTGGGTTCGGACATGGTTGGTCTCCATCTGGTCGGCAGGCGCGCCCGCTATTTTGCTTCAGATTTGCTTCAGGCGCTGTCTTTTTTCGTTGGCGGCTAGATTACCCGCTTTGAATCAAAAAGATAGAGGGAGGCCTGTGCCGAAATGTTGGATCGGGATGCGATTTCGTCATTTTGCCAGTATGCCAGCGCAGCTTGTCGCCCCGAGGGCTAGCTGGTCCGGCTGAGGGTAGCGGTCATCAGACCTGCGCCAATCAGAAAGGACGCGCCTGCCTGATGGGTGCGTTTGACGAAGCGGGGGTTCGACAGGGTCTGGCTGAGGCTGCCTGCCAGCAGGGCCCAACTGGTGACGATGACAGCAACACAGCAAAGAAAAGTGGCTTCCAGCAAAGCAAATTGCATCAGGGCCGGGGCTGTCGGGTCAACAAATTGCGGCACGAAGGCGACGAAGAAGATGATGCCTTTGGGATTGAGCGCGGTGACAGTGAAGGCACTCCAAAACATCTTGCTCCGGCTGGTTTCGGACTGGCCGTCGCCCAGTTCGATGCGGCCACCTGCATTGCGCCACATCTTGATGCCGAGCCACAGCAGATAGGCCGCCCCGATCCATTTGAGAATGGTGAAGAGCAGGGCGGAGGTAGCAAGGATCGCTCCGGCACCGAGCAAGGATGCGGTCATGGTGAACAGATCGCCCATCAAGACACCGGGAATCGTCGACCACGCGGTCTTGCGCCCCCCACCCAAGGCATAGGAGATCACCAGAATGACGGTCGGGCCGGGAATGATCAACAAGGCAGAGCTGGCGAGGATGAAGGCGATCCAGACGTCAATTGGCATAGATGCTATTCCTGTTTGGCAGTGATGTGGCTCTTTCCAGCAAACGCAGACTTGTCTATGAAAGGCAAGACACTTTCCGGGAGACGCTCGTGACGACCTTGTTCTTTGATTTAGACGGTACATTGATTGATCCGGCAGAGGGAATCATCAATTGCCTGCATCATGCCTTCGACACCCTCGGCATCAAGGATGTGCCTGAGGATCTGCACTGGTGCATCGGGCCACCCTTGCATGATAGCTTCGCAATCCTTGTCGGGCCGGACCGGGTGGATGAGGCGCTTGCCGCCTATCGGCAACGCTATGGCGAACTTGGTCTGTATGAGCATGTGGTTTATGAGGGCATCCCGGACTTGTTGGCTGATTTGAATCGGCGAGGCTATCAACTTTGTCTGGCAACGTCGAAGGTGAAGGTCTTTGCCGATCGGATCCTGACACACTTCAATCTGGCGCAGCATTTCCAATATGCTTTCGGGTCCGAGCTGGATGGCAGCCTGAGCAACAAAGCCGAGTTGCTGGCCCATGGGCTGGCGGTCACGGGCGTTTCGGCGGCAGATGCGGTGATGATTGGAGATCGCAAATTTGATATGATCGGGGCGTCGGCCAACGACATCGCGACCATCGGCGTGACCTGGGGCTATGGCAGCGTTGAGGAGTTGGAACAGGCGGGCGCTGGGCGACTTGTTGCTTCAGTGGCAGACTTGGCTGGCCTTTTTGGCTGAAATTGGGCGTTTTTTGTGGCCTATGGGCTTCAAAGCGGTTGACCTTTGAGTCATTTGCGCGTAGAAGCGCCCCATTCTCAATTGCCGATATGACAATTTGAGCCACTGACCCGGTCCCGCAATGGTATAAAGAGAACCGGGAAGTCCACATCCGACAGCGCGATGCGCCCTCGGATGCTTTTTGCTATGGCCCGTTGTTTTTCTTCTTTGAAAGCACTTGGCGCGAGGCAGGAAAAGGCCCAAATTTGACCCATCGGCAGGTTGAGAAAACTCGAAGGAGCAATGAATGTTTGAATCTCTATCAGATCGCCTAAGCGGCATTTTTGACAAGCTCTCCAAACGCGGTGCGCTGAGTGAAGCTGATGTCAATTCTGCGCTGCGTGAAGTGCGACGCGCTCTGATCGAGGCGGACGTTGCTCTGGATGTGGTGCGTAGCTTCACCGAGCAGGTGAAGGAAAAGGCGGTCGGTGTCGAGGTGATCAAATCGGTCAGCCCGGCGCAGATGGTGATCAAGCTGGTCCATGACCAGATGGTCGAGATGCTCGGCGCGGATACCAAGACCATCGATCTGAATGCCCCTGCGCCTGTGGCGATCATGATGGTTGGTCTGCAGGGCTCGGGTAAAACCACCTCGACGGCGAAAATTTCCCTGCGCCTGCAAAATCGCGAGCGCAAGAAAGTCTTGATGGCCTCACTCGATACCCGCCGTCCTGCCGCGCAGGAGCAGCTGCGGGTGCTGGGTGAGCAGAATGGCATCGAGACACTGCCGATTGTCGCTGGCCAAAGCCCGACCCAGATTGCCGAGCGCGCCATGAATGCTGCACGGCTGGGTGGCTTTGACGTGGTGATGCTCGACACTGCAGGCCGGACCCATGTGGACGAGCCCTTGATGCTGGAAATGGCCGACATCAAGAAGGTCACCAACCCGCACGAAATCCTGCTGGTTGCCGACAGTCTGACCGGTCAGGATGCGGTCAATGTCGCCAAGAGCTTTGACGAACGGATGGATGTCACCGGTATCGTTCTGACCCGTGTGGACGGGGATGGTCGCGGTGGTGCGGCCCTGTCGATGCGGGCTGTGACCGGCAAGCCGATCAAGCTGATGGGCATGGGCGAGAAGGCCGATGCGCTGGAAGAATTCCATCCAGAGCGTATCGCTGGCCGTATTCTTGGCATGGGCGACATCGTTTCGCTGGTTGAGAAAGCGGCGGAAACGATCGATGCGGAGAAGGCTGCTGCTGCTGCGGAAAAACTGCGCAAGGGCAAGTTTGATCTGGAAGATCTGAAAGACCAGCTGGGCCAGATGGCCAAGCTTGGCGGCCTTGGCGGCATCATGGGCATGATGCCGGGTATCGGCAAGATCAAGAAACAAATGGCTGCGGCCAATCTTGATGATTCCATTATCAAGCGTCAGGTGGCGATCATCAATTCGATGACCCGCGCTGAGCGCCGCAACCCGAAATTGCTCAATGCCAGCCGCAAGAAGCGCGTGGCAGGCGGGGCCGGGGTGCAAGTCTCTGAAATCAACAAACTTCTGAAAATGCATCGCCAGATGGCGGACATGATGAAGATGGTTGGCAAGAAGAAAGGTGGCCTTGGCGGTCTGCTCGGTGGCGGTATGCCGAATATCGATCCGGCTGAACTGGAGGCCATGCAGAAATCTGGTCAAATGCCCGATATGGGGGATTTGACCAAGGGATTGTCCGGCGGCCTGCCGGGTGGTCTGCCCGGCGGATTGGGTGGTATGCCCGGTCTGGGCGGGCCAAAACTTCCCGGTCTGGGCGGCATGCCCGGCAAGCGGAAAAAGAAACGCTGATCCAACAAAGAGGGTTGGTTCGACATTGAATAAAGGTCAGGGGCCGGCGCATCGAAATATGCAGGCCAGAAGAAGCTGATCTGAAGACACAAAGAAATTGCCGTATTTGGAAAGGAAAATCCATGGCTCTTAAAATTCGTCTGGCCCGCGGTGGCTCCAAGAAACGTCCTTACTATCGTGTCGTTATCGCTGACGTCCGTTCCCCACGTGACGGTCGCTTCATCGAAAAAGTAGGCTCTTACAACCCACTGCTGCCGAAAGATTCCGAAGAGCGCGTCAATCTTGACATTGAGCGCATCCAGTACTGGATCTCTAAAGGCGCACAGCCTACCGATCGCGTTCTGCGTTTCCTCGATGCTGCCGGTGTTGCCAAGCGTCCAGCACGCAACAACCCGAACAAAGCTGAACCAGGTGCCAAAGCCAAAGAGCGTCTGGAAGAGAAGCGCATGAAAGAAGAAGAAGCTGCTGCTGCTGTCGCTGAAGCAAGCGCTGAGTAATCTTCGCCTGATGAGGGAGTCCGGATATCAGCCGGACTCCCTTTTTTATTGCCTTGAGGAACCTGCCCATGTCCAAATCCATGCCCAAACAGGCAGCCGAGCCGGAAGGCAAGGTCTGTCTCGCCCAGATCGGCGCAGCCCATGGGGTGCGTGGGGATGTGCGGATCAAGTTGTTCTCCGATGACCCGGCAGCACTGACCCACTATGGCGCGCTGTCGAACGCGGATGGGTCGCGCCGGTTCGTGATCGAGAGCGCGCGCCTGTCCAAGACGGTTTATGTTTGCCGGATCAAAGGGCTGCGGGACCGCAACGAAGTCGAAGCGCTCAATGGCGTGAAGCTTTATATCGACCGGGATCAATTGCCAGAACTCGATGAAGAAGAATTTTATCATTCCGATCTGCTCGGTCTGGACGTGCGGCTTGAAGATGGTACGGTGCTCGGCTCGATTGTTGGCATTCCTGATTTTGGCGCGGGCGATCTGCTCGATATCGCGCCGAAAAAGGGCAAGGGCTTCTATCTGCCTTTCACCATGGCCGTGGTGCCCCGTGTGGATGTGGCAGGCGGTTTTGTCACCGTTGTGCCGCCTGAAGGCTGGCTTGATGACGCAGATCGAAGCGAGCAGGCGCAAGAGGGTGAAGGGTTTGATTTTTCCCAGTCGCCAGAGTTGCTTGATGGCCTGAAAGATACCGATTGAAACGGGGACGGACGGATGTCGGACGAGACCAACAATGAGGGGCTGAATGAAGCGCCATGGCGGGCGACCATTCTCACCCTTTATCCCGACATGTTCCCCGGACCGCTTGGCACCTCTCTGGCTGGCCGGGCGCTGGAAAATGGTCTTTGGTCTCTTGATATTCTGCATATTCGCGATTTTGCCGAAGGCAAGCATCGCAATGTTGACGACACCCCTGCGGGGGGTGGCGCTGGCATGGTGCTGCGGCCCGATGTGGTGGGGCGGGCGATTGATGCCGCTACCGGGGAAGGGGACATGCGGCCACGCATTCTTCTCTCGCCACGCGGTAAGTCGCTGACACAGGAAAAAGTCCGGTCGCTGAAAGAGGCGGGTGGGGCAATTTTGCTTTGCGGTCGGTTTGAAGGGGTCGATCAGCGGGTGATTGATGGCCGCGAGTTGGAAGAAATTTCCATTGGTGATTATATTCTGTCGGGTGGTGAGCTGGGCGCCATGGTGCTGATGGATGCGGTGGTGCGGCTGTTGCCCGGCGTGATGGGCAAGGTGGCGAGCGGCGAGGATGAAAGCTTTGAAAGTGGCTTGCTGGAATATCCGCACTATACCCGCCCGGCCATCTGGGAAGGCCATGAAATCCCTGAGATTCTCTCCTCAGGCCATCATGGCAAGATCGCTCAGTGGCGCCATGAGCAAGCCGTCGCGCTAACCAAAGAACGCCGGCCTGATCTGTATGAGGCTTGGGAGGCGGAGGAGTAGGTCAACTCTTCTTTTTGCGGTCTTTACCATCCCTTCTGATTGCTTCCTGATCACGCCTGATCGTGAGGGTAATTTCATACTTGCCCTTGCATTGTCACAGTCTGTGCTATACATAGCGGGTTCCTGCTCGGGCGTAGACGATGGGCTTTCCATCAGCGGAGCGGGATATCTTGCTGACAATCCATAAGAGATTGTCGCCGGGACGACCCCCATCGCGGGGCAGACCCCACAGGCAGCTTTTCTGCGCAAGCTTCCCCCAAATGAACAAATGTATGCCATTGCTCGCCGCACTTTTGCGCGATCAAGCAATGGCCAATGGAAGTATTCCTTGACCAATTTTTCTGATCTCGGCCTCGCCGAGCCAATCCTGCATGCCCTTGAAACAGAGGGCTATGCGCAGCCAACCCCGATCCAGATCGAAGCCATTCCGGTGGCAATGACCGGTGCGGACATTCTGGGCATTGCCCAGACCGGAACCGGCAAGACCGCGTCCTTCGTTCTGCCGATCCTTGACAAGTTGGCGCGCAATGATCGTAGACCAACGCCGAAAGCCTGCGAAGCCCTGATCCTTGCTCCAACGCGCGAGCTGGTGGCACAGATTGCCGAGAATATTCGCAAATATAGCCGCAATATGCGGGTGTCGGTGACCATCGTTGTCGGTGGCGTCAAGCCATCACCGCAAATTCGCAAGCTGGCAAGTGGTAGCCATATCGTCGTGGCCACCCCGGGACGGTTGCTTGATCACATCAATAATGGCCATCTGACCCTTGGCCGCACCAAGATGGTGGTGCTCGATGAGGCCGATCATATGCTTGATCTGGGCTTCATTCCCGACATTCGTCGCATCATGAAGCATTTGCCGAAAGAACGGCAGACCTCTTTGATGTCGGCAACCATGCCCAAGCCGATCCGGATCTTGGCCAAGGATTTCCAGCGCAATCCGACTGAAATTGCCGTTGCGACAGTGTCTCGGCCGATTGAGCGGATCGAGCAAAGTGTGCGCCATGTCCATCGTGATGCCAAACGACACGCCCTGACGGCGATCCTGAAAGGCGCTGAAGTGGATCGGGCGATTGTCTTTACCCGCACCAAGCGCGGGGCCGACCGGGTCAGTCAGCATTTGCAGAAAGCCGGACTGATGGCCGCTGCCATTCATGGCAACAAAAGCCAGAGCCAGCGGGTGAAAGCGTTGCAGAGCTTCAAGTCGGGGGAAACCTCGATCATGGTGGCGACCGACATTGCCGCTCGCGGCATTGATATCGATGATGTCTCGCATGTGGTGAATTTCGAGCTGCCGGAAGTGCCGGAAGCCTATGTCCACCGCATTGGTCGGACGGCGCGTGCCGGTCGGACGGGGACGGCGGTGTCTTTGTGTGAGCCGTCGGAAGTGAAATTGCTGCGCGGCATTGAAAGGCTGATCGGCAATAACCTGCCGACCGATGACAGCGAAATGGATCTGGAAGGCTTCTCGCCGATGGACGCAATCCTGTCGGACGCGCCGCAGGACGATCGCCGCAAAAGCAATCCGCGCAAACGGCGCGGCGCCAGTGCCCAGAATGACAATCAGGCCGACAGTCAGGGCCGGCGTCAGGCTGATGGCCGGCGGGATGGCAAGCCCAAAGTCAATAGCCGCGGCAAGGCCAATGGTCAGGCAAAATCCGCCGACCGGCAATGGTCCCCAATGGAAGCGTCGGCTTCTTCTGGCGCTTCGGCCCAGGAAGGCAAGGCTGCGCGTCCAACAAATGGACAGAAGCGCAAACGCTTTGGTGACAAGCCTGCCGGAGCCAGTGGGTCCCGATCCAATGGCGCACGGATGGGCGCTTCGGGCAAGCAAGGGGCAGGGCGCGACTTCAATGGCGGGGCAAAATCCGGCAATGGTCGCCGTCGCCGATCCGGCTCTGCACGTCCAGCAGCCACTGCCTGACGCGTTGATAGCAATAGACCCGGCATGGTTGGGATATTCCATCATGCCGGGGCGATTGATGCGGTGTTTTCCTTTTTGTTGGCTGCGACTTTCCAAGGCGCGGTCTTGAAGGGGAGAAAAGGCAGAAAAAGCCGCGGTTTGACTCACTTTTTGGGGTGACAAATGGCGTGACATGGGGTAAAGACCCCCAATCTGATTTCCAACAAGTACGGCGAACCGGCCCTTGTGGCAGTCGGGCAGCAATGAGCCTGACGGGACTGCATTGGACGCTCTGGTCGTGGTTATACAACAAGAGTGAAGATCATGAACATCATTGAGCAGCTCGAACAAGAGCAAATGGCCGAAGTCGCTGCAAAGCGCGAAATCCCAGAATTCTCTCCAGGTGACACCGTGCGCGTGAATGTGCGTGTGACCGAGGGTACCCGCACCCGTGTTCAGGCTTATGAAGGCCTGTGCATTGCTCGTTCCGGCGGTGGCCTGAACGAAAACTTCACCGTTCGCAAAATCTCTTACGGTGAAGGCGTTGAGCGTGTATTCCCAGTTTACAGCCCAATGATTGACAGCCTCGAAGTCGTTCGTCGTGGTAAGGTTCGCCGTGCGAAACTCTACTATCTGCGTGAGCGCCGTGGTAAGTCTGCTCGTATCGCCGAGGCAACCAACGTGCGTGCGCGTCGCCTGAACGATGTGACCAAAGCCAAGGCTGCTGAAGAGCGCGCTGCTGTCAAAGCTGCTCGCGCTGAGAAGAAAGAAGCCGAGTAAGCCTCGCTTCCTTCGAAAAGATCAAAGGCCCGATGGATCTCCGTCGGGCTTTTTTTGTTGGTTGAATGTGCGGTGTGGCTGGTTTTTGTGGCAGATGGGTTGGATCTGAGCGACGGGTGTCTTTCCTGAATGCTGTGCCGGGGTTGATTGGCGGCATTTTCTGTCGCCTCAATCTGTTTTATTTTCGCAATATTGCTTGACGATCACCCTGAAATTGTCGCAATACAGAGCCAACCTGTTTTGCCCTGGATTTTGCGCTATCTTGTATGGTGCCAAGTCTGCCGGGCGACCGGCCAAGGGGGCAGTTTTGTGCCGCACTTGCATGGCCGGTTCAAACCGTGATGACTGACCGGGCTTTTGTCTCGCGCCTCGCCGAGGAAAGGCTCTCCAATCAAGGGATCAACTTGCCTCCCACCGCTTATGCAAACCGGATGCGGGTTGATCGAGAAAAGGACTCGTAACAAGCATGTCTGCACCGAAGACCCTTTATGACAAAATCTGGGATGCCCATGTCGCTGATCAGCAAGAAGACGGCACTTGCCTGCTTTATATTGATCGGCACCTTGTCCATGAAGTGACGTCTCCGCAGGCCTTTGAAGGGCTGCGCATGGCGGATCGCAAGGTACGGGCTCCCCAGCGCACGCTGGCTGTTGTTGACCACAATGTGCCAACCACTGATCGCACCAAGGGCATCGATGATCCTGAATCCAGGTTGCAGGTGGAAACGCTGGCCAACAATGCCGCTGAGTTCGACATCGAATATTACGATGAGCTTGATAACCGTCAGGGCGTGGTGCACATCGTGGGTCCCGAGCAGGGCTTCACCCTGCCTGGCATGACCATCGTGTGTGGCGACTCCCACACCTCGACCCATGGTGCCTTTGGCTCTCTGGCCCACGGCATCGGCACCTCCGAAGTGGAGCATGTGTTGGCGACCCAGACGCTGGTGCAGAAAAAAGCCAAGAACATGAAGGTCGAAGTCAATGGCAAGCTCGGTGAGGGTGTGACCGCCAAGGACATCGTTCTGGCCATCATCGGCAAGATCGGTACCGCTGGCGGCACTGGCCATGTGATCGAATTTTGTGGTGATGCCATCCGTGATCTGTCGATGGAAGGCCGGATGACTGTCTGCAACATGGCGATTGAAGGCGGGGCTCGTGCAGGCTTGATTGCTCCGGACGAAAAAACCTTTGCCTATATCAACGGCCGCCCGAAGGCACCGAAAGGCGCAGACTGGGACAAGGCGGTTGCCTGGTGGAAAACGCTCTATACCGACGAAGGGGCGCATTTCGACACGGTTGTTACGCTTGATGCCGCTTCCCTGCCGCCAATTGTCTCCTGGGGTACCAGCCCTGAAAATGTGGTGACCATCGATGGTGCCACCCCTGATCCGGACAAAATCGAAGACGAAGGCCGTCGTGCGGCGGTACAGCGTGCACTCAATTATATGGGTCTTGAGCCAAACACCAAGATGACCGATATCGCGATTGATCGCATCTTTATCGGCTCTTGTACCAATGGCCGCATCGAAGATCTGCGCGCCGCAGCCGACGTGCTGAAGGGCCGCAAGATCAAGGATGGCATCCATGCGATGGTTGTGCCGGGGTCCGGTCTGGTGAAGGCTCAGGCCGAAGAGGAAGGTCTGGACAAGATCTTTGTTGAAGCGGGCGCTGAATGGCGCGAGCCGGGTTGCTCCATGTGTCTTGCCATGAATGCGGACAAGCTGGCACCGGGGGAGCGTTGCGCGTCCACCTCGAACCGCAACTTTGAAGGCCGTCAGGGTTTCAAGGGCCGTACGCATCTGGTATCGCCAGCCATGGCTGCTGCTGCTGCAGTGGCTGGTCGCTTCATCGATGTGCGCGAGCTTGACTGATAACGAGATCAGGCAAGGCCGTCAGGGCCTTGCCTTTTTTGTTGCGCTCGTCATCCCTTATGGAGAAACACGAATCTGAGGCCGGGTTTCCTGCAAGCGATGCGCTCCGGACGACTTGATTCTGTGGGATTTGTGGGGACGGGTGGCAGCAATGGATTGTTAATTTCTCGTTGCAAACTACCATGAGGGTCTGTGTGGGACCGCTTTCAAGCGGGCGCCAATTCGGGCGGCTGTTTCGGACCCATGCTGATATTTAGTTTTTGAGACCGGAACGGGAGACATCATGAGCAAGATTGAGATCAAGATTCTGGACCAGGACACCGCCCCCAATCTGGCTCCGCTGATCGCAGCCCATGCGCAGGAGCGCAAACGTGGAGCACCGCGTCAGCCCGATATTTTCTATGCTGAAACGCTGTTGAATGATCGCACAGCAGAAGTTCTGGGTGCCTATGTTGATGGCGAACTGAGTGCTTTTGCAACCTTTTTCGATCTGCCGGAAACCATTTCGGGCAAGCGTGTCGGCCATATCGACATTCTGTATGTCGATTACACGGCCCGTGACAAAGGCGTCACCAAGGCGATGATCGAGGACCTGATCAAAATCGGTGACGAGCGCAACTGGCTGGAATTGCAATGGAACAATCCAAGCCCGAGCCAGCAAGGCAAGATCGCGCAGATTTCCCATTTGTCGAGCTCTGCCAGTGTCCGTGTATCGATTGGCATCCACGAAGAGCATACCAAGGTGCAATAAGCTCGATTGATGGCCTGAAGCAATCAAGCCCTGTCGCTCTGGTGACAGGGTTTTTTCATGGCCTGAATTGCCAGACCTTGGTGGATCGGATCTCGGCATCTTCCAGCGCCCGGCTGCGGGGGATGGAATAGGCCTTGCGTTCAACAAGGCAATTCTTGGGCAGATAGGACCGGGTAGGGTCGCCGACATATATGACCGTGCCACACGCATGGAGCTTTTTCATCAGATCGACGACCAATCTGCTCATCTCTGCATCATAAAAGACATCGCCAGCAAGCATGATGTCTGGCGGAGAGGCGAGCAGTTTCGCTGTACCATCCGATGACAGGCAATCTTCGATGCTGGGTGTGATCTGATCGCTATTCAAACCATTCAGCGCAGCATTGAGTCTGATGGCTTCGATCGCAAAGGGGTCAATGTCGGTGGCCAAAGCTGATTTTGCCCCTGCCTGGATGGCTGCGATTGCGATGAGGCCGGAGCCTGAGGCAAAATCAAGCACGGTTTTATTCGAAAGCAAGTCTGAATGATCAAGACAGAAGCGCGCCAAAGCTTGTCCACCCGCCCATGCAAAAGCCCAGAATGGGGAAGGTAGACCGAGAGCGTTGAGCTCTTCCTCGCTCATACGCCAAAGAGGCGTGTCGTCATCGGCGAGGTGCAGCACGATGTCGGGCGTCAGGGGAACTGGCAGGATCGCGGTATGGCCCCGAATGAAGGCCGCTTTGTCCGCGATTCCCGTTTGTTTGGTGTCAGGCACTGGGTTGCGTTCGGATCAGGCGTCGACGCCAGCCATTTCGCAGATGAGGTTCCATTCCTCATCAGACACGGGCTGGACGGACAGGCGGGAATTGTTGACCAGTATCATCTTGCTCAGCTCTGGATGCGCCTTGCAATCTTCCAAGGTGATCGGGGTTTTGACCGGGGCAACAGCCTTGATGTCGACGCATTCCCATTTGCCGGTGTCATCGGTGCTGTCGGGGTGGCTTTCAGCGCAGACTTCAACGACGCCAACGATGCGTTTCTCATTGATCGAGTGATAGAAGAAACCGCGATCGCCGAGCTTCATGGCACGCATGTTGTTGCGGGCCTGATAGTTGCGCACGCCGTCCCATTGTTCCCCTTCTTCACCCTTGGCGACCTGCTGGTCCCAGCTCCAGGTGTTGGGTTCGGATTTGAACAGCCAATAAGCCATGGGATTCTCCGTTGGTTCGTGTTCAATCAAGCCGGTGCGCCGATGATCCATTTCCATGGGCGAATCTCAACGGAGGCAAACAGTCCGGCTTTGGCATAGGGGTCGTTGGCAAGAAAGGCTTCAAGGCTCTCTTTGTCGTCTGCTTCGCAAATCAGCATCGAGCCGAGCATGGCACCCTCTTCGGAAAGGAAAGGTCCACCGATCTTGATGGTGTCGGTATTTTCCGCCACGAAGGCCAGATGGGCTTCACGGTTGGCCATACGGGTTTCCAGCGCGCCGTCTTTGTCGGTGCAGGTAACATAAAAGTGCATTGTCATCTCCTCCAATAAAAGGGTGTCGAAAATCAGGGCTGATCGCTTTCCCGCCGCAAGGGGCGGGTCATCAATTGGGTGACCGCTTCGTCGATGCTGCTCTTGCGTTCGAGCACATTGGCGACCGCTTCGGCAATGGGCATTTCCACCCCATGCTGGCGGGCCAGTTCGCAGGCGACGCTCGCGGTATAGGCGCCTTCGGACAATTTCGCCCCCGGACCCATCAGGTCAGCCAGATCGCGGCCTTCGCCAAGGGCATGGCCAAAGGAGAAATTGCGGCTCTGAGGGCTGGAACAGGACAGGGCAACATCGCCGAAGCCGCTGAGGCCCATCAGGGTGTCCGGGCGGGCCCCAAGCTTGATGGCGAGCCGCTGCATTTCGGCAAAGCCACGGGTCATCAAGGCAGCATGGGCGCTGGCCCCCAGTTGCTTGCCGACAACGATGCCACAGGCAATGGCCAGCACATTTTTCAGGGCTCCACCCAGCTGCACCCCGATCAGGTCGGTGCTGGCATAAGGGCGGAAGCTTTTGTTGGACAGGCTGGCGCAAATGCGTTCGGCCAACAGGCTTGTGGGGGCGGCGATGGTCACAGCCGTTGGCAGGCCACGGGCCACATCGGCGGCAAAGGACGGGCCGGAGAGGATGGCCGGTTGGGCCTGAGGCAAATAGTCCCCCAGCACTTCGGTCATCATCCGCTGGGTGCCTTTCTCTAAGCCCTTGGCTGCAAGAATGACGGGCGTGCCCTTCTTGACGTAAAAGCCGATGGCGTCGGCAATGGCATGGGTGGTCTGGGCCGGGGTGACCATCAGAATGCAGTCCGCATCGGCGGCTTCGGTCAAATCGGTGGTGGTCTCCAGCGGATGATCGAAGGTGATGTCGGGCAAATAGGCGGGCAGTTGCCGCTTGTGGGCGATGCTTTCGAGATTGTCTGCGTTGCGGCCCCAGAGCACCACATCGCGCCCGGCCCGCGCTGCGTTCAGCGCCAGAGCAGTGCCCCAGGCGCCTGCGCCCAAAACGGCGATGCGGTCAAATGGTTTGATGGAACTGGATTGCATGCTCATGCCTTGGCTCCCTTGCGGCCTTTACCGATTTTTGCCGCCGCCTTGTTGTCGAGTGGCCAGCGAGGCCGGGCCGGGCAGTCAAGCGGGTCGGTGAGGCCAAGCGCCAGCCGTTCGGCCCCGGCCCAAGCGATCATCGCGCCATTGTCGGTGCAAAGGCTGATTGGTGGGGCGACCAGTTCGGCCTGTTGCTGGCTGAGGACCGCATCAAGGATGGAGCGGATGGCCTGATTGGCGGCAACGCCACCGGCAACGATCAATTGCGGCTTGGCACTATCGGGGAAACGGTCACGGAAGGTGGTGAGCGCCTTGCCAATCCGATCCTTGAGAATATCGCATATCGCAGCCTGAAAAGAGGCGCAGAGATCGGCGACATCCTGATCTGACAGGGGGGCGATTTTTTCGGCTTCGCGACGGACGGCGCTTTTAAGGCCCGAGAAGGAAAAGTCATAGCCCTCACGGCCTTTCATCGAGCGGGGCAGGGCAAAGCGTTTGGGATCGCCCAGTTTGGCGGCCTTTTCCACTTCCGGGCCACCGGGATAAGGTAGGCCGAGCAGCTTGGCTGTCTTGTCAAAGGCTTCGCCAAGCGCGTCGTCAATGGTGGTGCCCCAACGTTCATACTCGCCAACGCCCTTGACCAGCAGGATCTGGCTGTGACCGCCGGAGACCAGCAAAAGCAAATGGGGAAAGGGGGCATTGTTGGTCAGGCGGGCCGTCAGGGCATGGCCTTCGAGGTGATTGACCGCGATCAGTGGCAAATTGTGGGCGGCGGCAATGGCCTTGGCGCTCATCAGGCCGATCAGCACACCGCCGATCAGGCCGGGGCCGGAGGTGGCGGCCACTCCGTCAAGGTCGGCAAAGGTCAGGTCTGCATCGGCCAAAGCCTTGCGGATGATGCCGTCGAGGCTTTCGACATGGGCACGGGCGGCGATTTCGGGAACAACGCCACCATAAATGGCATGATCTTCGATCTGGCTGAGGACAACATTGGACAGGATTTCGCCCTGGCCACTCCTGTTATCTTGTCGGGAGGGGTTGGCAGTTGTGCCGGGTTTGTCCTCGAAGCGCCGAACCACCGCCGCCGCGGTTTCGTCACAACTTGTTTCTATGCCTAAAACGATCATTGCGCGTGTTGCTTGGTTGCCTTTATGGTTCAGCCTGTTTTCAAAGATTCTTTTCTGAGCAAGGTCTGGGCAAAGTGATTTGCCTGAACTGCCTGATAGTGTCTTTGGCCGGTTGGCTTGACTTGTAGAGCAAAGCCGAACGCTTGGCATCCCTTTTCTTTTCGGGATGTTGAATTGATCAATTTCAAAGCGGACCTGCCGCGGAGTCTCTATGGATTGGCCAAAGAGTCCTCTGTGATTGGCAAGACGCGGGGAGATGTCCCGGCGGATCAGAGGGATCGATCCGGGACCAAGGGAAAAAAGGCACATTCAATGGCATCCAGCACTATCAAAATCGGCACGCGCGGCAGCTTGCTCGCTCTGGCTCAGGCGCATGAAACCAAGCGGCGTTTGATGGATGCCCATGGGCTGAGCGAGGAAGATTTTGAGATCGTGGTCATCAAGACGACGGGCGACATGATTCAGGACCGCCCACTGTCGGAAGCTGGTGGCAAGGGGCTGTTCACCAAGGAAATCGAGGAAGCGCTGCTGGATGGCAACATTGATCTGGCGGTGCATTCCTCCAAGGATATGCCGACCGTGCTGCCGGATGGCCTTGAGTTGTCAACTTACCTGCCGCGTGAAGATGTGCGCGATGCCTTCATTTCCCGTAAGTATCAAACGCTGGCCGAGATGCCCGAAGGGGCGGTTGTCGGCACGTCGTCCCTGCGGCGTCAGGCAATGGTCAAGAAGGTGCGACCAGATCTGCAGGTCGTGATGTATCGCGGCAATGTGCAGACCCGGCTTGAAAAGCTGGATCGTGGCGTTGCTGATGCCACCTTGCTGGCCTGTGCCGGGCTTCACCGGCTTGGACAATCGGAAATCATTACCTCGGCAATCGAGACCGAGGATTTCCTGCCTGCCGTAGGGCAGGGGGCGATTGGCATTGAGACGCGAATCGGCGACGCACGCATTATGGGCTTGCTCTCAGCCATCCATGATGCCGATACCGAGCGGGCGCTTGCCTGTGAGCGGGCATTTTTGGGGGCGTTGGATGGCTCCTGCCGCACGCCGATTGCCGGTTTGGCCCGGATTTCCGGCGATGCGCTGAGCTTTGAAGGCCTCGTCTTGCTGCCCGATGGCAGCGAATATTATGACATTGCCGAAGACGGATCGGTTGATGAGGCGGAAGCTGTTGGTCTGAGGGCCGCCGAAAAACTGCGTGCACTTGCCGGGACGGCCTTTTTCGAGGCGGTGCTGGCTGCCAGCCACTGAAGCAACGCGTCACGTTCGAGCGATTTGGGGGACATTGTCTTTGCGGATTTTGGTCACACGACCGGCTCTGGATCAGGATCAGACTTGCAAGGCGTTGCGGGCTCTGGGGATCGAGCCTGTGTCGGCCCCTGTGATGGAGGCGCAGGGGCTGCAATTCTGTCTGCCCGAACAAGCGTGGCAGGCGGTGGTGGTGACCTCACGCAATGGCTTGAGGATGCTTGAGCCTGCCCAGATTGCCCAATTGCGCCTTAGGCCCCTTTATTGTGTTGGCGCGAAGACCGAAAGTCTGGCGCATGATCTGGGCTTTGAGACAATCGAGATGTGTGCGCCAGATCTGGCAGTGCTGACACCGGCGCTTGTGTCCCGTCTGAACCCCGCGGGTGGTCCCGTCCTCTATTTGACCGGTCGCCACCGGACCGGATCGCTGAAAGCCGCTCTTGAGACTGCGGGGCTGAGAGTTGAACAGGTGGAAAGCTATGACATGGTGGCGAGCCCCACCTTGCCTGAAGATGCTTTGACTGCGATCCGCAAGGGTGGGATCGATGGGGTGTTGTTATACTCGCAAAGATCGAGCCAATTGTTCCTTTCCATCGCCCGTGAACAAGGGCTGGAAGCGCAGCTTGGCGGGTTAACTTTTTATTGCCTTTCACCGGCTATCGCTACGTTAATTAAAGAGGCGGGCTATCCTTTGGTCGTGGCGGACGCACCGAATGAGAAGTCTCTGCTTGCAAGTCTGGAAAAGGGCCGTAACTATTTAATCTAATAGTGATACAGCCCTGTCATGATTATTCTCCGGCATGGAGAATTTGACGAAGGGATGGGTTGCCCCACGACCCGCTGTGCATGTCGCTGCCGATCGTCTGCTCGGCTTTGAAGGCGACTTGCTTGGAACTACGTATACAAAGTGGACGGCCATCGGCCTATGATGGCACCGCTCTTGAGATGTGACCGACCCCGCGCGACGGGAATTGAGGAATGGTATGACAGCTCGCAAACCCAGAAACAGGACTCAGGCCGCTGGTAAGGCAGCCAAAACCATCGATCTGACCGCCGAAGATGTGACGGACAAGCCGGCAGCGGATGCGCCGTCCAAAGCGGCAGACGACCCCTCTCCCGAAAAGACCGACGCGAAAGCCGATGAAAAAGTCGCTGCACAGGCCTCTCCAGAGGCGTCCAGCAGCGAAGAGGTCGACAAGGCCAAGCCAGATGCAGCCACGGATGAAAAGGTGGAGACCGCGCCTGATGCCAAAGCTGAAGACAAGGCAGACGCCAAGCCAAGCAAAACATCAGATGATACGCCAAAGGATGCGTCTGTGAAGGATGAGAAGGCTGAAAAGTCCAGCTCCTCGGTTCCCAAAATGCCAAAAGCGAGCCCGGACGCGCCTGCTGCATCGCCTGCAGCCCAGCCCAAACAGGGCGGCGGCTTTGGTGGTGGGCTGATCGGTGGCTTGCTTGGCGGTGTGGCTGTTGTGGCTTTGTGCTATTTCGGACTGCAGCAGGGCATGATTCCGATGCCGACTTCGCAAGCGGCAAAACAGGCCGAAGCACAATTGCAAAGCCTGACTGGCGACCTTCAGGCCTTGAAAGATACGGTTGCCGAACAAGCCAATGTCGATCTGGGCCCGCTTGATCAGCGCATTGCTGCCTTGGAAGCCGAAATTGGCGAGGTCAGCAAAACCTTGTCGCTGGCAACCGCTCCGCTTCCGACGGAAGGTGAAGCGACCGACGGGGAGGCCGCTCCTAGGGTTGATCTCGCACCGATCAATTATGCTCTGGCCGGTCTGACTGCCAAGCTGGAAGAGCTGACCTCGAAACTGGAAGAAGTGACGACACAGGCCGCCACCCTGACAGACAGTCAAGGCGGGCTGACGCAGCGCATAGCCGGGCTGGAAGGCCTGCATGCCCAGTTTGTCGAGGCCAAGAAACAGATTGCCGAACTGGAAGTCGTGACCAAGGCGCAGGCCGCACGGATCGAGGAAAAGGCCGCTGAAACCATCGCCAAGCTGGAAGAAGATCTCGGGGCCGCCAAAGAGGCGATCCTGTCCAACACCGATCGCCGGATCAATGACGTGGTGGTCGATCTGAGCAAGTTTGGTGACAAGGTCTCCGCCCAAGCGCAGGATTTGGTGGGGCGCGTAACGACGCTTGAAGACAACAATGTCTCCGAGCAGATGCAAAGCTCCGCACGCACCATTGCGCTGGCTGGCCTTGAGAATGCAGTCGCTTCCGGGGCCGATTATCAGCTGGCTCTGGCAACCTTCACCGATATTGTCGGTAGCACCCCGGCGATCGAAGTTCTGGCGGGGCATGCAGACAACGGCGCGCCAACCAAAGCGAAACTGGCGGCTGATTTTGATGCGGTTTACGACCATGTTCTGAAAGAAGCCGAAGATGCCGGGGCGGGAACCTTGCTCGACAAGTTCCTGCTCAATGCGCAAAATCTGGTCAAGGTCCGTTCGCTCAGCGGTGAGAAGAAAGGCGAGAGCCTGACAAGCCTGCTCGGGGTGATCGAATTCCATGTCAAGAAGGGTGACCTTGAGAAGGCTGCCGCTGAATGGGAGGCTTTGCCAGAGGCTGCGCGTGATGCCAAGGCGGGCGCTGCATGGATCGAGGGGCTGAAAGCCCGCATCGCGGTGGATGCCGCCATGGAAACCATTCGCTCGGACTTTGGCGATCTCGCCAACAAGAATGACAGTTAAGGTGGGGATTGAATAGTTATGATTAAGGCACTCATCTTTTTTGCGATCCTGCTGGGCATTGCATTCGGTGGCGCATGGTTGGCCGATCGGCCGGGTCAGATCATTGTTGAATGGCCGTGGCTGGATACCGAAATCGGCGTCTCACTGCTGACCGGTTTCCTGATGCTGGTGGCTTTGGTGATTGTGGCAATCATCGTCTGGATGGTTTTCATCGGCATGATCCGCATTCCACAGTCGATTTCCGGTTTCTTCACCGGGCGGCGGCGTGACAAGGGCTACAAGGCCCTGTCTACCGGTATGGTTGCTGTTGGTGTCGGGGATTTGGCTCTGGCGCGCAAGCAAGCCCTGAAAGCCCGCAAACTGATCGGTTCAGATCCGATGACCCTGATGCTGGAAGCCCAGACGGCGCAGCTGGCAGGGGATGCCACCAAGGCGCGTCAAAGCTTTGAAGCGATGCTTGAGCAGGATGAAACCCGTCCTCTTGGTCGTCGTGGTCTTTACATCGAAGCGCAGCGCCGCGGCGATGCGGAAGAAGCCTTTACCATGGCCAAAGCCGCAACGGGCGATGGCAAAAAGACTCCGGGTTGGGCCGGAACGGCTCTGTTCGACATCCAGACAGCTGCTGCAGACTGGAAGGGCGCTTTGCTGACCCTCAGTCAGAATCAGGCCAACAAACATGTCACCAAGGAGCAGTTCCGTCGCCGCCGTGCCGTCATCCTGACCGCGCAGGCTATGGAGCTGGAAGAGCAGCCCAACTCAGCAGACGCCATGCGTGGTTTGTTGCTCGAAGCCTGCAAGTTGGCTCCCGGTCTTGTCCCAGCCGCAGCCAAGGCAGCCGGTGTGCTCAATGAACTCAAAGACTATCGCAAGGCCTCCAAGGTCATCGAGACCGCGTGGCGGGTCGAACCGCATCCTGATCTCGCTGAAGCCTATGCGACGATCAAGACCGGGGACACGGCACTTGAGCGTTTGAAGCGGGTTCGTTCGCTCTATGCCTTGATGCCGGACCACACCGAATCAAAGATTGCCATGGCGCGCGCCTGTATCAATGCCCGGGAATGGGCTGAAGCGCGCAGCCTGTTGGCGCCGCTGGTCGACTCCCATCTGACGCCACGCCTGTGCATGATGATGGCCGAGTTGGAAGAGGGCGACAAGAATGACTTCGGTCTGCTGCGTCAGTGGTTGGCGCGTGCGGTCGGTGCCCATCCGGATCCGGTTTGGACGGCTGATGGTCAGGTTAGCGATCGCTGGCAACCAACCTCACCGGTGACCGGCAAACTCGACGCCTTTGAATGGAAGGTTCCGGTCAATGAACTGGCCGATATGAATCGTCCGGTTCTGGAAAGTGCCGATCTGGCCTCGCAAGAGGGGCCAAATGAGGATGATCTGGTGCTGATCCCGAACAGCGAAGATACGTCAAAGGATCTTGAAACCCCCGCTGAAGCTGCCGTTGAGGCGCCTGTTGCTGATGCCAAGGAAGAGGCAGACATCCCTGTCGCTGAACCGGTGGAAGACGATGTTCCGGTAGCCGAACCAGTGGATGATGACGCTGCTGCAACTGCCATTGACGTTGACAGCGAGGTGGATACCGGGGAAGAGGTGGCAGACGCTGCGAAAGCGGAAACACCGTCAGAGGAGGGTGTTGCTGCCAGCAAGCCCAAAGACGTCGAGTTTCCGATGAAGCAGGCGCCCGATGATCCGGGCCCGAAATTCGACCCGACGAGCCAGCGCCCGGATGATCCGGGACCAAAGCCTGGTGCCAAACCGGGCGAGCGGAAAAAACGCTTCCGTCTGTTCTAGGCAAATGAAGACAACAAAGCCCGGCAATGCCGGGCTTTTTTCGTATTGCAACGATTGGATGCGTGGAAGGGTACGGCGCATTTGCGTGGCTTGTTTCGCGTGCTTTTTCAAGTGAGTTGTGATTTCTCACGTGTGTGGGGCGCTTTCTTTTCGATTCACCCACAAGAGGCCCAGATGCCTCTTGCCAGTTGCGAGGGAATTGGCTAAGAGAAGCCACCCGAAAGCCGATTTTCCGGCTTATATGGCATGCTGCTGTAGCTCAGTTGGTAGAGCAACGCATTCGTAATGCGTGGGTCGTAGGTTCAAGTCCTATCAGCAGCACCATTTCTTCCCAGTCTTCGCATCAAGTTACTCCGTTGCCTGTCACAGGGCAGGTGCGGTTCCCTGTCGTCATTGTTTCGGAGCTGGCACGCCCGCACCCTCGAGCAAGGTCTCGGCAATCTGCTTGGCGATGTTGGCCGCTTCCTTCATGCCGCGCACTTGCGCGGTGACAATCGCCCCCTCTTTCAGCAAAGCCAGTTGCTCGGCCAGCTTGCGCGGCTCGGTTGCTCCGGCCTGCTCGCACAGGGTTTCGATGAAGGCGACAATGCGCTCCTTGTGATCAGCCGAGAGATGGTGAGCCGGGTGAGACAGGTCGCCGAACTCGCTTGAGGCATTGATAAAGGCGCAGCCATAAAAGCCCAGTTTCTTGAAGGCCTTGCCCTCAAACCAACTTAGCAAAGCGTCAAACATGGCGAGCAACTGGGCACGTGGCAAGGGAGAAGAATTTTCCATTTCACTGGTCAGCCAGTCACGGAAGGTCTCGTCCCGTCGCTCGAGGGCGGCGAGGATTAATTCATCCTTGGAGCGGAAGTGTTTGTAGAGAGTCATTTTGGCAACGCCTGCTTCGGCTAGGATCTTGTCGATGCCGGTGGCGTTGAAACCGTTGGTATAGAAGAGCCGCAGGGCAGTATCGATCAGTTCATCACGACGGGATTTCAAAGGCTGGTCTCCATTTTTTTGTTTTTCTGGTTCGGTGTCTTGTTCAGACTGTTCTGTCTATTTTCTAGAAAAATAGCAATTATTTCAAAGAGTTTCAAGATCACCTTTTTGTGATAGGGCATTTTCATTGACGAAAGACAGACAGGTCTGTATATGTAAGGTCAAGCAAGCATTCCATTCCTAAACCTTGAAAGGACATTCCAATGCCAAGAGTTGATCTCCCTGCTTCCATCCAAGAAGCACCAGCCGCGTCCCAGCCCCTTTTGCAGGGCGTTGAAAAAATGCTCGGCTCCGTGCCAAACCTGTTCCGTCTGACCGCCACCAGCCCGTCTGCTCTTGAAGGTTATCTGGGTCTGAATGGGGCGCTGGCGTCGGGCAGCCTTAATGCTCAGACCCGCGAGCGAATTGCCCTTGCCGTCGCCGAAATCAATGGCTGCGACTATTGCCTTGCCGCGCACACTTATCTTGGCAAAAACCTCGCCAAACTGGACGATGCTGAAATCAGCGCCAACCGTGATGGCCGTTCCAACAACCCGCAGGCTCATGCGGCTGTACGCTTTGCCGTCAAACTGGTTCTGCAGCGCGGAAAAGTGAGTGCTGAAGATGTTAGCGCCGTGAAAGCCGCAGGCTTCAGCGATGCGGAAGTGATCGAGATTGTGGCGCATGTCGCTCTCAACACTCTGACCAACTATCTCAATGAAGCTTTTGATACGCCGATTGATTTCCCGGCTGTCCAGAGCTCTGCCGCCTAAACCCCCCGCACCGGGTGCTTCACTTGTTGCGCCAAGATGGAACAAGCGGGGCACCCGGTCCCCCTCTAAAAGACCTGAAAACCAGCAGCCAAGATTCGGGCCCCAAAACCAGCCCAAAGACAAGGATAAGACCATGACCCGTCCACCGCTTCCCCCGTTTGACGCAGACAGCGCCGCCACCAAAGTGCGCATGGCTGAAGATGGCTGGAATAGCCAGCAGCCGGAAAAAGTATCCCTTGCCTATAGCACCGACAGCCAATGGCGCAACCGGGCGGACTTTGTCACCGGACGGGAGCAGATTGTCGATTTGCTCAGCCGCAAATGGAAACGAGAGCAGGAATACCGCCTGATCAAGGAGCTATGGGCCTTCACGGACAATCGGATTGCCGTGCGATTTGCCTATGAATGGCGCGATGACAGCAACAACTGGTTTCGCGCCTATGGCAACGAGAATTGGGAGTTTGGCCCTGACGGTCTGATGCAGGTGCGTATCGCCTCGATCAATGACCTGCCGATCCGGGAAGAGGACCGCCTGTTTCACTGGCCGCTAGGCCCTCGCCCCCTTGACCATCCCGGACTGTCGGACCTAGGGCTTTGATACCCCTGCCGACCCGGTGAACACCCGTTATACGCGTTCGGAAAGGACTTGATATGCAGACCGACCAGATCGAAGCACATCGCAATGGCACGGCCGACTTTGTGGCCTTGTCCAAGAAAGACTCTCCCAAGACAGACGCGCTGAGCGAGACGTCTGATCCGTCTGCGTATGCCAATGCCCTGTCGATCGTCACTCACGATCTGAAGGGACCTTTGGCCAATCTGTCGCTGCTCATCGAATCCATCGAGGACAGCGCAGAAGCCGGCAGCCGCACCGCGCGCAATGCCGCCAAGGCGGATGTGATCATCACCCAGTTGAGCAAAATGCTCAGTGCGGTGCTGGAACGGGCCCGCGAAGGGCGGGACCCGCTCTCCTGCCGTCAGGACAGGGTCAACCTGATCGACGTGCTGGAACTGGCCATGTCGGTCAATCAACCGCGTGCTCGAAGACGGGGCATCACCATAGAAAGCTGTGCCCTGACGCCTGTGACGGTCAGTGGCGATCAGGAGCTGCTGTTCGAAGCGGTCGACAATCTGGTCGGCAATGCGGTCCGCCATAGCCACCCCAACAGCAAGATCCGGTGTGAAGTGGGGCTTGAGGCTGATGGTACGGCTTACCTGCGGGTCGACGATGAAGGACCGGGCTTTCAGGAGGGCGACTTGCACAGGGCCTTTCGCCCCTTCACCCGGCTGTCGGCGCGGACAAGGAACGGGGAAGAGAGCAGTGGCCTTGGCTTATGGATCACCCGCCTGATCGCCGAACGCCATGGCGGCCGGGTGGAAGCCAGCAACCGGCCAACCGGCCAGGGGGCTTCGATGACCCTGTGGATCCCGGCCCAGCGCCCCGGTGCTGGCGACAAAAGACGCGAGCCTTTGCACCGGACCGGTTGCGGTCCACAGAGGCACCAAGCGGGCCAGCGGCATTTGGCTGGCTGAGCTGACGATCTTCGGCGTCACGCGGCAATTGTGCTGAGCGCCGGACCTTTCGGGACGTGACATGACGTCTGACAGACCGTGGGCTTTGCAGCCTGCGAACGGGAAAGCTGTGCCTTGACCATGGCCTTGCCACCACTGCCCGACCCTTATGACCAAACTGGACGCTTAACCCTGATCAATGCCGAGACGGCATGGGGACCAACCATATTAAGGAGCAAATTATGACCATCAAACACGATCATCACCACGAATACGGATGCGATGTCACGCAAGAATCCGTTGATCTGGCCCGCCGCCGTCTGTTGGCGCGCGCCGCAGGGGCTGCGGCTGTTGGTGCCGTCGGTATGGCTGCATCCGGCACCACTGCCATGGCAGCCACCAAGGAAGCGATGACCTTGTATGCCAAATCGGCCTGATTGCCATCACCCACCCCAATATCACCCAAAGCAACCCAACCCAACTGACCAGACACATCTTCCTGAAAGGACCAACCCATGCTGTCGAAACTGATTTTCACCTGCCTTGCCGCCGTTATGACGGTTTTCATCTCCACCGCTGTTTTCGCGGCTGACGAATATAACGTCAATAACGGCCTGACCCTGTCCGGCAAACCGCTTGGCCTGCACGGCTATGATCCGGTTGCCATGTTCAAGAAAGACGCGCCTGAACTGGGCAATGCCGAATTCACCTCCCATCATGATGGTGTCGATTACTATTTCGCATCTGCCAAGACCAAGGACCTGTTTGACGCGGATCCGGCATCCCATCTGCCACAATTTGGTGGCTTCTGTGCCTTTGGCGTGTTTGTTGGCGCCAAACTTGACGGTGATGTGCGCTATGCGGACATCGTCGATGGCAAGCTCTATCTGTTCGTCAATGAAGCAATCTTCAAGAAATATCTCGATCAGAAAGACGAAGTCATCAAGGGCGCTCATGCCAAATGGGATGGCATTCGGTCTACCGCCATTGGTGATCTTTGATCCCTTGAGCCATGTGTAAGTGATGGGGCGGGTCTTGGCTTGCAAGGCTCGCCTTTTTGCGTCCGGGGCCGGGCTTCAATGCTCGTGATAGCATTTGTTGCGCGACATTTTACCGATGCCGGGATTGAAGCTGTTGGTTGGATCAAGATTCTTGTAGAAGTTGGCGAGATCATCCTTGGCCTGATAGAGATGGCCGACATTATGCTCGGCGGGATATTCTGCCCCCCGTTCATCCAGCAGCTTGAGCATCTCTGCCTTGATGGCTTTGGGATCTTCGCCCTTCTTGACGATGTAATCCTGATGCAGCACATGACAGAAGAAATGGCCGTAATAGAGCTTGTGATGCAGCTTGTCGGTGATATGGGGGGGCAATTGTTCCAGCCAGTCATGGTCATTGCGCCTCAATGCGATATCCAGCGCCAGAATATCTTCAACCTCGTCGCTATGGATCGCCTGATAGCGGATGGCAGCGCCTGCGGCGGCAAAGCGGTGGAGACCGGCAATTTTGCCTTCACGCGGGCTGCATTCAAAGAAAGCGAGCTTGCCTGCCGCCTGCAGGCCAGCCAGCAGCTCTGACGCTTCCTCGATGCCTTCGTCACGCATTTTGAGGATCAGGTGATGCTCATACTGGTCGCGGAAATCACACATCCGCTGGGGCAGAATTTCCGGCCAAAGGCGGGATAGCATCTGCATGAAGCGGTCGGTGAAATGCTTCAAGCCCGGAATTTTGCTGGTCCGGGCATCGACCCAGCCTTTGAGGGCGAAGAAGGTGGGCAGGCGGTCGGTGCCAAGTTTGTCGATCAGCACCACGGTGTCCTTGCCGTAAGAGCGGGTGATGTCGAAAATATCGCGATGCATATATTCGCCTGAGACCGGCAGATGCGCGCAATCTGAGAGAATGGTTCGGCGTAATTCTCCCAGATGGAGGGGATCGTTGGTGCCGACATAGAAGGTCTTCTCACGGGCATTTTTCGGATAGGTATCCAGCCGCACCGCAAAGACTGCGAGCTTACCGGCGCAGCCGGAGGCTTCATGCAAGCGGCGTTTGTCGGCATTGAAGCGGGCTGGGCTGGCGGCATCGACATCGCGTACCCGGCTGGCATAGTCGGTATCGGATGCCTTGCGATTGGTCTCTTCGATGTCTTTGTCCTGATAGTCGCCTTGCTCCAGGCGAGTGAGGATGGTTTCTGGCGTGTCGCCGAGCTCGATGCCCAGATGATTGACCAGCTTCAATTGACCCTGATCGTCGATCTGGGCGAAGAGTGACAATTCGGTATAGGAGGGGCCGCGCTCGATCAGCGCGCCGCCGGAATTGTTGCAGACGCCGCCTATCACCGACGCGCCAATGCAAGAAGAACCGATCACCGAATGAGGTTGGCGGCCCAACGGGTCGAGCAGTTTTTCAAGGGCGAACAGGGTGGAGCCGGGGAAGGAAATGATCTGTTTGCCCCCTTTGAGCGCCTTGAGGGCATCCATCCGGCGGGTGTTGATGAGCACCACGTCACGGTCATAGCGTCCCTTTGGGGTGGAGCCTTCGGTCAAGCCGGTATTGGCGGCCTGCATGATGACGATCTTGTCGGCGGCGACGATTTTCTCAAGGCAGTGCCAGAATTCAAGCAAGGTGCCGGGCTGGATCACCGCGATGGCGTCGCCCTCGCCGGAGCGAAACCCCTTGCGGAAGCGCTCGGTCTGCTTGTCGCCGGTCAGGACGTGGCGCGGACCGACGATTGTCTTGAGGCTTTCAATCAGAGCGGCATTGTCTGTCATGCTTTCCTCCCAACATTTGCAGATGTGCGTGGCGCGATGTCTTTTGGTCTTCAGAAGGTCAATAAACTTTACCTGTGGTTTGAGTCAATGAATTTTCACGTTGATTGGCTTATTTCCTAGATCACTGCGCTTGTCACCACAAAAGAGAAGTATGGGTCTTTTCTTGTTTGATGGCCAGTGGTAAATATTATGGCAAATGATTTCGAATGGAACCGAGACCCGTGATGCCTTCTGCAATTGATCCCGCTACTCCCTTTGATCCTGTTGGACATGAAAGCGTTTCCGCCGGGGTTGTGCATCAGATCGAGGCGATGATCGTCGACGGCATCCTGAAAGATGGCAGCCGGTTGCCGTCCGAGCGGGAGCTGGCAGAGGCGATGCAGGTCTCCCGGCCCAAAATCCGCGAAGCCCTCCAGCAGCTCGAAGCGCGCGGGTTGGTGAGCATTCGGCATGGGGAAGGGGCTTTCATTGCCAAGTTGAGCGGGGCGGCGATGACCCCCGCAATGCTGGACTTGTTGGGGCGGCATGGGGAAGCCCTGTTTGATTATCTCGAATATCGGCGCGAACAGGAGGCCTTTGCAGCGCGACTGGCTGCCGACCGGGCAACGTCCGCCGACAAGGCACGGATCCGGTCCATCATGGATCAGTTGGAGCAAAGCTGGGAGAACCAGGATCAGGCGGCGTCGATCGAGGCGGATTTTCGCTTTCACAGTGCGATTATCGATGCCAGTCAGAATAGTTTGCTCATCCACATGATGGCTTCGATCTATGATCTGACCCGTAGCCGAATTTTCTATAATCGCGACTTTCTGCTCAGCATTGATGGCTCTGGACGTCTGTTGCTCGATCAGCATTTGGCTCTTGGTCAGGCGATCCTTGATGGCGATGTGAAGGCTGCCGAAGAGGCGGCCCGGGCGCATCTCGATTTCATCGAACGCTCTTTCCGGGTTGGGCAGGAGCAACAGGAGCGGGAAATCAAGGCCCGCAAGCGGCAGCTTCTGGCGCGTTGACCTGTTGGGGAGGACAGCCTTCGTAGTCTGACGGTCTTTTGCTTGCGATTTCCTGCCTTTATCCTTGATGTCTTGCACCTGTCATCTAAAACAGGTTGAACTGACGCCACTTTGGCATCGATGCCTCTTATTCCAAAGGAAGCAAGACAAAGGACCAGAATGTCATGCGTATGATCGGCCTCTTTTTGATTGCCGCCGCATTGGTTGCACCGCTTTACTGGTTTTGGCCCCTGATGGGCCACCATGACCAGATTGCCCTGATGAGCCAGTATATTGGCTGTGTTGCCTTGATTGCGATGGGTGTTTCGCAATTTCTTGCCCTGCGCTTGCGCTGGCAGCAGATGATTTTCGGTCCTCTGGATCGCATCTATCAGCTGCATAAATGGCTTGGCGTCATCGCCATCACGGCGATCCTGCTGCATGATACGGTGGATGCCGAAATGGATGGGTTGGGGGCGGAAACGCTGCTGGTCGAGGTTGCGGAAACGCTGGGGGAGTTGAGCCTGTATGGCTTCCTGATCCTCGTGGTTCTATCGATTGCCACCTATGTGCCCTATCATCTCTGGCGCTGGACCCACCGCTTGATGGGCGCCTTCTTCGCCGCCTCAGCCGTGCATTATCTGTTTATTCTCAAGCCCTTCGATGTGCTTGATCCGCTGGGACTGTATGTTGGCGGCTTCTGTGCTTTGGGGATCCTTTGCTATCTGATTACGCTGTTGCCCTTTTCGCTGTTTGCCGGTCGCCATGCCTATCGGGTGGCCTCTGTCGAGCAGTCCGGAGAGGCGGTGGCTGTGTCTCTGGAACCCGAGAAGAAAGGCATGAAGCACCGGGCCGGGCAGTTTGCCTTTGTGCATTTCACCGGCAAGGGCAAGAATGAAGCGCATCCTTTTACCATTTCCAAGGCTCCGGAAGGGGACCGCACCCTGCGCTTCACCTTCAAGCCATTGGGTGATGACACGCGCCTGCTGGCGCAAGATGTGGTTCCGGGTGATGCGGTGCGGGTATCGCCGGCTTATGGGCGGTTTGAACGCGGTGGCAAGAAGCCGGAAGTCTGGATTGCCGGCGGGATCGGCGTCACCCCGTTTGTCGCCTTTGCTCAAAGCCTGAAGAAAACCGATCCGCCGGTTGATTTCTTCTATTGTGTGTCCGATGCCTCGAAAGCGGCCCATTTGCAGGATTTCGCCAATGTGGCAGAGCGCTGTCCTAACTTTCGGATGCATCTGGTGGAAAGCTGCAAGACTGGCCGCCTGAATGTTGATCTGGTCGAAGCGCGGGTGGAAGCGCCGATGTCTGATGTAACCGTCTATTATTGCGGGCCAGACTCAATGCGCAAGCACCTGCAGGCAGGGCTGGTTGCCAATGGTTTGCCCTCTCGTCGCTTCAAGTATGAAGTGTTCGAAATTCGCTCAGGCATCGCTGTGACGCCGGTGTTGAACGGGGTCGCGCGGCTGGCGGAGTTTCTGCTGAGGGGCTTTTTGAAGCGCCGGGCTGAAGCCAAAGGCTAGGCAGCAAAATCTCTTCGCTTGTAGAAAGGCCCGGCATTTTGTGTGCCGGGCCTTTCTTTTTTTCAGCTCTTAGTAAGCGCCACGCACATGCTCGGCGATTTTGTCGTTATAGAAGGCGATCAGCTCGCGATGGGTGGCTTCTGACAGCGGAGGCAGGGACGAGATGGCCGCATTGCGCACCGCCTGTTCCGGTCGACTGGCGCCGGGGATGATGGTGGAAACCGCTTCGTGATCCAAAATCCAGCGTTGGGCGAAATTGGCCATATCCATGCCCTCTGGCATGAAGGCCTTCATCTCATTGACCAGCTGCAAGCCGACCTCATAAGGAACACCAGCAAAGGTTTCGCCGACATTGAAATGGGCCCCGTCGCGGTTGAAATTGCGATGATCCTTGTCAGAAAACTGGGTGCTGGCCGAGAATTTGCCCGACAGGATGCCGGATGCCAGTGGCAGGCGGACAATGATGCCGACGCCTTTTTCCTGCGCTTTTGGCAGCAATTCGGTGGTCAGCTTCTGGCGGAACAGGTTGTAGATGACCTGCAGGCTGGTCAGCCCTTCCTGCTCAAGGCAGATCAGCCCTTCCTCGACTGTTTCGACGCTGGCCCCGAAATTGCGAATGCTGCCCCGTTGCTTCAACTCGCGCAGCCAGTCAAAAATTTCGCCATTGCGCATCACATCGGTCGGCACGCAATGCAGCTGAATGAGATCAAGGCAGTCGACACCGAGGCGGTCGCGGGATGCATCCACAGAATCGATCAGCGCCTGTTTGCTGTAGCCGTCTGGATAGACCGCGCCGCGACCGAATTTGGTCGCCACCCGAATTGCCGGGTCATTTTTACTGGCCAGAAACTTGCCGATCAGGCTTTCCGAGCGGCCATCGCCATAGACATTGGCGGTGTCAAAGAAGGTGACGCCCTTTTCATAGGCGGCCTCAAGGATGGCGAGACCGGTTTCTTCAGCCACTTGCTCGCCCCAGTCGGCGCCCAGCTGCCAGCAGCCAAGACCCACTTCGCTGACAGCGAACCCATCTTTGCCCAATTGTCTCTCACGCATCGTTACCTCCCGCGCAGATTGTCCTGCGCCCTTCGTGCTTTTGTGGTCGACCCGTTAGACGGATGGGGCGACCGCGGTCAAAATCTGTCATTGATCCATGGGATGACTACGAAATGGACTTTCGCAGTATTGCGATGATCCTGCGAGTGCCTATTTTCGTGAAAGCATGGACGAATGCTGCTGTTCCGGTTATGCATGCCGTATAAGCAAATCAAAGCCTTGCAAAAGACATGATATAGACAACCTGTTTATGCAAGTTGCCAAGAGAACATCGACAAGCATGCTTTGCGGCGTGCCAGGAAAATCTTGAGATCGGATTGAACCATGTTTGACAGCTTGATGCAATTGTTTCGCGAAATGTCCGGCGGAGACAGCGAAAAAGCCCTGTTTCAGGACGGGGATTGTCGCGTGGCAGTGGCGGCGCTGATGGTGCAGTTGATTTCAGTGGATGGCGTGATCGATGGGGCGGAACAGGCGCGCCTGAAAGATGTGCTGAAGAAGCGCTTCTCCCTCTCCGACAAGGAAACCTCCGAGTTGATCTCCATTGCCCATGAGCGGGAAAAGGAGGCGGTGGATCTCTACGGCTTTACCTCCGTGTTGAAGCGCGAATTGGACGAAGCAGGCCGGGTTGAAATCATTGAAATGATGTGGAAGCTGGTCTTTGCCGATGGCGAAATCCACGAGTTCGAAGACAATCTGGTCTGGCGCGTGGCGGAGCTGCTCGGTGTGTCGCGGCGGGATCGCATTCGCATGCGCCAGTCCGTTGAGTCCCATGCAGACAAGGCAAGCGAATGAACAACGGGGCGGGGGCGGAACCAGCCCGAATCCTCATTGTGCTGCATCAGGAAACTTCGATTCCGGGGCGTGTCGGTACAATGCTGGAAAAGCGCGGCTTTCATCTTGATATCAGGCGGCCGCGCTTTGGAGATCCCTTGCCCTATACGATGGCAGAACATGCGGGCGCTGTCGTGTTTGGCGGGCCGATGAGCGCCAATGATCCGGATGCCTTCATCAAGCGCGAAATTGACTGGATGGCTGTGCCCTTGAAAGAGGACAAGCCGTTGCTGGGCATTTGCCTTGGAGGCCAGATGCTGGCCAAGCAGCTGGGCGCACGGGTCAAGGCCCATCCCAAGGATCAGGTTGAGATCGGCTATTATCCAATCAAGGCGACGGATGCGGGCGAGGCAATGATGCGTTGGCCGAGCCGGGTCTATCAGTGGCACCGGGAGGGCTTCGAGCTGCCCAAGGGGGCGGAGCTTCTGGCCGAGGGGCAGGTCTTTGCCAATCAAGCCTATCGCTACGGGGCCAATGCCTATGGCTTGCAGTTCCATCCGGAAGTGACCATGCGGATGATGATGCGCTGGACCACCAAGGCATCGGATCGGCTGAAACTGCCTGGTGCGCGCAATCGTCGCAACCATTATGCAGGGCGCCTGTTCCATGATCCGGCGGTGGAGCGCTGGTTGATTGCGTTCCTTGATCACTGGATTGGTCGCGCCGATCAAGCCTAGAGATTGTGGGGCTGGCTTCTCACGCAAGTCTTGCAATTTGCAATAGTGGCCATGCAATCTGCATCGACAATCGTTATCGAAGGGTTGCCGGTGCGTTTGCCTGTTCAAGATATTGTGGCTTGCCCTCTTCGAACTCTACCATATATGGAAACGGCTCGCGCGCGCCTTGCTTGGCACGATGCTTGCGATGAAGAAGACAAGCTGGCCTTGAGTTTTGCGTAGCCAGTTCTCAATTCGAAAGCCCCGATGCATGCGTGTTTTTTGTCTGCATCGGGGCTTTTGCTGTTTTTGCATTCTTTTTACGCAATCTGCGGGATTGGGCTTGCAGGCTTGTCGGTGGATCGCTACATCACTGATGAGTTTGGCGCTGGAAAATCCAGCCTTTCCAGCCATTTTAGGGACCTGCAATCTGCACCAATCAGCAGCCGCGATTTGGCTATGGCCAATCGGTCCGGCGATCCTTTGAGGAACAAGATGACCGCAATCATTCAGCTTATCGACATGATCCTTTCCCTCTATACCTATATCGTGATTGCCTCAGCCGTCTTTTCCTGGCTGTTCGCCTTCAACATTGTCAATCCGCGCAACCAGATTGTGGCAAGCATTTATGAAGTTTGCTGGCGATTGACCGAGCCGCTTTTGTCGCGCATCCGCAATTTCTTGCCTGCGATGGGCGGGATGGATCTGTCGCCGATTGTTCTGTTGCTCGGCATTTTCTTTATCCGCAATTTGCTGCGCACCGGCATCTACTAAGCGCGTGGCAAAAGGGCGCCTTTGAAGGCGGCCCGATCACTTGTGGTTCGGCATGAAAAAAGCGCGGTCCCGGATGGGAGCCGCGCTTTGTCTTTTTCTATCGATGATGAAGATTATTTCTTCATGTTGTCGATTGAGACCTGAATCATTTCCTTGGCTTTTTCCGGGCCAGCCCAGTCTTCGATCTTGACCCATTTGCCGGGCTCGAGATCCTTGTAATGCTCGAAGAAATGCTTGATCTGCTCGATCAGGTTTTTCGGCAGGTCTTCATAGGTCTTGATGTGATCATAGTGGCTGGTCAGCTTGGAATGCGGAACGGCGACCACTTTTTCGTCTTTGCCGCCATCATCTTCCATGATCAGCACGCCAACCGGACGGGCGCGCATGACAACGCCGGGCTGCAACTGGGCGTCGCCAACGACGAGCACGTCGATTGGGTCGCCATCATCGGCCAGCGTGTTGGGGATGAAGCCGTAATCGCAAGGATAGGCCATTGGGGTGAAGAGGAAGCGGTCAACGAAGACGGCGCCGGAATCCTTTTCCACTTCATATTTGACGGAGGAGCCTTTCGGCACTTCGATCACAACGTAAATGTCTTCCGGGGCGTCTTTGCCAGCTGGGATTTCGCTAATATTCATCAGTCAACTCCAATAGGGTCTCGTGCCGGATAGCCTCAAGCCTGTGCAGGCGCAAAGGCATCAATTGCTTGTTGCCAGGGACCATGACAGCCTGACGAGGGCATGCATGATATGCGCAGTTGCCTAGCGGTTTAGGGCCATTGGAACGGGTTGGCAAGACAAACCTTCGATCAAGCCCGCATCTGGCGGTGGCTGACGGTTTTTTCCAAATTGTTTACCGACAATCCGCTTTTTTGAGGGGGATAGCCGGTATTTCGCAAAGATGATTGGGCGTGAAACGCATTTTTCAAAAAAATCTGAGAACCTTTTTCCATGCTAAAGCGTCTATCCAATAAGGCGCGCGACCCGATCCGCCCGCCGCTTGGTGAATTCACGTTTCATATTGCAGGGCAATTTTTTGGACAGGCAGCAGGGGAGACAGTCAAATGGTTGCTTTTGATCCGGTCAAATTTATGGGTTTTGTTGCGGGAACATCTTTTGCCGCCAGTCTGCTTTTGCTGTCCGGTCCGGCCGGGTCTGCGGAAATCTCCCATGCCTACAGCAAGCTTGATGAAGCCTCCTGCATGACGCTGGTGGTCAATGAGGAAGAAGGCTGGAGCCAGCAGGTCTGCAAGGGCTATGACGGCGTTGCGGTCTTTGTGTCCGAGGGGGATCTGCGGATGTCCCTGTCTTATCGCACCCAGAAAGCCGATGATCGCTATTTCACCTTTGGCAATTTCAACCGGGTTGGCGACACTATGGAATGGCGGCTGCGGGATGAGGAGGGCAGGAAGGTGCCTTTTGCGACCATCCTGCGCTGGTATGTCTCGGTGGAACAGCCCCGCGAAGAGCAGGCTTTGGTGATCACCAAGATCGAAGAGAATGATTTCTGCATTGCCGGCTTTGTCGAGGCGACGGCTGAGCGCAATGCCAATCTTTTGGCGCGCGACGTTGCCGATCAAGTGGTACCGGGCTTTGTTTGCGGTCAGGATCAGCCTCAATGGCATGGCCAGACCGGGCCGTTGGCCTCTGCCATGACCCGCTAAGGCTCCATCTATGACACGGGCCTAGAGGGCTTCGCCTTGCAACAGGCGGGGCCGGTTGCCCTGATTGCCTGCGGCTTCCTCGATGAAATAGCGCTTGAGGCCGGGCAGGCGCTCGACCATCCCCAACCCCAGATCGCGCACATGGCGCAAAATGTCGCTCTTGTTGGAGAAAAGGCGATTGAGCAGGTCGCAGGTCATGCCCATTTGCACCACGTCAAAGCGGCGCCAGGTCTGGTAGCGCTCCAGCACATCCAAAGCGCCAATATCCTGCCCAAGGCGGACGGCTTCGACCAGAACCTCTGCCAGCGCGGCCACATCCTTGAAACCGAGATTGAGGCCTTGCCCGGCAATCGGGTGAATGCCGTGGGCGGCGTCGCCGATCAGCGCAAAGCGCGGGGCGACATAGGAGCGGGCCAAGGTCATGCCGAGGGGGAAGCCCTTGCGCGGGCCTTTCTCCGACACGGTGCCCAGTTGTTTGCCAAAGCGGCGCTCAAGTTCCAGCGAGAAAGTGAAGTCGTCCATGGCCAACATCCGCTTGGCGTCGTCGGTGCGTTCATTCCAGACCAGTGATGAGCGATTGCCTTTGAGCGGCAGGATGGCAAAGGGGCCTGCGGGGAGGAAATGTTCAACCGCGCGGCCATTGTGTGGGCGCTCATGTTCCACCGTGGTGACGATGCCCATCTGGTCATAGTCAAACCGGACGGTCGAAATGCCCGCCAGATCACGCAGGCGGGAGCGAACGCCATCAGCGGCGATGAGCAAACGGGTGGTGACTTTCTGGCCAGATGTCATCAGGACATGGGTCTGGCTGATTTCCTCGGTGAAGGAGGAGACGCTGTCCTGCTCAATCAGGGTGACGCCTGCTTCCTTTGCTGCATCATAGAGCGCCCCGACCATGGCGCCATTGGGCACCATATAGGCAAAGGGCTCTCCATCGCCAGTTGCGCCTTCAAAGGTCAGCAGAGCCGGGCGGACCAGATCCTGCAACTTGGAATCGGTGACCACCATATCGCGGATCGGTTCGGCTTCTGGCTCAATCTGGCCCCAGACACCGAGCTGGCCCAACATGCGGGTGGCCGCCGACGCAATGGCCGAGGCGCGCTCATCGGCCCGCATGCGGGCAATGGGTTGGGGTTCAATCACCAAGATCGACAGATCACAGGCCTGACGCACGGCGAGTGCCAAGGACAGGCCAACATAGCCACCGCCTGCAATGACCAGATCATATTTGTCTGAGGGGGCGATGGGTGCTGCTTGTTTTTCCGTCATGATCTGATCCCGGAGCTGGTGCCACATGTCCGATGGGGATGGCTAACCCAAGGTCAACCAAATCAAGGCATTAGATTGGGTTTTCCGCCGCCTGCCGGACTGTTTCTCTTGTCTTCCCCTTTTATATAGCCAGAAGCGGGCAGAAGATCTGCATAAAGTGTAGGGGATGTGCAATTTTTGTTGGAAAGCCGGTTTGCATCCCGATCAAACTGGGGCAGTGTTGATGCCCAGAAAATGCTATGTGCGCTTTGGTGGCCGAAGGGATGCCAGAGCGGGCCGGTGCGCCGGACCCGATGAATGAAAAGCAAGAAAGAACAGGATCTGACCATGACCACTGCCATCGACAATCTTCTCTCCATTCTTGACCTTGAGCGGCTGGAGCAGAATCTGTTTCGGGGGCGCAGCCCGCAGGATGGCTGGCAACGGGTGTTTGGCGGTCAGGTGATCGGTCAGGCGCTGGTGGCCGCTTCTCGGACCGTGGAAAGCGACCGGGCAGCTCATTCCCTGCATTGCTATTTCATGCGGCCGGGCGATCCTTCGGTGCCGATCATCTATGAAGTGGACACCTTGCGCGACGGGCGGTCCTTTGTCACCCGCCGGGTGCTGGCCATTCAGCATGGCAAGCCGATCTTTTCCATGTCGGCGAGCTTTCATCGCCATGAGAAGGGTCTGGAACATCAGATTGCCATGCCTGATATTCCGGCTCCTGAAGCGCTGCCGAATGAAGCGGACATGATTGAGGCCTATATGGCAGAGGCGCCGCAAAATATTAAAGCCTATTTCCGTCGCGAACGGCCGATCGAGCTGCGTCCGGTCAATATGGAGCATTATACCACCGACAAGAAAATGGAACCGCTGCAATATGTCTGGGTGCGGACAACGTCTCGCCTGCCCGATGACCTGTCGATCCACAAATGTGCGCTGGCCTATGCCTCGGACATGACGTTGCTCGACACGTCGCTCTTTCCTCATGGGAAATCGGTCTTCAACAATGATGTCAGCCCGGCGAGCCTTGATCACGCCATGTGGTTCCATGCGGACTTCCGGGCGGATGAATGGCTGCTTTACAGTCAGGATAGTCCATGGACCGGCGGTGCGCGTGGCTTCTCGCGTGGGTCGCTCTATCGCCGGGACGGCACGCTGGTGGCCAGTGCCTGTCAGGAAGGACTGATCCGCATTCTCGATCGCCGGTAGGAGATTGCGATAGGTCTATTGCCTCATGCTGCGGCAGGGCAAGATTCTGAAAAGACTCATGCTTCGGCATTGAGCATCTCTGAGAGCAAAATTCTGATTATTTTATAGGCATAGTTTTTTCTATGCCTATTTTTTTATCATTTTTGTCTGATGCACAATTATCATGCACGGGTTAATATTTTGGCAATATTGGTTATTATTGTTGTAAATCAAATATTTATAAATTTTTTTTGCAAACTGGCACGGCTCTTGAAAGGAGAGGGACAGCAATCGCTAAGCTTCACCCCGGTCTCCTGACGATTGGGGTGGGCATCCAAAAACCCAAAGAGGGACATGAGAGAGTGCCATGAAGTTCATTATCGCCATTATCAAGCCATTCAAGCTGGAAGCCGTGCGTGAAGCATTGTCTGCTGAAGGCGTGGAAGGTCTGACCGTTACCGAAGTCAAGGGATTTGGTCGTCAGCGCGGCCATACCGAGATTTATCGCGGAACCGAGTATTCCGTCAGCTTCCTGCCGAAGCTGAAAATCGAAGTTGCTGTCACCGCAGACAAGGTCGAGAAAACCGTCGAAGCCATTTCCAAGGCTGCTGCGACCGGTCAGATCGGCGATGGCAAGATCTTCGTCACCTCTCTTGAGCATGTCATGCGGATTCGCACCGGTGAAACCGACACCGACGCGCTCTAAGCTCCAACCCGTTCCAGTAGAAGCGAAAAAATCAAGGACAACACAATGTCGAAAGTAACCCTTGCCCTTCTTGTTGGCGCAGCTACCTTCGTTGCGGGCCCGGCCCTTGCACAGGAAGCCGCCGCTCCAGCCGCAGAGGCAGCCGCTGCAGCTCCAGCCTACGCGACCGCTGCTGATACCGCCTATATCTTCAACACCCTGCTTTTCCTGATCGGTGGCTTCCTCGTGATGTGGATGGCTGCAGGCTTCGCCATGCTTGAAGCTGGCCTTGTCCGCACCAAGAACGTCTCCATGCAGAGCCTGAAAAACATTGCGCTCTATGCCATTGCTGGCATCATGTACTGGCTGATCGGTTATAACCTGATGTATACCGGCGTTGATGGCGGCTATGTTGGCTCCTTCTCGCTGATCTACGCTCTGGACCCGGTTGGTCTTGAGGGCGCAGACTCCGCAGCTCTGCTCGAAACCGGTTACTCGACCGCGTCGGACTGGTTCTTCCAGATGGTGTTTGTGGCAACCGCTGCATCCATCGTGTCCGGTACCCTGGCTGAGCGTATCAAACTGTGGCCATTCATGATCTTCGTGGTCGTGCTGACTGGCTTCATCTACCCAATTGCCGGTTCCTGGCAGTGGGGCGGCGGCTGGTTGTCCGAAATGGGCTTCTCCGACTTTGCCGGTTCGACCCTCGTGCATTCCGTTGGCGGCTGGGCTGCTCTGGCCGGTGCCATCCTGCTCGGTGCTCGTAAAGGCAAGTATGGCGAAGGTGGTCAGGTTACCCCGATGCCTGCTTCGAACATTCCGCTTGCGACCCTTGGTACTTTCATCCTGTGGCTCGGTTGGTTCGGCTTTAACGGTGCGTCTCAGCTTGCCATGGGTACCATCGGTGATGTTTCCGATATCTCCCGCATCTTCGCCAACACCAACATGGCTGCGGCCGCTGGCGTTGTGTCCGTGATGATCCTGATGCAGATCCTGTATAAGAAGGTCGACGTGACCATGGTTCTCAACGGCGCACTGGCTGGTCTGGTTGCCATCACTGCTGAACCTCTGAACCCAACCATTGCTCAGGCTATCTTCATCGGTGCCGTTGGTGGTGCGATTGTTGTCTTCGCGGTTCCTGCGCTCGACAAACTGAAAATCGATGACGTTGTCGGTGCGATCCCGGTTCACCTTCTGGCTGGTATCTGGGGTACGCTGATCGTTCCTCTGACCAACTCTGAAACTTCTTATGTTACCCAGCTGATCGGTGTCGCCGCTTATGGTGCCTTCACTCTGGTTCTCTCCTTCGTCGTCTGGATGATCCTGAAAGTCACCATGGGTATCCGCGTCAGCGAAGAAGAAGAATATCTCGGCCTCGACAAAACCGAGATTGGCGTGGAAGCCTATCCTGAATTCGGTCAGGGCAGCCAGCGCATGTAAGATTTCGAGATGGGAGGCTTCGGTCTCCCTCTCCTCCCAACTATAAGCCCATAAGGGTACCAGAGGGGATAACCCGCCAAATCTAGGATTTGGCGGGTTTCTTCATGTTTTGGGGTTGGTCGGGTAGTCAGTGAAAGCGCTTAGAAAAGCATCAATCATCAGATTGTGATTAATATGTGTGCAATTGCCTAGGCTTTGCGGGTAGAAAATAGGCATAGAGCAGTTGCTTATTTTTCAATCAAATGCAAACTATGTCTAACTTGCTGAATTTATTTAATAATAAATCCTGTCGCCTAATTGGCATGCATTTTGTTTACCCAGACGGAAAAATTGAAAAAATTTGCGCCCTTTTTGGGCATACCGTCTTTGGAGGCAAAAACTATGCAAGGGGCACAAGTTGGAGCGGACGTGTTTTTCGTCCTGCTCGGGGCTATTCTCGTCTTTGCGATGCATTCCGGCTTCGCTTTTCTTGAAGTGGGAACCGTTCGGCACAAAAACCAGGTCAATGCACTGGTCAAGATCCTGGTGGACTTCGCCATTTCCACCATTGTCTATTTCTTCTTTGGCTATGCCATTGCCTATGGCACGTCGTTTCTGGTGTCCGCAACCGAGCTATCCGGTTCGGTGGGCGGCGTGTTCGAGCCTCAGGGCCTGACGCTGGTCAAATTCTTCTTTCTGACCACCTTTGCTGCTGCCATTCCGGCGATCATCTCGGGCGGCATTGCCGAGCGGATGAAGTTCGCGCCGCAATGCTTTGCCACCGTGGCGCTGGTTGGCTTTGTCTATCCCCTGTTTGAAGGCATTATGTGGGGAGGCAATTTCGGCATTCAGGGCTGGTTTGAAGCCACACTTGGTGCCCAGTTCCATGATTTTGCCGGTTCCATCGTCGTCCATGCGGTGGGTGGCTGGATCGCGCTGGCTGCCGTCATTCTGCTTGGGGCTCGGATTGGGCGCTATGGCAAGGATGGACGGCCGCTCGGCATTCCGCCGTCCTCCGTGCCTTGGCTGGCTTTGGGATCGTGGCTGTTGTGCGTTGGCTGGTTCGGCTTCAATGTGATGACCGCCCAGTCGCTGGAAAGCATTTCCGGTCTGGTGGCGATGAACAGCCTGATGGCGATGGTCGGTGGCATTCTTACCGCGCTTGTCGCCGGGCGCAATGATCCGGGCTTCATCCATAACGGTGCGTTGGCTGGTCTTGTCGCAGTCTGTGCCGGTTCTGACATCATGCATCCGCTCGGCTCGCTGATTGTCGGCGGCGTGGCTGGCGTGGTCTTTGTTTATGCCTTCAATCTTTGCCAGAACAAGTTCAAGGTTGATGATGTGCTCGGTGTCTGGCCGCTGCATGGCCTGTGCGGTCTGTGGGGTGGCATTGCTGCTGGCATCTTCGGCAGCACCGCTCTTGGCGGTATGGGGGGCGTCACCTTTGCCTCGCAGTTGGTCGGTTCTCTGCTTGGGGCTGGCTATGCTTTCGCGAGTGGCTTTGTCGTCTATGGCATTTTGAAACAGGCCATTGGCCTGCGCCTGTCGGCTGATGACGAGCGACTGGGCGCCGATCTTGCCATCCATAAAATCTCGGCAACGCCGGAAAGCGACATCACGCGATAATCAACAAAGCAGCAGACCCGTTTCCAGAGGGTCAACAAAAAGAGGCGGGCACCTTTGCAAGAAGGTGACCCGCCCGTTGTCTTTTTGGGAGCCGAACCGTGGGGGCCTGAGCCTATTGTTCCAACATGCGCGCTTCGCTCGGCAGCATGATCGGTACGCCAAAGCGGATTGGATAGGCGAGCTTGGCCTTGCGGCTGATCAGCTCCTGTTTCTCCGCATCATAGTCCAGCGTGCATTTGGTCACCGGACAGACGAGAATTTCCAACAGCTTGCGGTCGACCATGCCAGTCTGTTCGCTGCGATTGTCATTGTTGGTGCTTTCAAGGGTCGCCATGACAGCTTCTCCGTTGGGTGGCTTTATTGCAGCGTGGCTGGGGCATCGCTTGCGTCATTGGCCAGATGCATTTCGGTGATGGCGATCAGGGTTTCTGCTCTGAGGGCCAGACTCTCGGCCTCCAGCAGGGCCTGCTTTTCGGCAATACCATATGGACTCATCATCGACAGGGAATTGACCAGAATCTCGTTGGAGGATTTGCCGACATTGTCCCAGTCTGCCTCCATGTCATTGGCATCGAGAAAAGCGCGGAAGATGTCAAGTACGCCCTCGCGGTTGACCTGATCTTCACCAAAGCCCTCGATCAGATCCTCGGCATAGTCTTCGCAATCAATTTCTGCCATGCGGAAGGGCAGGTGCGATTCCATCTCCGAGACCAGCTGGAACCGGCACAGGCCGGACAGGGTGATCAGCACACGGCCATCACCGGTCTCGCCAAAGGCGGTGATCCGGCCCAGACACCCGATGCGCTGAAGCTGCGATGCGTCTGCCTCATCTTGCTGTTTGCTGGCCTGTGAGGCGTCTGGTGTGGGCTTGGGCTGGATGATGCCGATGATGCGGTCATGGCGGATAGCATGGTCGATCATCGCCAGATAGCGGTCTTCGAAGATGTTCAGCGGCATTTGCGTCCGCGGCAGCAGCAAGGCCTCCTCAAGCGGGAAGAGGGGAATGATACCCGGAATGTCGCGTGGGCTGTCATAAAGGGCATTTCCTGCCTGAGCCATGAGATATCCTTTTTGCTGTGTCAAACCATGGGCGGGCCGCCGTCGAGCATGCATCCTGTGTCATTCCCGCCAGTCTAACGCGGGAATGCGGCATTTGTCAGGATGGGCTGGCTGTCCGGACCTCGCCTCAAGAAAACAGGATCGAGGACAATTGACGACGTCCGTAAACGCTGGCCTTGTCCATCACGCCCCAGCTTTCAAAGAATTGCAAAAGCTGCTTGCGCGCCCCGTCCTCTCCCCATTCGCGATCCTTCTTGATGATCGTGATCAGTTGGTCGACGGCCTCCTGTCGCTTGTTTTTACCGTTCAAAGCGACAGCCAGATCAAATCTGGCCTGATGATTGTCCGGATCGGCGTCGACTTTTTTCTGCAACTCACCCACTTCGCCCAGATCGGCGCTTTGCTCTGCCAGTTCCAGACGGGCCTTGAGCGCAACGACCGCTTTGTCTTTTGCAGCGTCTTCAGGCAGTGATTCGAACACATCGCGGGCGCGTTCCAGCTCATCAAGCGCAATGAAGCATTTGGCAATGCCGATCACGGCGGGCAGGTGGTCGCTCGATTGTTGCAGGATGGCGCCATAAATCTGCAGGGCTTCGGCAGTCTGGCCTTCTTCAAACAGAGCGTCGGCCTGTTTGCAGGCTTCCTCCAGCGGGTCGGCTTGTGGTTCAGTGCCATTCTTGTCGATGAAGGCCTTGATCTGGCTTTCCGGCTGGGCGCCCATGAAGCCATCGACCGGGCGACCATCCTTGAAGGCTACGACGGCGGGGACGGACTGGATGCCCATCTGGCCGGGAATGGCCGGCTCTTCGTCGATGTTGAGCTTGACCATCTTGACCCGGCCCTTGGCTTCGGTGACGGCCTTTTCCAGCAATGGCATCAATTGTTTGCAGGGGCCGCACCATGGGGCCCAGAAATCGACAAGGACGGTGGTGGTGCGCGAGGCTTCGATGACATCCTGCATGAAGCTCTGCGTCGTGGTGTCCTTGATCAGGGGGCCTTCAGGAGCCTTGGGTTTGGGCGCAGGCTTTGGCGCTGCCTGAGGAGCTGGCGTGCCAAAGGAGGCACTGACGGAGCCGGAGCCTTGGGACGCATTGAAGCTGGCGGACATGCCGCTGCCATAACCGAAGGACTTGTTGTTCATGGATACGGTCCTTTTTGTGGGACTGTTGTCATTTGTGGGGGCAATGGATCATCGCACGCCCTTGATTCGGAGCCGCAATCAAACTGCGACAGATTGTTCGCCTCAATATGGGACAGCCGCCATCGGGCTTCAATGCTTCAATGGTGATGTGCCGGCTGCTTGGGACGATAGGGGAAACTTCTAAACAGCTTCCTCTGTTTTTTCCAGTTTGACAATGGTTGGTTCGTGGCCCGTTGCCTTGAAAAAGGTCAGAAGGTCGTCGCGGGCGATGGCTGTGGTGGCCGTGTTTTCAAGCGGGTGGAAGTTCAGCAACTCCCATTCAAGCAGATGGGAATCAAGCACCAGCTGAACCTTGTGCTCATTGCGGTCATTGAACAGAGCGAAAGGGGTGACAGACCCGGGGCGTACACCGAGCCGCTCCCACAAAAGATCGGCATTGCCAAAGCTGACGCGGCCGCAGGCGTATTTTTTGTGAAAGCTCTTGAGATCCACTTCGGTATCGTTGATGCAGACCACCAGAATCACATTGCCCTTTTTGTCTTTCAAAAACAGGTTCTTGGTGTGGCCACCCGGTAGATCCTGTTTGATCTTGTGGCTTTCATCAACGGTGAAGACCGCTTCGTGATCATGGGTCTTGGTGTTGATATTCAGGGATGCAAAAAAATCGAGAAGATCCTGGCGGCTGGCTGGCTGATTTTCGGGTTGGGTGTTGGTCACGGCACGTCTCTTTCTTTGCTTGGCATCGTCTCTTCCCTCTGCTCTTAGGCGTGTTTGGCAGCGCCATCAAGGAAAAGTGCAACGGATGCTCTGTAGAAATAAGGGGGCGTTTTTCCCCCTTTGTGAAAAAAATACACAGCCAGTGGGAAAAAGTGTTTTTTTGTAATTTCTCTGTTGCATTTGGTCTGCAGGTCGTACATATAAGCATCCGTCGGCGACACGGAGCGTCGCCTGACAGCGACAACTTGTTGCTAACGGTTTGATAAACCGAATAAGTTTCGCGGGTGTAGCTCAGGGGTAGAGCACAACCTTGCCAAGGTTGGGGTCGTGGGTTCGAATCCCATCGCCCGCTCCATTTTAGAAGCCTTCGCTGAAAAGCGGAGGCTTTTTTCGTTTTGGGCGTTGTAATTGCGTATTTTTCCATCCCATTTGTCCGTGGCAATGCCCGGCTTTTCGCTAGGACGATCTGCCTCAGGCCGTTGACAAGACGCCTTGTCCTTTTCTTAGATTCCTTGTGGTATTGACACCTTTCCTGTCTGCCTAAAAGGAGCCTATCGATGCCTCACGCTCTCTCCCAGTTTCAATTTTTGACCGCCGCCGATCTTCGCTTCGGGCGCGGGGTGGCACATGCGGCGCTTGATGCGCTCGCCGGGCTCGGTGGGCGTCTGTTGCTGGTGCAAGGGCACGACGGGTCGCGTGCCGATTGGTTGGTGGACGCTCTGACGGATCACGGCGCGGTGGTGTGCCGCTTTTCGGTCGAGCGGGAACCGGACCTGCCAATGATCGAAGCGGGGCTTGCTGTGGCCCGAGGCGCGCGCGTGGAGGCGGTTATTGCCCTTGGCGGCGGTGCGGTGATTGATGCAGGCAAGGCGCTGGCCGGTCTCATTCCGTCGACGCGGCCGATCATGGATCATCTCGAAGTGGTGGGCCGCGGCTTGCCGCTCGAGGCACGGCCCTTGCCGTTTGCCGCCATGCCAACCACGGCCGGTACCGGGGCGGAAGTGACCAAGAATGCGGTGATTGCGGTGCCAGAGGCCAAGCGCAAGGTGAGCCTTCGTGATCGCCATATGCTGCCGGATCTGGCGCTCGTCGATCCGAGCCTGACCGACCATTTGCCAAAGCCAATCACGCTGGCCAGTGGTCTTGATGCGGTGACGCAGGCAATCGAGCCCTTTCTGTCCTGCAAGGCCAATCGCCTGACGGATGCCCTTTGTCGCGATGCAATCCCACAGGGGCTCAAAGCGCTGGTTCTGCTGATGGAGAGGGAAAGCAAGGCGGCAAGGGACGATTTGGCCTGGACGAGCCTGTGTGGCGGTCTGGCGCTGGCCAATGCGGGATTGGGCGCCGTGCATGGCTTTGCGGGCGTTCTTGGCGGGGTGACAGGCGCGGCCCATGGGGCCATTTGTGGGGCCTTGCTGCCCCATGTACTGGCGGCCAATGAAACGGCCCTGATGCGGCTGTCGGATCAGGAAGCAATCCTTGCTCGGATGCAGGCCGTTCGCGGATGGATTGCCGAGGCACTTGATTGTGACGCTCAGAACGCTTTTGACTGTCTGGCCCGCTGGTCTCAGGCGCAGGGGTTGCCCGGCTTGAAGGCGCTTGGTCTCACAGCTGAGATGATCGGCGATGTTGCCGAACAATCGCGAGTTTCCTCTTCTATGAAGGGCAATCCGGTGGCGCTTGATAGCGATCTGTTGACGGGCATTCTTGGTCGCGCTCTGTGACCACAAGCAACGGGCATAAAAAAAGCGGCCCCGTATGAGGGGGCCGCAAGTTTGTCTTGGTGGTCCAACTTTTCTTATTTGAAGAGGTAAGGCAGGGTGGTCGATACCGCTGGCGTCATTGTGATGCAGACCAGAGCTGCCAGCAGGGCCAGCAGATAAGGCATGGTTGCCTTCATGACCTTTTCAAGCGGCACCTTGGTGATGGCACTGGCGACAAAGAGGTCAAGACCAACCGGCGGGGTGATGCAGCCAATGGCAAGGTTCATGACCATGACAACGCCGAAATGTATCGGGTCGATGCCCATGGTCAAGGCGACCGGCAGGAAGATCGGGGTCAGAATGACCACCGCTGCGGAGGCATTCACCAGAGTCCCAAGCACCAGCAGCAGCACGTTCATGATCAGCAGGAACAGAATGGGTGAGGAGGTGAAATCGGTCACCGCCTGGCCAACCATGTGCGGGATCTGCAGGTTGGTCATCAGCCAGCCAAAGATTTTGGAGGCACCCACAAGGAACATGATCAGCGTGGTGCCGATCACGGCCTTGAAGATGATCTGCGGGAAATCCTTGATGCTCAGCTCGCGATAGACGAACAGCCCGACGACGATGCCATAGACAGCTGCAACAGCGGCGGCTTCGGTTGGCGTGAAGATACCGGAATAGATACCGCCAATGATGATAACCGGGGTCATCAGGGCCCAGAAGGCGTCCTTGATGGCTTTGGCCAGTTTCACGCAGGAGAAGTTGCCTTCCGGTGGGATCTTGTTTTTCTTGGCAAGATACCAGCCCATGGCGCACATGACGCCACCCATGATCAGGCCCGGCAGGACGCCAGCCATGAACAGGTCACCGATCGAGACGTTGGCGATGACGCCATAGACAACGAAGGTGATGGAAGGAGGGATAACAATGCCGACGGTGCCTGCGGCTGCGACAATGCCGGTGGCCATTTCGCGTTTGTAGCCCTTCTGCTCCATTTCGTTGACCATGGTCGAGCCGATGGCCGCGGTGGTGGCAGCAGACGAGCCGGAAATGGCGGCGAAGAACATGCCCGCGACCGCAACGGCCTGTGCCAGACCGCCGGTGAAGGAGCCAACCATGGCCTGAGCGACATTGACCAGACGGGAGGTCACGCCACCGGCCGACATGAAGGCACCAGCCAGCATGAAGAAAGGCACCGCCATGAAGGAGAAGGAATCAATGCCTGAGAAGAGGTTGTTGACGATCAGGACCTGCGGCAGATCCATATAGACGAACAGCACCAGAGAGACCGACAGGGCCAGCGCATAAGCCACTGGAACACCAATCAGTGCCATGCCGATAAAGGCGAGAATGAGGACGGTTTCCATAAGGGCTTATCCTTCTGCTTGCTCGGAATTGCCGAGCGACTTGAAGATCTTCACCGTATCCTTGACGTGATACATCAGCATCAGAATGCCGGACAGCGGCATGATGGCATAGACATAGCTCATGGACAGGCCAAGACCCGGTGAGGTCTGGAAGGTCATGGTTTCGGTCATTTTCCAGCCCTGCACGATCAACAGCAGGATGAAGACATAGCCACATGCATTGATGAAGAGATTGAGCAGGAAGCCCGGTTTTGTGCCGTTCAGGATGCGGGGCAGCAGTTCCACGGCCAGATGGCCGTCTTCACCCATGATCAGGGCTGATCCCAGGAAGACCACCCAGACAAAGAGGAAGCGTGCCAGCTCTTCGGACCATTCAAAGGAAAAGCCGAAAATGTAACGGGTGATGACCTGCAGGAAGATGATCGCCAGCATGACAATCATGGCGGTCACCGAAATTCCGTAGAGCGTTTTGCGCAGGAACTTGAAAATGATATCCATCGCCTAAGACCTTCTGAGGCACCGTCAGGCCGGATTGTCATGCCCGAACTGTGCCATGTGCCATATTGTTGATGGGACCACGTGCCGTGGCCCGGTTCTGCTCGCCCCGCATGGAGAGGGGGCATGAGCCTGTCTGTCTGCCATCTGGTCCGGATCCGTGCGGGATCCCCTTCAGACGGTCAACGTCTCCGGTCGCTGTTGCGGGTTTTGGGGTGCGGCGATGCACCGGCGCATCTGGGAGACGTATGGGAGATTTGCTTTACGCCCCGGTGAGGGATCGGGTGGGGTTCGGGGCGTAAAGCGCTATTGGGATTAATAAGATGGAGGTCTTATTTGGCGCGCAAAGCGTTGATCTTGTCGATATTTTCCTGACCGACGGTTTTTGCGAACATGGAGATCACAGGCGCAGTTGCTTCAGCAAATTTGGAACGATCAACTTCGATCACTTCCATTTTGCCAGTTGCCTTGATCTGGTCCCAATATTTGTTGTCCTGATCTTCGGAAATCGCGCGCTGCCAAGCGATGGATTCTTTTGCAGCTTCTTCGATGATCTTCTTCTGTTCATCATTCAGCTTGCCCCAAGAGATCATGGAGATGACCATTGGCTCTGGCGAATAGGCGTGCGCGGTTTTGGAAGCGTATTTCTGAACTTCGAAGAAACGCTTGGTGAAGATGTGAGCGGATGGGTTTTCCTGACCGTCAACGGTGCCCTGCTGCATGGCAGAGTAGAGTTCGCTGAAAGCCATAGGGGTTGGGGAGGCGCCAAGAGACTTCATCATTTCAACGAAGATCTTGTTGGTCATGACACGGATTTTCAGGTCAGCCAGATCGGCAGGGGTTTCGATCGGACGGGTGTTGTTGGTCATGTGGCGGATGCCGTTTTCCATGTAGCCCAACAGCTTGATGCCGCGACCTTCAAGGGTTTTGCCCAGTTCCATGCCGACGCTATCGAGAGACTTGTAAGCGTGCTGACGGTCTTCGAACAGGAATGGCAAATCGAAAATGGAGATCTGTGGCTGGAACTGACCCAGAACGGCGGTACCGACCAGTGCCATGTCAACAGCACCGAAGACCATGCCTTCGATCAGGTCTTTCTGACCACCAAGCTGGGAGCTCGGGAAGACTTTGATTTCGATTTTGCCGTCGCTTTTTTCTTTGACCAGCTCAGCAAATTTGTCAGCGCCCTGCCCATATGGGTGGGACGGAACAGCAATGTGGCCGAGTTTGAGAGTGACATCAGCAGCCCATGCAGGCACTGCCATTGCAGCTGCCACGAGGCCGGCACCGAGAATACTTGCAAGACGGTTCATAATAACCTCCCTACCTTGCGAATTTCTGGATTGGTCGAGACGGTCTATTGATACAACCACCCATACCAACGAAATGGCTGCAAATCAGTTGGTGATTTGCAGAAGGTCCAAGGGAACGCGGCTGGCGAATGTGACCATCCGCATACTGGGCGTCCCGTGATGGATGCCCTTTTGGGTAGCAAGGCCTATGCCAAGGCTGGTGGACCTCGCCTTTTGGCTAGGAGGGGTTGCGACTGGAAGCAATCTAATCTGGCTGCTAACGAGCGGAAATCTTTTGTCTTTTCAACTCAATTGCCGCCGAATACCGTTCTTGGATGAGACAAGCTGACGCGGAGTTATAGGCTTTGGCGCCCCTTGGGGCGGGACTTCTGGCTGGTTGATGGGCCGCGCATTGCGCCCCGGCTCGAAATGTTGTGCGGATTTCCAGACAAGGGTGGGGCTTTTGTCTGGATGGCCGCACAAGATTGCCGCTAGAATTGCCGGGAAGAGGGGCGATCAAGCGGTCTGAAGACTGAAAGTTTGGGAACAAGTTTTCTCGTGTCGGGCGACATGCATCAAAGCGCCAGAGAGATGACTTGTCCTAAAGATCCAGATAGGATCTTTGGGAGCCTGTATAAACAGCATCATAAGAGCCGGGACCGCGACACAGGACTGCAGCGATCAGGTTGGCAGGCAAGGGAAAGGACGCAGCGGACCAGCGGCTGCGGCACAGTGTGACACATGGACATTTCCATCATCTATGTTGAAGACGACAAGAGCGTTCAATTTGCCTACCAGCAATCGATGAAAATGGCAGGCTTCGCCGTGCAGGCGGTCGACACTGCGGAAGCGGGCCTTGAGCTGGTGAAAAAGAATCGCGAATCCATCGTGGTCTCCGACATCCGGTTGCCGGGCATGTCGGGCATTGAATTGATGCATCAGGTGCTCAAGCTCGATGAGGATATGCCGATTGTGCTGGTCACTGGGCACGGAGATGTAGAGATGGCGGTCAAAGCCATCAAGCTCGGGGCCTATGATTTCATCGAAAAACCCTGCAACAGCGAACGCCTGACCGAGGTGCTGAAACGGGCCATCGAGAAAAGACGGCTGGTGCTGGAAAATCAGCAACTGCGGCTGGCGCAAAAGACCCGCAAGGGGCCGACCATGATTGGCCAGAGCAAGGTGATGCAACAGATCCGCGAGACTCTTCTGAACATTTCCGACACCGATGCAGATGTCTTGATTCAGGGCGAGACCGGCACGGGCAAGGAGGTTGTTGCCAATTGCATCCATATGTGGAGCAGCCGGCGGGATCGCCATTTTGTGCCGCTCAATTGTGCTTCTTTTCCTGACACCCTGTTTGAAAGCGAAATGTTCGGCCATGAAGCCGGGGCCTTTACCGGGGCGTCAAAGAAGCGTATCGGCAAGATCGAGCATGCCAATCAGGGAACCTTGTTCCTCGACGAGATCGAGAGCATGCCGCTTGATATTCAGGCCAAATTCCTGCGGGTGTTGCAAGAACGCAGCGTTGAGCGGTTGGGTGACAACAAGATCATCCCCGTCGATTGCCGGGTGGTCGCGGCGACCAAGGAAAATCTGCTCGATCTCAGCCAGCGAAAAGAGTTCCGCCTTGATCTGTTTTATCGGCTCAATGTGGTGACGATCGATCTGCCGCCGTTGCGCAACCGGCGTGAGGATATCCCGGAGCTGTTCTACTTTTTTGCAAGCGAAGCGGCGCAGCATTATCACCGCCCTGTGCCCGATATCCAGCCGGAATTGTTGATCTGGCTGCAGACACAGGACTGGCCGGGCAATGTGCGGGAACTCAAACACACTGCGGACCGGTATGTGCTGGGGCTGTTTGCGCCCGATATCGAGGGGGGTGCGGTCAGTGATGACCATCGGATGGGCCTATCCGCCTCCCTTGATGCCTTTGAGAAAAGGATGATTGAAGGGGCCTTGCAACAACATGGAGGCCATGTGGGATCGGCGGCCAAGCAGCTTTTGTTGCCGCGCAAAACCCTTTACGACAAGCTCAACCGTCATGGCATCCAGCCCGAGACCTTTCGCGAGACTGACTGAACCGAGCGGTCAGATATGCTTTGGGAAGAGCTCTTCGAGTGCGCGGTCATCTTCAGCGCTGTTGCCTTTGCGCGTCTCATCCTTCCATTCGGTCCAGGTCAGGGTGAATTCGGCCCCTCCCTCGGGGTGATTGCCGACCGTGATCGAGCCTTCTGAATTTTCCAGAATGCCCTTGACGATGGCCAGACCGAGGCCGGTGCCGCTCTTTTTGGTCGTGTAGAAGGATTCATAGATTTTCGAGGGGTCCGGAATGCCCGGACCATTGTCGCGCAGCTTGACGATGACCTTCTGATCCTTGCGGGCAATGGAAATGGTGATGCGTTTTTTGCTCTGATCGGCCATGGCCTCAATGGCGTTGGTGATCAGGTTGGAGAAAATCTGACCCAGACCGATTTCGTTGCAAGGCACCTCGATGTCGGCTTGTGTGGTGTGGAATTGCAGCTGCACATCCTGTTTCTTGAGGGTCAATTGGAACAGATGCAATGAGCTGTGGGCGGCTTCGACGATGTTGGCATGGCCGCGCGGCACACGGTGGCGACTGGCAAAGGACTTGAGCTGGGATATTTGCTGCTTCAGCCGTTCGATATGGGAGGAGACCAGCATCAGATTGTCGTCGACATCCTTATACATCTTGCGCTCGAGCAACAGACGGGACGTGTCGAGCAACATATAGATGGCCGACAGGGGCTGATTGAAGTCGTGCGCCACTTCGGTGGCCATCTGGCCGATGGCAGCCAGCTTGGAATTTTCGGTCAGTTGGGTGCGCAGTTTTTGTATGCTGCGTTTATACTTGTTGCGAATGTTGCGATAGAGGAACACGACGCTGAGGTAAATCAGCAACGTGATGATGGCGACCAGCAGCAGGGACTGGTAGATCGGTCGGGCGGGCTGGATCGAATGAATGGTCCAGCCAAATTCGACGATCTCTTCCTGCAGGGAGAAGGTGGCCGGGAACAGACAGGCATAGTTCGGATCCTTGTAGACGGTGATGCTGCCCAACCGGTAGCAGCGTTTGCGGGCAATCGGATTGTGGGTGGTGTGTGCTGGCGGAATGGATCGATCCAGCAGACCGACGGTGCTCGAGCCGACCTGCCCGAAGGTCTTGTGTTTCCAGCTTTCATTCGAGCTGAGGAAAATAGTGCCGTCGACGTCGGAGACCAGAATGTCGTCAGGGCCGGAGCGCCAGACCTTTTCGAGCTCGGAGAGATTGACCTCAACCGCGATCACCCCAATGATGTCTTCGTCTTTTCTCAGGCCATAGGAGAGGAAGAAGCCCGGTGTCGTTGACGACAGACCGACGCCATAAAACTGTCCCAGCCGCCCCGCCATCGCATCCTTGAAATAGGGCCGGAAGCCGAGATTTCTGCCGACATAGCTATCCTCGCGGTGCCAGTTGCTGGCGGCTGTGACCTTGCCTGTCCTGTCGAGCACATAGATTGCCGACACGTTGGTGGCATATTTGGTTCGTTGCAGGAAATATCCGCTCTCTACCGGATCAAACCTGTCGCTCAGTATTTCAAGGATCCGATCATTCTGCGACAGGATGAAGGGCAGGAACTTGTAACGCGCAACCTCAGTTTCAAGGCTGGTGCGGTACATGTTGAGCAGCAATTCACTCGCGCCAATCTTGTTCTGCACGTCGGTCAGGAAGGGATTGGAAACCATCAGAAAGATGGCGGCGACCAGCAGGCCATGCAGAAGCCAGCTTTTCAGGCGTGACAGAAATCGTCCAATCATCGTGTCTTCCATCCTGCGGATCAGGGGACGCAGCAAATGTCCCGGATTGTTGGGCAGAGTGCCATGCGCGCGCAGGATACGCTTTAGCGTGGATCATGTAGCAGTAGAAATTGTTGTTGCTCCGCTTTGATGGGGCTTTGAGGAGCTGCCATTCTGTTTGCGTCTCTTATTTGCGGCTATTCGGGTGCCACAGTCACCATTAATCCTTCTCTAATGGGAAATGGGGTAAATGTGGAGCATAGATATTGACGAAGTTGGCCAATGACAGACACTTCCGCATTCCAGTTCTGGCAGGGTGCCGCGCTTTCAGCGGGCAACCGGCGACAGCTTGATCCTGCATCAAGCCTGTCGATGCGCGTCCTGCATACGGTGCTCGTCTTTGTTCTGGCTATAACGGTCAGTGCCTTGCCGGTGGCGACCCACTTTGTCAGCATGCCATTGGCCATTGTGACCCAGATTTGTCTGGCCAGCATGGTTGCCGTCTATCTGACACCGGCAGCGCCGCTGGTGGTGTTGTTCACGCTGATTTTTCAGAATTTCTTCGTCTCTTTATTCTCTGACTTTCTCGTCAGCGCCGATGATTACAATTTCGTCCGTGGCTACAATTTCCTGACGATGATTGTCATCTGGCTGTGGCTGTTTGGCCGGTATGCGCTCAACTGGCGCGACCATGATCGCGAGACCAACCGGATCATGGGTGTGGGATTCATCGCTTTCTGCTTGATCGGTGTCTATCTGATCCTTGGCATGGCCAAGAATCCGACTGGAGCGGTGATCTATCTGCGCAATATCATTGCCCCTTTTGCGCTGTTTCAGATCTATTTTCTGGTCAGTCTGAAATTTCCCACCCGCCTCAATGATCAGATCGTTGCCTTGACGGGGATCATTGTCGGTTTGGGGTTGATCGAGGCGATTGATCGCTCGCTCTGGATGGACATCACCAATGGCTGGACGCTTTGGACCTTTGGTACGACGCAGGACCGACTCAATCTGGTCTGGGATGCGGTTGTCGCCCGGCAAGGAACCGTGATGACCGACATTTTCGATTCCATGCGGGTTCATTTTCTCAATACACCGTTGCTGGGGGATAATGGCTTCACCATTCTGCGGATGAGCGGCCCGAACAATCACGCCATTTCCTATTCCTATCTTCTGGCTCTCTTGGCCTTGGTGATGGCCTTTACCGGGCGGGCGTGGTGGCTGATCTTTTTGTTTCCGCTGATGCTGCTGTCCAGTGCCAAGGGTGCGCTGATCATGCTGTTGCTTGTCTGCTGTGCTGCATTGGCACGCTGGCTGTTCGGGGCGATGATCGCTCTGGCCGGGCTGCTGGTGGTGTTGGTCATCTATTTTGTGCTCGGGGTGAAGATCGGCCTCGATATTGGCGACTTTCACGTTCTGGGCTTCATGGGCGGGGTGCATGATTTCCTGTCCAACCCGTTTGGCCGGGGTCTTGGAGACGGGGGCAACTTCACCACTGATTTCAGCAAGTTGGACTGGCCTGCCTATCAGGCTGCTGGCCGGACACCCTTTGCGATTGAAAGTGCGGTCGGGGTGTTGATGCGGCAAATGGGCATTGCCGGCTTCATGCTGCTTGGATGCTATGCATGGGTGGCAGCACAGACCTTCAAGCTGTCACTGCAATCACGCGCGATGCTGCATTCCGTGCTGAGCTTCAGCCTGATGATCATTCTGGTGAATGGGGTCTTTCAGGAAGAGGCCTTGTTCGCGCCGATGGCACTTGGGGCCATCATGGCGCTGAATGGCCATGTTCTGGGCAACTGGCTGCGGGCAGGGGTGCCTGCCCGCTCCGCGGCCTAGACGACAAACAGCTTGGCCCCATGCTGGTCGAGCTGCATCTTGATGTCGGTTGGCGGTGTGCCATCGGTGAAAAGCGCAGAGATGTTGCGGACATGACCAAGCTCCACCGTCGCGGTGGTGTTGAATTTGGTGGAATCGGCAGCGATGAAAATGTTGCGGGCGGTTTTCATCATGCTCTGGACCATGATCACTTCATTGAATTCATAATCGAGCAAGGTGCCATCGGCGTCGATGGAGCCGCAACTGGCGATTAGATAATCAACCCGGAAATGATTGATGAAGTCCAAAGCCGTTGAGCCGATGATGCCGCCATTGGTGCTGCGCAATTTGCCGCCGGGCACCATCACATTGAAGTCTTTCTTCTGATACAGCACATTGGCGACCCGCATGCTGTTGGTGATGACCTGCAGGCCGGAATGTTGCAGCAGATGGCGGGCGATGATTTCGGTGGTGGTGCCGATGGCCAGAAAGACCGAGCTGTTGTCCGGGATCTGGGCGACCAAAGCCTTGGCGATGGCCTCCTTTTCTTCCGTCTCGGATACCTGCCGGACCGCATAGTCAAGATTGACCACCGAGGAATTGCGCGCAGCCCCGCCATGATGACGAATCAGCAGCTTCTGATCGCTCAGTTTTTTGATGTCGCGTCGAATGGTCTGGGCGGAAACGTCGAGCAGCTCAGTCAGCTCCTCCACGCTCACATAACCCTTGTCGTTGACTTCCTTGAGCAGGGTGTCGTGGCGGGGATTGCCTACGATGACGGCATTTGGCATGGGACTTCAGCTTTCTTCCTGCATGCTTGCTATTCGCGCAGCGTTCGGGTCTGCCCCAGTCTCATAAGAGGTTGGGCCAGGGGATCATTTGTTGGCCGCAAGAAAGGCCTCAACAGTTGCAAGGTCGGGGACGCCATCACGGCCTCCCAGTCGGGTGCATTTGAGGGCAGCGACCGCGCTGGCAAAGGCGACAATATCGGCAATGGGCATACCCTTGGCGAGCGCAAAGGCAAAGGCGCCATGGAAGACGTCTCCCGCACCGGTCGTATCCTTCACATCGACCTTGAAACCAGGCTGATGGTGGAGCGTCTCGCCCTCCAGCCAATAGCAGCCTTGCGATCCAACGGTGACATAGACCTTAGCATTTGTTTTCGTTTGGGCAACGCGCAATCCATCAATCGGGTCATCAACTTGTGAGAATTTCGCCAAACCCGGTTCGGAAAATGCCACATGGTCGGCGAGTGTCACCAGATCCGTGATGTCTTGCGGGGTGATATCGGCATCCAGAACGCTTTGTTTTTGCAGCTGTTTGGCTTGTTCTAGCGCATATCTGGCCCCGGCTGGCCAGCGCACATCACAAAGGATGGATTGATAGGGCGCGAAATTGATCTCTTTTAGCCATTCTGCATCACCTGAGAGATCTGAATCCTGATAATTGACGATCAGCCTTTCGCCTTGGTCATCAACCAGAATGGCGGAAAAGGACGACTTTGCTTCGGATATGGTGCGGATATGGCGGGTGCCAACGCCATAGCGATTGAGCTCGCGAATCATGGCGGCGGCGACATCATCATTGCCGACCCGGCCGATATAGTCGACATTCATGCCCAGTCTGGCAATGGCGACGGCCGCGGTGGCCGCTGGCCCACCGCCAACTTCAAAATAGTCGCGGGCGACATATTTGCCGCCGGTTTTTGGCAAGTGATCGACCCGGAAAACCCGATCAAGGACGGTGATTCCAACGCATGCGACGGTCATGAGAGGCTCTTTGATGGCTGGTGTTGGCGATTATCGCTCATCCTCGCTGCCAGATCGTCAGTCTGGTGACAGCGTGGATGGGGCGATGATGGGTGTGTTTGTGATCAAAGTCCATGATCGTGCCAAACGACTTGTGGGTCGCCTGGGATGATCTTTTGCTGATCACATCTAGCGACAAATACCTAGATTTGTTGCCTTTCAATCGAAATTATCACCATAAACACTCATAAAACAACCAAATTGTGTTGTATTTGGTCTAAATATCGTGCAGATGTTGGATAACGATCAAAAATGCTCAATATGAGGTTTCGCAATGGCAACAGTTGGATTCATCGGTCTTGGTCAAATGGGCGCTGCAATGGCAGCCAATCTGATCAAGGGGGGACATGACCTCAATCTATATGACATCAATGCTGATGCCGTCGCGGCGTTGGCCGCAAAAGGTGGGAAAGCCTGCGACAGGGTCGCAGCGGTTGCCGAGGGCGCCGACTTTGTCATTACCATGTTGCCAAACGGGGCGCTGGTGCGCTCTGTCCTGTTGGGGGAAGAGGGCGTTGTCGCTGCGCTGAAGAAAGACGCGCTGGTGATCGACATGTCGACCATTCACCCGCTTGAGACCGATGGCCTGATTGCCGATCTTGCGGCAAAAGGCATCGAGATGATGGAAGCGCCGGTGGGTCGCACATCGGACCATGCCATTGCAGGCACCTTGCTGATCCTTGCGGGCGGCACCAAGGCGCAGATTGAACGGGCGCAGCCCTTGTTTGATCTGATGGGGGCGGAAACCGTCGATGCGGGGGGGCCGGGCAAGGGGATCCGCGTCAAGATCATCAACAATTACATGAGCATTGCGCTCAATGCCCTGTCGGCAGAAGCCATTGCACTGGCCGAGAAAATCGGTCTCGATTTCGACACGGCAATGGCGGTGATGAGCGGCACGCCTGCAGGCAAGGGGCACTTCACCACCAGTTGGCCAAACAAGGTGCTCAAGGGTGATCTGTCGCCCGCCTTCATGATTGATCTGGCCCACAAGGATCTGGGCATCGCGCTCGATCTGGCCAATCAGGTTGGCGTGCCGATGCCGATGGGGGCTGCCTCGCGGGAGCTTTACAATATGAGCCGGATCGCCGGGCGCGGGCGTCAGGACTGGACAGCCGTGCTTGAACAACTGCGCGATCTGTCGGACATGCCGACCAAAGCAAATTAAGTGTCAGTTGGGAGGTTTATCATGAAAGTAGAAGTCGAAACCTATGGTGAAGTCGATGGCAAAGCGGTCGATCTCATCACACTGAGCAATGACAATGGCATGGTGGTGCGGGTCACCAATTATGGCTGCATCGTCACTTCGATCGAAGTACCGGACCGGGATGGGGCTTTGGCCGATGTGGTGTTGGGCTATGAGTCGCTGGACAAATATCTTGCCGGACATCCTTTCTTCGGCGCAATTGCCGGGCGGTTCGCCAACCGGATAGAGGATGGTCGTTTTTCGATTGATTGTCGCCGGTATCAGCTGGAAACCAACGAGCCGCCGACCGTGCAGCATTTGCATGGGGGCTCGAAGGGGTTCGACAAATATGTCTGGGGCTATGATCTCGAAGAGCGGGACGATGCGGTGATGATCCATCTGCATCGGATGTCGCCGGATGGAGAAAGCGGCTATCCGGGCAGCTTGCTGGTGACTCACACGATCGGTCTGACGGAGTCCAACGCGCTGCATTATGACTTTCGGGCGGTGAGTGACAAGCCGACCATCGTCAATCTGGTCAATCACAGCTACTACAATCTTGCAGGTCATGACAGCGGCTCGGTGGCGGATCATCAATTGACCTTGTTCGCCGATTTCTACACTCCCGTGGCCGAGACGATGATCCCGACCGGGGAAATTCGCACCGTGGCCGACAGCGCAATGGACTTCCGTGCACCAGTGCGGATCGGTGACCGGATGGAAGGCATCGAGGGCGGCGGCTTCGACTTCAACTATATCCTGCATGGCAAACAGAAACATGGGGACTACCGGATGGCGGCCGACCTATATGATCCGTCCAGCGGGCGTTTCATGAAGGTGATGACCACGCAGCCAGCGATCCAGTTCTACAACGGCTTCAAATTATCGAACAAACCGTGGTTTGGACGCAATGGCTGCAAATATGAAGCCTTTGGCGGGCTTTGCCTTGAAACTCAAGGCTATCCGGACGCGCCCAACAAGCCCCATTTTCCAAGCGCCGTGTTGAGGCCGGGGGATGTCTATCAGCATCGCACCATTCATCAGTTTGGCACGCGCTAGACTTGGACCGTTCAATGGGTCGGGGGCGATGATCCCGGCCCTTTCACCGCAGGCAATGTCATCATGATGGAAATTCTCATCGTCTCGGCGATCATCACTCTGGGCAGCTTCACCCAAGGCCTGACGGGTTTTGGGCTGGCCTTGGTCAGCGTGCCGCTTCTCTCCTTGGCGGTGGATGTGAAAGCTGCTGTGCCCATCGCAGGCATCTTCGGATGGCTGGTGACCTTTCCGCTGGTCTGGAAAATGCGCCAGCATGTGCAGTGGCGTGTCGGCTTGATTCTGTTTGCAGGCTCCTTGCCAGGCTCGTTTCTGGGGGCCGATCTGCTCAAACGGCTGCCCGCCGAGGCGATCCTGATCACGATGGGATGCGTGCTGATCTTGTCGAGCCTCTATTCGCTGTTTGCCAAGGCCCCGCTTTTCACCAAGGCGTCGGCGCCGCTGACGGTCGGGACGGGTTTCTTCTCCGGTGCCTTGGGGGCGAGCGTTGGCGAGCCGGGACCGCCGGTGATTGCCTTCACCTCGATGCAGCCATGGACGGCGGATCAGACCAAATCGACCTTGGTTTTTTTCTTTATGCTGCAAATGATCGGCGCGATTGCCGGCTTCTGGAGCAAGGGGCTGCTGACCCCTTATGTGGCAGAGCGGGTGCTCTATGCCATGCCTGCCTTTCTGGTCGGGATGAGCGTCGGCATGTTCGCCTATCACCTGCTGCATAAATTCAAGATCAATTATCACGGCATCATTCATAGCCTGTTGCTGATCATTGGTGTCATGTTGGTGGTCAAAAATGTCCACATTTGGTAGCTTTGATTGGAAATATGTGCAGAAATGTTGCTAAACGATCATAATTTGGTCTGAAGTCTTTCGGAAAAGATCATCGTTCTTTATACTGTGATCGAGAAAACAACAATCGGGATCGTGGGCATGTTTGCGATATGCCGCGAGGTCCAGAGGCCCATATCGAGGATGAATTATGGCTTATATATCCGGTAAGACTCTTCTAGATCGTGCATGGAAAGAGGGATATGCCATCGGCGCCTTCAGCGTGCATAATGCGGAGACGACGCGCGCCATTCTCAAGGGCGCCGAGGAAGAGAAAGCCCCGATTCTGGTGATGATCGGTCAGAAGGTGATCAACACGATGGGCCTTGCGGAAATGAAGGCGATGGTTGATGCCTTCATGGCCAACCATACGGTGCCAGTGGCCATTCATATTGATCACAGTCGCCAGTTCGAACAAACCATGGCGGCAGCGCGGGTCGGCTTTCACTCTCTGATGTTCGACGGCTCGGGCTATGATTTCGAGGATAATGTCCGGATCACCAAGGCGGTGGCTGATGTGGCCCATGCGCTGGGCATTGGTTGTGAAGGGGAAATCGGCAAGATCGGTGGTGTCGAGGATGATATTGATGTCGATGAAGCCGATGCCATGATCACCTCAGTCGAGGAAGCGCAGGAATTTACCAACCGCACCGGCCTTGACTATCTGGCCATCTCCATGGGAACGGCGCATGGTATCTACACCTCCGAGCCAAAGCTGGCTTTTGATCGGATCCGTGAAATCAAGGAAATCGTTCAGAAACCTCTGGTGATGCATGGGGGCTCCGGGGTGCCGGATGATCAGGTGCAGCGGGCCATTTCCCTGGGCATCGCAAAAGTCAATGTCGACACCGAGTTGCGGCAATCCTTCACGCTTGGGGTGCAGGACTATTGGAAAGACAATCCGACGGACTTCGTTCTGGCCGATTCTTTGGGGGCCGGCGAGGTGGCCATGAAGGAAAAGGTCAAAGAAAAGATCCGCTTGTTTGGTTCCAGCGGCAAGGCTTCCGATTTCTGATTGTATCTTCTCTGCAAAATTGTTTTGTCGTCAGCCCCGGTCCTTGTGGCCGGGGTTTTTGTGTCTGACATGCTTGGCACCACACCAGAATATGTCCTGCACAATCGAGTGATTGCCCGTTTTTTGGGCTTTCGGTTACAGTCTTTTTGGGACTATTCTGGCCCTTCCTCCCCCACCGGGCCGCAACTGCCGCCCGCTTTTTTGTTTCAGGAAACATAATCTATGGATGTTTCGCGCATCGGTGATCGCCTGTTTGGCTGGATCATCGTTCTTGTCATTTTGCTTCAGGCCATGCGTGAGTGGGCTGGAGTGGAATGGGTTTCCCTTCCGCTGCTTGTTAGTCTGCTTGTCATCGTCGCCATCATGGCGCTTAGAGCGAGCAAAGGTGGCCTCATTTTTCTGGGTGTCTGTCTGGTGCTGACGATCGCGCTTGCTTTCAACAATGAGGATTGGCAAGAGATCTTGTCGGGTGCCTTGATCAAAGCCGGTTTTTTGGCGTCTTTCTTCAGTGCCCTGTCGATCCTGCGCAATGCGGCCTCTACATCTCCGGCCATGAGCAAATCGGGTGCCTTTCTGGCGGCCCAGCCACCGGGTCGGCGTTACATTTCGCTGTCTTTCGGGTCCCAGATATTTGCCTTGCTGCTCAATTTCGGGGCGATTCAATTGCTTGGGACACTGGCGCTTTCCAGCGCCAAGAGCGAACCGGATGAAAGGGTTCGCGCCATTCGGACCCGCCGGATGCTGCTTGCCATCCAGCGGGGGTTCATATCCGCTTTGACATGGTCGCCAATGGCTTTCTCCACCGCGATGGCGGTGGCGACCATTCCCGGCATCAGCTGGATGGGGATTGCCATGCCGGGGTTGGTCAGCTCGGTCCTATTGCTCGGCACTGGGTGGGCGCTGGATACCATCTTCAAGCCAAGGCCTCAAGGCGGGCCACGGCCGCGGCGGAGTTCCGGCCTGCACTGGACCGTTTTGTTGCCGCTGGTGGCCTTGTTGGTGATCATCATGGTGCCAGTGCTGAGCATTGAAGTGTTGTTTGGCATTCGCATCGTTGGCGTGGTGCTGCTGGTGGTGCCGATCCTGTCGATCATCTGGATGCTGATCCAGCAAAAGGATGCGTTTGCGGTTGGCCAGACCCTTCTTAGCTATGTCCATAAAGAGCTGCCTGCCTTTCGCTCGGACCTGTTGTTGTTGATGAGTGCAGGCTATATCGGTGTGGTGGGGGCGGCTCTTCTGGTGCCCATGATGGCCGATGCCGGGATTGACCTCACCATTATTCCGGGCTGGTTTTTGCTCATTGCTCTGGTCTGGATCATGCCGGTCATGGGGCAGGTCGGATCCAATCCCATTCTCACCCTGTCGCTGGTCGCTCCGATGCTGCCCGATGCGGCTGCTTTCGGTCTCGATCCCCGGGCCTTTGGGGTGGCTATGCTCTGTGGTTGGGCGCTGACGGGGCTGACCTCACCCTTCACGGCCACCAATATATTGGTTGGCCGGTTTGGTGACATTCCGGTCGTGGATGTCGGACGGGTCTGGAACCGATCCTATTTCTTCATTGCGGTGACTTTGTTGTGTCTGTGGACACTGGTCTTTGCCTATTGGGTGGCGTGAAGCCAATCCAGTCCAGACAAGCAACAGCCCCGCAGGCATGACCCGCCTGCGGGGCTTTTCAGTGGGGTTCGGCAGTGTTTCAGGCGAGGCCTTTGGCAATGTCGGGGATCTTGTTGAACAGAACCGCGTCGGCGCTGCTGGCGCGGTAGAAGACTGCCGGTTGGCCCAGCGGCGCGTCGACCTCGACCCAGCCGCCCTCATAATGGTCATTGGTCCAGAGATGGATCCACTGGTCGGGCGGCAGATAGAGTTTGCGCTTTTTGGCACCCTGCTCATAGACCGGCGCAACGAGGCAATCGCGGCCAAACAGATATTGATACATCACCTCGTAGGACTCAGTATCCTCTTCATAATGAACGAAGAGGGGTCGCTGGACCGGCATGCCGGTGAGGGTGTTTTCCTTCAAGGCCGCTTTGATATAGGGCTTCAAATGGGTGAAGATCCGGGTCATAGCGGCGAGATGGGCGAGGGTCTCATTGTCGCTGTCAAATTGATGATTGTCAGCGGGGCGGTTGCCTTCATGGCTGCGCATGATCGGGGTGAAGGCGGCCATTTCGGCCCAGCGCATGAACAATTCGCGATCGCGTTTCATACCGTGCAACGTGGTATAGCCACCAATATCGGAATGATGGATGCCATTGCCGAGCAGGCCTGAGGACAGCGCCCCATTGACCACCGAGGGGATGCCATCATCAATGTTCCAGTTGACGCATTGATCGCCGCCCCACAAAGCGTGGCAATAGCGCTGGATGCCCGTATAGCCCGCACGCATGAAGAAGAGGATGTCGTCGGTCTTGCCCGCTTCCTCGATGGCGTCATGGTTGATTTTGGCCCAGCGGGTCGGCCAGTGATTATGCTCGATTTCAGCCGACACCCCGTTCGACAATGCGCAATCGGTGGGCAGATATTCGCCAAAGTCAGCCATCCAGCCCGATAGGCCAAAATCGATCATGTTGGTCTTGATGACGCCTTTATACCAGTCGCAGGCAGCCGGGTTGGTGAAGTCGACGACGCCGCAATAAAATTCGCCAAAATCAACGACATATTTGCTGCCATCGTCACGGGTGGCGAGATAGCCGTTGGCTTCGGCCTCGCGATAAAGGGGGAAATCCTCCAGCACATAGGGATTGATATAACCAAGGAAGCGGATGCCGTCTTTTTTCAGGGCGTGGATTTCCCTGTCGAGGCCGGGATAGAGGTCGGCATTCCACTGCCAGTCCCATTGCAGGCGCTTGCCGAAGCTGGTCATTTTGATGCCCTGCCAATCCTGACACCAAGCCCCCGCCACTTTGACGCCTGCAGCGCGGGCGCGTTTGAGCTTTTCGATGGTGATGTCCGTGCCGCCCTGAATGCCCAGAATGACCCCATCGAGCACCCAGTCGGGCAGCTCTGGCTGGGTGCCAAAGACACCGGTGATGCTGCGAATGAGGGCGGGGAAGCTGTCGGCGGCATCGAACAGGAGATAGTCCGGGATGTTCCAGCTTTGCAGCTCATGGAACTCGGCGTTGCGGAAGTCGAAATCCGCATAGGCGGTGGTTTCCAGATGGACGAAGTATTTCTCCGACGAAACGAAGGTCGGCTGCGGATAGTTGGTGTTGTAATAGTCGCCGCCGGCGCGGTCCTTCACATCGGCCTGCCAGGTGACATAGGTCGATTTGTTGCGGCCGACGCCGGGCTCGGACGTCCAGAGCGGGAAATTGTGGCCGCGCAGATTGAGATAGGTGAGCTGTTCGCCGCAGCCATAGATCTTTTCATCGGCGCTGGCGCACAGCCGCAGCCAGAAGCGGTTGAAGCTGGCTTTTGCCTCAAGGAAGCTGATTTTGAGGCGACCTTCAGCGGTTTCCTCGGCCAGCAATGTGATGACCGGCTCGTGGGCCAAGATGAACTGGATCCGGATGGCTCCATCCTGCTCTTGGATGGTAAAGTGGCGCATGGCGATGCGCTCGACCAGATAGTCTGAAATATCGAAATTGCCGCGATACATGTCGAAGGTCGGCTCGCCTTCACCCAAATAGAGCGCTGGTGCTGCCTGAGAATGGCGCAACAAGGCTTTGCCTTTGTGGGAGAGGAGAAAGCCGGTTTCTGATTGTTCGATTTTCATGGGACTGGATCCACTGCAGGGGCATTGGGGAAGAGGCGTTTTGGCGCTTTCGTGAAAAGGGGGCGGATGGCCGCCCCCTGATCTTTTTTGCTCGCAAAAAGCTTATTTCGAAGCGGCGGCAAAGTCTGCGTCGAGCTTGGCTTCGCAGGCCTTGATTTCTTTTTCAAAGCGGTCGAGCCATGCTTTGCCTTCGTCGCCAGCGCTGGCCAGATAGAAGTCTTTCACAGGCGCGGTTGCTTCCTGGAAGGCTTTCTTCTCGGCTGCACTTGGGGTGTAGATGGTGCCGCCAGCCTTGCGGAAGGTGTCGTAAGCGTCGAATTCTTTCCATTTTGGATAGACGCGCAGGAACTGGTTCTGGGCGGCTACGCCATCAATGACGACGCGTTTGAGCTCATCCGGGAAGCCGGCGAAGCGGTCGTTGTTCATCACCCAGACGCCGCCCATATAGGCATGGCCGTCGAGCACCAGATATTTGAGGCTTTCCTCGAATTTCATGGTGGTGATGTCAACGATGCCATTTTTGGTGCCATCAACCACGCCAGTGGACAGAGCAGTGTAGACTTCTGGCCATGCGATCGGGGTTGGGGCGCCGCCAAGGGCCTTGACCAATTCCTGCTGGATTGGGGCAGGCACGGTGCGGATTTTGAGGCCAGCCACGTCAGCAGGGGATTTGATCTGCTTTTTGGTGGTGGCGAAGTTGCGCCAGCCGCCGGAGTTGGACACCATCATCAGGCGGACATTCTGGGTGGCGTCGAGCACATTTTTGCGGACGTCGGCAAGGAAGGCTTCATTGTCATAGACGCATTCGGCAACCCGGTCATCGCGCAGCATGTAAGGCAGGTCGAAACCACCGGCAGGGGCCCAGAAATTGGCCAGCTCGGCAATGGTGGTCTGGAAATAGTCAAAGATGCCAGACTGGACGCCGGAGAGACATTCACGGGCATTGCCACACAGCTGACCGCCGGGGAAGATTTCGACTTCGATGGCGCCATTGGAATGGTTTTCGACAAAGTTCTTGAAGACCAGCAGGGACTGGTGATTGTAGCTGTCCGTGTTGGACACATGGGGCACGGTGAGCTTGTAGTCGGCAGCCTGTGCGGTTCCGGCCATGAAGCCAGCAGCGAGAAGCGCAAGACCCAGTTTTTTCAGTTTCATCTTTACCTCCAATGGTAAAATCGCGCTGGCGTTGTGTGGTTGTTAGACGCCAGCCTCCTCCAGGATTTCCGCGCCCTACATCATGCCCAGCAGCTTGGGCAGGCCGATAACGAGGGACGGGAAGAACGAAATCAGAAAGATCACCAGGAATTCCGCGAGCAAGAAAGGAATGATCGCTCTGGAGATTTTCTGAAGTGGCACACCGGACACGCCGGAAGCGACGAACAAGACAAGGCCCATGGGCGGGGTTGCCAGTCCGATGGAAAGATTGACCACCATGACGACGCCGAAATGGACCGGATCAACGCCAACGGCTGTCATGATCGGGGCAAGGATCGGAGCGAAGATCAGGATGGCGGGCCCCGCATCAATGAACATGCCGACAATGAACAGGAAGATGTTCATAATGAAGAACAGAACCAGCGGATCCTTGGTGATCGAATAGAAGAAGGTGGTGATGACCTTGGCAATGCCCGACAGGGAAATGGCAGAGGCAAAGCCACTGGCTGCTGCGACGATGATCAGGATGGCGGCGGCATTGATGGCAATGCGCACGAACATCGGGAAGACATCCTTCATCTTCAGAAGACGCATGATGAAGATGGAGAGAATGAAGGCATAAAAGACGGCGATGGCGGCCGCTTCGGTCGGGGTGAAAATGCCCCCATAGATGCCACCCAGAATGATGACCGGGGTCAAGAGCGGCAGGATGGCTGCCTTGAAGGCGGCCGAGCGTTCCGGGCGAGAGGCCCGTTCGAATTGCTCAACGGCAGGATATTTCTTGATCTGCCAGCGATTGACCAGCATCAGGGCGACGCAGAGGATCAGGCCGGGCACAATGCCGGACATAAACATCGCCGCGACCGACGTGTTCATCACGAAGGCATAGATTAGCATGATGCCGCTTGGCGGGATGATGGTGCCCAGAACGGTCGCCGCCGCCGTGATCGCCGCCGCATAGGTGCGGTCATATTTGTAGCGCTCCATTTCCGGGATCATCATGTTGCCAATGGCCGAGGTGGCGGCCACAGATGAGCCGGTCAGGGCGCCGAACAGGGTGGCTGCGATGATCACCACATGGCCAAGACCGCCGCGTAGATGCTGGACCATGGTCTGGGAGAAGGTGATGATGCGGGTGGTGATGCCGCCATTGACCATGAACTCACCCGCCAGCATGAAGAAGGGTAGGGCGAGCAGCAGAAACACGTCCAGACCAGCATAAAGCCGCTGGTAGAGCATGTTCATGAACAGCACCTTGTCTGCCTGGAACAGGGCGATGGCCGGGGACAGACCAAGGGCAAACAGAACCGGCAGACCGATCAGCAGGAAGGCCAGAAAATAGACGGCAAAGATTGGGGAGACCATGATGTTCGTCCTTTAGCTTTCTGGATCAATCAAGCCTGTGGCTCTTGTTCGGCGGGTTTGAAATGGATGAATTGGCGCAGCTCCGAGACGATCTTCTGCAAGGCAGACAGGAGCGTGATGCCCATCAGCAACGGCGGGGCGATGTAGATCACATTCATGGTGATGGGCAGGCTGTCGGCACGGCTCGAACCGCGGGCAAAGAAGTCATAGCCAAACTTGATCCAGACCAGAAAGGTGAGGATTGCGAGGCAGTGGATGAGGATCATCAGAAGATGTTTGATTCGTAAGCCATTTAGCGCATCAAGCAGGAAGGTCATGGCGATGTTCTTGTCCTGCAGATAGATGATCGGCAGGCAGAGATAGACCATATAGATCATCAGGAAGCGCGAAGCTTCATCGGTCCAGCTCAATGGCATGTTGAGGACATAGCGAAACAGGATTTGCAGCAGCACAATGACGGTCATGACGATCAGCATCGAGCCACCAATCCAGCTGCCCAGTTTGCCGATGGGGCTGTTGATCCTGTTGAGACCCTTTTCAAGCGCTGCAAGCATGGTGCGATCCTTTTTCAAGCATGCCGTTTGACAGAGGCGGGCGGGGCAGTTGGCCGCCCGGCCCAATGCTGAACCCTATTGGCAGGCGCCAATTGGTCAGGTCAGTTCGACGACTTCGATGCCAAGGCGTTTGGCGATGGCGCGCATGATCGGGCGATGCTCGCCATAGGTCAGCGCCGTATGGTGCTCGAGCCCCTCATTGATCATCCGGTCAAGGAAGTCTTTGACGGGGATATCCGGTCTGGCGGTGCCAGCGGTGCCGGAAAAGGCCAGTGGAGCCTTGATCATCTCCGCTCCGGCCAGAAGCAGCCGCAACTTGCCGTGGCCTTGGGAGAAGCGCGCCATGGTGATGCGGCCCGGCTTCAGGGCAAATTCTGAAAGCAAAGGCATTTTGCGGTTGGAATGGATGGTGCCCTGAATGGTCTGGTCGGTGTCGGCCATGTCGATCGGGGCCTGACCGCAATGCCAGAAGACGATGGAGTCGTCCTCAATGTTGACATCGACCAGATCGGTGTTAAAGACCGAGCCGCCGGAGGCCTGTTGCAGGGTAAGGGAGGTGACAACCCCCATCATGTCGGCTTCGCAGCCTGCCGGGGTGTGATCTTCATTGAGCAGAGCCAAGGCACCACAGGCCGCGCAGCCATATTCGACAAAGAAATCCGGCCAGCAGCGGACAGCGATGCCCTTATAGCCCTTTTCATCGGCTTCCGTGCGCAGCTTGGAATAGACTTTGAGGGTCTTGCGGGTTGCTTCCTGATCCAGCTCGCCGAGATTGGGGAACTGGGCCTTGCGGCGCTCATAGGGGGCGTCGGCGACGTCATCAGGCAAGGCTTTGACTTGATTGATAAAATCGCTGATGCCGATGCGGTCGACATCAATACCGAAGCGGCGTTGCAGCTCTTGTTCATTGAAGTTGCAGGCGTCAAAGCCGTCGGGATGCTCGCCGACCAGCTTGAGCTTGGCGCCGTGCAGTTCGTTGACGATGGCTCCGGCTCTGGCCAGAAGCGCGATGTCTTCAATGGCTTTGGGGCTGTCAGCATCCGCATGGATATAGTCGATGGAAAGGTCGTTGCGGCTGAGCGCATGGCTGGCGAGATTGACCCCGCAGAAGGAATTGAGCCTGAGGCGACCACCGGTCCGGGCTTCGGGGAAGGACCACATGACCAAAGGTGCATCAATCTCTTTGCCCAGTTCAACGGTCATGGTTGCGTCGGTGAATGTCACTTGCAGCAGGAGCAGCATGTCAAGTTTTTGCGCTTTGAGCGCAGGCAGTGCACCCAGCACCGCGTCGGCATCGAAGAGCAACTCCGGCTTGCCAATCAAATCGGCATTGAGGCTCTCCAGAGAGCCCCAGGCTTTGGCCAGAATCTCTTCTGCAAAAGGTACGTCGAAGGTTGGTCGACCCAGTGCGACGACACCGATGCATGGTCTTTTTGCTGACATAGGTTTCCTCCACAATCCTGACAGGCCGTCTTCAAGAGGCCAGATGGTCAGGCACCTCCCAATGCGCTTAGACCTGCCAAGAGATTTTGTCAGAGCCAACACTAAGTCGATAAACGATCATAGACTATCGGTATAAATGCGTATAAATGGTCATTTCACACAAAAAATGTCATATTAATTCCATAAAACAAACATGAATTGACAACTATGCTCAAAAACTGTTGTTTTTTGATTGAAGCGATTGACTGAAAGACCGGATCGAATGCGTGGCGGGATTCGAAGCGATCATGATCGCCAAGCAGAGCGGGAGGAAGTCGTGAAAACCCGCAATTACACCGCTATTTCATGAAGATAGCTGAGGCCCTCTGTCGCCAACAGACGGGTGATGCAAGCGGAGGCTTGGAATGGGGTTTGCCGTTTTGGGGTGATCGCGTGGTAAAAAAGGGACAAGGCCAGCCATCCCAACTCGGAAAGCCCCTCAAAAGGGGAGGCTAAACCGGGCTTTGGGTGATTGATGTGTGTTCGTTTCTGAGCGTTTGCCGCCAAACGCGTTGGTCGTCTGCCCGTTTTCTGCCGCAGGCATATTTTCTTATTCGGGGTGAGCCGCGCTTGATCGTCGATCAGGCGCTGTAGGGGCAATGACGAAGGCTCCTTCCACGCCGTTGGCGGTGTGGTGGATATTGGCTTGGAGCGCTGCAAAATCGACACTCAAGGTGGCGCTTGCTGTCTCACTCTTCCAACTCAGCACCAATTTTGAGGCCTCCGGCTGCTCGAGTGAGAAGCTGCCGTCAAAGGCCGGATGGTCATTGCGGAAGCGGATCAAATCGATCAGCGCGGCCACCATCGGGCTGTTCATTGCATCGACGACTTCGCCTTCGGCAAAATAGTGACGATTGATGTCACGCCCGACATTGGTGCGCGCGAGCAGGTCCATGTCATTTTGCGCGCCGAGTAGACCAACATAATAGATCTGCGGAATGCCGGGGGCGAAGAATTGGACAGCGCGGGCGATCAGATAGTCCTGATCGCGGCGACCAAGGGCGTCGAAATAGGTGGAATTGACCTGATAAAGATCGAGATTGGAGGCCGCAGCCCCGGTGGCTTTGAGCGAAGTGCCCCCCGTGCGCTCATGCATGGTTTTGACCAGCTGATCGATGGCGTCTGGTTCAAGCAGGCCGGGGCGACCATCGGACGCCGCGCCGACATCAATCACGCCGATGCCGTCATGGGTATCGAGCACGGTCAGGGCATTGCGTGGGCTGACCTCCAGCCAGTTTGCCAGCGGGTTTGCATCGCCAGTGAAGAGCGCATGAAGCAGCAGCGGTGGCAAGGCAAAATCATAAACCCGGTCGACCTGCTGGGCGATGGCGATCTGATCCTGATAATAGCTGTGGATTTCGACCAGCACTTCCATGTTGCGGGCCTTGGCCTTGTTACTGAGCGCCTCAAGAAAATCATAGGTCTCGGGGATCATGAAGCAGCTGGTGCCCGGTTTCTTGATGGCATAGCCCGCAGCATCAAGTCGGATGGTGGTGACGCCGGAGGCGGCGAATGTGTCGAGAATCCGCTCGAGATAGGCCGCGCCTTTGGCGCTATGGACGTCAATGTCGATCTGGTTGGCGGTGAAGGTGGTCCAAATCAGGCGTTTGGTGCCGTCCTTCAGGGTGATATAGGTGAAGGGCAGGCCGGGACGGGGGCGATAGATTGCCATCAGCTCCTGTTCGGTGGCCCCTTGGGGGAAAACCGATGCATAGCTGAGAAACATCTCCGCATGGTCCGAGGCGTCGCCCTTCTCAACAAAGTCCTGAAAGGCAGCGCCTTCGGCAGAGACGTGATTGACAATCAGGTCGGCCATGATGTCATGGCTTTTCGACAGGCGACGGACATCGTCCCAGGTGCCCAGTCTTGGATCGACGATGGTGTGATCCTTGGGGTCAAAGCCCGCATCCGCCCCGTCATAGGGATCGAAGAAGGGCAACAAATGCACCGTGCCAAACAAACCAGCCAGAGGACCATTGAGTAGCGCGTCGAGATTTGCGACACCGCCACCACTGAGGCGGTCTATATAGGTGATGAGTTGCAGTTTGTTTTTCATGATGTTGCCCACCCTTCAACGTGTTGCAATGTCTTGATGATAAGGCATTTGCAGCCAAGCGTCATGGCTGAGAGCCACAAGGACGCATTTTGTCGGCGCATATGGTTGTTCTGAACGGACCATAGGCCGCGCTGCACCGATGGATCAAGCCCTGCAACGGGCCTTGCATTGATCGGATGGATGGAGCGATGGTCGTGCTTTGGCGATCTATTTGTTCTGCATCGCCGCCATGATGATTTTGAAAATCTTGACCGGCGGGAAGGGGTAATCGATTGTTCGGCCGATACCCAGATCGACCAGAGCCTTTTTGAGATTTTCATCGACCTTGTCGTTGCATAGCAGCACCATCTTGCCACGCCCATGGGTCTTTTTGGTATTGATCAGGCCAGAGAGATAGAAATGCACCACTTTGCTGTAGAGCAGAAAACAGAGATCATTTTCCTCCACCGCATCCTTGCGCTTGGACAGATGCTCTTCCTGAATGAACTCGACCATGCAGCCCACTTCCTTCAAGCCCTGTTCGATCGGGGCGACGTAGGAATGGGACTTGGCTATCAGTGAGACGGACAGAGGCGCATTGTCGCTCTGTTTTTCCTTCAGGGCATTGTAGATGCGCTTCAGGCGTTCCTCGTTGGTGTCGCGGAAGCGGTGCACCTGATTGATGCGCGTACTGATGGTGGCATGCAGCAGGTCATAATCGATGGGTTTGGTAAGATAGTCATCAACGCCCAAGCGCTTGCCGGCCAGAATGTCTTCGCGGGTGGCCTTGGCGGTGAGGAAAATGAACGGCACCTCGTTATGCTGGGGCAGGCGTTCGCGCACCAGTTTGAGGGTGGTCAGGCCATCGATCAGCGGCATCATGATATCGCACAGAATGAGATCGACGGTTTCATGTTTGAGGATTTCAATGGCTTCCTTGCCATTGTGGGCTTTCAGCGTTTCATAGCCTTCATCCTGCAATTCTTCGACGATATCATCGAGCAACAATTCTTCGTCTTCGACGCACAAAATTCTCGTCGTCATTTCTTTTCTCCGTCAGGATACGGCCCGGACCGGGGCAGTGCTTTCATCTTGGTCGTCGATCGCCAGTTTGGCTGGCAGGAAAATCGTGAAGCAGGACCCCTTGCCGACTTCACTCTCGACTTCAATGTGACCATCATGTTCTTTCAGGGCCATCTGCGCGAAGTTGAGGCCGATGCCGGTGCCGGCGATGCCGCTGGAGGTTGAGGCACGGTAGTATTTGTTGAAGATCTTGGACATTTCGCTCTTGGGAATGCCAACGCCCTGATCTGCAACCCGGATTTTCAGATACCGGTCAGTGCGTTCACCCGTTACCGTGATCGGAGCCATCGGTTCGGAATATTTGATGGCGTTCGACAGGATATTGCTGACGCATTGGTCGAGCATATTCTGGTCGAAATGGGCGAATTGTGGCAATGCGTCCAAATCCCAGACAATGTTGCAGTCTTCGCCCATTTCCAGATGGGATATGCACAATTTTTCCAGCGCCCCGCGGAAAGGTTGCCGCTTGGCCTCGACTTTCAGGCCGGTGATTTCATCGGTTGAGAAGTCCATGAAGCGATTGATCAGATATTGCATGCGTTGCACGGAGTCGCGGATATTGCCAATGCGTTCGCGCAGGCGCTCATTGGGAATTTCGCCGATCTTGCGCTGGATACGCTGGGCGTTGCTGTCGATGATGGCCAGCGGTGTCTTGAATTCGTGAGACGCCATCGAGACGAATTCGCGCTGGGTTTCTGACAGGTTGATTTCCTTTTGCAACAATTTGACCAGCTGGTTGGTGTGATCCTGCAGTTTGTGGGTTTGGTCCTTGTAGACCGATACATCAGAAAAGATCGCGATGCGGCCGCCATTGACCGTCGGGGACTGGTTTATGCGATACCAGTTGTCGTCATGCAGTTTGTGCTCACTGCTGCTGAACAGGTTGGTTGCGTCGTCCTCGGATCGCTGGCTTTCAGGAATGCTGAAGCCTTCGATACAGTCGATATGGGAATTCTGCACAAGGTGGCGTTTCAGCGAGGGATACAAATCCTGCATGCGCTTGTTGGCTAGCACCAGATGGTCATTTTCGTCAAAAACGATCAGGCCATCATCAACGGCATCCATGGCATTGACCAGCAGATCACGGTGGTAATTGACTTCGTCGAGACTGTGTTCGAGCTTCATTTCCAGTTCATACTGGGTCGCTTCGAGATTGGCTTCATAAGTGCGCTGATCGGTGATATCACTGTAAATGGTGACGAAACCGGAATGCCCCAATGGAGTGCGCTGCATGCGAATGATGCGCCCGTCCGGTTGTTCGCGCTCGATCTCGATGGGGTTGAATTGGCGTGCGGTTTCCAGCACTTCTTGCGCCAGCTTCTCAGGGTCGCCAGGGCCATAGACGCCCCGTTCGGCCAGATAGCGCAGCAAGAATTCGAGGGATGGGTTTTCCTCAAGTACTTCAATGGGCAGGCCGAGCATGTCGCAAGCCGCCTTGTTGATGAAAACAACTTCCATCTCGTTGCTCACCAGTGACATCCCCTGATGGGCCGATTGCATCAGAAATGAGAGCAGGTGCTTTTCGAGGTCACTGTCACCGATATAGTATGGCATGGTTTTCTCCGTCGCGTACGACGTAAAGTTATAAGAAAATAATTAAGGAAGTAGAAAGTCAAATGGTAAACAAGCCGTGGCTTCTGGCTGGAAGCACATGATATTTATTCGGTTTTTCAATTAAATATTGGTGAGTTACCTATACCAGCCTTGCGGGCTGTTGCGGTGATGCCTGTTGAAGTCTAGATTAAATTGCATCGATCCTGATGTCGCGATCCATTGGTGGTCGGGACAGACCACCAAAAGCGGGGCTGACCAGTATGGCGCGAGGCATCCAATCCATTCTCTTTGTCTGCTTGGGCAATATCTGCCGCTCGCCGTTGGCGGAAGGGGTGATGCGTCACAAGCTGCAGTTGGCGGGATTGGGGGAGCAGGTCCGGCTGGACAGTTGTGGCACCGGACCTTGGCATGTGGGCAACCCGCCAGACCGACGCTCGGTGGGCATTGCCCGTCAGCATGGTATCGCGATGGATGATTTGCGGGCGCGCAAAGTGCGGCGACAGGATTTTTATGAGTTCGAGCTGATTTTGGCGATGGACCGGGACAATCTGGCCGATCTGCAGGCTATCCAACCGCGGGACGGCATCGCGGAGCTGGCGCTCTATCTAGATTATTGCGAGGTCGCGGATGATCTGGGCTTTGATGAGGTGCCTGACCCCTATTATGGGGGCGATCGTGGTTTTGGTGCGGTTTATGCGATGATCGACCGGGCAAGCAACTTTCTCGTCGCTCGCTGTCGTTGAACGTTCTTCCGCAGGACCCTACAATAGATCGAAGCTTTCCTCGACCACATAAGGCCCGCCGCCAATGCTGTCTTTGGCAGAATAGAGCACAAAGCGCGGCACACTGAATTGTTCGGTGCGGAAATTGCCCCGCATGGCCAGATAATTGGCCACGTCGATCGCTTCGGCATTCTTGTTCAGGCGGGCGAGGGTGACATGCGGCGTATAATCGTGTTTGTCCGGCTTCAGGCCGATCTTGTTCATCCGCTGCTCCAGTTCGCGATGGAGCAGATAGAGATCTTCACTATTCTGCACCGCTGCAAAGACCGAGTGAGGTTTCTTTGATCCAAAGGCACCAAAGCCTCTGAGGGACAGATCAAATTCAGGATATTGGATTTGCGACATCTCGAAGACAATTTCATTGGCGAGCGCATAGTCAACATCGCCCATGAAACGCAGTGTGATGTGATAGTTGGATTGGTCCACCCAGCGGGCACCATACAGGCCGCCCTTTTGCAAGGACAGCAGATTGCTGATGGAAGGGGGGATTTCCAAACCGGCAAACAAGCGTGGCATCATTTCGCTCCCGTGCAGGATGTGGGGGCACGACGTCTGTGTCGGCGTGGCCAAAAAGCCGTGTTCCAGACGAAATGATCGGCACATGAGCGTTTGATAGTCTGATGCAAATGCCGGTGCGAATCACTTCAGATCTGTCACGCAATGAGAATAGCTCAAAATATGTGACGTTGCCTTAAAAGCTTGCCTGATCATCCATCAACCATATGAGGCAGTGGAGAAAAGTAAAGGGCCGCCAGCCTTGTGGCAGGGCGACCCTTGTTGGTTTCTGCGATTTTTTTGCTTGCTTATGGGCACGGGTTGGCGTGGACCATATGGACTGCATTGATGGCGGCTTCCATCTCTTCGGTCACCACCATGTCATGGGCGGCAATGTCGATTTTGAGCTGCTCAAGGGTGGTGGCGCCAAGGATCGTGGAGGTAACAAAGGGGCGCGAGGTGGCAAAGGCGATGGACAATTGTGCGATGTCGACATTGAAGTCCTCAGCCACTTTGAGATAGCCGCGAATGGCCGGGTCTGCTCCCGGTGTGGTGTAGCGGTGCTGGCGGTCAAACAGGGTGGCACGCGCGCCATGTGGGCGTTTTCCGTCAAGATACTTGCCGGTGATGAAACCCTGTCCGAGCACGGAATAAGGCAGCAGGCCGACATTCTCGCGCATGGCGATTTCGGCCATGTTGACCTCGAAGGTCCGGTTCAGCAGGCTATAGGCATTCTGGACGGATACAACGCGTGGCCCCTTGCCGGCATCGGCTTCCGAGACGAAGCGCATGGTGCCCCAGCCGCTCTCGTTGGACAGGCCAAGATGACGGATCTTGCCCGCCTTGACCAGATCATTCATCACATCGAGAATCTCGGCGATGGAATTTTCGTCTTCTGCCTGCCGCGGGTGGGCATAGATGATCGGGTTGGCGCCAAACTGGGTGACATTGCGATCAGGCCAATGGATCTGGTAGAGGTCGATATAGTCGGTTTTCAGGCGTTTGAGACTGGCATTGACCGCTTCGTTGATCTGGGCGCGGTTCAGCTGACCGGGGGACCCATCCTTGCGAAACCATGTCATGCCGCTGCGACCTATGACCTTGGAGGCAATGATCAACTCGTCGCGGTTGCCCTTTTCGTGCAGCCAGTTGCCGATGATTTCTTCGGTCCGGCCCTGGGTTTCCGGCTTGGGCGGAATGGCATATAGCTCTGCTGTGTCAAAGAAGTTGATGCCGTTTTCGGTGGCATAATCCATTTGCTCGAAGGCTTCGGCCTGGGTGTTTTGTTCACCCCATGTCATGGTGCCAAGGCACAGACTACTGACTTCCAGGTCGGTGCGACCGAGTTTTCTCATTTCCATGGTGAGATCCAATTCAATTTCTGGCGAACGGGTCCGTATTGCCGGACCGTCGGGAGGGCTGGTGTCTGTCTCGCAAAAACAGGCGGGGGCTGGTGCGGGACATGCAATGAACGAAAAAGAAGGGTGGCAGGGAGCGAAATTGCCCCTGATCAGTTAAGGTCTTTTACTATGTCAAGGAGGAAAGGTGCAACATTGCTGACGATGATTTCAATGCCTTGGGGATTGGGGTGGATGCCATCTGCCAGATTGAGGGAGGGATCACCGGCAACGCCTTCAAGGAAAAAGGGTAGCAAGGGCACGTTCATTTCCTCGGCGAGTGCCGGATAGATTGCGTCAAAGGCAGAGACATATGTCTGCCCCATATTGGGGGGGGCTTTCATGCCCATTAGCGCGACCTTGGCACCCTTGGCACGGAATTTTTCGATCATGGCGGCGAGATTGGCCTTGGTCTTGTCAACCGGCAGACCCTGCAAAGCGTCGTTGGCACCCAGTTCCAGCACCACCAGATCGATCCCGTCAGGGGTTGACCAGTCAAGGCGCGACAGACCGTTGGCGCTGGTGTCGCCAGAGACCGCCGCATTGATCACCTCGACGTTCAATCCCTGCTCGGTGAGACTTTTCTGCAACTGATCGGTGAAGCCCTTGCCAGCGGGCAGCTGGTAGCCTGCGGACAGACTGTCGCCAAAGGCCAGAATGCGCATAGGTTCGGCAGCGTGCAGGCGGGTGAGTGTCACGAAAAGCAGGAGCAAAAGAAAACTGCCAGCCATCGCCAGCCGTAGAAGCGGGGTCAGATCACGGGTGGCTGCCTGCGACTGGGGTCTTTGGTCTTGTGGGGTTTTGGGCATAAAGGGTCTCATAAGGTGACAAAGGCGTGATTGTTGAATCTGATTTTCGACTTCCCATATAAGGGAAACTATTCAGTTTACGTAGCTGTCCTGCGCGACAGATCAAGGCTCGCCCTTAATATAGGATATGATCAACGTGACTTCATCCTCCCCTGTTGCCCTTTCCGACCAGCCTGACGCCTCCCGACCACACAGTGACCTCGATCCTGTCATCATCTCCCTGCATGACGTTTATCTCAGTCTCGGCGCGGGTCATTCGCGGGTCGATATCCTGCGCGGCATCGAGCTTGAAATTGCGCGCGGTCAGTCGGTGGGGCTGGTTGGGCCGTCCGGCTCTGGCAAATCGACCCTTTTGATGGTGATGGCCGGGCTGGAGCAGGCCGACAAGGGCAAGGTGCTGGTCGATGGCAGCGACATGTCGGCGATGGATGAAGATACGCTGGCACGGTTTCGCGGGGCGGAGATTGGCATCATTTTCCAGTCCTTCCATCTGGTGCCGACCATGACTGCGCTTGAAAATACTGCCATTCCGCTGGAACTGGCCGGGCGCAGCGACGCCTATGATGTGGCGAAAGCCGAGTTGGAAGCGGTTGGTCTTGGGCCGCGTATTCATCATTATCCGGCTGAAATGTCCGGTGGAGAGCAACAAAGGGTGGCGATTGCCCGGGCGTTGGCGCCTCGGCCCGCGATCCTGATTGCCGATGAGCCAACGGGCAATCTGGATGCCGAGACTGGCAAGGAAATTTCCGATCTGATGTTCCGGCTGCATAAAGAACGCGGCATGACCCTGATGCTTGTGACCCATGACCCCAATCTGGCGGATCGCTGCGAGCGAGTGGTGCGGCTGAGATCCGGCCAACTGGTTGAAGACGACCATGAACAGGCCAGTGGTGCGGTAGCAGGTTAGGGGTTGCGGAATGGATCAAATGGTTGCCAAAGCCTCCGGGGCTGAAACCGGACCGCCTCATGCAGGCCCAAGCCTGCCTGCGCGTGGCTGGATGGCGTGGATGAAGCTTGCCTTCCGCTTCGCCTTTCGCGAAATGCGCGGCGGTCTTGCGGGATTTTACATTTTTCTGGCCTGTATTGCCCTCGGGGTCGCTGCCATTGGTGCGGTTGGCTCGGCGTCACGCACCTTGACCGGCGGTCTTGAAGAGCAGGGGCGGGTGATTCTGGGGGGCGATCTGTCGCTCTCGGCGATCCATACGCGGGTTGATGACGAGCAACGGGCGTTTCTGAGCCAGTTTGGCCGCTTTGGTGAAGTGGCCACCTTACGCGCTATGGCCAGCACGGAAGATCAATCCGAGCAGATGCTGGTCGAGATCAAGGCGGTGGACGATGCCTATCCGATGGTTGGCACGCTGGAAACCGCTCAAGGCAAGGGGCTTGAGACAGGCCTGTTGCTGGCTGATCCCTTGTTGCTTGATCGGCTCGGGCTGAAGGTTGGCGATCCGTTGATGGTTGGCGTCAAGCGCTTCATCATTGGCGATGTGATCACGAGCGAGCCGGATGCGCTGGCCACCGGGCTGGCGCTCGGGCCGCGTCTGTTGATGTCGCTTGAGGATCTGAGTGAGACCGATCTGGTGCAGCCCGGTGCGATTGTCCGCTGGACGGGCCGCGTGGCGATGGATGGGGCTCCGACCATCTCCGAGATTCAGGCTGTCGAGGCCGAGATCAAGGAGACTTATCCGGACAATGGCTGGCGGATTCGCTCGCGGGCAGAGGCTGCGCGCGGGCTGAAACGCAACATTGATCGCTTTGCCTCCTTCCTTGTGTTGGTGGGGTTGGCATCACTGATTACGGGTGGTGTCGGCATTGCCAATGCGGTGCATGCCTTCATCCAGTCGCGGCAAAATACCATTGCCAGTTATAAATGCCTCGGGGCGCCGAGTTGGCTGATCGTCGCCATTTATCTGGCGCAGATCCTGATGATTGCGCTGATCGGCATTGCCATCGGGCTGAGCTTTGCTGCCTTGGTGCCCTATATCATGACGCTGGTGGTGCCGGACAATCTGCCGCTGTCCTCTGCCCTGTGGCATCCTGAGGAACTGGGGCTTGCGGCCCTGTTCGGGCTGCTGGCAGCATTGCTTTTCTCCATTCGGCCCCTGCTCAGGGCCCGCGCCATTCCGGCCACCGCTCTGTTTCGCGATCAGATTGCCCCGGTACGCTATCATGCCAGCCGTGTGGACTGGCTGATTACGCTGGGGCTTGGGGCTTTGCTGGTGGGGTTGGTTTTGGCCACCGCCAAGGTGACCATGGTTGCGGTCGGGTTTCTGATCGGCATGGTGATCGTTTTTGCGCTGCTGCGACTGATTGCCTATGCCATCATGCAAGGGGCCAAGCGGCTGCCGCGCATCCGGCGGGTGGTGCCGCGTCTGGCGATTGCCAATCTGCATCGCCCCGGGGCGCTGACCCCGTCGGTGGCTTTGTCCTTGGGGCTTGGTCTTAGCCTTCTGGTGACCTTGGTGCTGATCGATCTCAATTTGCAGAATCAGTTGACCGGAAACTTGCAGGAAAAAGCGCCGAACTTCTTCTTCGTCAATATCCAGAATAACGAGGTTGAACGCTTCGAGGCGCGGCTTGACGCCCTTGCCCCCAATGGCGAGAGGGAGCGGGTGCCGATGCTGCGTGGCCGGCTGACAGAGCTGAAGGGCATTCCGTCCAGTGAGTATGACGCGCCGGACGGGGCAAGGTGGGTGTTGCGCGGTGATCGTGGCATCACCTATTCGGCCGACTTGCCGGACAATTCCACCCTGATGGAAGGGGACTGGTGGCCAGCAGACTATGCGGGCAAGCCCTTGGTCTCGTTCGATTATGAATTGGCCAATGAGCTGGGACTGGCGATTGGTGACAGCCTGTCGGTCAATGTGTTGGGGCGGACCATTTCTGCCGAAATCAGTAATTTGCGGCAGGTGGAATGGCAATCGATGGCGATCAATTTCGTCATGGTCTTCTCGCCCAACACCTTTGCGGGTGCGCCGCATGCCCATTTGGCGACCCTGTCCCTCAACGGCGAGGGGGAGCAGGCACCCGATGCGGTTCGTGCGCAGGAAGCGGAGGTGATGAAAGCCGTCATCAAGGAATTTCCGACGGTCACCACGGTGCGGGTCGGGGAGGCGCTGGATCGGGTCAATGATCTGGTGCGGCAATTGGCTTGGGGCATGCGGGCTGCATCCTCACTGGCGATCCTTGCCTCCATTCTGGTGCTGGCCGGTGCTTTGGCGGCGGGTCAGCGAGAGCGGATTTATGATGCGGTGATCCTCAAAACGCTGGGGGCCAGCCGTCGGCAGGTTCTCTCGGCCTATAGCCTTGAATATGGCCTTCTGGGCCTGATCACGGCTCTGTTCGCCCTTGGCATCGGCCATGGTGCGGCCTATTTGGTGCTAACGCAGGTGATGGACATGCCTTTCACCTTCCAGCCGATGGCGGCTGTGGTCGCTGTGCTGCTGGCAATGGTGGCAACCGTGGTGCTGGGATTGCTCGGCACATGGTCGAGCCTCAACAAAAAACCCGCCCGGATCCTCAGGGCTGGTTAACAAAAGCTTACACTTCCGGCTGGGTGCGAGGATGAGATTAAATTCTCGTAACCTTTTGACGTGAATCGCGAACTGGTCCGAAAAAGGGCTTGAGCTTGGTGCCAAAGCCTACCATATAATGGCCATATGTCGTTTGAAGGAACGAAGATGGCTTCGCTCGTCCCTTTGTCGGTAGACCCGGCGAGCCGCCAGACCGTGATATAACTTTCGAGTTTTTGAGGAGAAACCATGTCGAATGATTTCCGTCAGAGCGCACATCTAAGCGGCCGCGCCGCCGAGATGGCTCAGATTGATCAGGGCCTGCGCAGCTACATGCTCAAGGTCTATAACTATATGGCCATCGCACTGGGTGTGACTGGTCTTCTGGCTTATGTCACCTATTCGATGGCGTTCGGCGTCGTTGATGGCAAGGTGATTGGCTATACCCAGCTGGGCGCAACCCTGTTTGCCAGCCCGCTGAAATGGGTCATCATGTTCGCGCCTTTCGCGATGGTGATGTTCCTGAGCTTCCGTATTCAGAAAATGAGCGCTGGCACCGCACAGATGGTCTTCTGGGTCTATGCCGCGCTGATGGGCGTGTCTCTTGCTTCGATCTTTGCGGTCTTCACCGCTCAGTCGATCACTCAGGTCTTCTTCATTACCGCCGCTGCTTTTGCTGGTCTGAGCCTCTATGGCTACACCACCACCAAGAGCTTGTCCGGTATGGGTAGCTTCTTGATGATGGGCCTGATCGGCATCGTGATCGCTTCCATCGTCAATATCTTCCTTGGCTCCAACGCTCTGCAGTTCGCCATCTCCGTGATCGGTGTTCTGGTCTTTGCCGGTCTGACCGCTTATGACACTCAGCAGATCAAGGAAATGTATTTCGAAGGCGACAGCGCTGATACCGCAGGTAAGAAAGCCATTATGGGCGCTCTGCGTCTGTATCTGGACTTCATCAACCTGTTCCTGATGCTGCTGCAGCTGTTTGGCAACCGCGAATAGGCGCTTGCTGCATCAAGCCAGATGCCACAAGATATCAGAAAAGCCGCTCCCATTCGGGGCGGCTTTTTGCATAGGATCTTTTGCATCAGGATGACGAGTCGACCGGTCACTTTTCGACCAACTTCATCAGTTTCTGATTGAGCAATGCAAGAATTGGGCGCAGATCGTGGCCTCGTTTGAGGATCTGGCCCTGTTGCGAGACGAGGGAGAAGGCGCCTTGTTTGCGGGCCAGTTTGGGATGTTTCTCGATGCGATAAAGCGGCATTTCACTGGTGCGGCGGAAAATGGAGAATATGGCTCGGTCCTTCAGGGTGTCGATGGCATAATCGCGCATTTCTCCGGCGGCGACCATACGGCCATAGACATTGAGGATTGCCATCAGTTCAACCCGGTTGAAGCAGATCTGCGGTGGGGCTGACGGGGCCATTTGGGAATGGCCAATCACCGTGGCGGGTCTCTGCTCCGCCGGTCGCGTCACACTTTCATCACTGTTATCGAGCAATCGATCCTCCTTGCCGGTTTGCGGCCTCAAATCATGGTTCCGTCCCTGTCGTGTGCATTCTTTCTATATAGGGTCTGTCGGGTGATGTTTCATGATTGCCGCAAAAAAGCAGCTTGGCAAGAGGCTGCAGGTGCAGGCCTTGGGCAAGGCTTAGGGGCGCGGCGGCAGGCTAGTCGAAGCACAGCCATGCAATCGGACAAATAGGAAGATTACAGAATTTTCATAATGCATTGATTTTCATGCGAAAATCACAAAATTGCCTTATTTCAGCCCTTGGAAAACCATCACCTCCCCCCAATATAAGACCTGTTGTCACGCGGCGATTTGCAAATGTGAGCCTCTGCCCCCTTTTGATGAGCATTTGCAAAGACCCGTCTCAGTCTCTTCGGTTCGACCAAAATCGCGGGAGGCATCAGCAGCATCGGGTTCGATCGGCTTGTCAGGAAATTGGCCGATCACACAGGCCGCGTTTCAACATCCCAACAGCTCCTTATCGGGGTGCCTCACGGCATCCCGTTTTTTTGTGCCGTTTGCGGCCTTGCCCCATCTTGAAAGCGTTGGTCGGGGTTGCTAGATGCTGTGTCAAACCTCCCCACGTCATGCTTGCCTATGGTGGTCTCTTCGGGATCACGGTCGAGGGATGTGGGGAGATGCATGAGGACCGAGCCGACTTTGGCTCAATATGATTGGAAAACAGGAAGGATCTGACCATGTCTGACCAAGACACCCAGACAGCAGCCGAAACAGAGACCCATTCCTTCGAGGCCGAGGTCTCCCGTTTGCTTCACTTGATGGTTCATGCGGTTTATTCCAACAAGGAAATTTTTCTGCGTGAGCTGATCTCGAACGCAGCGGATGCCTGCGAGAAACTGCGCCATGAGGCGCTGACCAATGGCGATCTCGTCAAGGATGACCCGGATTTCAAGATCACCTTGTCTTCTGATGGCGAGGCGGGCACGTTGACGGTTGCCGACAATGGCATAGGCATGAGCAAGGCCGAGCTAATTGACAATCTGGGCACCATCGCCCGCTCGGGCACCCGCGCCTTTCTCGATCAGTTGGCCAGTGGCGACGACGGGTCTGCGCTGATCGGTCAGTTCGGGATTGGCTTTTATTCTGCCTTCATGGTGGCCGACAAGGTTGAGGTTGTCTCCCGTCGGGCTGGGGACGCGGAGGCCTGGCGCTGGATTTCCGACGGTGAAGGGTCTTATGAGATTGCGCCGGCCAATGAGGAAGACAGCCTGCCGCGCGGCACCAAGATCGTGCTGCATTTGAAAGAGGATGAGAAGAGCTTTGCCGATGCGGTGTCGATCCGACGGATCGTGCGGGATTACTCCGCTCACGTACCGGTGCCGATCCGTCTGATGCGGATCGATGAGGAAACCAGTGCGCTGGAAGAGGAAGAGCTGACCGATGGGTCTGCGCTCTGGACCAAGGCGAAGTCGGAGATCACCGACGAGCAATATAAAGAATTCTATCAATATAGCTCCGGGCAGTTTGATGATCCGGCCCTGACGATCCATTATCGCGCCGAGGGCCGCACCGAATATAATGTGTTGGCCTTCGTGCCTGAGCATAAACCGTTCGATCTGTTCGATCCGAACCGCAAGGGCCGCATCAAGCTCTATGTTCGCCGGGTCTTCATCACCGACGATGCCGAGATCCTGCCAGCCTATTTGCGTTTCGTGCGCGGGATTGTCGACAGCGAGGATATCCCGCTCAACATTTCACGCGAGATGTTACAGGACAATCCGATCCTCAGCGCCATTTCCAAGGGTGTGACCAACCGCATCCTGTCCGAGCTGGAAAAGGTGGCCAAGAAAGATGCGGAGAAATTTGCCTCCCTGTGGCAGGCTTTTGGCGCGGTGATCAAGGAAGGGCTTTATGAAGATCCCGAGCGCCGCGACCAGTTGTTCAAGCTGGTGCGCTTTGACACCACCAAGGGCGAGAGCCGGACCTTGGCAGACTATATCGAGGGGCTGAAAGAGAACCAGACCGCGATCTATTATGCGCTTGGCGATAGCAAGGAGGCCATTTTGGCCAGCCCGCAGCTCGAAGGCTATCAGGCGCGCGACGTGGAAGTGTTGTTGCTGAGCGATGCGGTCGATGCCTTCTGGGTGCAGACTGCTTTGGGCTATGAAGGCAAGGGCTTCAAGTCGATCTCGCAAGGGGCTGAGGATCTTGATGCCATCGCCAAACCGGCCAAGGAAGGCAACGAGGACGACAAGAAGGATGAAGAGGAAGAGGCCAAGGATAAGGGTGCCGTTGCGGCTCTGGTGGCCTTCGTCAAGGAGACCCTTGGGGAGGCCGTGTCCGATGTGCGGGTTTCCTCGCGTCTGGCTACCAGCCCGGTCTGTATCGTTGCGCCGGACTTTGGCCCGGATCGTCGGTTCGAGAAGCTGATGCGTGGCCAGCAGGGCGCGCAGCCGGGCTTGCAGCCGATTTTGGAGGTCAACCCGGACCACGGGCTGATCCTGTCGCTGGCCAAGCAGCTCGAAGCCGCCTCCGACAAGGCGACGCTGGCGGATGGAGCGCATTTGCTGCTTGATCAGGCCTTGATCCTTGACGGCGAACATCCGGCCAATCCGGCGGACTTCGCCCAGCGTCTGTCAAAGGTGATGCTAGCGGGCCTCAACGGCTGAGCAGAAAGTCAGTTGGGCGGCGATTGTCGGCCTGAAATGAACGCATAAAACCGCGCGAGCATCTGCCTTGTGCGGTTTTTGTTGTATTTATGCCAATCTGAGCCCCTTCGGGAGGGAGCTTTGCATTGTTTGGGGTGGTAATTTGCCGCGCTTTTCGCCATATAGGGGGCTATTCAGCCGCCGAAAGTGCGTATGCCTTGTCGGCTTGACAATTTTACATCCTTTCACACCCCTCAACAGTATCTTATCAAGGAACGGCTTCCCCTATGGCCACTCGTCTGCAGTTTCTGAAAATGAACGGTCTTGGCAACGCATTCATCGTGATTGATGCGCGAAAGACCAAGCCCCAATTGGGGCCGGAACCTGTGCGTGCGCTTGCCGATCCGGCAACCGGCCCGGGATGCGATCAGTTCATCACGCTGGAAACCTCGCCCGATGGAGCCGATGTCTTCATGCGCATTCACAATGCGGATGGTGGTGAGGTCGAAGCCTGTGGCAATGCCACGCGCTGTATCGGCCGTTTGCTAATGGAAGAAACGGGCAAGGCCCAAGTTTCGGTTCAGACCGTTGTTGGCCATTTGCTGGCTCGTGGGGCAGGGGCACCCGACATGGTGAGTGTCGATATGGGCGTGCCGAAGTTCGGTTGGCAGGATATCCCTCTGGCCGAACCGTTTGAGGATACGCGCGCGATCGAGTTGCAGGTCGGACCGATTGACGCGCCGGTTCTGCACAGCCCTTCGGTGGTCAATGTGGGCAATCCCCATGCGATCTTCTGGGTCGACAAGGATGTCGAAAGCTATGGTCTCGAACGGGTGGGGCCGCTGCTCGAAAACCACATGATCTTTCCCGAGCGGGCCAATATTTCGCTGGCCCAGGTGCATGATCGCGGCGCATTGACCCTCAAAGTCTGGGAGCGCGGCGTCGGGCTGACCAATGCCTGTGGCACAGCGGCCTGTGCGGCCGGGGTTGCTGCCTTTCGCAATCGGCTGACCGACCGCAAGGTGTTGGTGCATTTGCCCGGTGGCGATCTGACCATCGAATGGCGTGAGGCAGACGATCACATCCTGATGACCGGCAGCACCGAGCTGGAATATGTCGGTGAGATTGATCTTGATGATCTGAGTTGGCGCAAGCTCGGCGTGGATGCGCAGGAGAATGCCGGATGAGCATCAAGGTTTTGACCTTCGGGTGCCGCCTCAACAGCTATGAATCCGAAGTGATGAAGCAGCAGGCAACCGAAGCGGGACTCGATAACGCCATATTGGTCAATACCTGTGCGGTGACCAATGAGGCCGTGCGACAGGCCCGTCAGCAGATCCGCCGTGCCAAGCGCGACAATCCCAACGCCCGGATCATCGTCACAGGCTGTGCTGCGCAGACTGAGAGCGAACGCTTTGCCTCGATGGAGGAAGTGGATCTGGTGCTCGGCAATGACGACAAGCTGAAATCGGAAAGTTACAAGTCGGTGCCTGATTTCGGCGTGCCGATGGCCGAGAAAATCCGGGTCAATGATATTATGAGTGTGCGGGAAACCGCGCTTCATTTGATTGACGGGCTGGAAGGGCGCGCCCGCGCCTTCGTCCAGATTCAGAATGGCTGCGATCATCGCTGCACCTTCTGCATCATTCCCTTTGGTCGGGGCAACAGCCGCTCGGTGGCGATGGGACCGGTGGTCGATCAGATCGCCAAATTGGTCGATAATGGCTATCGGGAAGTGGTGCTGACCGGGGTGGATATCACCTCCTATGGAGCCGATCTGCCCGGTGAGCCAAAATTGGGTGCGCTGGTCAAATCGATCCTCAAGCATGTGCCTTCTCTTGAGCGCTTGCGGATTTCGTCGATCGACTCGGTCGAGGCCGATCCGGATTTGATGGATTGCATTGCCAATGAAGCGCGCTTGATGCCACACTTGCATCTGTCTTTGCAATCGGGGGACAATATGATCCTCAAGCGGATGAAACGCCGCCATGACAGGGATCATTCGATTGCCTTTTGCAAAGAGGTGCGGGCCTTGCGGCCAGATATGGTGTTTGGCGCGGATATCATCGTTGGCTTTCCAACCGAGACCGAGGATATGTTCCAGCGCAGCCTTGATATTGTCGAGGAATGCGATCTGACCCATTTGCATGTCTTCCCTTTTTCGGCGCGACCCGGTACACCTGCAGCGCGGATGCCTGCGGTGAAAGGCCCTGTCATCCGTGAGCGGGCCCAGCGTCTGCGAGAGGCGGGCGAGGCCGCGTTGCAGCGGCATTTGCAGAGCCAGATTGGACGGGAGGTGCAGTTGCTGGTCGAGCGCAACGGTTTGGCGCGGACCGAGCAATTCACCCTGACGGAGATTGATTTTGGTGAGCCGGGGGAGATTGTTCCTGCCCGGATCGTCGATGCGACCCATCGCCATTTGCTGGCCGTCGGGATTTAAAGATTTGATGGCCCGGTCCGAAGGCCGGTGCCCGAAGTGACAAAAGGAGTGGGAGCATGGCCAAACAAGGACGTCTTTCCCGTTTTCTGTTCGGGTCTTATGACAAGGCCCCAGATGAGACGGCACCCGATGCGACCCCCGAAGAAGAGGCTGTAAAGGACACTGCGAAGGAGATTGCCTCCGACGCGCCGGGTGCATCTGAAGCGCCTGGAGGTGATGCATCCGCCAAGGATGCTGCCGAAGCGGTCAATGTTGAAGCGGAGTTGATTGCGGACGCGCCTCAGCCGGACATGCCGGGCGATGAGACGCTTGAGCCTTCCGAACAGGATTCTGGGGAAGGTTCTGGGGCGGATCCTGTTGCCGAGCCCATCGCAGAGGCTCCCATCGCCGTTGAGGCGACCCTTGCCGAACCTGAGCCTAAATCTGAAACTGAGCCGAAACGGTCCTGGTTTGATCGCCTGAAGCAAGGGCTTTCACGCTCATCCGGAGCGCTTGGAGAAGGGATCAGCGCCATTTTCACCAAGCGCAAGCTGGATGATGATACGCTGCAGGATCTTGAAGACATTCTCATTCAGGCCGACCTCGGGGTGGAAACCGCGATGGCGATCACCGACCGCCTGTCGGATGGTCGCTACAATAAGGAAGTGAGCGACGACGAGGTGAAGGCCATTCTGTCCGAGGAGGTGGATGCGGTCCTGCGTCCGGTCGCCCAGCCTATGGTGGTGACCAAGCCTGAAAGTGGCCCGCATGTGATCCTGATGATCGGCGTGAATGGGGCAGGCAAGACCACGACCATCGGCAAGCTGGCCCAAAAGCTCGGCGATGAAGGCAAGAAGGTCATGCTGGCGGCAGGCGATACCTTCCGCGCGGCGGCCATTGACCAGCTAAAAATCTGGGGTGAACGCACCGGCTGTCCGGTGATTGCCCGCGAGGTTGGCGCTGATGCGGCAGGCCTTGCCTATGATGCGATGGACGAGGCCAAGGCCGCCGGGATGGATGTGTTGATGATCGACACGGCTGGACGGCTGCAAAACCGAACCGAGCTGATGGATGAGTTGCAGAAGATCGTCCGGGTGATCAAGAAGCATGATGCGCAGGCGCCGCATTCGGTCCTGCTGGTGCTGGATGCGACCACGGGACAGAATGCGCTCAATCAGGTGGAAGTCTTTACGAAAATGGCCGGTGTGACCGGTCTGGTGATGACCAAGCTGGATGGCACCGCGCGTGGCGGCATTCTGGTGGCCATTTCCGCCAAGCATAAAGTGCCGGTGCATTTCATCGGTGTCGGGGAAGGGGTCGACGACCTCGAACCGTTTGAGAGTGGCGACTTTGCCCGCGCGATCGCCGGTCTTGCAGGGTGATCGGGCCTGACGGGTCACAAAACAGAACCAAACCAGCCAAGTGAGCGAATAAGAGTTATGGATCAGTCAGACAAACCCGAAAACAATCTGCCCGCCGAACAGGCCGATAGTGGCCAGCTTTTGAAGCTGGCGCTGGAACTTGGGCCACTGATCGTCTTTTTCTTTGCCAATGCCCGCGGTCAGGCTATCGCTGATTGGCTGGGGATCGGGCTGGAACCAATTTTCCTTGCCACGGCTGCCTTCATGGTTGCGACCATCCTGTCTCTGGCCGTGTCGCGCTTGAAGTTCGGCAAACTGCCGGTGATGCCGATGGTGTCCGGGGTGGTGGTGTTCGTCTTTGGTGGGCTGACGCTCTATTTGCATGACGATACCTTCATCAAGATGAAGCCGACCATCGTCAACACCCTGTTCGGCACCGTGCTGCTGGTGGGCTTGCTGTTTGGCAAGAGCCTGCTTGGCTATGTGTTTGACTCGGTCTTTCAGCTCAATGCCGAAGGCTGGCGGATCCTGACCCGTCGCTGGGGAGTGTTTTTCTTCTTTCTGGCGATTGTCAATGAAGTGGTCTGGCGCAATTTCTCGACCGATATGTGGATTAACTTCAAGGTCTTCGGGGTGATGCCGATCACCATGATTTTCGGGGCTTTCCAAATGCCTTTGCTGACCCGCTATGCGCCCGATGAGAGCAAACCGTCCTGAGGCGCTAGCACATTTTGATCAAAGAAAAAGGGCCCGTATGGGCCCTTTGTGTTTTTACCATCAGAGGCTCAGCGCGCCATCATTGCTCGGCCAGAATGGCCTCGAGCTTTGGCATGAAGCTTTCAGCCACAGAGCGCGGTGTCAGGGCCCCGATATGTTTGTGGCGGATGACACCCTTGGTGTCGACAATGAAAGTTTCTGGGGCGCCATAGACGCCCCAATCGATGCCTGTGCGGCCGGAAAGATCCATGCCGACGGCGTCGAACGGATTGCCGTGGTTGCTCAGGAACCGGGCGGAGTTGGCCGGTTCATCCTTATAGGCCAGCCCCACCAGCTCAAAGCGTGGGTCTTGGGTCAGATCGAGCAGAATCGGGTGCTCGTCGCGGCAGGTTGGGCACCAGGAGGCCCAGACATTGACAACCGAGACCTTGCCCAGAAGGTCGGCGGTTTTGAAGCCCGGTAGCTCACCCTGATCTGGACGGACGATCCCGAACTTGGCATCCAATGCTGGCAAGTCAAAATCCGGGGCTGGCTTGTTGATCAGGACCGAGGGGACTTCATTGGGATTGTTGCCGAATTTCATCTGGTAGGCGAACAGGCCCGCCATGCCGACGAAAATGATCAGTGGCAACAGGATCAGCAAATTGATGCCGCCCTTCTTGTCTGGGTCCAACTCTGTTGTGTCTGGCGCTTTGGCCTTTTCGGGTCGGGCCTGTTTGGGAATGTCTGGTTTGTCACTCATGGCTGTCGCCTTGATCGCATAATGGGAGGATAGGGTCTAGGCTCGGCGAGCGGACCGGCGTTTGATGCCGCGTGCTTCCAGTTCCGCTAGAGCCTTCGCCTGCGTGCGGCCATCGATGATGACCCAGAGAATCAGCAGGCTTATGGTGGCAAGGGTGACGCCGTAAGAGGCGATGATGAAACCTGCATAATTGCCAAACATGCTGTCTGTCTCCTGCCTGTCAGTGGGTTGTGGCGGGCTTTTGTCCCGCCGGGGTGGCGCGTGAGGCGGCGACCGCACCATTGCCGGAGGCGACAGAGCGGGCGGCCTGCATTTGCATGGTGCGAATGCGGCGGCGCAGGATCTCGTTCTTCATGGCCTTGAAGTGAAGGGCCGTGAACAGTAACGTGAAAGCAAAGGCCATCACCAACAGCGGAATCAGGATCGAGGCGTGGATTTTCGGACCGTCAAGGGTCAGCACGCTGGCGGGCTGATGCAGGGTGCTCCACCAGTCGACCGAGAATTTGATGATCGGGATGTTGATAAAGCCGACCAGTGTCAGAATGGCGGCGGCTTTGCCCGCCCGGATCGGATCGTCAATGGTGCGCCAGAGGGCCATCAAGCCAAGATAGATGATCAGCAAAACGAGCATCGAGGTCAGGCGCGCATCCCAGACCCACCAGGTGCCCCACATGGGCTTGCCCCACAGGCTGCCGGTGACCAGCGAAACAAACGTGAAGGCAGCCCCCAAGGGGCCAGCGGCCTTGGCCGAAACATCGGCCAGCGGATGCTTCCAGATCAAGGTGCCGAGGGAGCCAATGGCCATCACCATATAGGCAAACATGGCCAGCCAGGCGGCGGGCACGTGGATGAACATGATCTTGACCGTCGCGCCTTGCTGATAATCGTCCGGTGCGTAGAAAAAGGTCAGATAAAGACCGGCAGCAAAGGCCACCACCGTCAGGATGACGAGCGGTGTCATGATCTTATCGAGAATCGACAAGAAACGTGTCGGATTTGCCAGATCCCAAATGCTGAAGGACTTCTTCTGCGTATCTGTCATGCGTGGTCCCTGCGTTCAAACCTGCTGCAAGCCATATTCGGATCACAGGACCCGTATCTGCACATTATCCCGGTATCCGGGTGGCTCGGATGCGACCCCGTGCGCAGTGTGGCTTGCTCTCTCCCTAAGCCCGGCCAATGGTCGGTTGGCTGAGACTGATTGATGATTATGGCGGAAGCGTGCTTTCCGCCTTGACCAATATCACGTGTCATGTCGCTGGCGGATTACGATTTCGTAAGGAAGGCGCACATGGTGCGATACCTTTGGGCTATAGATCCGGTCTATTCCTGTGCACCCCGCAAAGCTGCGGCCGCAGCAATCGGGCCGACAACCAGCGACATCAGCGACAGAGCGCAGAGAATATAGAAGGGCGTGTCAAACGGAGCCGGGTCTGTGACTGCGCCAACTGAGGCGCTGACCCCGAAAATCAGGATCGGAATGGTCAGCGGCAGGATCAGGATCGATAACAAAAGGCCGCCGCGGCGCAGAATAACCGTCAGGGCCGCGCCGATTGCCCCGATCAGGGTGAGGGCCGGGGTGCCGACCAGCAACGTGGCGGTGACCGCCGCAATGCCGACCGGTTCGAGATTGAGAAACAGCGACAGGAGCGGGGTGGCGAGCACCAGCGGCAGACCTGTGGCGATCCATTGGGCAGCGCATTTGACCAGCACCATCAATTCCAGTGGATGATCGCCCAGCAGCAGCAGATCAAGCGAGCCATCTTCCTGATCAGCCTGAAACAGCCGATCCAGACCCAACAGGGTGGCGAGTAAGGCACCGATCCAGAGAATGGCAGGGCCCAGTCGTCCCAAGAGGTTGAGGTCCGGGCCGACGGCAAAGGGGAAGACGGTGACAACAATGAGGAAAAACAGCACACCCATCAAGGCGCCACCACCAATGCGGACCGACAGTCTTAGCTCCCGGACAAACAGGGCACCCATCGCGCTCATGCCTTGATCTCCTCGTGTGTGTCGCTCTCTTCGGCGAATTCGTCTTTCAGGTCGTCGGCCTGATTGCGATCAAGATGGAGCCGGTCGGGATTGAGCAGGCCCAGTGGTGCGTGGGTGGCGGCAATGATCAACCCGCCCTCCGCCAGATGATCGGCCATCAGGTCTTCAAGCTTGCGCTCAGAGGCGATATCAAGGGCCGAAGTCGGCTCATCAAGCAGCCATAAAGGCCGGTGGCAGACCAGAAGTCGGGCCAGTGACAGACGGCGACGCTGACCGGCGGAAAGGTAAGCGGCAGGCATGTCAACCAGATCGCCAAGGTCGACCAGATCAAGCGCTTCAAAGGCACTGCGGGTCCCGTTGCCATAATAGGCCTGCCAGAAATCTAGATTTTCCTTCAACGTGAAGGCGGGTTTGATGGCGTCCGCATGGCCGAAATAGTGGGCTTGCTGACCAACGGCGATTTCTCCGTCGCCGCCTTCCAGATGCATGCTGCCCATATGGGCGCGCACCAAACCGGCAAGGGTGCGCAGCAGCGAGGATTTGCCAATGCCATTGGGGCCGGTGACCACAAGCGCCTTGCCGCCATCCAGTGTGAAGCTGACATGCTCGAGTACCGGGCGCCCGCCCCGGATGCATCCCAGCCCGTCCACGATCAATCGCATGATGGTCCCCCGATTTTCGGCCTCGCTTTCAAGGCCTCTTTTCTTTCATCCCTAAATATCGGGCATGTCATCGCCTTGATATTCATCATATGGACGAAAAAGACTGAGGCGGAAAGGAAAAAAACGGAACCGTGGGAACTTCGGTCAGAGGGGGAAGCCTTGCCGTGTTGGGCTTGCTGGGTTTGTCAGAGTGTTGTATTTGTTTCCTTAAGTTTCATTGCAACAGGAGTTTTGATGTCCCGGTGACAGGTTGAAGCCAGTTTGGCTTTCAGATGATCGCTCTTGTGCGCAGATCTTTGCTGCAGAAGGCGGTCACGCTCTCAACATTTCTGTTTTGCCAACGGTGCCTGCAAATAGGCGACCGAACGGCACCTATATGGGACATTCAACATGATCCGACTTTACACAGATCAGGATACCGAGGCCGTTATCGCCTTGTGGCGCGCGGCCAGTGATCTGGCACATCCGTTTCTATCAACGCAATTCCAAGACCGGGCCGAAATCCTGACCCGCGACATCTATCTCAAAATGGCCGAGACCTGGGTCCATGAAGTGGACGGTGAGGTTGTTGGCTTTATCGGCCTGCTCGAGATGGAGCAAATATGGCATATTGGCGGGCTGTTTGTCCGGCCGGATTGGCATGGGCAAGGCGTGGGCCGGGCACTGGTTGATCACGCTGCCAAGCGCAAGAGGCCACTGACGGTCGATGTCTTTGTCGACAATGCCATCGGCAGGGGTTTTTACAAAGCTTATGGTTTTATGGGGGATGAGCGCCATATCGATCCCCATTCCGGCTTTGAGTTGCTAAGGCTCACTGTGGGCTGAATGATGTGAACCAGATAAACCCGGCCTTGTCAGAGTGTCGGGTTTATTTGCTTGCCTTGGTGGCTTGTTGTCTGACAGACTGGGCGAAACCCACCAGTTTGCCGTGAGGCCTTTCCCATGACCAGAGCTGCCCCTTCCGACGCTGATATGCGCCGGGCCGTGAAGCCCGTGATCTGTTATCCAACCGAGACTTTGCCCAAGCCCGATATGGCGCTTTATGCCAAGGCGCGCGAAGGAGCTCAAAAAGTGGCCGAGGTGATTGTTCCGCCGCGTGAGGCGGCCGCGATCGAAGTGCCTGCCGGGCATTTTCTGCGCACCGTCTCCATTGAAGGGCCGCAGGTCGGTGATCTTAATCTGTTTAACAAAGCCGATCTGAGCGAGCGGCTGTTTACCGGCAAGACCCGCGCCCTGCACGGCACCCATGTGACGATTGGCGATCAGCTCTGGTCGAACCTGCCCTATATGCGCCCGATTGCCACGGTGGTTGAGGATACACTCAACTGGTATGGTATCGATGCCTATGGCGGCTCGGTGCATGATGTGATCGGCACGCGATGCGATCCCTATACGGGCAAGTTGCTTGGCGGCACCGACTATCACCATTGCTGCCATTCGAACCTGACCCGTGCCTTGGCCGATGCGCGGGGGCTGTCTCTGGAGGAGGCGGAGCGGCATGTGCATGATGTGCTCAATGTCTTCATGTGCACGGGCTTCACCCGCGATACGGGGCAATATTTCATGAAGGCAAGCCCGGTGCGCCCCGGCGACTATCTGGAATTGTTTGCCGAGATTGACCTGTTGGCGGTGCAAAGCACCTGTCCGGGCGGGGATTGCGGTTCGGAACATACCAGCGATGTGGCAGCTTGCCATCCGCTCTTGATGGAAATCTACAAACCCCGTGACGGGGTGCTTGAGGGTTGGACCTCTCCGGCCCTCAACGCCTATGATCGCAGTCACGGGCGATAAGGGGAGAGAAAGATGTATGTACCTGCAGACAATCGCTATGACAGCATGCTGTATCGTCGCTGTGGCAAGTCGGGGCTAAAGCTGCCTGCCATCTCATTGGGGCTGTGGCACAATTTTGGCCATGACACGCCACACCAGACCAAGCGGGCCATTTGTCAGAAGGCCTTTGATCTGGGCATCACCCATTTCGACCTCGCCAACAATTATGGCCCTCCCTATGGCAGCGCCGAGGAAGCCTTTGGCGAGATCCTGCGCACTGATTTCCAGCATCATCGCGATGAGTTGATCATTTCTTCCAAAGCCGGATATGACATGTGGCCGGGGCCTTACGGGGAATGGGGCAGCCGGAAATATCTCATCGCCTCGTGCGACCAGTCGCTGAAGCGGATGGGGCTTGATTATGTCGATATTTTCTATTCCCACCGCTTTGATCCGGAAACCCCGCTGGAAGAAACCATGGGCGCGCTTGACAGCATTGTGCGGCAGGGTAAGGCTTTGTATGTTGGCATTTCGTCCTACAATTCCCAACGCACGCAGGAAGCCGTGGCGATCCTGAACGAGTTGGGCACCCCATGCCTCATTCATCAGCCAAGCTATAATATGCTCAATCGCTGGGTCGAGACGGATGGCCTGAAAGACACGCTCAATGAGCTGGGGGTTGGTTCGATTGCCTTCACGCCGCTGGCGCAGGGTATGCTGACCAACAAATATCTCAATGGGGTGCCGCAGGATTCCCGTGCGGTGCAGGGCAAGTCGCTCAATCCGAACAGTTTGACGGATGCGGCGATTGCCAATCTGAACAAACTCAATGAGATTGCCGGGCGTCGTGGTCAGACTTTGGCGCAGATGGCAATTGCATGGGTGTTGCGCAATGGGGGCATCACCACGGCATTGATTGGTGCGTCGCGCCCTGAGCAGGTGGAGGATTGTGTCGGCGCGATTGGCAATCTCGATTTCAGTGCCGAGGAACTGGTCGAGATCGATCTTTATGCTCGCGAAGAAGATATCAATCTCTGGGCGCGGTCAGCCGAGCTTTGAGATCTGAAAGATATACGAATATGAAAAAAGCGGGCTGAAAGGCCCGCTTTTTTGTTGGCCAGATGACTGGCTCAGAAATCGATGGTGCGGCCACCAATTTCATAATCCTCATAGCGGGACGGGTCGAGTCCGCCACGGCCACCAAATTCCTTCGGCCGTTCGGCGCTTTCCTTCAGGGCATCGCGCTCCTTGCGGCGTTCTTCGGCTTCAAGCAAGGCGCGCTGGGCGGCCGGTGGCAGGTCTTCGAAGGCGCGACGAGGCTTGGCGGCTTCTTCAGCGGCAGCCTGAGACGGCTGTTTGATCTCTACCGCCTGACGAAACTGGACGACATTGTCATCCTGCTCAGCCTTGGTTTCTTGATCTTGTTCTGGCGGGGTATTTGACGGATCACGGGTCATGCTGTGTCCTTGGCGGTCCTGATTGACTTGAAATTCTACTCTATCCTCTACCATATAGGATAAGTGTCGGTGATCCAAATGGTCAAAAAGACACTTTTCGCGCCCTGTTGGCGGCGATGAACCCTGAAAAGAGGATGTGACAGCAGATGAATTTCTTCCGTACCGCTTTGTTGCTGGCCGGTATGACGGGCCTGTTCATGGCCATCGGCTATATGCTCGGTGGCTCGGGGGGCATGATGATCGCCTTCATCATTGCACTCGGCATGAATGTCTTCAGCTATTGGAATTCGGACAAGATGGTCCTGCGGATGCATAATGCCGTCGAGGTCGATGCCCGCACCGCACCGGAATATTACGAGATTGTCGAAAAACTGGCCGCCGAAGCCGAGCTGCCGATGCCGAAGGTCTATGTGATCGACAGCGAGCAGCCCAACGCCTTTGCCACCGGGCGCAATCCGCAGAATGCTGCGGTTGCCGCGTCGACCGGTCTGCTCAACCGCCTGACCTACGAAGAGGTGGCTGGCGTGATGGCGCATGAGCTGGCCCACATCAAGAATTATGACATCCTGACCATGACGGTTACCGCGACGCTGGCCGGTGCCATTTCGATGCTTGCCAACTTTGCTTTCTTCTTTGGCGGCAGCCGCGACGAGAATGGCAATTCCAACATTTTCGCGACGATTGCCTTGATGATCCTTGCGCCACTTGCGGCCTCGGTGGTGCAGATGGCGATCAGCCGGACGCGGGAATATGAGGCGGACAAGATCGGTGCGCAGATTTGCGGTCAGCCTTTGTGGTTGGCCTCTGCCTTGGCCAAGATTGCCAATGCGGCGGGGCGTGAGGTGAATTATACCGCCGAGGAAAATCCTTCGACGGCCCACATGTTCATCATCAATCCGCTGTCCGGGCAGAAGATGGACAATCTCTTCTCCACCCATCCGAACACCCAAAACCGCATCGACGCGCTGCAAGCCTTGCAGGCGGAATGGTATGGCGGCGAGGGTCCGCTGACCGTTTCCAATGGTGGCACGATGGGTGCCAACCAGCGCCGCAGCCAAATGCAACAGAGCCATGATGATGGCCCATGGGGCGGCGGCACGGTGCGGGCAAATCGGCCAAGCAGAGATGACGAGCCGGAAGGGCCTTGGGGCTAAGTTTCTGGGGGCTAAGTTTCTGGGGGTTAAGCCTCAAGGGGGTAAACTTCTGGGGGTAAGCTTCCAGCGTCTTTAAAATGTCTGTCACGTCACTTGGCCCCTGAAGATTTTCAGGGGCCTTTCCTTTGCTTGCTGGTTCGGGCTGATTGCACTTATTGCGAGAAATGCACAGGCTTTAACCCTTTGTTAACCGCAAATTGCAATCCGCACTGCACAAATTTAACACTCTGTTAACTTGCAACCTAGAGAAGCAATTTAATCTTGGGTTGTCCAAAGGAGTGTGGCGTGGCCCTTCATCTTGAAAACCGGTCCAGTCGGCGCGTGCGTGTGCTGAAGGGCGGGAAAATTTTTTACAACAATTATTGTTTCAGTGTCGACTGTGTCATTCGCAATCAAGGGGCAGAGGGCATGATGCTGTCTCTGCCGGCTGAGCAACACTTGCCCGATGTTTTTGCGATTTTCAACCGCAAGGATGGTCACTTGGCGTCCGCCCGGATGATTTGGCGGCAGGGGGATCGGCTCGGTATTCAGTTGCTGTCAGAACCGGAAGACGTGCGGCAGTCAGACCAGCAGCATATAAGGCAGATGTCGACCATGATCACCCATTAAAATGGGGCTGGTTTGCAACTTGCAGTCATCGCGTTGGGTTAAACGCCTTGCAAACGCGACCAAGAGCCAACAAAAAAGCCGCCCGGATATTCTCCGCGCGGCTTTTGTTTGTCTGGTCGCCTTCAGCGCTTAACTTGCCTTTTTGGCTGCGCGTTCGGCTTTCTTGCGGTCATTCGGGTCGAGCAGGATTTTGCGCAGACGGATCGATTTTGGCGTTACTTCCACCAGCTCGTCGTCGGCAATGTAGCTGAGCGCCGCTTCAAGGCTCAGTTTCAATGGCGTGGTCAGCTTGATGGCATCATCCTTGCCCGAGGAGCGGATGTTGGTCAGCTGCTTGCCTTTGAGCACGTTGATGTCGAGGTCGTTGCCGCGGGTATGTTCGCCGACGATCATGCCTTCATAGACCTTGGTGCCCGGCGCAATCATCATTGGACCGCGATCTTCCAGCTGCCAGAGGGCATAGGCAACCGCTTCGCCATTGCCGTTGGACAGCAGAACGCCGGTGTTGCGGCTGGCGATATGGCCTTTATGGGGCGCATATTCGTGGAAGATTCGGTTGAAGATTGCCGTGCCGCGGGTGTCGGACAGCAGTTCGGACTGGTAGCCTATCAGGCCACGGGTCGGGGCATAGAAGACCAGACGGGTGCGACCGCCGCCCGATGGGCGCATTTCGATCATCTCGCCCTTGCGTTCCTGCATCTTCTGGACCACAACGCCGGAGAATTCGTCATCGACGTCGATGATGACTTCTTCGATTGGCTCGGTGACCTTGCCATTCTCGTCTTTTTGCATCACCACCTGCGGACGGCCAATGCCGAGTTCAAAGCCTTCACGGCGCATATTCTCAATGAGAATGGACAGCAGCAATTCGCCACGGCCCGACACGACGAAGGCGTCGGAATCGACAGCTTCCTCAACCTTCAGCGCCACGTTGCCTTCAGCTTCGGACAGAAGACGAGCGCGGATGACGCGGCTCTGGACCTTGTCGCCTTCGGTGCCAGCCAGCGGGCTGTCATTGACGCGGAAGGTCATGGACAGGGTTGGTGGGTCGATTGGCTGGGCTTCGATGCTCTGGGTGACGGATGGGGCGCAGATGGTGTCAGCTACGGTCGCCTTTTGCAGACCGGCGATGGAAACGATGTCGCCCGCTTCGCCTTTTTCGATCGACTGGCGCTCGAGGCCACGGAAAGCCATGACCTTGGAGATGCGGCCATTTTCAATCAGCTTGCCATCACGGGCCAAAGCCTTGACACTCATGTTCGGCTTGACTTCACCAGCAAGGATGCGCCCGGTCAGAATGCGGCCAAGGAAGTTGTCGGCTTCGATGGTGGTTGCCAGCAGGCGGAATTCGCCTTCTTCAACCTGTGGGGCCGGGACATGCTTGACCACCAGATCAAACAACGGCTCCATGTCGGTTTTCGGTCCGTCCGGCTCCAGTGCCATCCAGCCATTCTTGGCAGAGCCATAGAGCACGGGGAAGTCAAGCTGCTCTTCGTTGGCATCGAGATTGGCGAACAGATCGAAGACTTCATCGAGGACTTCTTCGGCCCGCTGTTCCGGTTTGTCGATCTTGTTGATCGCAACGATGGGCTTGAGGCCCAGTTTGAGGGCCTTGGAGACCACGAATTTGGTCTGGGGCATCGGGCCTTCTGCTGCATCGACCAGCACGATCACGCCGTCAACCATGTGCAGAATACGCTCCACCTCGCCGCCAAAATCGGCGTGGCCAGGGGTGTCGACGATGTTGATGCGGGTGCCGGCATGCTCAAGCGAGGTGACCTTGGCCAGAATGGTGATGCCGCGCTCGCGCTCGATGTCGTTGGAATCCATCATCCGCTCTTCGGTCTGCTGGTTCTCACGGAACATGCCGGAGGCTTTCAGCAATTCGTCGATCAGCGTGGTTTTGCCGTGGTCGACGTGAGCAATGATCGCAATGTTGCGCAGGTTCATAGGGTTTGTCTCTTATGTCAGGGCACAGCCAAAAGCTCCGGTGACGACCGGAGCGAAAAGGCAGCCCGCGTTCTTTGGGGAATTGGCGAGAAGCTCTATACGAATTTTTGCGGCTTGAAAAGCTCTGAATCCGCGAAAACTGGGGCGTTACGGGGCAAGGGGGGCACTTTTTTTGGCCTCCCGGCGTCTTTTGCGTCCCTTTTGGAGGTCCAGTTGCGCGCAACGTGGCTTTACAAGCGTCCGTTAAACAGCCGTTTGACGGTTCTCTCCAAAGGCTTTAGCTGCTTGCTGTGACAGTCGCGTGAAGACGCGGCATTGACCGCATCAGGACCCACACAGGTCAAACAGTGAGGCGCGCGAGGAAATGCCGAGTTTTTCGTAGGCACGCTTGCGGTAGGTGACGACGGTGGAGGGAGCAACCTCCATGTCGGCGGCGATTCGTTCAGCCTTTTTGCCTGAGAGAATGCCAATACAGACTTCTCGTTCCCGATCAGACAGGTTGGAAAGCGCTGGATGGGGGGCTTCCTGATAGACCGCATTCAATTGAGGGGCACTGGGAAAATGTTCGGTGATCAGCTCGATGAGTTTTGGCAGCAGCGGATGGTTTAAATCCACTTGTTCGAACTTTTGGAAATATAAATGAATGATCATCGGCATATCTGGCAGAGCGGCTAGAATAGAAATTCTGTCGGCAAAGCCGGAAAGCGGGTTGTTGCTTTGCAGGATCGAGGCGAAGGCCAGAAGGAATTCATCGGAGAATAGGCCCTTCACCTGACTATGCGTCACAATCTCGATTGTTCCCTTTTTCTGGGCGGTCAGCTTGTCTATCAGCGGATCCTGCTTGTACCAGCCGGTCATATAAATGGACTTAGCCACTTCACCAAAGATGGGATTTTCCAAATTTCTGATGAAAAGACATTTGGGCACGTCATGCTTGTGGCTCCAGATCCCAATCTGAACTGATTTCAGCTCTTTAACAAGCTCAAGGAAAGGCTGGAAAAAACCTCTCTCCCCCAGGTTGTTTCGACATTGTTCCAGCAAATTCTGTAAATGGTGATTTTCCTCGTAATTATTCACAATGTCCTCTCCTTTGGAGGACAGACCCATAGTAAGTAGTTTGCTATAGATACTGTCACACCGGTAACCTTATTTCCGGAACGAATAACGCAAACCTTCTATCCTCGAGTTCATCCTCGAGGACACCTGACAATGAGGCGGGTCCGTCCCCCCACATGTGGGCCCGTTTTTTACCCTCACCATCATTTCCCCCAAATGCTTGGTGAGGGCACTTGCGTTTTGCTTGGTTGCCGAAAGGCGGGCCGGCAGCAATACCGCTTGGCTGATTCCCTACTAACTTTGATTAGAAGTTCTCGTTACGTCAAGCTCGCTATTGATTGGACTTGTCTGAGCCTATAGCTGTCCCAGCTATAACTTGCATTCGTGAAATTTTCGCCTCTTAGTGCCAGCGTTCGAGCTGGGTTTCGTAGCTTACATAGAGCGGGTGGCGGGGATGGCCTTCTTTGCTGAGGCCCAGATGCTGCAAGCTGTGGCCCTGCGAGAGAAGCAGGGATTTGATCGCCGGACCCAGACCCATATGCGCCCCGTGGGTTCCCCAAGCACACAGAATCACATCGGCCCATCTGGCGGCTTGCATCAATTGGGAAAGATTGTCCGGGCCTATTGGGTCCTTGGCCTTTTTCAAATCCCGCGGATCGGTGGCGCGGAAGGCAAACAGATTGCAGGCCCGAAAGCCCCCAAAGCCCAGAGCGCGTGCGCGTCGTTCGCAGCGTTCGATGGTGGGGTCGTTTTTCAGCTCGGTTGCCTTGGACGGATTGAGCATGATAAAGAGCAGTTTTTTGCCGCTCTCGTCCCATTGCCGCGTCAGGGCATAGCGATAGGTCTCGCACGGGGAATAGAGCGCGCTAGAGAGCGTGCCGGCTTCTTCATGCTGTCTGAGGATCGGCGTCATCCTGCCTCCCACAAAAAAGGCGGAGCAAAGCCCCGCCAATCTCATATCTTCATCATTGCAAAGATCTATTTGGCCTTGCGGTTGCGGTAACCGATGGTTCTGAGGCGCAGGGCATTCAATTCAATGAAGCCAGCGGCGTCATTGTGATCATAATCGATCGCGCCTTCCTCAAAGGTCACCAGATCCTCACTATAGAGGCTGAACTCGCTGTCGCGGGCGATGACATCGGCATTGCCTTTATAAAGCTTGAGCTTGACGGTGCCGGTGACATATTCCTGAGATTTGTCGATCAGCGCCTGGAGCATTTCACGCTCTGGGCTGTACCAGAAGCCGTTATAGATCAGCTCGGCATAGCGCGGCATGATGCTGTCTTTGAGATGGGCTGCGCCGCCATCGAGCGTAATGCTCTCGATGCCGCGGTGCGCTGCCAGCAGGATGGTGCCGCCCGGGGTTTCATAGATGCCACGGGATTTCATGCCAACGAAGCGGTTCTCGACCAGATCAAGCCGGCCAATGCCATTGTCATGGCCCAGCTGGTTGAGCTTGGTGAGGATTTCCGCCGGGGTCATTTTGACGCCATCGATGGACACCGCGTCGCCTTTTTCAAAGCCGACTTCGATGATGGTGGCCTGATCGGGGGCTTCTTCCGGGCTCAAGGTGCGCGAATAGACATATTCCTCGGCTGGCACAGCCGGGTCTTCGAGCACGCGGCCTTCAGATGAAGTGTGCAGCAGGTTGGCATCGACCGAGAAGGGCGCTTCGCCGCGCTTGTCCTTGGTGATGGGGATCTGGTTCTGCTCGGCAAATTCCAGCAATTTGGTGCGCGAGGTCAGGTCCCATTCCCGCCAAGGGGCAATGACATGGATGTCCGGGTTGAGGGCGCGGGCGGCCAGCTCGAAGCGAACCTGATCGTTGCCTTTGCCGGTTGCGCCGTGGGCCACAGCATCAGCACCGACTTCTTCGGCGATCTCGACAAGACGCTTGGAGATCAGCGGACGGGCGATGGAGGTGCCAAGCAGATAGACGCCTTCATAAAGGGCATTGGCGCGGAACATCGGGAAGACGAAGTCGCGGACAAATTCTTCGCGCACATCTTCGATATAGATGTCCTTGATGCCGAGCATTTCGGCTTTTTTGCGTGCTGGTTCCAACTCTTCACCCTGACCGAGGTCGGCGGTGAAGGTCACGACTTCGCAGCCATATTCGGTCTGGAGCCATTTGAGGATGATGGATGTGTCGAGGCCACCGGAATAGGCCAGCACGACCTTTTTGATATCGCCTTTTTTAGCCATGCGATTTCACCTGATTCGCTGTCGGCGCTGCTGGGAAGGTGAGCGCCTGTGTCATTTGGAAGGAGAATGCAGTCTCCAGCATATCTGGCGGCACTATAGGCGCTATATAGTTCTGCGCAAGGGGGGGAGAAGCGAATTTCCGTCTGAATCCAATCAGTTTGCACGATCTTCGTGATGGTATCGATGCAAATGATCGGGCTTGCTACGCGCTTCTGCTCAGCTTGGTGGGACCCATTTGCTGCAAAGCCATGCACCTGCCCTGTCCCATGCGGTTTCGAGCCGCTCCGGTGTCCAGCCAAGGGGGCTTTTATCCGAGAAGAGATGATAGAGCAGGGCCATGACCAGAGCGGTCAGGGACCATGAGAGCAGAATGTCCGAGAGATAATGACCCCCAAAGGCGATGCGGTTGAGGGAGAACAGGCTGGCAAAGATCAGAATGATCCAGAAGCTCACCTTGCGCCAAGCCAGTGGCACCAAAAAGAGCAGGCCGAACAGCCAAAAGGACATCGACCCTTCGCCGGACACGAAGGAGCAGTTTTTCTCGCAATTGCCAGCAATCAGCCAAACTTCGGAGAAGGGCCATTGGCCGCCAAAGACATCGGTCTGGATTGGCCGGGCGCGGCCCCAATGGTCCTTGAGGACCAGATTGACCAGCAGTCCCGTGCCAAGCAGAACCGTCAGGATGAGAATCAAGGCGTGGGCAATGGAGATCAGCTTGCGCAGTTGCGGCGCGAAGAGACGGGCAACGAGGAACAGCAGCAATCCCAGAATGATCAGGCGTGGCCAAAGAATGCCCATTCGGCGCAGGCGCTGAAAGAACCAGCTCTGCTTGGCCCAGAATCCGTCGGTTTCACTGAAGAAGAGATTGGACACCCACAAATCGAGGGTGGGCAGCAGCAGGAACAATAGCGACAGGGCGCCGGTGATGACCAGCGCCATATAGACAGGATTGTCTTTGCTTTCCCTTATCAGGGGCTTGATCAGGGCGTCCATCATGCTTGTCGTCCGATCCGTGCTTTGCGCTGGCGTCCGCTAGGGGTTTGCGCGGTCCTAGCTGATTTTTGCAAAGAAGGGAAGACGCGAAGGGCGACAGGCGCACGGATGACGCCTCTGTCGTGGGGCTTTGGGGTGTTTTCAGCGGATGAGACTGGTATAGATCCGCAAAAGTGGCATCAGCCCTTGCCATTCGGGGCGATCGAGGGGATCGGCAAAGGGGTCATTGCGCGACATGTCAGTCTGGCTGGTGCGTTTCCAAATGAGCAGGCTTTCCATTCTGGTCATCTCCTTTTGCGGCGCGGCGCTGGCCTAATTTTTTGCAGGCAAGCGTCCGCGTGGATTGGCGGCCATAAGATGGGCGTCCATTCCAATGGGGAAGGGGGCTGGTGACGATTACGTAAACCCTGCATGCGGAGCCATGGGATGCTCCCTTTCGTCGCTGGCTTGCATTTTGGTGATGCAATACAGCGACTTAACGGGTTAAAGTGACAATAGCACCGGATCGCAACGAACTGTAGAGCGCCAAATGAAAGATGCTTTTCATGGATGCATGTTGAAGCGGGGGCAAGGATCCGTGACTGTCTGCCCAATCATGGCTTAAAAGGTGCGGGCTGTGGTGCAATTCAGGAATGATCTGAGATGGAAGCAAGTTGGGATGATCTGAAACTGTTTTTGATTGTTGCCGAGGGTGGGGGGCTGTCGGCCGCGTCGGCGCGCACGGGCATTTCAGCGCCGACCATCGGACGGCGCATGTTGGCTCTTGAGCGGACAATGAATCGCATTTTGTTTGAGCGTTCGCGCCGCGGATATGAACTGGCTGCTGATGGGATTTGCCTGCTTGAGCGTGTGCGTGAAATGGCCACAATCTCGGGCGCGATTACGCAGTGGCATAGCGGGGCCTTTGGCGATCCCTTTGTCGGCATTGCGGGGGATTCGTGGCTGGCGATGTTTCTTGCTCAGAGGAACAAGGCATTGTCGCACGGTCCGGGGGATATTCGTTTTTGCTGTTTCGATGCCCATGAGGGCCTGAATATGAGCAACCGGGACAGCGATATTGCCATCATTAGCAACCCGCCGCAGACGGGCAATTTTGCTGTGCGTCCGTCGGTGCATGTGGCCTATGCGGTTTATCAAGCACAGGATCTTGGTGAGGATGCGGATCGCCCTTGGGTCTCACTGGGCAAGGAAGATGCGCGCTTTGCTTCAGAGCGGTGGGTCTATGAGCGGCACGATCTAGAGATTTATGGCTGGACCAACAGCCCGCATGTGCTGTTCCAAATGATAAAAGCGGGGCAGGGGCGCAGTGTTTTGCCCTGCTTTCTTGGCGATGCTGCGCCGGAGCTCATAAGGGCCAGTGATGTGATTGAGGAGCTGACGGTTCGCCTGCATTTGGTGGTTAATGACGATGATCGTCATCGGCCAGAAATCCGCACGATGATCGAGCGGCTATCGCGCTTGCTGGAAGACAATCGGGCGTTGTTTGCCGGAGAGTGCCGCGCCGGATTGTCGACTGGGCGTTAAAGGTTGCGGGGCTTGTTGGCGGGAGTGCGTTTGACGATGCCTGCGCCGCGGCCGGCCACCAGCCAATAAACAAAGCCGCCGACCAGCCCTGCGGCCATGGCACGAATATCAAGGGCAATGGCCAACTCGTCGACCCGTTCGCCCGGTGCATGGAAGGCAAACAGCGACAGGATAAGGCCGTAGGCGAGATAAACAAAAAGACTGCGCCAGGATAGAATCTCGGCAACGATCAGGCCGAGCAGGATCGGGTAGAAACCGATCGAGCCGAAGATGCCAGCGATGAAGACGCCGGTAAAGACCGAGAAAACATTCTCAAAGACCGGATCTGGGCCGGGGCCTGCGAAATTCGGGTCCATTGCCAACAGGGCAAATCCAAGAAAGACCCCAGCCGCCAGCAAAGCCAGAATGAGGCCGATGGGCACCATGAAAAGGCGGGCGATGATGCGGGAAAGGCTCACTGGTCTGGTCCTGTTATTTTGCGTGTGTGCGCAGAGGCGGGAGAATGAAGCCGCAAGGGCTTCTAGTCGTCCCCTTCCATATCGTCATCATGGCCGTCGCCTGCAAGATTGGCCAGCCGCATTCTTTCCAAAGCGGCCAATTCGGCTTCGAGCTTGTCCCGTTCCACCTTGCGCAGACGCTCGGTTTCCGATTTCAGCTGGCCACAGGCGGCGAAAATATCACGACCACGCGGCGTGCGAACCGGCGAGGCATAGCCTGCGCGGTTGATGAAATCGGCAAACTCCTCGATCTGTTCCCAGTCAGAGCATTCATATTGGGTGCCCGGCCATGGGTTGAACGGAATGAGGTTGATCTTGGCAGGAATGCCGCGCAGCATCTTGACCAGTTGGCGGGCGTCGTCAATGGAATCGTTGACCCCTTTGAGCATCACATATTCAAAGGTGATCCGTTTGGCATTGGAGACGCCGGGATAGGTGCGGCAGGCTTCAAGCAGCTCTTTGAGAGGCCATTTCTTGTTGATCGGAACCAGTTCGTCGCGCAGCTCATCGTTGGTGGCGTGCAGGGAAATGGCCAGCATGCAGCCCGCTTCCGCACCGATTCGCTCGATATTTGGCACATGGCCCGAGGTCGACAGGGTGACGCGGCGCTTGGAAATGGACAGGCCATCACCGTCGGACATGATCAGCATGGCCGTTTTGACATGGTCATAGTTGAAGAGCGGCTCACCCATGCCCATCATCACGACGTTGGAAACGAAGCGCCCCGCCTTTGGCACAATGGCTCCGGTTTCCGGCTCACGCTCGGGGAAGTCATTGAGCATTTCGCGCGCGACGCGCAGCTGGGCAACGATTTCTTCCGACGTCAGGTTGCGGACCAGCTTCTGGGTGCCGGTGTGGCAGAAGGTGCAGTTGAGTGTGCAGCCAACCTGAGAGGAAACACACAGGGTGCCGCGATTTTCATCCGGAATATAGACCGTTTCCACTTCCACTGGCTTGCCAGCGCCGCGCGGCGGGAAACGCAGCAGCCATTTGCGAGTGCCATCAACCGAAATCTGCTCGGCGACCAGTTCGGGATGGGTTACTGTGTAGACCAGAGCCATCTTGGAGCGCAGATCCTTGGAGATGTTGGTCATCTGATCGAACGAGGTCGCGCCGCGAATATAGATCCAGTGCCAGAGCTGGTTAACGCGCATGCGGATCTGTTTTTCCGCAACACCGATCCGGCGCATGGCTTCGCCCAGATCGTCGCGATCCATGCCGACAAGATTGAGCTTGTCCGGATCAAGGGCTGGCCAGCTATAACCGTGGCTGGTTTCAATAGCGACAGTTTCAGACGCGGCTGGATTGTCGGCAGCAGCGGGCGTGGCGGCGTCTGCCGCAAGGGATGCAGTATCCATGGTCATTGGCTGCAGCGTGTGGCTGCAGGCTCCTCTTTTCAAGGCCGATCGCCTCTGTGCGATCCTTGGAGGCCACCATTCCGGAACGACCCGCCCCGCGCGCGATTGCGTCTTAGATGGGAGCGGACCAGAACCTTGCCCTTTTGCCTTTCACCATTATGGCGGCTGGCCTGTCAGGGGGTGGCTCGTGAATATGAAGTGGGGTGTATAATGCAAAAAAGCGGCCTTGTCAGCCGCTTTTTTCCGTTCGTCTTTTCAAGGTGCGGGCCGAAGCTCGGCTGTTTGCCTATTTGCACTGATCAACCGCTGCGCGGCTGGCTGCCGTGACACCAGACAAGGAGTAGGTGTCAACGGTCAGAGTGCCACGGCGGGATGTGCCCCGCACGATCATCGAAGAGCCGCGGCGCATGGCGCCAACCAGACGGGCTTCTTCGGCTGCATTTTCCAACCATGCCCCATCACCAGAGGTGTAAAGGGTGAAGCGGTCAGAGCCGACTTCAATGGTGGTCTTGGAGCCTTCCTTGTAAGGATAGCCGGTGATCACGTTGACTTCTTCGCGGACACCTTCCCTCGGACGTGTGGTGATGAAGAAGTAAACCGGATCGCGGTTCACATTCTTGGGTTCCATGTCCTTGGGCTGGCTGACCGCAAAGCACATCTTACCGCGCTGCGGATCATTGAAGACATATGTGCCCCAGTCCTTGAATTGCTCTACACGCGTCGCTGCGCCCTGCGCAAAAGCTGCAGTGGCGGAAAGTGCGAAAAGGGTGGCTGCACCGAGGATTTTTACGCTTTTCATCTCTACCTGTCGCCGTTCGACTGGATTCCATCAGGAGCACGTGGCTCCAGTTCATTCATTCAACATTTACCAAGATCGGGGTTACCAAACCGTGAAGCCAAAGAAAAAATTGCTGTCTTTCTTCGGATTTTACGGTTTCCGCGTCAAACGGCCCTGATTTTGAAAATTTCCAAGCAGAATTGAAGCCAATTAAGGCAGGAGAAGGGCAAGGCAGGCTTGCGGCGGGAAGTTTGCCCATCAGCTTGTGGGTTGGTCCGGTTTGACCACCAAAAAGGCCACCAGACGGCGGGCAATTGGCGCCACGACAAGCACGCAGGGAAAGGCCACTGCCCAAGCAGAAAGCCATGAGCCGATCCATTCGCCCATGAAGCCATCCATCAGGCCCAAAGCGCGATAGGTGGCGATGCCAGAGACGATGAAGGACATCAGGCCGGAGAGAAACAGGCCAAAGAGTATGTGGGCAAAGCGGGCAGGGATCATGCAGACAGTGTCCTTTTCGAGACGAATTTGGGTGTTAGCCTTTAAGAGCGTCTGGCACGCCCGAGCGGAATTTGGGTTTGCCATGCTGATGGGTTCTGAGCTCCGCCGGGCCACCAACGCGCACCGGACGATCCGTGAAACCACCCATCGACTGGACCCGGTCATACATGATGATCGCGCCAGCGGTGGCGACATTGAGACAGAAAAGGGTCGGGATCTTGATGATGAATTCGCAGCGTTCCTGCATCGCGGCGGTCAGGTTGCCCCGTTCTGGTCCAAGGATATAGGCCGCCTTGGTCGGGTGGCGGAATGATGGCAAATCCACCGCATCGTCGGTCAGCTCAACACCGACCAAACGGCAGTCTTTGGGCAACTGCATGCTTTCTGCATTGTCCCATGGATAATAGGGGATATGATCAGAGGAGCGGGAGGTGTCGGTGCCGGGCCGATTGAAAGTGCGTTCTGCTGCGACCGTGAAAAAGAAACTGGCACCAAAAGCATGGGCCGTGCGCACCAGATTGCCGAAATTGCCCTCCTTGGACAAACCTTCCACGCCGATGGCGAAATAACCCCGCATGTGTTTCTCTCGTCCCTTTTGCCCTGTCTGCCCTTTTTTGCGGGCAGTTGATGTTTGAAAGTCGCGCTTTTCTAGCCTCAAAGATGCAAAAATGGAAGGCTGGCAGTGTAAAAGCCCGATCGGTGTCATGCGCGGCCATGCTTTTCCTTTGCGGCACACACTTCGACTTTCAGGGCAAGGGGCGGGTTTGATCTTTTGGACGCTGCCCCGGCATGCTAGCTCTAGAGCACTGGAAGGCCGCCGTGGACCCTATGTGATCGGCGGGCCTTGAAGGACATTGCCTGTTGAGGGAGGAAAGCATGCGCGCGGTGCTGTGTGAGGCGTTCGGGGCGGCCGAAAATCTGGTTCTCAAAGAGATCGACAAGCCCGTGGCCGAAGAGGGGCAGGTGTTGATCCGGGTCCGGGCGGCGGCGCTCAATTTTTTCGACACGCTGATCATTCGCAACAAATATCAATATACGCCCGATTTGCCCTTCTCGCCCGCAGGCGAGATTTCCGGTGAGATCGAAGCGGTCGGTGCGGGTGTGGATCCGGCCCGCATCGGCGAGCGGGTCCTTGCCTATATCCGCTGGGGCGGGGCGCGGGAGTATGTGGTGGTCAATGCGGAGGAAGCCATCCTGATGCCCGAGGCTATGGAGTTTGAGCAATCCGCCGGGCTGATGATCACCTATGGCACGACCATCTATGCGCTGAAAAGCCGGGCGAAGCTGCAGCCGGGGGAGACCCTTGCGGTGCTTGGGGCGGCTGGCGGGGTCGGGCTTGCGGCGGTGGAGATCGGCAAGCTGATGGGCGCGCGGGTGATCGCCTGTGCCTCGTCCGATGAAAAGCTTGATCTGTGCGAGGTCCATGGCGCTGATTTGCGGGTCAATTACAAGCTTGGTGATTTGAAACTGGCGCTGAAGGGCCTGACCAAAGGGCACGGGGTCGATGTGGTTTATGATCCGGTCGGCGGGGATCTGGCGGAAGCGGCGCTCAGGGCAACCGGCTGGTATGGGCGTTTTCTGGTGATCGGCTTTGCCTCCGGCACGATCCCGAAAATGCCGCTCAATTTGGTGATGCTAAAAAGCGTTGATCTGCTCGGCGTCTTCTGGGGCGAGGCAATCGTCCGCAACCCCGAAGAGCATGCACAGAATATGGCCTTGATCATGCAATGGGTGAGTGAGGGCAAGCTGAAGCCGCATTTGCACCAGAGCTATCCATTAGAAGACACCGCCAAGGCCATTGCCGCCATTCAAAATAGGGAAGTGAAGGGCAAAGTGGTGATTACCCTTTAAAGCTGCCCTGCATTCGATGAGCCCAATTATCGCTCGACATGAATGTCATGCTCGGACAGGGCCTGCTTGGCCCGCAGGCGGTGGGTGTCGGTGATGTTGTTGTGCACGGTTTTGAGCACATAAGTCAGCAGGGCGACATCATCGGCAAAGCCAATGCCGACGATGAAATCGGGCACGACATCGAGCGGTAGGACGAAATAGGCCAGCGCCCCAATTAGGGTCAGGCGCACCTTGAAGGGAGTGTTGCGGTCAAAGGCGCAATAGTAACCCGCGACAATTTCCTCGATGATCGGGAGCTGCTTGGCGGCCTTGGCGATGACGGACCAGAATTGTTTGCGGACCTCGGATGCCTTGCGGGCGGTCTTGGCGTCGCGATGGCCCTTTTCATCCTCAGCCGCCTGTTCGGGTGGCAAAAGCTCCAGTTCATCCTCGGTATAATGGCGATGGCTCACGCAGGGTCCCCTCTGACTTGTTTCCTTTCAGATATGGGGGGCATTGGTTCCTTGCGCAAGTCAGGCACCAGTCAGGCCACCAGTCAGGCCACCAGTCATGTTAGGGGCACCGTGCGATCAAGACGCGCCAGTTTGTCGGGATTGCGAATGATGAAGATACCTTCCACCTGCCGGTTGGAATCAAAGGCAAAAGTGATGGCTGAATCGAGCTTTCCATCGATGTGAAGGGTCAGACCCGGTTGGCCGTTCAACTCGATATCCGCAAGGATGCCATTGCTTTCCTGCCAAATGGGCAGCAGCACCTTGTCAAAGAATTTGCCGACTGCCTTGGCCCCGAAGACCGGTTTGCTGATGGATGTGGCCTTGCCACCCGCATCGGCATAAAGAGACACATCGGCAGCAAGCAGGGAGCGAAGACCGTCCAAATTGCCGTCCGTTATGGCCTGATGGAAGGCCGAGACCAGCTGTTTTTGTTGTTGAGGTGGGGGGGCTTTATGGTCGCGCTCTAGTGTGAGACGTTTGCGCGCCCGGCTGACAAGCTGGCGACAGGTGGTGGCCTCGATGGCGAGCAGATCGGCAATGTCCTGATAGTCGGTCTGGAACACATCGCGCAGCAAATAGGCGGCCCGTTCCTTCGGAGTGAGTTTCTCCAAAACCAGTAGAAAGGCAGTTGTCAGGCTTTCAGACAGCAGGATCTGATGTTCCGCACTTTCTTCCTGATCGGTCCGGACCGGTTCTGGCAGCCATTCGCCGGGATAGGTTTCCCGTTGCCTTTTGCGCGCTCTTAACCGATCGATCGCCTTGCGGCTGCAGGCAAGGGCCAACCAGTTTTCCGGCTTTTGGATGGTATCATCAGCGGCTTTGGTTAACCAGGTTTCATAGACATCCTGAACCACATCCTCGGCATCGTGATGCGAGCCGAGAATGCGATAGGCCAGACCCATTAACATGGGTCTGGTTCTCGTGAAAATCTGATCGTTGGATCTGTTGGTCATGGAACCGTGTCTATCAATGATTGGCGATCTGAATGCGGTTCCACAGATTGATCATGGCAATCTTGGCTGTCAAATAGGCAATCGCCTGGTCGTCAAAATGCTCGCGCAGCGCACCGCGCAGGGGTGAGAGATCCACATCGGGGTGTGGGTTTGTCAAAGCTTCCGTATAGGCAAAGACCGCCTTTTCCGCCGGGCTGAAGTCTGAAACATGACGCCAGACAATCAGGCGGTCAAGACGCTCCTGGCTTTCTCCGTCGGCCAAGGCTTCCCTGACATGCATCTGAACGCAATAGGCGCATTGATTGATCTGGGAGGCACGCAGGGCCACCAGATGGTTGAGCTTCCGGTTGGCGTGGTTGCCCAGCTCGGTCTCAATGGCGACCAGATGGGGCACAAGTGTTTCTGCTTCGGAGTAGAAATTGACGGGGTTGGTTTGACTCATTGTCCGTATCCTCGTTTTTGATCGTGATACCAACATGACGTTCGCGGGGGCAGATTTGTGACACGGCTCGCACGATTTATTGCAGATTTTTGGTTTTATTGTCTTGGTGCTTCTGAGTGATATTTACATATCATATTGTAATTATTTATCTTATTTTATGCATTTGACGTCTACGTAAAAGTTGGTAATGTCCTTTCAAAAAGCCAAGCAGGAGGAGAGGACAGCAAAATGAAAATTACAAAAGGGATGGCGGCAATCGTCACTGGCGGCGCGTCGGGACTGGGGGAAGCAACCGCTCGGGCTCTGGCCGCTCAGGGGGCAAGAGTGGCCTTGTTCGACATGAATGGCGAGCGTGGAGAGAAGGTGGCTGCAGCCATTGGTGGTCTCTTCTGTCTGGTGGATGTGACCAATGAAGCAAGCGTGGATGCCGGTCTTGCCGCCGCCCGCGCCGCCCATGGACAAGAACGGGTGCTGGTCAATTGCGCGGGCATCGTGGCGGGCAAGAAAACGGTTGGCAAGGATCGCGAGACCGGTCTTTTCAAGTCTCATGACCTGTCGCTCTTTTCCAAGGTCATTCAGGTCAATCTGGTTGGCAGCTTTCACATGATCACCAAATGCGCCACCGGCATGGCGGGCGAAGCGGCGATGGATGACAATGGCGGTCGAGGGGTGGTGGTCAACACCGCTTCGATTGCGGCGACCGACGGGCAGATGGGGCAAGCGGCCTATTCGGCTTCGAAGGGCGGGATCATGGGGTTCACCTTGCCGGTGGCCCGCGATCTGGCACAGCTCGGCATCCGGGTTTGCACCATTATGCCGGGCCTGTTCCATACGCCGATGTTTGATAGTTTACCGCCGGATGTGGTGGAGTCGCTGGGTGCCAAGACGCCGTTCCCGGCGCGGCTGGGCAAGGGCGCGGAATATGCCAAGCTGGCGTTGCATATCATCGACAATGACATGTTGAATGGCGAAAGCATCCGCCTTGATGGCGCGATCCGGCTGGAGCCGCGCTAGATATTTGCGTAGGAAATCTGGCATGTAAAAACCCGGCCTCCTTGGGACGCCGGGTTTTGATTTGTCTTATTGTCTTCAGGCTTTCGGTGTTTGCAATGCAAACACCTGTCGCTGAGCGTGCTGTGCTTGACGCGGCATGGCTATGCGTTTGGCTTTGCCAAACGCTTAGTGTCGGAAGTGGCGCATGCCGGTCATGACCATGGCGAGGCCGGCTTCATCCGCCGCATCGATGACGTCCTGATCACGCATGGAACCGCCAGGCTGGATGACCGCCGTGGCACCCGCAGCAGCGGCAGCCAACAGACCATCGGCAAAGGGGAAGAAGGCGTCAGAGGCGACGACGCAGCCTTTGGTCAGCGGCTCGGCCATGCCTGCGGCTTCGGCAGCATCTTCGGCCTTGCGGGCGGCGATGCGGGCGGAATCGACCCGGCTCATCTGGCCTGCGCCAACACCAACGGTGGCCCCATCCTTGACATAGACGATGGCGTTTGACTTCACATGCTTGCAGACGCGGAAGGCGAATTTCAGGTCGGCCAGTTCCTGCTCGGATGGCTGACGCTTGGTGACGATCTTCAGATCGAGATCATCAACATTGCCATTGTCGCGGGACTGAACCAGCAGGCCACCGGAGACGGACTTGACGGTGGTGCCTTCCTCGCGTGGATCAGCGATGCCGCCGGTCAGCAGCAGGCGGAGATTTTTCTTGGTTGCGATCAGCGCTTTCGCCGCGTCGGTGGCGTCTGGTGCGATGATCACTTCGGTGAAGATCTTGATGATTTCGGCGGCGGATTCTTCATCAAGGGTCTGGTTGAGGGCGACGATGCCGCCAAAGGCCGAAACCGGATCGCAGGCCAGTGCCTTCTCGTAGGCCTCTTTCAGGCTGGTGCCAGTGGCCACGCCGCAAGGATTGGCATGCTTGATGATGGCAACGGCAGAGGACACCGCCGGATCAAACTCACTGACCAGCTCAAAGGCTGCGTCGGTGTCATTGATGTTGTTGTAGGAGAGCTGTTTGCCCTGCAGCTGGGTTGCGGTGGCCACACCCGGACGGGTCGAGGCGGTTTTGTAGAAGCCTGCCTCTTGATGCGGATTTTCGCCATAGCGCATCACTTCGGCCAGCTCGCCACCAAAGGCGCGGTAGGTTGGGGCTTCGATCGCCAATTCTTGCGCAAACCAGCCAGAGATCGCGGCATCATAAGCAGCGGTGCGCGAGAAGGCCTTGGCAGCAAAGCGCTTGCGGGCTTCATAAGGCATGCCGCCATGCTCATTGATCAGCGCGAGCAGTTCGGCATAGTCGCTTGGGTCAACCAGGGTGGTGACGAAAGCATGGTTTTTGGCAGAGGCGCGGATCATGGCCGGACCGCCAATGTCGATATTTTCGACGGTGGTCGCATAGTCGGCGCCTTTTTTGATGGTCTCTTCGAACGGATAGAGATTGACCACCACAAGGTCGATTTCCGGGATGTTATGCTCTTTCATCGCAGCCGCATGGGCTTCAACGGTGCGGGCACCGAGCAGGCCGCCATGGACGCGGGGATGCAGGGTCTTGACGCGGCCATCCATGATTTCCGGGAAATCGGTGATTTCGGAAATGTCCTTCACCGGGATGCCTGCCTCTGCGATTGCGCCTCTGGTGCCGCCGGTGGAGATCAGCTCAACGCCTTTGTCGGCCAGAGCCTTGGCGAGGTCGATGATTCCGGTCTTGTCGGAAACGGAGAGCAAAGCGCGCTTGACGGAAGTGATTTCCGGCGCGGTAACAGAAAGAGGAGCTACGGACATCGGTTTGCCTGCTTGAAATGTTGATCAAAGGGGAGTGGCTCAGGCGATATCACGTTTTCGCAAATAGGAAAACCATTCATTTTGCACATAAAGGCAACATGTTGTTGCCTTTTCAAGATCAATCAGTGCGTTCTGAGGCTGCCCAATCAGGCATTGGTGACATGGGCAAAATGCCAGCGAATGGTCGAAACGTGGCTGGCAAAGCCATACAGCGCCAGCTGTTTGCTGGGGCGGATGCCGTGGATGTCAGACAGGAACACGCTATCCTCGATGGTGATGTCGACATCCTTGGCTGAAAATTGCCAGATTTCACCATTCAACAATCCCAGATAGACAATATTCTCGACCGAGTCCCGTTCCATTTGAACGGTGGGATGCAGGTGGAAGCGGATGGCATAACCGTCGCGGCCCTTGTTGATGCCTTTGCCGACGGCTTCCAGATCATCCTGCCCGTCGATCTTGCGGCCATTGACCGAGAGCCAAATCTGACGGCGGTGCCGGATGCCGTAGTCGGGACCATAGGCATCGTGGCTGGCCTTGATGGTTTCAAGGCCCTGCTCCAATGTGCGTTCGGACTGGACATTGATATCCCGACAAAGCAGCGGGCGACCATCCAGATCAAACGGGCGTGGTGAGATTGGGCAGGTGGACTTGTCCTGCACCGTCAGAGTGGAATGGGCCGCTGTGGATCGGGCCAGTTCACGCCATCCGGCCTGACGGCAAGAGGGGGCACCACAATTGATGACCATCGGAGCGACCCCGGAGCTCAGTTCGAATGACAGGGTGCCAGCATGGGCTTGAATGGATTGTTCGATTGGCGGGAAGCTGCCCGTATCCATCAACAACACACTGTTGCCTGCCTCGATTCGTTGATAGCCGGAGAAGGAGGCATCCGACACGGGTGTGCCGCGTGTGTCGTCATAGGCCATGATGGTGGCGATCTGGTCCGCCGGGGTTGCGCCTGCTCCATTGAAATGGGCAAAGCTGCCGTTGGGATGGCGGAAGAAGCGCAGCATCGGCATCATCCGCTCGATGGACCGGTTGAGGCCTTCGGGCAGTTCCAACTCGCGCGACAGGAAGGTCTGGCGCAGGGGCAGCAGATCAAGCAGCGTGGACACGATGACCATCGGATTGCGTGAGACATGGCCGCCGTCTGGCAGGATCTGCGAGTCCAGTTCGGCGACGAGACGCTTCGAGGTCGAGCGGACATAGCGCTCTTTGCCGGAAAAACACAGCCAGCCAGCCAGTTCGGCCATCAACACGGTGAGACGGTCTGGCGTGTAAGGCATCGCCCCCGAGGAAGCCCGCAAGAAGCGGACCTGCAGGTAGAGGGCCCGCAGGAAGCGACGATAGAAATCGTGGTCGGCTTCTTGCAAGATCAATGGGGAATTGTTGAGCCAGGCAAAAACGCGTTCGGCCACAACGGGCAGGCTCCAGGCCTCGGCATCAAGCCTGGCACTATGGGTGATCCAGTCGTCAACAAGGCTCTGGGCCTTGGCCCGGGTCAGACTGGCATTGGAGACCTTGAGATGGCGCAACCAGCGAAAAGCATGCAGTTCGCGCACCCACTCCCGGCTTGGTGGCATGATCAGGAACGGGGACCGCCCTTCGCAATTTTCCACTTGTCCGGCAAAGACATAGAGGCCTGCATAAATGTCTTCAGCAACAATCGGGTCTGCGGTGCGCAGATCCTGAGGTGCAATCAGCAAACGCTCGGGACAGCCGGGGACATAGCGGGCATGACAATTGGGTCGGCGCACGCCCATCTTCTTGACGCGGCGGGTCAAGTCAGAGATTTGCAGTCGCGAATTTTGCCAAGTATTTGACACGCGGGTCTTTTCCGTCATGAGTGTGAGCTGGATGCAGCCAAGCTATAGGGCAATGCCAAGCCCGGTTCCGATTGCGCGCTGGAACCCGGTCTTGGTAAGCAATTGGTTAGGATTTTATCAAGAAAGAGTTAACAAGCTCTATCTGTTGGGTAAAATCAACATCGGGGAAGGTGGCGTCAATTTGTCATATGATTGCGGAACCGGATGGCGAAGAAGCCGTCCAGACCTCCCGTTTCTGCCCATTGATCTGGTCGGGTGCGCAGGGATCCGTCTTCGAGAAGGAACGGATCGGCACCCTCGACTTCCCCAGCTGTGATCGGTTCAATGCCGAAATCTGGATTGTTCATCAGGAAATCAGCGACCAGTTCCGGTCCTTCCTCGGGCTGCAGTGAGCAGGTGCAGAAGACCAGCAAGCCGCCGGGGCTTGTCAGCGCCGCTGCGTGGTCGAGCATCTTTGCCTGCAGAGACGCGAAGTGCGTGATATCTTCCGGGCTTCGCTGATGGAGCAATTCCGGGTGACGGCGCACGGTGCCCGTTGCCGAGCAGGGGGCATCGAGCAGGACAAAGGGCCATTGCTCGTCGGTCTTGAGCTTCAGGACGTTGCGCTTGACCAGCTCAGCTTCAAGGCCGGTACGGTCCAGATTGTCCTTAACGCGTTCCAGACGATGGGCGGAGAGATCAACCGCCGTGACCTTGGCGTGTGAGGCTGCCAACTGCATGGTTTTGCCACCGGGAGCGGCGCAAAGATCAAGCACGGCCTGTCCCTTGATGTCGCCAAGCAATTTGGCGGGCAGGGTTGCTGCGGCATCCTGCACCCACCATGCGCCCTCTTCAAAGCCGGCCATCTCATCGACCCTGTCATGGGTCGCCAGACGCAGGCTGCCGGTTGGTGTCGGCTCTCCCCCCAGGGCCTCAGCCCAATGGCCCAAGCTGTCGGGCTCTTTCATGGACAGATCAAGCGGGGTGTGCGGTTGGTGGAAGACTGCCATCATCGCATTGACCGATGCCAGACCATAGGCGTTGACCCAGCTTTTATAGATCCAGTCAGGCAGATTGGCGCGGGCCGGGTCGATGGACGCCAGTTCCGCAGGGCCTTCCTTGCTGACCCGGCGCAAAACCGCATTGGTCAGGCCCTTGAAGCCTGCATATTTGCGCCATGTCTTATAGTGACTGACCGCACAATCCACCACCGCATGGGGTGGGGTTTCGAGAAACAGCAATTCTGCCACGCCAATGCGCAGGATATTGCGCAAGGGGCCGGATTTCTTCGGCATGCCCCGGTCCATGAAGCGGCTGAGCAAGGTGTCGATCTCACCCAGATGCTGCAACACAGTGGTGGCGATGCGTTTGGCAAAGGCGCGGTCGGAACCGGTGAGGCGGCGCAAGGGGCCGTCGCTCAATTCCTGCCGATAGGCATCATCAAGCAAAGCCTTGTCACTCAGCACCGCATGGATCAGGCGCAGAGCGCCTTCGCGGGCGCCCATGCCGCTTTTCTTCGAAGCATGATTGTGTGTGTCTGTCATGGCGGCGCCTTAGATCATATCCTGTGCCTTCATGCAAGACAAAGCGCACTGCATGAAACGCTGTCGGTGACACTTGTCCGGATTTGCCCCCGGAAAGGCCTAGAGGGGGGACACATCCAGCCGGGCGATGACGGGTGCATGGTCCGATGGTTTCTCCCACGAGCGGGCCGGATGATAGACCTCGACATGGTTGACTTTGTCGGCAATCGCATTCGTTGCCCAGATGTGATCGAGGCGGCGACCCTTGTTGGATTTCTGCCAGTTCGGGGAGCGATAACTCCACCAGCTGAACAGCTTGTGTTCAACGGGAATATGGTTGCGGACCACATCCTGCCACGGACCTGCGGTCTGAACGGCAGCCAGTGCATCAACCTCGACGGGCGTATGGCTGACGACCTTGATCAGCTGTTTGTGCGACCAAACGTCATTTTCGTGTGGGGCGATGTTGAGGTCCCCAACCAGAATGGAGGCGGCAGCGGTTTCCTCGCCAGTCAGCCATGCCTTCATTTCATCCAGAAAATTGAGCTTGTGCTGGAACTTGTCATTGATTGCCGGGTTCGGCTCATCCCCCCCTGCCGGGACATAAAAATTGTGAATCCGGATTGGCCCGGCATCGGTATCGATGGTGACTTCGATATGGCGGGCATCGCCTTTGCCGCAAAAGTCCCGCTGGGAGACGCTGGCAAAGGGCAGGCGCGAGAGGATGGCGACGCCGTGATAGCTTTTCTGGCCATTGATCGCGAGATGCTGATATCCGAGCTTCGTCAGGGCTGCACTGGGAAACTGGTCATTCATCACCTTGGTTTCCTGCAGGCAGAGCACATCGGGCGCACGGTCTGCGTCAAACTGCTCGACATGATGGAGGCGCGGGCGGATGGAATTGATGTTCCAGGAAGCAATGGTTACGGGCACGGGCGTCTCTTCTCGCTGTTGGGGAGGGGAGGCAGATCGGGTCTGGCGGGATCCGAGGCGACTCAATGGCATGTGTTGGCCATTTATAGCAGGGTCTGAAAACAAAAAAAGCACCGCTTGCAGATGGCGATGCTTTTTGGGCTAAACAACAGCATTGTGGCCGAGCGAGCGCTGGCCTCAATAGGAGTTCAGGTCGCGCTTGATCTCGAACAGGGACTGCTTGATCGGGCGGCCGGTCTCGACATTGAAGACCGTGACGGTGGTGTCATTGCCTTGCGGGTCGCGAATGGTCCACTGGCGCAACAGCGCACTTTCGCGTTCAAAGATCAGCGTCAAAACACCGTCTCCCAACAGGCTTTCCTGCTCAACCACCACACTGACGATGTCATCGGCGATGGAGGCCTGACGAACACGCTGATCATTGACCAGATCGAGACGCTCGGACAACAGGACCTTCAGCGGGGTCTTGCTGAGGGGATAGATATCCTGCGTTTTCAGCTTGCGATCCTCGATTGACAGGGCCGAGCCATCGGAAATGATGTCGGTGTAGGAAGGCTTGGAATAATAAAAGCGGATCTTGCCCGGGCGCTCGATGAAGAAATATCCTTGCAGCGTGTCGCCATTCGGTGCGGTCTGGATGAATTCGCCATTCATCGTTTTGGTCTTGTTGAACTGCTTGGAGATGGCTCCGAGCGCTGCCTTTTCATCATCGTTGAGCACCGCGGCTGCCTGCGAGTGAATGGTCATGGCAAGCAGCAGGGCGAGCATCAGGCCGAGCATCAGAAAGAGGCTGCCGACGAGCGCTATCACAGTGGTCCGGTTTGTCCGGGCCTGACTCTGAACGCGGGTCTGGCTTGTCCGGGGCATGCGATTATCTGGTTGCATCGGGCACTTCCTCTGATGTCTTGAACGGGTCTTTCTGGTCGCAATCGGGATTCTCAACGGATCAATCCCGCTGCATAGCCTAGAAATTCAATGCGGCAAAAGGACGACGGACAGTTTGACCATTCTGTGGCAAGGCCACCCTTGGGATCAGGGTCTGTTGGCGTCCTTCTCCCCTTTACATAGTGGCGCCTTCTTCGGGAACCAAGATCTCCCGTTTGCCTGCATGGTTGGCCGCTCCGATGACGCCTTCCTGTTCCATTTGCTCGATCAGGGTGGCGGCCCGGTTATAGCCGATTGACAGGCGGCGCTGGATGTAGCTGGTCGAGGCCTTGCGGTCGCGAATGACAATGTCGACTGCCTTGTCATAGAGGGTTTCGGCATCGCTTCCCCCGTCGGATCCGCCGCTGCTGCCGCCAGAGTCCGACTGGTCGGTTTCTGTGTCCTCGGTGACCGCTTCGAGATAATCCGGTGTGCCCTGCATCTTGAGGTGCCGGACAATATCCTCAACCTCTTCGTCGGACACGAACGGACCATGGACGCGCTGGATGCGTCCCCCGCCGGCCATATAGAGCATGTCGCCCATGCCGAGCAGCTGCTCGGCCCCCATTTCACCAAGGATCGTGCGGCTGTCGATCTTGGAGGTGACCTGGAAGGAAATGCGGGTCGGGAAGTTGGCCTTGATGGTGCCGGTGATGACATCGACAGAGGGGCGCTGGGTGGCCATGATCAAATGAATGCCTGCGGCACGGGCCATCTGGGCCAGACGCTGGATCGCCCCTTCAATATCCTTGCCTGCGACCATCATCAAATCGGCCATCTCGTCGACGACGATGACGATATAGGGCATCGGCTCTAGGTTGAGTGCTTCCTGCTCATAGATCGGATCGCCGGTTTCCGGGTCAAAGCCGGTCTGGATGGTGCGGGTGACTTCCTGTCCCTTGGAAAGGGAATCACGGACGCGCTTGTTGAAGCCGTCAATGTTGCGCACGCCCATCTTGGACATGTTCTTGTAGCGCTGTTCCATCTCGCGGACGGCCCATTTCAGCGCCACCACTGCCTTGGCCGGATCGGTGACGACCGGGGTCAAAAGGTGCGGAATGCCATCATAGATCGACAGTTCGAGCATTTTCGGGTCGATCATGATCAGGCGACATTCTTCCGGCCGATGCTTGAACAGCAGCGACATGATCGTGGTGTTGATCGAGACCGATTTACCCGAACCGGTGGTACCCGCTACCAGCACGTGGGGCATGCGGGCGAGATCAACGACCACCGGGTCGCCTGCAATATTCTTGCCCAGGCAGATCGGCAATTTGGCTTTCGAGCGTTCGAAATCCTTGGCGGCCAGCATTTCGCGCAAAAAGACGGTTTCGCGGCGGGCATTGGGCAGTTCGATGCCGATGGCGTTGCGACCCGGAATGACGGCAACGCGGGCGGAAATGGCGCTCATCGAGCGGGCAATGTCGTCGGCAAGGCCAATGACGCGGGAGGATTTAATGCCCGGTGCGGGTTCCAGTTCATAGAGGGTGACAACCGGACCCGGGCGCACCTTGATGATTTCGCCGCGAATGCCAAAGTCGGATAGGACGCCTTCGAGCAGGCGGGCATTATGCTCCAGCTGATCGGCGGTCAGTCCCGCATTGGGGCCGAGGCTTTCCGGTTCGGCAAGGAAGTCGAGGGTCGGGTGTTGATAATCATCCTTGCGCGTGAAGAGATTGCCCTGCACCGCCTTGACCATGCGCTTGCCGCTGCCAGTCTTGCCTTTGGCGGCAACCGGCTTGGCTTCGACGCCTTCATTGGTGGCGGCGCGGTGAGTGGCCTGCCCCTGATCACGGTCCAGCTCAGGTGTGGCGATGCCATGCGGTGCGCTGTGCGCTGCATTGTCGGGGTCATAAAGCTCTTCATCGTCCCATGGGGGTGGGGTGTCTCCCTGTTGCATGGGACGGCCATGAGTGGGGGCAAAGTCTGTTGGGCCGCCATAGCCAAGATCTGCAGAGCTTGGGCCCTGCATCGGGTGACCGGTCTGATAGGCTGGTGCTGGTGCCGCATCAAGACGGGGTTCAAGGCGGTTGGCCAGATCCCCAAGGCCATCATCCTCTTCGCCAAACAGACGGGCAAAGAGCGAAGGCTTGGCCGTTTTGGTTGCCTTGGCCTGATGGGCGTCCATTGTGCCTTTGGCGCGGCGTTTGTTGGCTTTGCGGGACAAATACCAGTGACCGATAGCGCCCAGCGGCACGGACAGGATCGATGGGCGTCTGGCGCCTGCACTCTTGGTGCGATCGAGGTCTCCTGCGTGGGGGGCATCGACATCCTCGATGTCGTCACCATCGTCCTCGGTCCAGTCGTCCTCTTCGTCATAGCTGTCCGCATCATAGACTTCAGCGTCGTCTGGTGCCGCTGTGACCGGACGCTGGGTGCGGCGGAACATCAGTGCCTTGAGTGACAGATTGGAAGCATTGAGCAACAGGGCAATGCCTAGAAGGGCTGCAACCAGTCCAATGGCGACGGCCGTTGGCCCCTGCATCAGACCGGTATTGATCTTGCCCAGAATGGTCAGGAAACTGTCGCCGATCATGCCGCCAAGGCTCAAGGGCAAGGGCCAGCCGGAGGGGGCAGGGATGGCGGAAAAGGCGATGGACAACATGCCCAGCCCGCCAAACCATGCCATGACCTTGTTGCGTGACAAACCCATCGGCTGCAAGCGAACCAGACGGACGAACCACAGTGCTGGCGGGATCAACAAAAAGGCCGTTGCCAAGCCGAAGGCCTGGATGAGAAGGTCTGAGAGGATTGCACCGCCCAGACCCATCACGTTGCGTGGGCTGTGTTCGGTGGCGTTGGAGAGCGAAGGGTCGCCGACATGCCAGGTGACGAGGCTGGCTGCGATGGCGACGAGCAGAATAAGGCCAAGCAAGCCCGTTGCCGCATAGGTGTTGCGGCGCAGGGCGTGGCGCAGGGCTCCGTCTTTTGCTCTTCGTTTCATGGCTCTGCCCTCACGAGGTGCGGCTCCATACTCATCGAATGTGGTCATGCTCGCTCTTGTTCCAGTTCAGCCGGCTGCTTTTTTACCGGTATGTTTCGCGGTCCCAGTCGCGTGTTGGTCTTTCCAGTCTTTTGGTCTTGTTGCCTTTGGCGTCTGTGCCCTGCCTCTCACCCAAGGAGGCAGTGCCTGAGACGGTGCATGGCGTCTTCGGTCTGATCGAGATCGGCTACGATGGCGATGCGCAGGAAACCGTCGCCGGGATTGATCCCGGATGCATCATTGCGGGCCAGAAAGGAACCCGGTACCACGCGCAGGCCTACCTCGCGCCAAAGCTTCTCCGTGATGCTGGCATCGTCGCCAAAGGCGGAGACATCAAGCCACAGGAAGAAACCGGCGGGAGGGATCTCATAGGTCAGATCATTGCCGAGAATGCGGCGCACCGCATCGAATTTGGCATTGTAGAGACGGCGGTTTTCCTCGACATGGGCCTCATCGCGGAAGGCGGCGGCGGCAGCAGCCTGCAAAGGCATAGGCACCTGCGGGGCGGCCATGTTGCGATATTTGGTCCATTGGGTCAGGAAGGCGCCATCGCCTGCGGCAAAACCGCAGCGCAAGCCAGCAAGGTTGGAGCGCTTGGACAGGGAATTGAAGGTGACAATGTTGGAATAGTCGCCTTCCGCTGCCTCCAGCACGCCCGCAGGCGGGGTGTCGCGATAGATCTCGGAATAGCATTCATCGGCCAGCACAAGGAAATTATGCTTGCGGCCAAGGGCGATCAACTTCTGCCAGATTTCCTTGCCTGCGACACTGCCCTGCGGGTTGGCGGGCGAGGCATAGAAGAAGGCAATTGTCCGGTCGAGTAGCTCGGTATCGAGGGCGAGAGCATCGAGATCGGGCAGATAATTGGAGTCCGGTGAACCATTGAGGAAGACCGGCTCGGCATCAATGGCGCGGGCTGCCGCAATATAGGTATGGAAGAAGGGATTGGGCAGCAGGATGGCCGGTTTATCAAGCGTCTTGCCGAAGTGATCTCGCGCCCAGTCGCGGGCGCCGACAATGGCGTGGAACAGGCCTTCGCGGCTGCCATTGAGTGGCAGCACATTCTTTTCGCTGAAGCCGGCTTCATCCAGTCCGTAGCGAGCTTTCAGCCAATCGCAGACACTGGCGCGGAAATCGTCGGTGCCCTGAATGGCCGGGTAACGGCGGAAGGCATCGGCATGGTCAGCAATCACCTCAGGGATAAAGGCCGGAAAGGCGTGCTGCGGCTCGCCGATGGTCAGATTGATCGGAGCATGGGTTGCTTCGTTGGACGGCGTGATGCCGTCCAGAATGTCAGCCAGTCTCTGGAAGGGGGAACGTTGGTCTTGCATGCGCTCAAAGGGCCTTTCCAAGCGTCTGATTGGGATCGATCCGTCTGTTCTTGCGGGCAATGCGTTGTCCGGGCAGTCCGGGCAGTCCGGGCAGGTGTTGATTGACCTGCGGGCGAGTCGCGCCCCACAGTTAACGTCCAGTTTAGCGGTCTGTTGGTTAAGACAGTTTTAACTTTTGCCGCAGGCAGTCGCTCCCGTCGCAGTGCCCTGTGCGATTGGTGCAGAACTGGCTGGCGATCGGGGAAATCGATCCGGATTCAGAAGGGTCAGGATTGTGCTCTTTTGCCGGTGAACAGTCCTGAAGGATGGGTGATAAGACGGGCCGGTATCCCGTCGGGATGAGACGGCAAGGATGCTGGAAAGGCGGGATTGCTGCAAGCCAAAGCCGCCTGACTTATCGTCCGATGGTCATGACTTCAGGGAATGGGGTGAAGGCACAAGAAAGGCCGGGGCATCACGGATGCCCCGGCCTGTTGATGGTCGATTGGACTTCGTGTCGATCAGATGTCGCGGGCGAGGTCGGAGAGAAGCCCTGCGGCGACCGCGAATTTCGAGACTGTCAAGGTGTCGCTGTCCATGATGGCATTGACCGCCTTGACCGTCCGCTTGATGGCGGGACCTTCTTCCTCGATCCATTGTTCCATGCCGGACTTGTTGTCGCCACCATAGCTCAGGATGCCCGCCGTCATCAGATTGTGGGCGTTCGAGAGGCTGTCGCGCACCCGGTCAAGGGCAAGGCCTTCATAATAGTCAGAGACATCGAGGCTCTGGGCGAGGGCATCGATGCGACCGATCTTGAAGTGTCCGGCAACGGCGAAATAGGCTTCTGCCGCGGTGTCCAGTGACTTGTCCGCCTTGTCAGCCACCAGAATGATGTCCGGAATATGGGAGACAAGCGACAGATGGGCGATGCGGCTGGCCAGCTGCTTGGGGACGCCATTTTCGACATAGCGCTCGGTTTCCGAAGCCAGACGATCCGAGAGATATGGCGGCAGATATTTGTCGATTTTCGGCGACAAGTCATCGATGCCATTGCGATAATGCTCTACCGCATCTGCGATGGAGGTTGAGGTCGGGATGCTGCGCATGAACCACAAAATCTCCGCCAAGAGCAGTTTCTGCACTTCGTGATAGAGCTCAAGCTGCATGGCCCCGGAGACCTTGCTGTCCAGAGCATCGATGGCATCATGCAACTCTCTGAGACCGAAGGAATCGCGCACGACCACATAGGCACGGGCAATCTCGACGACGGAGGTGCCGGTCTTGTCAGCAATGCGCGGGATGAGGGTCGCCCCGCCACGGTTGATCATCGAGTTGGTGATCAGAGTGGTGATGATTTCCCGGCGCAGGCGGTGATCGGCAATCTCGTCCGCAAAATCACCCTGCATCTTTTCAGGGAAATAGAAGCGCAGCTCCCGTTCCAGATAGTCCTCGTCCGGCAGATTGCTTTCCAGCAGATCCTCATAAAGGGTGTTTTTGGCATAGGCCAGCAGAACGGAGATTTCTGCCCGTGTCAGAGGCTGGCCTTTCTTGCGCATTTCGTTGAGGATCTCGTTGTCGGGCAGGAATTCGACATCGCGATCCAGATCCCCCGCTTCTTCCATCCGTTCCATCAAACGGCGTTGATAGCCGAAATCTTCCATGCCGCGTTGCTCGGTGAGCGAGACGGACAGGGTCTGCAGATAGTTGTTGCGCAGGCACAGACCGGCGACTGTGTTGGTCATTTCGGACAGCAGCTTGTTGCGGGCCGTAACATCCATCTTGCCTTTGCGCACGGCGGCGCCAAGGGCAATCTTGATGTTGACTTCCATATCCGAGCTGTTGACGCCTGCGGAATTGTCGATGGCATCGGTGTTGCAGCGTCCGCCCAACCGGTTGAATTCGATACGGGCACGCTGGGTTACACCCAGATTGGCGCCTTCGCCGATGGCTTTGACGCGCAGCTCTTTCGGTGTGACGCGGATGGCGTCGTTGGCACGGTCATCCGCATCCGCATCGCTTTCGCTCGAAGCGCGGATATAGGTGCCGATGCCGCCGAACCACAAAAGATCCGCTTCGGCCATCAGAATGGCCTTCATCAGTTCCTGCGGGGTGACCTTCTTTTTGCTCAGGCCAAGCGCCTGCTGTGCTTCACTGGACAGGGTAATGGATTTCTCTGAACGTGAGAAAACGCCACCGCCCTTGGAAATCAGCGAGGTGTCATAGTCCTTCCAGGATGACCGGCCGAGATCGAAGATGCGTTTGCGCTCCTTCCAACTGGTCTCCGGATCCGGATTGGGATCGATGAAGATGTCGCGATGGTCAAAGGCAGCAATCAGTCTGGTCGCCTTGGACAGCAACATGCCATTGCCGAAGACGTCGCCGGACATGTCGCCGACGCCGACCACGGTGAATGGCTCGGTCTGAATGTCGCGATCCATTTCCCGGAAGTGGCGTTTGACCGCTTCCCAGGCACCGCGCGCGGTGATGCCCATTTTCTTGTGGTCATAGCCAGCGGAGCCGCCGGATGCGAAGGCGTCACCGAGCCAGAAGGAATGGTCTTCTGAAATGCCGTTGGCGATGTCGGAGAAGGTGGCCGTGCCCTTGTCGGCGGCGACAACCAGATAGGGATCGTCCTCATCGTGACGGGTGACATTTTCCGGTGGCAGAATGGTCTGACCCTCCAGATTGTCGGTCACATCGAGCAGCGAGGAGATGAACAGCCGATAGGAGGCGATGCCCTCGGCCATGAAGGCCTCGCGGTCGCTGGAGGGTGGCAGATGCTTGGGCACGAAGCCGCCCTTCGAGCCGACGGGCACGATCACCGCATTCTTGACCTGCTGGGCCTTGACCAGACCGAGCACCTCGGTGCGGAAATCCTGTGGTCGATCCGACCATCTCAGGCCACCGCGGGCAACCTTGCCGAAGCGCAGATGCAGGCCTTCGACGCGGGGGCTATAGACGAAGATTTCGCGGAATGGCTTGGGCTCCGGCATGTCTTCCATGGCCCGCGGATTGAGCTTGATCGACAGGGTCGGTTTGTAGCCACCTTCCTCGGTGCGCTGGTAGAAGTTGGTGCGCAGGCTGGCTTGAATGACACCGAGGAACTTGCGCAGGATGCGGTCGTCATCAAGGTTGGAGACCTGTTCAAGTGCCGTCAGGATGCCACTGGACAGGCGTTTGCATTCCTCCTCGCGCGCCTTGTGCTTGGGATCAAAGCGGGCGTGGAAAAGATCGACCAGCAGCGCGCCGAGATCGGGATATTTGTCCAGCGTATCCCACATATAGTCCTGATCATACGGAATGCGGACCTGGCGCAGATAACGCGAAATCGTGCGTAGAATGGTGATGTCGCGCCAATGCAGGTTCGCTGCCATGGCCAGACGGTTGTAGCCATCATTCTCGGCCTGACCATCCCAAATGGCGAGGAAACAGGCTTCGAGCTTGTCGCCGACTTCCTTGATGTTGATCGACTTGCAGCTGGCCCGTTCCAGATCCATGTCATGCATCCAGAAGGTGCGGTTGGACCCCATCGGCGAGATGGCATAGGAGCGTTCGTCAATCACCCGGAAGCCCATATTTTCAAGGATCGGCACCCGTTCGGACAATGGAATTGGATTGTCCTGATGGAAGATTTTCAGGGTGATGCGGTGATCTGCTTCTTTTTCATCACGATAGAATTGAATGGCGGTATCCACCGAACCATTCATTCGCTCCATGATCGAGATGTCGTTGAGCGCAATATCCGGCGAGAAGGTGTCACGATAGGCCTCGGAGAAAGCCTCGCAATAGCGATGCACCATCTGTGACGCTTTCTTGATGCTCATCGCATCGCGCAAGGCCAAATCGAGGCGATCAGCCCATGTGGTGACGATTTTGTTGACTTCGTTTTCCAGCTCGAGACGCGACGGGGTCGGTGTCTTGCCATGGCGGCGGCCGATGATGAAATGGACGCGGGTCAGCGGGCTGTCGGGGAAATCGAGATAGGTGGCCGAGATATGGCCGTCATAGACCTTGCACAGATAGTCGCCGATTTTCAGTCGGACCGATGTGTTGAAGCGGTCGCGCGGGACATAGACGAGACTGGAGACAAAGCGGTCGAACTTGTCGACGCGAGAGAGAACCCGAACGCGCGGACGGCGGCTGAGGCGGAGGATCTCCTCAGAGTTGTTGAGCAGAGTCTGTTCATCAACCTGGAACAGCTCGTCGCGGGGATAGCCTTCCAGAACGTTGAGCAGAGCCTTGCCCGAATGGCCGGACGGATCCACCGAGGCCTTGTCGATCGTGCGGGCGACCTTGCGGCGCAGGAACGGGATGTTTGTGGCGGACCGGTTGTAGGCGGTGGAAGTGAAGAGGCCGACAATGCGCAACTCACCGGTCAGTTGGCCCTGATCGCCATAGATCTTGACGCCGATATAATCCATGTAGGTGCGGCGGTGAACCTTGGTCTTGACGTTGGCCTTGGTAATGATCAGCGGTTCCGGCCGCATCAGGAATTCGCGGATTTCCGGGGTCATGGTCACCAGTTCGGAGCCACGACGCAGCACCCGCACATCCGGATTGCGCAGAATGCCAAGGCCGGGACGTTGGGTCCGCTTCAGCTCTCCCTCGCTCGGGGAGCCTTCAAAGGCATATTCGCGCATACCCAAAAGGGTGAAATTGTTGTCGACCAGCCAGCGGAGGAATTCAACGGTCTCTTCGATTTCGTCTTGCGGCAGAGGCGGTGGCGTGATCTTGAAAATGGCGATGGTTTCTTCCAGACGCAGCAGCATCGACTTCCAGTCGGTCACGCAGGCAGACACGTCCTCAAGAACAATGTTGAGTTCCTTCTTCAATTCGTTTTTCTGCGTCTTGCCGGAGATGCGGGACACGTGGACGTGGATCAGGCTTTCACGCTGGGGCTTGACGCCGTTCTTTGCCTCGCGGCGATCACGCAAGCCGACAAGCTTTTTCTCGTCATCGCGTTCGGTATCAAAGATCGGATGCAGCACCAGATGAATGTCGAAGCCAAGCTGTTGCAACTCGCCCATGATCGAATCAACCAGAAATGGCTTGTTCACATTGTGAAGTTGGATGATGGAGACCTGGTTCAGCATCTCGCCATTCTCGCCCTCGTAGACGGGGTCGAAAATGTCGATGGTGTGACCGCCATCAAAAGGGGGGGTGAAACGTTCGAAGGCCTGTTGTGCAAAATGGGCGATTTCCTCGGCGCGATAACGGGAGAGATCCTCCTTGTCGCTTGCTTTGAGGAGCCGCTCGAGAAAGTCGGCTTCCAGATCGCCTTGTTTTGCTGCGATGGCCTTGGCGTTTGCCAGACGTTCGGCGTGTTCGCGTACCAGTTCGGGTGCCATTTTGTTTCCTCCGGGGACCCGGTTTGCCGGCACCCCTTTTCTTTTTGACCGTTATGAGACGAATATTAGCGGTCTTTCACGATAACCATAAACCTATCAGGGTAAATGTTGGTCAAACACTGACGTAAAAATTTCTTGAGCGAGAAATTGCAATTGTTCACCGAAAAGACTTGTGGATGACATCTGTTCTTTCCGTCCCGGCTAGGGACGGGAAATTATCCCCCTGTTTGGACGAATGTCGGAATGTTCCTGCTCTTGAAGCCTGTGACCCAAGGCTTCAATATGACGTGGGGAGCGCGGGCCGAACAAACAAGATCCGTTCAGGATCATGCCCGACATTTCCATGGGAGGAAAGATGACTGAATTGAAAGAGGGCCGGGAGCCGGTCAAACAGGCGGGAAAGGCTGTCACGGCACTTGATTTGCCGCCAATGGATCCGATGCCGGACGATATCGGTAACTATTTTGCCATTTGTGCAGAAAAGCTCGGCATGGTGCCCAATGTGCTTCAGGCCTACAGCTTTGATGAGGCGAAATTTCGCGCCTTTTCGCAGCTTTACAACAATCTGATGCTGGATGAGAGCGGACTGAGCAAGCTGGAGCGGGAAATGATCGCGGTGGTGGTTTCCTCGATCAACCGCTGTTTCTACTGCCTTGTGGCCCATGGGCAAGCGGTGCGGCAGCTGTCTGGCGATCCGCTATTGGGAGAACTGATGGTGATGAATTATCGTGCTGCAGACCTGTCAGACCGCCATCGGGTGATGCTTGATTATGCCGCGAAGTTGACCGAGACGCCAGAAAAGGTGACCGGCGAGGACCGCGCCATGCTCACCGCGGTCGGTTTCTCGGATCGTGATATCTGGGACATCGCCAATGTCACCGGTTTCTTCAACATGTCGAACCGGGTGGCAATTGCCAGCGACATGACCCCCAATGATGGCTATCACGGTCAGGATCGCTAAGGTGTATTGCAATTTGCTGTCCGGTCTGCCGATTGGCAGGCCGGGCCGCGGTCTAACGGCAATAATCGAGCGCGATCTTCATTGCCCATGACGACCCTTTGAGCGAGAAGGTCTCGAATTGCCGAGCGAAGCGGACATTGAGACGGTTGGCGCTTTGCAGCAGGCTGATCAATAGAGCATCGCGCGAAAGCATGTCAGTGATCAGCGCGCCTTCATATTCGCCCATTTCCAGAGTCAAAGGGGGATGGCCATCAAAGGAGAAGGTGACCGGCTTGGGGTCGGCCCAATCCAGTGCCAGCCTGTCGATCCGACGACCTGCCATGGAGATATATCGATCTCCACCTTTGCCGCAGACATAGCTTAGAGCCAGTTTGCCGTTGCGACTCTCGGTGTTGGCCGCATAGCCGTCATAATAGGGCGGCTCGTCAATCGATAGCTTGTAAATGCTCCAGTGACCTCTTTGCCCGCGCTGGATGGGTTCGGCCGGTTGCTCTTGCGTTTCATTGCAGTTGCGTTCGACGCAGGCGTGATATTTCGGGCTGGTGGCGCCGGGCGAATTGGCAAGGCAAGACCAGATGCAGCGTTGCAGTGCCATCGGGTCATCCCCGGATTGGGTGGACGCGGTGCTAGTGAAGGCGAGCAGAGCTGTTGTGGCAGTCAATAGGGTGGGCAATATAGATGTCATCTGAACCGGATCTCTTCAGGTAATGGGTCGCAATGGCAAGGCTGGCCTTGTTCGAATGGGCAATAAGCAATAGAGATATTAGAGCGTGTATCTGCCGATCTGTCACGAAGAAACTGGATTTTGATCTTGCGCCCATGCCAGATGCCCGGCACGCAGTCGGCGGGCCAGTTTGGTAAAGGCCTGCGCCGTGGGCGAGCGATTGTCTCGCAGAATCGCGCAGGCAATGTCGACCTGAATATTCGGATGGTGCAGACGCTTGTAGACGATATCCTCAAGGGCGAGTTGGCGCATGCAATCGGGCACCAGTGAGAAGCCGAGATCTGCGGCAACCATGCTCATGATCGAGGCAATCTGTGGGGCGGCCTGACCGATGATCGGCTCGAACCCGGCTTTCTGACAGGCAAGAATCGCCGAATCATGCAGGATCAGGCCGACAATCGGTGGCGTCAGAATGAGGGGCGTATCCTTGAGCAGCAGCAAATCGATTGCCTCTGCGTCGGGGGCCGGATCACGGCTGCGGGACATGGCGGCGATCAGCGCTTCGCTGTCGAGTTGATGGGTGGTGATACTGGGCGGATCCTGATCGCTGGGGCGCAGGATCGCCACATCAAGGTCGCCCTTTTCCAGATCCTCGCGCAATTGGGTTGAGTGGCTTTCCTTGACGCGGAACATCACATCGGGAAAGTCGCGCCGGAAGGTGCGGATCAGGCGTGAGACAATCGGGTTGAGGGCTGATGCGCCGGTGATGCCGAGATTGAGAGTGCCTGTCTCACCACGGGCGGCGCGGCGGGCGGCTTCGAGCGCCTGCTCTGCCTGAGAGGGAAGGTTATGGACCTGTTCAAGGAAGGCTTTGCCTGCGGCGGTCAGCTCGGCCCCGTGGGGCATGCGGTAGAAAAGCGCACTGCCGACCTCGCGCTCAAGATCCTTTATCTGCTGGCTCAACGGGGGTTGGGCAATGCCAACACGTGCTGCGGCGCGGGTGAAATTCTTCTCCTCGGCCACCGCCAGAAAGTAGCGAATATGGCGCAGTTCCATCAATTGGCTCCCTTGGGCTGATGGCGGATGGTGCCCTTTCTCCGTATGAAATCGGGATATCCATATAAAATAGATATCAAGAAAGGCAGTATCATATATTAGATAAATTGGAACTCATCCGATATAGGTGGAAATCCACACATACAGGATAAGTGTAATGTCTAATGTCGCCGCAGCAACGCTCCCTGCTGCCAAGTCTTTTGTTTCGTCTCCTCAGCCTCAGCCGTTCATCCGGCAGGGAACGCGCTCGTTCACAAAAGTGGCTTGCGCTCTATTTCTGGCCGGGTTCAACACCTTTGCCCTGCTTTATTGCGTTCAACCCCTGCTGCCGATGTTTGCCGAGCATTTTCGTGTTACTCCGGCCACCAGCTCGCTGGCTTTGTCGCTCTGTCTGGCCTGTCTGGCGCTGTCGATCATGGTGCTTGGGGCCGTGTCGCAGCAATTGGGCCGCAAGGGGGTGATGCTGACGTCGATGTTGCTGGCGTCGGCCCTTAATATGGCTGCGGCCATTGCGCCGGGCTGGCATGGCTTACTGATCGCCCGGGCCTTCGAAGGGCTGGCGCTTGGTGGTTTGCCTGCCGTGGCAATGGCCTATCTGGCAGAAGAAATCCACCCGGATGATTTGCCCAAGGCGATGGGGATCTATGTTGGCGGTACGGCGTTTGGCGCGATGCTGGGCCGGGTCGGCCTTGGGTTGATGACCGAATTTATCAGCTGGCAGGAGGCTCTGCAGGTGATGGGGGTTTTGACCACTCTTGCCGCGCTCGGCTTTGCCTTTTTGCTGCCGCCTTCAACGCATTTCGAAAAAAGACGTGATGCGAGCCTGACTTTCCATCTGTCCGCATGGCGCGCCCATTTGCGCAATCCGCCCTTGATGCGGCTTTATCTGATTGGCTTTTGCCTGACCGGGGTCTTTTCGACCGTCTATAATTATCTTAGCTTCCGGCTGTTTGAAGCGCCCTATCATATGGGGCCCTTTGCGGTCAGTTTGATCTTTCTGCTCTATTTGATCGGTACGCTGTCGTCGTCGGTCTCCGGCACCCTGATTGCCCGCTTCGGGCAGCGCAAGCTTCTTATGGCAGCCTTCAGTCTGACCCTTATGGGGCTTGGCATGACCTTGTTCCAACCGCTGGTGCTGATTTGTGTTGGCGTCGGGCTGATCACCACGGGGTTCTTCGTTGGTCATTCGGTGGTCAGTGGCGCGGTGGGCTTGGCGGCTGAAGGCAACAAAGGGCACGCCTCTTCGCTCTATCTGCTGTTCTATTATGTCGGGGCAAGTTTCATTGGCTATCTGGGTGGCTGGTTCTGGCATTTGTCAGGCTGGAGCGGACTGGCGGGCCTGACGGCCTGTCTGGCGCTGATGGCGCTGACGGTATCCAGCCGGGTCGGACGACCTTCCTGAGGGTATCGCGACAACAGAGTTTCTTTTCTCCATGGCAGGAGACGACACAAAGGCCGGACGGTTCGCCGCCCGGCTTTTACCGTTCCTGCTTTTGCCATCCTTCTGCCTTGATGCCCTGCCACCTGATTGTGTGCGTGGTTCCCTTTGTTGAAACAGGCATAGAATGCGAAAATTACGTCTCTTGTTGGCGGCACCTCTTGTCGGCCTGTTGATCTGGTTTTTCTATCCAAGCGAGCCAAAAGGCAGTGTCTTCAAAACCTTCACCAGCCCGGACGGCCGCTACGTCGTCACCGTCTATCGCTATGTGATGTCATTTGCCTTGCCGGGCGGTGGCGGCAGTGATGCGCCGGGGCGGATTGAGCTGACCTGTTCGGACGGGCGTTTGTTGCACAAGGCTCCGGTGCCGATGGTTATCATGGCAGTCGATGAACCCGAGTGGTTCAAGGATGAAGTCAGGTTGCCCGGTATTCTAGACTATTGGCCTTTGAGCGATCCCTGTTCGCCCTGAGGACAGGATTTGACGCATGAAAAAGGCCGGATCATGCGACCCGGCCTTTTCTCTTTTCTAGCTTTAAAAGTCTTTGCTTATGCCAGCGCTTTCAGCTCTTCAATGACAGCGGCGCCCATTTCCTTGGTGGTGACGACCGTGTCGCCTTCCTTGGCGATGTCACCGGTGCGCAGGCCTTTTTCCAAAACCTTGGCAACTGCAGCGTCGAGCATTTCGGCTTCCTTGATCATTTCGAAGCTGTAGCGAAGGGCCATCGAGAAGGAGGCGATCATGGCGATCGGGTTGGCAATGCCTTTGCCTGCAATGTCCGGCGCGGAGCCATGCACTGGCTCATACATCGCCTTGCGTTTGCCGGTTTCGGCATCTGGCGCACCAAGGGAAGCAGACGGCAACATGCCCAGCGAACCGGTCAGCATGGCTGCGACGTCGGACAGGATGTCGCCAAACAGGTTGTCGCAGACGATGACGTCATATTGCTTTGGATTGCGGACCAACTGCATGGCGCAGTTGTCGGCCAGCACATGCTCAAGCGGGGTGTCTGGATATTCTTCCGCACCGATTTTCGAGACAACCTGTTTCCAGAGCACGCCGGAACGCATGACATTGTGTTTCTCGGCGGAAGCCACGCGGTTGGAGCGGGTCTTGGCCAGATCGAAGGCGACGCGGGTGATGCGCTCGATTTCGCTGGTGGTATAGAGCTGGGTGTCAACGGCGCGCTGCTGGCCATCTTCCAGCGTGACGATTTCTTTTGGCTCACCGAAATAGACGCCGCCGGTCAGCTCGCGGACGATCAGGATGTCGAGGCCTTCGACCAGATCCTTTTTGAGCGAAGAGGCATCGGCCAAAGCCGGGAAGCAGATGGCCGGGCGCAGGTTGGCAAACAGGCCCATATCCTTGCGCAGACGCAGAAGGCCAGCTTCGGGGCGGGCGTTATACGGCACATCGGCCCATTTGGGGCCACCAACGGCGCCAAAGATCACAGCGTCAGAAGCCATGGCCTTGGCCATGTCGTCCTCGGAAATGGCAACACCATGGGCATCATAAGCGGAGCCGCCCACGAGACCTTCGTCACATTCGAAGGTGACATCGAGATTGGTGTTCATCCAGTCGATGATCACCTTCACTTCATTCATGATTTCGGGGCCGATGCCGTCACCGGGCAGAAGAAAGAGCTTGTGGGCCATGCTGCTTGTCCTGTTGACTTGAAAGAAATGCGATCCCGCAGTGCGAAGCGCAAGGATCGGAAAGAAAAACTGTTCTGGGCATTCGATTAATACCCTGAGCCGCGTATTGCAAGGCCCTAAACGGGTCTTACGATGCGAAACCCCAAATCGTCGATGGCAAATGTAGGGTGGCTGCGGCGCCTATTGGTCGCAAGGCACCCTCGTTCCGCGTCGGCCCAACCGCCTCCGCGAAAGCTTCTGTATCTGCCATAGGTCTCGGCATCATATATATTCGAGCACCATTCCCAGACATTGCCGAGCATGTCATGTAAACCCCAGTCGTTCGGGCGCTTGGTTCCCACCGGCTGGGGCGTCCTGCAGAATTCTCTCGATACCAGGCGATATCAGATAGCGGGCCATAGCGTGGTTCATTGCTGCCGGCCCTGCAGGCATATTCCCACTCTGCCTCTGTCGGCAATCGGTAGCCTCTGGCGGCCGGATCCCAGTCGGCATCCTGCTGGTCCGTGTGAAAGTGGTAACAGCAGTCATGGCCTGCTGCCCGGGACAAGGCATTGCAGAAGCGGGCCGCTTGCAGCCATGAGACGGAGGTGACCGGCAGGTCTGTGCCTTCAAAGTCGAGCTCGATTGCACCGCAAAGCGCCGAGTATGTTGATGATGTCATCTGGAAGGCGCTGATCAAAAGGGGTGCGATGGGTGCAGACCACCGCTTGGCGATGCGATTGTCCTGCATGAGGATGGTTCCTGCAGGAATGGGCCTGAGCTGCTGCTCGATTTGTGCGACAATTGAATGCATCGTCTGTCCACTGCAAAGTGAGATTCAAAAAGCCAGACCGACAGGTCTGGCTGGAGAGTGCCGGGATAGGCATGAAAAAGCCGGGCGGTTGGCCCGGCTATTTGGGTGTTCTTCGGGCTGTCGGTGTTTCCCAGTGGGAAACACCTGTCGCTGATCGGGCAGTGCGTAGGGCACCATTGCTATGCGTTTCGCTGGGCGAAACGCTTAAACCCAAGGACGCTCTGCTTCCATGCCTTTTTCGAACTTGTCGACATTGCTGATTTTTTCCATCGACAGGCCGATATCGTCGAGGCCTTCGATCAGGCATTTCTTTTTGAATGGATCCACCTCAAAAGCGATCTCACCGCCGTCCGGGCCCTTGATGACCTGATTTTCCAGATCGATGGTCAGAGTGGCGTTGGCACCGCGCGAGGCGTCGTCCAGCAGCTTGGCATGGTCTTCTTCATTGACGATGATTGGCAGAATGCCATTCTTGAAGGTGTTGTTGTAGAAAATGTCAGCAAAGCTGGTGGAGATCACACATTTGATGCCGAAATCGAGCAGGGCCCAAGGGGCATGCTCACGGGACGAACCACAGCCAAAATTGTCGCCAGCCACAAGAATCTGGGCGTTGCGGTAAGCGTCCTGATTGAGGACGAAGTCGGTATTCTCGGAGCCGTCCTCATTGTAACGCATTTCGCTGAACAGATTGACGCCGAGGCCGGAGCGCTTGATGGTCTTGAGGAACTGTTTCGGAATGATCATGTCGGTGTCGATATTGATCAGGGGCATCGGTGCGGCAACCGCGGTCAAAGTGGTGAATTTTTCCATCTTTCAATCGATCCTTTAAAACGGTCCGGGTTTGGTCCTTGGACGTCCGTCGTCTGTTTTCAGTATGGGTCAGAGGGGGGCGATGTCGAGGCCGGTGGTCTCGTCGATTCCCATCATGATGTTCATATTCTGCACGGCAGCCCCTGATGCGCCCTTGCCCAGATTGTCATAAACGGCGAGCAGGACTGCCTGTCCGATCTCGTCATTGCCATGAACATGGAGATGCAGGGAGTTGGTGCCGTTGAGATGTTCCGGCGTGATGGCGTCCAGCTTGCCAGCGGCTTCGAGCGGGGCGACCTTGACGAAGATCTCGTCCGCATAGCGATCTGCGAGGCAGGCATGCAGGTCGGCCAGTTTCGGCTGACTGTCGAGCGCCCAGAGATTGAGCGGGATGGCACCGATCATGCCTTGTGCATAGGTGCCGACCGCTGGCTGGAAGACCGGAGGATGCTCAAGACCGGAATAGGCTTGCATTTCCGGCACATGTTTGTGCGCCAGCGTCAGGCCATAGGGCCAGTAAGGCACCTTGATCGGGTTTTCGTTGCTTTCATAGTCGGCAATCATGCCCTTGCCGCCGCCGGAATAGCCGGAAATGGCATTCAGGGTTGCGGGGAAATTGGCCGGGATCAGACCGGCTTCGACCAGAGGCCGCATGATGGCGAGATAGCCTTGCGGATAGCAGCCGGGATTGGAGACCCGCTTGGCCTCGGCGATGGCAGCGCGCTGGCCTTTGCTCAGTTCGGCAAAACCATAGGTCCAGCCTTCGGCGGTCCGGTGGGCTGACGAAGCATCAATGACGCGGGTGTCTTTGTTCTCGATCAGGCTGACGGCCTCGATCGCTGCCGCATCGGGCAGGCAGAGAATGGCAATGTCGGCCTCGTTCAGCATCTGGGCGCGGGCCTCTGCATCCTTGCGCAGATTGTCCGGCAGGCGCAAAAACTTGATGTCGTTGCGACCTTCAAGGCGGGTCCGGATTTGCAGTCCCGTTGTGCCAACTTCGCCATCGATAAAGAGTTTTGCGACCATTTGTTCCTTGTCCGACTTGGTTCTGAATTGTCTTGTCATATGAAGGGATAGCCCCGGTGATGAAAAGGGGACAGCCCATCGATTGCCCCTCCATACATCAAAGGGGCTGGCTTGTCATCGTGTGAAATGACTGATGAGCCACAGCACAAGAATAATTGCAAATATTGCGCCAGCGCTGCGTCCGATGCGGGTGCCCCACAACTCGATTGGATCGTTGGGGTCGACGTCGCTGCCACCCAGATGCCCCTTGGCACGGCCTGCTGCGCGGGCCAGTGTCGAGGTGCCGATGGCCTCTGAATCCATGTCGACGCGCTTCAAGGTGCGTTCGGCTTCCATCCGCCGCGCCTCGTCCTGGCTCTCACGTGATTGTTTCGTCTTTTTTGTCATGTTTGCTGTTTAACCTGTTTTTTCTGCAGCAATCAAGCGATAGGCGACAAAAGGAGCGGGGCAAAAAGGAAACTTTGCCTGCTTTGTTTCTACAATTACCTGTTCTTCTGGCGGCCCGTTTTTGGGCAAGCCCATTGCCTGATACCATAAACAAACTGGCGATCCCGAGTCCTATTCTTTGCCGACACGCGGCGAGTTTCGAATAAAAACGACGTCGAAACTGGTTTCGATTGTGTTGTTAATCAAAAGTATTAGGCAGCTCTGATGTAGCCGAAGGTGACAGCTTGGTGCGTTGTATTTTAGTTTTGACCAAAACCATCTAATATTAGGAAAGACCTTCTGGTTGACTTCAGTCGAATATTTGCAACTTTACGGCGGCCGGAATGAAATTCCGTCAGTGGTAATTTTAATGAGATTTTTGATCACTTTTAATCGATTTTGTTGAGTTTTATAGAATTATTTTTTTAGGGCGAAGTTTGTAATAGTCGCGGCGTTAAGCAGTAAAAAATCAAGATTAGTTACAATAGAAGCAGGATGTAGAGCGTTTCAGAGAAATATTTCTGAAAAAGGGAACAATTGCGCTTGCTTCAAACGGTCGTTCCGTCGATGTGAGGACTTAGATCTGGCGACTTGAATGAAGCAGGCGTGCAAAAGTCGGAAAAGACACAATGCGCTTCACTATTGCAAAGAGACTGTATCTCCTGGTCGCGGTTTTCCTGATTGGTATCTCCGGGATGGTTTTCACGCTCAATCAGAATGCAGCGACGAACCTGTCGGATCAGAAAGCAGCGGAATTGAAAAGTCTGGTTGATGTGGCTGTCCATATCGCCCAGTCCAAATATGACGCCTTCAAGGCGGGTGAGATAAGCGAGCTGGAGGCCAAGGAAGCCACCAAGTCCGCCGTCAAGGCCATGCGCTATCGGGGGCAGGAATATTTCTGGATCAACGATATGGACAATGTCGTTGTGATGCATTCGGTCAAACCCGCGCTTGATGGCAAGGATCTGACCGACCTGAAAGATGCCAATGGTGTTCGGATTTTCCCGGCCTTTGTCAAAACTGTCAAGGCAAATGGCGCTGGCTTTGTCGGCTATCTTTGGCCCAAACCGGGGCAGGAAGAGCCTGTCGACAAGCTCTCCTACGTCAAGGGCTTTGCGCCCTGGGGCTGGGTTATCGGCACGGGCGTCTATACGGATGATCTGCAGGCCATCCTGTGGAACAATACGCGGACGGCTCTTTTGATCGGTGCAATCATCATGCTGATTGGTCTGGCGGTCGCCTGGTACACGCTGCGCTCGATCCTCAAGCCCATGGGGTCGTTGAAGCGCGCGATGTTGCGTCTTGCCAATAATGAACCAATCAATGAAGTTCCCGCCGAAGATCGTCAGGATGAGCTTGGGGAAATGGCGCAGGCTGTGAAGACCTTCCGTGACATGAATGCTGAACGCAAACAGCTGGCGGAGCAACAGCAGCTTGATCAAACCGGTCAGGCGGAACGGCAGGCTCAGATCGACAGTCTGATTGAGAATTTTCGCACCGAGTCCCGTCGCGAGCTGCAGGTGGTCACCCAGCAGATGGATCGTCTGCGCAGCACGGCCAGCAGTCTGACCCAGCTGTCGCAATCGACCGCAGAACGGTCGGATCAGGCGCTGAGCGCGGCGTCTCTGGCATCTTCCAATGTTCAGACCGTGGCGGCTGCCAGTGAGGAATTCGTGGCCTCGATTGGTGAAATCGGCCGTCAGGTCGAGCAGGCAACCAGCGCCGTCAATGATGCCATGGTGACCACGGGCGCTGCCAATGAACGTGTCGGCAGTCTGGATGCCGCCGCACAACAGATCGGCGATGTGGTCAGCCTGATCCGGGACATCGCTGAACAGACCAACCTGCTGGCATTGAACGCCACGATTGAAGCGGCACGGGCCGGTGAAATGGGCAAGGGCTTTGCTGTCGTTGCCGCCGAAGTGAAGGAACTGGCCAACCAGACCTCCAAGGCGACCGAGCAGATCAGCCAGCAGATCTCGACCATTCAGAACGAGACCCATGAAGCGGTTCAGTCGATCGAAATCATCGGCACCACCATCGAGAAGGTGAATGTCTTTACCGCTTCCATTTCGGAAGCCGTGGAGCAGCAGAATCTGGCGACCAACGAAATCGCGGCGTCGATTCAGGAGGCCTCGCAAGGCACCTCCGCCGTTAGCCAAGACATTGAGGTCGTGTCCGGTGCCGCGACCCAGACACGCAGTGCGGTCGATGAAGTCAACTCTGTTTCTGCGGACGTCAATGAATGTGCCGAAGGGCTGACCAGGACCGTTGACCGGTTCCTTGATAAGGTGGCCAGCGCGTAAGCTGCCGACAGGTCATGCAATTGCAGAAGGGCGGGCTCGAACCCCGCCCTTTTTGTTGCTTGATTGGGCGGGGATTGTTCGGCCATTGCATCTGACATGATTTTCACCCCTCTAGGCCTGCAGGGCCTCTTTGGGAGCTGATCAGGGCACAAGGCGGTCAATCGGCAAGGCGATGTGCGCGAGGGGGCCAAAAGGAACAAATAACCGGTTCACGCGGATTTGGTCTTGACTTGACTGCCCAGTTGCAGCAAAACCCATAAACGATCCGAGAGGGTTGCGCATTATGCGCCAAAACTGGGTTTGAGCATGCCATTTGTTGCCGAAACAAAGATGATGAAGACAAAGAACGCAGGGTCCATGACCGGCGCTTTCATCATTGCTGCGCTCATTCCGACTACAATCAAGACTACCACCAAGATTTGAAGCCCCTCTCGTTCCCTGACTGCTTCCCCCAGGGCTGTGAGGGGAGCAGGGCCGCCTGTCAAAGCCACAGTGAGCATGACGGCGGACAAACTTGGGGGAGCGCTGGATCAGGAGATCAAGACAAATGGGTTATAAAGTTGCAGTCGTAGGCGCCACGGGCAATGTTGGTCGTGAGATGCTCGACATTCTCTCCGAGCGCGGGTTCCCGGCGGATAAAGTGGTCGCGCTGGCGTCCAGCCGCTCCAAGGGCAAGGAAGTGTCCTTCGGTGACAAAATCCTGAAATGTCAGGTGCTCGATCATTATGATTTTTCCGACACCGATTTCTGTTTGATGTCGGCTGGCGGTTCGCTGTCCAAAGAATGGTCACCAAAGATCGCCGCACAGGGCTGCATCGTCATCGATAACAGCTCCCAGTGGCGCTATGACGAGCGCATTCCGCTGATCGTGCCGGAAGTCAACGCCCATGTTCTGGAAAGCTGGATTGCCGACGAGAAGCGCATCAATATCATTGCCAACCCGAACTGTTCCACCGCCCAGTTGCTGGTCGCCCTCAAACCCCTGCATGACAAGGCCACCATCAAGCGTGCGGTTGTTGCCACCTACCAGTCCGTTTCCGGCGCTGGCAAGGAAGCCATGGACGAGCTGTTCACCCAGACCCGTGCGGTCTTCGTGTCCGATCCGATCGAACCGAAAAAATTCACCAAGCGGATGGCCTTCAATGTGATCCCGCATATTGACGTCTTCATGGATGACGGTTCCACCAAGGAAGAGTGGAAGGTTGTTGCCGAAACCAAGAAGATGCTTGATCCGAATATCAAGGTCACCTGCACCGCCGTCCGCGTGCCCGTTTTCGTGTCCCACGCCGAAGCCGTCAATCTGGAATTCGAACAGCCAATCTCTGCTGACGAAGCCCGTGACATCCTGCGTGAGGCTCCAGGCTGTCTGGTCATCGACAAGCGCGAAGATGGCGGCTACATCACTCCGGTCGAAGCGGCTGGTGAAGATGCGACCTACATCTCCCGTATCCGTGAGGATTCCACAGTTGAGAATGGCCTGAATATCTGGGTTGTTTCTGACAATCTGCGCAAGGGCGCTGCGCTGAACACGGTTCAGATCGCCGAGACGCTGGTCAACAAAGGGCTCGTGAAGCCACGCGGTTGATCCACACGCAAGACGTGCTTTTTTCCACATGCATGAAAATTCAAACCGGTCTGTCTGATGACAGGCCGGTTTTTTGTTATGCCTCAATAAGTTGTAGTGACAATGGGAGCGATCAACCAGAGCGATTGTGGCTCTGCAAGGTGTGTCGTAGAAATCCTTACAAATAAAAGTTGCGTAGTTATATGTTAGTTGCAACTTATTATTAACCATACTTCGCTTTCATACATTGTTAATCAATGAATTCCTCCAGACAGGTTTTTGGCAATGTTGGCAAGCTTTGGGACGCTCCGTTTGAGCAAAAAAATACCGGCGATGGTGCTGGGCAGTGTTCTGCTGTCGACCATTTTGCTGGGGTTTCTCGCCTTTACCTTCACCAGTGATATTGTCGGTTCGATTGTCGCCACGAATTTGAAGACGATGGCGACTGAGCGGCGCAATCATGTGCAGGATCGTTTGAACGAGATCGACCGGACCTTGCTGCTGACGGCCAATAGTCCGCAGACCCGTCAGGCGCTTGCCGCCTTTTCTGCCGCTTGGCAAGAATTGGGCGACGCATCTGAGGATCAGCTGCAGTCAGCGTATGTTGCCAACAATCCCCATGCGCAGAAGCTCCGGCTCGACAAGGCGGAGACGGGCACTGCCTATGACGCGGTTCATGGCACCTATCATCCCTGGTATCGCGATCTGCTGACACACCATGAGCTTCATGATGTGTTCCTGTTCGATGGGAAGGGCAATCTGCTCTACACGGTCTACAAGGAGTCGGATTTTGGTACCAACCTGCTGACAGGGCGCTGGAAGGATACCGATTTGGCCAAGGCCTATCGCAAGGCAGTTGCGTCCGGCAAAGGGCAGATTTCCTTTTTTGATTTTGCCCCCTTCGCCCCCAGCGGCGGAGCGCCAGCCAGTTTTCTGTCAACGCCGGTATACGGCACGGACGGCACGGTGGCCGGGGTTCTGGCTTTCCAGTTGCCCAACGTGGCCGACGAGATTCTCAAGGATCATCAGGCCTTGGGAAAAATGGGAGAGTTTATCGTGGTCGGCGAAGATCTGCTGATGCGCAACAACTCTCCCTTCGTTGACGGCGATAGTTTCCTCAAGACCAAAATTGACGCCGAGGCAATCCGCAAGGCAGTGGGGGGCGATGAAGCGATGGAAATCATTCACGGCTATCGCGCCATGGATATGAAGCTGTTTGCGGTGCCGCTGAAATTCCATGGGGTGAGTTGGGTCGTGGCCGCCTTGGTCAGCGTCGAGGAATTTTCCAAGCCTGTGGTTGCTATGCGCGATGCGATTTTGCTGGCGGTTCTGGGGCTGGTGGTCGTGCTCGGTCTGCTCGGATTCTATTTGGCACGCGGCATCACCAAGCCAATGAATGCCCTGCTGGTGGATATGAAGATCCTTGCACGGGACAATCCGGATGTGAAACTGGAAGCCATGGATCGCAGCGACGAGATCGGTGACATGACCCGCGCCTTGTCGGTCTTCAGGGACAATACCCTGAAACGCCGGGAGCTGGAGGTGTCGCAGGCGACCGAGCGCCAGAGAGAAGAAAGACGGCAAAACCATATCAGCACCATTGTCGAGGGCTTCCGCGCCACCATATCCGATGTGATCGCAACGATGCGGGATGGCAACAATACCATGGTCAGTTCGGCAGATAGCCTCAGGCACGCGGCCCAATCGGCCAATCAGAAAGCATCGGATGCCTCGAGCGCGACCCGCAATGCCACGGGCAATGTGCAGACGGTGGCCAGTGCTGCAGAGGAATTGTCTGGCTCTATCCGCGAAATCGCCCATCAGTCGGGACGCACCTATGAAGTGGTCGGCAAGTTGCGCAGCACCGCGGATCAAGCAGAAAGCGAAGTGACCGGGCTGGCCAGAACGGTTGAGCAAGTGGGCGCAGTGGTTGAGATGATCCGGGCCATTGCAGAGCAGACCAATTTGTTGGCGCTCAATGCCACCATCGAAGCGGCCCGTGCGGGTGAGGCCGGCAAGGGATTTGCTGTCGTGGCCGCCGAGGTCAAGGAGCTCTCTACACAGACCGCGAAGGCGACGGAAGAGATTGCCAAGCAAATCGACACCATTCAGGTTTCAACCAAGGATGCGGTGAATGCGATTGGCCTGATGGCGGGCGCCGTTGGCGAAATCAATGAAATGTCCGCTTCGATCGCGGCCTCTTCCGAGGAGCAGGATGCGGCGACCCAGGAAATTTCCAAGAGTATCGCCCTTGCCTCCGAAGGCAGCGCGCAGGTGGCTGTTAATGTGGAAGGAGTTAGCGAGGCCATCGAAGAGACCAGCAAGCAGGCCGAGCAAGTGCGCACTGTGTCGGAAAGTCTGACCCAGACGGCCCAGAGTCTGTCCGAGTCGGTCGAGGGCTTTCTGAGTGACGTGTCGCGGGATGTTGAGGAGCGGCGCAAAGCCCTGCGGATGGCCGTCAATGACTCGGTAACGCTGGTGCTTGATGGCCAGAACCATGCGTGCATCATGGTCAACCGCACCAATCTGGGCTGTAGTCTGGTCGATATTCCAAGCCATTTAACCGAAGGCGCCTTGGTGACGGTTCGAAGTGAGGATGGGCAGGAAGACCGGTATCGCACCGTTTGGGTCAAGGGCAATCAGGCGGGTTTCAGCAGCGAAATGGCGCAAATGGAGAGCCCATTGCGCAAGGCGGGATAACCTTTTTGTCCGTATTATGAATGATGCAAGGCCCGTCGATTGCTGTAATCGACGGGCCTTGTGCTGACTCTGTGTCTGTTGTTGGGTTGGCCGGTGCTCAGGCTTCTTCCACCGTCTTGAAGGAGCGGTCGTCACGGTCATAATATTCGAGGCGGCCTTGGCGGATGTCGAACCAGGCGCCATGCAGATCGAGTGTTCCAAGGACCACGGCTTCGCGAACGAAACCATAGCTCATCAGATTTTCAATCGACTTCATGATCGAGCTGCGCTCCAGCAGGCCCTGATGATCGAGGTCGGGGCGGTTGAGGCCGGCAAGGCGCTCGGGCTTGTCGGCCGGTGCCAATTGGGCCGCCCACTGGCCGATATAATTGCCCTCGGACAAAGGCTCCATATCTTCGGAAATATAGGCCGCGACACCACCGCAACGGCCATGGCCCATAATGACAATATGCTTGACTTTGAGGGCATTGACGGCAAATTCCAGCGCGGCTGCGGTGCCATGCAAGCCTTCCATCTGTTCATTCTGGGCGGGAACGATATTGGCAACGTTGCGCACGACGAACATTTCACCAGGTCCGGCATTGAAGATGTCCGAAGGGGTGGCACGGCTGTCGCAACAGCCGATCAGCATGATGTCCGGCTTCTGCCCCTCGTCATGCAGTTCCTCGTAACGCTGGCTGTCGCTTTTGAATTTTCCACTCTTGAAGGCGGCATAGCCTTCGAGCAGTCTTTCTGGTAGTTGGGCCATCTTTGCTCTCTTCGATTTTGTTTTTCTGTTTTGATCGATTCCTCTGAACGCATCTTGTGCCAAAGGCCCGTCAAATCAAGAGGCGACAGCGGGATTTTGCCAAGCTCCTATCAATTGCAGGGGCTTTTGCTGTCTGCTCACTCTTGGCTGGTCAGAGTGGCCAGTTTGTCGAGATCGACATTCGAGCCACAAAGCACCACGCCGACCCGTTCGTCTTTTTCCGGTTTGTAGGCACCGGACAGAAGCGCGGCAAAGGCTGTGGCGCCTCCGGCTTCGGTGGCCAGATGGTGGCGGGTCCAGAGGGTTTTCTGAGCCTCGAGAATGGCCTCGTCGTCAAGGCACAAAACATGATCGATCTTGTCTCTCGCAATCTGATAGACCATGTCGCCGGTGCGTTTGGCACCAAGGCTGTCGGCGGCCACGCCGGAAACCGGTACATCGACCGGGCCACCTGCCGCGAGCGCTTGTGCAAGGGCAGAAGCCTCGTTCGGCTCAACGCCAATCACCTTGACGCGCTTGTCAAACCAACTGGCAATGCCGGAAATCAGACCGCCGCCGCCAACGGCCACCAGCAGGGTGTCGGGCAGATCCGGCCCCATTTGTTGCTCCAGTTCGAGGCCCAGCGTGCCCTGTCCGCAAATGGTGTGAAAGCCGTCATAGGCATGCAGTCCGATGGCGCCTGTCTCGGTCTGATAGGCGCTGCACAGCTCCAGAGCATCGGCATAGCGCTCGCCTTTGACGACAATCTCCGCACCATAGGAGCGGATGCGGGCAATCTTGGCAGGGCTGGCAATGTCGGGGACGAAGATCCGCGCCTTGATGCCGAGCTTACGGGCTGCATAGGCAACAGCGGCGCCGTGATTGCCGCCTGAGGCTGCGGCGACACCCGCCTCGGGCACATCGCGGCTCAGCAGATTGTAGAAGGCACCGCGCGGCTTGAAGGTGCCGGAATGTTGCAACAATTCGAGCTTTAGGCTGACCGGCCCGGCAAGACCAAGCTCGGTTCCATCGATGGCAAAGACCGGTGTCTTGCGGATGTGGGAAGCGATCAGGTCGTGGGCATGGCGCATGTCATCGGTCGAGGGAAAAGCCGTCATAATGACCTCTTGTTGGGCGGGGAAAGGGCGGGTGGCTCTGTGCAGGACAGCACAGGACAGCCCAAATCAATTGGGCCGCAAGACCGTCCGGCGGGGGGCGGCATTGACCATGCGCATATGGACCATCGCCATCGGATGAGTGAAACGGTCGCCAAAGCGGGCAACTTCCAGATCGGCATAGCCGGAGCGCACCGAACGAGAGACGACCTCGAGGATGCCGCTGGCCGCCCGCTTCAATGCCTGCTCGCCGGATTGGCCCGACAGGCGGTAGGCGAGAAACAATGCGGCGACCATATCGCCGGTGCCGTTGGGCGGGTTCGGAATGATCGGATGTTCGGCCATGATGGCAATGTCAGAGCGGGCCGGTTCCGGTGCCTGAGTGGTCGCGTCCTGCGCGGTTTCTTCAAGCGGCTTGGGGGCTTCGATCAGCAGATTGGCGATGGCGTTGCGCATCATCGGGAAGGCACTGGTGATCAGGGTGGTCGGACAGCCCAGTTGATTGGCATTGTTGATCAGATCGGCATTGTTGCGGGCTTCCTTGCCAGTCAGCCAATTGAACTCGAACCGGTTGGGGGTGATGATGTCGGCTCGCGGAATCAACAGGTCGCGAATGGCGATGGCAATCTCTTCAGCAATATAGAGGCCATTTTCCTCCCCCATCACCGGATCGCAGACATAGAGACTGTCCGGGTTGGCTGCCTTCAGCCCATCGACAAGTCTGGCGACTGCCTCGACCTGAGCGACCGAGCCCATATAACCGCTCAACAGTGCCCCTAGATTGGCAAAATCGGGATGGCGTTCGAGATCCTCAAGGCTGTGGGCAAAGAGGCTGGCGTCGATGGTGTTGCGGGTTGAGGGACCATGACCGGGATGCCATGGCAGAATGACGGTCGGAACTTCCCAGACCGGGAAGCCCAACCGTTCAAGGGCGAAGGAGGCAGCGCGGTTGCCAACAGCACCAGCCATGACGTGGGAGGAGATGACAAGCACCGGCTTTGCGTCCGGTTGGGTCTGGCCTGCCATCGGGCCTCCTTGAAGATTGCTGTTGGCTGTCATGGAATTGGTTCCCTTTCGGGGCCATTGCGTTGCTGACCCCGTTCCGGTTCCGACGCTGGTTGCTGTCGCCGCTCGTCCTTGGTCTGATGGTCAGATGATGTTCATTTCCCTGACCGGCTTGTTAGCCAGAACCCTTTCATAGCCGAAAATGGAGAGGTCAAGCGAGCGATATTCGCCATGCAGAAACAGTTCTCCAACGGCAAACCCCGCACCGGGGGCATGCTGCAGGCCGTGACCTGAATAGCCAGCATTGAAGTAGAAATTCTCGATCTCCGGATGGGCGCCGATCACTGCATTCTGGTCGAGGGTACAATATTCATAATGCCCGGCCCATGCATTGACCATCTTGATGGCATCAAAGCCCGGCATGCGCTCATAAAGGGTTGGCCAGATGACCTCCTCGAACAAATCATAATGGGGATCGAGATCATCATGTTCAACGGCAGTGTCGATTTCTGCGCCGGGGCCGACGCCCGAAATATAGACGTTGCCTTCGGGTCGGACATAGACACCGGACGGGTCCACCATCAAGGGCATGCCCGGATGAGGCTTGGGATTGTCGATGACAAAGATGGTCCGCTTGCGGGCTTCGATCGGCAGGGGGATGCCGAGCATGGCGGCAACTTTTCCTGCTTGCGGGCCTGCGCAATTGGCAACCGCCCCGCAGGCGATGCGTTCGCCCGAGACCAGCGTGACGGTACTGACGCGGTTGCCGGTCTTCTCAAGGCCAACCACCTCGCCCTTGATGAAATGGACACCCGCTGCAATGGCTCCTTTGCGGACCAGATCAAGCAGCATATGGGCATCGAACCAGCCCTCACCGGACTGACCGTAGCAGCCTGCGGCCAGATCGTCTGTATTGAGCCAGGGGAAGCGGGCTTTCATGGCAGCTGGGTCGAGCAGGATATTGTCCGCACCATTGGCCATCTGGATCGCGTGATTGGATTGCAGGATGGGAAGGCCTGCTTCGGTTGCCAGAATCAGATAGCCGTCTTCGCAAAAGCCGATATCGGCCTCTGGGCCAAAGCGGTCCTGCAACTCACCGATGAAGCGGCGACCGAACAGGGACAGCTGGATATTTTCCGGTGTCGAGAATTGTTGGCGGATCGAGGCCGCCGACAAGGTGGTTGAGGAGTTGGCATAGGTGGGGTCTTTTTCAACCACGATGACCGAGCCTTCAAAGCCAAGATCCTTTTTGAGGAAATAGGCAAGGCAAGCACCCATGATCGCTCCGCCGATGATGACGAGATCTGCTTGTTTCATTGTTTTCCGTTCTGAATTGTCCACTCTGGTTGGACACCACCTTCCCCGGATGGCACGATTCGCCTAAGGAAGGGGGTGGCGACCTGCATCTTTGGTGCTTATGTTGTCGCGCTTGCATAATGCCGTGATGATCGGAGAAAATTCAATGTCTTTCAGACCACGTCGTACCGCCCTTTACATGCCCGGCTCGAACGCCAGGGCGCTTGAAAAAGCCCGCAACCTGAATGTCGATGTGCTGCTGCTCGATCTGGAAGATTCGGTCGCTCTTGACCAAAAAGAGATGGCGCGCGATCAGGTGGTCGAGGCCGTCAAGGTCGGCGGCTTCGGGCATCGTGAAGTGGTGATCCGGATCAATGGCATGAATACCCCATGGGGGGAGGCGGATCTGTTGGCCGCCGCAAGCGCCAAGCCGGACGCGATTGCGGTGCCGAAGGTGGATTGTGCCGAAGATGTCTATGTGGTTGGCCGCAAGCTCAATGATGCTGGCGTCGATCAGGCTGTGCGCATCTGGGCGATGATGGAAACCCCCGGCGCGATGATCCGGGCGGCGGAAATCGCCGGGGCGGTGCAGGAATATCATGGACGCCGTCTTTCCTGTTTTGTGTTGGGAACCAATGACTTGTCGAAAGAAACCCGCACCGCTATGGTGCCGGGCCGGGCGCCGATGATGCCGTGGCTGATGCAATGTCTGGCTGCTGCCCGGATGTCGGATCTGACCATCCTTGACGGGGTGTTCAATCAGTTCAATGATGCGGAAGGTTTCGTAGCCGAGTGTGAACAGGGCGCCCAGATGGGTATGGATGGCAAGACGATTATCCATCCCAAACAGATCGAGGATTGCAATCGAATCTTCTCGCCAAGCGCGGAGGAAATCGCCTCCTGCCGGACCATTATCGACGCGTTTGATGCGCCGGAAAATCAGTCGAAGAATGTGATGACCATCAATGGCAAAATGGTCGAACGTCTGCATGCGGAAATGGCCCGCCGGGTCGTCGAAATTGCCGATGCCATTGCCAAGCGGGATGAGCAGAAGTCATGAGTGAAAGACAAAAAGTCTATCGGTTTCTCACAGCCATCGATGATGCAGGCTTTTGCCACAAGGTGACGGAAGCCCTGTCTCAAGGGTGGGAGCTCTATGGCTCGCCCAGCTATGCCTATGATGCCAAGGAAGGCATCATGAAATGCGGGCAAGCGGTGGTCAAAGAGGTCGAGCCGTTTGACTATGACCGTGAGGTGAAATTAGGGGCGCTTTGAGCGCCCCTTTTTCTATTTGAGAATCCCTATTCCAGATCCATGCAATTGGCGAAGAAGGTGGTGGTGGCGGGCCAGTCGGAGAAGGTGCCTGTGACGCCGATGTCGTTGGCCAGCAGGTTGAGAAGCGCATAGACATCGCCTTCCTGTGTGATGACCTCATTAACCGAGCGATAGTACCAGCCGCCGCCTTTTGCCAGATTGCCGGAGCGTTCCAGCGACCATGCGATGAGTTTGAGGCCTGCTGCCTTGGCTTCGCGCGCGTAGGTGGAGGGGACGATTTTGCCATCCTTGGCGGTGACCAGCATCCAGAGCGGTGGGGCGAGATAATGGACGCCCATTTCTTTCAGCTCCTGCATCGAGGGCTGAAAGGTTGAAGCATCCATGATGTCCATATCCTTGCCATAGCGGCCATCGAGCCAGACGGCCTGTTTGCCAAAGGCGGGTTCATGCTCGATCCAGTAAAGCACGTCATCGAGATTGAAGCTTTGTGGCCAGACGTCGGACGGTGGAACCCCTGCTTCCTTATAGTCATCGATCAGTTTCTGGGCATAGTCGGTCTGGCTCATGCCCTCAAAGGGCATCGGGACGGCAGGGGCTTTGAGTTCCGGGGTGAATTTCGAACCCAGCGATTTGAGCAGGGCGATTGATTCCTTGTGTGTCATCAGCGTGCCCGCCGCATTGGCATAGAGATCGGTGCGCCATCCGGCCGTTGCGGACATGTAGCTATCAACATCGGTGGCGCGCGGGTTGGCTGCATCCATCTTGCCGTTGAGTTGCCGGAATTCAGCGAGCGTCAGGTCGGCGGTCAGGCATCGTGCGGCGGCTTTCTTGTCGCCCGATGCCGGGCTGAAGGGCTTGGCGCAGGTGGCCGCGAGATCAGTGGCCAGAATGTTAGTGGTGGTGTGGAGGTCATCTTGCGCGTGGCGGCAGACCAGCTGTTTGTCTTTGGTGAAGGTGACGTCGCATTCGATGATGCCTGCCCCCATGCGGGCGGCGGCCTTGTAGCTTTCCAGCGTATGCTCGGGGAATTGCAACGGTGCGCCGCGATGGCCAATGGAAAAGAGGCGCGGGGTGAGGATCTTGCCAGCCTCGATCTCGCTGACACAGGCCGCAAGTTTGTCCTTCAGCGGGCCGTCCTTCATCTGGTCGACAAGGAAGAGGGGACGCGGGCCGATGGTGGCGGCGTCAGCGAGACCAAGCGGGGCGGCGATGAAGGCCAGAGATACAATAAACGGTCGGGCAATATGGGAAAGCATGGAATCCTCAGATGGGGCGAGCGAATCAATCCGTTTGTCGGTTTGAGCGGGAGCCGACAGAGTTACCCTGTCATCCTAACGTTTGAATGACAGCATTGCTGCGCTGCAATATAGTTTCTTCAAGCGCATTGACACTATTCCATGCGTCTGAGGGAGGATAAAGATGAGCAAGACCAATCCGGGCAATTATTTCGAGGATTTTTCCATCGGTCAGATCATTCGCCATGCGACCCCGCGCACGGTGACCACCGGCGACGCGTCGCTCTATACGGCGCTCTATGGGTCGCGCTTTGCGGTGCAGAGTTCGGATGCTTTTGCCCGGGCTATTGGCTATGAGCGCGCGCCGATTGATGATCTGCTGGTCTTTCACATCGTATTCGGCAAGACGGTGCCGGACATTTCGCTCAATGCGGTGGCCAATCTGGGCTATGCGGGCTGTCGCTTCCTTGTGCCGGTCTATCCGGGGGACAGCCTGTCGGCCCAGTCCGAGGTGATTGGCCTGAAGGAAAATTCCAACGGCAAGACCGGGGTCGTTTATGTGCGCTCGACCGGCGTCAATCAGCACGGGGACGTGGTGCTGGATTATGTGCGCTGGGTGATGGTGCGCAAGAAAGAGCCTGAAACGCCGACCGGGCATGATCATGTGCCCCTGCTGCCCAAGGCCCTTGGCGCGGACAGTCTGGGGGACGCGGTGCCTGTGCTTGATGTCGATGGCTTCGATCTGGCTTTGTCCGGCTCGCCGCATCTGTGGGGCGACTATGAGATTGGCGAGCGAATCGATCATGTGGATGGCATGACCGTGGAAGAAGCCGAGCATCAGATGGCGACCCGGCTCTATCAGAACACCGCCAAGGTGCATTTCAACCAGTTCACGGAAGGGCAGGGGCGCTTTGGTCGCAGGCTGATTTATGGCGGGCATGTCATTTCGTTGGCGCGGGCCTTGTCCTTCAATGGGCTCGGCAATGCGTTTCATGTGGCTGCAATCAATGGTGGCCGTCATGTGGCGCCGCTTTTTGCCGGGGACACGGTGTTTGCCTGGTCGGAGGTGCTGGACAAGGCGGAACTGCCCGGACGCGATGATGTCGGTGCCCTGCGGTTGCGACTCTTTGCCACGAAGGACTGTTCCTGCGTGACTTATCCCGGCAAGGACGAGGCCGGTTATGCACAAGCGGTGATTTTGGATCTCGATCTCTGGGTGCTGCTGCCCCGCTAGTGGTGCTGCATGTGATCTCTGGTTTTCTAGTGTAAAATACTGATATACTTATGCTATTAGTCGATAGGTGGGTTGCTGAATTGTGCCTTGTTGCATCGTCACAACTGGCCCATGCTGGAACGATGACGCCATAGCTGTGTCTTGTGTCGCTCAAGGGTGCGTTTTGATTGTCAATTGTACCAAGTGAGGAGAAAAAAGTTATCCCACTTGTTCAAAATGCGATCCAGATCAACGACCAGCGGGTAACCTATCTTTTAGAAGGTGTCATGTACTGATCGCGTAGCCGCGCGCGCAGACGGTTTCCGTTTGTGTAACTTTTAGGCCAAAGTCGTATGATTTGATCGTCACTGGCTTTGACCAAAAGCTCTTTTGTCGGTATGACTTTGAGCTAGTCAACCAATCTTACGGTTGCTTCTTACGTAAGCGTCACCTGTCGAGGACCGAAAAATATGACAGACGTCGACCTGAAGGGCAAACGCCCGATTTCTCCCCACGTTCAGCAGGGTGCCTACAAGGTCACCTTTTCGATGGCCATCTCCATCAGTCACCGCATGTCCGGTGTCGCACTCTATGCTGGTACCTTTTTCCTTGCCTATTGGCTGATCGCTCTTGCAGCGGGCCCCGAGGCTTTCGAAACCGCACAGATGCTGTGGGGCTCGATCCTTGGACGTCTGGTTCTGTTCGGCTTTACCTGGGCGCTGATGCATCACATGCTGGGTGGCATTCGCCACTTCATCTGGGATGTGCCTGCGATGATTGAAAAGCCGCAGATCGAATTCCTGTATCGCGCAACTCTGATTGGCGGCGTCGTGCTGACCGGCCTGATCTGGGTTATCGGCTATGCCGCATTGTAAAGCCGGGGAGTGAGACACATGAAAACACCTATCAAAACCATCCGTGGTCTTGGCTCTAGCCATCATGGCACCGAGCACCACTGGGCGATGCGCCTGACATCCGTCTGCCTGATCTTTCTGAGCATCGGCTTCGTCTGGTTTGTCATCAAAGCACTGAACTCCGATTATGCAAGCGCCAAAGCGCTGGTGGGCCATCCGGTGGCTGCCATCCTGCTGCTGCTTTACGTGATCGTGGGTTGCTATCACATGTATCAAGGGTCGTTGACGATCACCGAAGACTATCTGCAGAACCAGCTCTTCCGGACCTCTGCTAAGATCGCCAGCTTCTTCCTTTCCACCGTTGTCGGTGCCGCCTGTCTGTTCGCGGTGCTCAAAGTGTCATTTGGGGGTTAATAGACCGATGGCAAGTTCTTACAGCATCAATGGCCGGGCCTACACGGTTCACGACCACTATCATGACGTTGTCGTCGTCGGCGCCGGTGGTGCCGGTCTGCGTGCGACCCTCGGCATGGCCGAGCAGGGCCTGCGTACCGCTTGTGTGACCAAGGTTTTCCCAACCCGTTCACACACGGTTGCCGCACAGGGTGGTATCGCTGCCTCCTTGCAGAATATGGGTCCTGACCATTGGCAGTGGCACATGTTTGACACCGTCAAGGGCTCGGATTGGCTCGGTGATACCGACGCCATGGAATATCTCGCCCGTGAAGCGCCAAAGGCGGTTTACGAGCTTGAGCATTATGGTGTGCCTTTCTCGCGTACCGACGAAGGCCGCATCTATCAGCGTCCGTTCGGTGGCCACATGCAGAATTTCGGTGAAGGTCCCGCCGTTCAGCGTACCTGCGCTGCCGCTGACCGTACCGGTCACGCGATCCTGCATACCCTCTATGGCCAGTCGATCCGCAACAATGCCGAATTCTACATCGAGTATTTCGCGCTTGATCTGATGATGAGTGATGATGGCGTTTGTGAAGGCGTGGTTGCCTGGAACCTCGACGATGGCACCATCCATCGCTTCAATGCGAAAATGGTTGTGATCGGCACCGGTGGTTATGGCCGCGCCTACTTCTCTGCAACCTCGGCCCACACCTGCACGGGTGACGGCAACGCCATGGTGGCCCGCGCTGGTCTGCCACTGCAGGATATGGAATTCGTTCAGTTCCACCCAACCGGCATCTACGGCTCTGGCTGTCTGATCACCGAGGGTGCCCGCGGTGAGGGTGGCTATCTGGTCAACTCCGAAGGCGAGCGCTTCATGGAGCGTTATGCGCCATCTGCCAAGGATCTGGCCTCGCGTGACGTTGTCTCGCGCTGCATGACCATGGAGATCCGTGAAGGCCGTGGTGTTGGTCCTGATAAAGACCATATCTTCCTGCATCTGGATCACCTCGATCCGGCCATTCTGGCTGAGCGCCTGCCGGGCATTTCCGAAAGTGCGGAAATCTTTGCCGGCGTCGATCTGACCAAGGAACCGATTCCGGTTCTGCCGACCGTTCACTACAATATGGGTGGTATTCCAACCAACTATTGGGGTGAAGTGCTGGCACCGACCAAAGATGATCCAAATGCCGTTGCACCGGGCCTGATGGCTGTGGGTGAAGCTGCCTGTGCGTCCGTTCATGGCGCCAACCGTCTTGGTTCCAACTCCCTGATCGACCTTGTGGTCTTTGGCCGTGCGGCGGCGATCAAGGCAGCGGAAGTCATTGACAAGGAAGCTGCGATCCCAACGCCGAATCTGGCTTGCTTCGACAAGATCATGGACAATTTCGATAATGTCCGTCATGCCAACGGTCCAACCCCGACTGCTGATCTGCGCCTGAAAATGCAGAAGAGCATGCAGAACAACGCTGCCGTGTTCCGTACACAGGAAACGCTCGAGCAAGGTTGCAAGGAGATGAAAGATCTCTGGGGCGAAATGGCCGACATGAATGTGTCCGACCGTTCGCTGGTCTGGAACTCGGATTTGATGGAATCCCTCGAACTTCAGAACCTGATGGCCAACGCTCTGCCAACGGTTGTCGGTGCTGAAGCCCGTAAGGAAAGCCGCGGCGCGCACGCTCGTGAAGACTATAAAGATGGTCCGATGGGTGGTCGTGACGACGAAAACTGGCGCAAACATACGCTGGCATGGCTGGAAGAAGATGGCACCACGCGCCTCGACTATCGTCCGGTCGTTCTGGATCCGCTGACCACCCCTGATGAAGGTGGCATCGATCCTGCCAAGATTGCGCCGAAAGCCCGCGTCTATTGATGCGCCCGCTGTCGGGCAGCTCTGGCTGCCCGGCCTTTTCGAATTTGATGTCCATGATCGTTGGGAACGATCTGGACGAGACCCGATAACGGAGCGAAAAGATGGTTGAACTTGCGCTGCCGAAAAATTCAGTGATCAAGGAAGGCAAGACTTGGCCAAAGCCTGAAGGCGCGACCAACTTGACCGAGTTCAGCATTTACCGCTGGAATCCTGACGACGGCAAAAACCCACAGATGGACACCTACTTTGTCGACCGCGAAGATTGCGGCCCGATGGTGCTGGATGGTCTGCTGTATATCAAAGACAAGATCGATCCGACCCTGACCCTGCGCCGCTCTTGCCGCGAAGGGATCTGTGGTTCCTGTGCAATGAATATCGATGGGGCCAACACGCTGGCCTGTACCTTCGGTATGGATCAGGTGAAGAGCAAGGTCATCAAGATCTATCCACTGCCGCATATGATGGTGGTCAAGGATCTGGTGCCGGATCTGAACAATTTCTATGCCCAGCATGCCGCTGTCGAACCTTATCTGAAGACCGACACGCCCGCGCCGGAAACCGAATGGCTGCAGAGCCACGAAGACCGCGCCAAGCTCGATGGTCTTTATGAGTGTGTTCTGTGCGCCAGCTGCTCGACCTCCTGCCCATCCTACTGGTGGAATGGCGAACGGTATCTTGGCCCTGCTGCGTTGCTGCAAGCCTATCGCTGGATCATCGACAGCCGCGACGAATATACCGGCAAACGTCTTGATCAGGTTGATGATGTGTTTGGTGCCTTCCGTTGCCACACCATCATGAACTGCACCAAGGTGTGCCCGAAAGGTCTGAACCCGGCCAAGGCAATTGCCGAGATCAAACGTATGCTCGTCGAGCGTTCGATTTAAGCGAAGGCTGGTTGCGCACCTTGGGTGCAAGACTCAAAACACATTTAGAAAGGCCGTTCCGTTTCTCGGAGCGGCCTTTTTGTTTGCTTTGTTGCGATTCAATCTCTGGATTGCATGATTTGGGGTTGCAATCCTTGCGCCTTGTAAGTAGGTGATATCAAAATTTCCAAAGTCTCTTGTTGCGTAACAATCAAATTATTTTTGTATAACAAGCGGTCAGCCGCGATCCCTGTCATGGGGCTGTAGGAAAAGTGGGTTACTTCGCCAACGGGCACCTGCCGTCACTCGGGCACCAGCCGTCACTCAGGTGCCAGTCTTTATTCAGGCACTAAAAGTCAATCAGGCACCAAGTCATTTTTGCAATCTCAGTGAGGGAGGCTCACATGCTGCAAACGAATATCCTGTTTGTCGATGAACATAACAATGGTCGCAGCATTCTGGCCGAAGCCTATTTCAATCATCATCAGGAAGCTGTCAGGGCTTTCAGTGCCGGTTTTGAGCCTGATGCCGCTCTGTCGAGAAAGCTCTTTGATGTGCTGCGCGAAGAGAAGTTTGCGCCTGAGGATTATTGCCCCAAGCCGATCGATATCTTTCTGCAACCCTATTCACCACACATCGATCTGATCATTCGTTTCGCGCCGATGGTCAAGGCCTACAAGATGCCGCTGTTTGCCAATCGGCCTACGGTGTTGACCCTGCATGTCGGTGAGGCCGGTCACGCAGACGCTCCGGCGGGCAGTCGGCGGGCACTGCGCTCCTGCTTCGCTGATCTGCAACTGGCGCTCGACCGGGCACTGGCCAATGGACAATTGCCCGGAATTCGGGCCGCCTAGAGCTCGGAGGATTGATTGTCCGTCCCATGTTGCGGGGACTGTGGCTGGGGCGTCGGTCCGGTGCCTGTGCTCTGCTGAGCGGGGATATAAGGATCTTCACAGGGGTGTAAAAATCCGTTCCAACCAGCGAAAATATATTCTACTTTTGTCTGATGTTGCTAGACGAAGGCAGGGGAATGCTCTATTCGATTAGCAAGTCTTCATTCATTTCAAAGACACTACAGGAGATATCAGCGTGAGCGGAATCAAACTGCGCCCCGGCGTCGTCACAGGCGACGAATATTTGCAACTTCTGGAAGCCTGCAAGGAAGGTGGATACGCGCTGCCTGCCGTCAACGTGACCGGTACAAACAGCCTCAATGCCGTTCTGGAAGCGGCCGCCAAAGCCAAGTCGGACATCATCGTGCAGATGTCCAACGGTGGTGCGCAGTTCTATGCTGGTCAGGGTGCGCCTGACGCGATGCGCGCGCGGGTGCTCGGCTCTGTGTCCATTGCTCAGCATGTTCACCTGCTGGCTGAAGAATATGGCATCTGCGTTGTTCTGCATACCGACCACTGCAACCGCAAGCTTCTGCCTTGGGTCGACGGTCTGTTGGATCATGGCGAGAAGCATTTTGCTGCAACCGGTCGTCCGCTCTATACCTCGCACATGATTGACCTGTCTGAAGAGTCCCTCGAGGACAATGTTGGCACCTGTGCAGACTATCTCAAGCGCATGGCTCCGATGGGCATGAGCCTTGAAATCGAGCTGGGCGTCACCGGTGGCGAAGAAGATGGTATCGGCAAAGAGCTCGAAGAGGGGGATGCAGAAAATCCGAACCTCTACACCCAGCCGGAAGACGTGCTGTATGCCTATGACGAATTGTCCAAGATCGGTCACTTCACCGTGGCTGCTTCCTTCGGCAACGTCCATGGTGTCTATGCGCCGGGCAACGTCAAGCTGCGCCCTGAAATCCTGAAGCATTCTCAGGCTCTGGTGTCCAAAGAGCGCGGCGGTGGCGAGAAGCCATTGAGCCTCGTCTTCCATGGTGGTTCCGGGTCTTCCAAGGAACAGATTGCCGAAGCCGTCTCCTATGGCGTGTTCAAGATGAATCTGGATACCGACATTCAGTTCGCTTACGCAGAAGCCGTGGCTGCCAAGGTCGACGAGAAGCCGATTGCCTTCAAGCATCAGGTGGATCCGGAAGATGCGACCCCATACAAGAAATATTACGATCCGCGCAAATGGCTGCGTGCCGGTGAGCTTGGCATGGTTGCCCGTGTCGAGGAAGCCATGCAGGATCTGGGCTCTGCTGGCCGTTCGGTCGCATCCCTCGATGCCTGATAGCCCACTTCTGCAGCAGGTGTTGCAGGCGTTTGGATGATAGATTTTGACCTCCCGGATGATTGCATTCGGGAGGTTTTTCATGCCTGTCTCACCGTTGGAACTCTGAGATCTCCGCAGTGTCGTTTACGTAAAAAACCGCTTGGCCAAAAAAGATTTTGCGCTCCCCGGTCGGCCCTGTTATCAATTCAACCGTTGCGATTTGGATTTTTGGTCAGAAAGTGGCATAACAGGAAACAATTCCTCCGCTTCTGGCTGAGAATGGATGAAATCAGGATCGATCTGTGACGAAGTCTGCGTCTCTTTATGCTTTGTTGATGTGCGTGGTTGCGCTTGGTGGGTGTGCTGTCTCTGGCGGTGCTGACCTCGACAAGTCGGGTGTGCAGGCTCGATCCACCATTCCGCTGGATGCTTCGCAATTGCCGCCGATCGTCGATCCTTCCCAGAGCGGGCAGGCCGACACGGATTCGGTCGGGGCCAAATCTGATCGTTCTGCGCTGGTCAAGTCCGAGAAGTTCGACAAGGGTGATGATGCTGTTCTTGCCATTGCCTCGGCTGATGCCGCCTTCGAGAACAAATCAAGTGAGATTGAGCAAGCTTATGCCGAGGCTCTCGGTGAGCAGACACAGATCACCACCGAGCAGACAAGTCTCAAGCCGTTTGTTGGACGTTGGGTGCTGGTGCCCGGTGCTCACAAGGCCAAGGCAAAGGTGCAGAAGATCGGTGCCTATCTCGGTTTGACCGAGCAGTGTGAGTTGGTGCTCGAAGAGGGCACGTCCGGTTCAGGGCACAAGGCCTATGGCAACTCATCATGCCCCACAAGTCTGTTCATGCTGGACAGCTGGCTGGCACTGGGAGATCAACTGGTGCTGCGGGATCATATGGGGGACGACATCGTCAAGTTGCGGTCGCGGGGTACCGACAAATGGATCGGTGTCGATCAGCGTGGCGAAACACTTGTCCTCAGCAAAAGCTAGGCTTTGTGCGCCTATTTACTGACTCCTAACCTTATCTCCTTGATAATACCATATTAAGATATGACTCTAGAGGCAGGTGTCTGAAGGAGAATGGTATGATTCGCTATTGCGCACTCGGGTGTCTTGCGGTGCTGCTTGCGGGCTGCTCGACGGCCGGGTTTGATCGGTTTGGAAGAAACAATGCTGCGTCCTTGCCGCCAGCGCCGACGACTCCTGTCGAAAGTCAGGGGCTGAGCCCGCTGGTGCTTGGCAACGGCCAAGCCGATCCGAATGCGCTGCCACAGGGCAACCAGCCGATCAATAATGCCATGGGGGCCGAGGCTGAATTGCAGCCTCAGGCTGGTCAGGTTCCGGGGCAGGTTCCGGGGCAAGTGACAACGGCCATGGCAACGCCAGGGTCTGCGCGTGCTTTGAAACGGACCGATCTGCTTGGTGCATGGACGCTGGCTTCCGGTGCGGAGCAGTGTAAGCTGAATGTCAATCTGACCAACTGGAATGGCGGCTATCGCGCATCGACGCGGGGCTGTGCTTCGGCGGATCTACAGCGGATCAATGCCTGGCGCCTGAACGACAAGCAAGTGTTGCTGATTGCCGAAGATGGGGTGACGCCAATGGCGACCCTCTTCTCGTTGGCGCCGGGGCGCTTTGACGGGCAGGCCAGTCAGGACGGCCGCGCCGTTTCCCTTTTCCGATGATCTTGTATCCGGGCCGTCACAATCACGTGAGGCCCGGAATTGTATTTACTGCTTTGATCGAATTTTCTTGTGCTGCCGCTTGCACTAATGTCGCGACCACTTACGTACCGTTCATATTTGTTGCAGATCGGATTAAGTGGATTTTTGGAATTTCATGGCATGTCCGGTCGGGACAGTTGGTTGAATGGATCTGCTGAGGTCAGCTTGCTGTCAGGGGCGTCTCCTATGGTCACGTTCCGACGGGGTCCGGACGCTGGCTGATCAAGCTGACAGTCAATGCTGTGCGTGCATGTCGGGGCGGTCTGGCAGAGATCGGGCTTCGTGACCTGCCCCAAGTTGCAGACAAGAAAAGGACAGCGCATTGAGTAGCGAACTGGGACTCTATTCGGTTTCGGACCTGTATGATAGCAAGGTTGAGCATGGAGAGATCGATCTCGATGACGCGCAGCGCGCCCTTGCCCAGCGGTTCGATCAGTTGCTGGAATGCCTGACCCAGAAGCGCCTGTCTCGCAAAACCTCCTCTCTGGGCTGGCTGTTTGCCAAGCGGCAGGCGCCGGAAAGCGTCAAAGGTCTCTATATCTGGGGCGATGTCGGACGCGGCAAGACGATGGTGATGGATCTGTTCTATGAAGTGCTGCCAATGCGGCGCAAGGGACGGTTCCATTTTCATGAGTTCATGCGCGACATGCATGAGCGGATCAAGCAGGCGCGGGCAGACATTGCCAGTGGCAAGATCGATGGCGATGACCCGATCCGCCCGGTGGCAGATGATCTGGCTGAAGAGGTGCAGCTCTTGTGCTTCGATGAATTTTCCGTCACCGACATTGCGGATGCGATGCTGCTCGGGCGCCTTTTCTCGCGTCTGTTCGAGAAAGGGGTGGTGATGGTGGCGACCTCGAATGTCGAGCCAAGCCAGCTTTACAAGGATGGCCTCAATCGCCAGCTCTTTCTGCCTTTCCTCGATCTCTTGATGCGCCAATGCGATGTCGAGCAGCTTCAATCCCGAACCGATTTTCGCATGGAGAAGCTTGGCGGTGAGGAGGTCTATTTGCATCCTCTTAATGCCGACACCGCGAAACGCTTTCAATGGATGTGGGCGCAACTGATCGGTGGGGCGAAGGCGCCCAGTGATGCGGTCGTCAATCAGGGGCGAACCATCCATGTGCCACAGGCTTATCACGGCATTGCCCGGTTCACTTTCAATGATCTTTGCGCAAATCCCTTAGGGGCTTCTGATTACTTGCGGCTGTGTTCGCTCTATCACACGATATTTCTTGAGGATATCTCATACTTAAGTCGCACAAACAGAAATGAAGCAAAGCGGTTCATAACCCTCATCGATACCTTGTATGACAATCAAATTCGGCTGATAGCAACTGCCGTTGCGTCACCATTTGATTTGTATCTCGATGATCATGGGACGGAGGCTTTCGAGTTCGCTCGTACCACATCGAGATTAGTTGAAATGCAGTCACGTGACTATTTGTCGCACGGCGGCACGCTGTAGTATCGCTTACGTAAACGTTAAGTGACGAAAATCCATGGGCTTTTTTAGGGATTTAAAACTTTGTGCGACTTGAAAGAGCCTAGGATTCGCGGTACTCACAGCCATCCATTCCCAGCTTTTGGGAGAACCTAACGTTAAGGGAAATAACTGTTATGGCGAGGAAGAAAATTGCTCTGATTGGTTCGGGTCAGATTGGTGGTACTTTGGCACATCTGGCTGGTCTGAATGAAATGGGCGACATTGTCCTGTTCGATATCGCGGAAGGCATGCCGGAAGGCAAGTCTCTGGATATCGCAGAATCTTCTCCGGTTGACGGTTTTGATGCCAAATTCTCTGGCACCCAGACTTACGAAGCAATCGCTGGTGCCGATGTTGTCATCGTTACCGCCGGTGTTCCTCGTAAGCCTGGCATGAGCCGCGATGACCTGGTTGAAATCAACCTCAAGGTCATGCAGCAGGTTGGTGCCGGCATTGGCAAATATGCTCCGGATGCTTTCGTTATCTGTATTACCAACCCGCTTGATGCGATGGTTTGGGCTCTGCAAAAATTCTCCGGCCTGCCGACCAACAAGGTCGTTGGCATGGCTGGCGTTCTCGACTCTGCCCGTTTCCGTTATTTCCTGGCGGATGAGTTTGACGTTTCTGTACAGGACGTCACGGCCTTCGTTCTCGGCGGTCATGGCGATACCATGGTTCCGTTGACCCGTTATTCCACCGTTGCCGGTGTTCCTCTGACCGATCTTGTCAAAATGGGCTGGATCGAACAGAGCCGTCTTGATGAAATCGTACAGCGCACCCGCGATGGTGGTGCTGAGATCGTCAAACTGCTGAAAACCGGTTCCGCCTTCTATGCGCCTGCCGCCTCTGCCATTGCAATGGCTGAATCCTACCTCAAAGACAAGAAGCGCGTGCTGCCATGTGCCGCTTACCTGTCCGGGGAATATGGTGTTGACGGCATGTATGTCGGCGTTCCAACCGTGATCGGTGCCGGCGGCATCGAGCGCATCGTGGAAATCACTCTCGATAAAGACGAGAAAGCACAGTTCGATCATTCCGTGGATTCGGTGAAAGGCCTTATTGAGGCCTGCCAGCGCATCTCCCCGGATCTGGCCGACTAACAACAAGCAAATCCGTTCCTCTGTCAGACATTGTTGGCCGTCTGGCAGAGGGGCGCGTTTTGCACTATCGAAGACGGCTTCTCGGCATCTAGCTGCTCACTCAAACGTGCCGGGTCGGTCGCAATTGAAGGGGAGATCCCATGAATATTCATGAGTATCAGGCGAAGGCCATTCTGAAGGGATTTGGTGCGCCCGTTTCTAACGGTGTCGTGATCTATTCCGCGGATGAAGCAGCTGCTGCCGTAGAGACGCTGCCTGGACCCGTCTGGGTGGTCAAGTCCCAGATTCATGCCGGTGGGCGTGGCAAGGGCAAGTTTGTCGAAGAATCGGCTGGTGAAAAAGGCGGCGTTCGTGTCTGCTTCTCGAAAGAAGAAGCGATCGAAAATGCCCAGAAGATGCTAGGGGCGCATCTTGTTACCGAGCAGACCGGTCCTGAAGGCAAACAGGTTCATCGCATTTATATTGAAGATGGATCCGACATCGAAAAAGAGATGTATCTGTCGCTTCTGGTCGATCGTGGCTGTGGTCAGGTCACCTTCATCGTATCCACCGAAGGTGGCATGGATATCGAGAAGGTTGCGGACGAAACCCCGGAAAAAATCCTCAATCTGCCCGTCAATCCGGATCATGGCGTGACCGTCGAAATGGCGCTCCAGATTTGTGACAAGCTGGGCCTTGAGGGCACCGCGCGTGAGGATGGCCTTGTGCTGTTCCCGATGCTGTATGCGGAATTCGTCGAAAAAGACATGGCCATGCTGGAGATCAATCCGCTGATCATCAATGGCAAGGGCCATTTGACGGTTCTGGATGCCAAGGTCTCGTTTGATGGCAACGCCCTGTTCCGTCATCCGCAGTTGCTTGAGCTGCGCGACATGACCGAAGAGGACGACAAGGAAATCGAAGCCTTCAATCATGAGCTCGCCTATGTTGCCCTTGAAGGCAATATCGGTTGCATGGTGAATGGTGCCGGTCTCGCCATGGCGACCATGGACATCATCAAGCTGTATGGTGGCGAGCCTGCCAACTTCCTTGATGTTGGTGGTGGCGCAACGGCCCAGAAAGTGGCCGCTGCCTTCAAGATCATTACCTCCGATCCGAACGTGCAGGGCATTCTGGTGAATATTTTCGGCGGCATCATGCGCTGTGACACCATTGCCGAGGGCGTTCTGTCTGCTGTTCGCGAAGTGGGCCTGCAGGTGCCGCTTGTGGTGCGTCTGGAAGGCACCCGTGTGAATGAAGGCAAAAAGCTCATCAATGACAGCGATCTCAACGTGATCCCTGCCGATGATCTGAATGACGCAGCGCAGAAGATCGTTGCTGCTGTGAAGGGGGCGTAATTCGATGTCCATTCTCGTAGACAAGAATACCAAAATCATCGTTCAGGGCCTGACGGGCAAAACCGGTCGGTTCCACACCATTCAGGCGCTGCAATATGCGGGCACCCAGATGGTGGCTGGCGTGCATCCCAAAAAGGGTGGCAACAGCTGGATCAGCGAAGTCGAGGGTGTGCCGGATTTGCCGATCTATGCCAGCGTCAAGGAAGCCAAGGACGCAACCGGTGCCAATGCATCGGTGGTCTATGTGCCGCCTGCAGGGGCTGCGAATGCGATCATCGAAGCGATTGATGCGGACATTCCGTTTATCATATGCATCACCGAGGGCATTCCGGTGCTCGACATGGTGCGGGTCAAAAGCCGCCTTGAGAAATCCAACTCCCGCCTGCTCGGTCCAAACTGCCCGGGCATTCTGACCCCAGATGAGTGCAAGATCGGCATCATGCCGGGTGCTATTTTCAAGCGTGGGTCTGTGGGCATCGTGTCGCGCTCCGGCACGCTGACCTATGAGGCGGTCTTCCAGACCACCAATGCCGGTCTTGGCCAGTCCACCGCAGTCGGTATCGGCGGTGATCCGGTCAAGGGCACCGAATTTATCGACGTGCTGGACATGTTCCTTGATGACCCCGAAACCGAGTCGATCATCATGATCGGCGAGATTGGCGGGTCTGCCGAGGAAGAAGCCGCTGCATGGTTGAAAGAACAGGCGGCCAAGGGTCGCAAGAAACCGATGGTCGGTTTCATCGCAGGTCGTACGGCTCCTCCGGGCCGCACGATGGGTCACGCTGGCGCCGTTATTTCTGGTGGCAAGGGTGGTGCCGAGAGCAAAATCGTAGCGATGGAAGACGCAGGGATCCGCGTTTCTCCGTCTCCTGCGAGCTTGGGTACCACTTTGGTTGACTTGCTCAACGGCAAGTAAAAGCGCGACACTGCGACACTATGACACCGTCATGAGGCGGGATCCCCCTTCCGTCTCATGATTTCCCCCTATCAGTCGGCAATGGTGCCGACATCGAGATGAAGAGTACCGGGCGAAGGTTCGGTTATGGTGGCGATGGCACGTCAGGACGCAAATGAAGCGTTCGCGGGAACCTCCTTCCTTTATGGAGGCAACGCGAATTATATTGAAGATCTCTATGCCCGTTATCAGGAGAACCCCGCTTCTCTGGAACAGGAATGGCAGATATTCTTCAAGGACTTGGAAGATAACCGAAGCGATGTGATTGCGAATGCCAAGGGTGCATCCTGGCAACGCAAGGACTGGCCGCTTGCGGAATCGGGCGACATGGTTTCTGCCCTCGGCGATTATGGAATCGACGAGAAGGCGATCGGCGACAAGCTGAAGACCAAGGCGCAGAAGCAGGGCTTCGAGTTGACCGATGAGGCGGTGTTGCAGGCAACGCGCGATTCCGTTCATGCGTTGATGATGATCCGTGCCTATCGCATGCGCGGTCACCTGCATGCGGATCTTGATCCATTGAAGTTGGCCGAGGCGAAGGATCACGAAGAATTGCATCCGTCGTCCTATGGCTTTACCGAAGCGGATTATGATCGCAAGATCTTCATCGACTTCGTGTTGGGTCTGGAATTCGCGACCATTCCGGAGATGCTTGAAATTCTGCGACGGACCTATTGCTCCACGCTGGGTGTGGAGTTCATGCATATTTCCGATCCGGCTGAAAAGTCGTGGATTCAGGAACGCATCGAGGGTCCGGACAAGCAGATTGCCTTCACCAAGGAAGGCAAGAAGGCCATTCTCTACAAGCTGGTCGAAGCAGAAGGCTTCGAGAAGTTTCTCGATCTGAAATATACCGGCACCAAGCGCTTCGGCCTTGATGGTGGTGAGGCGTTGATCCCGGCTCTGGAACAGATCATCAAGCGTGGTGGTGCGCTCGGTGTTCAGGAAATCGTGTTCGGTATGGCTCACCGCGGTCGCTTGAACGTGCTTAGCCAGGTGATGGGCAAACCCCATCGCGCCATTTTCCACGAATTCAAGGGCGGTTCCTATGCGCCTGACGATGTGGAAGGCTCTGGCGATGTGAAATATCATCTGGGTGCGTCATCCGACCGTTCGTTCGATGACAACAATGTCCATTTGTCTCTGACGGCCAACCCGTCCCACCTCGAGATCGTCAATCCTGTGGTTCTGGGCAAGGCCCGCGCCAAACAGGATCAGATCGCGGCCGGTGATGGTCCGTTCATCGAGACGACGGAAGTGGATCGCACGACCGTTCTGCCATTGCTTCTGCATGGCGATGCGGCCTTTGCCGGTCAGGGCGTCGTGGCGGAATGCCTCGGCCTGTCCGGCCTTAGAGGCCACAAGACCGGTGGTTCGATCCATTTCATCATCAACAACCAGATCGGCTTTACGACCAACCCGCGTTTCTCGCGGTCTTCGCCTTATCCGTCTGATCTGGCCAAGATGATTGAAGCGCCGATCCTGCATTGTAACGCGGATGATCCGGAATCGGTGGTGTTTGCGGCCAAGATCGCAACAGAGTTTCGCCAGAAATTCGGCAAGCCTGTCGTCATCGATATGTTCTGCTACCGTCGTTTCGGCCACAATGAGGGCGACGAGCCTGCCTTCACCCAGCCGATCATGTATAAGAAAATCCGCCAGCATCCGACCAGCCTGCGGCTCTATGCCGACAAGCTGATCGCCGAAGGCGTGATTTCCGAGGCTGACATCGAAGAAATGCGTGCGGATGTGCGCAAGATGCTGGATGAGGAATTCGAAGCGGGTCAAAGCTTCTCCCCTAACAAGGCTGACTGGTTCGACGGCAAGTGGGCCGGTCTGACGACCGCCAGTGCCGAAGATGATCGTCGTTCCGGGGAAACCGGGGTTGATGTTGATGAATTGCGGGCCATTGGTGAAAAACTGACCAGCATTCCGTCCGACTTCAATGTCCACCGGACCATCAAACGCTTCCTCGACAATCGGGCGAAGATGATGGAAACCGGGGAAGGCATCGATTGGGCAACCGCTGAAGCCCTTGCTTTCGGTTCGCTGGTCAAAGAAGGCCACGCCGTGCGCCTGTCCGGTCAGGATTGTGAACGCGGAACCTTCTCCCAGCGTCACACCGTGCTCTATGACCAGCAGGATGAGAGCCGCTACATTCCGCTCAACCATATTGCGGACGGTCAGCAGCGCTATGAAGTGATCAATTCGATGCTGTCCGAAGAAGCCGTGCTCGGCTTCGAGTATGGCTATACACTTTCCGAACCGCAGAGCCTGACCATGTGGGAAGGCCAGTTTGGTGACTTTGCCAACGGGGCGCAGGTTGTGTTTGACCAGTTCCTGAGCTCGGGTGAGCGCAAATGGCTGCGGGCATCCGGTCTAACGCTCTTGTTGCCACATGGCTATGAGGGGCAGGGTCCGGAGCATAGCTCTGCGCGTCTTGAACGGTATCTGCAGGCCTGCGCCGAGGATAATATTCAGGTTGCCAACTGCACGACCCCGGCCAACTATTTCCACATCCTGCGTCGTCAGGTGAAACGGACCTTCCGCAAGCCTTTGGTGCTGATGACGCCAAAGAGCCTGCTGCGTCACAAGCGTTGCGTCTCCAACCTTGCGGAGCTTGGTGCCAACAGCACCTTCCACCGCGTGCTGTGGGATGACGCGGAAATCCGCCCGAATCAGGAAATCAAGCTGGTAACCGACGACAAGATCCGTCGCGTCATCATGTGCACGGGCAAGGTCTACTACGATCTGTATGAAGAGCGCGAGAAACGAGGCATCAATGATGTCTATTTGCTGCGCGTCGAACAGCTCTATCCGTTCCCGGCAAAGGCTCTGATGAAAGAGCTGGCGCGGTTCACGCAGGCCGACATGGTCTGGTGTCAGGAAGAGCCGAAGAATCAGGGCTCCTGGTCCTTCGTCGAGCCTTATATCGAGTGGGTCCTCAATCAGGTTGAAGCAAATTGCAAACGGCCTCGTTATGTGGGTCGTGCAGCTTCTGCTGCGACGGCAACTGGTCTGATGAGCAAGCATCTGGCTCAGCTGCAGGCCTTCCTCGACGACGCCTATGCTGACTGACAAACAGGAAGTGATCGTCTTCCCCGCCTGATCGAGGGGAGACGATCCTTCCGGAAATAGACGCAGACATCGATGCCAAATGGACTACAGATCCTTGTTTAGGACTCGGCCTTTGGCTCAAAGCGAAATTGGAATGTGAGATAACAAATGGCTACGGAAATCAAAGTCCCGACTCTGGGCGAATCTGTGACCGAAGCGACCATCGGTCAGTGGTTCAAGGCAACCGGTGATGCGGTACAGGCAGACGAGCCGCTGGTGGAACTGGAAACAGACAAAGTGACCATTGAGGTGCCTGCTCCTGTTGCTGGCACCCTTGGTGATATTGTTGCCCCTGAAGGCGAAACGGTTGAAGTGGGTGCGCTGCTCGCCATGCTCATTGAAGGTTCTGGTGCGGGGGCCGCTGCCCCGGCCCCTGCCGCCTCTGCGCCTGCTGCGGCGCCCGCAGCTCCGGCTCCTGCGCCAGCTGCGACAGGCACTTCGATGCCGCCGGCGCCATCGGCTGGCAAGATGATGGCCGAACAGAAAATCGATCCGGCTTCGGTTGCTGGCTCCGGTGTGCGCGGTCAGGTCCTGAAGGGTGATGTGATCAACGCCATCGCCTCTGGTGCCACGGCACCTAGCGGTGCATCTGCTTTAGCGCCTGCAGCCCGTCCGTCTTCGAAAGCTGAAGATGCCGTGCGTGAAGAACGCGTCCGGATGACCAAGCTGCGCCAGACCATCGCACGTCGCCTGAAAGATGCTCAGAATACCGCAGCCATGTTGACGACCTTCAACGACATCGACATGTCCGCTGTGATGAATCTGCGCAAGGAATACAAGGATCTGTTCGAGAAGAAACATGGGGTCCGGCTGGGCTTCATGGGCTTCTTTGCCAAAGCGGTCTGTCAGGCTCTGCAGGAAATCCCGGCAGTCAATGCCGAGATTGATGGTACCGACATCATCTACAAGCATTTTGTCCATCTTGGTGTCGCCGTTGGCTCTCCGCGTGGCCTCGTTGTGCCGGTGGTGCGTGATGCGGACCAGATGTCGATTGCCGAAATGGAAAAGGCCATCGGCGATTATGGTCGTGCTGCCCGTGACGGCAAGCTGACGATCGAGCAAATGCAGGGCGGCACCTTCACCATCTCCAACGGTGGTGTTTATGGTTCGATGATGTCCACCCCGATCCTCAATGCACCACAGTCCGGTATTTTGGGCATGCACCGCATTGAAGAGCGTCCGGTTGTGCGCAACGGCGAAATCGTCATCCGTCCGATGATGTATCTGGCTCTGTCCTACGATCACCGCATCGTGGACGGCAAGGAAGCCGTGACCTTCCTGGTGCGCATCAAGGAAGCTCTGGAAGATCCGCAGCGTCTGGTGCTGGATCTCTAAGATTCTGTTATGGGAAACGGGGCAGCCATGCCCCGTTTCTGTATCCAATTTTGTCCGAAGCCACCCAACTTCGGACGCCTTGTTTCGGACAGTCCCGGTGCGGGATCTCACCGAGGTTGGCAACAAAGGGATCCGGATTGCCAAGCCAAAGCGGGCTTGTCTGGTTGGAGTGGCATTGAATTGGCCTTCGCATTGAAAATTGGTAGCTGGCTTTGTGCCGTCTTTATCATTTTCTCAGCCCTTGTCTGGCTGGTGGGAGGCTTTCTGGTGACCAGTGCGATATCCAACAATGCGGCCCTGCCTGCCGGGTTTGAGCTGATCCCGTCAAGTTTCTGGCCTGTGCGTGCTGTCGTATCCGCTCTTGGTGTGGTGGGTGCGGTTATTCTGGTCTTGTCTCGCCCGTCTTTCTTTCGGGTGGTTTCCATTTGGTTTGCAAGCGAGCTGGTGCTGATTGGCTGGCTCTATGCGGCCGGTTTTCTTGTCTCGCAATTCGATAGTTTCGAGGCCGTGCGCAGTTTGGTAATTTTGCAGATGTGCGGTCTTTGCGTGGTGCTGTTTGCCTGGGTGAAACAGACCTCGCTCTATCGATCCAGACTTCCTCAGGAGTGAATGAAATGTCGTATGATCTTGTTGTGATTGGTACGGGTCCGGGCGGCTATGTCTGTGCCATCCGCGCAGCCCAGCTTGGTATGAAGGTTGCTGTCGTCGAAAAACGCAAAACCCATGGCGGGACCTGTCTGAATGTTGGCTGCATTCCGTCAAAAGCCCTGCTGCATGCGTCCGAGCTGTATGAGGAAGCCGAGCATGACTTTGCCAATATGGGCATCAAGGTCGGCAAGTTGCAGCTCGATCTCAAAGCCATGTTGGGCCACAAGGACGAAGTCGTTGAGAGCAACGTCAAGGGCATCGACTTCCTGTTCAAGAAGAACAAGATCGATGTCTTCCAGGGGCTTGGCAAGATCGTTGCTGCCGGTAAGGTCGAAGTGACCCCGGACGAAGGCGATGCGCAGGTTGTTGAAGCCAAGAATATCGTGATTGCCACAGGTTCCGATGTTGCCAATCTGCCCGGTATCGAGATTGACGAGAAGCAGGTGGTGTCCTCCACCGGTGCGCTCGATCTTGACAAGGTGCCAGAGAAGCTGATCGTCGTCGGCGCTGGTGTGATCGGTCTGGAGCTTGGTTCCGTTTGGCGTCGTCTGGGTTCAGACGTCACCGTGGTTGAATTTCTTGATCGCATTTTGCCGGGTATGGATGGTGAAATCGTCAAGAATGCCCAGCGGATGTTTAAGAAGCAGGGCTTCGACTTTAAGCTTGGCTCCAAGGTGACCGGCATTGAAAAAGCCAAGAAGGGCTTGAAAGTCTCCATCGAACCTGCCGCAGGTGGCGATGCCAGCGAGCTGCAAGCCGATGTCGTGCTGGTGGCCATTGGCCGTCGTCCCTATACGGACGGTCTGGGTCTGGATGGGGTTGGCGTGCAGCTTGATGAGCGTGGCCGTGTCGCGACTGACGCGCATTTCAAGACCAATGTGGACGGCATCTATGCGATTGGTGACGTGATTGCCGGTCCGATGCTGGCGCATAAGGCAGAAGATGACGGTGTTGCTCTGGCCGAAATGCTGGCCGGACAGGCGGGCCACGTCGATTACAATCTGGTGCCGGGCGTTGTTTACACCATGCCGGAAATTGCCGTACTGGGCAAAACCGAGGAACAGCTAAAAGAAGCGGGCGTTGCCTATAATGTTGGCAAGTTCCCCTTCATGGCCAATGGCCGCGCCAAGGCAAACCGCCATAGCGACGGCTTCGTCAAGATCCTTGCGGACAAGACCACCGACAAGGTGCTTGGCGTGCATATGATTGGTGCAGGTGTTGGTGAGTTGATCCACGAGACATCTGTCTTGATGGCATTCTCCGGCTCTGCTGAAGATCTGGCGCGCACCATCCATGCCCATCCGACCCTGTCGGAAGCGGTCAAGGAAGCCGCGCTTGCCGTCGACAAGCGGCCGATCCATATATAAGAATCGAGCATAGCCGTGTTTGAAAAGGCCGCCTTCGGGTGGCCTTTTTGTTATGGGTGGGTGAGATCCTTGCCTGCCCGGGCGTCAGAGCCTATTGCTTCCAGAGTACGAAGGCGCGCTTTTCGGTTGCCTTTCTCGGATCGTGGTAGTCATCAAAGATCGTGGCTTCCATGCGACGCCCATTGATCGAGACTTTTACCGTGCGCTTGGCAAAAAAGGTGCGGAACATCACGGACAGCCCGAAATCGCCTTTCTTTTCGGCAATGGCGCGGCCCCATGTACAATCGCGCGGTGCGCAGGCCGTATAGGCTTTGACCTGAATGTGGGGGACGGTGTCGTCGGTGCAGATGGCGCGGATTTCCAGTTTGGTCAAATCCGAGCGGTTGCCGGCAAAGGGATTTGTCCAGGTACCAAGCGTTTGCGACTTGATGCAATTGCCCGCGAGCGACGGGCCAGCCATCGTCAGCAAGGCGACGATGAGGAATATTGCCCGATATACCATGCGGTCTCCTCCGCTAAATCTTGAGTCGACAACGCAATACTATCAATAAATGGTTACAGGTCTCTTAAAACACAATTTCATAGAAATTGCGAGACCGTCAATTTTGACGGGCGTATGAATAGATTCTTCCCAGTATTTGCATTCCCCGTTTCAAGATCTTGGATGCGCTTTTTTGTAGATATCCATTAGCTCGGTCATTTCTACTTCCGTGTAAGCTTGGGTGGTAGAGAGCGACGCGTGACCGAGCAATTCCTGAATGGTTCTGAGGTCTCCCCCATTGGCCAACAGGTGGGTGGCAAAGGAATGACGCAGGCCGTGCGGCGTGGCGCTGTCGGGCAGGCCCAGCGATCCGCGCATGCGCTGGATGACCAACTGAATGACCCGCGGGCTCAGGGGGCCACCGCGCACGCCGCGGAAGATCGGCTCATTTTCCTTTAGCTCAAATGGGCATAGGGAAAGATACTGGTCAATGGCTTGCTGGACGATTGGCAGCACGGGCAGGCGGCGTTGCTTGCCGCCCTTGCCAAGCACGGTCATGGCGTCTTGCCCCGGTAAAGGGGCGGTTTTCAGCGTCAGGGCGAGGGCTTCGGAAATACGCAAGCCCACCGCATAGAGCAGCAGCAACACCGCGCTGTCGCGGGCGACGACCCATGGCTCTTCAGCGAGGGAATTTTGTGGGTCGACCAGGGCGCGGGCCTTGTCGATGGTCAGGGGCTTGGGCAGGGAGCGGGAATATTTCGGTGTCTGGATGGCATTGAAAGGGGCGGTGGAGGCTTTGCCCTTCTCTTCGAGAAACTGGGCGAAGGACCGAACCCCGGCCATCGAGCGGGCCAGAGACCGCGAGGACAGGCCCGTGGCGCGGCGCCGGGCCATGAAGGCGCGAATGTCGGCAGGGCGCAGGGCCGGGAAATGATCAAGCGACGCCACTTCCCCCATATGCTCGGTGAGGAAGGAGAGGAACATATCCAGATCCTTATCATAGGCCTTCAGGGTGGCATCAGACAGGCCGCGCTCCTTGCCAAGGCGCGTCAACCAGCCTTGCTGCTCCTTGCGCAGGGCAGGGGTGGCGATGATCAGCGGGCTGGTGTCGGTTTTTGTCTTTCCCTTGGGCATCTGGGGCTCCCGGCTGGTTCGCTTGTCCTTTGGTCGTCTTTAAACAGGTCGATTCAAAATCCCCGACACTGGTGCCAGCATCGGGGACAAACTTTACGCAGATTTTAAGGCTGCTTCCAGAGTTGACCCGGACGGGTCACTGGATGCCGAATGCCCTTAGATGATGGACTGGCCGGTTTTCGCCCAATCAGCGAGGAAGGATTCCAGACCCTTGTCGGTGAGGACGTGGTTGGCAAGGCCCTTGATCACGGATGGTGGGATGGTGGCAACATCGGCACCGGCCATGGCAGACAGTTTGACATGGTTTGGTGTGCGGATGGAGGCAGCCAGAATTTCGGTCTGGAAGTCGTAATTGTCATAGATGACGCGGATGTCTTCGATCAGTTCCATGCCATCGATGTTGAGGTCGTCCAGACGGCCGATGAACGGGGAAATGAAGGTGGCACCGGCCTTGGCAGCCAGCAGGGCCTGATTGGCCGAGAAGCACAGGGTCACGTTGACCATGTGGCCCTGATCGGTCAGCGCCTTGCAGGTTTTCAGGCCGTCGATGGTCAGAGGCACCTTGATGCAGACATTGTTGGCGATTTTCAGAAGCTCTTTGGCTTCAGCCAGCATGGCATCGGTTTCCAGCGCGGTGACTTCAGCGGAAACCGGACCATCGGTCAATTCGCAGATTTCGGCGATGACTTCTTTGAAGTCGCGGCCGGATTTGACGATCAGGGAAGGGTTGGTGGTGACGCCATCAATCAGGCCGGTGGCAGCCAGTTCGCGGATCTCGTTGGTGTCTGCAGTATCGACGAAGAATTTCATTGCTTCAGTGCTCCGTATCGGTTCGATCAAGCGGTTCACACCTGCTTTGCTCCTCGATAGACACAAGGCGAAAAGCTTGATCAGCAATATTGGCAGAATGCAGCCCCTGTGCCATGGCTGGCCGTCAGGGCTCGGGCATCAATCTGTGCCAAATCAGATGATGGATTTCCAAGACAGATTTGCCTATGTTCCTTAAACCAAAGTTCGGTGACAGTCAGCCCTCAACCACCGAAATGCTGAAACTTTTCCCGCCGCCAAAGCCAAAAGAGGTCATCTTGTCACCGTCTGAGCAAATCGTATCAGTCCTCGTGCCAGTCTATGTGGACAATAGCTACAGCTATCGGGTGCCTTCGAGCCTTGTTGGCGGAAGGGATGCTGGCGATGGGCGTTTGCAGCCCGGTCAGATCGTCCGGGTGCCGCTGGGGCCGCGTTCGGTGTTGGGGGTGGTTTGGGATGACGACTGTAGCTTTTCCGATGCTGCCCGACTGAAAGATGTGGAGCATGTCTTCCCGGATGTGGCTTTCTCGGACAGTTTCCGACGGTTTGTCGACTGGATTGCCAGCTATACGCTGGCCCAGCGGGGTATGGTTTTAAGGATGGTGCTGCGCGGTGAAGAGGCCTTGTTGTCCGCCAAACCGGTCAAGGCGCTGCGTCTGACAGGTGCGCCGCCTCCGCGCATGACGAAGGCAAGGGAGCAGTTGCTCGACGCGATGCAAGGCGGTCTGGCGGAAACCAAGGCTGATCTCATTGAGCGGGTCGGTGTGTCTGGGTCGGTGATCGATGGTCTGTTGAAAAGTGGCACTCTGTCGCCCTGTCTTCTGCCGCCACCACCGATGGTGGAGCAGCCGGACGCGGATTTCGCGCCACCAAAGCTCAATGACTTGCAGGAAGAGGCGGCCAAAGGGATCCGGGATGCGGTGCGCAAGCGGGCGTTTGCCGCCCAGTTGCTGGACGGGGTAACCGGGTCTGGCAAGACGGAGGTCTATTTCGAAGGGGTGGCAGAGGCGATTCGCGCGGGGCGGCAGGTGCTTGTTCTGGTGCCGGAAATCGCGCTGACGTCGGCTTTTCTCGACCGGTTTGCCGCGCGCTTCGGGGTTCTGCCGGGTGAATGGCATTCAGGCCAATCACAGCGTTATCGCAATCAAATCTGGCGGGCGGTGGCAACCGGCGAGGTGCAGGTGATTGTCGGCGCGCGGTCCGCCCTGATGCTGCCCTTCCGCGATCTCGGTCTGATCGTGGTCGATGAGGAGCATGACGGCGCTTACAAGCAGGAAGACCGGGTGATCTACAATGCCCGGGACATGGCGGTGGTGCGGGCGCATCAGTCCGGTTTTGCCGTGGTGCTGGCCAGCGCGACCCCCTCGGTGGAAAGCCGCAACAATGCGGATCTTGGGCGCTATGAGCATATTCGCCTGCCGGATCGGTTTGGCGGTCAATCGATGCCAGACATTGCGCTGGTGGACATGCGGGCCGATCCACCGGAAAAGGGCAACTGGCTGTCACCGCGTCTGGTCGAGGCGGTCAATCAGACCTTGGAGGCCGGAGAGCAGAGCCTGTTGTTTCTCAATCGCAGGGGCTATGCGCCGCTGACGCTCTGTCGGACCTGTGGGCATCGGTTCCAATGCCCATCCTGCTCCACATGGCTGGTGGAGCATCGCTTCCGGCAGCAGCTTGTTTGCCATCATTGCGGCCATTGCGAACCGGTGCCGCCATCCTGCCCATCCTGCGGGGCGGATGACAGTCTGGTGGCCTGCGGGCCGGGGGTGGAGCGCATCGCCGAAGAGGCGGCCGCCCTTTGGCCAGACAGGCATATTGTTATTCTGTCGAGCGATCTCATCCCCGGAGTGCAGCAGTTGCGAGCCGAGTTGGAGCTGATTGCATCGGGCAAGGCGGACATCGTCATCGGTACGCAGTTGGTGGCCAAGGGGCACAATTTTCCGGCCATGACGCTGGTCGGGGTGATTGATGCGGATCTGGGGCTGGCGCATGGGGATTTGCGGGCCGGTGAGAAGGTTTTTCAGACGCTGGCACAGGTGACAGGCCGTGCCGGGCGTCATCGCGGACAGGGGCGGGGGCTGTTGCAGACTTATGCGCCGGACCATCCGGTGATCAGGGCATTGGCGGAAGCCGACCGCGAAGGCTTCTATACCTATGAGCTCGAACAGCGCAACCGGGCCGGGATGCCACCTTTCGGGCGGCTTGGGGCGGTGATCGTTTCGGCAGAGGATCGCGGTGCTGCCTTGGCCTATGGACGGGTGATGGCACAAATGGCCCCGCGGGAAGAATCAGTGCGGGTGCTGGGGCCAGCCGAAGCACCTCTGGCGGTGTTGCGCGGGCGCTATCGCTTTCGCCTGCTGGTCGCGACCCGGCGCGCCTTTGCGCTTTCGCCATGGCTCAGGCACTGGTTGTCCCTTTGTCCCAAGCCGTCGGGGTCGGTTCGTGTACAAATCGACGTCGATCCTGTGTCTTTCGTGTAAAAGCATGAGTAACATAATTAGTCTTTTGCATTATAAGACCGATTTACGACTTATGGCTTGCAAGGTAGTGTTGCGCAGGCACAAGGCATGTGCTAGACGAGCAACGGTTTTAGGGGTCATGTGGCCCCGGACAGATGAGACAAAACTTCTGTCGTGATCAATTTTCGAGGGGAAATTGGTCATGGGTGCAGAATTAATCTCCAAATGTCAGAGAGCGACCAGGTGACGGATAACAATTCAGAAATTTCAGGAGTGGCCGAGCGGTACGCGCGCGCATTGTTCGACCTGTCCCTTGAAGAAAAGGCAATTGATGCAACCGAGGCAGATCTTGGTCGTATCGAAGCCATTATGAATGAGAGTGAAGACTTCATGCGGCTTGTCAAAAGCCCTGTTTTTACTTCTGACGAACAACTGGCTGCAGTTTCGGCGTTGCTCGACAAAGCCAAAATCGAAGGCATTGTCGGCAACTTTGTTCGTGTCGTCACGTCCAATCGTCGGCTCTTCTCTCTGCCGGGGATTATCAAAGCTTTCCGCAAAATTCTTTCCAATCATCGTGGTGAGCAGGTGGCAGAAGTCACGTCCGCTCAACCGTTGAGCAATGACGAATTGGAGGCGCTCAAAGCGTCAATCAAGGATGCATTGGGCAAGGATATTGCGATCGATGCCAAGGTTGATCCAGAGCTTCTGGGCGGCCTTGTCGTAAAAGTAGGTTCGCAGATGATTGATTCCTCTGTGCGCACAAAACTCAACTCGCTCAAGATTGCACTGAAAGAGGTCGGCTGATGGATATTCGGGCCGCGGAAATTTCCGCAATCCTCAAAGAGCAGATCAAAAACTTCGGCTCAGACGCTCAGGTCTCCGAAGTTGGTCAGGTTCTGTCTGTTGGTGATGGTATCGCCCGCATCTATGGTTTGGACAATGTTCAGGCCGGTGAGATGGTGGAATTCCCTGGTGGGATGCGCGGTATGGCGCTTAACCTTGAAATGGACAACGTTGGTGCCGTGCTTTTCGGCGACGACCGCGACGTCAAGGAAGGCGACATTGTTAAGCGTACCGGCGCCATCGTAGATGTACCTGTCGGCAAGGGCCTTCTTGGCCGTGTCGTTGATCCGCTTGGAAACCCAATTGACGGTAAGGGCCCAATCGAGGCTACCGAACGTCGTCGTGTGGACGTGAAGGCGCCGGGCATCATCCCGCGTAAATCTGTTCACGAACCAATGCAGACCGGCCTGAAGGCCGTGGACGCTCTGATCCCGATTGGTCGTGGTCAGCGCGAGCTGATCATTGGTGACCGACAGACCGGTAAAACCGCGATTGCTCTCGATGCCATTCTGAACCAGAAGTCGATCAACGACACCGGTTCGGAATCCGAGAAACTGTACTGCGTCTATGTGGCCGTTGGTCAGAAACGCTCTACGGTCGCCCAGTTCGTGAAGGTTCTGGAAGAAAATGGCGCGCTGGAATATTCCATCGTTGTCGCCGCTACCGCTTCCGACCCTGCGCCAATGCAGTTCCTGGCTCCCTTTGCCGGCTGCGCGATGGGCGAATATTTCCGTGACAATGGCATGCACTCCCTGTTGGTCTATGATGATCTGACCAAACAGGCCGTTGCCTATCGTCAGATGTCCCTGCTGCTGCGTCGTCCTCCTGGACGTGAAGCTTATCCAGGTGACGTTTTCTATCTGCACTCCCGTCTTCTGGAGCGCGCTGCGAAGCTGAACGAAGACAATGGTCTTGGTTCCATGACCGCACTGCCGGTTATTGAAACCCAGGCAAACGACGTGTCCGCGTTCATTCCGACCAACGTGATTTCGATCACCGATGGTCAGATCTTCCTGGAAACCGACCTCTTCTATCAGGGCATTCGTCCTGCTGTGAATGTGGGTCTGTCGGTTTCCCGCGTGGGGTCTTCGGCCCAGGTGAAAGCCATGAAGCAGGTTGCTGGCCCGATTAAGGGTGAGCTGGCTCAGTATCGTGAAATGGCTGCGTTTGCGCAGTTCGGCTCCGACCTTGATGCCACAACGCAGAAGCTGCTGAACCGTGGTGCCCGTTTGACCGAGCTGTTGAAACAGCCTCAGTTCTCCCCACTGAAAGTGGAAGAGCAGGTTGCTGTGATCTATGCCGGTGTGAATGGTTATCTGGACGGCATCGAAGTCAACCAGGTTCATGCGTTTGAAGAAGGCCTGCTTTCCGTGCTGCGCAACGAGCATAAAGATCTGCTCGATGGCATCCGCGAGAAAAAAGCCCTCGACGACGAACTTTCATCCAAACTGAAGGCGGCGGTCGACAGCTTCGCAAAGAATTTTGCGTAAGGTCTGTAGACTGACGGGGAACGGAGGCTAAGAATGCCAAGCCTTAAGGACCTCAAGAATCGTATCGCCTCGGTTAAGGCGACACAAAAGATCACCAAAGCCATGCAGATGGTGGCGGCGGCAAAACTGCGTCGGGCTCAGACCGCTGCAGAAGATGCCCGTCCCTACGCTGAACGCATGGACGAAGTGCTCGCCAACGTGGCTGCCAATTTCGCCGGTGATTCCGCCGCGCCGAAATTGTTGTCCGGCACTGGTTCTGACCAGAACCATCTGCTGTTGGTTTGCACCGCAGAGCGTGGTCTTTGTGGCGGCTTCAACTCTTCGATCGCGCGTAAAGCGCGCGATCACGCCCGTTCACTCAAGGCGGCGGGTAAAACAGTCAAGATGCTGTGTGTCGGCAAGAAGGGCTATGATGTCCTGAAAAGCGAATTTGGTAACGACATCATTGATGTCGTGGATATGCGCGATCTGAAATCGATCAGCTTCTCCGATGCCGAAGTTCGTGTGGGCCGCCCGCTTCTCTACAAGTATGAGAATGGCGAGTTCGATGTCTGCACCCTGTTCTATGCGCGCTTCCAGTCCGTGATCACTCAGATCCCGACCGCGACGCAGATCATCCCGGCTGTTTTCGAAGAGAAAGAGGACGATGGGTCTAAAGCATCTGGCGCCATATACGAATATGAGCCAGGTGAAGAGGAAATCCTTGCGGATCTTCTTCCAAGAAACGTTTCGGTCCAGATTTTCCGGGCGCTTCTTGAAAATGGTGCTTCTGAGCAGGGCGCGCGTATGTCTGCAATGGACAACGCAACGCGCAACGCTGGTGACATGATCAGTAAACTGGAAATGTCTTATAACCGCCAGCGTCAGGCACAGATCACGGGTGAATTGATTGAGATCATCTCAGGTGCTGAGGCGCTCTGACGGCGATTGATGAGGATAGACGAATGGCAGCAAGCAAAGCTACCGGACGTATCACGCAGGTTATCGGCGCTGTTGTGGACGTCCAGTTTGAGGGTGAACTTCCACCCATTCTGAACGCACTTGAAACCGACAATAACGGCAACCGCCTCGTTCTCGAGGTGGCACTCCATTTGGGTGAGAACACGGTCCGCACCATCGCGATGGACAGCACCGAAGGTCTCGTTCGTGGACAGCCTGTGACCAATACCGGTCAAGCAATCGCTGTGCCTGTAGGTGCAGAAATGCTTGGTCGTATCGTCAACGTGATTGGCGAACCAGTGGACGAAGCGGGCGAAGTGAAAACCTCCGCAACTCGCGAGATTCACCAGCAGGCACCTGCATTCGTGGAACAGTCCACCGATGCGGAAATCCTAGAAACCGGTATCAAGGTCGTTGATTTGCTCGCTCCTTATGCGAAGGGCGGTAAAATTGGTCTGTTCGGTGGTGCCGGCGTTGGCAAAACCGTTCTGATCATGGAGCTGATCAACAACATCGCGAAAGCACACGGTGGTTATTCGGTGTTTGCTGGTGTGGGCGAGCGTACCCGTGAGGGTAACGACCTGTACTGGGAAATGATCGAATCCGGCGTGAACAAGGAAGGCGGCGGCGAAGGCTCCAAATGTGCCCTCGTTTACGGCCAGATGAACGAGCCTCCAGGGGCCCGTGCCCGTGTGGCTCTGACCGGTCTGACGGTTGCTGAGCATTTCCGTGATGAAGGTCAGGACGTTCTGTTCTTCGTGGACAACATCTTCCGCTTCACACAGGCCGGTTCCGAGGTGTCTGCGCTTCTGGGTCGTATTCCTTCCGCTGTGGGTTACCAGCCAACTCTGGCAACCGACATGGGTGCGCTTCAGGAACGTATTACCACCACGAACAAAGGTTCGATCACGTCCGTGCAGGCCATTTACGTGCCAGCCGATGACTTGACCGACCCGGCACCAGCAACCTCGTTTGCCCACTTGGATGCAACCACGGTTCTGAACCGTGCCATTGCTGAAAAAGGCATTTACCCGGCTGTTGACCCGCTTGACTCGACCTCTCGTATGCTTGATCCGCGCATCATCGGTGACGAGCATTATGAAGTGGCCCGTCGTGTTCAGGAAACCCTGCAGCGCTATAAGGCTCTTCAGGACATCATCGCCATTCTTGGTATGGATGAGCTGTCCGAAGAAGATAAAATGTCTGTGGCTCGTGCTCGTAAGATCGAGCGCTTCTTGTCCCAGCCATTCCATGTGGCCGAGGTCTTCACCGGGTCTCCTGGTAAACTGGTCTCTCTCGAAGACACCATCAAAGGCTTCAAAGGCCTGGTGGAAGGCGAGTATGATCACCTGCCGGAAGCTGCTTTCTACATGGTTGGTTCTATGGAAGAAGCCATCGAGAAAGCCCAGAAACTTGCAGCAGACGCCGCTTAAGCGGCGTCTCACTCCTCGGGAAAGTAGGTATATATCATGGCCGAACCTTTCAGCTTTGAATTGGTTTCCCCGGAACGATTGGTTCTTTCTGAAGCCTGTCTGTCCGTCGTGGTGCCTGGCATGGACGGTTTCTTCACCGTCCTGAAAGACCATTCGCCCGTGATCGCTTCTATTGCCCCTGGTGTTCTGGAAGCTGAAATGGAAGATGGCAGCAAGCGTGACATTTATGTCCGCGGTGGCTTTGCCGACGTTGCCGCTTCCGGTTTGAAAGTGCTGGTGGAACAAGCGCTTCCCATCGAAGATCTGGACCATGACAAAGTGGCCAAACTGATCACCGATGCGGAAGAAGATGTTGCCGATGCGCAGAGTGACGACATCAGGAACGAAGCCGAGTTGCGGCTCGCTCGTCTGCAAAAGCTGCAGTCAGCGGTTTCCAAGTAAGACCGTAAACGAGCGATGGAGATCACAAAGCCGCGGACCCAAGGGTGCCGCGGCTTTTTTGTGTCTTGCTTCTTTGTTTGTCTGCTCTATTTGATCAGTGGCAGAAAAGCTTTGACCAACTGATCATAAACATCGCGCTTGAAGGGGACGATCAGGCTTGGCACCTTTTCAAGGTCTTCCCATCGCCAGCCTTGAAATTCTTGCTCATGTTTGCCGCCGCCTGGCTTCAAGACATCGATTTCGCTGTCATCACCGTCGAAACGAAATGCGAACCAGCGCTGCCTTTGGCCGCGGAACTTGCCTTTCAAGCCAATGCCGAGCAAGTTGTCTGGTAGATCATAATAGAGCCAGTCTTCCGCTTCCTTCAAAAGAGAGATGGATTTGATCGAGGTTTCCTCGAACAATTCGCGCTCGGCCGCCACAAGCGGATCTTCACCCTTGTCGATGCCACCTTGGGGCATCTGCCATGTATGGGCGCTTTTCAGCAACTCAGGTGAGTTGACGCGGTCCCCGATCCAGACCTTGTTGTCCTTGTTGAATACACAAACGCCGACGCAGTCACGGTAGGGATAGTCTTCACGGGATTTCATGTCACACGTGCCTTATTGCTGCAATAAAGTGGTCAGGGGGACGAGTGCAAAGCCGCGCTGGCGCAAACTTTGTGTCCATTCGGAAATGGTCCGTACACTGGTTGGGAAGGCGGAGGCAATGCCCAATGCGAAGCCATTTTCCTGTGCGATGGTTTCCAGCTGAATCAGCCGGGTCTCGATGTCCGCTGCACGACCCTGAAAGTCGACCACCAGATCAGCCTTGAGATTGGGGACATTCATATTGCTGGCGATGGCATTCAGGCGACTGCGGCCCGATCCGCCGCTTTCCAGATACAGTAAGCCATTGGCTTGCATTTCGCGCATGAAGTCCGACCCCGCCAGTTCATCGGCGGAAAAGCGCGCACCCATGTAGTTCATCACGCCAACATAGGAATCAAACCGACCCAGTACCCAGTTCAGGTTGGCCTTGTTGGCTTCCGTTTTTGCTGTGGTCAACAGGGTGTGGGGGCCGGGATCATTGTTGGGATAGTCAAACGGCTCCATCGGTACCTGTACCAGCAACTCGTGACCTTGACTGCGGGCCTTTTGTGTCCACCGCGCCAGCGAATTGCCATAAGGGGCGAAGGCCAAAGTGACATCGGGGGGCAGCAGACTGAGCGCTTCCTGTGTCGTGGTTTGTGACAGGCCAAGGCCATCGACAACGATGGCAATCTTAGGCAAGCCGGCAATGGCGTCGCTGTTGACGGGGCGTGCAAAAAGCTTGTATGGCCGCTGGTTCGAGCCAGCATTGCCTGCGTCATTCAATTGTGGCGAAGAGGGATCGAGCACCCGAATACCATCGCCATTGTTGGCGGTGGGTTGATTGCTCTGATTGGGATTGGCCTGATTGGGGAATAATTCCGGCATGGACCGGGGATCTGGGCTGTTGAGATTGGTCTCCGGAATGCCGGGCTTAATTCCCGGTCGCATGCCCTCGACGCCAATCTTGGCGGTTTGGCGCAACGTGGCTACCAAATCGACCCTTTCGGTTGGGTAACCGCCAGTGGGGTCGTCCACCATAACGATCCAGCCAATCAGACCGGCCAACACCAATGTCAGTGCGCCGAGCGAACCAAGCATGAAAATGTGGGACAGACCGTTGGATTGTTGTTTGTTTTGGCCGAGGGGTTTTTTCAGATCATTCGCCGCCATGGTCCATCTTTCGACAAGAGGACGGGGAGAAGGCAGCCCCGGGCGGGACTGCCTTCGATTGCTTCACTATTCGACCTTGGCCGGGAAAGCGACATCCTGCTCTTCGCCATTCATCAGCTTGAGAGCGAATTGCAGCTGGGTGTCTTTGTCGACTTCTGTTGGCACGTAAGAAGGGGAATAGGCTTCCTTGGCCTTTTCCTTGTCCTCCGCGCTCTCGTCAGCCGTCTTTTCTGCTTCCCCTTCGGCTTCCAGATGGCCTTTGAGTTTGGCCTCGGTGGTTGCCGTGGTTGGGAAGCGTTCCTTCAGTTCGTCAGGCAGTTCTTGCTTGACGAAAATGTCAGGAACGATGCCCTTGGCCTGAATGGACGTACCCGATGGGGTGTAATAGCGTGCTGTGGTCAGGCGGATGGCGCCATTGTTGCCCAGTGGAATGATCGTCTGAACCGACCCTTTGCCAAAGCTTTTTGAGCCGATAATGGTTGCCCGTTTGTGATCCAGCAGGGCACCGGCGACAATCTCGGACGCCGAAGCCGAGCCACCATTGATCAGTACGATCAGTGGGCGCCCCTTGGTCAGATCGCCTGCACGGGCATAGAAGCGCTTGACTTCATCCTTGTTGCGGCCACGGGTGGAGACAATTTCACCCTGATCAAGGAAGGTGTCGGAAATGGCGATGGACTGGTCGAGCTGGCCACCGGGGTTGGATCGCAGATCGAGGATGAAGCCCTTGACCTTGTCGCTACCAATTTCTTTTTCCAGTTCGGCAATGGCTTCTTTCAGGCCATTGAAAGCCTGACCGTTAAACTGGGTGATGCGCACATAGCCGATATCGCCATGGGCCTTGGAGCGCACCGAGGAAATTTTGATGATTTCACGGGTGATCGATACCTTGATTGGCTTTTCGACATCCTTGCGCACGATGGTCAGTTCGATTGCTGTGCCGACCCTGCCGCGCATCTTGTCGACCGCTTCGCTGAGTGACAGGCCGCGAACCGGCTCATCATCGAGATGGGTGATCAGGTCGTCCGCCAGAATGCCGGCACGGTGGGCCGGGGTGTCATCGATTGGAGAAATCACCTTGACCAGCCCGTCTTCCAGGGTGACCTGAATTCCGAGACCGCCAAATTCACCGGAGGTTTCAACCGTCATGTCCTCAAAGCTCTCTGGGGAGAGATAGCTTGAATGAGGGTCGAGCGAGGTCAACATGCCATTCAGAGCGGCAGCGATGAGCTTCTTGTCTTCCGGTTCCTCGACATATTCGCGGCGCACGCGCTCGAACACATCGCCGAACAGGTTGAGATGACGATAGGTGTCGGAGCCTGCTGCATTGGCTGTGCCCGTCGCATCCCACGGTGACACTGCAAGGGTGACAACAAGGCCAGCACCCATGAGAGCACCGATAAGCAAGAGTGAGAGTTTACGGATCATCCGTCTGCCTTTTCTTTCAAAGCTACTGTCCACCATGGCGCGGGATCAATCGCCGTGCCATCTTTTCTCAATTCCAAATATAACACCGGGCGAGATGCACCTGAGTCAAGTACATCCGTTGCCGCCAGTCGTGTTTTTTGCATTGTACCAACCGGTTCGTTGGCCAATACAAAGGATCCAACATCCGCGATGAGGTCATCCATCCCGGCAAGGACTATATGGTAGCCGTCTCCGGCATTTATGATCAAGAGTTTACCGAAGGATCTGAACGGTCCTGCGTAAACAATCCAGCCATCTGCCGGGCTGGTGACCTGTGCGCCGATGCGCGTGGCGATCGACAAACCCTGTGTTTGGCCGCCGAAACCGTCATTGGTCCCATAACCTTTGAGGATGGCGCCCCGTGCAGGCAGCTGCAACAGGCCCTTCATTTTACCAAAAGGTATGGCAGGAGAAAGGCGCGCAGCGTCTTTTAAGGCGGCAATTTTCTGTTTCTTTGTTTCCAGTTTCTTCTCTAGCTGGCGTTTTTCTGCTTCTTTGGCTTCATCCACTGCCAAACGCGCCGCCTTGATTTCCTGTTCCATGCCGTCAATCAGCTCTTGCAAGCTTCGGGCACGGGAGGCCAATTCGCTGGTCCGTTGCTCTTCGGAGCGGGCGGCTTCAAGGCTGGAGGCTTCCTGTTGCTTTTTCTTGGCGACCAGCAAGTCAAGGCGTTGCTGCTCTTCGTGTAACTTTCCCAAGCCACCTTGCAGGGCGGTTTTCTCCTGCTCGATCTTGGCTTGTACACTGATCAGGGCTTCGAGCTGGGCGGCCAGAGCCTGAGCCTCAAGGCGCACTTCTGGCACCAGAGTACTAAGCAGAATGGCGGAGCGAACGGCGCTCAGGGCTTCGTTGGGCCGGATGAACAGGGCCGGGGGAGGGTTGCGACCAATGCGCTGAAGGGCTGCGAGGATTTCGGAGAGGGCATCACGCTGCTCGGCCAGCGACACACGCAGATTGGTCTGGTCGGCAAACAGGGTGCGCAGGCGGGTTTCGCGATCCGACAGGGAGCTCTCCAGATTCTTGATCCGCTCTGCCGTCGCCAGCAGATCTTGCTGGATGGTTTCCCGGTCTGAGCGCAATTGCGCGATCTCGTCTTTGAGTTCCTGTTGCCGTTCGTTGGACAGGGCAATCGATGCTTCGATCTCTGTCAGGGCGGCTTCCTGCTGCTTGCGAGCGGTGAGGCGGGCTTCCAGCGCCCGGGCCGCGCGCTGTTCCGCTTCGGTTTTTTCCGGGTCCGACTGGGGGGTGTCCGGCGCACTGGCTTCGTTGCTGGCGGGTTGGTCGCTATTCTGGGCTTGCAAAGGCATGATCGATAGGCTGAGCAGGAGGGTGACGATCGCCGCCAGTGTTTGCACACCGCGTTTTGTCCGGTTTCCGGAGCCCGCCTTCCTGTCTTGTTGGTTGTGCAACCGAATCATCTGTCCTGCCTCTTTGAGCGCAATGTAAATCAAGCGATGCAGTGGTGGAATCGTCTGACAGAAAATTCAGGACCGCGTCCCCGCCTTTGCGGGCAAAGACGCAGGGTGCGTGTGATCAATCGATGCAATCATCGGGGTCAAACGCGATGATAAGGATGGCCAGTGAGAATGGTGATGGCGCGATAGACCTGCTCGCTCAGCAGCATGCGCGCCAGTTGGTGCGGCCATGTCATGGCCCCCAGTGCCAGTTTGGCGTCGGCACGCGCAAGCAGTTCATCTCCGTGACCATCGGGCCCGCCAATAACGAAAGCAACCGCAGGTGCACCGGCATTGCGCTGCTTGTCGATCAGCTTGGCAAAGGCTTCGCTGGAGATATTCTTGCCATGCTCGTCCAGGGCGACAATATAGGCGCCAGACGGCAAGCTTTTGAGCAGCTGGTCGGCTTCCTGACTTTTGCGTTCAGGGGTTGAGCGCGCGCGGCTTTCGGCAAACTCGATAATGTCCGGGCCGGACAGTCCCAGAGAGCGCCCAGCCTTTTTCGCCCTGTCTTGATAACGCGCGACAAGATCGGTCTCCGGGCCGGCTTTTTGCCGCCCGATAGCTGCTATGACTAGCTTCATCTGCCTTACCCGTGGATCAAGCGAGGGTCATTGCAGCTGGTGCCGATCCCGCTCGTTTGATCATTGTCAGCCGCTCAGTCTTCGTCCTGAGCTTCGGCTGCCCACATTTTCTCGATATTGTAGAATTCGCGGACTTCCGGGCGGAAGATGTGAACAATATGGTCGCCGGTATCGATCAGGACCCAATCGCAATTGGGCAGACCTTCCACATGCGCATTGCCAAAGCCATTGTCCTTGAGATCTCGCAAGAGACGATCAGAGACGGCACCGACATGACGATGGGAACGACCGGAGGTGATGACCATGAAGTCGGCAAGGGCTGATTTGCCGCGCAGGTCAATGGACAAGATGTCCTCTGCCTTGGAATCATCCAAGCTTGCGAGGATCAACTCGAGAGCCTGCTCAGGATCCTTGCGATCCGTCACGAGGCTTGCGGGAGAGAGGCCTTCTGGCATGATCTCCATTTGGGTTGCGGTAGACAGGAATGTACCTCTTATATCAAACTGCATGGCAGCTTCTGCCGTTCATCGATCCGTCTTTCATGATGGTGAACGGAAATGGAAAGGCGAAAATCTGACCCGAAAACCAAATCGTCGCATAAATAGGATATGTCACGCCGTATGACAATTTCAAGGCTGTTGCTTTTGCGACAGCGATTGCTGCTGCGAATGTCGCCTCAGCGCCGTCGAAGACAGATGTGAGCGGGGCCCATACAAAAATGTCCAGACAGGGCAGGGCGCGCCCACGAGCGCTCTTGCCCGATTGTCTTGAATACGAGCATGAGCAAACGCTTTTGCGGCTGTCGCCTTCAGCGGTGCGCGACTGTATCCGGGTCTGTCCACAATTGCAACCGGCATTGAGGCCATTATCGACCGCCATTGTTGCCAATGGTGAAATTGGATTAAATTGTCTGCTCCCATGATCCAGACCAGATCAACGCCGCGGGTGCGCTGTTGCAGCCATTTGAGGGTCATGGCGGTGTAGCTGGTGCCTGCTTTGGCCTCGACGCCGGTGACGTCAATGCGCGGGTGATCCATCATCGCGGCGGTGCGTGTGATGCGGGTTTCAAGCTTGGGTAAGTCCCTGATATCCTTGAGTGGGTTGCCCGGTGTGACGAGGCACCAAATGCGATCAAGTTGCAGGCGACGCAGGGCCGTCAGAGCGACATGGCGGTGGCCTTCATGCGCAGGGTTGAAGCTGCCGCCATAAAGGCCGATGCGCATGCCCGGTTGAAAGGGCGGAAGCCCAATGCCATGGGTGCGGGACCGGGTCATGTCAGCGGTCATGCTGGGGTCCCTTCCTTGTGGTTCCGGGTCATGTGCATCAAAAACCATTGAATCAGATCCCGGTCCTTATGGTCGGGTCTGGCCTGTGCCATGCACACGATATTTGAAGCTGGTCAACTGTTCCAGACCCACCGGGCCACGGGCATGCATGCGACCGGTGGCAATGCCGATTTCGGCGCCCATGCCAAACTCGCCGCCATCGGCAAACTGGGTCGATGCATTGTGCATAACAATGGCGCTGTCAACTTCATTGAGGAAACGTTCCGCCGCTGCAGCATCCTCGGTGAGGATGCTTTCGGTGTGGCTGGAGCTGTAGGTGGCGATGTGATCGATGGCCTCACCAACCCCATCCACCAGCTTGGCGGAGATGATGGCGTCGAGATATTCGGTCGACCAATCCTCTTCCCGAGCTTCCTTGGCGGCGGGAAAAAGGGCCCGAATGTCAGCGGTGCCACGGATTTCGCAGCCCGCTGCAGCGAGTGCTTCCAGCACGGGCTTGCCGATTGTCTCGGCCACGTCGCGGTCAATCAGCAAGGTTTCTGCCGACCCGCAAATGCCGGTACGGCGCATCTTGGCATTGACCGTGATGTCAACGGCTTTGGCTGCATCGGCTGCCTTGTCGATATAGAGGTGGCAAATGCCTTCCAGATGGGAGAAGACCGGCACGCGGGCCTCTTCCTGCACGCGGCCAACCAGACCCTTGCCGCCGCGCGGCACGATGACATCGACATTGCCGCCAAGGCCCCGCAACATTTCGCCAACGGCGGCCCGATCGGTGGTTGGGACAATCTGGATGGCGTCGGCTGGCAAGCCAGCTGCCTCAAGGCCAGCGGTCAGGCAGGCATGAATGGCACGCGAAGAATGATGGCTGTCCGAACCGCCACGCAGGATTGCCGCATTGCCGGCCTTCAGGCACAAAGCCCCAGCATCTGCGGTTACATTGGGGCGGCTTTCATAAATCACGCCGATGACACCAAGCGGCGTGCGGACGCGCTCGATTTTCAGACCGTTGGGGCGATCCCAGCCCGCCATGATATCGCCGACGGGATCGGGCAGGGTGACAATCGCATCCAAACCGGCGGCAATGGCTTCAATCCGGCTTTCATCAAGGGTCAGGCGATCGAGAAAGGCCTTGGTCATGCCGTCTTCCTCACCTTTGGCCACATCCTTGGCATTGGCTTCGAGAATGGCGGGAATGCTGGCTCGAATGGCTGCGGCGGCTTCTGTGAGGGCCTTGTCTTTCTGGGCACTCGGGGCATTGGCCAAGGTCCGGGCGGCGCTGCGCGCGCGGCGACCGAGCTCGCTCATCATGTCGGCGACGGTGCTGGTCATGTCATTCATACTGCATTCCCCCAGTTGGGCGTCAGCCCTTTTGTCTGTTCGATATAGGATTGAAGCTTTCGACAGGTCAAGTCGTGATTGCGTGAACGCGCACGGCGTGGTTCAAATCGGGGTGACCGGTTCATGGTCACGCAGAACCATGTCGTCCCTGTGGATCAGCTCCGGTCGCCCGTCATAGCCCAGCAGAGCGGGTATGTCGGACGATTTGTGGCCAATGATCTGGTCGGCTTCGGTGCGGTCGTAACCAATCAGGCCACGGGCAATTTCCTGCCCGTCAAGCCGCCGGATGATCACCGCGTCGCCTTTGGCAAAGTTACCATCGAGGGCCTTGACGCCTGCGGGCAGCAGGCTCTTGCCGGACAACAGGGCCCGAACCGCACCGTCATCAAGAGTCAAAATGCCTTGCGGCTCCAGATGGCCATTGATCCAGCGTTTGCGTTGGGTGATCGGGTTGGCAACAGCGGTGAACCAGCTGCATTTGCCGCCCTCCATCAAGGCTTTGAGCGGATTATAGTCCCCGCCATTGGCGATGATCATGTTGGCCCCTGCATTGACCGCGATCTTGGCTGCGGCAATCTTGGTGGTCATGCCGCCTTTGGCCAGCGATGATCCTGCACTGCCTGCCATGGCTTCAATAGCCGGGGTGATATGCTCGATGATAGGAATATGTTCCGCGTCGGGGTTGGTGGCGGGTGGCGCGGTATAAAGGCCGTCAATGTCGGAGAGCAGGATCAGGCAATCTGCGCTGATCATCGTGGCGACGCGGGCGGCCAGCCGGTCATTGTCGCCGAATTTGATTTCACTGGTCGCGACCGTGTCATTTTCGTTGATGATCGGCACCGCGCCCAGTTCGAGCAGTTTGGTCAAGGTGGCGCGGGCATTGAGATAGCGGCGGCGTTCTTCTGTGTCTTCAAAGGTCAGCAGGATCTGGCCTGCGGTCAGGTCGACCTTGTGCAGGGCGTCAGCATAGGCTTCGCCCAAGGCGATCTGACCGATGGCAGCGGCGGCCTGGCTTTCCTCAAGCTTCAGCTTGCCTGCTGGCAGATGGGTGCGCCGTCGGCCCAGAGCAATGGCACCGGACGAGACGATCAGCACTTCCTTGCCCTGTGCCTTGAGCATGGCAATGTCGTCGATCAGGGTCTGCAGCCATGCGGCCCGCAGGCGTCCCGTTTTTTCGTCAACGAGGGTGGCAGAGCCGATCTTGATGACGATGCGTTTCTGGTCCTGAAGTCTCACGAGTGCATCCAATTCTGCCAAACGCGTCTTATAAAACAAGCTTAAGGGAGGCGGGGGACGATCCTCACGGTCGCCACGCCGTTTCCTCTTGCCCGGCTTCTGCCTCGCGCTTGTTTTCCGTCTCGATCTTGCTCATCAGGGCACGGAGAATCTCGTCCATGTTGGTGCGGGCAACAGCGGAAATAGCAAGCGGCCGGAAGCCATAGGCGGCCTCGAATTCTGCCATTTTTTCCGTGATGTCGTCGTCGGTCAGGGAGTCGATCTTGGTCAGGGCAACGATTTCGTCTTTCTCGCCCAGACCCTCGTCATAAGCTTCGAGCTCACCGCGGATGACCCGGTAGGCGTCAAGAAAGTCCTCTTGTGTCGCATCGATCAAATGCAGCAGAACCCGGCAACGCTCGACGTGCCCGAGAAAACGGTCGCCGATGCCAACGCCTTCATGGGCGCCTTCGATGAGGCCGGGAATGTCGGCCATGACAAATTCGCGGCCGTCAATGCCGACGACACCAAGATTGGGGTGCAGGGTGGTGAAAGGATAGTCCGCAATCTTTGGCTTGGCCGAGGAGACCGACGCCAGGAAGGTGGATTTGCCCGCATTGGGCAGACCGACCAGACCAGCATCGGCGATCAGTTTGAGCCGCAGCCAGATCCATTTTTCCTCACCTTCCTGACCCGGGTTGGCGTGGCGCGGGGCCTGATTGGTCGAGGATTTGAAATGGGTATTGCCAAAGCCGCCATTGCCGCCCTTGGCCAGACGATAGGTCTGGCCCACTTCGGTCATGTCGGCGAGAATGGTTTCGTTGTCCTCGTCAAGGATCTGCGTGCCCACCGGGACACGCAGAACGACGCTTTTGCCTTTATGACCATTGCGGTTGCGGCCCATTCCATGCAGGCCGATCTCGGCTTTGAAATGCTGCTTGAAACGATAATCAATCAGCGTGTTCAGGCCATTGACGCATTCGACAAAGACGTCACCGCCCTTGCCGCCATCGCCGCCGTCGGGGCCACCAAGGGCCACATATTTTTCACGGCGAAAGGAAATGCAGCCTGCTCCACCGTCACCGGAGCGGACATAGACCTTGGCCTGGTCGAGAAACTTCATTGCATGGCCTCTTTGTATCTATTGGCGGTCAGCTCCAGATTGATCTGGGGCGATTGAGTCCCGCGCGCAATGCTGTAGCCTTCGTCCCTGCCAATCTCGCAAAAGCCAAGCTTTTGCAAGACATTGAGGGAGCGGGAATTGTCTTCGAACACCGACGCACGAATGCGTTCGGTCGGTTCATGCGGCATATACCAGTCGAGAAGACGGCTGACAGCTTCTTGCATATAGCCTTTACCCCAAAAAGGCAGGTCAAGCCAATAGCCAATCGACGGCACAAAGTCGCCAATTGTGCGTTCGCTCGAAGCCTTGATGCCGATCAGGCCGATCAGATCGCCTTCATGGGTGATGGCCATGTTGATGCCGGCAAGCCCCTTGGCTTCCCGGTCGAGCCAGTCCTGTGCTCCACCATCCGGGTAGGGGTAAGGGACGTTGGCCAGATTTTCACTGACCGCACGCTGGCTGCAAATGGCTTCGATGGAAGGGGCGTCGCTCTTGTCGAGGGGGCGCAAGAGCAGACGCTCGCTGTGCAAGCTTGGTCTGCGCATTATGCTGCTCCTTTGATATCCAGAGTTTCAACGGGCTTCTCGGCGGGGGTGAAGGCGGATGCTCCGGCCCAGTGACGCAAGGCGTACCAGATGCCGCGATCCAACCGGTAGCGGTCGATCGGGATCTTGCCGTCATAGTGTCTCGAATGGGCCATGCCGGTGCCGCAATATTGAAATCCGCATTTTTCAACGACGCGACGGGACGCTCCGCAGGTGACGCGACAACGGGCTGTCACGGTACGCAGGGAGGGCTGGTTTTTGTCCGGGTTTGAGAAAGCAAAGTCCGCAATCGCCTGAATGGCCTGGGTCGCATAATTCTTGTCCCAGTGGCCTTCACGGATCATCACGCTGATTTCTGCTTCGGAGCCTGCCTTGTTGATCAGGAGGCCGATGGCGCCAACAAATGCCCCTTTGTTGTCGGTCATGACAAAGGGCACTGTGTCCTGTTTGGCATTTGCCTCAATCTCGGCGAGCCATTGTTCGGCGTCTGCGCGAGAGGTTGGCAGCCAGTTGCAGCAAATGTTCTTGGCCAACACTGGTTTGGTGGCCAGTGCGACAAGCATGTCGATATCAGCGCGCCGAGGCTGGCGCAGGATGATGGAGCTGTTTCCCAAACCCCGGATACTGTCGGGTTCGGTCTGTAACAAGCTTTCGTCTATTTCCAACATGGTGTCCTCCTGGTTGGCGATAGGTTAGGGATCAAAAGCGAAAGGGGAGACGGTGTCCCATCTCCCCTTCTAATCTTTTGATCCTGCCAGGAGGATCTTTGTCGATTTGTCGGGGTCAGGGACACCGGCAAATCGTATATCTCATGCCAGTGTTATTCTGCGGCTTCCGCCACCGGGTTCACGGATACGTAAGTTCGGCCATTGGACTTGGTGCGAAACTCTACGTTGCCGTCGGTGGTTGCAAATAGGGTATGGTCCTTGCCCATGCCTACGTTGCTGCCCGGATGCCACTTGGTTCCGCGCTGACGAATAATGATGTTGCCGGCGATGACCACTTCACCACCGAACTTTTTCACGCCCAGACGACGGCCAGCTGTATCGCGACCGTTACGGGATGAACCACCTGCCTTTTTATGTGCCATTTTGGTGTCTCCTCGTCTCTAAACTTATTTCTCAGCGGCGAAAGCAGCAGCCTGCTCAAGCCAGTTGTCACGATCGATGCGACCCTTGAAGTTCAGGGCGTCATCAACTTTGGCGATGTCTTCTGCGGTGAAGGCCGCGATCTGTGCGAACGAGGTGATACCCAGTGCGTTCAGCTTGCCTTCGAGAACCGGGCCAACGCCGGAGATTTTTTTCAGGTCGTCTTTTTCCGCAGGAGCGGTGAAGAGTGCTTCGCCTTCGGCTGCCGCGGCAGGAGCAGCTTTTTCTGCTTCTTTCTTGGCAGGGGTCGCTTTCTTGGCAGCTTTCGCTGGCGCCTTGCCGCCGGTCAGGATCTCGGTGATCTTGACGGAGGTGAAGTGCTGGCGATGGCCATTGCGGCGACGGGAATTCTGACGACGACGCTTTTTGAAGATGATGATCTTGCGGCCACGGCCCTGATCAACAATCTCAGCAGCAACGCTTGCGCCTTCAACAACCGGCGCACCAACAGTGGTTTCGCCTTCGCTGCCAACCAGCAGCACGCTGTCAAAGGTTACAGTGTCGCCAGCTTCGCCTTCGAGCTTTTCGACCTGAATGATATCTTCGGGGGAAACAGTATACTGCTTACCGCCGGTTTTGATGACTGCGAACATTTTTTTCTCCGTTCAGTCCAGACTTCACCCCAATGAGGCGTGGGTCTGTCTTTTTTCAGTCAGTTTTCGGGAATGCCTGAATTGCAGTTATCTATCAATGCGTTGACAGAAAAAGAAACGCAAGCAAGTAGGCGCAGGATTCTCTCCCACGCCCGGCTTTCCCGCGCACTATAGTCAGAAGTGGTTGTGAGTCAAGGAAAAGCTTGCCTTCCTCGCCATTCGGTTCGGGCAGGTCGGTGGCGAAAAGCCGGGCGTTTCCAGTGGATTGATTTGGGAGGCTGGTCGTCATTAATCCGGGCGAAAAGCCTCGGGCTTTTGCGAATTGGCAAGGGGGCAATCGGTTTCGGTGTGGGGATGGGGAAGGCATGGTGCACCAATTGCATCATTCGCGGGGGATTTCTTGGTTGCCCATCTTGAGCTTGATGAAGTGTGTGTGTATGGTCCGCCCACCATTTTGAGCACAAAGCCTGCCACTGGCTGCTCAAACGGGTTGCGGAGAGGTGCCGGAGTGGTCGAACGGGGCGGTCTCGAAAACCGTTGAGCGCGCAAGTGTTCCGAGGGTTCGAATCCCTCTCTCTCCGCCATTCAGTTTCATTTCCTTCGGATATTATGTGATCGCTGGTGTTGTCAGGATGCTGCCGTTCGGTCTCGGCTGATCGGGACAAGACCGCCATGGCAAAGGGCTTGGGACCGGCTCGACCTGCAGGGAAGTGGCTGGCCTTTTCGGCTGGGACTCATTGTCGTTTTGTCGTTGAAATGTCCCAATGTGTTTTCCGAGAAGCCCTTCAGGCAACTGCGTCGCAGCGTCTGTGCAAGACAATCAGGATGCTCATAATCCAGAAATGTAGCGAATGATGGTTTTGTTTGCAGAAGAATGGTCGCGAGCTTCAGTGATTTGATTTGATGCTCTTATTTTGCTCGATCTGGTGCTTTTTGTTGCGATTACAGTCTTTGCGCCGCAACCATGACCTATATTTTGGGGATGGTATATTTACGTATATTCCTTTACGTTCGTTAACCAATTATTGGCCGCCTTATTGTCGCATTTTTTATAGATTTTTTGGAAGGATCACCCATGTCAGTTCAGCTCTGGGGCGGACCAATAAATGTTAGCTCCATCACCGATGCATATCAAAATAGTGCGGATATCGCCGTGCTTGCCGATGGTCGCTTTGTCGTCGTCTGGGTAGACAGCTCCACCAGTGACACTCGTATTCTTCAGCGTGTTTTCAATGCGGACGGTTCGCCAGCAACGGCAGAATTTGTCGCCATCGAAAATCCACCTGTCGATCTCGTCAATCCTGTGGTCACGGTGCTGCCTGCAGGCGGATGGGCTGTTACGGCCGCCGACGTGGAAGGTGGGCAAGGGAGTGTCCTATTCTTTGATGGCGATGGCTCCGTTGCAGAATCAATTTTGGTCTATTTCGCTGGCACGGCAGTGAACACCCATTTGGATGGATTTTTGGTTGGCGCAAATTACTGGATCATGGAATCCGACGCTGCCGCTGACAACCAGATCGACGTTTTCATCAATAGCCTGGATGGCAATGCCCACGCCTTCAATACCATTTTCACCGCCCAGACAGACACCTCTGGCACACAGGTCGATCCAGCAGGTGCCCAGATCAATAATGGGAATGTGGTGCTTGCATGGCGGGAGAGTGATACCATCGAATTTACTATTGTCGATGATACTGGCGTGGCTGTGAGTGGCAGTGATACAGTGGTGACTGTACCGGGTCGTGATGCCGCTTTGAGCAGCTACGGCAAACCTGACATACTGGCGCTTGAAAATGGTGGATTTCTGATCACTTGGGCGTCGGACTCTTCGGACTTTCCGGGTGCGGGTTTTGACGTATGGGGCCGCATCTATGGCCCGGACGGTAGCGCCTTCAGCGCCGAGCCTTTTCTCGTCAATAGCAATGTGTCCGAGAACCAGTTCTCTGCCAAAGCCGTGCCTCTCAAATCCGGTGGGTTCGCCGTATTTTTTAACACCAACACCCTTTTGGGCACAGGGATCAAAGGCCAGCTTTTCGACAGTCTCGGTAGCAAGCTTGGTCAAGAGTTTCAGGTCTCCAGCAACGGTCCACTCGACGATATTTCCATTGATGAGGTGAGTGCCGCTATGCTGCAGGATGGCCGTATCGCTGTGACCTACACAGTCATCGATTCGGACGCCGGTGGCTCAAATCTGCGCATGCAGATCGTCGACCCGCGAGATGGCAATATTTCCGGCGGTGCTGATGGCGACAGCCTTTATGGCAATCGTGGCAACGACGACATGTTCGGCGGGGATGGTGCTGATGTGCTCAATGGCATGGAAGGGCAGGATCTGCTTTTTGGTGGTCACGGAGACGACATTTTGATCGGGGGCGACGGCAATGATCGTCTGGTTGGTGATGCCGGTGCTGATCATATGGTCGGCGGCGTGGGAAATGACGTCTATTATGTCGATGATGCAGGGGACACCATTGCCGAAGATGCCGACAGTGGCAATGATCTCGTTTTCAGCTTTGTTTCCTTTGCCTTGCGGGATCATTCCGCCAATCTGGAGCATCTCAAGCTCTATGGCAGCGAAAATATCAATGGGACGGGCAACGCACTGGCCAACACTATCACCGGCAACTCCGGCAACAATGTTCTCAACGGCGGCGGTGGCAATGACACACTCATCGGTGGCCTTGGCAACGACATCTTCCTCGACAATATTGGCGCGGAGCGGATGGTTGGGGGCGGTGGCAATGACGTCTATTATGTAGATGATGCAGGAGATAGGATCGAGGAAGTTGGCAACAACGGTACCGACCACGTATTCAGCTATATCTCCTTTGCCTTGCGGGATCATTCTGCCCATCTGGAAAATCTCAACTTGCTGGGCACCGGCAATAGCAGTGGTGTTGGCAACGGTCTGGCCAACTCCATTGTTGGCAATTCGGGCAACAATAGCCTGAATGGCGGTGGGGGAAGCGACACGCTCAGTGGTGGCTTGGGGAACGATTTCTTCGCCGACAATGCCGGCAATGATCGCTTCACTGGCGGTGGTGGAGCGGATACTTTTTTCTTCTTCGGTGTGAATGAGAATGACATCATCACCGACTTCGAAGACGGTATCGACACAATCCGGATTGCCATTGGCGTCGGCTCCTTTGACAATGTCATCGTCACCGATCAGGGGGCTGATACCCTCCTCTCTTTCGCAACCAACACCGTTCTGCTGCAGAACTTCACCGACCACACCCTCATCGAAGCGTCGGATTTCGAGTTTGTATGAGGATCCCTTGCTTTATCAGGATAAGTCATAAGGCAAGAAGGTCAGCGATTTGACTGGCGGTGTCTTACCGCCATTTTTCGATCCAAGCTCGCTGTCTCCATCCCGTAGACGATGCGGACTGGGGGGCTGTGGAATCTGGACGCGGTCTTGACGCTTAAGCCTTGGTCTGCACGCTGTCGCGCACGATGAGTTCGCCGGAGAGTAGCAGTTTGATTGCAGGCTCAGCCTTGCCGTTGGTGATCAGGTCATCCAGGATGCGCAACGCCATCGCGCCGATTTTCTGCTTGGGCACGTCAACGGAGGTGAGGGGTGGTTCGAACATTGCGGCTGTCGGCAGGTTGTCGATGCCGATAACGGACACATCCTTCGGGACCGAAAGCCCCCGCTGCCGCAAGGCGCGGATGAAGCCAAATGCAATGATGTCGTTTGCGCACAAATAGGCGTCTGCCAACTCGTCAATTTCGTCCAGCTGCTTGGCGGCTTCCTTGAATGCCCCTTCAAGGGTTGATGCAACGGATAGAATCTGCGTCGGGTCAACCTCCAGATCCAGCCGGTTCATGCTGCGCAAGAATGCATCATGGCGCAGCTGAAAGTTGGCGACCGAGGAATGGCTGCTGACCATGCCGATCTTCTCGAGCTTTTGACTCTTGAAATATTCGAGCGCGCGATAGACCAGTTGGTCATTGTCCATGTTGACGAAATTGCCATTCATGAATGGCTTGTGGGTGTCAATGATCACGCAGGGCAGATTGTGGGAGAGAATCGATTCGATATCCTCGTCAGTCAATTCTGTTCCCAGAGCAATGAATCCGCTCAGTTCCGCACCGGCCAACCCTTCAAGCACGTCATTGATGCTGGAATTCTCATAGGAGACGACCTGCAGGAAATAGTCGCGGCGCGTCGCCTCGAAGGACATGCCGTCAATATAGTCGGAAATGAACACATTATGATCGCGGTTCACCGTCTGGCCGTGGCGGGCAATCTTGAGAAACCGAACCGTGTTCAGTGTTTCCTGCACGGCAACGTCGCCGCGTTGGCGGTCACGCTTGGGCACATACCTCAATGTCTCCATTGCCTGAAGAACCCGATTGCGCGTCTCGAAGGAGATCTCGCCTTTGCGATTGACGACAAGGGATGCGGTGGCCATGGAAACATCGGCCAGTTCGGCCACTTGTCTCAGGGTGGCTGGCTTTTTTGTTTTTGTTTGCATTGGTCCCTCGATCCCTCTCTGCAGAGTAGAACTCCTACATCGATACACGCCGTTTTATCAAGCGTGCTTTTGCTTGTGTTGTGAACTTTACTAAATTATTTGGTGAAATGCACTAAATTATTTCCACTAAACGACAAAAATTTATTGAAATAAGTTTGGGAATGTGAGAGGGTTTTACTAAATTCGGTGGTGGGCTTACTGAAGGAGGAAGGTATGCGGAAGCTGGATCGAAGTTTCTCCCTGCTGATTGTGCTGATTGCAGTGTTGCTGACTTTTGGCGGGATCATGTCTGGCGGGGGATATCTTTCCCTGTTCAACTTGCAGTCCATGACCAATCAGGTGCCTGAAATCGGCTTGCTGGCCATCGGTGTTATGCTTGCCATGTGCGCAGGCGAGGGTGGTATCGACTTGTCCGGTATCGCCATGGCCAATCTGGCTGGTGTCGCCTCTGGGCTGTTTGCCCTGAGCCTGTTCCCCGTTAACGAAATGCCGGTGGCTTTCACGATCACGTTCGTGGTCGGGTGCCTGGTTGTCGGAACGGCAGGCGGCATTCTTAATGGGTTCATCATCTCAAAGATGGGCATCACGCCGATTCTCTGCACGCTCGGCACGCAGATGTTCTTTACCGGCATTACCGTTGTCCTGTCCGATGGACGCGCGGTGCGGATCGGGGCGCCGGGGCCACTCTATGAAATGGGCAACGGATTCTTGCTCGGTGTTCCTTGGAGCTTCGTACTGTTCATTCTTGTCGCCGTCGTGCTTGGTGTTGTGCTGCGGTTTACCCGCTATGGCGTCAAGTTGATGATGACAGGGTCCAATCAGAAGGCGGCTGCTTTCAGTGGCTTCGCCCATGGCCGGATCATCATCACCACATATGGCATTTCCGGCCTGTTGGCCGGTTTGTCCGGCGCCATTATCGCGGCCCGCAATGTCAATGTGAAATGGGACTATGGCACGACCTATCTGCTGGTCGCCATCCTGATTGCCGTCATGGCCGGGGTGAAGCCTGAAGGCGGGTATGGCCGTGTGGTCAATGTCGTCTTGAGTGCGATCGTCCTGCAGCTGATGACCAGCCTTCTGAACTTTATCGGTCTTTCCAATTTCGTCCGCGATTTGGCGTGGGGAGCAATGCTTATCTTCTTCCTGTTCGTCAACCGTTTGGCTCTCGTCGAGCATTTCGCGGTGCTGTTCGCTTCGGTGCAATCCCCTCGTGCCTCGAAGTCTCAAAGTTGAGGGACACTTCACATACCTGGATATTTCTCGGGAGGAAATCATGAAACAGGGTCTTAAGAAATCATGCGTTCTCGCCGCAGCACTGCTGTCTGCCGTTGCAATGACCTCAGTACAGGCAAATGCGGCGGATGCCAAGTCAATCACAACAGTCGTAAAAATCAGCGGTATTCCCTGGTTTGACCGCATGGAAACGGGCGTCAAGAAATTCGCTGAAGCCAATCCAGACATGAAAATCGAGCAGTTCGGTCCGTCCACTGCCGACTCCGCCCAACAGCTTCAGATCATCAACGATCTGATCGCCAAAGGCACGGATGCCCTGGCCGTTGTGCCGATGGATCCTTCCATCATCGAAGGGATCCTGAAACGCGCCATGGATCGCGGTGTCGTTGTTGTCACCCACGAAGCAGATAACCAGAAAAACACCATGGTCGATGTCGAGGCTTTCGACAATTCCGATTATGGTGCAGCCATGAACGAACGGCTGGCCGAATGTATGGGCGGCAAAGGCAAATGGACCACCTTTGTTGGCGGCCTTGGTTCTCGCACGCACATCCAGTGGGTGACCGCGGGTGAGGAAAATGCCAAAAAGTATCCTGACATGGAACTTGTCGATGCCAACAATGAGAGCTTTGACGATGCCAACCTCGTCTACAACAAGGTCAAGGAACTGCTGCGCAAGCATCCGGATCTGAAGGGCATTCAGTCTTCCGCTGGCAATGACGTGCTGGGCGCTGGCCGTGCCATCGAAGAAGCCGGTCTGGCTGGCAAGGTCTGTCTGGTTGGTACCGGTCTGCCAAATCCAGCTGCTGCCTATCTTGATTCCGGTGCGATTACCGCGATCGGTTTCTGGGATCCACAAAAAGCCGGCATGGCAATGAATGCTGTTGCCAAGATCCTGCTGGAAGGTGGCAAGATCACCGATGGCATGGATCTCGGTGTGGAAGGCTATGAAAAAGTCACCGTCAAGCCGGGTGCTGGCGATGGTCTTCTCGTCTTCGGCAACGGCATGGTCCTGGCCGACAAGGACACCTACAAAGACTATCTCTTCTGATTGAATTGAAACTTTGCTTTCCGGTCCCGCACGCTGTGTGGGGCCGGACCATGACGCGCGGTTTGACGCGATGCCGCAAGCCCGCCCGTGCGCGCCCAGTTGAGTCTACGTCTTTCCCAATTCTCGAGACGGAAGTGCCATCCATGTCCCAAATTCCCGAAAACGCTCCCCCATTTTTGGAACTTCAAGGCATCCACAAACGCTTCGGAGGTGTGCATGCCCTGCGCGGTGTCAGTATGACAATTCGCGAAGGCGAAGCCTATCACCTGCTTGGTGAGAATGGATGTGGCAAAAGCACAGTGATCAAAGTGATCTCGGGTGCGTATCTTCCCACCGAAGGAGAAATCATCCTTGATGGGCGAAGTCTTACGCGTCTGACCCCTATCCAGTCGCTCGAAGCGGGCATTGAAACGGTCTATCAGGACCTGTCCCTGCTGCCAAATCTGACGGTTGAAGAAAATATCGCATTGGGGCAGCAGCTCGTGCAAGGGCGCGGCCGGTTGTTGAGGGGCCTTGACAAAAAGACTCTCACCAAGACGGCAGAAGAAGCCATTCGCAATGTTGGTCTTGAGCCAACACGGCAATTGTTGAAGTCCCCCACCGCCACCTTGCCACTGGCCATTCGGCAGCGGATTGCCATTGCCCGTGCCATCGCATCCAAGGCCCGGTTGGTCATCATGGACGAACCCACAACGTCCCTGACTCGCAAGGAAGTGGATGTGCTAATCGAACTGGTGTCCAAGTTGCGGGCTCAGAATGTTGCGGTTCTGTTTGTCACCCACAAGCTGGAAGAAAGCTACCGTATTGGCGGACAGGTGATTGTGTTCCGCGATGGTTTGTGCGTCGAACAGGGCAAGATCGCCGATTATTCGCGCGCCGATCTGGCCAGATTGATGACGGGACGTGAAATCGAGATCTCGCGCTATCGTGAAGGCAAGCCATTTGAGGAAGAGATTTTCCGGGTGAAGCGCGCAAGCGCCGGCGACGCCTTTCACGATATCAGCTTTTCTCTCAATCGAGGCGAAATTCTGGGCATTACAGGCCTGTCCGACTCCGGCAGAAACGAGCTTGCCCTGGCGATGACAGGGCATATGCATCTCGATAAGGGTGCGTTTGAGATTGAAGGCGAGAAAGTCGAGATTTCTTCCCCCAAGCGGGCAATTGATCTGGGCATCGGTTATGTCCCGGAAGACCGCTTGTCGGAAGGGCTGTTCATTGAAAAGTCGATCTTTGAAAATGAAGTGACCTTGCTGTTCGACAAGTTGATCAACAAGCTTGGTTTGATCAACCAACGCAAGGGACGCGTGGAAGCCAGCCGCATCTCAAAACTGATGACGGTCAACACGTCCGATATCGACCTGCCAGTCGGCGCTCTGTCCGGCGGAAACCAGCAAAAGGTCCTTATCGGACGCTGGCTCAGTATCGAGCCGCGCATTCTGGTGCTGCATGGCCCAACGGTCGGCGTGGATGTCGGCTCAAAGGATGCAATCTATCGTGCGATCCAAGCAATGGCGGAACGTGGCATCAGCTTGATCATCGTGTCCGATGATCTGCCCGAGCTTTTCCAGAATTGCGATCGCATCCTGGTCATGAACCGGGGCGAGATGGTCGATGAACTCGACGCAGCAACAAGCGATGAGGAACGTGTCTATCGTTCCATGCTTGCCAGCACACGGGAGGCCGCCGAATGACAATCGTTCAGAATATAGAAAACACAGCTGTTTCTTCAGGGAAACAGGGCAGGCTGCTGCAGGTTGGTAAAGTCTTCAAGCAGCGTCCCGAACTGATCAGCCTTGCGATTCTCATCGTGATCTGTTGTCTGGTGTCGGTGCTCAACCCTGCTTTCCTGCAACCTTCGTCGCTGATTGACATGGGGCGCTCGAGTGTTGTTACAGGGCTGTTCGCGCTTGGGGTCTTCTCCATTCTCGCTGTGGGCGGGATCGACGTGTCCTTCACGGCGATTGCCGCGCTGACCATGTATTCCGCGACCCTGTTTGTGATCAATATCTGGCCTGATGCGCCAATGTCCTTCGTCATCACTGCAGCGGTTCTGGGTGGCGCCTTGCTTGGTGCGGTGAATGGCTGGATGGTTCACAAGCTCAGTGTGCCATCCCTGATTGTTACGATCGGCACGCAATATCTGTTCCGCGGCATCCTGTTGGCCTTCATCGGGACGGTCTGGTTGATGGAACTGCCGCCGCAGATGATCGCCTTTGGCAGGGCTCCTTTGTTCGAATTCCAGAGTGCTGCAGACACCACGGTCACTTTGCCGATGTATTTCCTGATCTTTCCGGGTGCTGCGATCCTGACCTGGTTCCTGTTCAACCGAACCCTGATGGGGCGCGCCATTTTTGCCACCGGCGGCAATGCCAGCATTGCCGAGCGACTTGGCTATGACCAGCGTGTGGTTCATGTGTTTGTCTTTGCCTTCACAGGGGCGCTTGCGGCCATGGCCGGTATCATCCACGTCTGCTCGAACCGGATGGCCAACCCGTTCGATCTGGTCGGCTCGGAGATTGAAGTGATTGCTGCTGTGGTTTTGGGCGGTGCCCGGATCACAGGCGGCACCGGTACCGTTTTTGGGACCGTGACCGGCGTTCTTCTGATCACAGTTGTGAACAATTCCCTGGTGCTGGTCGGTATCCCGTCGACCTGGCAACGCGTGGTGGTTGGTGCGTTCATCCTTCTGGCCGCAGCCTTCTTCGTTCGGCGCCAGAAATAACAAAGTCCAGTTTTTGAACATCCCGAAAAGAAAGGGAACGAGATGAAGAAGTTTCTCAATAAACCTGAAAGTTTTGTCGACGAAATGCTCGAAGGCATCTATCGCGCCCATCCGGACGTGACCTATGCTGCCGATGATCTTCGGTGCTATGTGACCGCAAAGCCGGTTGAAGGCAAAGTGGGCATCGTGACCGGTGGCGGGTCAGGGCATTTGCCAACCTTCCTTGGTTTTGTCGGCAAGAACATGCTTGATGGCTGCGGCGTTGGCGGTGTCTTCCAGTCGCCAAGTGCAGACCAGCTGGCAGAGGTCACCCGTTATGTTGATCAGGGTGCGGGCGTTCTGTTCCTGTATGGCAATTATACCGGTGACATCATGAATTTCGACATGGCCGGCGAGCTGGTCGAACTGGATGACATCGAAACCGCAACGGTGGTGGGCAATGATGATGTGGCCTCGTCAGTGGTTGGTGAGGAACATAAGCGTCGCGGTGTTGCAGGGATCTTCTTCCTGTACAAGGCTGCCGGAGCTGCCGCCGCCCAGATGAAGCCGCTGGCTGAAGTGGCGCGGATTGCCGAGAAGGCAAAGACCAGAACCCGCACCATGGGCGTAGCCCTTTCGCCCTGCATCGTGCCTGAAGTTGGAAAACCGGGTTTTGAGATCGGTGAAAATGAGATGGAAATCGGCATGGGTATCCATGGCGAACCGGGTATTTCGCGCAAGGCTCTGGCTCCGGCTGATGCGGTCGTTGATGAAATGATGGAACGCATCTTTGCCGAGACCGATTATGCCAAGGGCGATGAAGTGGCGATCCTTGTCAATGGCCTTGGTGGTACCCCCAAGGAAGAGCTCTATATCATCTATCGCCGCCTTGGGCAGCTGATGGACGAGAAAGGCGTCAAGATCCGTCACGTCTGGCTTGGTGAATTCGCCACCTCCATGGAAATGGCCGGTTTCTCGATCTCCGTGCTGCATCTGGATGACGAATTGGAGCCATTGATCGCTGCGGAAGCCGATACCCCCTTCTTTCAGCATTTTGCACGCTAAGGAGCCGGTGATGAAATCCATCGAACCTGCATTGGTGATCGGTCTGTTTGACCGGTTTGCCAGCCGCTTTGAAGCCGAACGGGATGCGTTGATCGCTCTGGATGGCAAGGTTGGTGACAGTGATCTGGGGCTGACGATGTCCAAGGCCTTTGTCGCCGCTCGCGACAGGGTGCATGAACTGGAGCAGCCCAGCCTGGGTGATTTGATGAAGCATGCTGGCGCTGCCATCTCGAAGGCAGCACCGTCTACCATGGGTACGCTGATGGCGACCGGCTTCATGCGCGGTGGCAAGGCTCTGTCGGAGGCGTCGGTTCTCGATATCTCCGGTCTGGCTGCCTTCTGGCGGGCCTATGCTGATGGTGTGGCGCAGCGCGGCAAGGCGCAATTGGGTGACAAGACCGTTCTGGACGTTCTGGATCCCATAGCGCAGGCCTATGAGGCGCAAAACACAGATGGTGCGGATCTGGCAATTGCCGGACAGGTTGCCGCCCGTGCCGCCGCCGAGGCTCTTGAAGCAACCAAGCAGATGGTTGCGCAACATGGCAAGGCCGCCGCCTTTCAGGAGAAAACGGTGGGCTTGCAGGATGCGGGCGGTACAGTCGCCTGCATGCTGGCAGAAGAGCTGGGACTATTCCTCAATGAGCAGGCCTTGAGTTAGTCTATCGCTCCGACGCACCATGAAAGCCGCCCTCTCAGGTCAGGATCCGAGGAGGGCGGTTTGCATTTGGAGCGCAAGATCCACTTTCTAGGCGGGCTGTGCCAGATCGATTGCCAGCAAGCTGGTCGTTGCGGTGATATAAAGCTTGTCCCGTCGTGGGCCGCCAAAGCAAAGATTGGACACGGTTTGAGGTGTTGCAATGCGGCCCATCACATCGCCGAGCGCGGACAGGACATAGACGCCATCGCGCGCGCTGGCCCATAGGCGGCCAGATAGATCCACACGGAAGCCATCGAATACACCGTTGGGGCAGTGTGCGAAAATCTTACCCCCCGAAAGCTGTCCGTCGCTGTCAAGATCGAAGACGCGAATGTGACGTTGGTTTCCCGGACTGCGGCTGCCACCGGAATCCGCGACATAAAGACGGGTTCCATCCGGTGAGAAGGCGAGGCCATTGGGGTAGGCGCAGTCTCGGATTACGGCTGAAAGCCTGGTGGTTTTCGGATCATAGCGATAGACGAAGCTGCCCTCCTGTTCCTGCTCGCCGGGATTGCCCTGATCTGGAAATTCAATGCCATAGGTGGGATCGGTGAACCAGATCGAGCCATCCCTATGCTCGACGACATCATTCGGGCTGTTGAGGCGTCGGCCTTCAAAGCGATCCGCCAATATCTGTCGTTTGCCGTCCGGGGAAAGACGGGTCAGCGACCGTGTGCCATGCTCGCACAGCAACACTCCACCAGCTGCATCGGGCACCGTGCCATTGACAAAGTGCCTCTGTCCGCCGCGCCAGACATGCACGGCACCGGACAGTTCGGAATAGAGCATCTGGCGGTCATTGGGGATGTCGCTGAAGATGAGCGATTGGGTCAAGGGAAGATAGGACGGGCCTTCGGTCCATTTCCCCTGCTGCCAAAGTGCTTGCAAAGACGCGCCTTCAGGAAACAGGCGCAGGAAAGCTGGCTCGAATGCGGTTAGCACCGAGCCAGCGTCACCGATTGCGGCTTTTCTGCTGTCAGTCATCGGATTTCATATAGGCATCAAAGACCTCTGCATAGTCGGGGTGCCAGCGGGACAGGGCCGGGCGGTTCTCGATGATGTCGCCAATCCCCCAACGCATCCGCTTCTCATCGGTTGCCCGGTCGACATCGTTGTCCGGACACAGGATGTAGAAGTCACCCTGATCCAGCCCTTGCATCATGAAGTCGGCCACCTGTTCGGCGCTCCATGCACCGGCCGGTTTTTCGGTAACGCCATTGGCCCGGGTAAAGCCAGTGAAGGTGAAGCCGGGGATGAGCAGATGGGCCGTGACACGCCCGTCGGTTGATTTCACAAGGTCATGGGAGACGGATTCCGACAAGGCCCGCAGGGCAGCTTTCGAGACATTGTAGGCGGTGTCTCCGGGTGGCAGGGTGATCCCCTGCTTGGAGCCGGTGAAAATGATGGCGGCAGGATCTTGCCCGGCGATCAGATCGGGGAGGAATAATTGAGAGATATGAATGGCCCCCCAAAGATTGGTCTCCAGTGTGCGGCGCCAGACATCCTCTCCAGCAAGAAGGCTGCCGCCTCCTTCGCGTCCCGCATTCGACATGACGATGGATACTGGACCCAATTGCCCGGCTTTTTCCTTGGCGCGGGCAATCTGGTCCCGATCCGTGACATCCACCGCAAGCGCTGTCGCATCGATGCCGGCAGCCTTGAGAGTCTGGGCGGCTTTCTCGAGTGCATCTCCCGGCAAGTCGGTGACCAGCACCTTCATCCCGGCGGCACCGAAACGGTGGGCTGCTGCCAGCCCGATACCGCTGGCGCCTCCTGTCACGATTGCCACTTTGCCTTTTTCGATTGCTCCATGCGACATGCTCTTGTTCCTTCTTCACGCGTATCACAGACGGCAAGCCGTTCTGGATTTGGCGTGCCAAGCTGATTGGTTTGCCGCAAGGCCGGGCCTTCCGCCTGCGACTGTCTGATCGATTGCGATCCTATCTGAATGCAATCTATGTACGACCCATCCTGCGCCCTTCATTCTTGTGCTGCAACCTGATATCTGTTGAGTGTCACTCAACGAAAGGCAGAGCATCGTGCGCACATTTGACCGGGCCTTACTGGCCGATCTCAATGTCTTTGTTACCATCGTGCGGCGGCAGAGCATGCGACAGGCGGCAATCGAGCTGGGCGTGACGACGTCTGCCCTCAGTCATCGCTTGCGCAAGCTTGAAACCGAGCTTGATGTCAAGCTTCTCAACCGGACCAGCCGCTCGCTCAGGCCCACCGAGGCTGGTGCTCTGCTCGCATCCCAGCTCGAGGTTGGTCTGCAAGCCATCGATGATGCGCTTGGCACCCTGTTGCACCAACGTGACCATCCTGCAGGTCGATTGCGTCTCAATGCCCTGCGCGATGCCGCGTCGCTGATCTTGCGACCGATTGTGCCCCTCTATTTCGAGCGCTTTCCCGACATGCATATCGACCTTGCGGTTGATGACCATCTGGTCGATATCGTCGAAGAAGGGTTCGATGCCGGCATCCGCTATGGCGACCGGGTGCCGCAGGACATGATCGGTGTGGCCTTGAGTCCACCGCTCAACTGGGTGGTTATCGGCTCTCCCGCACTGATTGCTCGCGCAGGTCGACCGCAGCAGCCACAGGATTTGCTCGATCTTCCCTGCATCGAAATGCGCGTCGGCGACAATAGTCGCTATCAGTGGGAGCTGGGCAATGGACCGACGCTGGTGCGCGTTGATGTGCGCGGGCCGCTCTGCGCCAATGCAACGGATCAGGCCATCGAAGCGGCGCTGCAGGGGCTTGGCTTTGCCTATTGTCTGGAACACCGGGTTCGACAGGACGTTGCCGTCGGAAGCCTTGAAATCGTCATGCCGGAATGGAGCTCTGAAGGCCCCCCTTTTACCATCTACTATCCGAGCCGACGACAGGTGCCACCCGGCTTGCATGAATTGATCGGCTTGATCCGGGAGGATCAGGGGCTGGCACGGCTTGCAACGCGGGCCAACAAATAGCTGCTTTTTCGTTTTCATCTCCCTGTTTGCAAATAATACCGGGTGCTTTCTGGTCCCTTTGTAACACAGCTTATATGGATGCATTGTTGAATTCTGTTCAACGATGCATTGACTGACCTTTGTCGCCTTTTCCATTGTCGTGACAGCGTCAGTGCATATGATTGCGCTGACGGACATCACGGGGCGATCCGCGCCCTTGTGAGGGATGTACCGGATCCGAAATTGAGGAGGCTTCCACCATGCCCTACCAAGCAGCCGCTGACCGCTATCAAACCAACATGCTCTATCGCCGCTGTGGCCGAAGCGGTATCGATCTGCCAGCCATTTCTCTTGGCCTTTGGCAGAATTTCGGAGGCGAGGATGTTTATGAAACCGGACGTGCCATCCTGCGCCATGCCTTTGACCGGGGGGTGACGCATTTTGATCTGGCCAACAATTATGGCCCTCCCTATGGCTCGGCAGAAGAGAATTTCGGGCGCATGATGGCCAGCGACTTCGCGCCCTATCGTGATGAGATGATCATTTCCACCAAGGCGGGCTGGGACATGTGGCCCGGACCTTATGGCGATATCGGCGGCAGCCGCAAATATCTGATTGCCAGTCTCGACCAGTCGCTCAAGCGGATGGGACTTGATTATGTCGATATCTTCTATTCGCACCGGGTTGATCCAACCACGCCGCTTGAGGAAACCATGGGCGCGCTGGCGCATTTGCACCGGCAGGGCAAGGCGCTTTATGTGGGCATTTCGAGCTATTCGCCAGAATTGACACGCAAGGCGGCCGCCATTCTGGCCGAGGAGCGTGTTCCGCTCTTCATTCATCAGCCGAACTATTCGATGTTCAATCGTTGGATCGAGGATGGTCTGCTGGACACGCTCGCGGATCTGGGTACCGGCTGTATCGCCTTCTCGCCGTTGGCGCAGGGGATGCTGACCTCGAAATATCTTGGCGGCATCCCAGAGGAAACCCGGGCAACCCGTGGCGGCTCGTTCGACCCCAATAGCTTGACCGAGGATGTGTTGAGCCGCATCCGTGCGCTCAATGCCATTGCCGAGAGGCGCGGGCAAACGCTGGCGCAGATGGCGATTGCCTGGACCTTGCGCGACCCACGGGTAACCTCGTCCTTGATCGGTGCCCGCAATGTGGAGCAATTGTCCAATTCGCTCGACGCTCTTGATGGTTTGGACTTCACAGCGGAAGAGCTGGCAGAGATCGATCAATATGCCCATGATGGCAATACTGATCTGTGGAAGGCATCGACCGCGCTTTAAAAGGTGGTCTGTCGCCTGTTTTGCCAATCGTTATGGGCCAAATCCGCTTTCTGTCGGGTTTGGCCCCTATTGGCTGGAATCACTTGTTCCAGTTGCGCTGGGCGTGGGCGGTTTGCCATAGGCTTTGGGAATAGCCCCAGAGTGGTTTGGTGCGTTTGGGCTTGTCGTTCGGGCCACCCATGTCGTGCAGCAGAAAATCGCTGAGCGGCATCACGTCCTGACCTTCAAATTCAAACGTCTCGGTGACATGACATAGTGGGCAGCCTTGAGCGTCAAAACGGCCGCGCTCCCTTTCGGTGGCAAAGGGGCTCGTCGGGCTGGGGGACCGGGCGGCAAAGGCCTGTTTTACGGTCTTGATTATCGCATCACTTTCCAGTGGCACTGCATGGGCGGCCGAGGCGATCAGGGCAAAGTCTTCAAAGCGGGCGGCGGCAAGATTGCTACCCCATTTGGCAATCAGGGGCTGGCCGTGGCCGCTGACAAACTGCAGGCGTCCGGCAACGCCGTCGCTGTCCATGTCAAACGCATCCTCAAAGCGCATTTGCCAGTCTGGTGGCAGGGCATCGAGGGCCTTGATCCCGACAATGTCGAGCTTTCCCGCTTCGTCGATATGGCAGGACAGACAGGCCCTGATGGTCTGATCTGTGCTAGCGGCATTTGCCAGAGCGTGCGTGGCGAGCAGACAGGCTGCGAGAATGAGACGCTGCATGCGCTAGTCCTTGAACAGGCCTGCGGCTTGGTTGAATTCGGTGGCCAATCTATTGGCCGAGATTTGCACAGCAATCAGGTCCTTGCTGTCTGCGGTGAGGACAGCCTTGCCGCGAATGTGGCTTTTCACTCCAGTCAGCAGCTGATCAATGGTCGCTTCGATCCGGTTATCAAGCGGCTTATCCATCATGCCGATATAGGGCGCGAGTGTGTTCCAGACGGCGAGTGTGCCGACAATCCGGCCTGCAATTTCGTCACCGTCCTTGCCCAGCTCTGTCAGGGTCAGGTTGCTATGCCATGCAGCGCTGCCCAGATAATCGGCCATGGCGGTGAAAATTTCAGCCATCAATTGCCGTTCGGGCTTGGCTTGCTGGCTGATGGCTGCCCGTTCCACGGCATTGGCTGTGGCATCAAAGGCTTGAGAGGCGTTGAGGAAGGCGGCAAGGAGCGCTGCACGCTTTGTCTCGCAGGCTTCACCCTTGTTCTCGCATGTCTGCGCTGCGGCCTTGGCAACCGCGAGAACAACCGACGGATCGATTGGCGCTACGCTGCGGTCGGTGGCGAACAGCCAGTTGGCAGCACTATAGCGGGTGATCATGGTCTTGAGTGCAAAGCGTGCCTGTGGGGCAAGACGGGAAAAAGGCGTGTCCTTCTTGCCTGCCCGCAATATGTGATCGCTGACCACGTGACCGGCGCGGATACCGGAGACCGCCAATGCCCATGTGGTCAGGGCCGCTTCCTTGGCGCTCAGCTGCGGGTCATAGCTGTTGGGATCCACCGGCGGCAGCGGTACGGCCTTTTCGTCATTTGCTGCTTTGGCTGTTTGCGCAAAGGATGCAGACACCCCAACATTCAGGGCTTGCACGGTGAGGAACAGGCTGACAGCGCTGAGAAGGAATGCTGACCGGATAGACATATGGATCTCCATGAACTGATATCGGAGCAGCGATATTGGATTTGCTTGACGCTTTCGTGACACTGGCACAGGAGCACCGTGCGCGGGGCGGTTCTGCTGGACCATGATCACGAAGGGATGGAGATGCAAAAAGGCCCGCCTCTCGGGTGAGGGCGGGCCTTGATTGGATCAAGGCTTGTGTCGCTCGCGATGAGGGGCGGCTCAGTCTTCTTGGCGTTTTGCACGCTCGTCGTCGATGACCTCTTGCGGGAACTGGCTCATGAAGCAACAGCAGACGCCTTCATCGATCATGGTGCGTGGCCCGTGGGGATGGGCAATATGCTTGTAGATGCCATGGCTGTGACCGTGGGAATGGTCATGGCCGTGACCATGAGAGTGCCCGTGATGATCATGATGATCGTGTGAGTGGCCGTGATCATGGTGCCCGTGGTCATGCCCGTGATCATGCCCGTGATCATGGCTGTGATCGTGATCATGATTGCCCTTGGCTTCGTCATCATCCGGATCGGTGAACTCGGCATGATGGTGATGGATTTCCACTTCGCCGCGGGCCAAGCGTTCCTTGAAGGATCCCATCAAATCAAAAGTCTCGGTCAGCTTGCCGCTGCGGGCCTCTTCGATCCGTTCGACAAAGGTGTCGATGACGTGATCCTGATCCTTCAGATAATGGGCCTTGTAGAAGCTCACATCCGGATTGTCGCCAGCGACCTTGTCGACATAATTGTAGATTCGATCGATGAGACGGCCGGTGAACAGAAAATATGGGGCCACAACGACCTTTTTGAAGCCAAGCTTGAGGGCCATTTCCAGACCACGGCCGACGGACGGGTAGGTGACGCCGGAATAGACAGTTTCCGACCAGCCAAAGCCCATATCTTCCGAGACGATGCGGGTCAGGCGGGCGGCTTCGGCATTGGCCATGGTGTCGGAGGTGCCGCGACCGACCACCACCAGCATGGTGTCATAGAGATCGCCATCATGAACGTGATCCTTGCCGAGTGCTTCAAGAATGCGAACCTTGAAGGCTTCGATCATTTGCGGATGCAGGGCCAGTTCGCGGCCATATTGGATCGTGACGCCGGGATGCTTGTCCTGATAGGTGGTCAGGACGGACGGGATGTCGTTTTTCGCGTGGGTGGCGGCGAACAACATGCCGGGAACGGCGGTGATCTCGGTCACACCTGCCTTGATCAGTGCATCGAGCCCCATGTGAATGTTGGGGGCTGAATATTCCAGAAAGCCATATTCGACGGGGAGATCCGGGTAACGTGTGCGGATGCCTTTGGCAAGGAGACTGAATTCTTCTTCTGCTGATTTGGCGCGGCTGCCGTGGCCGCAAATCATGATACCATGTTTTGGCATTGTCCTGCCTTTTTTGGATGGGCGTTCTACTGAGCTATGGGAGACGCATGGCACAGCATTCTGACGGGATGCTGACGAACCGCCATCGGTTCTGGCGATATGCGGATAACAAGTCAGACAGATCTTGTCCTATGTCTATAGGCGTTGGGAAGGGGCAATTGCAAGCGGTCAAATGGCGGAGCTTGCCTGATCGCTGGCCGGCTTGATTGGGATTGTGCAAGTCCTTTCCAAGGCTTGCACTGATCGCGCGTCATGCTAGTGTTCCTGCCAGATTGATTTGATCCACAAAGGGGGCTTGATCGCGTGCATTGGTCATTCCCTCTGGGCGAAGAAAGGGGCCGTTGGCATGGCTGAGGAAAAGACCGCACCGATGGGCAAGGGCTTGATGGCGCTGGAAGAGGCGCAGAGCAAGATTTTGGCCTCGGTCACGCCCTTGTCGGACCATGAGGCATTCGCACTCGGCGATGGGCTGGACCGGGTTTTGGCCGAAGCGGTGTCGGCGGCTGTTGACATGCCGCCATGGGACAATAGCGCCATGGATGGTTATGCGGTGCGCAGCGAGATGCTGTCGCAGGATGGCCCAATCCGTCTGCCGGTCTTGCAGCGTATTCCGGCGGGATATGTCGGCGAGGCGATGGAGGCGGAAACGGCGGCGCGCATTTTTACCGGCGCAGCAGTGCCCGACCGGGTGGATGCGGTGGTGATGCAGGAAAATTGCGTCGCTGAGGATGGTTTCGTCGCGTTTGAGGGGCCGGTTAAGGCGGGCAACAATATCCGCCGGACGGGGGAAAGCGTCGCCAAGGGGGTGCGGATCCTTGAGGCGGGTGTGAAGCTCGGCCCGGCCCATATCGGGCTGGCGGCATCCGTCGGGGTCGGCTCTTTGTCGGTGGTCCGTCGGCTGAAAGTGGCTGTGCTGTCGACCGGGGATGAGTTGCGTGATCCCGGTGAGGCTTTGGGGCCGGGGCAGATCTACAATTCCAACCATGCGGCCCTGATTGCCTTGTTGACCCGGATGCAATGCGAAATTGTTGATCTGGGCTGTGTGGCTGATGAACCGAATAGCACGCGCCGTGCTTTGGAGCAGGCGGCAAAGGCAGCCGATCTGGTGGTGACGTCGGGCGGGGTATCGGTGGGCGAGGAAGATCACGTCAAGGATGCGGTCCTTGCTCTGGGGTCGCTCGATTTGTGGAAGTTGAACATCAAGCCGGGCAAGCCGCTGGCCTTTGGCTGGCTGGGGGCGGTGCCCTTTGTCGGGCTGCCGGGCAATCCGGTCTCGGCCTATGTCACATTTCTTCTGGTCTGTGCGCCCTTGATCCGCAAGATGCAGGGCCGGTCGGACAGTTTGCCCACTGCTTCCAAGATTGCTTTGGGCTTTGATCAGGGCAAGGTCAGCATGCGGCGGGACTTTGTCCGCGTGCGGGTGGCGGACAATGGAAAGGGCGCGCAGGAACTGGTGCCTTTTCCCCATCAGGGGTCAGCGGTGATGGCCAGTGTCTTCTGGGCTGACGGGTTGGCGGCTTTGCCGGACGGTGTCCTGTCACGAAAAGGGGATCTGGTTGACTATTTCTCCTTTGATCGCTTGCTCGGCTGATCAGAGGCTATCGGCTTGGCGCAGGCCAGTGAAGCAAAGCCGGATCTGACGCTGATGACGGTGAGCGCGATGCTCGATGAGATAGATGCCCTGCCATTGGCCAAGCAGCATCTGCCCGTGATTAACGGGGATGGTTTCACTGACTGATGTGAGCGCGGTTTTCAGATGGGCAGGCATATCGTCCGGTCCTTCATAGGAATGGACATAATGGCGCCCCTGTGGTGCCAGATCTTCGAGATAGCTTAGCAAATCGTCCTGCACGGTCGGATCGGCATTTTCCTGAATGGTGAGGGACGCCGATGTGTGCTGGATGAATAGGGTCACCGTGCCGGAGATGGCCCCTATGGATTGCAACCAGTCTGCCACTGGACGGGTGATGATCTGGATGCTCTTGGCGCCGGTCTGAAAGGACAGGCTGTCATGAATCACATCAAAGTGGGTGTTGGGGGCGGCTGGCATCGGCTGTTTCCTAATTCCTTTAACAGAATGAGCGCACTCTAGGCCCGTTTGCTGCCCCAAGACAAGGAGGGTGACAAGGTGGGCCTAGAGGATGATGCCATCCCGAAAGGGGTCGGACGGATCAAAGATCAGCTTCGTCTCGGCCATGATATAGGCTTGCCCGGTGATCTGCGGGATGATCCCTCCCGCTTGGCCGGGCTGATAGGAGAGCTGGTAATGAGAGCCGATGATGCTTTCCTGCTGGATCTCTTCCCCTGGTGCCAACAGACCATCGGCGGCAAGGCAGGCGAGCCGGGCCGAGCTGCCCGTGCCACATGGAGAGCGATCGTAAGTGTCGTCCGGACATAGGACAAAATTCCTGCTTTGTATGTCCGGTTTGGGCGATGGGCCCTGGAAGATCACATGATCGACCTCGATCCCAGTTTGATCGGCTTGCTGGCGTTCATTGATCGCTGTGCGGATTGAAATCGCTGTGTCTGTCAGTGCGCGCAGGTTGGATGGCTCCACGGCAACAGGGCTGGGATCGATGATGTAGAACCAGTTGCCGCCATAGGCAATGTCGCCTGTGATGGTGCCCAAATCATCAAGCGTTATGCTGACATCCTTGGCCACGCGGCGGCTTTCAATGTTGCGCACGGTGACGGTGTTGCGGTCTGTCAGGGTGACTTCGACGATGCCTGCCGGAGTTTCGATCCGGTGGGTGCCGATGTCGATCCGACCCAAATGGGCCAAGGTGACGGCCAGACCGATGGTGCCGTGACCGCACATGCCAAGCACGGCACCAGCGTCAAAATAGATCACACCAGTGACGCAGCTTTCGTCGGTTGGCTCAACCAACAAGGCCCCGACCATGGCCGGTTGGCCGCGTGGTTCCATCATGATCGCGCGATAAAGCGCCTGATGGTCGGTGGCCAGACGCTGAGCGCGATCTGAAAGCGACCCGGATCCAAGATCCGGGCCACCATCAAGGATCACCCGCGTCGGCTCACCACCCGTATGGCTGTCAATTACATGCATTCCTTGATGATCCCGCCTTGCGTGACCCAATCGGCAAACCAGCTGCGGAACAGGGCATATTGCTGTTCGCAATAGGTGGCTTGCGAAGCGGTCAGAGCGTCGGTTTCGTTGAAATGCAGACGATATTCTTCTTCGCCATTCAGGACCAGCAGATACTTGTAATAGAGGACAAGATCCGGGCCTTCGTCAAAGCTGGACAGCACCTCGATGGCTTCGGTCAGCTCCAGCGCCCGTTGGCGGGCTTCGGCGTGCCCTTCGGCAGCCTTTTTCGACAGGCTCGCCAGCAGCAGGACTTCCTTAGGCAGAGCGGTGCCAATGCCGGTGATCGAGCCGGTGGCGCCGCAATTGACGATGCCATGATAGACGGCGGTGTCGACACCAACCATCAGGGTGACCTGATCATCCTGCGCGGTGATGTTTTCCGCCGCATAGCGCAGATCGGCCGGGCCACCAAACTCCTTGAAGCCAATCAGGTTCGGGTGCTCGGCCCGCAGGGCAAAGAACAGATCGGCCTTGGTGGCAAAGCCATAATAGGGGCTGTTATAAATGATCGAAGGGATGTCCGGTGCAGCTTCCAGAATGGCCTTGAAATGGTTCTTCTGGGCAGCTGGGGACGGGCCGCGTGACAGGACGCGGGGAATGACCATCAGACCGGCAGCGCCCACTTTCTGCGCATGAGCGGCATGAGCGACTGCGGATTTGGAGTTGATGGCACCGGTACCGACCACCACAGGCAAACCGGCTTTGACCAGACGTTCAACGCCTTCCATGCGCTGTTCGTCACTGAGCAACGGCCAGTCGCCCATCGAGCCGCAATAGACCAGCGCGGACATGCCAGCCTCGATCATTTCTTTGCCCTTTTTCACCAGCGCATCAAAATCCGGGGTGCGATCCGCTTTGCAGGGGGTCATTAAGGCAGGCATCGTGCCGCTGAAAATGTTGGAAGCCATCGTGTCTGTTCTCGCCTCGTGATAGGGTGTTTTCGTTTGTTGGATATTGTATACTATTTTCAATCACAGGCAATCCCTTTCTTTTTATCCGCTTTCCGGATCCTTGCTTCGTCTTTCGACGTCTCTCAAAAACCGATGAAATGGGACGAGGCGGAGCAGGCTCATCCTGTTCAGACAGATGAATAGGGATGGGAAAGCGGGCGAAAAGGACTGGATTTCACTTGATCATATTGCCTATTGATGAGGGAGAGGATACCAGTAGAGCAAAGCAGATCGGTCTTTGCCGGTCATCCCCTTTTGCGCATGGTGTCTTGTGCATGCCGTCTGTTGGCCATCGACAGGGCAAGTGTTGGAGACATTTGCATCGCAAGCAGGGTTAGAGCTTCGCGATAGAAGCGTTTTCCCAAGAGTGGACTTTGATATTTATGACGAAAAAAGCACTGATCACAGGCATTACCGGGCAAGATGGCTCCTATCTTGCGGAGCTGTTGCTGGAAAAAGGCTATGAAGTGCATGGCATCAAGCGCCGGGCTTCCCAATTCAACACCCAGCGGATCGACCATATCTTTCAGGATCCGCATGTTGAGAATGCCAATCTGAAACTGCATTATGGCGATCTGACCGACACGTCGAACCTGACGCGGATCATCAGCGAAGTGCAGCCCGATGAAGTGTATAATCTGGGGGCGCAGTCTCATGTGGCCGTCAGCTTTGAAGCGCCGGAATATACCGCGGATACGGATGCGATTGGCACTTTGCGGTTGCTGGAGGCCATTCGTTTTCTGGGCCTTGAGAAAAAGACCCGCTTCTATCAGGCGTCGACGTCAGAGCTATATGGTCTGGTGCAGGAAACACCGCAGAAGGAAACCACGCCCTTTTATCCGCGTTCGCCTTATGCGGTGGCCAAGCTCTATTCCTACTGGATCACGGTCAATTATCGCGAAGCTTATGGCATGTATGCCTGCAACGGCATTCTGTTCAATCATGAAAGCCCGCGTCGTGGTGAAACCTTCGTGACCCGCAAGATCACCCGCGGCCTTGCCAATATTGCGCAGGGGCTGGAAGAGTGCCTCTATATGGGCAATATCGATGCCTTGCGCGACTGGGGCCATGCCAAGGATTATGTCCGGATGCAGTGGATGATGCTGCAGCAGGACGAGCCGGAGGACTTCGTCATTGCCACCGGGGTGCAATATTCGGTGCGCCAGTTTGTGCAATGGTCGGCAGAAGAGCTGGGCATCAAGCTGCGCTTTGAAGGCACGGGGCTTGAGGAAGTTGCTGTGGTGGAAGCCGTGATTTCCGACATGGCTCCGGCGGTGAAAGCCGGAGATGTTGTGTTGCGCATCGATCCACGCTACTTCCGTCCGGCAGAGGTGGAAACCCTTCTTGGTGATCCAACCAAGGCCAAGGACAAACTGGGTTGGGAGCCTGCCATTACCGTTCAGGAAATGTGTGCGGAGATGGTGCGCGAAGACCTCAAGGCTGCACGTAGGGCCCGAGTTCTGCAAGAGCATGGCTATGAGTTGCCGGTATCGGTCGAGGGATGAGCATGGACAGTCAGAAGCGCCTGCTGCTGACCGGTGGCGGCGGCATGGTTGGCAGCAATGTTTTGGATCATCCGGCAGCGGCCAGCTGGGACATTGTTGCGCCGCGTAGCGCGGATCTGGATCTGACGGACCGGGTGGCGGTGGATGCCTATATGGCTGAGATCAAGCCCGATCTTGTGATCCATGCGGCGGGTCGGGTCGGTGGCATTCATGCCAACATTGCCAACCCGGTGGCTTTTCTTGATGATAACCTTCTGATGGGGCGCAATGTGATCATGGCGGCTCGTCAGGCCGGTGTGAAGCAGCTGATCAATCTGGGCTCGACCTGCATGTATCCGCGTGAAGCGGTCAATCCTCTGGTCGAGGACAGCATCCTGACCATGCCGTTGGAGCCGACCAACGAAGGCTATGCGCTGGCCAAGATCATGGCGGCGCGTCTGTGCGACTATATCCGCACCGAAGATGCAAGCTTTGCCTACAAGACCCTCATTCCCTGCAACCTCTATGGGGCGCATGACAAGTTTGATCCGCGCCATTCGCATTTGGTGCCTGCAATCATTCACAAGGTGCATCAGGCCAAGAAGACTGGCATCAATGAGGTTGAAATCTGGGGCGATGGTACCGCTCGGCGCGAATTTCTGTTTGCGGCCGATTTGGCGGATGCGATCCTGAAGGCGGCAGAGGATGTCGAGGGGCTGGCCGGCGCGATGAATATCGGTCTTGGCCATGACCATTCGATCAATGACTATTATGCCATCGTGGCCGAGGTGATCGGCTGGGACGGGCGCTTTGTGCATGACCTGAGCAAACCGGTCGGCATGAAGCAAAAGCTCTGCTCGGTTGCCAAGCAAACGGCGTGGGGCTGGGAAGCGCCCACAGCCTTGCGGGATGGGATTGCCCGGACATACCAATATTATCTGGAAAGCGGACATTCATGACTATCAAGTTTCCCCTTGCCACATCGTCCTGGGATAAGGCTGAGCTGGATGCCTTGCAGAAGGTGATCGCGTCGGACATGTATTCGATGGGGCCGGAAGTGAAGGCGTTCGAGGCGGAGTTTGCCGACTTTTTCGGTAGCCGCTATGCGGTGATGGTCAATTCCGGCTCCTCTGCCAACCTGCTGATGACGGCTGCTCTATTCTTCACCAAAAATGCCGATCTGAAGCTGGAACGGGGCGATGAAATCATCGTGCCGGCGGTCAGCTGGTCGACGACCTATTATCCGCTTGGACAATATGGCCTGAAGATGAAGTTCGTCGATATCGACCTTGAGACCCTGAATTATGATCTTGAGGCATTGGCTGGGGCCATTTCCGAGAAGACCAAGGCGATCATGCTGGTCAATCTGCTCGGCAATCCGAATGATTTTGACGCCATCAAGGCCCTCGTCGGCGACCGCTCAATCGCTCTGATTGAAGACAATTGCGAGTCCATGGGGGCGACCTATCAGGGCAAGCAGGCTGGCACCTTCGGGGTTATGGGCAGCTATTCCTTCTTCTTCTCCCATCATATTTCCACCATGGAAGGGGGCATGGTGGTGACCGATGATGAGGAGCTCTATCACGTCATGCTGAGCCTCAGGGCCCATGGCTGGACCCGCAATCTGCCGAAATTCAACCATGTCACCGGCGAGAAGAGCGACGATCCGTTCGAGGAAAGCTTCCGCTTCGTGTTGCCGGGTTACAATTTGCGGCCGCTGGAAATGTCCGGGGCCTTGGGCCGTGAACAGCTCAAAAAGCTACCATCTCTGATCAAAGGGCGGCGGGCAAACGGGACGCTGGTGCAGGCGGCTCTGTCGGATCATCCCGCTTTCATGATCCAGCGGGAAATCGGCGAGGCGAGCTGGTTCGGCTTTTCGCTGGTCATTCGCCCGGATGCGGGCCTGACGCGGGCTGAACTGGTGCAGCAACTGGGTGCGGCAGGTTTTGAGTGCCGGCCGATCGTTGCAGGCAACTTCGCCAAGAATGAAGTGATGCGCTATTTCGATTATGAAATCCATGGCCAGTTGGCCAATGCGGATTATATCGACGCCAACGGTCTGTTCGTTGGCAATCACCACTATCCGGTGCCCGAAGCGGTTGAGGCTTTGGCCAAAATCGGCTGATAGGATATCCATCTTTGACAGACAGAAAACCCGCCAGTTGGCGGGTTTTCTTTTTCAGGCTTTCGGGGCTTAGATGCCACCCATGCAGACATATTTGATTTCGAGGAAATCATCGACGCCATATTTCGAGCCTTCGCGACCGAGACCGGATTGTTTGACGCCGCCAAAGGGGGCGACCTCGGTCGAGATATGGCCGGTATTGACGCCGACCATGCCGGTTTCCAAGCTTTCCGCCACGCGCCAGACCCGGCTCATGCTGTCGGAATAGAAATAACCCGCCAGACCGAATTCGCTGTCATTGGCCATGGCGATCACGTCTTCTTCCGTTTCAAAGCGGATCAGCGGTGCAATGGGGCCGAAGGTTTCTTCACTGTTGACCAGAGCAGTGGAAGGCACATCGGTCAAGATGGTCGGCTCGAAGAAAGTCCCTTCCAGCCGCTTGCCACCGGTCAGCACTTTTGCGCCTTTGGAAAGGGCGTCCTGCATGTGGCTTTCGACCTTGGCGACGGCGGCTTCGCTGATCAACGGCCCAGAGGTGACGCCTTCCTCCATGCCATTGCCGGTTTTCAGCCCGGCGACGGCGGCTTTCAACTTGGCGGCAAAGGCATCATAGACCCCACTCTGGACATAGATGCGGTTGGCACAGATGCAGGTCTGACCATTGTTGCGATATTTCGACATCATTGCGCCGTCGACAGCTGCATCGAGGTCAGCATCGTCAAAGACGATGAATGGCGCATTGCCACCAAGCTCGAGGCTCAGTTTCTTGATGCCTTCGGCGCATTGGCGCATCAGGATTTTGCCGACCCGTGTCGAGCCGGTGAAGGTGATTTTGGAGACTTTGGGGTTGGCACAAAGCTCTTCACCCGCCGCTGCTGCATTATGGTTCGGTACAACGCTGAAGACGCCCTTTGGGACACCGGCCCGTTCAGCCAAGACGGCCATGGCCAAAGCCGACAAGGGCGTCAATTCTGCCGGACGGGCAACAAAGGCGCAGCCAACGGCCAAGGCCGGGGCGACTTTACGGGCGATCATGGCATTGGGGAAGTTCCAAGGGGTGATCGAGCCAACCACGCCGACGGGTTGTTTCAGCACGATAATCCGTTTGTCTGGCTGGTGGCCGGGGATGGTGTCGCCATAGATTCGCTTGGCTTCCTCGGCGAACCATTCAAGGAAAGCTGCGCCATAGAGAATTTCGCCCTTGGCCTCAGGCAGGGGTTTGCCCATTTCGGCGCACAGGATGATCGCCAAATCATCGGCATTGGCGATCAACAGCTCCTGCCACTTGCGCAGGATCTTGCCGCGTTGTTTGCCGGTCAGAGCAGCCCAGTGTTTTTGGGCGGCGTAGGCACCATCGATGGCCTCGCGCATGTGGGATATGTCGCAGTCGGCGACCTTGGCCACCAGATCGCCTGTGGCCGGGTTGGTGACATCGAAGTGTCGATCAACGGCACGCCATTCCCCATTGATGTAGGCACGTGTCTCCAACAGGCTTGCGTCTTTTAATTCCAGCATGGCTCTTCCCGAACTTTGGCTGCCTTCTCCTTTGCATCGGTTGGTAGAACGGCAGATTGTTGTATTTGCGGCGAGAGCCTATGTGATCCGCTTCAGGGTCGCAAGCCAGAGGAAGGTCGTGTTTTGGGGAGAAATGAGGCTTGCTGACAGCAAAAAGGCCGCACTGGGCGGCCTTTTCAAGGATGATGCTTTTGTCTGGCTCAATGCGAGCCAACCGCTTGTCGGACTTGGCTGAGGAAGCCCTGAACGCCGTTGCGCAGATTGGTGGCCTCGCGTTGCAGCTCAGAAGCGGACTGGCTGACGAGCCGTGCTGCATCACCGGTCTCGATGGCTGCTGCCGACACACTGGAAATGTTGGTCGACACTTCCTTGGTGCCAACGGAGGCTTCCTGAATGTTGCGGGCGATTTCCTGATTGGCGAAACCCTGCTGTTGCACGGCTTCGGAAATCTCCGAAGAGATCTGGTTCATTTGCTCGATGGTGTCGGTGATGATCTTGATGGCATCCACCGCTCCATCGGTCTCCGCCTGAACCGCCTGAATCTGCTGGGAGATTTCGTCGGTGGCCTTCGACGTCTGGTTGGCCAGTCCTTTCACTTCTGCGGCCACCACGGCAAAGCCCTTGCCTGCTTCTCCGGCGCGGGCCGCTTCGATGGTGGCATTCAGCGCCAGAAGATTGGTCTGTTCGGCAATGTCGGTGATCAGGCTGACGACTTCGCCAATGCGGCTGGCGGCCGTAGACAGGCCCTGGATCTTTTCGTTGGTCTGACGGGCTTGCGATACGGCGCTGGCCGCGATCTGGCTGGATTGACCGACCTGACGATCAATCTCGCTGCCGGAGGCGAAAAGCTCTTCGGCGGCAGCGGCAACGGTCTCGACGTTGGCTGAGGCCTGCTCGGAGGCAGCTGCCACGGCGTTTGACCGGGACGAGGTGTTGTCCGCTCCATGGGTCAGGACCTCGGAGGTCTGGTTGAGGCTGTCAACAGAGCCGGAGACGGTATCAAGCAAGGTGGTGACCTGCTTGTCGAAATCCATTGCCAGTCGGTTGACCAGCTCTGCCCGCTTGATCTGTTCTTTCTGTTCCTGTTCCTGCTCGGCGCTCAGCTGTTCTGCCCGCTGGGCGCTCTCCCGGAACACTTCGAGTGCCTGATTGATCTGGCCGATTTCGTCCTTGCGGTCCAGATGATGCAACTTGACACCATAATCGCGATTGACCAGAGCCCGGATGCTCTCGATGGTCGTCGTCATGGGTTTGCGGATGATCGACTGACCGACCATGAAGAGGGCAGCTGCCACGGCGAGGATCAACACGATGCCCGTCAGCAGGACAGACAGGGTGATCTCAGAGCTTGCCACGTCGAGGGTTGTCATCGGGACATTGACGATGAGTGCCAGTTTCTTGCCGGTGTCGCCCAATTCGATTGGCTCCACGATGCGGATGACGTTCTGAGCAAGGCTGTTGGAATAACCCTGATATTCAAATCCGTGCCCCGCTTTGACGGCGGCGAGCAGATCCCCCTGGTGGGCGAGATCGGTTTCCGAGCGACCTTCGCTCCAGTCCTTGCCAAGCAGCTTGCCATCCGGATGGGCAATCCATTTGCCAGACTGGGAGAGGAGATGCACCGAACCGGTGCCCAGTGGCTTGACCTTGGCAAGCATGTCGGACAAACGGGTCAGAATGAGATCCGTCCCAACAACGCCGATTGTCTTGCCACCATTCTTGATCGGGGCGCCAATGGAAACGCCGACCACGGTCGTGCCACCCATATCCCAACTATAGGGATCGGTCATGTAGGTCTTGCCGCTGTCATAGGCGCCATAGAACCAGGATAGTTGTTCCTTGGTTTTGTCGTCCATGTCGGCAATGGTGCGAAAGCCGATGGAACCGTCGGCATTGCGGTAGAAATAGGGACGCCAGATACCCGATGCATCATGATGTTCGGCATCGACAAAATCCTTGTCCTTGCCATCGAGTGCATTTTCGACGACCGCGCCCCAAGTGCCTGCCAGCTTCTTGTCCTCTTCGACCACCAGTTTGAGAATGTGTGTCCAGTCGTTGCGGGTGGGGGCCTGATTGAGACGCAGGGCCGAGAGAGTCTCGCCAAGCTTGTTGGCGGTTTGCAGACCATATTCCAGTTCGGCCTTGACCAGAGCGGCTTCGCGACCGGCAACGGCTTCGGCTTCGCCTACGGAAATCTTATGGGTGATCGATGCGCTCTGCATGCCGATAAAGGCGATGCCAATGGCCAGCACGAAAGCCAGCGTGGCAATGCTGGCGACCAGCATCTTGGTTGTGATCATCATTCTCGAAAACATGGCAGACTTACTCCGGATGTCGGCTCGATGCGTGAATTGGCAAGCAACTGAGAATTGGGTAAAATACTTATGCTTTGTTGCGTAAGTATTGGCTGTCTAGACATAATAAGGAAGAGTCGTTAATCCTTTGTGTTTTCGCTGATCTGCCGGATAACACATATTCATCATGTTTGTTCTTTTGGGCCTCTTCGCCATGGCGGCATATGGGATGGCGTCATTCTGATTGCGATCGTGCGGAATGAAAGGGGCGTTTGGTGTGTTGCCGGTTCTTGGCATGCGACAGATGTTCAATATCCAAGGGACAGGCTTGGGACTAAAGACAGGAGCAACTTTGCCCGCAATGCAGTTGCAACTGCTACAATTTCCGTGGAAACACGCTTGAATGTCGGAAGTCGGTTGACGCATAGTGCGAACACTTCTGACCGATCGCTTGCAAAGCGGAACATGTCGGTGCTGGAAACTGGGGAACCAGAAAGGTAGAAAACATGGCCTCTCAATCTAATCCAGATATCATTTACACCATTGTCGACGAAGCGCCTGAGTTGGCGAGCGCCTCGCTTTTGCCAATCATCCGGTCGTTTGCTTCGGCTGCCGGTATCGAGGTTGGCACCAAGGATATTTCCCTTGCGGGCCGCATTGTTTCTGCGTTTCCGGAATATCTCAACGATGACCAGCAGCAGAGCGATGATCTGGCCGAGTTGGGCAAGCTGGTGAAAATGGCTGATGCCAACATCATCAAACTGCCAAACATCTCCGCCTCCGTGCCACAGCTGGTCGTGGCTATCGCAGAGCTTCAGGCGCAGGGCTATGATCTGCCGAACTATCCTGAAGAACCAAAGAATGCGACCGAGCGCAAGGTCAAGGCCCGGTATGATGCAATCAAGGGCTCTGCCGTTAACCCGGTTCTGCGTGAGGGCAATTCCGATCGCCGTTCCGCCAAAGCCGTGAAAAACTACGCCCAGAACAATCCGCATTCGATGGGTAGCTGGAGTGCCGACAGCAAGACCCGTGTCGCCTCCATGCCTGGCAACGACTTCTATGCCAATGAGCGCTCGGCAACCCTCTCCTCCCAGCAAGCCGGGGAAGCCCGGATCGAGTTTGTTTCCAAGGGCGGCGATATCACCGTTCTGAAGGACAAGTGGATGCTGCAAGCTGGCACCGTTGCCGATGCGACCTTTATGTCCGCAGACGCCCTGTCCCGTTTCCTTGAGGACGAGATCGCAAAGACCAAGGAAGAGGGCATCATGTTCTCGCTTCATATGAAAGCGACCATGATGAAGGTGTCCGATCCGATCATCTTTGGCCATGCGGTCCGTGCTTGGCTGGCTCCGATCTTTGAGAAACATGGCGACGCCTTGGCGGCTGCCGGTGTCAATGTCAATTCCGGCATGGGTGACGTGCTTGCTCGCATCGCCAAGATGCCAAAGGGTGCACAGATCCAGAAGGAAATCGATGCTTTGGCCAAACAGCGGCCTTCCATGTATATGGTCGACAGCGACAAGGGCATCACCAACCTGCATGTGCCGTCGGACGTCATCATCGACGCTTCCATGCCTGCGCTGATCCGTGCTGGTGGCAAAGGCTGGAACGAAGCAGGCGACAAGGGCGATGTGAATTGCGTCATCCCGGACAATTGCTATGCAACGGTCTATGATGAAACCATCAAGTTCTTCAAGGAAAATGGCGCTCTGAACCCGGCCACCGCCGGTGCGGTCGCCAACGTTGGTCTGATGGCCCAGAAAGCCGAAGAATATGGCTCCCATCCAACCACCTTTGAAGCGCCTGATGCGGGCACCATCCGCATCGTGCTGGCCAATGGCGACACGCTGCATGCCCATGTGGTTGAGGCTGGTGACATCTGGCGCGCCTGCACCGTCAATAAAGCTCCGATCGAGAACTGGATTGAACTGGCAATCGAACGTCAGCGTCTGACCGGTACGGAAGCGATCTTCTGGCTGGATGAAAAGCGTGCGCATGATGCCGAGCTGATCAAATATGTCGTCCCTGCCCTGGAAGAAGCTGGTGTGGCCGACAAGTTCCAGATCATGGCTCCGCGCGAAGCAACCCGCGCGTCGCTTGAAACCATCACGGCAGGCAAGGACAGCATTGCCATCACCGGCAACGTGCTGCGTGACTATCTGACCGACTTGTTCCCGATCCTTGAGCTTGGCACCTCTGCCAAGATGCTGTCGATCGTCAAGCTGATGAATGGTGGCGGTCTGTTTGAAACGGGTGCTGGTGGCTCTGCACCAAAGCATGTGCAGCAGCTGGTGGAAGAAAACCATCTGCGCTGGGATTCCATGGGCGAATTCTGTGCTTTGGGTGAAAGCTTCAAATTCCTCGCTGAAAGCAAGGGCAACAAGAAAGCGGGCGTGCTGGGTGCTGCTGCCGATGTGGCAACACAGGGCATTCTCGACAACAACAAGTCCCCATCGCGCAAAGTGGGTGAACCGGACAACCGCGACAGTCATTATTGGTTCGCGCGTTACTGGGCCGAAGCTTTGCACGCTCAGAAGGACGACAATGCACTGGCCAAGAGGTTCGGTCCGATTGCCAAGAAATTGATTGATGGTGAGAAAGCCATTCTTGAAGAGTTCAAGGCGGTTCAGGGCAAACCTGCCGATATTGGCGGCTATTATAAGCCAAATGGTGCGAAGAAAGCCGATGTGATGCGTGCCAGCAAAACGCTGAATGCGATCATCAAGTAATCGCTGCCTGTCTTGGCTGCATATTAAGAAGCGTCCGGTCCTGCCGGGCGCTTTTTTGTTGGCACCATGTGCCGCTCTGGCGTAGGATTCGTTCTGTTATTTTGTGCCCCGCCTTTGAAGAAGTCAAAAGATTGACATGAAGTCCCAAGCTCCTCTCCTGTTTCGCAATCGTCACATCAATACCATCTTTGGCAACAATGGACCGCGCAAGTGGGTTGTTGGCCGTCGGGCTGAAGCGCTGAATGCGGCAAGCCATCCGGTCATACTGGATTGTCGCAATGGTGTGCAGTTGCATGGCCTTTATACGCAGGGTCATGATGCCGGGCGCGGGCTGGTGGTTTTGCTGCATGGCTGGGAAGGCACGGCCTGGTCAACCTATCTGCAGTCGCTGGCGGTGCGTCTGATGGGGGAAGGCTATAGCGTTTTTCGATTGCATATGCGCGATCACGGGCCAACCCATCATCTCAATCATGACCCGTTTCTGGCGATCCGGCTTGATGAGATCCTTGATGCGCTGGAGCAGATCTGCGCCCAGTTTCCCCATGACAGGACGGCCCTTGTTGGCTTTTCTCTGGGGGCCAACATGGCTGTGCGGGTGGCGGCCAATATCGGTGAACGTCCGATCCACCTTGATCGGGTGATTGCTGCCTCACCGCCAATCGACCCGGAGGCTGCCGCCGTGTCGATCCGTTCCTATCAGATTTACAATCGCTATTTCATCTCCAAGTGGCAGCGCTCCTTCGAGCGCAAGATCGAACTGTTTGCCGATTATCGCCAGCATGCGGATCTCCTCAAACATACCGATATTCTGGAAATGCATGATGATTTCATCCCGCGTTTTTGCGAGCATGAAAATGCTGCCAGCTACTTCAGGGCCTATGCGTTGAGCGAGGCCAATATCGCGGCTATGGATGTGCCCTGCCATATCGTAATGGTGAAGGATGATCCGGTGATCCCTATTGATGCGCTTGGCTTGCTGCCAAAACGGGATGGGCTCAGCCATGAAATTGTTGACGATGGTGGGCATTGCGGTTTCGTCAATGGCTATCGTTTGACCAGCTGGTTCGATGACAAGGCGGTGGCAATGCTGTCTCGGGCTGGTTTCTGACTGGTGTATTTGAGCGGTGGATGCCCTTATGCTAAGGGCCGTTGGTTGGGTCAGACCGGTTCCGGATGAGGGGGCGAGTGGGTTCGATCGACCTATTTTTGAGGCTCAAAAGGGCTGCGCAGTGGGTATAGGGGGAAGATTGCGGTCATTCATTTTCCTGTCATGGGAGGGAGATATGCACGCGCAGTGTTTGACTGTCGGCGCCGTTTGGTGCAAATGAAGGGCAGCTTTCAAGAAACATTCGGTTTTTCTTCCCCCGATTTCTCCGCATTCTCCCCCGGATGCGGTCCGTTTGTTTCACCCCGACAATCGGGAATGGGCCTGATTGTCCAATATGTTGAATGGTATGTCCGGGCTGATCCATGACTATGGATGTCCGTCGGTCTGCCATCGTAGGTTTGGAGAAAAATATGATCCGTATCGGTCTTTTGGGCGCTGGTCGCATTGGACAAATTCACGCACGGGCGGTCAGCGCTCTTGATAATGTCGAAATTGTTGCGGTTTACGACCCATTTGATGAAGCGGCTGCCTATGTGCAGGCCATGACCGGCGCGGCCCGCCGGACCTCGGTGATGGAAATTGTCGACGATCCGGAGATCAACGCTGTCATCATCGCCTCGCCAACCAATCAGCATGCGGATCAGATCATCGAAGCTGCGCAGGCTGGCAAGCATATTTTCTGCGAGAAACCAATTGATCTTGATCTCAAGAAGGTGCGCGAATGCGTCGACGAAGTCGAGAAGGCTGGTGTTCAGCTGATGATCGGTTTCAACCGTCGCTTCGACTACAACTTCAATGCGGTCAAGCGTAACATCGACAATGGCGAAGTCGGCGAAGTCGAGTTGGTGCAGATCACTTCGCGTGACCCGGAAGCCCCCTCGGCTGCCTATCTGAAGAATTCCGGTGGTCTGTTTCTTGACATGATGATCCATGATTTCGACATGGCTCGTTACATGCTCGATGACGATATCGTCGAAGTCTTTGCCACAGGCTCGGTGTTGACCGACCCCGAGATCGGCAAGATTGGCGATCTGGATACGGCGACCGCTACGCTGAAAACTGCCAAGGGCCGGATTGCGGTGATCACCAACTCGCGTCGCGCCTCCTATGGGTATGACCAGCGGGTGGAAGTGCACGGATCCAAAGGCATGGTGCGTGCTGACAACCTGCGGGGTACTTCGGTGACGTTGGCCACCAAGCAGGGCTATCGCAGCGATCCACTGCTTGATTTCTTCATTCAGCGTTATGCTGAAGCCTACAAGGCCGAGCTGCAGACCTTCTGTCGCCTGTTGGCCGGTCAGAACGAGATTTATCCGGATCATGTCGATGGCATGAAGGCTATTGAGCTGGCCCATGCGGCACAGCAATCCTTTAAGACCGGCAAAGCGGTCAAGATCCGTTAAGGTCTGTTGGCCTTGGAAAATCAAAAAGAAAAAGGGTCGCGGTAGCGACCCTTTTTTGTTGGCTTGCATGTGATCCTTCAGATTGGTCGGGCAAAGCCAACCAGAATTTGCCTCAGACCCAGAGCTGCTCCGGCAATGATGGCGGCAAGGGTGACCGGGCCGCTATAGGCAAGCACGGAAATGGCCGACAGGCCCTGACCGATGGAGCAGCCGACGGCGGTGACCGCGCCAATTCCCATCAGGCCTGCGCCAATGATCTGACGCCGCAACTCGCGGGGATCTTCGCAAGCCTCCCAGCGGAAATGACCCTTGATCAGGCTGCCAATGAAAGCGCCGATCCAGATGCCGGCAACCGAGCCGATTCCAAAGCTCAGCTGGCCGCCGGAAGCGGTCATGATATAGAGGATGGTCTCTCCGATCGGGCCGGAGAAGGTGTGCGAGGAGACCGGCACGGCTTCGAAGCTGTCGGTGGCCACCCATTGGGTGCCCCACCAGCCCGATGCAATGGCCAGCCCGATCATGGTGCCCCAGAAGAGGGTTGTGCGATTGTCCCGCACATGGCGTGGAGCGACGACAGCGATCAGAATGATGCAGCCGACAAGGATGCCGATCAGCGAAGGGGGCAGGCCCGTGATGTTTGCCAAATCCTGGGCAAGACCAGGGCCGCCATTGACGGCCGGTTTGTCCGGGAACAACCAGACCCGGATATAGGCCAAAGGCCCGGAAATGGTGGCATAGGCGCTGATGCCCATCACCACGACAATGACGAAGGCGCGCAGATCTCCGCCGCCCAGCCGGGCCAGTGCGCCATAGCCGCAATTGCCCGAAATCGCCATGCCATAGCCAAAGATCAGACCGCCCAGAATGCTTTGCATGGGATACCAGTGCTGGCTGAGATAAGGGGTCTGATTGAGGGTGAGGGCGTTGAAATGGACAAGCAGGAAGGCCCCGATCATTGCGACGCCGATGGCGATGCCCCACATGCGCAAGCGCAAATCCGAACTTGAGTAAAAATAGTCCTCAATGGCGCCAAGCGTGCAAAAACGCCCAAGCCGCGCCGCCAGCCCAAGCGTGATGCCGCCCAATAGTCCGATGGCGGCTACCATCACAGGTGCCGTGATCCAGTCTGTCATCGTCCGTTTCCTCCCCGGCCGATTGGTTTTTATGGGTCGGCCAATGGTGTCAGGCGATGGATTTTTGGTGTTATGTCTCTTCGCCTTCGACCGTGTCCCGACAAAAGAGGTCGTAGACCACTTCCATTATTTGTTTCGGGCGGTCATCGGTCAAGCGGTAATAAATCGACTTGCCTTCGCGGCGGGGTTCGATCAGCCCTTCCAGACGCAGGCGGGAAAGCTGCTGGGAGACAGCAGCCTGTCGGGCGGAGAGCAAATCTTCCAGCTCGGTAACCGACTTTTCTCCTGTTGCCAGATGGCACAGGATCATCAAGCGTCCGTCATGGCCGATTGCCTTGAGAAAGTTCGAAGCGGTTTGCGCCTTCTGAGCCATTTTCTCAAGGGCATCCTCATCCATTTCTTCATGGAAGACGGGAAGCGGCATTGGGGGTCACCGAGGGTTTGTGTCGTCATCAATCTGCATTGGCAGACACTGCTTTATCTACAGAAGAAACCAATTGATCAAGTAGGCCCCAGAAGAAATCCTCTCCGGGATAGCCTTCGATACGCCCTTTTTCCTGCCCGTCCACAAGCAGCACGAAGGTCGGCGTATAGAAGAATCCGCGGGCCAGCCAAATCCCTTCGGGCAAGGGGTCTTGCTTGTCGATTCGCCGCAAGGGCGCCCGCTTGCCTTCGTCTGTCTTTGGATAGATGGGGCCAATTTCCTTGTTCCAGCGCGCGCACCAGACGCAGCCTGCTGCCTCAACCATCAATAATTCCATGCCTTTTCCGGTTGGCCCGGCAGCGTTGGCAGGCAGGATGCCAGTGAGAAGAAAGGAGAGCAGGATGCAGATTCTGATCATGGGTTGTAACGAGCCGGTTGACGAATGCAGTTTTATATAATCTAATTTGAATATGTGAATTATACAAGAGACAGGGGATCAAACATGTTGGACGTGACGCTCTGGGGCGCGCTTGTGGCGGGTCTGCTGTCATTTTTGTCTCCCTGTATTCTGCCCATCGTGCCCTTCTATCTGAGTTATTTGGCGGGCGTCGGGATGAACCAGATCTCGGCGGACGCGAAGATTGATGCGGCTGTTCGCAAACGGGCGGTGCTGGCGGCGATCTGCTTCTCCGCTGGTGTGATCACCATCTTCATGCTGCTTGGGTTGGCCGCCACTTTGTTCGGGCAGTTGGTGCGCGATTATTTCGACATTCTGCGCTGGATCGCCGCTGGAGTGATCATCCTGATGGGGCTGCATTTTCTCGGTGTCATCCGGATCGGATTTCTCTATCGCCAGTTTCGCAGCGATGCCGGGGCGACAAGCAATGTCGGCTATCTCGGGGCCTTCGTGATCGGGCTGGCTTTTGCCTTTGGCTGGACACCCTGTGTCGGGCCGGTGCTGGCCTCGATCCTGTTTATGGCGGCGGGGGCCGAGGGGGCGTCGCAAGGCTCGTTGCTGCTGTTTGCCTATGGGGTCGGCATGACCTTGCCGTTTGTCATAGCGGCAATGTTTATCGGTCCCTTCATGCGGTGGATGGCGGGATTTCGCAAGCATCTGGGACTTGTTGAAAAGCTGATGGGCGGGCTTTTGATCCTGTTCGGCGTGTTGATCGCCACCAACAGCATCAATCTGATTGCCCAATGGATGATTGAAACCTTTCCGGTCTTTTCCGCCATCGGTTGAATGGCGGGACAAACAGGAGCGGATCAAATCCTGAGGACGGGAGGCCTCTGGACATGACCTTTTTTAACAAGCTGCTGCTGGCCTGTCTGGTCAGTTTGATGAGCCTCATTCCCCTGACTGCGGCACAGGCCGAAATGGGGGATGATGGGCTGCATAAGGCGTCCTGGATGCGGGACACCTTCAAGGATCTGGGCGAGGATCTGCAGGAGGCCACTGCAGAGGGTAAACGCCTGATGGTGATCATCGAGCAACGGGGCTGCATTTACTGCAAGAAGATGCATGAGGAAGTGTTTCCACGGCCGGAAATTGCTGACTTCATTGAGAAAAATTTCTTCGTCGTGCAGCTCAACATGTTTGGTGATGTCGAGGTGACGGACTTTGACGGCGAAGCTTTGCCGGAGAAGGACATGGTGCGCAAATGGGGTGCCTTATTCACGCCGACCCTGATGTTTTTCCCACAAGAGGTGAGTGGAGACAAACCTGCCAATCAGGTCGCTGTGGTGCAAATGCCCGGCGCTTTCGGGCGGCACACAACCTTCAACCTTCTCAACTGGGTCGTTGAGAAAGGCTATGAAGGGGAAGAGAGCTTCCAGAAGTATCACGCCCGGAAATTCGCCGAACAGCAGCAGTAAAGCGCCATTTCTGCGACTATTGCCTCATTGCATAAAAGTGAATTTAAACACATTATGAAATTCAATTTTTTGAATTTGTTCTTGTGTAACGGGAGGAAATGAGGGTACGCTTCTATCTGAGGAGATAGGAACAAACACCTAGAGTGACGCACGGAGTCGATCCACACAAAACAAGGACCAGGGATCGGTTCCGGCAAGGGGAGGACCGGAATGAAACAACTCTTTTGGGCAGCAGGAGCCCTGATCCTGAGCTCGGGCATTGCTTTGGCTGATGCAGTTAAGCCAGCTGACGTGATGTTTTCCGAAGGCGCCGTCGAGGCATCCCTGACGGGCCAGGCGGGCAATGTGGATGAGGGCCGCAAGGCATTCATCAATCGCAAGCTGGGCAACTGCCTTGCCTGCCATGAAAATAGCGATTTGCCAAAGGAACAGTTCCACGGCGAGGTTGGACCAAGCCTCGACGGTGTGGCTGATCGTTGGAATGAGGCCGAAATTCGCGGCATCGTTGTCAACTCGAAGCTGACCTACGAAGGCACCATCATGCCTGGCTTCTATGTGGCAACAGACTTTCCGCGTACGGCCGAAAAATTCAAGGGCAAGACCATTTTGACCGCTCAACAGATCGAGGATGTGGTCGCCTATTTGATGACACTGAAAGAAGAGTAATTCGGGGCTATTGCGAAGCCGCAAGACCGGCTTCGTGCGCTCTGCATCACTGGAGGATGACAATGAAATTTACACGCAGGGACGTGCTTGCACTCGGGTCTGGGGCAGTGGTCGCAGTCAGCTTTGCAAGCCTGCCAGCCATGGCCAGTGCATCGGATGATGCGATCAAGGCTTTTACCGGTGGCATGGACATGACCGAGGGTGGGTTGACACTGACCGCGCCGGAAATTGCTGAAAATGGCAACACCGTGCCGGTGGAAGTGAGTGCTGAAGGGGCCGAAGCCATCACCTTGCTTGCTCTTGGCAACCCGACGCCCGCAGTGGCCACTTTCAAGTTCGGTCCGCTCAATCCAAGCCAGTCCGCATCCACCCGCATTCGTCTTGCCAAGACGCAAGACGTGTTGGCGATTGCCAAGATGAAGGACGGCACCTTCCGCAGTGCCAAAGCGACGGTCAAAGTGACCATCGGCGGCTGCGGCGGTTAAGAAATCAAGGGAGAATAAATCATGGCAAAGGGTGTAAAACCTCGCGTGAAAGTGCCTCGCAAGGCATCCGCCGGTGACGTCATCACCATCAAATCGCTGATCAGCCACAAGATGGAATCCGGTCAGCGCAAGGACGGCGACGGCAATCTGATTCCGCGCTCGATCATCAATCGCTTCACCTGCGATTTTAACGGCCAGAATGTGATTGATGTGACGTTGGAACCGGCAATTTCGACCAACCCCTATTTCCAGTTTGAAGCAACCGTGCCGGAAGCCGGCGAGTTTCACTTCACCTGGTATGATGATGATGGTTCGGTCTATGAGACCAAAAAGAAAATCAACGTTGCCTGATCATCTGAACTGACCATCGGACGCATTGGCTGGCCCGGAACGAGGAAGTCCGGGCGCCGGAGGGAATGCGCTTCGAAGCAACATTTACGGGCTGGTGTCTGACAGTGTCCTGTCTGTCGACATCCGCGCCCGCAGAGGGAGGACCAAACAATGGCAAAGGGACCAATTATCTTATCGTTGGCGCTGGGCGTCGGGATCACCATGACCAGCATGAGCGCCATGGCCGGAGAAGATTCCAAGCTGGTGATCGATGGGCAGGAATTTGTAACCAAGACCGAAGCGCCGGACCATCTGAAGGATAATCTCGACGAGATCTATTCGGGCTGGGTGTTCCGGTCTGACGAGACCCAGGCCCTGCAGCTTGATGATTTCGACAATCCCGCTTTCGTTTTCATTGATCAGGCAACCGAACAGTTTGATGTGAAAGAGGGCTCTGCCAACAAGGCCTGCGCAGACTGCCATTCCGGCGTCGAGGATTTCAAGGGTTTGCGGGCGATGATACCACGGGTCAAGGATGGCAAGCTGCAGACAATGGAAGACCAGATCAACCAGTGTCGCACCGAGCAGATGGGGGCCGAACCATGGAAATGGGGAGGCGCAACCATGCAGTCGATGGTGGCATTGATCGGGCTGCAGTCGCGCGGCATGCCGATGAATGTGAAAATTGATGGCGACGCCAAGCCTTTCTGGGAGAAGGGCAAGGAAATCTACTATACCCGCCATGGACAACTGGATATGGCATGCGCCAATTGCCATGAAGACAATTACGGCAACAACATCCGTGCCGACCATCTCAGTCAGGGCCAGCTCAATGGCTTTCCGACCTATCGGTTGAAAAATGCCAAGCTCAACTCGGTCCATGATCGCCTGTTTGGCTGCATTCGTGATGTGCGTGCCGAGCCCTACAAGGTTGGGTCTGATGCCTTCCGTGCACTGGAGCTTTATGTCTCCTCGCGCGGCAATGGCCTGACAATCGAGACGCCAGCTGTCAGAAACTGAGCCGACTGCCCGCGCTTGTCAGAGTGCGGGCATCCTTTCATTTGTCATATTCATTTATGCGAATGTGTAGAAAAATACTTATCAGGATGAATGTTCGATGATTTCCCGACGCGATTTTCTTCAGGTGGGAATGGCTGCTGCCTCCCTTTATGGTCTGAGCTCTTTTGGTGGCTGGTCGCGGGTCGCGGCCCAGCAGGCCCTGACGCAGGATCAATTGCTGGAATTTGACACCTTTGGCAATGTGTCGCTGATCCATGTCACGGACATTCACGCACAGCTCAAGCCGATCTATTTCCGTGAGCCGGAGATCAATTTGGGCGTCGGATCGAATCGCGGGCAGGTGCCGCATTTGACCGGTGCGGATTTTCGCAAGGTCTATGGCGTTGCCGACGGCACGCCAGCCCAGTATGCGCTGACCTATGAGGATTTTGTCTCTCTTGGCAAGGGCTATGGCAAGGTGGGTGGACTTGACCGGATGGCCACCGTGATCAATGCCATCCGTGCCGATCGCCCCGAGGCCCTGCTGCTCGATGGTGGGGATACCTGGCATGGCTCCTATACCTGCTATCACACGCAGGGGCAGGACATGGTCGATGTGATGAATGCCCTCAAGCCTGACGCCATGACCTTCCATTGGGAATTCACCCTCGGGTCCGACCGGGTCAATGAAATTGTCGAGGGACTGCCTTTTGCCGCGCTGGCGCAGAATATCTTTGATGCGGAATGGGATGAGCCGGCGGAGCTGTTCAAGCCCTACAAATTCTTTGAGCGTGGCGGGGTGAAGGTGGCCGTGATCGGTCAGGCCTTCCCTTACATGCCGATTGCCAATCCCGGCTGGATGTTCCCCGAATATAGCTTCGGCATTCGCGACGAACGGATGCAGGAAATGGTGGATGAAGTGCGGGCTGAAGGGGCGGAGCTGGTGGTCTGCCTGTCGCATAACGGCTTTGACGTCGACAAGAAGATGGCATCCATGGTGACCGGTATCGATGTGATCCTGTCTGGCCATACCCATGATGCGCTGCCTGAACCGGTGCAGGTGGGCAACACCTTCATCATTGCGTCCGGGTCAAACGGCAAATTTGTCAGCCGGATCGATCTCGATGTCCGCGACGGGGCGATGAAGGGCATCCGCCACAAGCTCATTCCGATCTTCTCTGACGTGATTGCGCCGGATCCGGCCATCACCAAATTGATTGACGAAGTGCGAGCGCCGCATGAGGAGGCCATGGGCGAAGTGATTGGGCAGACGGACAGTTTGCTTTATCGCCGAGGCAACTTCAACGGCTCGTGGGATGACCTCATCTGTGCGGCCCTGTTGTCCGAGCGCGAGGCAGATATTGCCATGTCGCCCGGGGTGCGCTGGGGGCCAAGCTTGCTGCCCGGTCAGGATATTACCCGTGAAGACATCTGGAATGTCACCTCAATGACCTATGGGCAAGCCTATCGCACGGAAATGACCGGCGAATTCATCCATGTGATTTTGGAAGACGTGGCCGACAATCTGTTCAACCCGGACCCCTATTACCAGCAGGGGGGTGACATGGTGCGCACCGGCGGGCTTGGCTATGCCATTGATATTTCCAAGAAACAGGGCGAGCGGATCACTGATCTGACCTTGCTGAAGACCGGCGAAAAGATCGATCCGGCCAAAACCTATGTCGTGGCTGGTTGGGCCAGCGTCAATGAGGGCACCGAAGGTCCGCAGATCTGGGATGTCGTCGAGAGCCATATTCGCAAACAGGGCACCGTCAGTGTGTCGGAAAATACCAGCGTGAAAGTGACCGGGGCCTGATCGGCTCGACATTTCAGCGCTTTGCATATGAGGGAGGGATAGATTCTATGCCTGTATTGTTCAAAGGGAAAAAACCGTCCCGCCGTGCCTTTCTGAAAGGGGCAGTGGCAACGGGCGGAGCCGCGTTGAGTGGCGGAGCAGCCTTGGCTGCCGGCGAGAAAGTGATCACGGAAGTCCAGCCATGGATGTCGGAATCCGGAGCACCGGTGGATGCGGCGCCCTATGGCAGCCCGTCCCCATTCGAAAGCCATGTGAAACGCCGCACCGTGGAATGGCTGACGGCGGATCCGATTTCATCGATCAATTTCACGCCTTTGCATGAGCTGGATGGCATCATTACGCCAAACGGGTTGGCTTTCGAGCGCCATCATGGGGGAGCGGCCGAGATTGAGCCGTCCAACCATCGCTTGATGATCAATGGTCTGGTCGATAGCGAGCTGGTTTTCACAATGGAAGATCTGATGCGGTTCCCGCGTGAGAATCACGTCTATTTCCTTGAATGCGCGGCCAATTCCGGCATGGAATGGCGCGGGGCGCAGCTCAATGGTTGTCAGTTCACCCATGGCATGATCCATAATGTGATGTATACCGGCGTGCCATTGCGGCTGCTGCTCGAAGAAGCGGGGGTCAAGACGGCTGGCAAATGGCTGCTGGCAGAAGGGGCGGATTCCGCCGCCATGACCCGCTCCATTCCGATGGAAAAGGCGATGGATGATTGCCTCGTCGCCTTCAAGATGAATGGCGAGGCGTTGCGTCCCGAGCAGGGCTATCCGGTGCGTTTGGTGGTGCCCGGCTGGGAAGGCAATATGTGGGTCAAGTGGCTGCGTCGTCTCGAAGTGGGCGACAAGCCCTGGCATCACCGCGAAGAAACCTCGAAATATACCGATCTTTTGGAAGATGGCCGGGCGCGGCGCTTCACTTGGGAGATGGATGCCAAGTCAGTCATCACCAATCCCAGCCCGCAAGCCCCGATCAAGCATGGCAAGGGGCCAACCATCATCACCGGTCTTGCCTGGTCAGGACGGGGCACGATCCCGCAGGTTGATGTGACCATCGATGGGGGCATCACCTGGCACAAGGCGCGGATTTCCGGGCCGAGCCTCGATAAGTCGATGCATCGCTTCTATTACGAATTTGACTGGGACGGAAAACCGCTTCTGCTGCAGAGCCGGGCCCATGACAGCACCGGCTATGTCCAGCCGACCAAAGACCAGCTGCGGAAGTTCCGTGGCGTCAATTCCATCTACCACAATAATGGCATCCAGACCTGGGCCGTCAATGAAGAGGGGCAAGCGGAAAATGTCGAAATTTCTTAAAGGATTGATGGCGACCGCCTTGCTTGTCTCGCCGCTGATGTTGGCTCCGGCACAGGCGGAAAAACTCGGTCTTGGCCGCCCGGCAACCCCCGATGAGGTCAAGGCCTGGGACATTGATGTGCGACCCGACGGCAAGGGATTGCCGGTGGGCAGTGGCAGTGTGCTCGATGGAGAAGAATTGTTCATCGAGAATTGTGCGGCTTGCCACGGTGATTTTGGTGAAGGGGTGGATCGCTGGCCGGTCTTGTCCGGCGGCCATGGGTCCCTGAAAGACGCCCGACCGGTCAAGACCATCGGCTCTTACTGGCCCTATGCCTCCACCGTGTTTGATTACATCAACCGGGCGATGCCGTTTGGCGCGGCTCAGACGCTGGAACCGGATCAGGTTTATGCGATCACCGCCTATCTGTTGAACATGAATGACGTGGTGGATGAGGACTTTGTCCTCAGCAATGAGAATTTCAACGAGGTGACGCTCGAGAATGAAGAGAATTTCTTCATGGATGACCGGGCAAATGGCGAGCTGAAGGAATTTTCTGCCACGCCGTGCATGAGCAATTGCAAGGCATCGGTGAAAATCACCAAACGGGCCGCGATCCTTGACGTGACGCCGGAGGAAACCGCTGCCGCCAAAGCTGCCGAGGAAGCCAAAAAGGCTGAAGAAGCCGAAGAGGCGGCCAAAGAGATGAAAGTGGCCTCAGCCGAGGCACCAACGGAAGAGATGAAGGCGGAGGAACAACCTGCTGCTTCCGAGGCCAGCGCACTGGACCCTGAACTGGTGAAAGACGGCGAGAAGGTCTTCAAGAAATGCAAAGCCTGCCATCAGGTTGGCGAAGGGGCGCAAAACAAGGTTGGCCCTGTACTCAACGGTGTTGTCGGCCGCGAGATCGCTGCGCTTGATGATTTCAAATATTCCAAGGCCTTCAAAGCCAAGCAGGAAGAAGGTGGTTTTGTTTGGGATGAGGCCAATCTGACCGGCTACCTGACCAAACCGAAAAAGTTCATTCCGAAAAACAAGATGGCCTTTGCCGGATTGAAGAAGGACAAGGATATCAAGGCGGTGATTGAGTATCTCAAATCATTCCAGGAGTGAGGAGATCATGAGCATTTCGAGATGCTTTCTGCTGGTCGTTGCCTGCGCTTGGGGCGTGGTTGGTATGTCTGGAGTTGGGTTCGCCAAGGACCTTTCCGCGCTGGAGATGACTGGCAAGACGGTTTTTAAGAAATGCATGGCTTGTCATGCAATCGGGGCTGGCGCGAAAAATCGCGTCGGCCCTCACTTGAATGGGCTGTTCGGGCGGCGGGCGGCCAGCATCGAAGGCTTTAAATATTCCAAGGCGATCATTCGGCAGGGGCAGGATGGGATGGTCTGGAAGGCCGCCAATCTCGATGCCTATATTGAAAATCCGAAGAATTTGGTGACCGGTACAAGGATGAATTTTGCCGGAATCAAGGACAAGGAGAAGCGCACGGCTCTGCTTGCCTATTTGCGAATCTTCTCTGACAATCCTGCCGACATTCCCGAGGCTGCACCCACCGCATCTGATAGAAACCATGATCTGGACCCTGCCATTCTGGTGCTCAAAGGGGACCCAGACTATGGGGAATATCTGTCGAGCGAATGCACCACTTGCCATCAGACAAGCGGGGCGGATGAGGGCGTGCCGTCCATCGTGGCATGGCCTGAAGAGGAATTCGTTATTGCCATGCATGCCTACAAACGAAAATTGCGTGTGCATCCGGTGATGCAGATGGTGGCAGGGCGTTTGTCCAATGATGAGATCGCAGCTTTGGCTGCCTATTTCGGAGATTTGACACCAGAATAAACTGAGAAAAAGTGGGAGGAAGATACGATGACACTGAATAGACGTGCTTTTTTGGGCACAGCGGCCGCTGCGGCAGGAACGCTGGCGGCGCCTGCGGTTCTGGCAAATGGCCAGAAGAAGGGCCGTGTGGTAGTGATTGGCGGCGGAGCTGGCGGGGCAACGGCCGCGCGCTATCTGGCCAAGGACAGCAAGGGGGCGCTGGATGTCACGTTGGTTGAACCGTCGCGGGACTATTATACCTGTTTCTTCTCCAATCTGGTGATCGGCGGTGTGAAGGAGCTTGCCTCGATCCGTCATTCCTATGGCACGCTGGCCGCCGCCTATGGTGTCAATGTCATCCATGACTGGGCCATTGAAGTGGATCGCGCCAATAAGACAGTCAGTCTGGCGGGGGGCTCAAAACTTGCCTATGACAAGCTGGTGATTGCACCGGGGATCGATTTTGTGGACGGGGCTGTCGAGGGCTGGAGTGTGGCAGCCCAGAACAAAATGCCCCATGCCTATAAGGCCGGGTCGCAGACCGAACTGTTGCGGGCGCAAATTCTGGCGATGCCTGAAGGCGGAACTTTTGCCATGGTCGCCCCACCCAATCCCTATCGCTGCCCTCCCGGACCCTATGAACGGATTTCGATGGTCGCCCATCTGCTCAAACAGGTGAATCCGAGCGCGAAAATTCTGGTGGCCGATCCGAAGCCGAAATTCTCCAAGATGGCCCTGTTTCAGGAAGGCTGGAACACTCATTATGAGGGGATGGTCGACTGGGTCGGGCCGGACTTTGGCGGCGACAAGGTTTCGGTCAATCCCGATAGCATGACGCTGACCATTGATGGCGAGGAAAACAAGGTCGATGTCTGCAACGTGATCCCGGCCATGAAAGCGGGACGCATTGCCGAGATTGCCGGGGTGACCGAGGGCAACTGGGCGCCGGTCAATGCCAAGGATATGTCATCGAAGATTGACGGCGATGTCCATATATTGGGTGATGCCGCCGCACAGGGCGACATGCCCAAATCCGGTTTTGCGGCCAACAGTCAGGCCAAGGTGGCGGCGATGGCCATTCGCGGTGCGCTGACCGGCTCCAAGGTCTTTCCGGCGAAATTCTCCAACACCTGTTGGTCACTGATTGACACGGATGATGGTGTCAAGGTCGGAGCGACCTACAAGGCAACGGATGAGAAGATCGCCAAGGTCGATGGCTTCATTTCCAAGACGGGCGAGAGCTCGGCAGTCCGGGCGCAGAATTTCAAGGAATCCGAAGGCTGGTATGCGGGCATTACCAAGGACATGTTTGGCTAGGCTCTATTCCAATATTCAAAGACCGGTGCGTTACGGGACGCACCGGACCATAAGATGGTCGGGAGGACTGACGGAATGAAAAAGTGGATTGCGGTTGGTGCAATGCTGGCAGTTGGCTTGTTTGGCCAAGCTGCCGCGGCGGATGATCACATGGCCAAGGTGGCAACGGTTTATCCGTTCGAAGGTTCATTTGACGATGCGACCTTTGCGGTGGAAAGCGCGATTGTCGACAAGGGGCTGGTGATTGACTATGTGAGCCATACCGGCGAGATGCTGGCCCGCACGGCGGCTGATGTGGGCAGTGACAAGAAATTGTTCGATGGGGCTGATGTGTTTCTGTTCTGCTCGGCGGTGCTGTCGCGCAAGGTGATGGAAGCGGATCCGATGAATATTGCCCATTGTCCCTATGGCATCTTTGTTGCCGACCGGGACGGCAAGGTGATGATCGGCTATCGCAACATGCCCGAAGGCCCGATGCAGGAAGTGCAGGCCTTGCTGGATGATATCGTCAAGGCAGCGCTTGAAGAGTGAGATTGGCCGCCGGAACGACCGGTAAGCCAATCACTTGAAGAAGTTGATGTTGTGTGGTCGGCATATCCTGTGCGCTCGACCGTCTCAACCGCCTTTGCGTGAGGAGGCGGCTGGAGGAGGACGTCTATCGGAAGGACGCTGATATGGAAGCCTTCATCGAAGTCCTGATTGAACAATTTGGCGACGACGGCGTGATGATGCTGGCGGGGCTTTGTGTCGGGTTGGTGTTCGGGGCCGCTGCGCAACATTCGCGCTTTTGCCTGAGGGCCTCCATTGTGGAGACGGCAGAGGCCAAACTGGGGGGGAAGCTGGCCATCTGGTTGCTGGCGTTTTCCGCAGCGGTCCTGTTTGTTCAGCTTGCCATCCTGCTTGAGTATCTTGATGCGTCGCAATCACGGCAATTGTCAGCGGTCGGCAGCATGTCCGGAGCGATTGTCGGCGGCGTGTTGTTCGGGGTGGGAATGATCCTGTCGCGTGGCTGTGCAAGCCGGCTGCTGGTTCTGTCGGCCACGGGCAACTTGCGGGCTTTGGTGACGGGACTGGTGCTGACGTTGGTGGCACAGGCCTCGTTGCGCGGGGTGTTGTCGCCCGTGCGGGAAGCGGTCGGCGGCTGGTGGCTGGTTGATGGCGGGGAAGCGCGGAACCTGTTATCTCTCATCGGTCTGTCGTCCAAAGGCGCTGTCCTGATCACTCTGGTTGTGATGATCGCTGCGCTGGGGCTGGCGCTCAAGCGGTCGGTGCGCTGGAGTCATATTGTCGGGGCCTTGTTGGTGGGCTTCGCGGTTGCCCTTGGCTGGGGCTTCACCTATCAGATTGCGCAAGTGTCATTCGAGCCGATCGCTTTGCAAAGTGTCACCTTCACCGGACCGTCGACCGACACCTTGATGACCTTCGTCAATCAGTCGGAGCTTGATTTGGGGTTCGGGGTTGGTCTGGTGCCGGGGGTGTTCATTGGTGCGGCCCTGATGTCCCTTGTGACCGGAGACTTCGAAATTCAGCGCTTTGGCTCTGATGTCAAAATGGAGCGTTATCTGCTGGGGGCCTTTCTGATGGGCTTTGGTGCGATGCTGGCCGGAGGCTGTGCGGTCGGAGCAGGGATGACCGGCGGATCGATCTTTGCAATCACAGCCTGGGTGGCGGTTTTCTCGATGTGGATGGGTGGGCTTCTTGCGATGGCCTTGCTTGAAGGGAAGCATCCGTTCAAATCGCGCGTCAGGGCGTGATCAGGCACCCCGTGACCGGGATGCCTGATAGACGTTGTTTCCGGTCTGAACTCTATTCAAATTCCATCTGCTCATAGACGCGTCCGGCATTCTTTCTGGCCAACTCTTCGAATGTATCCAGATGCTTGTAAGGCGACTGATCAACATAATAGGCGTCTTCGAGTGTGCCATCCTTGTCGAGATGTTCGCGGATTTTCTCGCGTAGATATTCCAGATACCCCTTGGTGTAACGCCGCACCTGATCCATGTTGGTCGGGTGGCCATGGCCGGGAATGACATAGGTGGCATTCAAGGCCTCAAAGGCGGTGTCCCATGTTTCCAGCCAATCGGCGGTCATGGTGTCTTCGAACAGCGGCAGCATGCGTTCATGGAAGGCCATGTCACCAGAAATAACGAGGCTTTGCTCAGGCAGCCAAACAACGATGTCGCCATGGCTATGAGCGGGGCCGAGATAGCGCGCTTCGATGCGGTAATCGCCCATCTCGACCAGATAGGCGTCGGTGAATGTTTCGGTCGGCGGGGTCAACTTTGTGCCTTCGGCCTTTTCTTTGTTGAGCTTTTGCATGGCGGTGAGGCTTTGAGGGCCGCGGTCAGCAAATTCGTCAGCCGCTGCCTCGTGGGCGATGATTTTTACCCCTTGCTCAGCCCAGTAGGTGTTGCCAAGCATGGCGTGGCCTTGGCCATTTTCGCAAATGACCAGTTTCACCGGCTGGTCAGTAAGCGCCTTGATTTCCTCATGCAATGCCTTGGCGAGACTATAGGCGCCGCCGCTATTGATCACCACCACACCATCGCCGGTGATGATGAAGGAAAGATTGTTGTTGTGGCCGCTATTCTCATAGGTCGGTGGCGCTGTGGCCCCGATGGCGGAATAGACATTGGGGATGAACTCAACCGGTTTTGAATATAGCACTGAGCCGGGATATTGATCGGCAATGTCTTCACTGGCCATCAACGAAGTGTTGAGGCCAAGCAGCAGAAGGCCCGCAGCGAGGGTGGAAGGGATGCGTCTGTTCATGGCTCAAACCTCCGGTATGAAGCGGAAGCCGCCATCATGTTTCTCGGCATGGCCCATGCCACCATCGGGCAAATGGAAGCCGATCAGCCGCATATTCTCGCTGGCAATCTGGTCGAGCAGACCAAGGCGGGTTTTGGCGGCTTTTGGCTGGTCCTGATCGGAGCCGGAGGCCCAGTCGGGTTTCTCGAAGGCGACATGGTGGTTGCCTATGGCGTCGCCGATGATCATCAGGCTTTCGCTGCCATCACGGATCTCGAACGACATGTGGCCGGGTGTGTGGCCGATGCTGGCGCGGGCCGCAATGCCGGGCAGGATTTCCTCGCCATCCTTGAAGAAGGTGATCGCATCTTCGATCACTTCAAGGCGACGTTGAGCGCCGACGGCAAAGGCGGTTCTGGCCGTGCCGATGGTGTTGACGGTGTTGGGATCCATCCAGTAATCCCATTCCGCTTTGCCAATCATATGGGTGGCGTTGGGGAAGAGGGGGTCATCGAAATCGTCGAGCAAGCCCCAGAGATGATCTGGATGGGCATGGGTGAAGACAATATGGGTGACGTCCTCAACGCTGAGATCTAGGGCTTCCAGAGCCTCAAGGGCCTTGCCGGCGGTCGGTTGGAAATTGGGCCCGGAGCCAACGTCAAACAGGATCACCTTCTCACCATCACGCACGAGGGTCATGTTGCATTCGGGTTCAAGCCTGTCACTTGTGAGATGATATTGCGTGAGGATCGGGGCCAGCTCATCCTTCGGCATTGGCGCGAAAATGAAGCTGCCCGGCAGGACAAGCGTGCCGTCATGGATCGTATCAATCTGCTTTTTGCCCAGCGTCAGGCTGTTTTTTGCCCAAGCAATGCTGGGTGGCGTCAAGGCCATGGCAGCCATCATGGCTGCACTGCCTTTCAGAAATTCGCGTCTTGTGGTCATGTCTCCCCCTGTGCCGCTATCCATCAAGTGGGAGTGTTTCTCCTCCCGCTGTTGATGGGTTGTTCGGTCTGTTGCTTTGTCTGCCTGATTTTGCTCGGGTTCTCGCCAATCTCCTGTTGCATGGCGGTGCCTCAGTCACTCTTGCAAGCAATAATCAAACATATTGCAATATTATGATATATTATGCGCAGAATATGGCCGCAAATCCAGTCATCAAAGGTCGCAAAAGGGAGGTATCTGCCTTTCAGGCGGATTTTTTGAGGCCGGGGGAGCCTTCGGACCGGTTGCTTTCATTCAGATAGGCCGTGAAATCGGTCTGTGACATTGGCTTGCCGAAATAATATCCCTGACCGATGTTGCATCGCGCAATCTTCAGGACTTCCGCCTGTTCTGCCGTTTCCATGCCTTCGGCAATGACATCCATGCCAAGGCCATCAGCAAGGGCAGTGACTGCATTGATGACGGCCATCGAATCGGTGGAGTGGGGAAGATCCTTGACGAAAGCACGGTCGATCTTGAGCTTGTCGAGGGGGAACCGGTGAATGTAGCTCAGGGAGGAATAACCGGTTCCAAAGTCATCAAGGGCGATTTTGATGCCGTCGGCGCGGATGGCATTGAGGGTTTCGATCACTGGTTCGGGGTCGGCAATGAAGAGGGATTCGGTGATTTCGATATGGAGCCTTTCCTTCGGCAGGCCCGAGATCGTCAGTGCGTGCTGGATGTCGGCGCGGATATCCGAGCGGATGAATTGGACCGGTGAAATATTGACCGCCACCGTGATCGGTTTGGGCCATGTCATCGCATCCTTGCAGGCCTGTTCGAGAATCCAGCGGCCAAGCTCGACGATCATGCCGGTTTCTTCGACAATCGGGATGAACAGGTCCGGACGGACCACGCCCAGTTCTCGGTGCCGCCAGCGGATCAAAGCCTCACAACCAACCACGTCTTCTAACTTCAGTTTAACCTGAGGCTGATAATGCAGTTCAAATTCCTTGCGATCCGTTGCGTCGATGATTTCGCGTTCAAGAAGCCGGCGGTGGACAACATCGGCGGCAAGCTCCGCGGTGTAGAATAGCTGCCGGTCGCCGGTTTCCTTGGAGCGATAGAGGGCAACAATGGCGGCGTTGGCGACTTCTTCTGCCAGCAGGCCGCTCTGCTCGAAGTCCGCAACGCCGACATGGCAGCTGGCAATGATGCGGTGACCGCGCACATCGAAAGGTTGGTCCAGACACTCGAAAATGACATCGGACAGAGCAACAAGATCCCGTTCAGTTGCACCGACCTTGGCGATCAGAAACTCTTTCTGTTCCGAGCAGCCGACCAGATCGAAGGCGTCGAGTTGCGCAAACCGTTCGCCCATATGGCGCATCAGGAGGTCGGAATATTCTGCACCGAGTGACTGGGTGACCTTGTCAATCTGTGGGCATTGGCAAGCAAAGATCAAGGCATCCTGCTCGATGATGGAAATCATACGCTCGTCGAGCTCGTTGCAAAAACCGGGCTTGTTGAGCAAGTCTGTCAGTTGGTCATGATCCGCCAGATAGGCCAGTCGCATTTGCTCCTGTTTGGTGGCGGTGACATCGTGAAACAGCATGGTTGCCACTTGAATACGCTCATGGGTTCCATCCGTTTCGGCGGTGATCCGCGACGGAGTGAGAGAGTACTCATAATAGCGGGTCTCATCGCCCTGATTGACCAACAGGGTTTTCAAAGTCTGGTCGTGGTCATAAAGATCGGGATTTTGCAGGCAATCCTTGATCAGGTTCTGGAAGATGGTGGGCAGTTGTTTCTCAATGGTGGTGTTGCGATCAATGTCATGGCCCAGCGCCTTGAAGCTGGCTTCGGCTTGCTGGCTGATCTCCCGGATATAGCCTGCCTGGTCGACAATCAGGATGCCCGAAAAGCTGTCGGTGACGATGGTCTGTAGCAGGCGTGAAATGCTGTCGGCGCGGCGCTTTGACAGAGTCAGCATGAGATCCTTGAACCGGATTTCAAACAATACCAGAGCTGCTGCGGACAGGGCCAATTGCGTCTGAGGCAGCCCAGTGCGCAGAATCAGAGGTTGGTTGAAATAGATCCAAGCGCCAAGCGCTTCGATGCCAAGGGACAGCACGGTGAGGACACCAATCTTGGAGTAGGTGTTCCAGGAGCGTCGAATATTGACAAGTATGCTGATGCCGAGCAACAGGACTGTCAGGCCGACGGTCCAGCTTTTCGGTGCATAGCCCAGACTGCGGCCCTGAAGGATGTTCTCGGCTGCCAGAACCTGCATTTTGGGTCCGGAAATCATGCCATAGATCGGCACCGTCAAGGTATCACGCAACTCGGCCGCGCCTGCACCGATCAGCAGTTTCTTGCCACGCAAGGCATCCTGCGGCAGCTTGCCCTCCAGCAGATCAATCACCGAATAGGTCGGGATGGTGTCGGGGTCTATGCCATAATCGACCAGAAAGGTTGAGGGGATGACATGCTGAACGCCGCCAAGCACGCTGGTCAAGGAGGGGACATACTCGCCGTCAATTTCCTGCGCGAAGGGGAAATGGCGGATCACGCCGTCCGGGTCCGCCAGCACATTGACGGTGGCGAGCCAGGCATTGTCTTCAAGGCGCGAAATGGGACGGTTGGTTTGTAGGGTCGCTTCACGATTGTTGGAGATACTGTTCTGCTGGAAAATGGCCAGTGTGACGGGGCCAGATGCATTTTCCAGAGCCTGTTGGAACTCCCGGTCCTCTTTTTCCGAGGAGGAGGCGCTGAAGTCGATATCGAAGGCGATTTCCTCCGCACCTGAGGCAAAGGCTTTTTCGACAATCTGGCCGTAGATAGAGCGCTTCCAGGGCCACAAGCCGATGGCGGTCAGGCTCTTGTTGTCGATTTCCAATAGCACGATGGCCCCGCTCGTGGGCTGCTTGTCGAGCATCATGCGTTTTTCGGCGAGAAATTGACTGAGATAGTACAGCAAGCCTGAATTGGCAGCGAAGGAGCAGCCTACAAAGATGACGACCAGAATGAGGATACGACTGAAGGTGACTTTTTTCATGATGCGCCAGATGTCGACTTGAGCTTTTCGGCAAGTCTAGGTGGTAAATCTTGCTCAAGTCTTTTGGCTGGCGGATTGTTGGTCACAATTGTGCGCTATGGCAAACAAGGGGTTAATGGTGGGCCGTGGGATCGGTCCACCGGGGCCCTCGTCTGGCGGGGCCTTTAGGCCGGATGCGCCAAAGCGGCGCGCAAATGGGCCACCCGGTCGGCATTGTCGCGTGCCAGGCTGCCGTCGCTGTGATGGAGATTGTTTTCAAACCCGATCCGCACCTTGCCGCCCTTTGCCACCGCTCGGGCGAGGCAATCGGTTTCGGCCTGTCCAAAGGCGCAGCAGGCCCAGTCCGATGGCGCGCCGCATGTCTGGTCGAGCGCTTTTTGTGCCTCGAGGAAGGGCAGCAAGTCGTCCGGGCTAGACACCTGTCCTGCCGTGTAACGCCCCAACACAAACAACAATTTCAGATCATCTTTGGGGACGATGCCTCGCTGGCAGAGGTCCTGCAGAAGGGCAATGTCGTCGGTGCCATAGAGGATATGCTGGATGCCGGAGCTAGCGTGCCACTGGTCGTGATAGAAGCGAAGGATGTCCCGATTGTCGCCGTCGCTCAACATTTCGCGGATGGAAATGGACACCGCTTTGGGTTGAACCGACCGGACCAGTGCCCGTTGTTGCTCCGGGTTGTAGATGCCGACTGCCTCGGTGGTGATCTGGACATAGAGATCCGGGGTCTCATGGGCCAGTTCCGCCAACAGTTCCTTGTAGAGGCCACTGTCGAGCACATGGCGGCCTTCTGCATCGCGGACATGGGCGTGCAAACCGTCTGCGCCGGCCTCTTGGCAGGCCTTTGCGGTGGCCACCACTTCGGTGATGGTGATGGGAAGCGCTGGATGGTCGGCCTTGGTGCGGCGGGCTCCATTGGGCGCGACCATGATTGTGGGCAGATTCTGAATGGAAGAGAGGGTCATGGCAGAACCTTGTCGAAAGCGATGCGGATTTTCCCGACCAATTCCTCGATATGGCTGTCATCAATGATGAAAGGCGGGGCGAGGAGAATATGATCCCCATTGCCGCCATCAATGGTGCCGCTCATCGGATAGCAGATGAGGCCAGCCTCGAAGGTTTCCGCCTTCAGACGCTTGGCAATTGTTTTGGCCGGGGCAAACGGGCTTTTTGTTTCCCGGTTCTCGACAATCTCGATGCCGATGAACAGGCCGCGACCGCGAATGTCGCCGACATGGGCGTGCTGGCCAAAGGCTTCGATCAGGGCGGCTTTGAGCTTTTCACCCATCATCCGGCTGCGCTCGGCCAGACCACCGTCAGTCAATTTGGTGACCACGGCCAACGCGGCGGCTGCGGCGGTTGGGTGGCCCATATAGGTATGACCATGCTGGAAGAAGCCTGTGCCGCTTTCAATTGCGTCATAAATGGTCTGGGTGCAAAGGGCAGCGCCGATCGGCTGATAACCAGCGCCCAAGCCTTTGGCGATGGTCAGAATGTCAGGTGCGATGCCGTCCTGCTCGCAAGCAAACAGGGTGCCGGTGCGGCCCATGCCACACATGACCTCGTCGAGAATCAACAAGATGCCATATTGGTCGCAGATTTCGCGGATGCGCTTGTAATATCCCTCGACCGGAGGCAAGGCACCGGCGGTGGCACCGACCACAGGCTCGGCGATGAAGGCCATCACCTTGTCTGCTCCGACCCGCAGGATTTCGGCTTCCAACTCGTTTGCGACACGCTGGCCATAGTCAAAGGCGCTCTCATCAACCCTGCGGTCACGATATTCATAGCAAGGGGCGATGTGGCTGGTCTCGATCATCAGCGGTGCAAAGGGCTCGCGGCGCCACAGATTGCCACCGGCAGACAGGGCACCAAGGGTGTTGCCATGATAGCTCTGACGGCGGGCAATGATGCGGTGGCGCTGAGGTTGGCCGATTTCGAGGAAATATTGGCGGGCAAGCTTGATGGCGGCCTCCACGGCTTCCGAACCACCCGACACCAGATAAACACGGTTGAGGGCGCCGGGCGCGTGGGCAATCAGCTTGTCCGCCAACTTTTCTGCGGGGGCAGACGTGAAGAAACCGGTATGGGCGAACGGGATGGTGTGGATCTGTTCGGCAATGGCGGAGATCACATCCGGATCACTATGGCCCAGACAGGAGACGGCAGCGCCACCCGAACCGTCGAGATAGCGCTTTCCTTCGGTGTCGAACAAATAGACGCCCTCTCCTCTGGCAATCGTGGGGAGAACGGCTTTGGTATGACGGGGAAACATATGAGACATGTTTTCAAATGCCTGAAACTGGTTGTTTTCTGGATGCAATCGCACATTAAGCGAGAGATTCTGAATTGAGAATATAGATAAAAGAAACATATGTTTCAAGTGTTGACTTTGTGGGGCACAATTGAAATTTTAGTGAATAGATCATTGCCTGAATGCAGGGTTCGATCATACGGGGAGTGGAACACTGGACGCATTGTCGATAAAGGATCGGATTGCCGGCCATTATGGGGAACTGAGCGAGCGGCTGCGACAGGCCGCGGACTATGTGGCTGCCCATGAAATGGAGGTTGCGACCTATTCTCTGCGGGCGGTTTCCGGTCGGGCGGGATTGGCTCCAGCGACCTTCACACGGTTGTCTCAGGCGCTTGGCTTTGCCAATTATGAAGAGATGCGGGATCTGTGTCGGGCTGCTGTGGGGCGCCAAGCGCTGAGTTTTGCACAGCGTGCAGATCTTCTTGTGCAAGAACAGCATGGAGCGGATGCTCCAACTTTTTTTGATCGGCAAGTGTCTGCCTGCCTCAACAATATCAGCATGATGGGCAGTGAGCTTGACAGGGAGCGTCTGTTCGATGTGGTCAAGACTCTCGATGCCGCGCGCGAGGTGCATCTGTTTGGTGCCTTCAGCTCCTCAGGGCTCATCGAGTATTTTGCCTATCTGGCCCGGTATTTTGCCAAAAACTGGCGGGTTGCAGGACGTATGGGTGCGTCTCTGAGTTCGTCTCTGGTCGGTCTCTCGGAAGAGGACGCCCTGATCATCATCACCAAGTCGCCCTATGCCAGACGATCGATCCTTGCGGCTCAGATGGCTCATGAGGCTGGTGCGTATGTCTTTGTAATAACGGATAAACATTCCTGTCCGGCGCTCGAATTTTCCTCCTCCTATTTCATTGTACCGACCGATAGTCCGCAATTCTTCTCTTCTTATGCAGCCACTCTTGTGCTAATTGAAACTATAGTCGGAATGTTGGTTCATCGCGCCGGCAAAGAAGCGCGTGCGCGAATAGAAGAAGTCGAAACCCGAAACCATCTCAATGGTGAGTTTTGGGATTAAAATAAGCACACTGGACCTTTTCAACTCAGGGAGAACAATATGTTGAAAAAAGTAACCTTGACGGCCGCTGCACTCGCAGCCGGTGTCACCTTCTCGCCAGCCGCTTTTGCTGAAGAGTTCATCACCATTGGTACCGGTGGCGTAACCGGCGTTTACTACCCGACCGGTGGTGCGATCTGCCGTCTGGTCAACAAGGGCCGCAAAGAACATGGTGTTCGTTGTTCCGTCGAATCCACCGGTGGTTCCGTATACAACATCAACACCATCCGCGAAGGCGAGCTGGAATTCGGCGTTGCCCAGTCCGACTGGCAGTATCATGCTTACAACGGCACCTCCAAGTTTGAGGATAAAGGCAAGTTTGAAGACCTGCGCGCTGTCTTCTCCGTGCATCCCGAGCCATTCACCGTGGTTGCCCGTGCCGATTCCGGCGTCAAGTCCTTCCAGGACCTGAAAGGCAAGCGCGTCAATATTGGTAACCCTGGCTCCGGTCAGCGCGGGACCATGGAAGTCCTGATGGAAGCTTTGGGCTGGACGACCGAAGATTTCGCTCTGGCAACCGAGCTGAAAGCGGCTGAACAGTCTGCTGCCCTGTGTGACAACCAGATCGATGCCATGGTTTACACCGTTGGTCACCCATCCGGTTCCATTCAGGAAGCAACCACCGCATGTGATTCCGTTTTGGTGACCGTTGACGGCGCTGCTGTCGAAAAACTGATCGGTGACAACAGCTACTACCGCACCGCGACCATTCCAGGCGGCATGTATCGTGGCAATGATGCAGACACCAAAACCTTCGGTGTTGGCGCGACCTTCGTGACCTCTGCCAAAGTTTCTGAAGACACCGTTTACACCTTGGTAAAATCCGTCTTTGAAAACTTCGATGCCTTCAAGAAGCTGCATCCTGCTTTTGCCAACCTGAAGCCTGAAGAAATGGCAAAAGACGGTCTGTCTGCTCCTCTGCATGCAGGCGCTGCAAAATATTACAAAGAAAAAGGCTGGATTAAATAATCCATTTTGATGCCGGGCTTCGGGACAGTCAGTCCCGGAGCCTTTTTTCGTTTAACAGAAGTGGACAGCACATCCTGATTGCGTGCTGACTCCCACTCGATACGATGCTGTTGCAGACTGAGGTGTGACATTCCGCGGCCTCTGCATGCCTTTCATGCTTGTCATTGTGACCCATTTCGGGTCTGTCCGGGGGATCCGTTTTGGTTGATCTCCGGTGGCGCGTTCGCATGATGGCCAGAGACATATGCCCTGCGGTGAGAATCTCCTGACGATTCTCTGGTCAGCCGCGCTGTTGTGACGGCAGGGAGCTGTTTGAAATGTCACAAAAAAAGGAAAGCGGGCGTCCCCTTTCTGAAGAAGAACTTCAGGAACTGGTCGCGTCCACCGATGCCGGTTCGCGTAATCCCGTCGGCGCGGTGGGGACCTTCCTCGCAGCCGTCGCTCTCATTTGGTCTCTCTTTCAGGTCGTTCTGGCCTCTCCGATCTCCAATTATGTTCTGCCCGGCGATCTGATCAACAACTCCCGACAGTTCCATCTGGCCTTCGCGATCTTTCTCGCCTATATGGCCTATCCTGCGCTGTCCTCGAGCCCACGCCATCACATTCCGGTCCAGGACTGGTTTTTTTCGCTGGCTGGCGCCTTCATCGCGCTCTATGGCTTCTTCATGTATCAAAAGATCGTCGACAATGGCGGTCTGGCCGACGATATGGACAAATGGTTCGCGCTGGCAGGTCTGCTTCTGCTGTTTGAAGCCGCCCGGCGTGCGCTTGGGCCGGCCATGGCGATCATTGCAACGATCTTCCTGTTCTATGTCTTTTTCGGAGCGTCGGAATGGATGCCCGAGGTGATCCGCTGGAAAGGCGCGTCTCTCAAGAAAGCCATGAGCCATATGTGGATCACCTCTGAAGGTGTGTTCGGTATTGCGCTTGGGGTTTCAACCAAGTTCGTCTTCCTGTTCGTGCTGTTCGGCGCCTTGCTCGACAAGGCCGGTGCGGGCAACTATTTCATCAAGATGGCCTTTGCCGCGTTGGGGCACCTCAAGGGTGGTCCGGCGAAAGCCGCCGTTGTCGGCTCCGGTGCAACAGGCCTGATTTCCGGCTCGTCGATCGCCAACGTGGTGACGACCGGTACCTTCACCATTCCGCTGATGAAGCGGGTGGGCTTCACCTCCGAGCAGGCCGGTTCTGTTGAGGTGGCCTCATCGGTCAATGGCCAGATCATGCCGCCGGTGATGGGGGCTGCTGCCTTCCTGATGGTGGAATATGTCGGCATTTCCTATGTCGAGGTGATCACCCATGCCTTCCTGCCTGCGATCATTTCCTATATCGCTCTGGTCTATATCGTCCATCTCGAAGCGGTGAAACGCAATATGCCGACCCTTGGCAACAAGAGCGTTTCGACCCTGCGGACGGTGCTTGGCATGTTTGCCTTCTTCTTCTGCTTTGCAGCCATTTGCTATGGGATCAAGTTCCCGATTGGATGGATTTCGGCAGCTGTGCCCGACGGGGCTAGCTGGGTTCTGGCGCTTCTGGTCTTTGTGGCTTATGTGGTGCTGCTGAAATTTGCTGCGACCGTTGAAGACCTGCATCCGGATGATCCGAACGCCAAGGAAGTTGTGCTGCCGGAAATGTCCGAGATCTACAAGTCCGGTCTCTACTATCTGCTGCCGATCGTTGTGCTGGTTTACTTCCTGATGATCGAGCAGAAATCACCGGGTCTGTCGGCCTTCTGGGCAACGGCCCTGTTGTTTGTCATCCTTCTGACCCAGCGGCCGCTGAAGGCTATTTTCCGCGGGGAAAGTGCCACAGCCAATGTCTTCGCCGAAGGGGTCAAGGATCTGGGTAGCGGCCTGATTGACGGTGCGCGCAACATGATCGGCATTGGTCTGGCGACCGCGACTGCCGGGGTGATTGTTGGCACCGTGACGCTGACCGGTATCGGTCAGGTGATGGCCGATCTCGTCGAGCTGATCTCCGGTGGCAACCTTGTCTTGATGCTGATTTTTGTCGGCATGCTGTCGCTGGTGCTTGGCATGGGGCTGCCGACCACCGCCAACTATATCGTCGTCTCCTCGCTGATGGCCGGGGTTGTGGTGTCGCTTGGGGAGCAAAGCGGGCTTGTTGTACCGTTGATTGCCGTGCATTTGTTCGTCTTCTATTTCGGCATCATGGCGGATGTGACGCCGCCGGTGGGGCTTGCCTCCTTCGCGGCGGCGGCGGTGTCCGGCGGGGATGCGATCAAGACTGGCTTCACAGCCTTCTTCTATTCCCTGCGTACGGTGGCTCTGCCCTTCGTCTTCATCTTCAACACCGATCTGTTGTTGATTGATGTGACCTGGTATCAGGGCATTCTGGTCTTCATCATCGCGACGATAGCCATTCTGGTCTTCACAGCCGGAACGATGGGACATTTTGTTACCAAAAGCCGGATCTATGAAAGCGTTGCACTGGTGTTGATTGCTTTCGTGCTGTTTCGTCCGGACTATTTCATCAATCACCTGCAACCACCTTATGAGAAGGTTGAACCTGCTGCCATTTCCGAGACCTTCGGGACGTTGCACAAAGGTGGCGAGTTGCGTCTGGTGGTGTCTGGACCGGATTTCGATACCAGCCAGATCAAGGAAACCACGCTTGTGCTGGAAGCTGGCGATGAGCAGGGCGGCGATGCCCGTTTGTCGGCCGCCGGTCTGACCCTGATGGATGAGGATGGGGTGACCAAGATGGATGAACCATTCCCGGGCACGCCCCTATTTGAAAAAATGAGCTCGTTTGACTTCTATGGCGACGATCCAGTGGTGATCAAATCCGCCAAGGTCAAGGCAGATCAATTGCCCAAGGAGCTGGTCTTCATTCCGGGCCTTTTGCTGCTTGGTCTGGTCTATATGTTGCAGCGGGCGCGTGTACGCCGTGAGGAGGAGACTGCGTCATGATTAAATCAGTTCTATGTGCTCTGGATATCAGTCAGGACAATGACATCGAGGTGCTGCGCAAGGCAGACAAGCTGGCGCGACTCGACGATGCAAGCCTTGATGTGGTGACGGTTGTGCCGAATTTCGGCATGACCCTCGTGAGTTCCTATTTTGATGACAATTTCCAGAAGCAGGCGGTCAAGGAAGCCAAGGATCGGCTGCGCGAGCGGGTCGGGTCCATTCTCGGTGATGAGCGGAATGAGGAAATCCGCCACATCGTGGCCACCGGGTCGGTCTATGAGGAAATTCTAGAGCTTGCCGAGCAAACCGATATCGATCTGATCGTCATCGGGGCGCACAAGCCGGACTTGCGTGAATATCTGCTGGGACCGAATGCGGCGCGCGTCGTGCGTCACTCCAATTGTTCGGTCTATGTGGTCCGCAACAAATAGAGCGCCCGATTAAGGACAAAAAAAAGAAAGGCCACCCCATTCTCCGGGGTGGCCTTTTGCGTTAGTCGCCATGACAGGGGTTATTGGGCGGCTTCGATCGAGCCATAATGGGTTTCGACCAGCCCCTTCATGATATAGTTGGCCGACGTTCCGCTGCAGGCCATCGGCAGGTCATAGACAATGGCAAGTCGGTTCAGGGCCTTCACATCCACATCGTGGGGCATTGGGGACAGAGGATCGACAAAGAAGATCAGCCCATCTAGTCGTTTCTCGGCAATCATTGCGCCGATCTGTTGGTCGCCTCCAAGGGGACCGGAGAAGAGCGGCTGCAGATTGAGGCTTGGATAGGCTTTGAGAATGCGGCCACCAGTGGTGCCTGTCGCAAAGAGTTGCGCCTTTTCCAGCAGGGAGAGATGTTCTCCGACCCAGTCGATCATGTCATCTTTTTTGGCGTCATGAGCAACTAGGGCAATGCGCAAGATGTCTTTGCCCGACTGGTTCTGTGTCTCTTGCATGGATCTTGTGTCCTTTAGCCGTTTGGCGACCGACAACAGGAATGATGACCGCCGCATAAGGCATGCCAGAGCGGTCCTGCCGGTCTTGGAAACCGGGCGCAGTCTAGCGGCATTCGGCGTCGCCTGTCCAGAGCCGGTGGCCACTCACCACAGGGTCAAGTGAGAGACGGATTGCCGCGATTGCCTTTGGCTTTCAGGTATATATGGCATGGCCGGATCTATCGAAAGGGCGGGCCTCGCATCCTTGCAAGACATCACAAGCCGGTCAGTATGGGCCGGGCATCGGGCGGGGGCGGCGTGTTGGACGGTCAAAGATCTTGCGACCGAACAAGGAGGCCGTCAGGTCGGTCAACAATTCCGCCGTCTTGCCGCGATGGTCAAGGAAGGGATTGAGTTCAACCAGATCGAGCGAGGTGACGCATTCGCTTTCATGGAGCATTTCCATGATCAGATGAGCCTCGCGGAAGGTGGCGCCACCGGGAACCGTGGTGCCCACGGCAGGGGCGATGCTCGGGTCGAGAAAATCGACATCGAGGCTGACATGCAGCATGGCTTTGCGGGCCTTGATCTCATCGAGCATCTGCTGCAAAGGCTGCATGACGCCAACCTCGTCAAGGACACGCATATCATGGACATGGACCCCGTGGGTCTTGAGCAACTCGCGTTCCTGCCGATCGACGCTGCGAATGCCCATCATATGAACCTGTGTCGGGTTCACCGGATGGGCAAGCGGTGCGGCATATACGCCTTCAATGGCCTCAAGGCCGCAGAAGGCCGCGACCGACATGCCATGCATGTTGCCGGAGTCCGAAGTTTGGGGAATGTTGAAATCCGGATGAGCATCCAGCCAGAGCACATAAAGCGCACGGTCACACTCCGCCGCGTGGCGGGCCATGCCGGCAACAGAGCCCATCGACAGGGAATGATCCCCGCCCAGAAAAATCGGAAAACTATCCTTCGCCATCGCATAGGCCTGATCGGCAAGGGAACGGGTCCAGTTGGCAATCTGTTTGAAATTATTGGCATTTCCCTTGGTAGGGGGTGTCGCCTCAAGGCTGGTCGGGGTGAGATTGCCATGATCAATGCAGGCAAAGCCCAGACCCGTCAGGGTTTCAACGATGCCTGCGGTGCGCAGGGCGTCGGGGCCCATAAGGCAGCCCTTTTCATGGGTGCCATCTTGCACCGGAACACCTAGAAGGCCAATCGATTGACGCTCGAACATTGTATCGCTTTACCCCTGAAACTGCGTGGCGCGCCAGTGCTGCCTATATCCGGTATGGGTCGGAGTTGAGGTGCGCGCCCACTGCATGGTTGCGGATAGGGTCAATTATTCCGACCGGGGCGCCAATCTGAAGGCAACAAGTGTGGTAAATTTGATAGGACTTCTGGCGATTTGCGTCACTGGATTGTGCAAATTGATAGCCTGACAAGAGGACCGCAAAGCGACGCCCCTCTTGTCAGGGATGGGGCTGGTCAGTTGCCGAACAGGCCCTTGGTCAGATCCCGCAGCAATCTCTGCTCGACCGGCTGCTGTTGTTGCTGCTGGTTTTGATTTTGATTTTGATTTTGATTTTGCTGGGGCTGATTGTTGTTGCCTGATTGCGGCTTGAGGATGTTGTTGAGATCAATGCCCAACTTGTCCGACTGTTTCTGAATTTCCTTGGTGATGTTTTTCTCAACCCGCTGAAGGCCCTCGCTGGCCGCTTTGCCCGGCGCGCCGAGCTGTTGCAGGCCTTTGAAAATGGCGTCCGGATTTTCCAGAATGCCGGGAATGTCAGGATAGATGCGTGGTTTGGTTAGCTTGCCCTTGATGATAATCGGGATCGGAACCCCTTGCGCATCAACCAGACCGCCCTGTCCCTTGAGGGTGGTGGACAGCTTTGGCGTTGCCTTATAGTCGATGCGGCTGTTGGGCAGATCGATCTGGCCCGTCCCTGCAAGGCGGAAGAGCGGGCTCAGCATCAACAGATCCTGATTGCTGACCATGCCATTGTTGAACTGGAAGCTGGCGGTCAGGGATGAGAAATCGGTGGTTTGGCTCTGGGATGTGGACCATCCCTCCAGAATGTTGCCGCTCAGGCGGCGCATCATTTGCGGGATGTTGATGCCACGGATCTGGCCGTCAAGCATTTCCAGTTTGGCAAAGCCATTGAGCTGGCGAATGATGTCGGCCTGACTTGCACCCTTGGCTGTCAGATCGAGGGTGACGCCGCCACGCCCGCTTAGGGCCTTCATGTCAATGCTGTCGCGCAGGAAGCCAGACATTTGCATGTTCGCCAAGGCGAAGTTGGCTGACAATTGCGCTGGCTTGGTGGCAGCATTGACGAAAAAGCCACCGGTTCCCTGACCTTCATACAGATTGAGGCGATCCAGCGAACCTGACAATTGCCCGTCTTTCAGGCGGACGGCCATTTGCACCGAGCCTGTCTTGATATCGCGGGCCACGAGGGACTTGGCGGACAGGGTGAGCTCGGCATTGACATTGTTAAGGCCAGAAAAATCTATCGGGCTTGTGTCCCAGCCCTGCTGGGCCGTCTGTGTGGACGCGCGTGCCGTGCGGCCCTGACTCTTGCCGTCCCCCATGAAGGGGGTGAGGTCCAGCGTTTCAAAGGCAAGGGCGCCATTGACCACAGGCTTGGCACCCGCTTGATAGGCGAGATTGCCACTGCCGCGGGATTGGCCCATTTGCAGCGACAGATTTTGCAGATTGGTCCTGTCACTCGACAGGGCAAGTTTGGTCGACAGGCTGATCGGCAGGTCTGGTGTGCCGCTGGTGACGGATTGCCCAAGCCAGCTGAGCAAGTTCCGGCTTGAGGGGCTCTTGATTGACAGGGTCGAGCCGGACAAGCTGACACTTGCCGGGTTTACCAGACCGGAAAGGGCCAACGACAAGGGGCGGGCATCAACGGAGAGGCTTGCCGGGATTGGCTGTTGCCGCAGGGCTTCGGCCAGTCCAATGCGGCTTGAATAGCGGATCGTCTCGCCATTCCAGCCAAAGGCGCCGGCTATGTCGATCGGCTGATCAAGGCTGGTGATTGTGACGCGGGAGGTGAGCTTGTCGATGGTGCCGGATTCACGGCCCGGAATGGCGGCCTGTAAAGCCGGATTGGCGAGCTTGCCATTGGCCAGAGTGATCTGCCCGGCGAGATTGCCATTGTTGGCGATGGCGTCTGGCGTGAGGCCTTTGGCGGCAAAGTTGAGATCGGAAGAAATCATGCCTGACAGGGGGCTTGCCTGACCGGCCAGACGGGCAGCTTCCTGTATGTCGATCTGTTGCACCTTCAGTGAGCCATTCCACAGCAACTGTCCCAGATCTCCAGACAGGTTGGCTTGCAGATTGCCTTTGGCAAGGTTGGCGGATTTGAGGTCAAGACGCATTTGCCCGTCGATGATCTGGGCCAGCAACTTCAATTGGCGCAGGCTCTTGCCCTGATAGGTTATCCGGCCAGCACGCAGATCGGCGGTCAGATCAAATTCGCGCAAGGCCGAGAGGTCCGGTTCGGCTTGATCCGTCTCGTCTTGGCTCGCCTGTGCATTCGATGCTGCTCCGCTGTTGTCCTTGTCGGCGAGCAAGGCATCGACATTGAAGGTCGGCATGTCCAGCGCAACGCGAATCAAGGGGCGGGTGAGGGACTCGTCGGTAAAGATGCGGGCGGCCCCGTGAATAGCCTGATCGTCAAAGGCGAGGTTGAGCGCGGGCAGGCGGATTTCATTGGCTAGCGCAACGAGCGATCCATCGGCCTCGATCTTGCCGATGGAGAGGGGCGCGTTGGCGGCCCCGAGCCACTCAAACAATTGGGTGACGTTGCCTGCGTTGAACGCATAATTGGCAACCAGCAGCGCGTCGCCTTTCAGCGCCAGCTCGCCGATCAATTTGGCTTTCAGCAGATCGTTGGTGACATCAATAGTGAGGCCCGAGGAGCGACCGTTGACCGCATTGCGAACATTGGCAATCTCGCCGGAAAAGGCAATGTCCTGTTCTTTGAAGGGCAGTGAGCCTTCAAGACTGGCCGCGCCGTCAAAGTCAGGCGCTCGCAGGGTCAGATCCAGTCCGGACAGCAGAGTGGTTTGATGCCCGCCACCATCCATGCGGACGATCATGGCATTGCGCAGTCCCAATTGACGCAGGCTGAGTGCCGAAAGGTCGATCTCGTCGTCAGAGGACGAGGTGGCGTCGGATGTCGGGTCTGTCTCGGAAGGTGGGGGTGAGGTCTTTTGTGTCAGCGTCAGCACCGGATCAATCAGGGTGATGCCGGTGATGTCGGCTTTGCCCGAGAGGAGCGGCGACAGGGCGAGGGAAAAATCCAGCTGTCCAATGGCCACCAGCGGCTGATCATTTTGATCGCGCAGAGCGACCTTGTCTGCCGACAGGCGCAAACCGGTCAGGAGAGACAGGGACACATCGCCGGAAATGTCGAGCTTCATGCCGGATTGTTGTTGGACAAATTGCTGGACCTGACTTTTCAAAAAGTCGGTCGAGACGAAGACCGGAACCATCGCCAAAGCGAGAATGACCAGAAAGACAGTGGAGAGCAGAGAGATCAGGATGTTACGCATCGGGCAGTCTCAAACTAGGGCAATTGGGCGGCCGTCCGTTTGGTGTATCGTCACCAAACGAATCAACACAACCTATCTTACTGCGTCGCAACCCATGGCACCAACTTCGCTGTCGCATGGGGCAGCAACGTGGCGGTATGGTGCAGTGGCTGGAAAATAAGCGGATTGTCTGCGATTTGTTGGTCAACGGGGTTGCAAAAGTGGAAAACTCGGCAGATCAAAATGCGCTCGGCTTCGACTTATGTATGATACGGGCCAAATGCGTAGGCCGAGCCGATTGGCTGGTTCGGTCCTGTTCTGTCTGAAAAAGCTCGATTGGGGGCAAAGGAGAGAAGAAAATGAGTTCAATGGAAGTCATCTGGTCGGATCTGGTTCGCCATCGCGAGGACTTTTCGTCTTTTCATCTCAGGGACGCCTTTGCCGAGGATCCAGAGCGGTTTGCCCGCTATTCGGCCGAAATGGACGACTGCCTGACGCTCGACTATTCCCGCAACCGGATCAATGACAAGACCCTGATGCTGCTCGAAGCCCTGATTGCTCAGGCAGACGTGGCCGAGCGCTATCAGGCGATGAAGTCTGGAGCGCTGATCAACAATACCGAAGGGCGTGCGGTTCTGCATATCGCGCTGCGCGGCTCGGTGGCCGACGATCTGAGCGTTGATGGGCAAGCCGTTATGGCCGATATCAATGCGGTCAAAGAGCGGCTTTATGCTTTTGCCAAGGGTGTGCGCGACGGCTCGATCGCTGCCAAGGACGGGCAGCCTTTCACCGATGTGGTCAATGTTGGTATTGGTGGTTCGGACTTGGGGCCACATATGGTGACGGCGGCGCTTGCTGCCTATCATGATGGCCCACGGGTGCATTTTGTCTCCAATGTTGATGGTGCCCATATGGGTGACACGCTAAAGGGGCTGGATCCGGCGCGAACCCTGTTTCTTGTGGCGTCGAAAACCTTCACCACACAGGAAACCATGACCAATGCCCGAGCCGCCAAGGCGTGGCTGACGGCGGCGATTGGCGAGGATGCTGTGGCCGATCACTTCGCCGCTCTGTCGACCAACAAGGCGGGCGTTGAAGCCTTTGGCATCAATACCGACCGGATGTTTGAATTCTGGGACTGGGTTGGCGGGCGCTATTCGGTCTGGTCGGCGATTGGCCTGCCGGTGATGATTGCCATCGGACCGGAGGGCTTTGAAGACTTCCTTGCTGGCGCCCGCGCGATGGACAGCCATTTTGAAACCGCGCCGTTCCGCGACAACATTCCGATGCTGATGGCCGCTTTGGGCCTGTGGTATCGCAATGTCTGGGCTTGCGCGTCGGTGGCGGTGCTGCCTTATGATCAGCGCCTGCTCTATTTTGCCGATTTCCTGCAGCAACTTGATATGGAATCAAATGGCAAGACCGTGCGCAATGATGGCTCGCCGGTGCTGCGTCAGACCGGTCCGGTGATCTGGGGGGCGGCTGGCACCAATGGTCAGCATGCTTTCTATCAGGAACTGCATCAGGGCAGCGACATCACGCCGTGTGAATTTTTGGTTGCCGCCAAGCCGAGCGAGGCGGACCAGCATCAGCATGATCTGCTGCTCTCCAACTGCTTTGCGCAGGTGGAAGCTTTGGCCTTTGGCCGCACCGCCGAGGAAGCCAAAGCACAGCTGGAAGCGTCTGGCAAATCGCCGCAAGAGGTTGCCGCTCTGACGACCCACAAAGTCTTCCCGGGCAACCGCCCAAGCTCGTTGCTGTTCTATGACAAGCTGACGCCGAAGATGCTGGGCCGTCTGATTGCGCTCTATGAGCAGAAGGTGTTTGTGCAGGGTGTGGTCTGGGGCGTTAACAGCTATGACCAGTGGGGCGTTGAGCTTGGCAAGGAATTGGCCAACAAGCTGGCGCCAGCGGTGGCAAGCGCCGAGCGCGGCGAAGGGGAACCAGCGATCCTTGATCGTCTGAAGGCCTATCGCGCCCGCTAAGGGTCCCTTAAAATTTGACAGTGAGACGGGCGGATTTTCCGCCCGTTTTTATTGGGGCTGTTCGGCCTGCCGTTTGGCGATGGTGTCATGCAGGTCTGGGGCAGCGGAAATCAGGCGACGGGTGTAAAGCGCTTGCGGGTTGGAGAAGACCGCTTCGGTGCGGCCCCGCTCGATGATCTTACCCTGATACATGACCAGCACTTCATCGGTGATGGCCCGGACGACGGACAGGTCGTGACTGATGAACAGATAGGCGAGATCAAGCCGGTCGCGCAGGTCGGTCAGGAGATCGAGGATCTGGGCGCGGATCGAGACATCCAACGCCGAGACCGGCTCATCGGCAATGATAATTTTCGGCCGGGTGATCAGCGCGCGGGCAATGGCAAGGCGCTGGCGTTGACCGCCGGAAAATTCATGGGGAAAGCGTTCGGCCACATCGGGACTGAGGCCCACTTGTGTGAGGCTTTCGGCGATGCGCTGGTTGCGTTCCTCCTTGCTCAATCCGTCACGATAGAGATGCAATGGCTCGGCGATGGAGCGGCCGACCTTGTGGCGCGGATTGAAGGATCCATTGGGATCCTGGAAGACGATCTGAATATCCTTGCGGATTTCCATCAAGGCGGCCTGATCGCTGGCATAGGGATTGCGGTCGCTGATGCGGATGTCGCCCTTTTGTGGTGCTTCAAGGCCGAGCAGGGCACGGGCAAGGGTGGATTTGCCACAGCCGGATTCGCCGACCAGCCCAACGCTTTGCCCCGCATGAATGGTCAGATCCACATGATCAACGGCGCGGAAATGGGCGCGGCGAAAGGTGGGGAACTGGCGCGGCAGGGGATAGTCGCGGGTGATGTCGTTGGTAATGAGGATGGGTGTTTCGCTCACCAGCGCCGGGTCGTCATTATAGAGCGGCGGTTTGGCGCGGGTCGGCACATGGGTCGAGGCGTCAAACAGGCTCTGGCTATAGGGATGGCTGAGGGTCTCAAAGAGCTGTGGCAGGGGGCCGGTCTCGACAATTTCCCCTTCTTTCATGATGGCAATTTGGTCGGCCATATCGGCCACCACCGCCAGATCATGGGAAATCAGCAACAGAGCCGACTGGTCTTCTTGCATCAGGGCCCTCAGCAATTTGAGGATCTCGGCCTGACTGGTGACATCGAGCGCGGTGGTTGGCTCGTCGGCAATGATCAGCTTGGGTTGCATGGCGATGGCCATGGCGATGATGACCCGCTGCTTCTGACCGCCGGACAATTGGTGCGGGAAGCGGTTGGGCGAAATCTGGTCTGGCGGCAGGCCGACCCTTTCGAGCAGATGACGGGCTTTGTCCTCGGCCTCGCGGCGGGTGCAAGCGGTGTGCAGCAGGATGGATTCGAGCACCTGCGCGCCAATGGGTTTCAGCGGATTGAGCGCGGTCATCGGTTCTTGGAACACCATGCCCATGCCATTGCCTCTGAGGCCGCACAGCTCGGCTTCGCTCATGGCCATCAGATCGTGGCTGCCAAGACGAAGGGAGCCGCTCAGTTGGGCCTTGGGCGGCAGCAATTGCATGATGGACAGGGCTGTGAGGCTTTTGCCAGAGCCGGATTCCCCCACCAGCCCAAGGCATTGGCCCGCTTCGAGCGACAGGGAGACATTTTTCAGAATCTGGTGCTGGCCAATGGTCAGATTGACCTGATCGAGCGAAAGCAGGGTCATGAGGCTTTGCTCCCGCCGATATCAAGGCTGGTGCGGGTTTTCGGGTCGAGCATGTCGCGCAGGCCGTCGCCCAGCAGATTGAGCCCCAGCACGGTGAGGATGATGGCAAGGCCGGGAATGATCGCCAGTTGCGGTGCCATCACCATCCAAGTCTGGGCCTCAGAGAGCATCTGGCCCCAGCTGGGCATTGGCGGCTGGGTGCCAAGGCCGACATAGGACAGGCCCGCTTCGGCCAGAATGCCGAGGGAGAACTGGATCGTCCCCTGCACGATCAGCAGATTGGCTATGTTGGGCAGAATATGCTCGATGGTGATGCGGGCCGCGCCCTTGCCAGACAGGCGAGCGGCATAGATGAATTCCCGCTCCCAGAGGCTGAGCGCTGCGCCGCGCGACAGGCGGGCAAAGACCGGAATGTTGAAAATGCCAATGGCGACGATGGCATTGATCGCGCCGGGGCCTGCAATGGCGGTGATCATGATGGCGGAAATGATGGCCGGGAAGGCGAAGATGAAATCCCCCGCCCGCATCAGGCCTTCATCGAGCCAGCCACCACGGGCCGCCGCCCATGTGCCAATCGGCACGCCAAGGCCCATGCCGATGCCAACGGCGACCAGAGCCACGGCGATGGAGTTACGCGCGCCCAGCATGATCATCGAAAAGAGATCATGGCCATAATGATCGGTGCCAAGCCAGTGGCTGGCGCTGATGGGTTTGAGGCGATTGGCAATGTCGACCACCAAGGCGTCATGGGGTGTCCAGACGAAGGAAACCAGCGCCAGTAGCGCGAAGATCAAGGTGATCAGGCCGCCAATCACAAAGGAGGGCGAGTGAAGGGAGCGGGCAAGAAACGAGGGCTGCTTTCTGGCGCTTGGCATCGCGGTCTCTGTCATGATTGTCTCCTGCGATGCAGGCGCGGATCGATCAGGGCATAGGTCAGATCGACGAGGAAATTGACCAATATGACAGTGGCGACCAGCAGGATGATCACCGCCTTGACGGTGATCAGGTCGCGCTGGTTGATGGCTTGAAAAACCAACCGCCCAAGGCCCGGCAGGGAAAAGACATTTTCGATGATGACGGTGCCCGCCAGCAAAAAGGAAAATTGCAGGCCGAGAATGGTGACGACCGGAATGAGCGCATTGCGCAGGCCATGGCGCTTGAGGGTCTGGGTGAAGGTCAGGCCCTTGGCGCGGGCGGTGCGCATATAATCTTCATGCATCACTTCGAGCATGGAAGAGCGCATGATGCGGGCAAGAATCGAGGCTTGCGGCAGGGCAAGTGCGATGGAGGGCAGCACCAAAGCCTGAAGGCATGGCAGGATGCCTGCCTCCCAACCGGGAAAGCCGCCGGACGGAAACCAGCGCAGGGTGACGGCAAAGACCAGCACCAACAGCATGGCAAACCAGAAATTGGGCACCGCAATGCCGAATTGGGTTGCGCCGATCAGGGAAATGTCCGGCCATTTATTGTGGTTGCCGGCTGCCAGAATGCCAAGCGGCAGGGCAATCAGCGTGGAGAGCAGTAAAGCGACCAGGGCCAGTGGCAGAGAAACGGTCAAGCGCTCGCCGATCAGCTCGGTCACAGGCACGGAATAGGTATAGCTGGTGCCAAAATCGCCCGACAGCATGCCGGTGATCCAAAGCCAATAGCGTTCGGTCAGTGGCAGATTGAGTCCCAATTGCTCGCGCAGGGCAGCCAGCGTGTCTTCTTGGGCATTGATGCCGAGTATGAGTTCCGCCGGGTCACCGGGGAGGATCTCCATGACAGCGAAGACGAAGAGCGACGCCGCGATCAGGGTCAGACATAGCGAGACAAGACGGCGCAGACTGTAAGCGATCATGAGGGGCGACGTTGGCTTTCGAAAGGCGTGAAAAACGGGGCGAAAGATGAGAAAAGGCACGGCGATGACCGCCATGCCTCGTTCTCTTGTAGCTTGTCTCTTTGCGTTAGTCCATCCACTCGACCTTGGTCAGATCGTTGGCCTGAACCGGCGCGTTGGCCCACAGACCCTTGAGCTTGGCATTCCAGACACCGGTTTTGGCCAGCTGGAACAGAAAGCCGTTGACGGCATCGTCATTGAGCTTTTTCTGCGCCTTGTGCAGAAGCTCGGTGCGCTTGGCTTCATCCGAGGTGGCATTCAGCTCTTCGATGGTGGCGTTGAAGTCGGCATTCTTATATTGGAAATAATAGTCATCGCGGGCATAAATGCCGATATCCATTGGCTCGGTATGGGAGACGATGGTCAGGTCATAATCCTTGCCCTTGAAGACCTGTTTCAGCCACTGGCCCCACTCGACATTGATGATTTCAAGATCAATGCCGACCTTTTTGAGGTCAGAGGCAATGATCAGGCCGGAACGGCGGGCGTAATCGGTTGGCGGCAGATGCAGGCGGGCCTTGAAGCCATTTTCCAGCCCGGCTTCCTTCAAAAGAGCTTTGGCCTTGGCGAGATCAAAGTCATAGACGCCGGACAAATCAACATAGGCCGGATTGTGCGGCGCGAAGTGAGAGCCGATCAGCGTGCCATAGCCGAACATGGCGCCTTCGATCAGGGCCTTTCGGTTGATGGCATGGGCCATCGCCTTGCGGACCCGGACATCGTCAAATGGCTTTTGCGCATTGTTGGTCGACAGGACGGTTTCGCCTTCGGTGGTGCCAATGACCACCTTGAAACGCGGATTGACTTCAAATTGCGGCAGCATTTCCGGGGCGGCAAAAATCGGGAAGGCATCAACGTCGCCAGCCATCAGGGCGGAGACGGCAGCAGCAGAATCGGCGATGATCTTGAAGGTTGCCTTGTCGAGCTTGGCACCTTCGCCCCAATAATCTGGGTTCTTGGTCAGGGCAATGGAATCGCCCTTGACCCATTTGCCAAGCTTGAACGGGCCGGTGCCGACCGGGTTGGTCTTGTTGGTCTCGGCGCTTTCGGGCGCCACCATGATGGCGTCACCCCAGCCGAGATTGAACAGCATGCTGCCGGTCGGGCGCTTCAGTTTGACTTCGACGGTCAGCGGGTCAAGGGCGGTGACGCTCTCGATTGGCTCGAACAGGGCTTTCTGGGCGTTGACCGAGGCTTCGCCACGGGCGCGGTTCAAGGTGAAGACCACATCATCGGCATTGAAGTCGGTGCCGTCATGGAATTTGACGCCGTCATGCAGCTTGAAGATATAGGTCTTGCCATCCTCGGAAATGGTCCAGCTTTCGGCAAGTGCCGGTTTCACTGCACCCGTTTCGTCAATCCGGGTCAGGCCTTCGAAAATGTTGGCATAGACCACTTCGTCAATGGCGGCTGCCGCGCCAGCGGTGGGATCCAGATGCGGTGGCTCCAAGCGGACGCCGACGGTCAGATCCGTGCGGGCGGCCAAGGCGCTGGAGGCGAGCAGAGCGGACGCCACGGAAATCGCTGCAGTCCATTTCAGGGCTGATTTGATCATGAAGGTTCTCCCAACCTGGTGGTCAATGCCGCGCCAAACGACAGGGTTTGACGCCCCATATCCCTTGTTCAAAGGGGTGGTTAACTTGGTTGTGTATTGCGTAAAAGCGTATCAATGGCAAGCGCCATGATCTTGGCCGAATCGACCATATCCTCAATTCCGACCCATTCGTCGGGCTGATGGGCAAGGTCGAGAATGCCAGGGCCATAGGCGATGCAATCCTTCAATTTGCCGATGCGGTCGATGTGTTTCTGGTCATAGGTTCCCGGCGAAATGACATAGTCCGGGGCGGTGCCGAGCACCTCTTCCATTGCCTCATGCACCGCGCGGACCACCGGCTGGTCCTTGTCGGTCATGGTTGGCTGGACCTCGAACAGGTCGGTCAATTGATAGGAAAAAAGCTTGCGGCTTTGTTTCAATTGCTCAAGCAGGTCGGTGATTTCGCTTTTCACCACGTCGATATCTTCCTCGATCAGGAAGCGGCGATCAATCACGATGCGGCAGGAATCCGGCACACAAGGGGAGGGTAGGCCTTCGGTCTGACGGGTTTGGCCGCCATGGATCGAGTTGATATTCATGGTTGATTGGCGGGCGCCTTCGGGTACGACTGGCATGTCGGTGCGTTTGGTGGCGAGTGCCGGGAAAAGCGTGTTCTCAAAAGATTCCAACACCGCGCCCATATGGCGGACGGCGCAATCACCAAGAAAAGGCATCGAGCCATGGGCAATGTGGCCGTGGGTTTCGATTTCCGCCCACCAGACACCGCGATGGCCAAGGCAAATGCGGTTCTTGTTCAATGGTTCGGGGATGATGACATGATCAACCCGATCCTTGTTGAAATAGCCCTGTTCGGCCAAATAGGCGACGCCGCCAAAGCCGCCGGATTCCTCGTCGCAGGTGCCGGAAATCTCGATCGAGCCAGCAAAGTCGGGATAGGTCTCGATATAGCTTTCCGCCGCGATGATCGAGGCGGCGAGACCGCCTTTCATGTCGCAAGCGCCCCGGCCATAGACCTTGCCATCCTCAACCACGCCGTCAAAGGGCGGCTTGGTCCAGCCTTTGCCGACCTCGACCACGTCGATATGGGAATTGAAATGGATGCAGGGGCCGGGCTTTTGGCCGTTGAAGCGGGCAACGACATTCAGGCGCGGATAGCGTTCGCTGTCACCGGGGGAGCCGGTGGCGCGGACATAGTCCACAGCAAAGCCCTTGGCTGCCAAACGGTCGCCGATGAAACGAGCGCATGGCTCATAGGCTTCGCCCGGCGGGTTGATCGTCGGGAAGCGAATGAGATCCTGGGTCAATGCAACAAGGTCATCACGTTTGGCCTCGATGCAGTCGATCAGCTGTTGCACCCCTGTCCCTTTCGAAAGATGTGGCCCGCTTTCGCCTTCTGGGGCCCTTTTGGGCTTGAGGCAACAGAGTGCGTAAAAAAACGTGATCTGTCGAGAGGGCGTGCAAATTTTGCGGTTGCTCTTTAGGGGAAGCTGCGGATATCAAGGACGAAAAAGAACCACATTTCAGTTATTTTAAACTGAAATGTGGTTGAATTGTCATTGTCCGTTGCGGAACTCATCGAGTGTCTTGACCGGGGTCAGGGCCTGCGGATCGGTGATGATTTCTATCAGGGCCGGGCCGTCATGGGCCATGATGCGCGCGAAAGCTGCGGCAAAATCTTCGGTTCTGGTAACGGTTTCCGCCAGTCCGCCCATGGCGCGGGCCATAGCAGCGAAGTCCGGATTGGTGAGGCTTGTGCCGGACAGGCGGGCGGGATATTCGCGCTCCTGATGCATGCGGATGGTGCCATAGATGCCATTGTTGACGACGATCACCTTGATCGGCGCGCCTTCTTGTGTGGCGGTGGCAAATTCCTGACAGGTCATCTGGAAACAGCCGTCTCCTGCAAAGCATATGACCGGTCGGTTCTTGTCGTGAATGGCGGCGGCAACGGCGGCAGGCAGACCATAGCCCATTGAGCCGGAGGTCGGGGCCAGCTGGGTACGCCAGCCGCGATAGGTGAGGAAGCGATGGGCCCAGATGGCATAATTGCCTGCACCATTGGTGAAGACGGTTCCCTCTGGGGTGTTGGCATCGATATGCTTCATCACCTCGGCCATTTGCATGTCGCCGGGGCTCTTGCGGGCCGGAATGGCGTGGAAGGCCTCAAAGCCCTGATGCGCCGCTCTTACCCAATCGATATCCATGATGTTGCGCACGGTGCCAAGCTGGTTGAGCATTTTGGCGGCGGTGGCATGGCGAGCGGCAATCGACAGCGTGGGGCTGAAGACGCGGCCGGGTTCTTCCGGGTCCGCATGGATGTGGATGAGGGTCTGCTTTGGCACCGGGCTGTCGATCAGGGTGTAGCCGGAGGTGGTCATTTCTCCCAGACGCGCCCCAAGCACCAGCAACAGATCGCTTTGCTTGATGCGTGCAGCCAAGGCCGGATCAATGCCAATGCCCACATGGCCCGCATAATTGGGGTGCGTGTTGGGGAAATAATCCTGACAGCGGAATGAGACCCCAACGGGAATGGCGTTGGCTTCGGCGAAGTCGGCCACGGCCTGTTTGGCCTCAGCCGACCAGCCGCCACCGCCAATGATCATGAAGGGGCGTTCGGAGGCTTTGAGCAAATCTGTCAGCTCTGCCATGGCGTCGGGCGACGGAGCGCTGTCGGCGGGTTTGACCTTTGGCGGCAGGGCATTGGGGGCTGGCACTTCTGTGGTCAACATGTCTTCGGGCAAGGCCAGAACCACCGGGCCGGGGCGACCCGAAAGGGCGGTGCGATAGGCACGGGCGATGAATTCGGGCATGCGGGCGGGGTCATCGATCTGGGCGACCCATTTGGCCATCTGGCCGAACATGCGGCGATAATCAATCTCTTGGAAGGCCTCGCGTTCGATCTGGTCGCTGGCGACCTGACCAATGAACAGAATCATCGGGGTCGAATCCTGAAAGGCGACATGGACGCCTGCGCTGGCATTGGTCGCACCGGGGCCACGGGTGACCATGCAGAGGCCGACCTCGCCGGTCAGTTTGCCATGGGCTTCGGCCATCATCGCTGCGCCGCCTTCCTGGCGGGCATTGACGAAATGCAGCGTTGGCGCGTCATGCAGTGCGTCCAGCACCGCCAGATAGCTTTCGCCCGGCACGCCATAGATGGTGGAGGCACCTTGGGCGACAAGGCTGTCGACAAGAAGGGTGGCGCCTGTGAATTTGCGGTTGCTCATGGCTTTCATCCTCAAGGATCGGTCGATCCTGATTGGGTTATTCGTTCGTTTCGACGATCTGACGGGCGATCAGATCTTCAATTTCTCTCTCATTAAGTCCCAGATCGCGGGTCAGCACATCGCGGCTATGTTCGCCCAGAAAAGGCGGGGCGATGTCATAGCGCACCGGGGTTTTGCTCAGTTTGATCGGGTTGCCGACACCGGGCAGGCGGGCGCCGTCAGGGCGTTGAAGCTCGACCTGCATGCCGCGATGCTGGACCTGCGGCTCGGCAAAGACCCGGTCGAGCGTGTTGATCGGGCCACAGGGGATGCCTTCGCGGCCAAACAGAGCGAGCCAATCGTCGATGGTGCGATCCACCGTGATGGCCGAGATTTTGGCGGTCAGAATATCGCGATTTTCCACCCGGGCGCGGTTGGTGAGAAAGCGCTCATCCTCGGCCAAGCCAGCAAGGCCGGTCAGCTCGCAGAAGCGGGCAAACTGGCTGTCATTGCCAACCGCGAGGATGAAATGGCCGTCGCTCGCCGGGAAGGACTGATAAGGCATCAGGTTTGGATGGGCATTGCCCATCTGGGTCGGGGCCTTGCCGGTGATGAGATAATTGGTGGCCTGATTGGCGAGCGTTGCCACCTGCACATCAAGTAGGGCGAGGTCGATATGCTGCCCTTCGCCGCTGACCGCACGGTGATTGAGCGCAGCCAGAACCGAGATGGTGGCATAAAGGCCGGTCATCACATCAGCCAGTGCAACGCCAACCTTGACCGGGCCGCCGCCGGGGGTGCCCTGCGGTTGTCCGGTGACACTCATCAGACCGCCCATGGCCTGGATCATGAAATCATATCCGGCGCGATGGGCGTCCGGCCCGGTCTGGCCAAAACCGGTGACCGAGCAATAGACCAGATCGGGCTTGATGGCTTTCAGACTGTCATAATCAAGGCCATATTTGGCCAACCCGCCGACCTTGTAATTCTCGATCAGCACGTCGCTGGTCTTGACCAGATCGCGGATGATTTGCTGGCCTTCGGGGCTGGTGATGTCGAGAGCCAGCGAGCGCTTGTTGCGGTTGCAACAGGCGAAATAGGCGGCGTCATGGCTCGCGCCCCCCATGGCATCGGGCAGAAAGGGCGGGCCCCAGCCTCTGGTGTCGTCGCCCTTGCCGGGGCGTTCGATTTTGATGATATTGGCACCGAGATCCCCGAGGATTTGACTGGCCCAAGGGCCAGCCAGAATGCGGGACAGATCCAGCACGCGAATATGCGACAGGGCTCCTGTCATGGACGAACTCCTCCTCACCGTCCAAAGCAGACTATTTCTTCAGGTCAGGTCTTGTGCCTGACGCGCTCTATGGCTCAGAAGAATGCCTGCAGGCCGGTCTGGGCACGGCCCAGAATCAGCGCATGGATATCGTGGGTGCCTTCATAGGTGTTGACGGTTTCCAGATTGACCATGTGGCGGATCACGTGGAATTCGTCGGAAATGCCGTTGCCGCCATGCATGTCACGGGCGAGCCGGGCAATATGCAAGGCCTTGCCGCAGTTGTTGCGCTTGATCAGCGAGACATTCTCGACCGGGCAATTGCCTTCATCCATCAGGCGACCAACGCGCAGAGCGGCTTGCAGGCCAAGGGTGATTTCGGTCTGCATGTCGGCCAGTTTCAGCTGGACAAGCTGGGTCTGGGCCAATGGGCGGCCAAACTGGGTGCGGTCAAGGGTATATTGGCGCGAAGCATGCCAGCAGAATTCTGCTGCGCCAATCACGCCCCATGCGATGCCATAGCGTGCCTTGTTGAGGCAGCCGAACGGACCGGCAAGCCCTTGCACCTTGGGCAGCAAATTCTCGTCTGGCACAAAGGCATTGTCGAGAACGATCTCGCCGGTGATAGAGCCGCGCAAGCTCATCTTGCCTTCGATCTTTGGCGCGGAATAGCCATCAGTGCTGGCTTCGACGATGAAGCCTTTGATCTTGCCGTCATGGGCGTCGGACTTGGCCCAGACAATGGCAATGTCGGCGATCGGGCTGTTGGTGATCCACATTTTGGCACCGGTCAGGCGATAGCCGCCATCGACCTTGGTGGCGCGGGTGATCATCGACGCCGGGTCGGAGCCGTGGTTGGGTTCGGTCAGGCCAAAGCAGCCGATCAGTTCGCCGGTGGCGAGCTTGGGCAGATACTTCTTCTTCTGCTCTTCGGTGCCATAGGCGTCAATCGGATGCATGACGAGAGAAGACTGCACCGACATGGCGGAGCGATAGCCCGAATCAACCCGTTCGATCTCGCGGGCAATCAGGCCATAGGCAACATGGCTGACGCCAGCCCCGCCATATTCTTCGGCAATGGTTGGGCCGAGGAAACCGACTTCGCCCAACTCGCGCATGATGTCGATGTCGAAGGTCTCGTTGCGGTTGGCTTCCAGAATGCGCGGCATCAGCTTGTCGTCACAGAAGGCGCGGGCGGCATCGGTGATCATCCGCTCGTCTTCGTCCAGTTGGTCGCGGAAATGGAAGGGATCATCCCAGGTGAATTGCGGTTTGGCACACATATGAGCCGGCTCCTTGACTGGCAGCCTTTTTGCTCCGCCAAAAACCGGCAAGGAGAAAGACTGTGTTTCCTAAAATATCGCACGATGTCTCATTGGTGGGAGCATCCCATCAGGGGGTGGTCCGTAGGGCATCGCCTTGTGCAGAGCTTATCCCGGACAGACGGATCTGGCGACCATCGCTTGGGCCTTGGGTGGCAATCTTGCTTCTTCGTGGCGATTGTTCACATCCAAGGGCGGGGTGCAGGTGTCTGTCCGGTTCTCTTTGGGGGTTATCCTAGTGGGGCCATGCCTATCCGAGAAGCGATGAATATTCAAAAGCACATGAGCTTTGCTCATGACTTCGTGGAAAATTTGCGGCAAAAACGGGCTTTTGCATGAAGGATGGTTATCCCCTGCGTCGGAAGGACGCGCTTTCACTTGCCTTCACTTGCCTTCATAGGCCTTCAGCATCTGCTTCTTGGTGGTCAGTGCCTCACGCATGACCCACGTGCGGAAGGTTTGCAGATTCGGGTTGGCCCGTTTGGTTTGGGGATAGGCAAAATAGTAGTTGCCGTTCGATTGCACCGCCGTCTCATCCAGTGCCACCAGTTCGCCCGATGCCAGCTCTTCCTCCACCAACAGGCGCGGCAGGATGGCAATGCCCATTTTGGCCGCTGCGGCGCGGATCACCATATGAAAATGCTCGAAGCGTGGGCCGACATGGGGATTGGCATGGGTGAGGCCAGACTGGCTGAACCAGTGGGGCCAGATGGTGGGGCGCGATGAGGCTTGCAGCAGGGGATATTTGTGCAGAAGGGCGGTGAGGCCCAAGGCTTCTTTTTCCTTGAGCAGATCCGGATGCCCAAGCGGTATGATGAATTCCGGCATCAGAGCATCGGTCAGTGCGCCCGCCCACGTGGCGTCGCCAAAGTGAAAGGCGGCGTCGATATGCTGATCACTGAATTCGAACGGCGCGATCTTGGTGACGATATGGATGAGAATTTCCGGGTGCGCGGTGGTGAATTTGTTCAGGCGCGGCACCAGCCAGCGCGCGCCCAGCGTTGGCAGACAGGCAATGGTCAGCTCTCCCCCCTGACCGCGATAGGCGAGCAGTTCAAGGGTCGCCGTCTCGATGTCCTGTAGCTTGGAGCGGATCTTGTCGGCATAAACGGCGCCAGCTTCGGTCAAGACCAGCCCCGCACCGGTGCGCTCGAACAGGCGAAGCCCGAGCAACTCTTCCATCGCCCGCATTTGGCGCGAAATGGCGCTTTGGGTGACGCCCAGTTCATTGGCCGCCTTGGTGAAGCTGAGATGGCGCGCAGCGGCCTCAAAGGCACGCAGGGCAGAGAGGGACGGCAGGTAATTGAACATGGTCACACTCGCGGTTGGCCATCTGGGGTGAAAAAGAGAATATCAGACCACGAAAATTAGGCGAAGTTATCCCAGTGGGCAAATGCTGCGTCTCTGTTTCTATTCTAAGCTATGGAAAAATGATGCAAACTGCCCCATATTAGGTCTGCGCCAACAATCACAGGGCGCGGAGCGCTTCCATGTCGCGTCAGTGACGTCATGTCTGACGGATTGACCAAGACAGTGGGCATGCATGACGAGATCTGCAAACCCGAAGGGCGCGTATCAAGAGATCCAAACCGAGAGCATTAGGTGACCCGATCATGAGACTGACCCAACAGGCCAATTACTCTGTCCGTATTCTGATGTATTGCGCCGCTAAGAAAGGCGAGTTTGCCAAGGTGAGCGAAATTGCCCGGGTCTATGACATCTCGGAATATCATCTGTTCAAGATCCTGCCAATTCTGGTGTCGAACGGGTTCATCACCACACATCGGGGCCGCAATGGTGGCCTGAAGCTGGCGAAAGACCCGGCTGATATCACCCTAGGCCAGATCATCCGGGCGGCGGAAGAGAATTTCCATCTCGCCGACTGCTTCGATGAAGGCAGCTATGATTGCCCGCTTCTTTCGATGTGCGACTTCAACCATGCGCTCAATGATGCGCTGGAATCCTTCCTGAAAGCACTCGACAAATACACTTTGGCTGATCTGACCCAGAAAGAAGGCGACATGCGCAATCTGCTCGATATTGCCGAGCCAAAGTCTGTGGCCACAGCTGCGGCCAACTGAGTTGCACGGGACAATTTGAGGTATGGAAAGGCCGGTTGGGATGTCACCAACCGGCCTTTTTGATTATCAGTGGGTGACTGGCTTATTTTGCGGTCCAGCCGCCATCCATCGAAATGGTGGTGCCGGTGATGGAGGCCGCCGAATCACTGGCAAGATACAGCGCCAGATCGGCCACTTGCTCGATGGTGACAAATTCCTTGGTTGGCTGGGCCAATAGCAGCACGTCGCGCTTCACTTCTTCTTCGGTCATGTTGCGGGCTTTCATCGTGTCGGGGATCTGGCGCTCTACCAGCGGGGTCCAGACATAGCCCGGTGCAATGGCATTGACCGTGATGCCTTGTTCGGCCACTTCCAGCGCGACGGTCTTGGTAAGTCCCGCAACCCCGTGCTTGGCAGCGACATAGGCCGATTTGTAGGGGGAGGCGACGAGCGAATGGGCCGACGAGATATTGATGATCCGGCCTTTGCCCTTCTGTTTCATCTTCGGCAGGGCGGCACGGATGGTGTGGAAGTTGGAGCTGAGATTGATAGCGATGATGGCATCCCACTGGTTGATCGGGAACTTTTCGATCGGTGCGACATGCTGGATGCCTGCATTGTTGACCAGAATGTCAATCATGCCGAACTCGTCTTCGGTCACTTGAATGCTGTGCTTGATAGCTTCCGGGTCAAGCATGTTTGCCGCGCTGTAGATGGCGCGCACGCCAAAGTCCTGTTCAATCGATAGGCGGGCCTGCTCGATCTCGTTGGCATCGCCAAGGCCATTGATCACCACATTGGCTCCCTGGCTGGCAAAGGCCCGGGCAACGCCAAGTCCGATGCCACTGGTCGATCCGGTGATGAAGGCGGTCTGTCCCTGATGCGCGCCTTGATGCGGCTTGGTGTTGGTTGTCATCTCTCTCTCCTCTTGCAGCTCCGGTCCATCTGTCTGGGCAGGGTGACCGTATGCCATCTTGTCTGATCTGCCATAAAGTTGATATGCCGGGCTTTGATCTCCAGTTATGGTGGCATGGTCCTTTGCCGGGCAGCTTAATTGCCTCGCAAGGCTTGGCAAGGGTCTATGGTTGTGCATAGTTCGAAAGTGCAGTGCATCATCATGAGGGGCTGGATCATCATCAGCGGGCGGGAAGAAGGAGTGTGGCAATGATCGAACTGGAAGACCATGACCACAGTCATTGTGTCAGCCAGATGCTGGGGGCTGCGGAAAAACTCTGCAAAGAGCGGGGCCTGAGACTGACCGATCAGCGCAAGGCCGTGCTGGAAGTGCTCTGTTCCAGTCATGTGCCTGCCAGCGCCTATGACATTCTTGATCGCCTCAATCGGGTGCGCAAGGAGAAGAGCGAGACAATGCTTGCCCCGATCTCGATCTATCGGGCGCTCGAGTTCCTGATGGAGCATGGCATCATTCATCGGATCGAAAGCCGCAATGCTTATGTCGCCTGTACCCATTGCATTGAAGGGCACCGGGACGTGATCATCTTCCTCTTGTGTGATGATTGTGGTCGGGCTGCGGAATTCCAGTCGGAAAGCCTGAGCGGTCTGATCGATACAATTGCGGCAACAGCCCACTTTACTCCCAATGCGCCGGTGCTGGAAATCCGGGGCATCTGTTCCGATTGCCGTGGTTTTGTCGGGGCCGAAGACTGAGACTCGAACTCTGCTTTTGCTTCTTTTGTTCTCTGCCCTTAATGGGAGCGGAGGACATGCAAAGATGCGGGCGGGCTCCTTGCACCGGCCTGTGTGATTTGCCATATAAGGCCTGCTTGAAAATTTTCCCCTGCTCACCGACCGTTGGCTGAACGGATCGGGACATAGAGGCTCGCTTGGGCGGGTCGATCCGGATCTCCCGGGAAAGTGAGGATCTATGGCCTTTCTAACCGCTCCCCTTGAACGCCGCATCACCAAGGCGGTGAAGGTGGGCTCCGTGACCGTTGGTGGTGGCGCCCCGATTGTCGTCCAATCGATGACCAACACGGACACCGCGGATGTGGACAGCACGGTGGCGCAGGTCGCCGCCCTGCACAAGGCCGGGTCGGAACTGGTGCGCATCACGGTGGACCGGGACGAGTCAGCGGCGGCCGTCCCAAAGATCAAAGAACGGCTGTTGCGACTCGGTATCGATGTGCCGTTGGTTGGGGACTTCCACTATATCGGCCACAAGCTGCTGGCGGATCATCCTGCCTGCGCCGAAGCGCTCGACAAATACCGGATCAATCCGGGCAATGTGGGCTTCAAGGCACGGCGCGATCAGCAATTTTCGATGATGATCGAGACCGCCAACCGCTATCAGAAAGCGGTGCGGATCGGGGTCAATTGGGGCTCGCTCGATCAGGAATTGTTGACCAGACTGATGGATGAGAACTCCGCCAGTGCCAATCCACAGCCAGCGCAAGCCGTGATGCATGAAACCATCATCCAGTCTGCCTTGCTGTCGGCGGCGCGGGCTGAAGAGCTGGGCATGTCGCCGCATCAGATCATCCTGTCAGCCAAGGTGTCTCAGGTGCAGGATCTGATTGCCGTCAATACAGCGTTGGCGTTGCGTTCCGATTATGCCTTGCATCTGGGCCTGACCGAGGCGGGCATGGGCACCAAGGGCATTGTTGCCTCTGCTGCCTCAATGGGCATGGTGCTGCAACAGGGCATCGGCGACACGATCCGCGTGTCCCTGACACCAGAGCCGGGGGGCGATCGCACCCGTGAGGTTCAGGTGGCGCAGGAACTGCTCCAGAGCATGGGCTTCCGCTCCTTCATTCCGATTGTTGCCGCTTGTCCGGGCTGTGGCCGGACCACCTCGACGGTGTTTCAGGAACTGGCGCAGGATATCCAGAACGACATCCGCACCAACATGCCGGTCTGGCGTGAGCAATATCCCGGTGTCGAGGCGCTGAATGTTGCGGTGATGGGCTGTGTGGTCAATGGACCGGGCGAATCAAAGCATGCGGATATCGGCATTTCCCTGCCGGGCACCGGAGAGGCACCTGCCGCACCGGTCTTCATTGACGGGGAAAAGCGTGCCACCCTGCGCGGCGACAATATCGCTGCGGAATTCCACCAGATGGTCCGCGATTATATTGAACAGCGCTTTGGTGCGAACGCTTCCTGATTGGGGCCGACTATTTTTTCCGTTCCGCAATGAAGCGGGCCGTGGCGATCAGCGTCTCGGCCCGTTTTCCATAAGGGGCAAGCAGCTTCTCGGCTTCCTCAATCAGGGCGAAGAGCTTTTGTCGCGTCGCATCGATGCCATAGAGACTGACGAGCGTGGCTTTCTCGGAGGTCAGATCCTTGCCAGCTGTTTTGCCCAGCTGTTCCGAGGTGGCTGTCACATCGAGCAGATCGTCCGCAAGCTGGAAGGCCAGACCGATGATGGTGCCAAAGCGCGTGACCACAGCGCGATCTTCTTTGGTTGCTTTGGCCAGCATGGCCCCGGCTTCGCACGCATGGCGCAGCAGAGCACCGGTCTTCATGGCTTGCAGATTCAGGATTTCCTCTTCGGTACGCGTGCGATGTTCAGCCTCGATATCAAGCACTTGTCCCCCGACCATGCCACTGATCCCTGCATTTCTGGCAAGGCCGAGCACTAGTTCGGCCCGTACCGCTGGGTCTGGATGGACGTCGTCTCTTGCCAGAATGTCAAATGCCAGTGTCAGCAGACCATCGCCGGCAAGGATTGCCATTGCCTCACCATAGGCCACATGCACCGTTGGTTTGCCGCGCCTCAGATCGTCATCATCCATCGCTGGCAGGTCGTCATGGATGAGGCTGTAGCAATGGACGCACTCCAGAGCACAGGCCGCATGCAGAGTGCCGGGCGCATCATAGCCCAGCATGCGGGCGGTCTCGATCATCAGGAAGGGGCGGATGCGTTTGCCGCCATTCAGTGCGCCGTGGCGCATGGCAGCGATGAGCGAAGCGGGTGCTGAAGCGTCATTTGGCGCGGGTTGCTCGGGAAGGTAGGTGCACAGAGCCTCCTCGATCGCTTCGGCGCTCTGTTTTAGGCGTGCCCTGAAGACATCGTTTGCAGGGGCGGATGTTGAAACGCTGTCAGTCATCATCTTTGCTGCTGGTTCGGGTTGTGCTGTTGCGTGAAGGTTTGGAGAGGCGATGCCTTTTTTTTCTCGGGCCGTCAAGCTAAAACGGGGCCGAACACCGCTTTCCAACAATCACCCTTCGATGTTTTGCGAAGCATAACAGGAGCCACGCCATGCCGATGCCGTTGGAGATCGCCCATGCAAGTGAAGTCTATGAAACAACACTTCTCGCGCTGAAAGACGATCTTGATCTCACAACTCGTAACCAGACCTATACTGTGCTTGAGGCTGTGCTTGTGGTTTTCAGGCGGCGATTGTCTGCCGCAGAAATTTTGCGCTTTGCCGGACTGTTGCCACCGGTGGCGCGTGCAATCTTTGTTGCCGGTTGGGATGAGCACGAGGGAAAGGAAGTCTTTGGATGTCGGGAGGACTGGACGCGGGAGGTCAAGGGGTTAAGGCAGCATCACAATTTTGCACCAGATGATGCGATCAGGGTGGTCGTCGCAACATTGCGACGCCACATGGATGAAGCAGCTCTCGATCAGCTGCTGGGGCAGCTGCCAGACGGGGCGGTGGACTATTGGTCTGCCACGTTTGTGTCCTGAGCTTTTGTCAAAGAGCCTCAAGGGCAATGGCAGCGGACTGGATGATCGCCGCGAAACGGATGGCGGTCTGGATCTGATCGGTGGTCAGGCCATTGTCGCGCAGGATGCTTTCGTGGGAATCGATGCACATGCCACAGCCATTGATGGCGGAGACCGCAAGGCTCCACAGTTCGAAATCGACCTTGTCAACGCCGGGACGGGCGATGAAATTCATCCGCAATTTGGCAGGCATGGAGCCGTAATCCTTGTTGGATGCCAAATGGACAAAACGGTAATAGATGTTGTTCATGCCCATCAGGGTGGCAGCACCCTTGGCAGCAGCCAAAGCTTCAGCGGACAGTTTGTCAGCGGCTTCGGCAAGGAAGGCGTCGCGGACAGCTTGGCTGCGGGTGGCAATGGCGCAGGCAACCATAAGGCCATATTTCTGCTGATCGGTGAGGCTTTCGTCACTGGCAATGTTCGACAGGTTCAGCTTCACATCCTTGGCAAAGTCTGGCATCTGCGATTTCAACGCGTCGATGGTCATGGTGCAATTCCTATCATCAGGGTGTAGGGGGGCATTCCCGCGCCTTTTTCAGTCGCTGGGTAATGGTGAAACTATCTTGGGAGGAGGAGAGCCTATCGGCCCAGAATGCGGATGGGCGCGTGGCCCATCCGGCTTGATCGGGTCGGCTTAGCCGAGGGTCGCACCACCGACTTCGCGGTTGCAAGGGCAGAGTTCATCGGTCTGCAATGCATCGAGAACGCGCAGGGTGTCTTTTGGATTGCGGCCAACATTGAGGTTGGTTGCATAGACATGCTGGATGGTGTTTTCCGCGTCCACCACATAGGTGTAACGGTAGGCAACGCCGTCCGGGTGACGCACGCCGAGGCCATCCACGAGGGAGCCGTTGGTGTCAGCAAACATCCAGATTGGCAGTTTGTTGAGATCCGGATGATCCCGACGCCAAGCCAGTTTGCAGAATTCGTTGTCGGTGGAACCGCCAAGAACCACAGCATCGCGGTCTTCGAATTCTTCGTTCAGACGTGCAAATTCAGCGATTTCGGTTGGGCAGACGAAGGTGAAGTCTTTTGGATAGAAGAAGATAACCTTCCATTTGCCTTCGAAGCTTTTCTCGGTGAGGGCTTCAAATGCTTCTTCGCCATTCTCGACGATTTCGTTGAAGCCCGGCTTTACGCCAGTGATGGAAAATTCAGGAAGTTTATCGCCAATACCAAGCATTGCATGTCTCCAAGGGGTGGGAGGGGAGGATTGTCTTTTTAGAATCGTTCAAATTCTGTTGACCCTTTCAACCATATTTGACGCGATAGATCAAATCTCAAATTTCGAATTTGCTGATCGATAAAATCGATCATATAATCCAATCTCGCCAGAAGCGCCCGATTTTTTCGATGCTTGTTGTGTTATCCCGGTTTGATGGAGATCCCTGATGCCCATTCGCCCCACTTTGCGACAATTGCAGTATCTTTGCACACTGGCCGAGAAGGAGTCATTTCGGGGGGCGGCGGAAGTCTGTCATGTGTCTCAATCGACGCTCAGTTCGGGGATACGCCAGCTTGAAGATATTTTACAGGTGACGCTCGTTGATCGGGAAAGTGACCAGTTTCGCCTGACCGTGCTGGGCAACGAGATTCTGGGGCGGGCGAAAACCTTGCTGCGGGATACGGACGAACTCGTGGCGATGGCGCAGCGGCAGGAAAAACCACTCAGCGGGCGGCTACGGCTGGGTGTCATTCCCTCCATCGGTCCGTTTCTGCTGCCCAAGGCGTTGCCGGGACTGCGTCGGTCCTTTCCTGATCTGAAACTTTATTTGCGGGAAAAGCTGACCCGCCATGTGCTTGATGACGTGAAGGCGGGTCGGCTGGATGCGGCCGTGATTGCCTTGCCTTACAGAATCGAGGGCTTTGCCAGCCAGTCGCTGGGGCTGGATCGCTTTCATGTGGCATTGCCCCTGCGCCATCCTCTGGTCAAACACCAAAAGATCGAAGCGCTTGATTTGCGGCGTGAGCCGCTCATTCTGTTGGAAGACGGTCATTGTATTCGCGATCACGTGCTGGCCAGCCTGAAACGAGGAGACCCGACACCGGGGCAGGTTGCAGATGAGGAAATCGAGGCAACCAGCCTGATGACCATTGTCCAGATGGTGGCCAACGGACTGGGGGGGACCTTGTTGCCGGGGCTTGCCTTGCGGGCCGGGCTGGTCGATGGGCTGGATATCGTGGTGCGAGACTTCAAGGAGCCGACCGCCGAGCGCGAGATCGTCATGGTCTGGCGGCCGCGCTCGGCGATGGAGAGCAATATCCGGTTGTTGGCAAACCATCTCACGGCCTTTGTTTGAAGGGGGAATCCCATAAAAGGGCTTGAATTTTCAACCGGGCAAGGTAAAGAGTGGTGCAAAGACGTGATGTTTGGCGAGAGAATCCAGAAAAAGCGATCATTTTTGCAAGATTGCTCTGGTCAAGCGCGCTCGGGTTCTGTATAAGGCCCGCAATCTCTTACAACAGAGTAGGTTCCGCAACGGGGCTCGCCCCGCATAGTGGACTATTGACGACGGAGTTTTGACCATGGCTGTGCCAAAGAAAAAAGTGACCCGCATGAAGCGTGGCTTCCGCCGCTCTGCGGACGCACTCAAGCAGTCGGTCTATGTCGAAGACAAGGATTCTGGCGAACTGCGCCGTCCTCATCATATCGACCTGAAGACCGGCATGTATCGTGGTCGTCAGATTATGGAAGCCAAAGACTAAGTCTTTGCTTCTTGACGATTGAAGTTTAAAAAGGTCGGACTTGTCCGGCCTTTTTTTATGCCCATTTTTCCTTTATGTCTGAATGGCGTGGCGCTGACAGGCTGGTTCCATGGCAGGCGAATCCTTATCGCTTGCGAAGCGCCATCGGCGACCGCCTTGCGATATTCATTCTTCTTTCCGGCACGGAGTGTCTTTCAATGATCTTCAATATTCCGCTGTTGATTGCCCCTTTGCTTGTCTATAACGCCTTTGCATTCGGCCTGATGGGGAATGCAATTGGGGATCCCTGGAGTGCGCCAATCTTCACCATCGAGATGGTGTCTGACGCGCGCTGGACATTGACGCTGGGGGACGTGATGATCGTCGCGGCCCTGATCCTGCTGTTTGTCGAGATCCTGAAGGCCACGCGCACCGGGGTCAGCTCGATTGTTGATCACATTCTGTCGACCTTGCTGTTTGTTGCCTATTTGATCGAGTTTCTGCTGGTGCCGCAGACGGCGACGAGCGTCTTTTTCATCCTGATGTGCATTTCTCTGATCGACGTGATTGCTGGCTATTCGATCACCATTCGCGGCGCGACGCGCGATGTGGCCATTGGCCCGGGCGGCATGCTCTAGCTCTGTTCTGCGCCCCGCTGCCCGATGGGGCTCTTCCCCAGTTGCTGCAAAAGACATTGCGTCCGGTTGTGATTTCGGCGATGGTCTTGCTAAGGGATCGTCCTGATCCCTCTTTGTTTATCCAGACAATGGCCAGAGAATGGTCAGGGAATGAGCCGAGCATCAAACAGCTTGGCCAGAGGAGGAGGTTTGATCATGCGGGATTTCCAGCTGCCAGGACGCTCGCCGGTATATGGGGAAGCGGGAATGTGCGCTACGTCGCACCCGGTTGCCAGTCAGGTTGCCTTGTCGGTGCTGCTCAAGGGTGGCAACGCGGTGGATGCGGCGGTTGCCGCAGGTGCGGTGCTCAGTGTGGTGGAGCCACACATGACCGGCATTGGCGGGGATTGCTTTGCCATCATCAGCGAGCCGGATGGGTCGGTGCATGGTTATAACGGCTCTGGCCGGGCTGCAGCTGCTGCCAAGACCGAATGGTTCGTTGAGCAGGGCATCACCGAGATTTCCGAGAGCAGTATTCACGCGGTGACCGTGCCCGGATCGCTCAAATGCTGGGAGCGGCTGGTGCAGGATCATGGCAAACTGGGGCTTGATGCGGCCCTTCAGCCTGCGATCGATTATGCCGAAGGGGGCTTTGCTGTTACTTCGCGTGTGGCGTGGGATTGGCAGGATCTGGTCGAGGGGTTGAAGCGCGATCCCGGTGCAACAAAGCATTATTTGGTGGCTGGCCGTGCACCGCAGGCCGGAGAGCGACACACGGTGCCTGCGCTCGCCAAGACCTTGCGGGCGGTGGCTGAAGGGGGCAGCGATGCCTTTTATCGCGGGGCGATTGCCGCCGAGATTGCGGCTCTGGTTCAGCAGTATGGCGGTCTCCTGACCGAGGAAGACATGGCCGGGATCAGTTGCGATCCTCTGGTGCCGGTGTCTGCCAGCTATCGCGGGGTGGAGGTTGTTGAATTGCCGCCCAATGGACAGGGCATCACGGCACTGACCCTGTTGAAGATCCTTGAGCAGTTTGATCTGGGGTCTCTTGCGCCGCATGGTGCGGAGCGGCATCACCTGCAATTGGAGGCAGGGCGTCTGGCCTATGCGATGCGCGATGCTCATATCACGGATCCAGACCATATGCGGGTTGCGGTTGAAACGCTGATCTTGGACGCCTATGCCCAGCAATTGGCAGCATCCATTTCGCCAGATCGGCGCAACGACAGCTTGCCCAGTCTTGTGCCGTCTCAATCTGATACAGTCTATTTGACGGTTGCTGACCGGGATGGTCGCATGGTGTCTTTCATCAATTCCGTCTATCGCGGCTTTGGTGCGCGGGTCTGTACCATGGACAGTGGTGTGATGCTGCAGAATCGGGGCGCCTGCTTCGTGGTCGATCCGGCGCATCCCAATTGCATCGATGGCGGCAAGCGGCCGCTGCATACTATCATTCCGGCAATGGCCCGCAAAGATGGCAAGACATGGCTGTCCTTCGGGGTGATGGGTGGGGCCTATCAGGCGCAGGGCCATGCACAGGTCATCGCCAATATGGTTGATTACGGCATGGATCCGCAGGAGGCGCTGGATGCGCCGCGGCTATTCTGGAACGAGACCGGAGAGATTGTCGCTGAAAGGCCGCTGGCTGGCGATGTCTTCAGCGCTCTGGAGGCCAAGGGCCACAAAATGGTCTGGGCTGACAAGCCTCATGGTGGCGGTCAGATCATTGCCCGCGATTCGGAAACCGGCTTTTACTGGGGCGGTTCAGACTGTCGCAAGGACGGGATGGCAATCGGGATCTAGTTCGGGATCTTAAACAACATTTTGCAGGCGCGGCATATCCGAGACGGTTTGTGGCCGGCGGCGCGCCTGCCCATAGGCTCTGGCAGCCTCCCGCGGGGAACTGGCGGTGGGGCGACGAAAACTGCGCTGGCCGTTGGTTCCCAGACCATTGCTGCCAAGAATTTGTGCCTGAATATGGGCATAGGTGCCCATTGGGGGTGTCGCATGGGGTGGTGTGGGGTGTGCCTGCCGGGTGTCATCGGCCTGCGGATGCGGGCGTGGCAAAGGCTCCTGACGGGCGTCCGTCAGCAAAGGCGTTCCATAAGGATTGTGACTCGTCGGATTATGAGACGCTGGTGCAATGATCAAGCCGGTCATTTTCTCTGCCTTCCCGTTGATTGTTCCAATTTGGGACAATCGAGACGTTGTTTCGTCTTTTCAGGCAGAGCGGAGCAAGAAGCGGGCCAGTCGTTAAGACTTTGTTAAGAGTTTGGTTAATCGGGCCGTGTGGAAAGGCCGGTAATTTGGGAAAAATTAACCTTAAGTCCGTCTAATCAGACATGAATGTGGCTTTGAGTGCCTGTTGGGGCGCATGCGGTCCGATATGGTCTGATGGCGGGTTGGGGCCCGGTCATGATCATGACCGGGCCGGATCGAGGGCAGCAAAGAGCACGACCAGGCATACCGAAACAACCATTCCAGAATAAGAAGATGGCAGTGAAAGCGCGGGATATCCTCACATCGATCGGAGAAGTCGTCTATGACTGGCAGGCAAATGGGGATCATTTGCGCTGGAGCAGCAACGTGGTCGACGTGTTCGATATGGACCTTGCTGCGCGTCTGACGACCGGTCAGTCCTTTGCCGATTGTGTGACGCCTGACACGCTGGCGACCCGCTATCGTGCGATTTTCGGATCCGGTCAGGCTGATGACGGGAATGGAGTGCCGTTCGAATGCATCTATTGTTTTGCGCCCGAGGGGCTGCAATCGCAGAAGCGTCTCTGGCTGGAAGAGAGCGGACGCTGGTTTGCGGGGGCTGACGGGCGGGCGGAACGCATTCATGGATTGATGCGGATTGTCGATGAACGGCAGAATCGCGAACATCGGCAACGCTTCCTGTCCCAGTTTGACGAACTGACGGGCTTGTTCAACCGCACCTATTTTTGTGACCAGTTGGTCCAGACCCTCAAGCGGCGGGAGAAGACCGGGACGACGGCCTGTTATCTGGTTGCCCATATCGACAATTTCCGGGTGGTCAATGAAGCCTATGGCTTTGACATTGCCGATCAGGTGATCCGCGAAGTGGCCAAGCGGGTGTCCCTGCGCCTGCGTGACGGGGATATGGTGGGGCGCATTTCGGGCACCAAGTTCGGCCTGCTGATCAACAATTGTTCCGAACAGGAAATGGCAGCAACCGCCGAGCGGTTCCTTGAAGCGGCGCGTGACGATCTGATCCAGACGGATGCCGGACCCGTGCATGTGACCCTGACCATGGGGGGCGTGCATCTGAATGATACGGTGCCGGATTTGCGCACCGCCGAAATCTGCGCCCTTGATGCGCTCGACCGGGCCAAGCGGCACAATCGCGGCTCGTTCCGCTCCTTCCATTCGGTGCCCTTTGCGTTGGACAAGCGTGAAAAGATGATCCGTATGGCGGATGAAGTGATTTCCGCCCTCAATGAGCGCCGCATCGCACTGGCCTTCCAGCCGATTGTCTCATCAAAGACCGGCGAGACGATCTATCATGAAGTGCTGATGCGGGTGAATGACAGTGAAGGCGAGCCCATCCCGGCAGCGACCTTTGTGCAATATACCGAGCGGCTCGGACTGGCGGCGATGCTCGATCACCGCATTCTGGAAATGACACTGGATGTCTTGTTCACCTACCCGGAAGCGCGGCTCAGCATCAATGTGTCACCGGACGTGGGCATGGACAAGGACTGGACCACCTATTTGCAGGCCCGTATCGGAGCCAACCCGGATGTTGCCCGACGGCTCGTGGTGGAAATCACCGAAACCGCAGCGATCCGCAACATGGATGTGGCGGTGCAGTTCGTTCACAAATTGCACGATCTGGGGGCCAAGGTTGCGATTGACGATTTCGGGGCGGGTTATACCTCATTCCGCAATCTGCAGGCGCTCGATGTTGATCTGGTCAAGATCGATGGCAGCTTTGTTCAAGATATCGTCACCAATCGCCAGAACCGCGCCTTCGTACGCATGTTTTCTGAACTGGCCGGTGAGCTGAATATCGATGTCGTGGCTGAGTGGGTCGAGAATCAGGAGATTGCCGATATCCTGTCCGAAATGGGCGTTGGCTATTTTCAGGGCTATCATTTTGGCAAGGCGAGTCAGGACATTCCCTGGACTTCAAATCCTGGCAGCAAAGCGCTGGGGTGATCGGGTAGGCCGATCACAAGCCTGGATATAACAAAACCCTCCAGACGCTCTGTCTGTGAGGGTTTTGTCTTTTTGCCTCAAGGCGATCGCGATCAATCGTCTTTCTTGTCCGCGAGTTCGGAAATCTTCTTCTGCATGTCTGCGATCTGGTCCTTCAGGACATCAAGCTCGCTTGTTTTCTTTTCCTCTTGGGCCTTGGGTTGCGCGGCCGCGGCTGCCGGTCCGAAAGGCATGAACATCTTCATGGCATTTTCGAACATTTCGGAATTGCGGCGGACTTGCTCTTCCATGGCTTCGAAGGGGGACCCTCCGAAGGAATCGGCAAGCTGCTTGCGCAGATTGTCCTGATCGTTGGTGAGATTCTGCATGGAAAATTCCAGATAGCTTGGCACCAATGTCTGCATGCTGTCGCCATAGAAGCGGATCAGCTGGCGCAGGAAGGCGATGGGCAGCAAGTTCTGGCCTTTATTTTCATGCTCGAAGATGATCTGGGTCAGGACCGAGCGGGTGATGTCGTCGCCACTTTTGGCATCGAATACGACAAAATCCTCCTCCGCTTTCACCATCTCAGAGAGATCTTCCAACGTCACATAGGTGCTTGTGCCCGTATTATAGAGCCGTCTGTTGGCATATTTCTTGATGATGGTCTGATCTGACTTTTTTGTCATGTGGGTGCCTTTTTCCTATCGACCGACCTGCTCTCCTCGCCATGCCGGTTCCAAAAAGAGCTTGTAGCTTAGTGGTTTCGTGCTGCATTGCCAAGTCCTGTTGCTTGCCTTTTGTGCAACCGCGCAAAGGCTTGCAGTCGGACCGCAGATAGGACAAATTGAAATCAGCGCCTTTGGCCATTGGTCTTTCAGACTAGGCCCATGGCTTAATTGACATTATGCCGGATTCTAGCCGATTTTTGGCGTTGTGTTTGAAGGTGTATGCTCGTCAGGGAGGTTTGCGGCAGTGCAGCACAAACGGCGGGCTTCAGAGAGATTTTCTGTCAAACAAATAGGGAAACTATTATGACTCAAGGCACTGACATTGTCATCGTCGCGGCAGCGCGCACCCCTGTCGGGTCTTTCCTTGGCTCCTTTGCCGCCATGCCGGCATCCGAGCTGGGCGCCATTGCAATCAAAGGGGCGCTTGCCCAGGCCGATATTGACCCGGCGGATGTTGACGAGGTGATTCTGGGTCAGGTTCTGACCGCAGGTCAGGGCCAGAATCCGGCCCGTCAGGCGGCGTTGAAGGCCGGTGTTGGCGAGCGGGCTCCTGCCTGGTTGATCAATCAGGTGTGTGGTTCGGGCCTGCGGACCGTGGCGCTTGGCATGCAACAGATCGCAATGGGAGATGCGAAGATCGTTGTGGCCGGTGGTCAGGAAAATATGTCTCTGTCGGTGCATGCAGCCAATATGCGCGCGGGCACCAAGATGGGGGATGCCAAATTCACCGATACGATGATCAAGGATGGCCTGTGGTGTGCCTTCAATGACTATCATATGGGTCAAACCGCCGAGAATGTTGCCGACCAGTGGGACATCAGCCGTGATGTGCAGGACGCCTTTGCCGTTGCCTCGCAGAACAAGGCCGAGGCCGCCCAGAAAGCCGGCAAATTCAAGGATGAGATCGTGCCGGTCTCCGTCATCGAGCGCCGCAAGGAGCGGGTGGTCGAGGATGATGAATATGTCCGTCACGGGGCCAATCTTGAAGGCATGCAGAAACTGCGTCCGGCTTTTACCAAGGATGGCTCGGTCACTGCGGGCAATGCGTCGGGCATCAATGATGGCGCGGCCGTTGTTGTTCTGATGAGCGCCGAGGAAGCCCAGAAGCGTGGTCTGACGCCGCTTGCCACCATCAAGGCATGGGCCTCTGTTGGTATTGATCCTGCCATTATGGGTACGGGGCCGATTCCGGCTTCCACCAAGGCGTTGGAAAAGGCTGGCTGGAGCGCAACGGACCTTGACCTGATTGAAGCCAACGAAGCCTTTGCGGCACAGGCCTGTGCGGTCAATAAGGATATGGGCTGGGATGTCGAGAAGGTGAATGTCAATGGTGGTGCGATTGCGATCGGTCACCCGATCGGTGCTTCTGGTTGCCGTGTTCTGGTCACGTTGCTGCATGAAATGAAGCGTCGCGATGCCAAGAAGGGTCTGGCGACCCTTTGTATCGGTGGCGGCATGGGCGTTGCCCTGTGCGTCGAACGATAAGGCAAACTGAGCGTCTTCGGGCCGAGGGGATACAGGCCCGGAGATTGTGACCATGGGGCGGCGGGCGCCGTAAAAGAAAAGACAAGGACGCCTGTTTGTTCGTCGTGGAACTTGAATGGGATCGCAGGGCGGCACCGCCGCTCTGCGCAACCGGTTTGGATGGCATGGGCCAACTTCAGACCAATCTGGTTCGCTAAACCGCAGGAGTGAGCGGTGGCGGACACTGACATAGGGGAGAGATATGTCTAAAGTTGCAGTTGTTACCGGTGGGACCCGCGGGATCGGGGAAGCCATTTCAATCGAACTCAAGCAAGCCGGTTTTCTGGTTGCCGCCAATTATTGCGGCAATGACGAACGCGCCCGGGCCTTTTCAGAGCGGACCGGGATCAAGGCCTACAAATGGGATGTGGGCGATTTCGAAGCCTGCAAGGCAGGCCTTCGGCAGATCGAGGAAGATCTCGGCATCATCGATGTGGTGGTCAACAATGCGGGCATCACCCGTGATGGCATGCTGCACAAGCTTGGGGTGGATGAATGGCACGAAGTCATCAATACCAACCTCAATTCCATGTATTACATGACCAAGCCGGTGATTGACGAAATGCGGGCGCGTGCCCATGGCCGGATCATCAATATCTCCTCGATCAATGGCCAGAAGGGTCAGATGGGTCAGACCAACTATTCCGCCGCCAAGGCTGGGGTGATCGGTTTCACCAAGGCGCTGGCGCAGGAAACCGCCCGCAAGGGGGTGACCGTCAATTGCATCTGTCCGGGCTATATCGACACCGACATGGTGGCCGCTGTGCCAGAAAAGGTGCTGGAAAGCATTGTGTCGAGCATTCCGGTCGGTCGTCTGGGGCAGGCAGAAGAAATTGCCGCCATGGTGGCGTTCCTCGCATCCGAGAAAGCCGGTTTCATCACCGGGGCGGTGATGACGGTCAATGGCGGGCAATATATCGCCAACGGTTAGGGTCGTGTCTCTCTTTGCTGATGGGGTAATAAGCCTTTGATAAGTGCCGCGGGATCTTGTTTCCCGCGGTTTTTTTGTGGCTTCATGTGGCTTCTCGCCTTTTGCCTCCCTGAACCTGAAAAGAGATCGCCCATGTCCAGACGCCTGTTGGCCACCCTGATCGGATTTGTCGCCATTCTGATGTGGGCTTTGTTGGCTCTTTTTACCGCGGCAAGTGGCACGGTGCCGCCCTTTCAGCTGACGGCGATGACCTTTTTGATCGGTGGCTCCATCGGGCTGGTGAGCTGGCTGTTTCGTCCCGGTGCGTGGCGGGTGTTAAGGCAGCCTTGGCCGGTCTGGGCGCTTGGGGTGATTGGCCTGTTTGGCTATCACTTTCTCTATTACACCGCCTTGCGGCTGGCCCCTCCGGTGGAGGCGGGACTGATTGCCTATTTGTGGCCGTTGCTGATCGTTGTGCTTTCTGCCCTTTTGCCAGGGGAGCGGTTGCGCTGGTTCCATCTCACTGGTGCCTTGCTGGGCTTGGCTGGGACGGTGCTGATTGTCTCAAAAGGGCGCGGTATCAGCGTGGATATGGCTTATTTGCCGGGCTATCTGGCAGCCATTGTCTGTGCCTTCACCTGGTCGAGCTACTCGATCCTGTCGCGGCGTTTTTCCGCTGTGCCGACCGATATTGTCGTTGGTTTCTGTCTGGTAACCGCAGCGTTGAGTGCGTTGGCGCATTTGGCGTTCGAAACCACCGTCTGGCCGCAGTATGGGAGCGAATGGCTGGCCGTGTTGGGACTTGGCTTAATGCCGGTTGGGGCGGCCTTTTATGTCTGGGATTATGGCGTCAAGCATGGCGACATTCAGGTGCTGGGGGCGGCATCCTATGCTGCCCCGCTGCTGTCGACCGCTATACTGGTGCTGGCCGGATTTGGTGTTTTCAGCTGGACCATTGCGGCGGCGGCCCTGTTGATCACCTTTGGTGCCGTGTTGGCGTCAAAGGATATGATCCTGCGCTCGAAATAGCTGAGTAACAAAAGTGCCCGCTTTTCAAGTTTTGCGCATCTTGCGCAGGATCGGAGCGGTTGCCAGCGCTCCCAAAAAGAGCAGGAAAGCGGCCAGCACGATCGAGGGGCCGGGGGTTGAATCCCAGATCAGGGATGCATTGAGGCCGCCCAGAATCGACAGACAGGCGATCAATGCTGCCAGCAGGGCCATCGATTCCGGACCTCTGGCAAATTGTCGTGCGGTGGCAGCGGGAATGATCAGCAAGGAGGTGATCAGCAACACGCCGATCAGTTTCATTGCCACTGCGATCACCAAAGCGATCAACAGCACGAAGACCAGATTGGCTCGCTGGGTCGGCAGGCCTTCGGCGGCGGCAATGTCAGGGCTGATGGTACTGGCCAACAGGCTGCGCCAATGAGCGAACAGAAGGGCAAGAACCAAAGCTCCCCCTCCCCAAATGACCCCAAGATCCTGTTTGCTGACCGACAGGATGTCGCCAAACAACAGGGACATGATGTCAATTCTCAGCCATGTCATGAAGCCAAGAGCGAGCAGACCAATGGCCAGCGACGCATGGGAGAGAATGCCGAGCAGGGTGTCGGTTGACAGGCGGTCGAGTTTTTCCAGTCCATAGAGAAGGAGCGCGATGACAAGGGAGACGAAAAAGACCCCGGCAATCGGCATCAACTCGAACAGCAGGCTCAAGGCGATGCCGAGCAGGGCGGCATGAGCCATGGTCTCGCCGAAATAGGCCATGCGTCGCCAGACGATGAAACAGCCCAGCGGGCCGGAGACCAGCGCGATGCCGATGCCACCAAGCAGAGCGCGGGTGAAGAAGTCATCCAGCATGACGCTTGCTCCCCTCATGTGTATGAGCATGCTCGTGCCCGTTGTCATGGTCGTGACCACAGGAGCAACCTTCATCGATCATCTCCGCATCCTGTGGGTCATGGCTGTGATTGTGGTGATGATTGTATGGGGCCATGGTCTCAAGGCCTTTGGCTCCGAAGAGACGCTGATAATCGGGATTTTGGGCAACGTCCGCTGGCTGGCCGTAGCAGCAGACATGGGTGTTCAGGCAAATGACCCGGGTTGAGGCACGCATCACCATATGCAGATCATGGGAGACCAGAAGGATGCCGCAATTGTGGCGGTCCCGGATCTCTTCGATCAGACGGTAGAGGGCCAGCTCGCCCACATAATCCACCCCTTGCACCGGCTCATCAAGGACCATCAGATCCGGCTGGCCGACCAGAGCGCGGGCCAGCAGGACCCGTTGCATTTCCCCGCCTGACAGGGTGTGAACATTGTCGCGGATCTTGTGGGCGACGCCGGTTTCCTCCAACGCGGCCAACATGGCATCGCGGCTGTGATTGCCGGTGAGACGCATCAGCCGTTCGACCGTCAGCGGCATGGTGCGGTCGATCACCAGCTTCTGCGGCACGTAGCCGACCTGGAGGCCGGACTGGCGTTGCACCTTGCCTGAGGAGACAGACCACAAACCGAGCAGGGCCTTGACGAGGGTGGTTTTGCCGCCGCCATTGGGGCCGATGATGGTGATGATTTCGCCGCGATCAACAGAAATGGAGACCCTGTCGAGCAGGGTTTTGCCATCGCTGACAATGGTCAGGTTGTCGCCGGAAAGAAGCATTTGAGAGGTGCGCACGGGCTTGCCACGGGTCTGGGGTGATCAGGGTCGAATGAAAATGTTACAATATAACGATTTTTCGATGGTGCAACCATTCCCATGGCGCCGAGGGGTGCAAATCACAGCTGGACCGCTGGAATGGGCCTCCAAACACGCATTTGTGACAGAGAAAAGGGCCCGATGGGGCCCTTTTGTTGCTTTGGCGGCCCGTCGATGGGAACGGGGCCGCGGATCGTTGGGGCTGCTAGACGTCGAACGAGACGCCCTGTGCCAGCGGCAACTCGGCAGAATAGTTGATCGTGTTGGTCGCCCGGCGCATATAGCCTTTCCACGCGTCAGAGCCGGATTCACGCCCGCCGCCGGTTTCCTTTTCGCCACCAAAGGCACCGCCAATTTCTGCACCGGATGGGCCGATATTGACATTGCAAATGCCGCAATCAGAGCCAGCTGCGCTCATGAAGGTTTCGGCCTCGCGGATGTCGAGGGTGAAGATGCAGGAAGACAGGCCCTGCGGCACATCATTATGCATGGCGATGGCGTCACCGAGATCGCTATAGCGCATGACATAGAGGATCGGAGCGAAGGTTTCGGTCTTGACCATGTCGGTCTGATCGGGCATTTCGACAACTGCCGGGCGGACATAGAAGCCACCATCAGCGCCCTCAACCACGACTTTCTCGCCACCAACAACTTTGCCACCTTCGGCTTCGGCCTGCTTCAGCGCGGCCTGCATGGTGTTGAAGGAGGTCTCATCGATCAATGGACCGACCAGAGTGGAGGCCTCCAGCGGCGAGCCGATTGGCAGCGAGGCATAGGCCTTCTGTATCTGGGCGACAAGCTGGTCGGCGATGCTCTCGTGAACGATCAGACGGCGCAGGGATGTGCAGCGCTGACCGGCGGTGCCTACAGCAGAGAAGCAGATGGCGCGAATGGCCATGTCGAGGTCGGCGCTGGGGGCGACGATCATTGCATTGTTGCCGCCCAGCTCAAGGATCGAGCGACCAAAGCGGTCGGCGACACGCGGGCCAACGGCCCGGCCCATGCGGGTGGACCCGGTGGCGGACAGGATCGGCACCAGCGGATTGTCGACCAGTGCCTTACCGGCTTCCGGACCACCAACGACCAATTGATGCAACCCTTCCGGGGCGGCTTCGAAATCGGCCAGCACGCCCTGCAGGATGGCATCGCAGGCCAATGCCGTCAGCGGGGTTTTCTCGGAAGGTTTCCAGACCACGGCGTCACCGCAGATCAGGGCCAGGCAGGTGTTCCATGACCAGACGGCTACAGGAAAGTTGAAGGCGGAAATGACACCACAGACACCCATCGGATGCCAGCTTTCCATCATCCGGTGGCCGGGGCGTTCCGATGCAATGGTCTTGCCATAGAGCTGGCGGGACTGGCCAACGGCAAAATCGCAAATGTCGATCATTTCCTGCACTTCGCCGAGGCCCTCGGACAGGATCTTGCCAGCTTCGATGCTGACCAGTTTGCCAAGCGCCTGTTTGTGGGTGCGCAGGGCTTCGCCCAACTGGCGAACCAGTTCACCCCGCACAGGGGCAGGCACCGTGCGCCATGATAGAAAGGCCTCATGGGCGGCAGTGACCGCAGCATTCATGGCATCGGCACCCTGTTCAGCGACCTGACCGATGACCGAGCCATCAATGGGACTGGTGACCGTGATCGAACCTGACAATGTGGCACTGTCGACGCCGAGACTTTCGAGCAGGGATTTGGTTTCATTCGCAAGATTTGCGGACATGTGGTTCTCCAAAGGAAGGGAAGGACGATTTCGAAGGGGAGGCTTCTTCGTCTTTAATTTATTGATTTTTATAGCTAAATGTAGCTTTGCCTGGCCACTATAATCGGGCTTGAGATTAAGTCATAGTGGCTGTCCTATCCAGCTTGATAGATTGCCGGGAAGCTTCGGCAAAATGCTGGACAAGTCGGATTGCGTGACAAAATGTTGTTGGCGTCCCTTGGCAAAGTATGAATAAGTGAACCCGATGATTCCATCGCGTTGCTTATTCGTTGCCAAAGCGGGCCGTGTTGGAGGGATAGGCGATTGGTTGATGACGGAGTGTGATGATGCGGCGTGCCCTTGATGATCTGGACAGAAAGCTCATTCGGATTCTGCAAGCCGATGCCCGCTTATCGACCTCCGAGATTGGCCGCAAATTGTCGGTGGCCCGCTCAACCGTGCATGAGCGTATCGAACGGCTGAAGCGCGAAGGGGTGATTGATGGGTTCACCGTGTTGCTCAATAGCGACCCTTTGGAGACGCTGAACCGGGCCATCGTATTTGTCGAGATCGATCCAAAACTGCAAACACCGATTGTCCAGAAGCTTGAGGATTTTCCGGAAATCTCGTCCTGCTTCACGGTCAACGGGTCGTTTGATTTGGCGTTAATTGTCGAGATGCCGCAGCTCGAAGATCTGGACGCTCTGCTAGACGAGATTGGTGAAATCAATGGGGTGGCGCGGACCATGACCAACATCATTCTGGCCAAGAAGTTTGATCGCCGTCACACGCTGATCAATGAAACCGCAAAGAAGCTGTTTGGCGGGGAGCCTTTCTGAGGCCCGATCCGGGAACTGGCTGAGATCTGACCTTGCAAATATCAGGCATAAAAAAGCGCACTGTCGGTTGACGGCGCGCTTTTTTGCTTTGCGAGGAGAGTGGTCTAGAAATTGTCTTTTCTTGAGCGGATTTCCGTGAAAACCTCAAGGTCTGATGCATCGGCCATGCCGAGCGCTTCCTTGACCTCGGCATTGTTGGCGCGCAGGAAGCTGTTGGTGGTCAGCTCGTCAAGCATAGTGGTTGGAATGGTTGGCTCACCGCGCTCGCGCTTGGCACGAACATCTTCCATCCGCTGGAGCAGCAATTCATTCTCCGGCTCGATGGTCAGGCAGAATTCACCGTTGGACAATGTATATTCATGGCCGCAATAGATGGTGGTTTCCGGTGGCAATTTGGCCAGCCGATCAAGGGAGAACCACATGTCCTCCATGGTGCCTTCAAACACCCGGCCACAGCCCATGGCAAACAGGGTGTCGCCGGTGAAGGCCAGCTCGGCATCCGGGATCCAGAAGCTGAGATGATCACGGGTATGGCCCGGAGACGCGATGACCTTGATGTCGAGATCGCCGAACTTGATGGTGTCGCCGTCCTTCACACCGGTCTCGATGGTCTGGACTTTCGACATGCTTTCCTCGGGACCATAGATGGTGGCGCCCGTCACCCCCTGTAAAGCCGCCAGACCACCAATATGGTCATGGTGATGATGGGTGAGCAGAATGTGGGTCAGTTTCCAGTTGTTGTCTTCGAGAATGTGCAGGATCGGGGTTGCGATCGGTGCATCGACCAGAAGGGTCGACTGGCTTTCGGGATCATGCGCGAGAACAGCATAATTGTCATTGAGACACGGGATAAGAACAGTTTCCAAAGCGTGCTTCGGCATGTTTGGGCTTCCTTCCTTCGACTATCGATTTGTCAGACCTTGCTCCTGCTCTCTCGCCCTTTGCTGAGGATGGGCGCCAGAGAGTGAAAATGGCCCGGTCTCGTCCTTTGTCTTTGATTTGCAAGCCAAAAGGGCGAAACAGTGATTGGGTCCAGTGTGGCATATGTCTTGGGCGAACCATAGTCGCAAAATGGTGTAGATGGGTGTTTGATTCCGCCAAAGGCAGGCGAGGTTGGTTCTGGACGGCTCTGATACGAGGACGCCATGCTATGGGATAGGCAACAGGCGATGGCTTTTTCCAAGCCCAAGGGTTGGTTTTCCGACGGGAGAGTGCCACATTATCGCTAACCGGGTTGTTGGCGCAGAGCGCTCGACTTGTTGCGGGTCGAGGGGAGGTGTTGCGGTTGCCTTTCACGCCAGCAGATTCTGCCCCAACCGACGATGTGAAAGTGGTGTTGCATGTTTCTTGATGTCCTCGATTTGCGGGATTTTTATGCGCAGCCTCTGGGGCTGGCGACGGCCTTTCACATCAATCAGTGCATCCGTCAACATTGGGGCAACCTGAAGGGATTGAGCGTGCTCGGGGTGGGCTATACGCCCCCTTACATCCGTGATTTGCGAGGCAATGCGGAGCGCACCATCGCCTTCATGCCGTCCTGGCAGGGGGCCGTTTACTGGCCGTCTTCAGGGGCGTCACTAACCACGCTGGTCGACCCGGAGGCGCTGCCTTTGCCCGATGCCAGCGTCGATCGCATCCTGTTGGTGCATATGCTCGAGCTGGCGGACAATCCGGCGGAGCATTTGCGCGAAATCTGGCGGGTACTGACGCCGGGTGGCAAATTGCTGATTATCGTGCCGAACCGGAGTGGTTTGTGGGCGCGGCTGGACCAGACGCCCTTTGCCTATGGGCGTCCCTTTTCCAAGGGCCAGTTGAGCCATCTATTGCGCCAGACGATGTTTCAGCCGTTGCAATGGAGCGAAGCGCTGCATTTCGGACCGTTCAGTGGCAAAGCCTTCATACGGTCTGCCAAGGTGGTGGAGCGACTGGGGCAGCGCTTCTGGCCTGCCTTGTCCGGTGTGCTGATGGTCGAAGCGACCAAGTTGATGCGCCAAGGCCTGCCGGTGGCCGAGACGACGATGTTTGAAAGCCGCTTCCGTCCAGTTTTCCTGCCAGCGCCCAATCTACCCAAGTTCGGCCGGACTATACATCAATTGACCAAGTCTGAGGGCTGAACAGGGTCGACGATCGGCTCAGACAAAAGGCGGCGTTGCCGCCGCCTTGTTCCCTTTGCCTGAAAGCCTTGTGCCTCAATCCTGTTTGCGCGAGAGCAGGAAAATGGCCTGTTCGGCAAACAGATTCCAGAACCACCACGGGGCAGAGAAAGAAATCGGCTTGCCATCCCCTTGCAGGCCATGGGCCCGCTCGATGGTGGCATTGGCCTCGCCGCACAGATTGACAAAATCCCGCACAGTGCAGAAATGGATGTTCGGCGTGTCATACCAGCTGTAGGGCAGATAGTCGTTGACCGGCATGGTGCCGCGGAACAACAGATCGGTACGCACCTTCCAATGGCCGAAATTGGGGAAGGAGACAATGGCTTTGCGGCCAATGCGCAACAGATGCTCAAGCACCTTGCGCGGATTGCGGGTGGCCTGAATGGTCTGGCTCAGGACCACATAATCGAAGCTGTCATCTGGATAATAGATCAGGTCTTCGTCCGCATCCCCCTGAATGACTGACAGGCCGCGCGAGACACAGCGATTGACCCCGCGCTGGGACAGTTCAATGCCGCGGCCTTCCACGCCGTCTTTTGCCTGTAACAGCTCAAGCAGGCTGCCATCATCGCTGCCGACATCAAGGATCTTTGAGTTGGGTGCGATCATGTCGACGACGATTTCAAAGTCGATGCGGGTATTGTCGGCCCGACGGCCAACGACCAGCGCTTTCTTGTCTTCGGTCAGGCTCATTGTGCCTCCTCCTCGTCGTCGGTATCTTTGCTGCTCAGGCCAAAGTCTCGGGCAGCAGAGCCGATGAAGCCGCGCATGGCGTCGAAAAACTCCGGCTCATCGAGCAGGAAGGCGTCATGGCCCTTGTCGCTGTCAATCTCGACAAAACTGACCGAGGCTCCGGCGGCATTGAGCGCATGGACGATCTTGCGGCTCTCGCTGGTCGGGAAATGCCAGTCCGAGGTGAAGGACACCAGACAGAAGCGGGTCTTGGTGCCCATGAAGGCCTTGGCCATCTGACCGCCATAGTCTGCGGCGAGATCGTAATAGTCCATCGCCCGGGTGACATAGAGGTAGGAATTGGCATCAAAGCGGTCGACAAAAGTCATGCCCTGATGGCGCAGATAGGATTCAATCTGAAAATCGGCGTCAAAGGAAAAGGTTTTGACCTTGCGATCCTGAAGATTGCGGCCAAACTTGCTTTGCAGTGACTGCTCGGACATGTAGGTGACGTGAGCGGCCATGCGCGCGACCGAGAGACCCTTGCGTGGGGTGACGTCATAATCGTAATAGCGTCCGCCATGCCAGTCCGGGTCGGCCATCACGGCCTGTCTGCCGACCTCGTAGAAAGCGATATTCTGTGAGGTATGGTGGGCAGCGGTGGCAATGAAAATGGCCGATTTCACCCTGTCGCCATGTTCTGCAGCCCACTGGATGGCCAACATACCGCCCATCGAGCCGCCAATCACGCAGAACAGCTCTTCAATGCCAAGATGGTCGAGCAGCATCTTCTGGGCACGCACCATGTCGGGCACGGTGATGACGGGGAGGTCGAGACCAAAGGGCTTGCCAGTTTCGGGGTTGATCGAGGCAGGGCCCGTCGAGCCGGAACAGCCCCCCAGAACATTGCCGCAGACAACGAAAAAGCGATCTGTGTCAATGGGCTTGCCCGGGCCGATCATGTTTTCCCACCAACCCGGCTTGCCGGTGACCGGTGAGATCGAGGCGGCATATTGATCGCCGGTCAGGGCGTGACAGATCAGGATGGCATTGGAGCAATCCGCATTCAGCGTGCCATAGGTTTCAAAAGCAATCGTGAAGGGCGACAGGGCGACACCTGCATCCAGCATCAACGGCATGTCTTCCCCAAAGGTGACATGTTTGCTGGATGGGTGTTGGGCTTCTCTTAGGGCGGTATCGTCGCGCGGAGGAGAAGACGTGTCCTGATTGTCGCCGTCGGTTGGACCGATCATGAATGCTTCCTCGGTGAATAGAGTTGGGTGACTGGCAGATTTGTCTGCCCTATTTCAAGCAAGTCCGGGCGGCCTGCCCCTTGTTATTATTGTCTTGTAGCTAGGCAGAGCAAGGGTAAGTGTCAATTACTTTCTTTGCTTTTGTCGTAGCCTCTTTTATGTATGGCTTTGAGAAAAATTTGCGATAGGATCTGCCGCAACTGCCCATGCATTGCGCCAAGAGACGACTTTGGTGATTGCGATCGGGATTTTCGCATTGGCGACAAAAGGCGAGACGACAGGACGAACTGATGAGCAAGACCCCGACGGGCAGCAGCAGGGACATTCAGCCCACGCTTGATGAATTGCGGCAGCGTATCGACCGCATCGATGAAACCATCCATCTCAATCTGATCGAGCGTAGCGAGATTGTTGAGGCGTTGATCGCGGTCAAGCGGACCGACAAACCCGGCGCGGCTTTCCGGCCCGGGCGCGAAATGGACATGATGCGCCGCCTTGTGGGGCGGCATCGGGGCATTTTGCCGATCACCGCCGTTGAGCATCTCTGGCGCGAGATCATCGCGACCTTCACCCACATGCAGGCGCCTTTCGAGGTGGTGGTTGAGCCGGGATCGGATCTGCGCGATGTGGCGCGGTTCTATTTCGGCTTCACGGTCGGTTTTGATGAAGCGATGGATTGTCAGGCGGTGGTGGACCGGGTGCGCGCGGGAGAAGGCTCTGTGCTCGGTGTGGTTGGCGTCAAGGCCAAGGCGGAGCGTGCCTGGTGGCTGTCTTTGGCGGCCGATGGGGTGCAGGTGATTTCACGCTTGCCGGTGATTGCCCAGCCGGGACGTCCGGCGGCGGCGCCCGCCTTCGTTCTGTCGATGCCGCTGATGGATACCACGGTGCCTGATGTTCGCCTTGTAGCCCTGTCTGCCCCTTCAAGCAAAGGAGCCGAAGCGGCCATTGCCCGGATCGGTGGTGACATTGTCAGTCAGGTGATGGAAGAGGGCCATTGCGAAATCCTCGCGTCCGTGCCGTTCTCCGTCTCTCAGGTGACCGTCGAGAGCCTGACGCGTCTGTCTGACAATCCGATGGTCATTCGTGGCACCGTCGGGGGCTACTGGACGCCGATTGCGCTCTCTAGTCCTCAATCTTGATCAGAAATGATGAAATCCACGCATGGAGTGGTTTCATGCGCGGTATATGTGCGCCGGATCCTGCCTTTTTTCTTGAATGGTGCGGGATTTTGGCGTTAAGACAGGCGGGTTGCGCTCTTGCGGCAAGCAGGGCGCAGCGGCCAATTTCAAGTCTTGTGATCGAGCAGCCCTGATGAGCAGGCCCCCTGCCGATTGCACCAGTTCAGGAGTAATCCCATGTCCATGTCCGGACAGCTTCAGCGCCCGCAACCTCGTGACAGTGTGATGAGCATTCCCGTCTATGTCCCTGGCAAGTCTCAGGTGAATAATGATGGTCCCGTTCACAAACTCTCGTCGAACGAAACTCCATTGGGAGCAAGCGCCAAGGCTGTGGATGCCTATCGTCAGATAGCAGGACAGCTGGAATATTATCCGGACGGGGCCAGTACCGCCCTTCGGGAGGCGATCGGGGACGTTCATGGCATCCATCCCGGTCGCATCCTGTGCGGTGCCGGATCTGACGAAATCCTGTCGATGATTGCCAACACCTTCCTTGAGAAGGGTGTTGAGGCGATCTATTGCGAACATGGTTTCCTCGTCTATCCGATTGTCATTCAGGCCTCTGGCGCCACGCCCGTCATGGTCAAGGAAAAGAATTGCGTTGCCGATGTGGATGCGATCCTTGCTGCGGTCACCGAGCGGACCAAAGTGGTGTTCCTTGCCAATCCCAACAATCCAACCGGCACCTATCTGCCTTTCAGCGAGATCCGCCGTCTGCATGCGGGGCTGCCGGGCTCGGTGCTGCTGGTGCTCGATGCGGCCTATGCGGAATATGTCTCGGCTCACGACTATCAGTCCGGCGTCGAGCTGGCGGGTGCATCGGAAAATGTGCTGATGACCCGCACTTTCTCCAAAATTTATGGGCTGGCCAATTTGCGTTTGGGCTGGTGCTTTGGTCCCGAAGCGGTGATCAATGCCATGGAGCGGGTGCGTGGACCCTTCAACGTGTCTGGCGCGGCGCAGGCCGCAGGCATCGCAGCGATCCGCGATCAGGACTTTGTTCGCGCGGCGGTGGCCCATAATGACGAATGGCTGCCAAGGCTGACAAAGGGGCTGGAGGATCTCGGTCTGTCCGTCACGCCAAGCGTTGGCAACTTCATTCTGATCCACTTCACCGATGCGCCGGGCAAGAGTGCGGTGGAAGCCGATGCCTATTTGCTGTCCCATGGCTGCATTCTGCGTCAGGTCGGTAATTACGGGTTCCCGAATGCCCTGCGCATGACGGTCGGCTCTGCAGAAGCCTGCGAGCGGGTGCTTGCCTTGCTGGCAGATTTTATGAAAGGGAGCAGTGATGACTGATCCTCTTTTCAAACGCATGACGCTGATCGGGATCGGTCTGCTTGGCTCTTCCATTGCATTGGCGGCGCGCCAGCGTGGGGTGGTCGAGCATATCGCGATCCATACGCGTTCCAAGGCCACCCTTGATCGGGCAGCAGAGCTCAATCTTGGGGACAGCTATCATGCCGATGTCGCCGAAAGTGTGCGCGGATCCGATTTGGTGATTGTCTGCACGCCTGTTGGCGCGTGCGAAGCGGTGGCAAAAGCCATTGCCGGTGACTTGGCCGACGGGGTGATCGTCACCGATGTCGGCTCGGTCAAGGGGTCGATCATCAAACAGATGCAGCCGCATTTGCCGGACCATGTGCATTTCGTGCCCGGCCATCCAATTGCCGGTACGGAAGAGTCCGGCCCGGATGCTGGCTTCCCCGAATTGTTCATCAATCGCTGGTGCATTCTCACCCCTCCAGCAGGGGCGGATCAGGCAGCGATCGACAAGACAAACCAATTCTGGACCCTGCTTGGCTCGAATGTCGAAGTGATGGATGCCAAACATCATGATCAGGTGCTTGCCATCACATCACATCTGCCGCACTTGATTGCTTACAATATTGTCGGCACGGCGTCAGATCTGGAAATGGTGAAGGATTCCGAGGTGATCAAATATTCCGCAGGTGGTTTCAGGGATTTTACCCGCCTTGCGGCCTCGGACCCGACCATGTGGCGGGACGTGTTCCTGCATAACAAGGAGGCGGCTCTGGAAATGCTCGGTCGCTTCACCGAAGATCTGACTGCCCTTCAGCGGGCCATTCGCTGGGAAGACGGGGACGCCCTCTTCGATCTGTTCACACGGACCCGATCCATCCGCCGCAGCATCATTGATGCGGGGCAGGAAATTGACGCCTCCGACTTTGGCCGTCATATCAAGGACGGGGAAACCCATGCCGATCAACTGACCAAGGATGACCATGCCTTCACCGGCAGCTAACCTTAGGGTCGGTGTGTCTGGGTTGGCACCAAAAAGAAAAAGCCGCAGAGTTTGTCTGCGGCTTTTTTGTTGGCTGGGGGCCTGAGACTTGTGTCTAGAATTGCAGGGGTGGCACGGTGCCAAGGGGAATGAAGCCTGCCTTGATCTGGCCGTTGCTCAGTTTGATCTCGACTTCGGAGCCAATCAGGTCACCATCCTTCATCGGCTTGCCCATCAATTGCAGCGCGGTGAGGGGGCCATTGAGGCCATCCTTCTTGGCGGTCAGTGTTCGCACTGGATTGGCCTGATCAGCAGGCGGGTTGAGGATGCGAGCCTTGATCAGTCCATTGGCCATGCCGAGGCGATCAAAGGCCAGGTCTCCGGACAGCTTGATGGTCTTCTGGCCGATCTCGATGTTGCCGGCGAGCGGGTTGACCTTGCCCGATTGCTCCAGCCATGCGCGGGCCGGGTTGCCCTGATTGTGGAGCACGGCCTCAAGCCCGCCAACCAAGGTGAAGGAGACTTGGCCGGACAGATCGGGCAATGCCCGTGAGGCAAAGTCGGTGGCGGCCAACGAGACATCGAGATTGGCGGGTTGATCCGGGGTCGGGCGCAGGTGGAATTCCATCGCTTTGGCCTTGATGTCGCCGATCAGGGACGCCAGCTGCGGATTGTTCGAAGCAAAGGTTGGCTCGGTTGCCTCAAAGGAGGCGCGGGTGACGAAGGCGGACGGGCTGAAACGCACCGAACCGCGCATCAGGCTGGCCACCATTTCAAAACTCTGGCCGGTTGGCTGATGGGTGAGGGTGGCGCGGTTTTCGGTTTCGATCACTGCCAGATTGGGGGCATAGACCTGCCAGATGGCGCGCAAGGGGCCGCCTTCTGCCTGCCAGCCAGAGCGCGGATCCTGAATGCGGTAGGAGGCGCAGGTGAGGGAAAGCCGGAAAGGATAGCCGCCAAGGGTCTGCTCGTTGCATTGCAGCAGCTGTTGGCCATCGACGGTGCGGGCCATCAGCCGGTTGACGATCTCTTGCGTGCGGCTGTAGCTGATATACCAAAAGGCGCTCCAGCCGACTGCCACCAGCAACACGAAGGCGCTGAGCAGGACATATTTCCGCTTTGAAGAAGGCTGTTTGGTTTCGGTTGGCAGACTGTCTGACATCACTGGGCTCGTCTCTTGCAAATCATGGGACTGATTGGTATCCAGAGCCCTTGTCGCCCGTTCCTGTGGCGCAATCAAGGCCGGGTGTGCCTTGCCAACGCTTTATCGAGGATACTGGCGATGGCAAGACATGCCTCAGACAATTGAGAATGGAATGGATAGATGAGTGATCTCTGGGTGTTTGGATATGGGTCCCTGATGTGGCGGCCGGGCTTTGATTATTTGGAAGCCCATATTGCCGATCTGCAGGGCTATCACCGCTCGCTTTGCATCTATTCTCATATCCACCGGGGCACGCCGGAGGTGCCGGGGCTGGTTCTGGGGCTTGATACCGGGGGGCATAGCATGGGCATGGCCTTCCGCGTCGCCGAGGAAAAACGCGATGAGGTGATGGCCTATCTGCGAGCGCGGGAACAGGTGACGATGGTCTATCTGGAGCGCACAGGCGCGGTGCGTCTGCTTGATGGCCCGACAGCGGAAGGGGGGCGCATGGTCGATGCCGTGATCTATATTGCCGATCACAGCCACCCGCAATATGCAGGCAAACTATCGCTTGATGAACAGGCGGCCTTCGTGTTGCGCGGCCATGGCCAATCGGGCCCGAATATCGATTATGTGCTCAACACGGTGGATCACTTGCGGGACATCGATATCGAGGATGCAGAGTTGTTTGCGCTGGCGGAGCGGCTGCGGGCCAATGGCTGACTTCGGGCGGACAGGGGTCTTCAAGCAGGCGGGGGTCTTCAGGCAGGGATCTTGAACTCACTGCGGTCTGGTGCCTCACCAAGATCGCTTACGACGCGCGCGCGCTCTTCCTCGCCACCGGCCAACAAATGGACATAGGCGGAGAGATGCATGAGGGCGGTATCGCTCATATTGCTCAAGACCTTCGGCGTCAGGTCTTCGATCGCACCGATCCACTGGATTTGCGGGTGAGAGCTTTCTTCGCTGGCCAGTATCAGGACGCAGTCGCTGAAGCTGGCAATGTCATCCAAGGCAATTTGGGAAAAGACATAGCGTGCCTCACCGCTTCCCTGCCAATAGCAGAAACGGCTGTTCAGGCTGTCCTTGGCCAGATCTCCCTTCGGTCTTGATGACATGACGTCCCCCTGAGGTCACATTCCGTCAGAATGAGAACAAAAATAGAACAAATTTGCTTGAAAAGCAAGCTGATCTCTTCCTATATCATGTAGACCCTGATGTGCAGAATACAAGATATGGTGATCGCTCGTCAAAAAATTATTCATCTGGGGCCGGTTTGGCCTGTTCCGCTCTTGCTTCAGCAATCAGGCGATCGCTGTTGGTCTCGATGGTTTGGGAGACTTGTGCAAAGAAAACATCCTGATCCAGACCCGGAGCGATCGGAGGTAGGATCTCGACAATGATCTTGGCCGGATAGAGCAAAAAGGAATGGCGGGGCCAGGCGAGGCCGGTGTTGAGCGCAACGGGATAGCAGGGCACATTGAGTGCCTTATAAACATGGCTGATGCCATACTTATAGACCGGCTCGGCATCGAGCGGACGGCGGGTGCCTTCCGGGAAGATGATCAGCTGGCGGTTTTCCTGCATGCGTTGTCTGGCGTTTTCGAGCATTTCGCGCAGGGCCTTTGCCCGGGCACCGCGATTGATCGGAATCATTTCGCCACGGGCCACCGCCCAGCCAAAGAGCGGGATCCACATCAGTTCGCGCTTGAGGATGAAAAGCGGATCCTTGACCAGGGGCACCAGCGCAAAGGTTTCGAACACACTCATATGCTTGGCGGCCAGAATGAGGCTCTGATTTTGCGGCAGATTTTCAAGGCCGCGTACCTCATAGCTGCCGCCGACAATCAGGGTGAGAAGCTTGGTGCAGAGGGCCGCCCAGAAACGAGCAATGGCAATCACCCCGAAACGGCGAAAGGGCAGGGTCAGCATGCAGGCAAGCAACAAGATGAAGGTCACCACATAAAAGGCAATGTGATAGAGCAACGACCGGACGAACAGCATGCATTAATCCCTTGTGGTCAGGGCAATTGCGGCGGTTGCGCTGTGCGGCTGCCGTCCCTGATCATGTGTCTTCGAGCAGCATGACGTCGCGCTGGACTGGTGGCTGGATCGCCATGCGCGGTTGTTATCGGCCATATTGGGCAAGGAGTCCAGCAACGGGGCGGCGGATCTTGGGGAAAGGCGTAAGGGTTTGGCACCCTCCCGGTTAGCGTTTGGTAAGCCGTTCGGAGCTGCCATAGACGATGGCACCGAGCAGTTTGCCATATTCCTTGGTCAGCAAATGGACATTGTTCCAGTCAAACAGGCGGGTCAACAGCGCGCGGTCCGAGCGGGTTACCAACTGCCCCTGCAGCCGAATGTCCGGCGCGGCGCGGCGCATTTCAAGCATGGTGCGCGGCATGTGGTAGGCACTGGTGACGATGATCAGGCTTTCAAAGCCATAACGGCGGGCCCATTCAGCCGTCTGGGTGGCATTGGCCACTGTGTTGAGCGCCCGGCTGTCGAGATCGACACAACAGGCAATCTGGTTCTTGGTCAGCTTGTAGCGGCGTTCAAGGGTGATGGGACCATAGCCGGGATGGACACCTGAAATCAGTAGTCGTTTGCCTTTCTCCTGCTTCAAAAGCTCGATGGCCTTTTCCAGACGGCCTGCGCCGCCGGTGACGACCACGATGGCGTCAGCCGGTTCCGGCTCGCGTTCACTGGCCAGCAACACATAGCCGGTATAGCCTGCCAACCCCATGCCAAGCATGGCGATGGTCAACAAGACCAACAGGGCAATCAGCCGTGCCAACTTGCGCCAGGACAAGAACGACCAGCCGCGTGCTTCGCGGAGCTCCGACTTGTCAAGGCTGTTGCTGTTGGCCTGATTGGACATTGGGGGGTATCTGCTTTCAGTGTTTTCTATCTCGGGGTGAGGTCGTTGTCGTTTGTTGGACAACGGGATACCGTTCTGGTCAACTCAGTTTGCTCAGCGTGTTGATAACCGTCAATCGTGTCGTGACTGCGGTGAAGATGGCAATGGCCAGCGCCAGTGCCAAGGTGCCCAGATAAGCACTGTAGCCGAGCTCTATCACACCCAATAGGGCCTGCATCTGATCTGCCGCTGCTGATCCTTCATCCTCCCGAACCACAAACTGCATCATCAGAAAGGCCAGCATGGCCCCGCCACCGCCCGATATGGAGCCCTTGATGCCAAGGGCAAAAAAACGGCGTTGAAATTCACTTGCGATGAAGCGGTTGCTGGCACCGACAAAATGCAGAACCTCAATGGTTTCCTTGTTGCCAGCCATGGCGGCACGGGTTGCAAAGACGACGATCAGCACCGTGGCGGCGATCACCAGAGCGAGAATGGCGACACCCGCAAGAATGGCGGTTTCGGCCATGGATTTCAGGCGGTCGACCCAGAAACGGTGATTGTCAAGGATCGCGCCGCGAACCTGCTTTTGCAGGGCGTCGCTGATGGCAGCGAAATCCACGACGGACGGGTCATCAATGGTCAGTTCGATCAACCGGGGAACCGGCAGGTCGTCAAAGGCCAGATCGAGGCCGAGCCATGGTTCCAGCAGGGCGTTCGAGTCCCTTTCGGTCAACACCCTGGCGCTGTTGATGCCGTTGGCCTCGTGGGCAATGCGCACCGCCTTGGCCAACTCGGCATCGATGTCGACCCCTTCAATCGGGCGGATCTGGATGGTGGCACCGCGCGAAATGTCCGACTGCCAGTCGCGGGTGGCATCTGAGACCACCGAGACCCCAGCCACTGTCAGCGCCGCCAGAAAGCTCATGATGGCAATGACCAACACCAGAGCGTGACCGGCAATGGTGCCCTTGGGCACAATGGGGTCAGCCTTGTTGGCCATCGCAAAGCTGGAATTTTTGAGCATTGCCTTGGGTTTGAGGCCCCCAAGACGTCCCTTGCGGCGCTTTGGTTTTGCGATTGTTGGCGGGGGCTTGCCCGATGGGGCAAAGGACTGGCTGTCAATTGGATTGAGGTTCGGGCCAACCCGGGGTGAGCTCGAAGGCATGGGTGGCAAGCTATGGGCGCCATGCATGGACGGGCCTGATGGATGCCCATTGCCCCCTGTCCGATTGCTGCCATTGCCGTTTGGTTTGTCAGTTGCCACAGTTCAGACCTCAATCATACACATAGAGCGCGCCATCATTGAGCACAATCCGGCGGGCATCGACCTGATCCATCAGTCCGGTGTCATGGGTGGCAATGATGATGGAAGTGCCCGAGCGATGCAGCTCGATGAACAGCCGGAGCAGGCGGCGCGCCAAAATCGGGTCGACGTTGCCTGTCGGTTCGTCCGCCAGCAGCAGTTTGGGTTGGGAAATCAGAGCGCGCGCAATGGCGGCACGCTGCTTTTCCCCACCGGACATGACCGGTGGGTAGACATGCATGCGATGGCCCAGTCCGACCCATTGGAGCAGTTCGGCCACATCGGTACGGTAATCATGCTCCGACTTGCCCTGAACCCGCAGCGGCAGGGCGACATTTTCAAAGGTGGTCAGGTGATTGAGCAGACGGAATTCCTGAAACACAAAACCGATCTGGCGGCGCAGTTGGGACAGCTCGTCATGATCCAGCCGGGCGGTGTCCTTGCCGAATATCTTGATCAGGCCGCGATTGGGCTTGAGTGACAGGAACATCAATTGCAGCAGGGATGTCTTGCCCGCGCCGGAGGGACCGGAAAGGAACTGGAAGGATTTTGCCGGAATGTCAAAGGACACATCCCGCAAGACCTCCTGTCCCATGCCATAGCGCAGTCCAACATTTTCAAAGCGAATCAAACCGGTTTCCCTCTTTGCTGTTGGTGCCGAGCTTGCCTGATTTCCTGCGTGAATTCATCCGATTTGTGCCCGGTTTGCCTGATCTTTAGACAGGTCTTGGCAAAGCGTTAAGGGCTGATATCCTATTTTGTGGATGATTCGTCCGCTTTCCTCTGTTTGAGACCAGAAATGCGGATGTTCCGTGACCGTGGCTTCAACTGATTGTGCGCCAATGAAAATCACCTGCCCCAAATGTTCGACCAGTTATCAGGTGCCTGACGACTATATCGGTGCCGAGGGGCGGCCGGTGCGCTGTGCCAATTGCGGGGATACATGGCATGCGGTGCCCGAAGCCCCTGCAAAGGTGACCGCTTCCCCGGCAGCGCCCGCTGACCAAGCCGATGACGGCGACAATTCCCAAGATGACATTGATGCCTTGTTTGACAGCCCGGCTGGTGGTGAAGAGCAGAGCCAGGACGATATTGATGCTCTGTTCGATAGTCCTTCAGGGGGCGAAGACCAAAGTCAGGATGATATCGACGCCTTGTTCGATAGCCCTTCAGGGGGCGAGGACCAAAGTCAGGATGATATTGACGCCTTGTTTGACAGCCCGTCAGGGGGAGACGAGCAGAGTCAGGATGATATCGACTCCCTGTTTGATACGGACGATGCAGGGTCTGATGACGGACCAACGGTGATCACGTCGGAAAATAGCGATGATCCGATGATGGTCACTGGTGTTGAAGATGATCGGTTCGATTCGCCGGTGATGGACCTGATGGATGCCGCAGCCTTTGAAGCGCAGAAGAAAGTGGCGCGCGGCACTGACATCGAATCAAGTGTGCGTCGCAAAAGGCGCAAGAAACAGAAAGCCAAGGCAAGGGCCAAGGACAGCATCAAAGGGCAGGCCGCCCAGCGCAAGGAATGGATTGTTGGCGCCTCGGCTCTGGCCGCTACGCTTATTCTGGTTATTTCGCTGGTCGCGGCCCCCAATTTCTGGACCAGAAGCTTCCCCGATCTGGCTTCGTTCTATGACATGCTGGGCATGGACATCAACGTGACCGGTGTCGATATTCAAGCGGTGAATGTCGAACTGGTCCAAAAGGCGGGTGCTCCGGTGATTGCGGTGGAGGCTGAGCTTGTGAATCTTGGGATAGAACCTGTGAGTCTTCCCTCTGTGCGGTTTTCGGTCCTTGGCAACAACGATTCAGAACTTTATTCATGGGATATCAATCCCGACATCAGGGGATTGGGGCCGGGCGAGCGCAAGACGATCAAGACGTCGGTTGCCGCGCCCTCACAAGCGAAATTTGTATCGCTGCGGATGTTCCATTGATCCGTCATGCCAACGTGGGCCAATGTGGCCCCAGACAGGCCATGACCAAGCCATCCGACACGCGGCAACAGGAATCCGGACAAGCGCATGACAGACACCATTCACGTCCTCTATGATGAGGCGACCCTTGCTGATCGCAACACCGAGCTGGCCAAGGCCATAGCGGATGCGGGCTATCAAAATCTTCTGGTGATTGCTGTGCTGAAGGGCAGCTTCGTCTTTGCGGCCGATTTGCTGCGGGCGCTCTATCGGGCGGGCGTGAAGCTGGAAGTGGAGTTCATGTCCCTGTCGAGTTATGGGACGGGCACCAAATCCACCGGCCATGTGCGCGTGGTGCGGGATGTCGAGGAAGAGGTCAAAGGGCGCGACGTGCTGCTGATCGACGACATTCTCGAATCCGGCCGGACACTGGCCTTTGCCAAGGATCTTCTGTCCAATCGCGGTGCTAACCGGGTGGATGTGGCGGTGCTGCTCGACAAGCCGGGCAAACGAATCGCCGATATCAAAGGCGAGTATGTCGGGTTCGTCTGCCCGGACAAATTTGTCGTCGGCTATGGCATGGACAAAGCGCATTCCTATCGGGAAGTGCCGTTCGTCGGTTATCTCGAATAGAGCTTTACTCTGCCTCTGGTTTGACTGGTTGCACCGCCGTTCCGTTGTCGCCGGAGCGGATTTGTCGATTGGGCGCTTATCCCCCACTGGGTCGGATTGCCGCTCCCATCCGCAACTTTTCGTCGTCGCTTTCGCTTTTGGTAAACCTTTTCCCTGTCAAATGGGATGGCAAGATCATCAAGAGATCTTGGGGTGACGAGTTTGAGTATAGTGTGGGAGTGGGACATATGGCCCGAATTCTTCTGACCGAAGACGATGATGGCGTACGTATGTTTGTCCAGCGCGCTTTGATGATGGACGGACACGAAGTCAGAACGGCAGAAGATGGTGGGGATGCCCTTGATGTACTGACGGATTGCGAGGGAGCGTTTGATCTGCTCCTGACCGATATCAAGATGCCATATATGGATGGCATAGCGCTGGCCAAAAGCGCCGCGCAAGAGTATCCCGAATTGACCATTTTGATGATGACCGGCTTTGCCGACCAGCGGGAACGCTGCGACAGCCTGAATGCCATCGTTCATGATGTGGTATCCAAACCATTTTCTCTGGCGGAAATCCGCAACGCGGTGCGTGAGGCGCTGTCCGGGCGTGCCGCTGCCGGACCAGCCTCCATATCTCAGGTCATGTATGGCTAAATGCCGCAATTGAGCGCAAATAGAGACTTGCAAAAGGGATGGCATCGCGCCGTCCTTTTGCTTTTTGGGAGCCCTTTTTATCCGGTCTTTTCGAAGCTGTTGCTTTTATGGGTCCACAGGTGGACAAGGATATGCTAAGAGGGTGGCCCTTACATATACGTACCTGACCGTTTCTCCGGTTCCAAAAGGGTACGCCCAATCTCCATCTCCATATCGATGGTGCGCAATCGGCTTGCTAGGCAGGCTGTTGCCTGCCAGAGCCATAGTGAAGAAGGCAAATCGACATGATTGACCTGCTCGGCTACGCTGCGGCCTTGCTGGGGACCCTTTGCTGGATCCCGCAAGTGTTGAAAGTCTGGAAAACACGACAGACCAAGGATCTGTCGCTGTCCACCAACTTGATGCTTTTTACCACCATGAGCCTGTGGCTGATCTATGGCATTGCCATCAATTCGCCGCCCCTGATTGCTGCCAACATCCTGTCGGCCATATTTGTTGGCTCGATTGTTTCAGCGAAACTCTTCTTCAAATGAGCGATGCTGCAGGAGGGCTGGATCAGTCCTCCAGCCATGCAGGGATGGTATCGAGGCCGAGCAGATCTTCATAGGATGGGCGCGCCCGAATCACGTCCCACTGATCGCCATTGACCAGCACTTCAGGCACCAACAGGCGGCTGTTATAGGTGTTGGATTGAACCGCGCCATAGGCCCCTGCGGACATGATGGCGAGCAGATCGCCCGCTTCCATTTTTGGCAGAGGGCGGTTCTGGGCGAGGAAATCACCGGTTTCGCAAACTGGTCCCACCACATCGACATTGGTCACCGGGGTATCAAAGCCCGGCTCGATGACCGGTTTGACTTCGTGCCAAGCCTCATAGAGGGTCGGGCGAATGAGGTCATTCATTGCGCCATCGACGATCAGGAAAGTCTTGCCTTCGCCTTCCTTGCGATAGATGACTTCGCTGACCAATATGCCCGCATTGCCTGCGATCAGACGACCCGGCTCGAAATAGACCTTGCAGTCGAGATCCTTGACATGCTTCTTCACCGTGTCCGCATAATCGCGTGGCAAAGGTGGTGGCGACTGGTTGGCTTCATAGGGAATGCCCAGACCGCCGCCCAGATCCACATGGTCGATCAGATGGCCGTCGGCACGCAGGTCCCGAACCAGATCGCCAAGGCGCTGGAAGGCATTGTCGAACGGCTCGAGCTGGGTGATCTGGCTGCCGATATGCATGTCGATGCCAGTGACCCTGATGCCCGGCAGATTGTCGGCGCGTTTATAGACGTCACGGGCGCGCTTCCACGGAATGCCGAATTTGTTTTCCGACTTGCCGGTGGCGATCTTGGCGTGGGTCTTGGCGTCGACATCGGGGTTGATGCGGATCGAGATCCGGGCTTCTTTGCCCAAATCGCTGGCGATGCGGCTGAGATGCTCCAGCTCCGGCTCGGATTCGACATTGAAACACAAAATGTCATGTTCCAGCGCAAAGGTCAGTTCGCGGCGGGTTTTGCCGACGCCGGAAAAGAGGATCCGGTCAGCGGGAATGCCGGCGGCCAGTGCGCGGCGCATTTCCCCTTCGGATACCACATCAGCGCCTGCGCCCAGACGGGCAAGGGTTTTCAGGATGGCCTGATTGGAGTTGGCCTTCATCGCATAGCAAACAAGCGAAGGCACATCGCCAAAGGCATCCGAGAAGACCTTGAAATGACGCTCGAAGGTCGCGGTGGAATAGACATAGAAGGGCGTGCCCACCTGACGGGCGATTTCGGGGATGGACACATCCTCGGCATGCATCACGCCGTCGACATAATCAAAATGGTGCATAATCGTCTCGCCGGTTTGTCGCGCGTGCCTTTCCGGGACGCGGGCGGGAAATGAGGTTTGAGCCGTCTGGGTCTAGAGCAGCGGGTCCAGAACGAAGCCTTCGTCAGGCACATTCGGATTGTCTTTGGTGGTCGCTGGTGCGGCCTCCGTCTCCATACCGGCATCCGGGGTCTTGGTCGAAGGCGGGACCAGCGGGCCGCGCTGGCCACAGGCAGCCAGACCGGCAGCCAGGGCTGTCAGGCACAGAAGCTTGGCAAGTGTCTTTGCCGGGGCGAGGGAAAGGGAATTGAGAGCCATCGCGAGAAATCCTTGTGCCTTCGTTTTTGCCCTTTCAAGGGCCATGCGGTGTTTGCTCAGGGTCGATGGGACCAGAGCGAATCAAAGAGGGCCGGGAGACTGGGATGTCCCCGGCGCCGTTGATCCGACTATTGCTTGGCTGCTCTTTCTTTTTCAAGCTTTTTCAGCCAGCTTTTCGCCTGTTTTCTGACATTGACCGGTGCGGTGCCGCCATAGGAGGTGCGGCTGCGAACCGATTTGTCGACCGACAGCACAGAGAAGACATCGGCGGTGATCTCAGGATCCACCGACTGCATGTCTTCAAGTGTCAGCTTGTGCAGCTCGATATTGCGCTCGGCGGCCATGGCGACAAGGGTGCCGGTGACATGGTGGGCGTTGCGGAAGGGCATGTTGAGACTGCGCACCAGCCAGTCGGCCAGATCGGTGGCGGTGGAATAGCCTGAACCAGCGGCCTTTTTCAGCTCTTTGACATTGGGCTCAAGGTCGCTGACCATACCGGTCATGGCCGCGACACAGAGGGACAAGTTCTGCAGGGCGTCAAAGGTCTGTTCCTTGTCTTCCTGCATGTCCTTGGAATAGGTCAGCGGCAGGCCTTTCATGACGATCAGCAAAGCGTTGAGGGCACCGATGATGCGGCCGGATTTGGCACGGACCAGTTCGGCGGCATCGGGGTTGCGCTTCTGTGGCATGATCGAGGAGCCGGTGGAGAATTTGTCGCTCAGTTTGACAAAACGGAACTGGGCGGAAGACCAGATGACCAGCTCTTCGGCAAAGCGCGACAGATGGATGGCGCAAATGGAGGCCGCCGACAGGGCCTCAAGGGCAAAGTCGCGGTCTGACACGCTGTCCAGCGAGTTGGCTGTCGGGCGGTTAAAGCCCAACGCCTTGGCGGTCATGTGACGGTCGATCGGGAAGGAGGTGCCTGCCAGCGCGGCAGCGCCAAGCGGGCTTTCATTCATCCGCTTGCGGGCATCCTGCACCCGGCCCCGGTCACGAGCCAGCATCTCGACATAGGCCAGCATGTGATGACCGAAAGTCACCGGCTGGGCGCTCTGCAGATGGGTAAAGCCGGGCATGACGCTGGCGGAAAATTCCACGGCCTTGTCGGCAAATGCCTGTTGCAACTCGAGCAGCTGACCATCAAGGGTATCGAGGGTTTCGCGCACCCAGAGGCGGAAATCGGTGGCGACCTGATCGTTGCGCGAGCGCGCCGTATGCAGACGACCGGCGGTCGGGCCGATCAGATCCGCAAGGCGGCTTTCCACATTCATGTGAATGTCTTCCAGCGCGCGCGAAAAAGTGAAGGTACCCGCCTCAATTTCTCCCGCGATTGTGTCTAGACCATCCTTGATGGCTTTGGCATCATCGCTCGTGACGATGCCCTGCTCGGCCAACATGCTTACATGAGCTTTCGAACCGGAGATATCCTGGGCATAGAGTTTTTTGTCAAAATCGATGGAAGCGTTGATTTCTTCCATGATTGCATCTGGGCCTTCAGAAAAGCGCCCGCCCCACATTTTGTTGCTCATAATAGATGTTCCAGTCTGTATGTGCTTGTTGCCGTGCTTTATGCCACAACAAAATTGGGCTGTCAGCGCTTTTGAGGTAGAAAATTCTGCAGACTTCTGGACAACAGAAATCAGGCCGGATCAAGGCAGGAAAAATAAGAAAGACCAATAAGGTAGGAGAGATATGGTGAAGGGAATGAAGCAGTGGGCCAGCAAGGTCCTTTTGATGATGGGCATGCTGATGCTGCCAGCGGTCGGTTGGGCAGCGGATGCCTGCCCCGCCTCCAAGGCGCGGATCGACAGCATTGACCCGCTGATCAAGGGCGCGATTGCGGCCCTTCAGATCAGTGGTCACCCCAGAGATATGTCCGGCCTTTCCTTCAAACGCGAAGATGGCAGCGATGTATCGGTTGCCGATTTCGAAGGTAAGGTGCTGCTGCTCAATCTTTGGGCCACATGGTGCGCGCCCTGCCGTCACGAAATGCCTGACCTCAATGCCCTGCAGGCAAGTGTTGGCGGGGATGACTTCGAGGTTGTCACCATCAGTCTGGATCGCAAGGCACCCGCCAAGGCGCGGGAATTCTTCGATGCCTTTAAGCTCAACGATCTTGAGCTGTTCTATGATGAAGGCATGGCGCTGTTCCCCACTTTGCGCAAACAGGGTATGGCGTTCGGCATGCCAACGACCCTGATCATTGATCAGGATGGCTGCTCACTGGCCCATATGTCAGGGTCGGCACCTTGGGCTGACGAACAGGCCAAACTCATGATCCGGGATGTGATTGGCAAACAGTAAATCGGTGCCGTCTGCTCTGATCTCACAAAAAAAGCCCGGATTTTTCCGGGCTTTTCCTATTCAGACCGACAAGTCCACCGATCCACCAAGGCCCGCCGGGGCAGGGGGCGGTGTTGCGACCTTGGCCGGGCTTGATGCTGCACTGGCGGCAGGCGAGGGCGTAGGGCTCGGGGCTGAGTAGCTGGTCTGGGCGACATGTCCTCCCCCACCAGCGGCTGATACTCCACACATCGTCTTTCTCCTCATGGTTTTGGTTTGCCCCATGAGATTTGACTTTTGTCCTTAATCGACAATGAAGAAGCGCTCTCGGCGGTATCACAATTGCGTCAGAAGCGTAGGCTTTGCCTTGTCGCTCGGGCAAAGAAAAACCCGGCAAAGGCCGGGTTGCAGACTTGTGTCGGGTATCGGCTTTCAGGCAAGGTCAGGCCTTGATATTGACCGACCCGCCCATCCCTTCCGGGGTTGCTGCATTATTTTGCAGGCCCTGCTGGACGAGCTTGTCGAGAATGCCAGTCATGGCATTGTCGGCATTGTGGGCAATCTTGGTCAGGGTGCTGCCAAGTTCCATATTGGTCTCCGCTGCGTTTTTCGCAACCATTGCAGAGGCCAGAGAGACGACAGAAGACATGGGTATTTGCTCCAGATCATTGGATCCTATGAAGCGTTAGTTTCGCATCTGTTCCTTAAGTCAGGGTAAACAAAAAGCTAAACAAATTGATCGAACTTGAAGGAATGCCTGCCGGGTGGTGGAGGCCCGGCAAGCATTGGCTGGTGTCAGGGGCCGGTAGCGGCCCGCTGGCTATGGAGCCCTTGTCAAAGAATCCGGTCGGAAGGATTTGCCATAGATGGCTTGGTGCAAACGATCGCTGTCGGTCCGGGTCAGCAGGCAGATTGCCTGCTCCGAGAGCTTGCGCAACAAAGGCGGGCCAAGCGTCTCTGACCGGTCAAAGATGTCAAACAGCTTTGCCAGACAATCGTCACCGGCAATGCGGTTGAGGTTGATTGCTCCACAGCCATGGCAATGATGAACGAGCATCACGTCGCCGGTTCTGGTGCGGCCATATTTGTCAAAGCCATGATGCTTGAAGGTCAGGCCGACCGGTTTCATACCGCCGTGACAGGTGGAGGCGCGGTTGCCGGGTTTGGTGTCAACATGACAGGACCAGAGGCAATGCGGGCAGTGGTTGCGTTGCGTGGTGCCTATCTGCTCTGCCGGAAACACCATTTGCTGACAATGGTGGCAGCGAAAGGCTTCGTTTGTCGTGTGCCAGCGTTTGCGGCTCTTTTTGTCTCGTTTGTCTTTGGGGTGATGGGTTAAAGGACGCTTGCGCTGTTTGCTGCAAGGATGAGGGTGTTTCATTGTCTATTCCGTTCATCATCAGAAGGATGATTGGACAGACCAAAATCTTGTGGTGTGATCGGCTTTGCCAGATACCGGGATTCCAGACAGAAGGATGCCCGTCAGCGAGCTTCAAGCCACAATGCTTCAAGTCGCAATGCTTCAAGTCTCTGGGGCGACGGCATCCAGGACGCATCAACCGTTCTGACCGCATGCCATTGTTTCTGGTTGGGCATGGGAAAGAGGCGTGCGGAAAACAGCGCGCGGCGCTTGCCGTGCAAGATGCAGCGGAGCGTCGATGAGCTGTTTATTCTGTGTGGGAGAAGAAGATTTTGCTGCCATAAGGGCTGCTGACGTCTGATCCTGCCCGGACGCGAGCATGGAGGTCAGAGGTCATGCAACCATCGGCATCGACTGATTGTTGGTCGATGCTAGGCGCTTACAATCTCTTTTGTGGGACGGTATGACATAAAGCCCTTTCTTGCATTTGCACAGCCTGCATAACATCGGTTTGGCGGGCCTGCAAGCACCGGCAGAATGCCGGCAAACAAAAGGGCGCATGCGTGACAAAAAAGGCACCCGGCCGAAACCGGGTGCCTTGAGCAAAAACCATCGATCCTTTGGCCGCTGCTTAGCGGGTTGGCACCGGCTCGTCGCCGCGATAGTCGTAGAAACCCCGCTGGGTCTTGCGGCCAAGCCAGCCTGCTTCGACATATTTGACCAACAGCGGACATGGGCGATATTTGGTATCGGCCAAGCCTTCATAAAGCACCTGCATGATGGACAGGCAGGTGTCGAGACCGATGAAGTCGGCCAGCTGCAGCGGGCCCATCGGGTGGTTGGCGCCAAGGCGCATGGCGGTATCAATGGATTCGACCGAGCCAACACCCTCGTAAAGGGTATAGATGGCTTCGTTGATCATCGGCAGCAGGATGCGGTTGACCATGAAGGCGGGGAAGTCTTCGGAAACCGCAACAGTCTTGCCCAGGCTGTCAGCGAATTTCTTCGAGGTGATATAGGTTTGCTCGTCCGTGGCAATGCCGCGCACCAGTTCGATCAGCTTCATCACCGGCACCGGATTCATGAAGTGAATGCCGATGAATTGCTCGGCACGATCGGTCGACGCAGCCAGACGGGTGATGGAAATCGAGGATGTGTTGGATGCGATCATCGCGTCGGGGCGCAGCACCGGGGTCACTGCGGCGAAGATCTTGCGCTTGGTTTCCTCATGTTCGGTGGCGGCCTCGATGACCAGATCGACTTCGGCCATGGCTTTGAGCTCGGTTGCCGGAATGATGCGGCCCAGAGCTGCGTCGCGTTCGGCTGCACTGATCGTGCCTTTGGAGACCTGGCGATCCATGTTTTTCTTGATCGTGGCCATGCCTTTGTCGAGATTGTCCGCGCTCAGATCGTTGAGGACCACGTCATAGTTTGACAGGCCGCAGACATGGGCAATGCCATTGCCCATCTGTCCAGCGCCAATGATGCCGACTTTCTTGATTTCAGAAATCATCCTGCTCACCGCTTGCCGCTGTTGCGGCTACTTCTTGGGGTTCTTGTTTTTTTCCCATCGCGCGGGCCGCTTGTTGCTAGCCATCGCGTGGTCTGGGCGGAATAGTGGCAGATTATAGGCTATTTCGCAAATGCGAAAAGCACGAAAGGGTGCCGATGGGGCACCCTTTCGAAATTTGTTCCATCCGGCCAGATTGTGAAGGCGGAAGCCTTGGTTCAGAGGGCTTTTTCCAGCTCGGGCAGAATGTCGAACAGGTCGCCAACAATGCCATAATCCGCCACCTGGAAGATCGGAGCTTCCTCGTCCTTGTTGATGGCAACAATGACTTTGGAATCCTTCATGCCTGCCAGATGCTGGATGGCACCGGAAATGCCCGCCGCGATATACAGCTCGGGAGCAACAACCTTGCCGGTCTGGCCGACCTGCAGATCGTTCGGTGCATAGCCAGCGTCAACCGCCGCGCGGGAGGCACCAATGGCGGCGCCCAGTTTGTCGGCGATTGGGGTCAGAATGGCGTTGAACTGTTCTTCGGATGCCAATCCACGACCACCGGAAATGATGACGCGGGCTGCGGCCAGTTCCGGACGGTCGGACTGGGACAATTCTTCGCTGACGAAGCTGGCACCAGCCGGAGCATCGGCTGCGGCCACGCTTTCAATGGCAGCCGAGCCTTCGGTGGCAGCGGCAGCGAAGTTGGCGGTCCGCACGGTGACGACCTTTTTCGCGTCGCTTGTCTTCACGGTCTGGATGGCGTTGCCAGCATAGGTCGGACGCTCGAAGGTGTCAGCCGCGATGACTTTGGTGACGTCGGACAGCTGCATCACGTCGAGCAGGGCAGCGGCGCGTGGCATATAGTTTTTGCCGTTGGCGGTGGCTGGCGCAACAAAGGCGTCATAACCATCGGCCAAAGCCACAATCTGGGCAGCCATGGCTTCGGCCAGCTGATGCTCAAGGGCATCGCTTTCGGCAACCAGCACCTTGGCGGCACCACTCAGCTTGGCGGCTTCCTCAGCAACGGCACCACAGCCTTTGCCTGCGACCAGCACATGAACGTCTGCGCCAAGGGCGACAGCTGCGGTCATGGCTTTGGTGGTGGCTTCATTCAGTGCCGCATTATTGTGTTCGGCAATCAGAAGGGTTGTCATGATCTTGTGTCTCCTCTTTCTGCCTTACAGCACGCCAGCTTCGTTTTTCAGCTTGTCGACCAGTTCTGCGACGCTTTCCACCTTGATGCCAGCTTCGCGGGCAGCCGGTTCGGCGGTGGCAAGGATCTCGTGACGCGGCGCGATGTCAACGCCATAGTCTCCGGCTTCCTTGGTATCAAGCGGCTTTTTCTTGGCCTTCATGATGTTGGGCAGGGAGGCATAGCGTGGTTCGTTCAGACGCAGGTCAGAGGTGACCACGGCAGGTAGGGCAATCTTGATTTCCTGCGAACCACCATCGATTTCGCGGGTGATGGATGCGGTTTCGCCTTCAATATCGATTTTGGAAGCGAAGGTGCCTTGCGGCCAGCCCAGCAGGGCGGAAAGCATCTGGCCGGTCTGGTTGCTGTCATCGTCAATGGCCTGTTTGCCAACGATGACGAGACCGGGCTGTTCTTCCTCGACCACGGCTTTGAGCAGTTTGGCAACGCCGAGTGGTTCCACATGGGCGTCGGTCTTGATCAGGATTGCGCGGTCCGCCCCCATGGCAAGACCGGTGCGCAGGGTTTCCTGCGCCTGTTGTGGACCAACGGAGACCAGAACGATTTCCGTCGCCGTGCCCGCTTCTTTCATGCGAACGGCTTCTTCTACCGAGATCTCGTCAAACGGGTTCATGGACATTTTCACGTTGGCAAGATCAACACCGGTTCCGTCTGCTTTGACACGGATTTTGACGTTGTAATCGACAACCCGTTTCACGGGTACGAGAATCTTCATGGATCGTCTCTCCCACATGAACCGGCATAGGCCAGTTCAGAAGTTGCTTGAATTGAATAGAACTGTACGCATCTGATGAACGCATGAGGGGCGCCTTTCGCAATCGGAAAGATGCGCCCTGACGGTCGGCTGCTGCAAGTTTGGGGAGGACGGTAATGGCATGGATTGGGGCTGTCAACAATCCGTCCGTCGCAGTCGCATGACTTTCGGTTATAATTACGTTACGTATACGTAATTTATCCACTGCGTTGGAAAAGTGGAACATTGGCATATTTCATCAGGGGGATGAGGAAGGCCCCGGTTGCTGCTCCGCCAACATGGGCCCACCAGGCGACGCCTTCATCGACGCTGGTGACGGAGTTGAAGATCTGCAAGGCAATCCAAGCGCCCAGACAATAGAGCGCAGGGACCGGCAGCGGAATGCGTCCGAGCACCAGAATCCAGACCTTGACGCGCGGATGGAGCAGCAAATAGGCGGCAATGATGCCGGCCGTCGCCCCGGAGGCGCCAATCAAAGGGATGGGAGATCCCCAATTGATCATCATGTGCAGGGCAGCAGCGCCCATGGCACACAGGCAATAGAAGAGCAAGAAGCGGCCATGGCCCATGGCGTCCTCGATATTGTCACCAAAGACCCAGAGAAAAGCCATGTTGCCGATCAGATGCATCCAGTCGGCATGAAGGAAGGCGTATGAGATGGGGGCAGTCAGCAGGATTGGCTCGGTGAGCGCAATTGCACTCAGATTTTGGCGGGCAAAGTCGCTGGGGATAAGGCCATAGGCCAGCGCATAATCCTGAAGCACAAGGCCGCCGGAGCCGGATGTGGTGATCACAAAGACCACCACATTGGCAAGGATCAGGCCAAGGGTTGCATACTGCCAGCGGACATGGGTGAGATCATTCTTGTCATGCAGCGGTATGAACATCTGGCGGTTCCATTCTGTCCCGGCCCTCGGGCTGAAGGCTGTTTCGGGATCAGTTTAGCGGTTTTGTCCCGGAACCCAAAGCACATCTTCCTTGCCCATATTGTTCGCCACCCGGGCTGCAACAAAGAAGAAGTCGGACAGACGGTTGACATACTGGATGCAGATGTTGGAAACCGGCTCGTCTTCCATGGCGGCCAAGGCGGTCATCAGACGCTCCGAACGACGTGAGACGGTGCGGGCCAGATGCAGATAGGCCGACGCACGGGAGCCGCCGGGCAGGATGAAGCTTCTGAGTGGTTCGAGATCAGCATTCAGCTGGTCGATCTGCTGTTCCAGACGCTCGACTTGTGCGGCGGTGATGCGCAGAGGCTCATATTTGAATTCCTGCCCCCGGTCCGGGGTGGTGAGGTCGGCGCCAAGATCGAACAGGTCATTCTGGATCTGCGACATCATGGCGTCCATTTCAGGCAGGTCCGCCAGTTCCAGCCGGACAAGACCGACGATGGAGTTGGTTTCGTCAACCGTGCCATAGGTTTCCACACGCAGGTCATGCTTGGCGACGCGGTCGCCACTGCCGAGCATCGTGGTGCCTTTGTCGCCGGTGCGGGTATAGATCTTGTTCAGGCGGACCATGGAGCAACTTTCCGTATTTTGCACCCGGACCCGATGCGGCGTTGGCCAATCCGGCGGGTGAGCAGTCAAGGGATGATGTCAGCCGTCCAGATGCGCGGCTGATGGGGCAAGAAGAATCATGCAATTGCGTTCGCACACCAGTGTAGATGGCACATGCGCGCATGCAACTTGTTCTTTTTACATAGCAAGCGCACGCGCCGATCAAGGCCGGTTGGACAAGCGGGACGGCGGTTTATGCGATCAATGGCAGGGGTCAGGTCATCACATAGAGGCTGGCCATGACCAGAATAATGGCCACGAACTGCAGGATCACCCGCCAGCGCATAAGGGATTGCGAGCGGCTGGGGCTGCCGCCGCGCAGCATATTGTAAAGCCCCAGTCCAAGAACAATGGCGACTGCGATGAGCGCGATCGGGACGAGAGTGGGCAGAAGGGCTGACATTCTTGGTGTTCCTTTTAAGGGAGATGCATCGGGCGATGCGCCGGGCCTGCCGCTATGCGCGATCAAGCGTCGCAGGCGGCTTCCTCCACTCTAGCAGGTTATACGGATAACGGAAAAGACCTCGGGCGCACGACTTTTGTCGATTGCCGCCTTAAGATGTCGGGTCAGTCGCCAGCAGCGCGCAGAAAGGTCTCAAGCGGTTTGCTTGGCAAAAGGCGCTTCAGGCAGGCCATCAGATAGGTCGGCACCGTGACCATGTAATAGGGCTTGGGGGAGGTGCTTTCGATCGCATGGATGAGTTTTTCGAACACCGCTTCAGGGGATTTCTCGAACCGGTCAGGCTGATCGGAATCCATTTTTTCCAGTCTGCTCTGGTAACGCTCCTTGTAAGGCGAGCGATTGATGTTGATCGAATCGATGAAGCGTCTGCGGGCGGTTTCGCGAAACTGGCTGGTGATCGGGCCGGGTTCGATGGTCGAGACATGGATGTTGGAGCCATGAAGCTCAAGGCGCATGGTGTCGGTGAGGCCTTCGAGTGCGTATTTCGAGGCGACATAGGCACCACGGAAAGCCAGCGGCACAAAGCCGAGCACCGAGGAACACTGGACAATGCGGCCATGGCCCTGGGCCCGCATCACCGGAATGATCTGGCGGGTCAGTTCATGCCAGCCAAAGAAGTTGGCTTCAAATTGCTGCCTGAGCACATCGGTGGGCAGATCTTCGACCGCGCCGGGCTGACCATAGGCCCCATTGTTGAACAGGGCATCAAGTTTGCCGCCGGTGTGATTGAGAACGGCTTCCTTGCAGGCGGAAATGGATTGCTGATCGGTATAGTCGAGATAAATGGCCGTCAGACCGGCGTCGCGCAGAGCTTCGAGATCCTCAACCTTGCGTGCGGTGGCAAAAACCTGCCAGCCTTTTTCCTTCAGGCGCAGCGCACAATGGTGTCCGATGCCGGTGGAGCATCCGGTGATGAGTATTGATCTTTGGGCCATTTCTTCCTGTCTCATACTTTTAGCTAATAGTGGTTTACCAGACATTGGCAAAAAGAAAAGGGTGCTTCTTGCCGAAACACCCTTTCTGTCGTCACGTCTTCGAGACATTTTACCAAAGCTTGCTAGGTTTCCTGCATCTTAGCCAAGCAGGCGACGGGCAATGACCTGGGCTTGAATTTCGCCTGCCCCTTCAAAAATATTCAGGATGCGTGCATCACACAGGACACGGGAAATCTCATATTCCAGTGCAAAGCCATTGCCACCGTGAATTTGCAGGGCATTGTCGGCCGCGGCCCAAGCGACGCGCGCGCCAAGCAGCTTGGCCATGCCTGCCTCGACATCGCAGCGTTTGTCATGGTCTTTCTGGCGGGCGGAGAAATAGGTCAACTGGCGGGCAATCATGATTTCAACAGCCATCATCACCAGCTTGTCGACGACGCGCGGGAAATTGATTAGCGATTTGCCGAACTGGGCTCGTTCCTGTGCATAGCGCAAGCCCAGATCCATAGCGCATTGGGCGACGCCAATGGCACGGGCTGCCGTCTGGATGCGGGCGGATTCAAAGGTCTGCATCAATTGCTTGAAGCCTTGCCCTTCGACGCCGCCCAGCAGGGCGTCTTTCTTGACCTCGAAATTGTCGAAGGAAATTTCATATTCCTTCATACCACGATAGCCGAGCACTTCGATCTCGCCGCCATCCATGCCGGCCGCCGGGAAGGGATTGGCATCGTCGCCGCGCGGTTTTTCTGCCAGCAGCATGGACAGGCCCTTATAGCCGGGTTCTTCGGGGTTGGTGCGGACCAACAGCGTCATCAGATCGGCGCGGACCGGATGGGTGATCCATGTTTTGTTGCCGGTCACCTTGTAGCTGTCGCCATCGCGCACGGCGCGGGTCTTCAGGCTGGCCAGATCAGAGCCGGTGTTGGGCTCGGTGAAGACGGCGGTTGGCAGGATTTCGCCCGCCGCGATGCGTGGCAGCCAGCTTTCTTTTTGTTCGTCATTGCCGCCGCAAATGATCAGTTCGGCGGCGATTTCCGAGCGGGTGCCAAGCGAGCCGACGCCGATATAGGCGCGGGACAATTCTTCCGACACCACGCACATGCTTTCCTTGCCAAGGCCCAGTCCGCCAAACTCTTCCGGGATGGTCAGGCCAAAAACACCCATTTCAGCCATCTTGTCGACAATGTCGAGGGGGATATAGGCATTGTCCAGATGCCATTGATGGGCATGGGGTTTGACTTCGCTGTCGGCAAAGCGGCGCATTTCCTCGCGAAACGCTTCCATGGTCTCATCAAGACCGGCATCGCCATAGGAAGCGGCCCCTTCTGCGGCTTCGATCAGCGCGATCAGGCGATTGCGGATGGTTGGTGTGTTGCCTTCTGTGATCAGGCGCACAATTTGCGGGCAATAGGCCTTCTGGATGGCCTCAAAGGGCAGGTTGAAATCTGCCAGACGGACAATTTCACCTTGAGTCATCGGGATGCCGCCAAAGATCTGGGCGAGATATTCGGCAAAGGCGATGCGGGTGATCAACATTTCCATTTCGCCAAAGCGGCCTTCGTCTGAAAGCGTGCTGGCATAGCCGCGCATTTCCTTGAGCGCTTCGACATAGGTGGCGAACCAAGCAAATCCGTGGGTGGCACGCTGTTCAGCCTCGATCCGTTCTGCGCTGATGCGATCCTCGACAACCACCTTGGCCCGCACTTCGGTCTTGATGGCTTCGAGCAGGGTTTCGATGGCGGTCAGGGCGGCACCTGTGTCGTCCATGAAGGTCTCTGGCGTCGGGATGGCTTGGGTCTGAATGGTCAGGGTCATGGATCTTCCTCCTCCTTTAAGACTGCGCGTCGGTCTGAGTGCCGCTTGGGTCGCGCGGTCGAAAATCCGTTTATGCTGCACTGCACAGTGAAGGGCGGGCCGTCACTTGGCAATTGGCCAATGGATTAATGGAAAGTCATGTTGCACTGCCGTTGAAGCGGGAGATGGGACGTGATTTGACGGGCTTGGCAATGGTGCCAAAGGAACCGGTGACTGCGCGCGGCATTTGGATGCAGGCAAGGCTGTGATGGAAAGAAGGAAAAGGTGCTTCTCTTCTATTGCCTGTCGCCTTATCTGGCTTTGCGGCTGGCGATCAATACACCAGTGGCGGTGATGATGATGCCAACGATCTGCATCAAGGTGATCGGCTCGTCGAACAGCAGATAGGAAATGACCGCAGTCACCGCCGGGATCATATAAAAAAGGGCGGCTATGTTGGAGACGGCGCCATGCTCGATGAGCCAGAGCAACAGGAAGATGGCACCGATGGATAGGACCAGAGTGAGCCAGCCAAGGGCAAAGATGAACTCGCCTGACCAGACAATCGTTTGGGTCTCGGTGGCAAAACTCAGTCCGGCACACAGGAGGCAGGCGGCGAGATATTGCCAGATGGTGGCGGCGCGCATGTCGAGATTGGCGGCAAAGCGTTTCTGATAGACGGTGCCAAAGGAAATGGACAGCATGGCAGCGCAAACCACGCCTATCTGGGGCGGGGTGACGGAAAAATCCCCACCGCTCAAGCGCGGATAAAGCACCAGGCAAATGCCGATCAATCCCAGTATGAAACCAAACAGGTGATTGCGCGTCAGGCGCTCGCCCAGAATGCCACGGGCAAAGAAGGCAGTCATGGCCGGTTGCAGACCCATCACGAGAGCCGCGAGCCCGGCAGGCATGCCATTGTCAATGGCCCAGAAGACACAAGGCAGATAGACGCCGTGGATCAGCAAGCCTGTTACAAACGCATGAAAGGCCTGTTTCGGAGTGGGCCATTTGGCACGCAGCATCAGGGAAATGGGCAAGAGAAGCGCAAGGACCAGCGAGAAACGCATGGCCAGAAAAGTCATCGGTTCGGAATAGGGCGCCCCCATCCGTGCGCCGATGAAGCCGGTCGACCACAAGACGACAAACAGGGCAGGGGTTGCTTGCGCAAGGCTTGGCTTTGTCTTGGTTGACATGGAAAGACCCTTTGATGGCAGGCCGAAGCGGGAAACAGAGCGGGCAGGTTTAGGATCCCTATCCGGTCAAACCCTAATTGTCCATCCATCCCTTGCGGTTTCGCGATTTTGTGACGGATTGCTTTTTATGATTGCAGCTTATAAGGATTGCGACGGATAGCGTCTTTGCGTCAGGGTGTCGGGAATGTCTCAGATTTGGGAATGGGTGTTGGTTCCGGTTCGGATCTTCTGGCGGTTTTCGGACAATCATGGTTTCGCGTTGGCCAGCAATATTGCCTTCTCTATTCTGCTATCGCTGTTTCCTTTCCTGCTGATCATCACCGGGGTGACCGTTTGGGCCGGTGGGCAGGAGCTGGGGAATATCCTTCAGGATTTGCTGCCCTTCCTGTTGCCTGATCCGATCGCCCATATCCTGCAACCGGATGTGGATGCGGTGATTGCCGAGCGAACGGGAAGCTTGTTGTCCCTGTCTCTTGTGATCTTTCTTGTGACGCTGACCTCGTTGGTCGAGAGCCTGCGCGAAGGACTGAACCGTGCCTATGGTTATTATGAGCGCCGGTCGATCCTGTCGCGCCGGGCGATGGGGCTGATTGCTGTCATCGGGGCGATTTTGGTGATGGTGTCGGTGGCGGCTGGTCTGTTCATGGCCCCGCTGGCATGGCAGATCGCCAAGCCGCATTTGCCGTGGCTGCAGGACTTTCAGGTGACGTTTGATGTGGTGCGCCTGAGTATTGCCCTGCCGATCCTGACGGCCTTTCTTGTCGCCAGCCATCGCTGGTTGCCGATGCGGGTAATCGAGTGGGATGATCTGTGGCCCGGGGTTTTGACCACGCTGGTTCTGTGGTGGATCACCGCAGAGGCCTACTCCTACTATTTGTCCCATTTTGCACAATATGCCAAGGTCTATGCGGGGCTTGCCGGGGTGGTGGCGACCCTCATCTTCCTGCACATTATTTCAATGATCTTTTTGTTCGGTGCAGAGGTGAATGCCTGGCGGATTCGCTGGCAGCGGCTCAATCGCAACCGAGTGACAAAAGCGGATCTTGAGCATCCCGACCCGAAGCAGCATGCGGAGGGCGTGACGGAAAAAGAAGATGACGAGCATGTCTGAGGATCTGCGCTATCAGACAAGCAATGCGTGACATGGGAAATGCGTGACATGGGATATGAAAAAGGCCGGTGTGACCGGCCTTTTTCCTGCGCTTTTGACAGGTAGAAATCAGATTTCTTCGCCACGGCTGGCCAGAATCACCTCTTCGGCGGAGCGCAAGCCGGTCCGGCTGGTGTTGACCAGACAGGACATGTTGCCCGGCTGATGGCGGTTGTTGAGCATCAGATCGTGGGCCTTGGGGATCTGGTCCCAAGTGAAGACCTCTGACATGCAAGGATCCACATGGCGGTCAATGACCATCTGGTTGGCGGCCATGGCCTGTTTGAGATGGGCAAAGTGTGAGCCCTGAACCCGCTTCTGGTGCATCCAGAGATAACGGGCATCCATGGTCAGGTTGAAGCCTGATGTGCCTGCGCAAATGACCACCATGCCGCCGCGTTTGACGATGAAGGTGGATACCGGCATGGTCGCTTCACCGGGATGCTCGAACACCATATCAACATTGTTGCCTTTGCCGGTAATGTCCCAGATGGCCTTGCCGAAATTGCGCACTTCCTTGAACCATTCGGCATATTCGGGCGAATTGACCTTGGGCAACTGGCCCCAGCACTTGAAATCCTTGCGGTTCAGCACGCCACGGGCACCCAGGCTCATGACGAAATCGCGCTTGGATTCGTCCGAGATCACACCGATGGCATTGGCTCCGGCGGCCGCTGCAATCTGGACGCCGAAAACGCCAAGACCGCCCGAGGCGCCCCAGATCAGCACATTCTGACCGGGTTTCAGCTCGTGGGGATTGTGGCCGAACATCATGCGGTAGGCGGTGGCCAGGGTCAGCACATAGCAGGCGCTTTCTTCCCAAGTCAGGTGTTTCGGACGAGGCAGCAACTGTTGCGCCTGAACGCGGGAAAATTGCGCAAAGGAGCCGTCCGGGGTCTCATAGCCCCAGATCCGCTGGGTGGGCGAGAACATCGGATCGCCGCCATTGCATTCCGCGTCGTCGCCATCATCCTGATTGCAGTGAATGACCACTTCGTCGCCGACCTTCCAGCTCTTCACCTTCGAGCCGACGGCCCAAACGATGCCCGAGGCATCGGAGCCGGCAATATGATAGGGATTTTTATGCACGTCGAGCGGCGAAATTGGCTCGCCAAGGCCTGCCCAGACGCCATTATAATTGACACCAGCGGCCATGTTGAGGACCAGCACTTCGTGACTGTCCAGCTCCCAGGTCGGGACGACCTCGATCTGGAAGGATTGTTCCGGTGGGCCGTGACGGTCCTGACGGATCGCCCAGGCATACATCTCTTTGGGCACATGTCCCAGTGGCGGGATTTCACCGATCTCATATAGATCTTTTTTTTCACCGGTGGTGCCCTGAGCAAGCAGTTCTTCAGCCATTTATGCTCCTCCTGACATAGAAAGCCATTGCATTGGTCATATTGCGCCGCAGCAACTTTGGACTGCGAACTGCGCTTTATGACGCACTTGCGAAACTATCCGAAATTATTTTGCGCAAAGATATACGTCTTATTGCCAATTTGCTTTTTGCGTGTGCGAAGAGACACTCTTGTTTGAACAAAAAGAAGTGACCAAGGGGAAGGGTGTGGAACGACGCCTATTGCCCTATGGAACAAAAGCTGAAGTGCCGTAGGGGGTTGCGGGTCCATCTGCCTTGCCATCGCGTTCGAAGGTGGATCAGAGAGACACGACCCTTGGCGGGTGATCGGGAGGAACCAGAGATGACCCATCAACACAGTGTGAACGAAAGTATGAAGGCTGACACCGGGCACGCGGCAAGCGAGATGCGGCAAAAGGACCGGCCCTGGCTGTTTCGGACCTATGCGGGCCATTCCACGGCCAAGGATTCCAATGCCCTTTATCGCACCAATCTGTCCAAGGGTCAGACCGGCCTGTCGGTGGCGTTCGATCTGCCAACCCAGACAGGGTATGACCCGGACCATGCGCTGGCGCGCGGCGAGGTGGGAAAGGTGGGGGTGCCAATTGCCCATATTGGTGACATGCGGGCCCTGTTCGATCAGATTCCGCTTGAGCAGATGAACACTTCGATGACCATCAATGCGACGGCGGCATGGCTGTTGGCGCTTTACATCGCGGTTGCTGATGAGCAGGGTGCGGATCGGGCCAAACTGGCTGGCACCACCCAGAATGATCTGATCAAGGAATATCTCTCGCGCGGCACCTATGTCTTTCCGCCCAAGCCATCCTTGCGGCTGACCACCGACATTATCGGCTTCACCTATCGCGAAATGCCGAAATTCAACCCGATGAATGTCTGCTCTTATCATTTGCAGGAAGCAGGCGCGACGCCTGTGCAGGAGTTGGCCTATGCCCTGTCGACGGCGATTGCCGTGCTGGATGCGGTCAAGGAAAGCGGCGTGATGAGCGAAGCTGACTTTCCGGAAGCGGTCGGGCGGATCTCCTTCTTTGTCAATGCGGGCATGCGGTTCGTGACCGAAATCTGCAAGATGCGGGCCTTTGTCGATCTGTGGGACGAGATTTGTCTTGAGCGGTATGGGGTCAAGGAAGAGAAATATCGTCGCTTCCGCTATGGGGTGCAGGTCAATTCCCTCGGCCTCACCGAGCAGCAGCCGGAGAATAATGTCTACCGCATCCTGATCGAGATGCTGGCGGTGGTTTTGTCGAAAAAGGCGCGGGCGCGGGCGGTGCAGTTGCCTGCCTGGAATGAGGCCCTTGGCTTGCCGCGTTCGTGGGATCAGCAATGGTCGCTGAGGATGCAGCAGATCATGGCGTATGAAACGGACTTGCTTGAATTTGGTGATCTGTTTGATGGCTCCAAGGAAGTCGATGCCAAGGTCGAAGCGCTGAAGGCAGAAGCGCGCGAGGAGATGGTTCGCATTCAGGAAATGGGCGGCGCGATCTCGGCGATTGAATCAAGCTATATGAAACAGAAGCTGGTGGAATCAAACGCCAAGCGGCTTGAAGGCATCGAGCGCGGCGATCAGACCCTTGTCGGGGTGAACCAGTTTCAGCAAAGCGAACCGTCGCCGCTATCTTCTGGCGATGGTGGTTCGATTCTGACCGTTGATCCTGCCGTTGAGCAGGAAGCGGTCGAGAAGATCAAGGCATGGCGCGAGGGCCGCGACAACGGGGCTGTTGAAGCGGCGCTGGCCGCGTTGAAGGATGCCGCTGTGAGCGGGACCAATATCATGGAGCCTTCCATTGCTTGCGCCAAGGCGGGGGTGACCACCGGTGAATGGGGTCAGGTCTTGCGCTCGGTCTTTGGCGAATATCGCGCCCCGACCGGGGTTGGCAAGGCGGCTTTGGCCACCAGCGAAGAGCTGGCTGGCGTGCGCGAGAAAGTGGATGCAGTGTCCGAGACGTTGGGGCGGCGCTTGAAAATTCTGGTCGGCAAGCCGGGCCTTGATGGCCATTCCAACGGAGCGGAGCAGATTGCCGTGCGGGCACGGGATTGCGGCATGGAGGTGGTCTATCAGGGCATTCGTCTGACACCGGAGCAGATCGTCAATACTGCGCTCGAAGAAGGGGTGCATGTGGTGGGGCTGTCGATCCTGTCCGGTTCGCATCTGGCGCTGGTTGACGATGTGATGGACCTGATGCGGGCATCCGGGCTGGATGATGTGCCCGTGGTGGTTGGCGGCATTATTCCGCCCGTAGACGCGGCGCATCTGTTGGAGCATGGGGTTGCCGCTGTCTATACGCCGAAAGACTTCCAGCTGAATGAAATCATGAAGAATATTGCCGAACTGGTTGCCTAACCAAACAGACTTGATCAGGCTTTGCGGTAGGTGCCCGACCGCATTCCTCTGTGCCCGCTGGTGGCTGAAACTCGTTGGTCGGTGGGCTAACTGGAAGCCCGCAATCTTACACGATTGCGGGCTTTTTTTCTTTCCACATTGGATGGAGAGGCGACGGCCAAGGCCATTAGCTCTTGACCAGATCGCTCAGCATGGATTGGAGCCTTTCGGGATCAATCGGCCGCTGCATCCAGCCATCAAAGGGAGCCAACGCTGCCGGGGTCGGGTCGGAGGAGACCGCGATCAGAGGCATCGCATCCCATGCCTTGTTGTCGCGGATGCGCCCGGCCAGTTCCCAACCATCCATGCCTTCCATACGGATGTCGAGCAGCATGAAGTCCGGCAGATCGGTTGCCTGTTCAGATGCCAAGCGTGTTAGCGCTTCTTCGCCGGAAGAGGCATGGCTGGTGGCGCAGCCCATGGCTTTGAGCAATTCGGAGATGATCAGCTGATTGGTGGCATTGTCGTCGACAATCAGCCCGGCAAAACCGAGGCCGTCTTCTGTTGTCGCTTTGGTGTCGCTGTCGTCTTTATCCTCTGGTAGTGGAGCGGTTGCGACCACATCAAGCGGCAGACGGACAAAGAAGACGGCACCCGTGGGCTTGTTGGCAGCCGCCCAGATCTTGCCATGCATCATTTCGACAATCGTCTTGACGCTCCACAGACCAAGACCTGACCCGGCGACCCCTTCGGAACTGGTGCCGCGCTGATAGGGTTCGAACAGCAGGCTTGGGTCTGCAACGCCAAAGCCGGGGCCATTGTCGGCGAAATCCAGCGCCAGCTCGTTGCCTTCCTTGATGGTGGCCGACAGGGTGATGGTCGAGTCGGGGGCATATTTGATGGCATTGTCGAGCAGCAGGGTGAAAAGCCGGTTGAAATAGGTCGGATCGGGGCTGGCAAAGGCGGTGGATTTGAGGGCCGGATCAAGCACCAGCCTGAAATGGGCACCGCGTGCCTCGGCAAGACCTGATGCCACTTGCTCAAAATCCTTAAGCAGTTTGACCAGCTGCATGCTGTCTGTCGGCAGGGCTTCATGCATGGCAGCGCCGTCTTCCATCATTGCCATGGCATTGTTGGCGGCCAGATGCAAAGCCTCAAGCAAAGCAGTGCAGTTGGCCGGATTTCGGGATTTCCGGATCAATGTGCTCAGGGAGACGATGGCGCTCAACTGGGTGCGCAGGTCATGGTGAAAGCTGTCGACTTCACGAGTCTGGTCAACATTTTCTTGATTCTTGTATTCCATTTTATGCTATAGGCACCCTTAGATGTGCATTTTCAAGAGGTTGTCGATCCGCATGATGCCTCTTTCCCTGCCAACTTGCCATCCTCAATTCGATTGAGACAGGTGTCAGTTTAATTGCCAAAGCATTGGCATCACAAGGACTTTGCTTCCTTGCGTCCGTGACCTGCCTCATGTCCCCGCCTGCCTGCCCCGGAGGTCTCCATGGCCGATATTCTCTTGATTGTTTTTCCCATCTTTGCGCTGATCGGTCTTGGTTATGGCGTGGTGATCATTGGCCTTGTGCCGCAGGATGTCGGGGCGGCCCTGTCGAAATTCGTTTTCACCATCCCACTGCCCTTGCTGTTGTTCCGAAATCTGGCGACCAATGATCTGGCCGGACAGGCGCCGTGGCCCTTGTGGGGGGCTTATTTCCCCTGTCTGTTTGCGGTTTGGATTTTGGGGATGATTTTGCTGGCGGTGGTCTTCAAGCGCGAGGGCAAGGCACTGGCCGTGGCCGGGATTTCCGCTGGCTTCTCCAATCTGGTGCTGCTTGGCATTCCAATGATCACCGGGGTCTATGGCGAAGAGGCGCTGTTTCCCTTGCTGATGCTGCTGACGGTGCATTTGCCTGCTGCGATGCTGGTCAGTTCCATTCTGGTGGAATGGTATGATCGGGAAGAGGGAAAGGCGCTGAATGTCGGCGCTGCTCTGCTCAATGTGGCCAAGGGGCTTGCGGCCAATCCGATCGTCGTTGGCATCGTGGCCGGGGGGCTGTGGAGCCTCACCGGTTTTGGCATCCCACAGGTGGCTTCGGTGGTGATTGACAAGATCGTGCCCGTGACCGTGCCTCTGGCCTTGATGTCGATGGGCATGGGGATGCGCAAATACGGGCTGAGTGGCGACATCCTGTCGGGCTTCCTGCTGGCGCTGATGAAGACTATGCTGCTGCCCGCTCTGTTCCTGCTGATCACCAGCACACTGATTCCGTTGCCAACTGAATGGGTGGCTGTGATCCTGATTGGTGCGGCCTGTCCGACCGGGGTTAATGCCTATTTGCTGGCCGAGCATTTTGGTGTCGGGCACCGGGTGGCGGCCAACACCATCACCCTGTCGGTGCTCTTGGGGCTGGTGACCCTGCCCTTCTGGATTTCCGTCTCGCACCAGATTCTGGGTCAATAGAGAAACGCAGCCAGATCGTCGTCGGAAAACGCAATCATGGTGCGGATGTCGGCGGGTGTCGCACCTTGCGCGCGCAACGTCTTCAAGCTCAGATCCCCACGGGATTTGGAGAGCTTTTGCCCTGCAATGTCAGTCAGCAACCGATGGTGATGATAGAGTGGGGCGGGTAGAGCGAGAAGTTGTTGCAACAGCCGGTGCAGGCCGGTGGCGTGGTAGAGATCTTGCCCTCGCACCACATGGGAAATCTTTTGCACGGCATCATCCACCACCACCGACAAATGATAGCTGGTCGGGCAGTCCTTGCGCGCCAATATCACATCGCCCCATGCCTTTGGCTGAGCAGGAATGGCGGACACTTGCGGATAGGATGGGCTGCGAGGGCCATTTTCCTGCCAGTTGAGGGGGGCGGACGCCACCAATTTCATTGCCTTTTCCATGTCGAGCCGCCAGGCACAGTCACCATTCGCATGCTCTTTCTCCTTGAGCAAATGGCGGGGGAACAGCGGTGCTCCATCCGGATCGCACGGATGCGGGTGCCCTGTTTGTTCTTCTGAGCGGGCGATGGCCTGCCGGATCTCTTTGCGGCTGGCGATGGAAGGATAGAGCAGGCCTCGCTGTTTCAATTGATCAATGCTTGCCGCATAGACGTCAAAACGGCTGGATTGCTGCACGACCGGTTCAGGCCAGTCGAGGCCCAGCCATCGCAGGTCATCGGTCATCTGGTTGACCTGGTTCGGGGTGCAGCGGATGGTGTCGATGTCCTCGATGCGGAGCAGAAACTGTCCCTGCATGCATTGTGCCGCTTCGAAATTGATCAGAGCCGAGAGGGCGTGGCCCAGATGAAGAGCGCCATTGGGGCTGGGGGCAAAGCGGAAAATCGGGCACATCGGGTCTTGTCCGGTTGCGGGAGGAGGCAATCTGGTGATTGATAGCCCCTTCGGGCAGGGAGTGTCTATAGGGACGCCAAGTGAGAAAGATCGATTATGGAACGCTTTAAGGATCAGTCAGATCTCGATGCGGCTTTGGTGCGGCTCGGTCAGTTGGACCGGCGCTGTGTGCCTTTCATCGAACTGTGCCAGCCGATCCCTTTGCGGCAACGGCCCGGAGGCCTTGGGGGTTTGTTGCGGATCCTGTTGGGGCAACAGGTCTCGGTTGCGTCGGCCAATGCCATTTGGCAGCGCTTTGAGGCGGCCTATCCGGGCATGGAGGCCAAAGCGTTGGCCGAGGCGAGCGAAGAGGATTTGCGTGCCTGCTCTCTGTCACGGCCGAAAATCAAGGCGGTGACAAGGATCGCCCAAGCCTTTGCAGATGGCTTTGATCCCGATGGGTTGCTGGAACAAGGCCTGTCTGTGGTGCGCACGGAATTGCTTGCGTTGCATGGGGTGGGACCATGGACAGCCGATATCTATCTGCTGTTCTGTCTTGGGGGGCGTGATGTGATGCCGTCCGGTGATCTGGCCTTGCAGGTGGCCGCCGCCCATCTGGTGGGGGCGGACGAGCGGCTCAGCGCCAAGCAATTGGAGGAGTTGGCGGCAAGCGCGTGGCAACCAGAGCGCAGCGCGGCTGCGCATTTGCTCTGGGCGATCTATCGCGACCTGAAAGCAGGGCGCGACGGAGTGATCTGATCAGGCCTGACCATAGAGCTTGTCGAGCCAGCCCTTGAGGAAGGGCAGCAGACGGAACACAAAGCCGAAGACACCATCCCGGCCAAATGCGCCGACGAGGCCAATGGCGCCGAGAATGCTGGACAGCACGGCATTCCAGCCGCCAAAGGAAAGACCGAGAATGCGCATCTGGGCGACCGAGCAACTGATCAGTTCGGTTTGTTGAAGTTGCTGCAGCAGATTGGCGGCATTGTTGGTGATTTCAACGGTGTTTGTGCAGTCGCTGGGACCCATCCAGAATTCCCACTCGGCACCGGCCTGATAGACGCCCACGCCCGCGCTGTAGAACATCAGGCCCGACAAGGCCAAAAGCATCAGCCGGACAAAAGGTGCGGGGGCCTTTAGACGGATCGCAAGCACCAAAATGGCTGCGAGCGGTACCATGGCGTAATGGGTGTGACGCTGGATGTAGCACAATTGGCACGGCTGGAAACCGCCAATATGTTCGAAGCCAAGGGAACATAGGGAAATGAAGGCAGATCCCAGAAAGAGCAGGAGGGCGCTCATGCGTTGGGTGTCGGAAAGCGGGGTCGTCAATGTCATTGTCTGTCATCCAAGGGACGGGATGCGGGCCGGGAGGGCCAAGCTTGGCAGGTGTCAGAGCTTTAGGGGGCAACCATGTCGAAAATTTGTCAGTGTGGAACCAGATATTTCGCCACAACGAAACCGCCGATCAAGACGATCAGCGACACGGTGAAAACCAGACCGAGCCTTTTCTCGATGAAATCGCGAATAGGAGGGCCGAGCCAATAGAGCAACGCTGCGACGGCTAAGAAGCGAATGCCCCGGGCGATGACGGAAGCGACCAGAAAGACCGGCATGGCCAGCCCTGTGGCGCCCGACGCAATGGTGATGACCTTGTAGGGAAAGGGTGTAAGACCGGCAATCAGCACGATCCAGACGCCCCATTCATTGTAGCGTTCTGTGAAAGAAGCGAATTTGTCCGCATAGCCATAGAAGCTGAGGATCGGCTGAGCCAACTGGTCAAACAGAAAGGCACCGATGATATAGCCCAGCAACCCACCGAGCACGGAAGCCGCCGTGCAAATGGCAGCGTAGAGCCATGCTTTTTCGCGCTTGGCGATGACCATCGGGATCAATAGCGCGTCTGGCGGGATGGGGAAGACCGAGCTTTCGATGAAGGAAACCGACCCGAGCGCCCAAGGGGCGCGGGGGCCTGATGCCAGACCCATTGTCCAATCATACAATTTGCGCAGCATCGGGGATCATCTCTCTCTTGTCTCTGCCGGAGGCGGAATGTCTCAGTTCAGATAGGGCACCTTTGTGCCTTGTTCCAGTGGCGCGAGCATAGGGGCCACTGGTTAAGGGGGTGTCAAATCGTGTTGACTATGGAAGAATTGTGACGCTTGTCTGTTGACGGGAGAATTTTTGCTTCTATATTCCCACCTCACGTGCCCCTGTGGCGGAACTGGTAGACGCGACGGATTCAAAATCCGTTTCCTTCACCGGAGTGCCCGTTCGAGTCGGGCCAGGGGCACCATTTCTCTTCCTGGTAAAATGTTCACATCCTTTCGCACGCACGGCCATCATTGCGCTTTGGCGCCCATTTGATGCGTCTTGTTGGCTATAGAAGCGTGCGGACGGCATTCAACAGCATCAGCAGTGCCAGACCGGTCAGCAGATATTTGAAGATTTTGCGGAACAGGCTTTCATCCATCATATGCAAGATCTTGCCGCCGGTGATGGTCCCCAGATAGCCGGACGCGATCATTGCCAGCAGCAAACCGATCCAAGCTTTAAACGCAAAGCCGACAAAGCCGAAGGCAATGATCTTCAAGCCATGTTGAAGGGTCATGGCGGTTGCATGGGTTGCAACGACCCCCTGACGGTCCGGGGCCTTGCCGGCCACGATGGCAGCGACAAGGGGGCCGGTTGCACCGACAAACATGCCGACAAGTGAGGAAAAGGCACCGCCAAATCCGATGGTTGCCGCGCCGCCTTGCATGAATTTGGGTCGCGGAGCCCAGACCAGAAACAACACGAACAGAGCAAGGATGATCTTCAACAGGGCATCGGGCAAGGCGATCACGATTTGCGATCCGACCGCCGTACCAAGGATCGCGCCGATGGCAAAGGCCAGCATGAAGGTCCATCGAATATGGGAACGCAAGTGCCATGCCCGCCCTGCATTGGAACCCATCTGGACGATGCCGTGGGCTGGAATGAGGGTTGCGACGGGAATGACCATGCTCATGATTGCCAACAACGCAACTCCGCCACCAATGCCAAAGGCGGCAGTCATGGCGGAGGTGGCATAAGCAGCGACAATCAGACCCCACAGAGCGAGCTCACTAAGGCCGGTGTCGGCAAAGATTGGCAGAGATTCTAACATGATCGCCCCCTTGCATCGGGCTTGCGGGATTGGGTTGTCTGGCCTCAGGCTGGCAGGGCAGCCTCGACAATCTTCACCCAATAGGATGCCCCGACCGGGATGAGGTCATCATTGAAGTCATAATCGGGATGATGCAGCGAGGCGCTGTCGCCATTGCCGACAAAAACAAACGCGCCGGGTCGTTCCTGTAGCATGAAGGAGAAATCCTCCGAGCCCATGGATGGCGTCATGGTGGCATCGACCTGGTCCTCACCGGCCAGTTCCTTGGCTACCTTTTCGGCGACTGCCACTGGTGCGCCATGATTGACAGTGACGGGGTAATCGCGCTGATAGGCCAATGTGGCCTTGGCACCATAAAGAGCTGCCGTGCCCTCGACAATTTCTTGCAAGCGCTGTTCGGCCATATCGCGGACTGCGGGGTCGAGGGTGCGGACCGTGCCTTCGATGAAACCGGTCTGGGGGACCACATTGTCCGTGAAACCAGCATGGATGTGGCAAAGAGAGACGACAATCGAGCTCTGCGGGTTGGTGTTGCGGCTGGCGATGGTCTGCACCGCCTGAATAATGGCGGCCATCACCACGACAGTGTCAATGCCTTCATGGGGCTTGGCGGCATGGCAGCCTTTGCCCTCGACATTGATCATGATGCGATCGGCTGAGGCCATGATCGGGCCATCCTTCATACAAAAGGCCCCGAGCGGCACACCGGGCCAGTTGTGCATGCCATAGACTTCATCGATCGACCAGCGATCCATCAGGCCGTCTGCGACCATTTCGCGCGCGCCGCCCCCGCCTTCTTCAGCTGGTTGGAAGATCAGCGCGACGCGACCATCAAAATTGCGGGTTTCCTGAAGATACTTGGCCGCTGCCAGAAGCATGGTGGTGTGGCCATCATGACCGCAGGCATGCATTTTGCCTTCGACCTTGGAGGCATAGGGCTTGCCGGATGTCTCAACCAGCGGCAGAGCGTCCATGTCGGCGCGCAGCCCTACAGTCTTGCCGGATATGTTGCTCTTGCCTTCGATCACGGCGACGACGCCGGTTCTGCCAATGCCAGTGGTGATGTCCGTGATGCCATAGGCTGTCAGTTCCTTGACGACCCGCTTGGCGGTTTCATGGACGTCGAACTGAAGCTCTGGTTGTTGGTGCAAATCGCGCCGGACTTGAGTGAGTTCGTCGTGAAAGTCGGCAATACGATTGATGATTGGCATGAATGGAGGCCTTGCTTGGAAAGGTTTGTTTGAACAGGACGGGCTCTGTTGAGCTTCCATCGCACGAGACCGTGCTGTCTCGTGATTGCGTTGAGATTAGTGGGGGCATCAAGCAAGGGCAAGGGCTTTGTCTCTGCGGCCCATGTTGGAATGCGCCTTCTCGCGATTGGGGCTTGTTCGCCGTCGGTGCATCCGCTAGAGAGGGGTGGGTCTTTAAGGTCAGAACCCTACCCGACTGATCTGAGAATCAGTCTCGAACTGCCTATCTTCGGAGAGTTTCGGATCATGCGTCCAGCCTTTGTCGTCAAAGCCAGTCACACCAAACAAGACCGTCTGGTCAAATCCAGCAGACGTTTGACGGCGCTATCGTTGGTCGGTCTTGGCCTTGTCGCGCTGATGGGATCAATGCTGGCGACGGGCGGGTCGGCGCAGGCGGCGCAAAAGGCCAAACCTGCGGAAAAGCAGGATCTGGTTCTGTCTGCCAATCCGCTGTTGCTGATGGATGTGGCGAGCGGCAAGGTGCTGTATCATCAAAAAGCCAACCAGAAATGGTATCCGGCATCGCTGACCAAGCTGATGACGGCCTATGTCACCTTTCGGGCGATCGCGTCTGGCGAATTGTCCGAAGATAGTGTGGTGACCATTTCCGAGCATGCACTGGCCTATCCTGCATCTAAAATGGGGTTCAAGGTCGGCACACGGCTGACGGTCGACAATGCACTGAAGATGGTGTTGGTCAAATCGGCCAACGACATTGCCGCCGCTTTGGGTGAACGGGTTGCGGGCAGTGAACCTGCCTTTGCCGAGCGGATGAACCGGGAGGCGGCGCGTCTGGGTATGACTGCGACCCATTTTGTCAATGCCAATGGTCTTTTCCATCCGGATCAAACCAGCTCGGCCCGTGACATGGCTGTGCTGACCCGGCAGATCCTGCTGGAATTTCCGCAATATCGCCCGTTGTTCCAGATCCCGGCCATTCGCCATGGCAAGCGGGTCCTTCGCTCCTACAACAAGCTGCTCGAAACCTTTCGCGGTGCCAACGGTATGAAAACCGGGTTTGTTTGTTCCTCCGGTTACAACATCGTTTCGTCTGCAACGCGCAATGGCCGGCAACTGGTGGCGGTGGTGCTGGGGGCTTCCAACACACAAGTGCGTTCCGAGACAGCCGCTTTCCTGCTGACCCAAGGCTTCGTGCGGCAGGATATGGCGCCGGGCGCCGGGGCATCGATTGCCAATGGGACCCAGTTTGGAGCGATCACTCGACCCCATGACATGCGGCCGGAAATCTGCCCCAATGGCGGGCCGAAATGGACGCCACATGTGGCCTACAAGGTCAGCTTTCTTGAGCCGCGCTTCAAGGTAATGGAGCCGGTGCGGGTGTATGCCGGGGTGAAAAAAAGGCCGATCAAGCTGCCGCTGAAAATGGCGCAATTGCCCCTAGCCAGCCCGTTCGAAAAGCCGGTCCAGCCGCTAAAGGCGCAGAAGGGTGATGTGGTTCGTCTGGCCTATTTGCCACGCCCGAAGCCCTGAGGCGCTCACGCTTTTTCAATCAGAAAACGCATCTTACCGTCTTGGTGCTGGTCGCTTGCCAGCAGTCGGTGACCATGCTCGTTGCAATAATGAGGCAAGTCGATCATCGACATCGGATCGGTGGTGGTGACCTCTATGCAGTCGCCTGCCTTCATGGTCGACAATGCCTTTTGGGTCCGCAGGACGGGCAGGGGACATTTGAGGCCGCTTAAGTCCATCTCTTGCATGAGGCGCGTTCCGTCTTACGTTAAATCCAGTATAAATCAGTATATGGGGTGATCTCGGTTTCTAACGGTTCGCTGACAATGTCGCAAGCGGGGAAACCGGACAATAAGGGGAGATGATGATGCAAGCCAATCACGTACAGCCACAAGAAGTGTTGGATTTCTGGTTCGGGGCCGATCCGAAATACTGGTTTGCCAAGGATGACGGGTTCGATGCGGAGATCCGCGAAAGATTCGGTCCTGTGCTTGAGGCGGCCCGTGCCGGTCAGCTCAGCGCTTGGCGGGAAAGCCTGCACGGAACATTGGCTCTGATCATCGTGCTGGATCAGTTTTCTCGCAATCTCTATCGCGACTCGGCCGAAGCTTTTGCCCATGATGATGAAGCTTTACGGCTCTCTTCAATGCTGGTCGCGCATCCGGACTGGAATCAGCTCAGCTATGATGAAAAGACCTTTGCGGTGATGCCGATGATGCATGCGGAAGATTTGCAGGCACAAGAGGATTGCATCGCCTGGATGAAGCGGATCGGCAACGACAATTCCGAGCGCTTTGCGATCATCCATCGCGATATCATTGCCCGCTTCGGTCGCTTCCCGCACCGCAATGCGGTTCTGGGTCGTGAGACAACACCAGAGGAGCAGGCCTTTCTTGATGAAGGTGGCTTTGCCGGGTGAGACTTGAGGTGAGACTTGAGGTGAGACTTGAGGTGAGACTTGGCCTTCGATGGGGGCGTTGAAGGCCGCTCGGAAGCACGCGATACTGGAATTCTGTTGTCAGGGTTAATGATCCGTTAAAACGTGCAAGCTGGTAATTTTGCTTCGTTTCTTGATCAAATCGTTCAATTTTTAGCGATTCTAGCGTAGCGCGGCGCTCAATCCCTTGAAGGTGAAGGGAAAAGGTGATGGAAATCGCGTGCTGCTTGCGCGATCGATTAACCTAAAGCTGAAACTATGCCGTCTTGTATCGGAAAAACTGCTTATACTGGATGCAGTGCACCGAAACCGCATTGCGCGGTCTGATGGGCAGGGCAACGGATATGGGACCGGGCAGGATGTTGTTGAAAGCAGACAGGATGTTGAATGTGGAGGACAGAATGGATCTGTTTGACAGCCCATTCGTGCACCCTGCTTTCATTGAGGCTGCCGACGGGCGCATTTGTGCCGGACCGGTTCAGCAAGTCCATCAGGGTGGCTACCGGTTTCACTATGAAAACAAGCGCTCCGCTCCGTCTCTGGGGGCCAGTTACGCAACCCTTTGGGGGCATGGCTACGGTCCGATCGGTGGCTGTTTCCTTGATCTGGATGGCAGGCATCAGCGCAATGAGGCGGATTTTAGATCCGGGCTTAAGGCGTTGATCGACAAAGCCGGCGCGGACTTTCTGATATGGCCCTATTTCCCGATTGAAGCGCGAGAATTTCAGTGGCTTCGCGCTTTTTTGGTCGATCACTTTGGTCCCTCTGCCTCGATGCTGATGCGTCGCGCGCACCAACGGGGCTTTCTTGATTGTCGCACTGCACAGGATGCCGGTCTGACCTTGAGTCGGAACAAACGCAAACTGATGGGCCGTCAAAGGCGTCGGCTTGAGGAAATGGGCGCGGTGCGTTTCGTTTCAACCCGGGATGGTCTAGATGATGGGGAAGCCCTGGAGGCTTTTCTGAAGGTCGAGGCCTCGGGCTGGAAGGCCCGTAAAGGCACGGCCTTGTCGGTGGTGCCTGCGCTCAATGCGTTTGCCCATGACTTTCTGCCGCCACTGCTGGCAGAAGGGCGTGCCCGGATCGATCTGATGATGCTTGATGATCATTGCATCGCGGGACTGGTGTCTTTGCAAGCGGGGCGTGGTCTTTTCTCTTGGAAAACCGGGATGGATGAAGTCTATAAACGCTTTTCTCCCGGCGTGCATATCCTGCATCATCTCAGCCTTCAGGCCTTGGCAGATCCCGATATCGATTATGTCGACAGCTTGGCGGATGCGGGCCACCCGGTGGCCGAGCACATCTGGGGCGGACATCGGGCCTATGCGCAGCTATTTGTTCCGCTCAGTGCTTATGGCAGAGTGGGTTCCCTCAGCCACAGTGCGGCGGCAGATGGTAAGCAGCAGGCTCGTTATTGGGCGAAGAGGCTGTTGGGCCGCATCTGAGACATCGTGTCCGGCTCTTTGATTTCTGACGGCTTGGCCAGAATAAGGGTCCAGAAAACCTTGTATTTGGCATCCGGACGATAGCTCGTCGCAATCCCCATTTCCGTGACACCCTTGCGCAGCATATTGGCATTGTGGCCGCGCGAATCGCGCCAACCGGAAAAGGCCTCGGCCAGAGTCCAATAGCCGGCGCTGATATTCTCTACTGCAATATCTGGCTCATAACTGGCCTTGTTGAGGCGCTTGATCAGGGTTCGATCGCGTCCCAATGTGTGGCTGACCTTGTCGGCCGCCGCCATGGCGTTGGCCTGCTCCTGCGCAGCCATCGTGAGCTTGTCACTCAGAACCAACTGGCTCAGTCCCTGTCGGCTGCGATAGGCATTGAGCATGCTGAGCGCTTCCTGCGGGTTAACCGAGGCTCCGGTGCGGTTGAGATTGTCATACATGACCGGCTGGTCAAAGCCTGGCCCCTGACTGCAGCTGGCAAGGCCAAATGGCAATGCAGTGGCAAGCCCCATTGCCAGAAGGCGTGCCAAGCGGGTTTTTCGACCCGCCCATGTTCCGATATTATGCGGTTGCCGCGGCATCGCCGTCCCCTTCTCCAGAATCATTGTCATTGCCATCGTTCAACTCATATTCGGCATTTTGATGACCGTCGGACTTGGGACTTGTCTGTTCGGTTTGTTGGGTGGGCGGTGTTTCCGGCGGCAGTTCTGGTGGTATCGGCTTGTTCGGGGCTGCCATCGAGCGGATATAGACATCCTGCTGCGGGAATGGAATTTCGATATTGGCTTCTTTCAAAGCCTTAAAGATGGCAAAGCGCAGGTCGCTCTTGGCGCTTAGCGAGCTGTTGATGTCGTGAATGAAGCAACGCAGTTCGAAATCCAGGGAGGATGCGCCAAATTCCATGAAATAGACACTCGGGCTGGGGTAGGAGGACACCTGATCGGACTGACTGGCCACGCGCATCAGAATGTCGCGGACCTGTTCCGGGTCGGAATCGTAGGAAACCCCGACAGGCACAATGATCCGCCCCATGGAGCCGTTATGCATCCAGTTCATCACCCGGTTGGAGATCAGGTCCGAGTTGGGAACGATGACGGTGGCGCGGTCGAAGGTTTCGATCTTGGTGGCGCGGACGGAAATCTTGCTGACATAGCCCTGATCGTTGCCCACCACGACCCAGTCACCGGTCTTGATGGGGCGTTCGACGAGCAGAATGAGGCCGGAGACGAAGTTGTTGACAATGCTCTGAAGGCCAAAACCGATACCGACTGAAAGCGCACCAGCCACCAGCGCGATGTTGGAGAGATTGACGCCCATATAGGAGAAGGCCAGCATCGCGGCAAGGATGAAACCGACATACCCAATGCTGGTCTGAATGGAATTTTTGAGGCCCGTATCAAGGTCAGTTGCAGGCATCAGGCGCTGTTCCATCCAGCGCTGGATGCTCTTGACCAGCACCAGAGTGACGATGAAGACCGCCAGTGCCCCGACAATGTTGATCGGGGAAATGCTCAGATCACCGATCTGGATATTGAAGATGGCCTTTTCGAGCGAAGAGAAGAAGCCGGTCGATTCCACACCCCATGGCGTGAAAATCAGCAGGGCTGCGCCAACATAGAGCAGGATACGCATCAGGCCATTGAACAGCACGCTGAACTGATTGACCGTCTTTGGCGTGATGCCCATAGCGCGCGAGATTTTCTGGGCTGCGGTGTTGCCGGTTTCGAGCTCTTCATTGAGGAAATTGTCGATCAGGGCCGAGAAAATGCCAAGCAGGCCAAGGATGATGAAGGTGCGTCCCAGCTGCATGGCAAGGAAGCTGCCAAGTGATACAAATCCAAGGATCGGGGCAAGGCCGATCACAAGACAGGCAATCCAGATGAAGGGCTGCAACAGACGCAGGAAGCCGGGCAGATTGAAACCGGATGGCAGTGTCAGGGACTCATCGACCGGGGTCTCGTGCTGTGGCGTGGTGTTGATCATCACGCGTTGACCGGTCCAGATCAGGATGGCCGTCAGGATCGAGGCGATGCCGCTGAGCAGGATCGTGGTTTCAAGCGGGGTCAACAGGGTCTGGTCTGTTTCGTCAAGGGTGATTTCAAAGCCATAGATGGCCAGCAGGGTCAGCGCGATGCCATAGAGTTTGTTGGCGTCGGAATCTGAGATATTGAGCAGTCGATAGGTGGGACGGCTTGGGGCCAGCAGAACCCTGATCAAGCCATAGCTCAAGGACAGGGTGAAGACCACGGAGCCGAGTTCGGACATCAGGGCTTCAACGCGGCGTGGCATCAGGTCGGCATTGTCGAGGATGAGGATGACCGCAAGGAAGATCAGAACAGGCACGATGGTATAGACAAACACGGCCCAGCAGGCATAGAGGCTGCGTTGCAGTGCCGTGGGGTCTTCCAGATTGGACAGGCGTCGCAAGCCGGAGAAGAGCAGGAACCGCAAGGGACCAACGATCACCACCGCGACAATCAGGATCACTCCGATCACCTGCCAGATGTGATCGGCGGCGCGGGTTATCAGATAGCGCCCCCAATCGGAAAAGAGCGTGGTGACCGCTTGCCACGTGGTGACGCTGCCGGACAGGCCATTGAGCCACAGGGCCGGGTTGAGGATGGTGCCACTGCGCTCGAACAATTGCCGGGTGAACCGGTCCTGACGGGCAAGGGTGATGCGGTTGTTCAACTGCTCGGCACGAACAAGACTGGAGGAGATCAGCTTGAGCTGGGCGTCGATCTGGGTAACTTGTTCCTGAAGTTCCTCACGCCGTGTCTTAAGGCTGTCGGCTTCGGTTGCAGCTTCCTCACCTTCCTTTGTTTCTGCCGGTTTCAGCGCTTCGAGGCGCGCCTTGGCTTCCTGTAGCAGAGGTTGGACCTGACTTTTCTGCGCTGTCGCCTTGGCCTCAATGTCGCTGAGGCTGCTGCGTAGTTCGGAGAAGGTGTCTTCGGACAGGCCGTCACGGTTGAGTGTGGCTTCGATCTGATCGAGCTGCACAAGCAGGGTATCCGCAACATTCGGGGCTTCGGTTGTCTGCGCCCGAGCGCCTGAAACCGCACCTGCTGCAAGCGTGGTGATCAGAAGCAAGACAAGGCCAAAAGAGCGGAGGGCTTTGTGCAACATTGAAGAGAATTTCCTTGTTCGAGCGACAATCAGCAAAGTGTTTGACAGGGATAGGTCTAATCGAATTGCAACCTGAAAACAATTCCTTGCTACACCATCTTGCTCAAAGGGCTGCGGCTGGGATGGCGTTTCAGGGTGTCCAGAGCGGGAGTGGCTGGCCTTCCCTTCGAATTGGCGTTAGCATCGCCATCACCCGTTTGACATAGAAGCCGGAGCAAATTGTGATGCCTGTCCCATTTGATATCAACAATCCCGATTTTCCAGACGCTCTGAATGACGTTGCCATGCGCAGTGGCAACTATCCCCATGGTAAGAAATTGAAGCGGTCAAAATATGAAGAGGAGCTTGAAAAGCTTCAGATCGAACTGGTCAAGGTTCAGGAATGGGTGCGCCAGACTGACCAGCGGATTGTTGTTGTTTTCGAGGGACGGGATGCCGCTGGCAAGGGCGGCTCGATCAAGCGACTGACTGAATATACCAATCCGCGTCATGTCCGGGTCGTCGCCTTGTCCAAGCCAAGCGATGTGGAGCAGGGGCAATGGTATTTCCAACGCTATGCGGCCCAATTGCCGACGCAAGGGGAGATCGTGCTGTTTGACCGTTCCTGGTACAACCGGGCCGGGGTCGAGCCGGTGATGGGCTTCTGCACGCCGGAGCAGGCTGACAAATTTCTCGATGATGCACCACGGTTCGAAAAGATGATTCAGGATAGCGGCACGCGGCTGTTCAAATTTTGGCTCAATGTGGGACGTGAAATGCAGCTCAAGCGCTTTCATGATCGCCGCCACAGTCTGCTCAAGCATTGGAAATTGTCGCCGATCGATTTGAAGTCGCTGGATCTGTGGGATGCCTATACGGATGCGCGCAACCGGATGATGGAGGCAACCCATACCAAACATGCGCCGTGGGTGGTGATCCGCTATAATGACAAACGACGCGGACGGCTGAACATGCTGCGCTATCTGCTGGCCAATCTGCACTATCCGGGCAAGGATGCTTCGGTCATTGCGCCAACCGATCCCCAAATTCTGGGGCTTGGGCCATCCATTCTGGATGATACTGAGTAAGAAAAAAGCGGGCCTTTGCGCCCGCTTTTTCATGTGTTGTTGGCAAGGCTAAGATCGCTGCCTCACCCCTGATCATGCGCCCTTCAGGCAACCGGCCAGTTGGCGGGCATTGTAGCGGATCAGCTCTGGATAGAGGGTGGGGCCCTCGGTTAGCTCCTTGCCGATCGGGTCGAGCAGGCCCTGTCTGGTCTTGGTGCCCTCAACCAGAATCGTGGTGATTCTGGAGGAGAATTGCGGTTCGGACATCAGGCAGGCTACGCCCAGATGGTCGAGCTTTTCCTTTATTTCCTTGATCCGAGCGGCGCCGGGATTGACGCCGGGCGTGAGGGTGATGGAGCCGATGGCTGACACATCAAACGCTGCTTCGAAATATTGATAGGCATCGTGAAAGACCATGAAGGGGGCCGTTTTGTGGTCGGCGAGCAGGCTCTTGGCTTCCTCTGATGCCGCTTTGATCTCTGCGGTCAAAGCCTTGCTGTTGGCGGCATAGATCTGGGCATTGTCAGGGTCGGCTTCGGACAGGGCTTTGGTTATGGCAGCTGCCATCGCCAGTCCGTTGTCCGGGGAGAGCCAGATGTGATTGTCCATGACGCTGGCTTCGTCATGGTCGTGATCATGGGCGTCATGGTCATGCTCTTCGGCCGCATGTTCATGACCCTCCTTGTCATGATCTTCATGCTCGTGACCTTCATGCTCGTGACCTTCATGCTCGTGATCATCATGATCCTCATGCTCATGCTCATGCTCATGTTCGTGATCATCATCATGGGCGTGGGTGTGTTTTTCCCAGTTGCTGCCAGAGCGGACCGGCAGCAATGTCATGCCTTCGGCATCGATCATCGGGATGGCTTTTGCGTTCGCTGCCAGTGTGTTCAGGGGTTTGACAAGGAAGGCCTCAATGCGTGGGCCAACCCAGAAGACCAAATCCGCATCCTGCAGCGCCCGTGCACCGGATGGGCGAAGATCTGCGCTGTGTGGAGACGCGGAAGAGGGTATGAGCAGGTGAGGCGTCCCAACGCCCTTCATGATGGCTGCAGCGATTGAATGAACCGGTGCAACGGATGCCACCACGTCAGGGGCGGCCAGAGCGGGAAGGGTGGAAACCAAAGAAAATACGGAGAGGGCGGCCAAGTGCCGGGATAGGTTTTTCACAGTAGAAGCCATGGTGAAACTTTTTGCCATTTCTTGGGTGGGGTCGGGGAGTGTACAGAAAAATCCGATGATTTAAGTTACGTTATAACATAACAAAAATCAAAAACAAGAGGTCAACGGAAGCCGGCTTAATCCGGGCTGACACGTATGTCTTTGTTTACGCTTTGCCGAGAATATCGGCAAAGTGACCCGGAAACAGGCCAAAACAGGCCAAAAATAGCGCAAAACGGGCGCTTCTTTTGTCTTTGTTAACCCGCACTATCAAATGATAGACCGATCACAGATTCTAACGCTAGTGACGAGTGGGACATGTTCAAATTTTCAAAATCTTCGCGTGCTGTGCATATGGACACAGACCACGAAGCGTTCGATCGCGGTTCGGGGGACACCGAGAGCGAACTTGACAATCCTGACAGCTCAGTATCTCCGATTGATCAACAATTGATCAGCGATGTTGTCCATGATCTTGGCGATCTAGGGCAGGATATGGCCGAGTTGGCCGGTGAGATTGAACTGATCAACAAGGAAACATCTGATTGCTTCCAGTCCCTGTCCGATTTGGTGAAAGCCTCTGGCGAGGTCAAGGCTTCGAATGACCAGATCATGAATGCGGCCAGCCGGTCGTTTGAAATTGCCCAGACAACATCGCAGGAAGTGGTGCAAAGCCGCGAGATGATCGATGTCACATTGGGCAAGGTCAGCGAGCTGGTGGAGTCGGTGACAGGCATCAACTCCCAGCTTCAAGGGCTTCAGAGCGCCTTTTCTTCCGTGCGCGATGTGGCTGCCGCGATTGATGCCATTGCGCGGCAGACCAATCTGTTGGCGCTGAATGCGACGATTGAGGCGGCACGGGCCGGGGAAGCCGGCAAAGGGTTTGCGGTGGTTGCTGCGGAAGTCAAGGAACTGGCCGCCCAGACCAGCAAGGCCACCGAGACCATCGGGTCCACATTGTCCGATCTGGATCAGGAAGCCGAAGCCCTGATCGATCTCAGCGGTCGAGCAACGGGCTACATGGATGAGGTCGAGAAAAGCACCGCGTCGGTGCACGGGCTGATTACCGGTCTGGACGAAGCTTTTCAGACGATCCGGGAATCGTCGGAGTCCATTGAAGGGCAGGTATCTGAAGCCAATGGTACGATCGAGACGCTGGTTGGTGATGTGGATTCGGTGCACAAGGCATTTGATGCCACCCATTCCGGGCTCAACAGGGCCAGCGAGCGGATGATTAAATCGGTCGCTGCAGCAGACCGCATGGTAGCGCGGTCCTCGATCAGCGGCATCGAGACGGATGATACCTTCTGTATCAAGACCATACAGACGCTGGCCAATCAGGTGGCGGACGCCTTTGAGGCAGAGGTGCAGGCCGGGCGGATCAGTGAGACCGATCTGTTCGACATGACCTATACACCGATTGTCGGGACGGATCCGGAACAGGTGATGGCACCTTTCACCACCATGACGGATCGCGTCATGCCAGCCATTCAGGAACCTGTTGTGGCTGAGAATGACGTCATTGTCTTTGTTGCCGCGATCGATCGGAACGGGTATCTGCCAACCCACAACAAGATCTTCTCGAAGCCACAAGGCGATGACCCGATCTGGAATGCTGCCAATTGCCGTAACCGGCGGATTTTCAATGATCGTGTCGGTCTGTCGGCCGGGCAGAATACCGAGCCTTTCCTGTTGCAGACCTACCGTCGGGATATGGGTGGCGGCACCTTTGTGTTGATGAAGGATGTGTCTGCACCGGTTTATGTCCGGGGGCGCCACTGGGGTGGTGTTCGGATGGGCTATCGGGTGACCTAGGGCACAATCGATCCCAGGATTATCAAAAGGCAATCAGGATAAGCAGAAGGCCCGGTCACAAGCCGGGCCTTTGTGCATTACTGGCGGGCCTTTGGCAGGGTCAGCAGGCTTGGCTCTGACGTTTGCTGTGGCTGAGTGGGCTCTGATGCCGAGCGCTTGAAGGGGCTTGCGACAGCGCTGCGCAGACGGGAGAAGAAACTGCCAGACTGTTCCGTCTGGGGCCGGTTGATCTCGGATTGGGCCAGAGCCTGCTGCTGCGAGGCTTGGCCTTGGCCTTGGGCTTGGGTTGGGGCTGGGGCTGGGGCCGCGCTTGGTGCGTTTGCGGATGGCGTGGTCGGATTGCCATTGATCAGACCTGCAAGGAAGCCATCCGGATTTTTGCCCTCCGCGATGCGTTGCTTGCGTTTGAGCAGATCGAGCTGGGAATCAACCATCGCGTCGGCGGTTTTGATTTCTTTTTCCTTGGCCTGTTGTTCAAGCTCCAGCACGGCTTGCTGGAAGCGGACATTTTCCTTGGCTCTGAGTTTTTTCAGCGAGGCCAGCAAAGACGGCTCGAGGGCGTAATCCGGGCAGGGGCCCGTGGCATCGAAATGGCCACCACCAACGGGATCGAAGATGTAGGTTCGGTTACAGACCTCGACCTTGGGTGGCTTCCGGGTGATCTGGAAATGGTCGTAACCATTCTTGAGATTCTGCCAGAAGGCGAAATGTTCGCTGTCCCGGTATCTGGCCATATTTTCCGGCGTCATGCGGAAAGGAAAGGCATGCACTTCAAAAGTTCGCTGGCCACCGGCAAAAGACTCGCGCCCCAGAGCATAAATTTCGGCAATCGGGGCGTCTTCCATGGCATAGCATCCACGGGATGAACAGGAGCCGTGGACCATCAAATGCTTGCCAGTGCGCCCATAGGCCCGGTCGAACTTGTTCGGATAGCCCAGATTGAAGGAAAGATAATAGCTTGAACGCGGATTCATCTGACCACGGGTGATGGAGTAAAAGCCCTCGGGGGCCTGCCGGTCGCCTTCGCGTTTTTTCGGGCCGAATTCACCGGAATAGGCGCAGATCGGATAGGTCTTGAGCAGCGCATAGGTGCCGTCCTTGCGCTGCTTCCATGCCTCAAGCACCGATTCCTTCTTGAAAATACGAATATAGAGCGGGGCCTGCTCTGTGGAATCAAGCTTGCGAATCTCGTCCTTCAGTTTGGCCGAAATGGGCTGCAAATGCTTGCCATCTTCAAGAAGTTCAGGATTGCAGCCGGTCAGCATAAGCACTGCCATGGATGCCGCCAAGAAATGTGAAGCTTTGATCATTTGCTGTTACTTGCCTGTTCGCGCGTGCCAATCTGACCCCATCCTACCGTCGGTATGGTCAACGATCCGTAACCAGAACTGGTTGACAGATGGTTACCGGACAAGTCTCTTGGCAAGCCCCGGAAATGGACACGCTATTGGCGGGCCATCGAGGCTGGCTGTTTTCAGTCGTTGCTGCTTTGCGCCCTGTCTTCCTTAAGTCAAATATCGGGAAACGGGCCCAGAATGCAATTCAAAAAAATAGGAGGATTGGTGCGGCAAGAATAGGGCAGCTTGCCGTCTTCAAGAAAAAATGAACCAGATGGTTGGTCTGGATGGCTCAAGGCGCGATCAAACGGCCATGAAAAAGGGAGGGGCGAGCCCTCCCTTCATACGTGTCGCAATCCTGGGCATAAGAGCCAGACAAGTCAGAGGCTTCTGCCGATGGCGAGGAACTTTTCACGCCGGGCCTTGCGCACTTCTTCTGGTGTCATGCCGTCAAACTCGGACAGGCAATCGGCAATCATGTTGCCAGCGCGTTCAAGCACGGTGTCCGGTGCACGATGCGCACCGCCCACAGGCTCGGACACGATCCGGTCGATGACGCCGAGCTGCAACAGATCCTGCGCGGTGATTTTCATGTTGGTCGCCGCGTCTTTGGCCCGGGTGGAATCACGCCACAGGATCGAGGCTGCCCCTTCAGGCGAGATCACGCTGTAGATGGAATGTTCGAGCATCAGAACCCGGTTGGCTGCCGCAATTGCGATGGCGCCACCAGACCCTCCTTCGCCGATGATCAGCGCGACATTGGGCATGCCCATGGCAAGGCAGGCGTCGGTGGAGCGGGCAATGGCTTCCGACTGGCCGCGCTCTTCCGCGCCAATGCCGGGATAGGCCCCTGCCGTGTCCACAAAGGTGATCAGAGGCATCTTGAAGCGCTCGGCCAGTTCCATGATGCGGACGGCTTTGCGGTAGCCTTCCGGACGGGCCATGCCAAAATTATGCTTGATGCGGCTTTCGGTGTCCGAGCCCTTTTCCTGACCGATCACCGCGACGGGACGACCACGGAATCGGCCGAAACCGGCCTGAATGGCTTCATCGTCGGCAAACTTGCGGTCACCGCTCAGAGGGGTAAATTCATCGATCAGGGCGCCGACATAATCGACGAAATGTGGCCGGTCCGGATGCCGGGCGACCATGGTCTTGTGCCATGGTGTCAGGTTGGCATAGATATCCTTCAGTGCGCTATCGGCCTTGCTCTGCAAGCGGGCAATTTCGTCACCCACATCGACCGCTTCGCCCTTGTCCTGCATGACGAGCAGTTCCTGCACCTTGCCCTCAAGGTCGGCAACCGGTTTTTCAAATTCCAGATAACTATGCATAAGTGGTTCGATCCGCGTTTTCTTGTGTTTCTGGTCTATCTGACAAGTTGGCGGCACGTTGGACGCATAAAGCAAGCGTGTCAAGCAATGGCGCACTTATCGCTGAGCGCATGGGGTTTTTCCCAAGCTTCTCTTAAATGGGGTGTCCCTAGGGAAGGTCAATTGCCCCTTTTGGATGTGTTTTTGTTCGCCAGATCGGACAGGGGGTGATGCTGTTCAACCAGTTCGATCAGTCGCTCATCCAGAATATGGGTATAAATCTGGGTGGTTGAAATATCGCTATGGCCGAGCAGCTTCTGAACGGCCCGCAAATGGGCACCATTTTGCAGCAGATGCGAGGCGAAAGCATGGCGCAGCACATGAGGGGAGATGGATGCGGCATCCAGCTCGACATCATCGGCCAATGACTTCAAATCCCGTCCAAAGGCCTGACGGGTGAAATGTCCCGATTGGCCCGATGAGGGAAACAGCCATTGGCGGTTCTTGAGCTGGTTGCGGGTGGGATCTTCACCCAGCATCGTTCGATAGGCCTGCATGGCTTCCTTGGCCCGGTCTGACAGGGGTACCAGCCGTTCTTTGCTGCCTTTGCCGACCACTGCGAGGAACTGTCCATCCTGATGGGCCGCCGAGGCTGGCAATGACACCAGTTCAGACACGCGCAAGCCCGTGGCGTACAGCAATTCGAGCAGCACATAAAGCCGCATTGCACGGATCTGACGTTTCGGGGTCGGGCCTTGAAGGCTGGCATTGAAACGGGCTGCTTCGATCAGCCGGTCGACTTCCTGCTCGGTCAGGATCCGGGGCAAGGGGCGCTGGCGCTTGGGGGCTTTCAAGGTGGTCGAGGGGTCATCGTTGCGAAAGCCGTCGCGATAAAGAAAGCGGAACAATTGCCGGATCGAAGATATTTTGCGCGCGATGGACGAGGCGGCGAGGCCCTGATCGGACAGATCGGCGACATAACTGCGCAATGCATCGACGTCGATTTGTTCAAAGCGCATCTTCTGACGGCTGCAGGCACTATCGAGATCGTCCAGATCCCGGCGATAAGCCTCCAGTGTGTTGGCAGACGCCCCTTTTTCTGCGCTGAGGGAATCAAGAAAGAGGTCGATTGCTCGGGGGTTGCTCAGGGCCACAATATGCTCTTTGTCGCGGGGCGGATGGATGGGGCTGGTGAGGATGAAGGGCTAGCGCAGATCCTTGGACGGGATGCGAATGACGGTTTCCTTCGGGGTCGGCTCAACGAAATTGGCGAGATAGAACATGCCACCCGCAGCAAGGCCGCCCAGAATAAGAAGAAATACCAAGGCTTTGATCAAACTAGGCATAATGGTTCCGATTGCTTGTCAGTCTGGTTTTGTATCAATGCGAGCTAACCTAGCACCGATTTCCGACCGTTGTCATTTGCGGCTGTGTCTTTTCCAGTCAATTTGTCAGCCTTTGCGGGCATTTGGGGACGGGATGCCGGGTTTTTTGGGCAAAATGCAAAGCTGGCTTGACAGCTCGTGCCAATCGCGGTCAAACGAGAAACAGACAAAAAGAGATTAGGAAATCCATGGCGAAGTCTGAAAAAAGTGATGGTGGCGAACGCGAAAAGCGTCTGGTGTCGGCTCTCAATGGGCGGCCCATCATCATGGTGGGCCTGATGGGTGCAGGCAAGACGACCATTGGTCGTCGACTGGCCAACCGGCTTTCCATCCCGTTTCGTGATGCGGACCACGAGATTGAGGCCGCTGCCAACATGTCGGTCGCCGACATTTTTGCCGAACATGGGGAAACTCACTTTCGCGAAGGCGAGAAACGGGTAATTGCCCGATTGATGGAGCAAGGCGATCAGGTGCTCGCCACCGGTGGTGGCGCCTGGATGAATGAGGAAACCCGGGCGCTGGTCAATGGCAAGGGGATTTCGGTCTGGTTGAAGGCCGAGTTTGATATTCTGATGTCGCGGGTGCGCAGGCGCTCCCATCGACCCTTGCTGAAGGATCCAGATCCCGAAGGGGTCATGCGTCGCCTGATGGACGAACGTTATCCGGTCTATGCGCAAGCCGATGTGACGGTGGACTCCATTGACGTGCCCCATGAGAAGATCGTGACTTTTGTGATTGAGGCCTTGGAAGACTATCTCGGTCTCCCCCGTTGATCGGGCAAGCTGACTTGAAACGCGGGTCCAGCGTGATGCCCGGTCTGCCTTTCGGCCTTTGTTTGGCAGACTGCATAACAAGAAAAGTGAGATGAGGATGGCTCCGCAAGCTTCTGAACAAATGGCCGACGAGACCAAGGTCCGCGTTGCGCTCGGAGATCGCTCTTATGACATTGTGATCGGTCGCTCGGTCCTGGGGTCACTTGGGGGGCGGTTTGCAGCGCAGTTTCCCGGTGCTCGTGCTGTCATTATCACTGATCGGACAGTGGCGGGTTTGCATCTGGCAGCCGCCGAAGAGAGCCTTTCCGCCCATGGCATTGAGCATCATGTGCTGGTGATGGAACCGGGCGAGAAGACCAAGAGCTATGACGGACTGATCAAGGCGTGTGACGGGGTGCTGGACACACGGCTTGAACGTGGTGATCTGGTGATTGCGCTGGGTGGTGGCGTGATTGGTGATTTGGCGGGCTTTGTTGCCGGGGTCGTGCGGCGGGGCATGCGGTTTGTGCAGGTTCCGACCACTCTGCTCTCGCAGGTGGATTCCTCGGTCGGTGGCAAGACCGGCATCAACACGGCGCACGGCAAGAATTTGCTCGGCCTGTTCAATCAACCGCATCTGGTGCTGGCGGATACGGCGGTGCTTGATACGCTTAGCCCACGGGAGTTCCGGGCCGGTTATGCGGAAGTGGCCAAATATGGTCTGATCAACCAACCGGATTTCTTTGAATGGCTGGAGCGGAACTGGCAGGGCATCTTTGCCGGAGGTCCTGAGCGCGAAGAAGCTGTTGCGCGCTCCTGTCAGGCCAAGGCCGATGTGGTGGCCGCCGATGAGAAAGAGGCCGACCAGCGGGCGCTGCTCAATCTTGGCCATACCTTTGGTCATGCCCTTGAAGGGATGGCGGAATATGACGCCGAACGACTGGTGCACGGGGAAGGGGTGGCAATCGGCATGGTGCTGGCCCATGAATTCTCCGCTCGTCTTGGCCTGTGTGATCCGGCTGTGACCGATCGTGTGGTTGCCCACTTGCAAGCGGTTGGGTTGCCTACCCATATAGGAGCTATCCCCGGTCAGTTGCCCAAAGTGGATCTGCTGATGGATTTCATCGCGCAAGACAAGAAAGTCTCGCGCGGCAATCTGACCTTCATTCTGACGCGCGGGTTGGGTCAGTCCTTTGTTGAAAAGGGTGTTGATCCGGTTCAACTGCGCGCCTTTCTTGAGGAGAAAGTGGCCTGATGCTTGGTTCGCTCTGGTTGACCGCTCTGGCGATTTTTTGCCTGATCGCCCTGTCTGGCTTCTTTTCCGGCTCGGAAACCGCGCTGACGGCGGCGTCGCGCGCCCGTATGTTGCAAAAGGAAAAGAATGGCGAGCCGGGTGCTTTGGCCGTCAATGAGCTGTTGCAGATTCGCGAGCGCCTGATCGGGTCGCTGCTGCTGGGCAACAATCTGGTCAATATTCTGGCGTCGGCGCTGGCAACCAGCCTGTTCATCACCCTGTTTGGCGAAGCGGGTGTTGTTTATGCCACGCTGGTCATGACGCTGGTGGTGCTGGTCTTTGCCGAAGTGTTCCCAAAGACATGGGCGATTTCCAACCCGGACAGCTTTGCCTTGCGGGTTGGACCCTATGTGCGGGTGATTACCAAATTGTTCGGACCATTCGTTGTGGCGGTGGAATGGTTGGTGGTTGGCCTGTTGCGTCTGGTCGGGGTCGACACCAAGGGGGCTCAGATCCTGTCTGGTCAGGATGAATTGCGTGGCGCGGTTGATCTGCTGCATATGGAAGGCAGTGTGGTCAAAGCGGACCGTGACCGGTTCGGTGGCCTGTTGGATCTGGGGGAGCTTGATGTCTCTGACGTGATGGTTCACCGCACCAATGTCAGCTCTTTCAATATTGATGACGGCCCGGTCGCGATTGTCGAGCAGGCGCTCGAAAGCCCCTATACCCGTATTCCTTTGTGGCAGGGCGAGCAGGACAATTTCATTGGCATTCTGCATGCCAAGGATTTGCTCAGGGCTCTGGCAGGCGTCAAGGGGGATCCGGACAAGCTTGATTTGATGTCGGTGGTCAATGAGCCGTGGTTTGTGCCCGATACAACCAGCCTCAAGGCCCAGCTCAATGCCTTCCTCAAGCGCAAGAGCCATTTTGCGCTGGTGGTGGATGAATATGGCGAAGTGATGGGACTGGTGACGCTTGAAGATATTCTCGAGGAGATCGTCGGCGACATTTCGGACGAGCATGATATTGACGTCAAGGGTGTCAAGGTCGAGCCGGACGGGTCCGTTCTGGTGGATGGTTCCGTGCCGATCCGTGACCTTAATCGGGCGTTTGACTGGTCCTTGCCGGATGATGAGGCAACGACCATAGCCGGTCTGGTCATCCATGAAGCCCGACAAATTCCCGAGCCGGGACAGGGTTTCACCTTCTATGATTTCCGTTTCCGCGTGTTGCGCAAGGAGCGTAACCGGATCACGTCGCTGAGAATCACTCCGGTTCGATAGGTCCGGATATTGGCTGGGGTTGACAGCTCGTTTTCAGCTCAGGCCGGCTTGATTGTCTCAAGGGCCAAAGCATGGATTGGACCTGCGAGCTCTTCTTTGATAATATCATGCACCATTCTGTGTGCATCGATCCGGGACAGCTCGGCAAAAGCCGGGCTGGAGACGCGAATCCGAAAGTGGGTTTCGCCTTCCGGGCGAGCGCCAGCATGGCCGGCATGCCGATCGGAGTCATCAAAGACCTCCAACAATGTGGGTTGAAGGTGTTTGTTCAGTTTTTTCTCAATCGTGTTCTTGACGGTCATGGCGAAGAATGTTGAATTGTTGCACTTCAAATTTAGGGGTGATTTGAGCAGATCTGCTTTTCCATTGTCCCGCAGGTAGGGTTTTTACCCTGTCTGTGCAAGGGGTGATGTCGAATAGCATGACCAAAGGCTTACAGCAATCGATCTGTTCTGCGCCATGTAAGAGCGATAACCAAGCGTTCGGAGACAAACAAAAATCAATGAAACTCGACTCGAAACTTTTTGATTCCATTCGCATCAAACCAGATGTTGACCGCAAGAAGAAGAAGCAGCAGCAAGAGCAGTGCGAATGGCCTGGCTGCGAGAAGGTTGGGGGCTGCAAGGCGCCCAAGCGTGGTACGGCGCGTCGTGAGTATCACAATTTCTGTGAAGTGCATGCCCGTGAGTTCAATCAGAACTACAATTACTTCACTGGTATGGATGACGACGAGGCGGACAGCGTCAAGGCCAGCACCGCGACCGGCGACCGTCCGACCTGGGCAATGGGCGTCAATGCCTGGGGTGACGCCACCCATAAGGCTGGTGAAGCGCGGGGACGGAGCTGGGAAGGCAGCGGCTTTTCCGATGGGCGGTCCCAGCGTGCGGCCGAACGGGCCAAACGTCGCTCACGCCACCAGAACCAGACCCGCAAGTTGCGGCCTCTGGAAGCAAAGGCGTTCGAGACCCTCGGGTTGAGCCTGCCAGCGACCGCAGATGACGTGAAACGCGCCTATAAACGGCTGTTGAAAGAAAACCATCCTGACCTCAATAAGGGGGATCGGGCCTGCGAGGAGCGTCTGCAGGACGTTATCGCCGCCTACAATACCTTGCGCGCCGGTGGCTATTGCTGATCGCGTGCCTATCGGTGAGGGCGCGAGCGTTGCCGCGCCAAGAAAAGAATGTTGCAGGCGGCTTGGCCGCCTGTTTTTCTGAGGGGATTGCCAACCCGTTGCCGACGGTCCCTTTGCACCTCTAATGCCCGTCTTATGACGGGCCAGAGATGCAGGCCGTCACGTTAGAGTGATCCGCTCTCTCCCTCCTGACATAAAAAAGCGCAAATCTACCTTTTCTTTTCGGTCTCGATTGCTTTAAGTTGCGATTTCGAATGACCGAGCTTTCAATCGGGCCCCTGTCCCATAGGGAACGCGTTTCCCAGACGCCCCTGCGGCCAAGGCAAGTGATGGGCCCCATCCTGAGCAGTGCAGTGAATGATATGAGCAACGAACTTTCCCAATTGCCGGATACCGAAGTATCCGTGCGCGAAACCTTTGGCATCGACGCGGACTGGATGGTGCCAGCCTTCAGTGAAGCGAATGAATATGTGCCGGATCTGGATCCGGACTATCTGTTCGACAAGCAGACAACGCTCGCCATTCTTGCCGGCTTTGCTCACAATCGTCGGGTGATGATTTCGGGCTATCATGGCACGGGCAAGTCTTCTCATATCGAACAGGTCGCAGCCCGGCTGAACTGGCCTTGTGTGCGCGTCAACCTCGATAGTCATATTTCGCGTATCGATCTGATCGGCAAGGACGCCATCGTGCTCAAAGAAGGCAAGCAGATCACCGAATTCCGCGATGGCATCCTGCCATGGGCGCTGCAAAACAATGTGGCGCTGGTGTTTGACGAATATGATGCGGGTCGTCCGGATGTGATGTTTGTCATTCAGCGCGTGCTGGAAGTGGCCGGTCGCCTGACTCTGCTTGACCAGAACCGCGTCATCCGTCCGCATCCATCCTTCCGCCTGTTTGCCACCGCCAACACGGTTGGTCTTGGGGATACGTCGGGCCTGTATCACGGCACCCAGCAGATCAACCAGGGCCAGATGGACCGCTGGTCGATTGTCACTACGCTCAACTATTTGCCGCATGACAATGAAGTGGGCATCGTTTGCGCCAAAGTGAAATCGCTCAAGGGCGATGAAGGCAAGGTGACCGCCGGCAAGATGGTGCGTGTTGCCGATCTGACCCGCAATGCTTTCATGAATGGCGATCTGTCGACCGTCATGAGCCCGCGTTCGGTGATCACCTGGGCCGAAAATGCCGACATTTTCGCGGATATTGGCTTTGCCTTCCGGGTAACCTTCCTCAACAAATGCGATGAGCTGGAGCAGCCGCTTGTGGCAGAGTTCTACCAGCGTTGCTTTGGCGAGGAACTGCCGGAAAGCTCCGTGAATGTCGCTGTGAGCTAAGGCTCACAGCATCCTGTTGCAAGTTGGTGGACGAAGAAGAAGCCCATGTCGAGCAAGTCACCCTCAAAGCTGCACGGTCATGTTGACCCGAATGAACGGTTCAAGCATTCGGTCAGCGGCACCCTGAAAGCCATTGCCGGTCATGTGGAGCTGGATGTGCATTTCTCTGCCGATCGACCCATGCTGGTGTCCGGTCAGGCGCGTCTGCCGGAACCGCCGCGTGCGCTCACTGCTGAGAAAGCCGCGATTCTGCGCGGGCAGGCCGACAGTCTTGCTTTGCGGGTAGCCTGTCATGATCCGCGTGTTCACGCAAAGCATGCGCCGGACGGCGCGCGGGCGCGTGGGGTCTTTGATGCGGTCGAGCAGGCACGGGTGGAAGCCATTGGCGCACGCCAGATGGAAGGTCTGGCGGGCAACCTCTCGGCGATGCTCGAAGATCGCTATAGCCGCTATGTGGCAGGGGATTCGAGCCGCATTGAAGAAGCGCCGCTTGATCATGTGCTATCTCTTATCGTGCGCGAGAAACTGACCGGCAAACCGATCCCCGACAGCGCTCATGCGCTGGTCGAGCAATGGCGCGGCTGGGTCGAGCAGACCGCCGAAGGCAGTCTTGACGGTCTGGCCGAGGATATTCAGGATCAGGCGAAATTTGCCCGCCGCTTGCGTCGGGTGCTGGCGGATCTCGACGTTGCCGATGACATGGGCGGAGAAGCCGAAGACAGCGAAGAAAATGCTGACGATAGCGAATCCGGCAATAATGACGATGTCGAGAATGATCGCGAAACCGAGGAATCTTCCGAGGGCGAGCAGCAGCAGGATCAGGAAGCCCAAGCAAGCGCTGAAGAGCAGGATGAGGGCGATTCCGAGGCTGATGAACAGACCAGTCAGGACATGGTCGATTATGAGGATTTCGATGGTGAGGAATCCGGCGAGACCATGTCCCAGAAGGATTATGGCCGCAACGAGCCGGACACCCGCTATCGCGTCTTCACCCAGAGCTTTGACGAAATCATCCATGCCGAGGATTTGTGCGAGACGGCCGAGCTTGATCGGTTGCGGGCCCAACTCGACAAGCAGCTGCAGAACTTGCATCAGGTCGTGGCCCGTCTGGCCAACCGGCTGCAACGTCGCCTGTTGGCGCAGCAGAATCGTGGCTGGGATTTCGATCTCGAAGAAGGATTGCTTGATACCGCCCGCCTGACCCGCGTGGTGACGGATCCAATGCGGCCGCTGTCTTTCAAATGGGAGCAGGACACTGAATTCCGCGATACGGTCGTCACGTTGCTGATTGACAATTCCGGCTCGATGCGCGGGCGACCGATTTCCATTGCCGCGACCTGTGCCGACATTCTGGCCCGGACGCTGGAGCGGTGCAACGTCAAGGTCGAGATTCTTGGCTTTACCACCAAGGCCTGGAAGGGCGGTCAGTCGCGCGAAGCGTGGCTGAAGGCTGAAAAGCCACTCAACCCGGGACGCCTGAACGACCTTCGGCATATCATTTATAAATCTGCAGATAGTCCGTGGCGTCGGGCCCGGCGCAATCTTGGCTTGATGATGCGCGAAGGACTGCTGAAAGAGAATATCGATGGGGAGGCGCTCGATTGGGCGCATAAGCGCCTGTTGGCGCGGCCCGAACAGCGCAAGATCCTGATGATGATTTCGGATGGTGCGCCGGTTGATGACAGCACCTTGTCGGTCAATCCGGGCAATTATCTTGAAAAGCACCTGCGCGAAGTGATCGAGGAGATCGAAACCCGTTCACCGGTCAATCTGCTGGCCATCGGCATCGGCCATGATGTGACGCGCTATTATCAGCGGGCCCTGACGATCATTGATGCGGAAGAGTTGGGTGGGGCGATGACCGAGAAGCTGGCCGAACTGTTTGATGAGAATGCCCAGCCAACCATTGACCCCCGCAAGGCGGCGCGGCGCAAGATGCGGAGACGCTAGCATGCCTGCGCACGACCCTTTGAGAGGCCGGACTATCCGGCCTTTTGGTCGTTTGCTGGCCTGCACCGCCCTGCTGGGCTTTTCCCTGTTTGTTTCGCCGCAAGGCTTGCCCCTCGCTGTTGTGCCTGTGAAGGCGGCTGAGCCTGTTCGCTTGCCACCCGTGCGGTTGCCGATGGCGGCACCGAAATTTGAATCTCTCTCCATTCAGGCGACCCCCATCCGTTCCTTTGGCGGTTATGGCACCGATGACAATGTCTATGGCAAGCTTCATTGGCTGGGCGGGCTGGAGCTTGAAAGCGATCATGACAGGTTTGGTGGCTTCTCCGGGCTGGCCTTTCTTGATTCGCAAACCTTTCTGGCTGTTGGTGACAAGGGAACGGTGTTGAAAGCGCGTTTGCTGCTCAAGGATGGCAGGCCAGATGGTGTGGAGGCGGGGCAGATGCGCCACTTGCCGCAGCTGTCGGAGCGGATGGAAGGCTGGCAGCGGGATAGCGAAGGCTTGGCGCTGCACGATAAGGCTGCTTATGTCAGCTTTGAAGGGGATGCGCGGGTCGTACGCTACGGGCTCACCAAGGAGGGAACCTTTACCCGCCAGAGCCGCTCTTTGCCATTGCCACGCTCTGTGTTGCGCGGGGCCAAGGCCAATACAGGCTTTGAGGCGATTGCCTTTTCACCGGAAGGCACGCGCCACGACGGTTCGTTCATTCTGATCAGCGAGCGTTTTGCGGGGGATCAGATACAGGGCTGGATTGTGCGCAATGGCAAGGCGCAGGCCTTTACCGTGCCGGAGCAGGGCGGGTTGGCGGTCACCGACGCCGCCTTCACAAGGGCGGGGGATTTGCTGATTCTGGAGCGGAAAGTCTCGCTGTTTGGCGGCTTGCAGATTCGCATCCGTCGGGTGCGGGCTGCGGATTTTGGTGCGGGGGCGATCGAGCGCACGGATATCCTGCTGACAGGCAATCTGTCCCATGCGCTTGACAATATGGAAGGCATGGCGGTCCAGCCGCAGCCGGATGGCTCTCACCTGATCACGCTGATCTCTGACGACAATTTCAATCCCCTGCAACGTACCTTACTGTTGCAGTTCCTGTTGCCTGCGGGGCAATGAAAAACCGGCCAGATCGGGTCTGGCCGGTTTCTTCTATTCTTTGCAATTCTGGCTTTGGATGATCGAGTGCCAATCCCTCAGGCAGACGGGGCCAGCGCGTCAACGCGACCGCGCAGGACTTTGTAGGGGGCCAGCATGATCAGCGAAACCAGCATTTTCACCAGATAGTCGCCAATGGCCCAACTGATCCAGCGTGGGGCTTCAGCCGTGGCTACACCCAGCAGCGGCGCATGGTCGGTCGGGAAACCATCGGGCGTCATGCCAAAGCCGGTGTCGAGTATGGCGAACTGAACCGAGAAGGCGATGCCGAAAAAGATGATCGTATCGAGGGTCGAGCCGAGGAAGGAGGATGTCAGCGGGGCTTTCCACCATGCATCCTGACGCAGACGGTTGAAGATGAAGACATCCAGCATCTGGGCAACCATGAAGGCAGTGCCAGAGGCAATGGCAATGCGTGGGGTGGCGAGCCAGATTGACAGGACCACAGCCAGCGCAAAACCGACCAGCACGATCAGGCGGGCCACTTTGGGGCCAAATTTGCGATTGGTCAGGTCGGTAACAAGGAAAGCCATCGGATAGGTGAAGGCGCCCCAGGTCAGGAGATCCTGCAGACCGAATGGATGGAAGGGAAACTGAACCAGATAGTTCGAGGCGGCGACAACGCCAACCATAGCCAGAATGGCGAGGCCCAGAGCAGCTGAGCCAGCTTTTTCATGAGTAGCAACCATGTGTCACTCTCCTATGTTGGCCGCAAATGGGAGAATAGCCCAAAGCGGATTAAGATACAAAAACAGCGCCCGTGAGGCGCTGCTTTCTTGTCGTGTCAAAGGCAGCCTGCGCTTGGCAGACCTACCGCTGCTTAGGAAGCAACAGTCTGTGCCTTCTGGATCTTGCGTTTGATCTGCAGAGCGTTGCTCGACAGTTCAGAGTCTTTGGCTTTAGCCAAGAAAGCATCAAGGCCGCCACGATGCTCAACAGACCGCAGGGCGTGAGCGCTAACGCGCATCTTAACGCCGGTGCCGAGGGTTTCGCTCAGCAGAGTCACATTCACCAGGTTTGGCAAAAAGCGACGACGGGTTCTGTTTTTTGCGTGGCTGACATTGTTACCGGACTGAACGCCTTTACCGGTCAGTTCACAGCGACGTGCCATGGAAAATCCCTCACAAATTATTAGGACGCCACCGGGCGCCCGCTCATTTCATATTCTGTGTTCGGCCAGTCTGACAGAGCAGATTGGCTGAAAAGTCGCCCCGGTATAGTGATCCTGAAAGGCTACGTCAAGCATTTCTGAGCCTTTGCGCCGTTTCTTTTCCCATTTCCTGCCTGAAGCCATGAGAAAGAGGGGGCGCTTTTCCACGCGACTGGATGAATTGTGAAGAATCTGTCGACTGAAGGCCTGTTTTGCAACTCTGTTTTCAGCCCCAGGCCGCCAAGAGCCTTCAATTTGCCTCAATTGTTTCGGACTACGGGTTTGTCGCAATTTGTTAACCATATTCAGAGACAGTGATAGTCTAGTGGTCGTGCTGGTTGGGATGTGGCCACGCATGGCACGCATGGAATGTGTCACAGTTCTGTGGAACTCACTGTGCGCTGTTTGGGAAATTGCACTTCCTTTTGCCAATCTGTTGCCGTTTACATCAGGCCACTCGTTTGCGTTTTGGGGATTAGAATGCTGAGCGCGATGCAAGATATCTTGAAAATGCCCATTGTCCGCACCTGCGGGGGCGCAGTCCAGACCCGCTCTGTAAGGGCCGGTTTGCTGGGGGCATGTTTTTGTGCGGGCCTGACGGGTGGGGTTGTCCTCACCCCGGTTTTGGCCGATGCCACGGAAATCGAGGCCACCTTTGGTATTTCGATTGCCGGAATTCCGGTTGGTAAGGGGTCGGCAAAAGCCAGCGTCAACGGGCGCAAATATGAAATTGATGCTTTCGCCAAGACATCCGGGGTGTCCAAACTGTTTATCGACAGCAAGGGACGTGCGATCAGCAAGGGGCGCTTTAACAGCAAGACCATGCTGCCAACGATGTATGCCCTGAATTCCAAGGAAGACAAAATCCACAATGTGGTTCAGATCGCCATGCGGTCGGGCAATGTCAGTGATTTTTCGGCCTCCCCACCGGTTTCAAAGCACAAAGACCGGATTCCGCTGAAACGGGTGCATACCCGGGGTATCATTGACCCGCTATCCAGTCTGTTGATGTCCGTCCGTTCCCCCAAGGATCGCGTTGGCAAGACGGTCTGCGATCGGACGATCCGGATGTTTGATGGGCGCTGGCGCTACAATATCGAGCTTTATTACAAGAGCACCGACACGGTGAAGGGCAGCTATCATGGGGCCTATAGCGGACCGGTCACCAAATGCGGGGCGCGATTCCGATTCGTCGCCGGTCATCGGCCCAACAAGGCCAGCACCAAGTTTATGGAGAGCAACAAGGATCTGGAGGCCTGGTTTATTCCCGTGGCGGATGAACCCGTGGTCGCGGTCTATCGCATCCAAATGGGAACGAATATCGGCCGTTTCGTGTTGCAGGCCAGAGAGATCCAATTCAACTGATCCTGTGGTCATGAACTGATTACTTACCGGAAAAAGGGGGCATGTGCCCCCTTTTTGTTTGTCTTGTCTGGTCAACAGGACAGGCGGGGTCAAACGCCTTGGCTGCGCTTGAGACGCTCACCGATTGGTTGTCCAGCGCCTGCCTCCTGTCCCTACTGCCTTCCCTTTCGATATATGAGATGGATCTGTCTCCATGCACACCAGATGGGGAAGTGTGCCGCTTGCGTGATGTGTCAAATCGGGACGGTTCGTTAATGATCAAAGTTTGAGCATCAGTAGGGATTTGGTTCGTTATACTTATATCACCTAGATATTGATGGTGGGGGTAAATTTATGGGTATATCTGGCGGGAACATTTTGAGAACATGGCGAAAGAAGCGATTCGTGCAGAGTTTGTTCTCTCTGCGTTCAAAGGGTTAACGCGAAGCGCTCTGTTGTGGGGAAATTGTTAACCAATTGAAAATATGGCTTTGTTTCGAATTGATGCGAAGTGATTAAAAAATAAACAGGCCGCGCTGCGATTTTGGGCAGATTGTTTCCAAATGGTTTATGAGCTGCCACGAGATCTTGTGTCTGTCACGCTATTGTCATCTATATCGAGATAGAACAATATAGGAACATGTGAAAGTCATCGATTCGGGCATGATTCGTTCCAGACTCGTTCTTTTCGTTAATACTGGTGCGGTTGCGCGGCTTTGGGTTGAATGTTGCAAGGATGTCGTGGCCGACGGGAAAAAGAGCAAGTGGTCCGATTGTTGCTTGCAAGCATGGAGCCGCTTTTGAGATAAGGAGGGCACGAACAGGCATCCGCCATTGTGTGAAAGATTTCGCACATTCGAAGAAAGACACCAGAGACGAGCCGACCTTGATGAGATGCCGGCTCTCAGACAGGCCATCGGCACGTCCATGACCAAGAAGAAACATACCGATTCCCCTTTTGCCTCGCTGGCCGGGTTGGCGGACAGCCTGAAGGGTGAGGCCGAGGCGAAGGCGCGCGCCGAGGCTGAAGACCGTTTGCGGGTCAAGCGGGCCGAGACTATCGCCGCAGGGCGGCCCGATGCCTTTGCGGGAATTGAAGCAGAGCTGATGCGCCGTGCGCAAGATCAAGGTCTGCCGGATGAGCGTGCATCGCGGCCCAAAACCGATCAGCCTTTTGCGGGCGCGCATCTCAAAGACAAGCCTTCTGCCGATGAGCCTTCCATGGAAGCGCAAATGGCCGCGCTGCTGAGCGCCAGCGATCCTGTTGTTGAGGATCGTCAGGCAGCCCCACGCACAAAACCGAAAGCCAAGTTCAAATCCAAGGCGGCCCCGAAAGCCAAAAGGTCTGCGGACCAAGGTGCGCGGGCGCATATCCATCGTCTGAGCGAACAGGCGCCCGGCTGGGCGGACAATGTGGGTTTTGAGAGACGGGGCAATCCGGCTCTCGGGCATGTTCATGCGATTCTGGGGCCAACCAATACGGGCAAGACCCATATGGCGATTGAGCGGATGGTGGCCCATTCGTCGGGTATCATCGGTCTGCCGTTGCGGCTTTTGGCGCGGGAGGTCTATGGCAAGCTGGTGGCCAAGGTCGGGCCTGAGGCCGTCGCGCTGCATACGGGAGAAGAGCGGATCGTGCCGCAAGGGGCGCGCTATCATGTCTGCACGGTGGAAGCGATGCCTGCGCATGCCGATGTCGCCTTTGTCGCCATCGACGAGGTGCAGTTGGCGTCCGATTTCGAGCGCGGTCATGTCTTCACCGACCGGATGCTGCATTTGCGCGGCCGTGAAGAAACCCTGTTGCTCGGCGCGGCGACGATGCAGCCGATGGTCGAGCAGTTGCTGCCCGGAGCGACGATCACCAGCCGCCCGCGGATGTCGCAGCTGACCTATGAGGGACAGAAGAAGCTGTCGCGTCTGCCGCGCCGGTCTGCGGTGGTGACTTTCTCGGTCAACGATGTCTATGCGATTGCCGAATTGGTTCGCCGCCAGAAGGGCGGCGCAGCGGTGGTGATGGGCAGTCTGTCTCCCCGCACCCGCAATGCGCAGGTCGAGCTGTTCCAGAATGGCGATGTGGACCATCTGATCGCGACGGATGCGATCGGCATGGGGCTCAATCTCGATGTGGATCATGTGGCCTTTGCGGCGGAGAAAAAGTTTGACGGCTTTCAGCATCGCCGCCTGACGGCTGCCGAGCTGGCGCAGATTGCCGGGCGCGCCGGGCGTCACACCCGCGACGGGACCTTCGGGGTCACGGGGCGGGTCAGCCCGTTCGAAGATGAACTGGTTGAGCAGCTTGAATGCCACGTCTTCCAGCCTGTCAAAATGCTGCAATGGCGCAATCGTATGCTGGATTTTTCCAGCTATGGCGATCTGATTGCCTCGCTGGAGGTCGCACCCAGCCAGCCGGGCCTGACCAAGGCCTTGCCCGCAAGTGATGTGCAGGCTCTTGAATTGCTCTACAAGGATCGCGACATTCAGCGACGGGCGGACAGCTCGGACTGTTTGCGATTGTTATGGGATGTCTGTCAGGTGCCGGACTATCGCAAGATTGCCCCGGCCAACCATGCAGAACTGATTGGCGTGCTGTTTCAGCAGCTCGAAGAACGGGGGACTTTGTCCAATGACTGGCTAACGGCACAGATTGCCTACGCGGATAGGATTGATGGCGATATTGACACACTCGCCAATAGAATTGCACATATCCGCACATGGACCTTTGTTGCCAATAAAAAGGGGTGGCTAGATGAACCCCTTTTGTGGCAAGAGAAAACCAGAGCCGTTGAGGACCGCTTGTCGGATGCCTTGCATGAGCGGCTCACCAAGCGCTTCATTGATAGGCGCACAAGTGTACTGATGAAACGTCTGAGAGAAAAAGCAATGCTCGAAGCGGAAATTACTCCTGCCGGTGACGTGCTGGTGGAAGGCCAGCATGTTGGTCAATTGCAAGGATTTCGCTTTGCGCCCGATGTGAGTGCTGAAGGCAATGATGCCAAAGCTATTCATGCCGCCGCGCAGAAAGTCCTTTCTGTCGAATTCGAAAACAGATCGGAGAAAATCGCTGGCGCAGCCAATGATCAGTTCTTGTTATCCGGGGATGGAATCCTTCGGTGGCAGGGTGCGCCGATTGCCAAGCTGGTGGCTGGCGATGTGGTCCTGAAGCCGCGCCTGATGGTGTTGGCTGATGAGGGTCTGAGCGGTGTCGCGCTGGAGAATGTCCAGTCGCGAATCAATCTTTGGTTGAGCAATCACATCAATCTGCTTTTGCAGCCTTTGGTGGATCTCTCGACAGTCGAAGAACTGGAAGGCATCGCCAAAGGGCTTGCGTTCCAACTCGTTGAAAATCTTGGTATTCTAGATCGTCGATCGGTCTCGGAAGATGTGCGTTCGCTCGATCAGGATGCCCGTGCCTCGTTGCGCAAGTTCGGTGTCCGGTTCGGTGCCTATCACATCTATATTCCGGCTCTTTTGAAGCCGGCACCAAGCACGATGCTGGTGATGATGTGGGCCCTTCACAATGGTGGTCTGGATCAGGAAGGCATTCAGGATGTGCCGGCTCTGTCGGCTTCCGGCCGTACCTCTATTCCGATCAATGAGGCGATTGCACCGCAGCTCTACAAGACCGTCGGCTTCGGTGTTTATGGCAAGCGCGCGGTGCGAATCGACATTCTCGAGCGTCTGGCCGATCTCATTCGCCCGCTGCTCAGCTGGCGTCCAACCGAGGAAGCGCCCGAGCCGCCGGAAGGGGCTGTCGAGCGCGGTTTCACCGTGACGGTGGCCATGACCTCGCTGCTGGGATGTGCCGGGGAAGACTTCTCAACGATTCTCAAATCGCTTGGCTATCGGGTCGAGCGGCGCCGAATCGAGCCGGAGCAGCCAGCCGAAAAACCTGCCGAGACAGAGGCTGCCGCCCCGGTTGAAGGGGAAACCGCAGTCGCTGAAGCGGTGGATGCAGAGGACAAATCCGGGGACGCTTCTGCTGATGCAGACACTTCTCCACAGGAAGCTGCACCTGCTGACGCCGTTGTTGAAGCAGGGGCGGAAGAGGCGAAGGCTGAAGCCGATAGCGAGCCGGAAGAACAGTGGCTTGAAATCTGGCGTCCGGGTGGGCGTGGGGATCGCCGTCCACAACGCTCTGGTCAGCGCAACGCCAAGCCGGGTCAGAAAGACGCCCGTGGCAAAGGCGGCAAACGCGGTGGTCCGCGCAATCAGGATGGTGGCCATAAAGGTCAGGATCGGTCGCGCAACAATGACAAGGGTCGCGGCAAGCCTCGCGATCAGGCCTCGCGCAAACCGGAAAAAGTTGCGGATCCTGATTCCCCATTCGCGGCACTTGCTGCTCTGAAAGCAAATCTGGACAAGGGCAAATAGCCCTTGTTCGCGACTGCCATGGTGCCGCATGAGTGAGGCGACCTCCAAGCTCCGGATTGACAAGTGGCTGTGGTTTGCGCGTGTTGCCAAGACGCGCAGTCTGGCTGCTAAGCTTGTTACATCCGGTGCCGTGCGGCTCAACAAGGACAAGGTCAGTGCAGCCAGCCAGGCCGTCAAGGTGGGTGACGTGCTGACCATTGTTCGGGGCAATCTGGTGCTGGTCTACAAGGTTGAGGCGCTCGGTTCGCGTCGCGGCCCTGCCAGCGAAGCCCAGTTGCTGTTTGAAGACCTCTCTCCCAAACCCGTCAAATCGGATCAATCCGCAATGGATGTTGCCCCCGGTGCTGGTCAGCCGCGTCCGTCCAAGAAAGACAGGCGTGAATTGATGCGGCTCAAACGCAGTTACGGCGATGAGTGACGGGCGTATCTAGAACTTTCGATAATAGGTATATTTTTTACCTGTTTTTTTCTGGCGATTTGTGTTTGATCAAGGAACCTGAATTCCAACGATTGTTTTCTCTTTTGGGCAGTCCATTTGCCGTGGGGGAAAATATGGCCCCGAAAGCAGCGGCTGTCGCAAAATGGTTCTGGTTTGCGGGCTCCATTTGCAATGAATAGCGCTTGAATCCCCGGGGTAAAAGCGATAGCAAATTGGGAATGAATTTATGGTCTGGTCGGCGTTGACCGATGGCTTGATCAGGCTTGCGGAAAAGGACTGGCGCTCGCGCCATATGTAAGCAAAAGGGATGTCTGCCCGTATCATCGCATGATGAATGGGCCTGAGATCGGCATCCAAATGCGGAGAAGGCAATGACCTATATCGTCCTGGATAATTGCATCAAGTGCAAATATACCGATTGTGTTGAAGTCTGTCCGGTCGATTGTTTTTACGAGGGTGAAAACTTCCTCGTTATTCATCCCGACGAGTGCATTGACTGTGGCGTATGCGAGCCGGAATGCCCGGCGGAAGCGATTAAGCCGGATACCGAACCGGGCCTTGAAGACTGGCTCAAGATCAATGCGGAATATGCCGAGAAGTGGCCCAACATCACCGCCTCCAAGCCGCCGATGGCAGATGCGAAGAAGTGGGATGGTGTCGAGAACAAGCTGCAATATCTCTCCCCGAACCCGGGTGAGGGTGATTGAGCATTGCTGCCATGCAGTATAATGACAGCTGGTCCGGATGTTAAAAAGCGCATATCCGGGCCATTTTTTATGGTCGCAGAAAACTAATTTTATGCTGAGTCGATGTGGATTTTGGGTGATTTAACGGCAGAGATCTGCGGATTGTGTCATATCAATGAGGCTGCGCAGGCGCGATTTGGGCGCACCATGAAAGTTTGATCACAATCAAATCTTGGAAATATAACAAAAATATGCTATTCTCCCGTAATCAGCTGATCAAGGAAGGTATGCAACACTCCTGTTCTGGGAGTTTTTTTATGCGCATTTAATGCTTCATGCAATGTTAAAGTGCGCAATACACACAGACGTGCCAAATTCAGTTCTGATGCACTGCAAAAGGATGCCCTTCTTCACTGGATCGATGATTTCTTGAAGTGGCGGCATTTTGCGTTTTGTGACCGAAAACGCGGGTTTCCGGTTTATTAAAGAGATTGGGGCGGGTAATGGATCCGCTCTCAAGCGACGCGGGAGTTTCTAGCGTATGGCCATCAAAAAAGCCACCCAACGTCAGGGCTTTAAAATCAACGAATTCATCGTCTATCCAGCTCACGGTGTGGGCCAAATTGTCAATATCGAAGAGCAGGAAGTCGCAGGCCTGAGCCTGGAGCTTTTCGTGATCAACTTCGAGCAAGACAAAATGACCTTGCGCGTTCCGATTGGCAAAGTCGCTTCTGTAGGCATGCGGAAGCTGTCCGATGAAGATGCTGTTGACAAGGCGCTGGTGACGGTGACAGGGCGCGCTCGTATCAAGCGCACCATGTGGAGCCGCCGCGCGCAGGAATATGAGGCAAAAATCAATTCCGGTGATCTGCAGTCAATCGCAGAAGTCGTGCGCGATCTGTATCGCTCCGACACCCAGCCGGAACAATCCTATTCCGAACGCCAGCTTTATGAGGCTGCTCTGGATCGTATGGCTCGTGAAGTGGCTGCGATTCGCAAGCTGTCCGGCACGGAAGCGGTTCAGTTGATCGAGAAGAATCTGGCCAAAGGGCCGCGCCGTGGCGCTGCCAAGACCGAGCAGGAAGAAGCTGCTGCCTGATTGTGTCCCTGATGGGATGACATTTAAAAACCCCGGTGAGCGCTGTTCACCGGGGTTTTTTATTTGTCCTTCAAAAGCCTTGTGCGGCTGTTGGTGACATTTGCATGCCTCGTGCCGAAAGTAGAGCGTTGGACTGCGGGCCGGTCCGAGGGCTGCAGGCCTTAGTTCAAGGAGCGGATCACTTTGATCTGTTGGCCACGTTTGAGGCGCGCCCCTGAATCGATGTCGTTGAGAATGCGAAACAGGCGTAATTTGTTCTCCGTGCCTTCCATGCGCTCCGCCACGCGTTGCGGGCTGTCTCCACCTCCTGCCGTGACAATATTAATGGTCAGGGGTTTGTAGGACTGCGCCTGCTGGAAGGAGAGGGTGCGGAAGCTGTTGACGGTTTCGGCGACCGCACTTTCATAGGCAGAGTTCGGATTTGTGGTGGCAAATACAAAGCGATAGGTGGCGGATTGTACCCGGATGATGGCGATCCGGAAGGTCCAGCCCTTGGCCTTGGCCGCAGCGAGTACTGCGGGTTGGCCATCAATCATCTGCTCGCGAATCGAACCGGTCAGCAGACCGGTGACCCAGCCGGACGTCAGATAGCTGGTCAGAGGCACGTCAGGGCTGACACTCACCCCATCAAAGCGCATCGCGGTGCCGTCCGGGGCCACCGCGAGCACCGCTTTGGTGGTGTTCTCCAGACGATAGCCCGTTGGCAGAGAGAAACGGATCCGCAGATGCGGGTGAATGTAGGAGTTGCCGCGCACGAAGCCTTCATCCGGCGCGTCGCCAAACAGCATGCCGTCGATCGCTTCGAGATAGTCCTCGCGTTCACGTGCACCGACGCTCGGACCGCCATAGCGTCTGGCGGTGAATATCGCGGTCTGGATGCGTTGGGGGGTGGTGGGGTGCGATGACAGGAAGTTGGCCTTCGGATCATTGTCGGCGCGGCCTGTGAGAAATTCTGCATACTGGCCCATCGTGCTGAGGAACCGGCTGGCCGCGAAGGGGTCAAGTCCTGCGCGAAAGGCGGTCTCGATGCCCTGCTTGTCGGCCTCGAGTTCCTGAACCTGCGAGAAGCTGGCCAGTGTCACCAGATTGCGGGTCTTGATCGATGCTTTGCGTGCATTGTCATCGCCGACCATGTTGTCCATCACCTTGGCGGTCAGCTCCGTATCCCGACGGGCTCTGGCGCGTTCCAGCGCATGGCGGGCTGTGACATGGGCCATTTCGTGGGCGAGGACTGCAGCCAGTTCAGACTTGTCATTGGCCAGAGCGATCAGGCCGCGTGTGACATAGAGATAGCCGCCGGGCAGGGCAAAGGCATTGACCGTCGGGCTGTTGAGAATGGTCACCCGATAAGGGCGATTGGGCTCGGTGGAGGCCGCAACGAGCCTGCCAACCAGCTTTGCCACCATCACTTCGAGGCGCGGATTGCTATAGACACCACCATAGGCCTTGACGATTTTGGGATGTTCCTTGCGGCCGATTTCCCGCTCGACGGCATCAATGGCCGAACTGTTGGCAGGGGCGACGCCGGAGATGCTCGGTTCGTTGCCGCTGGTCAATACGCTCTTGCAGCCAGCCAGCAGCATAAGGGTCGCGCCAAGGATGGCAGCGTTTCTAAGACGGGTCAGGCGCTGTTTGCTCAAATATTCGTCCCCACATCAATTCTCAGAGCAATTCGTTTGAAGGTCTGGACCATTCAGCTTGCTTTTATCCTTTGCTTGCATCCGCCCGGCTCACCTGGGTGGCTTTTCCTGCCACAGTTGCTCCGGGTGGTGCACTCGAATCAGCGGCCCCCCGCGTGTTTCGACCCATCCTCGAACATATATATAGGCATTTTTCAGGGCATCCAGCGATTTGTTTTCGGCTTCCCATCGGGTCAGGCTTTTTTCACTGAGTGTGACTGTAAAGTCCTTTTTCCAGTTGGGGCCGAAATTCAGATAGCTGGTGCTGTGATCCATGCGAGAGACCGTGCGCACCCTGCCATAAACAAGCTGATAGGTGGAGACGATGGCAGAAAGGTGGAGGCGGTTGGATGGCTTTGGCTGATACTGCGCCTCTTTCCACAATCCAAGTTTGGCCTGTCGAGCCTTTTGTTCCGCATTCAGCAAGCGTTTGGCACAGGCATTCGACACTGTGTCGACATCGATACGCACGAGGCCCATCGCTGCAAGTTGCTCCTGCAACAGGTGTGGTTGGTGAGTTGCTTCGGGAGTGGACTGAATAAAGGCGGGCCGTCTGCCCCGGCGATCCGGTTTTGCCTTTTTGCTGACATGGATGGTGGGTCGTGCTGACTTCAGGACTTTGGTGATCTCGGCCTGCTTTTGCTGTGCAAGGCTTGCGGGTTTGAGATGTTCTACAAGGATGCCATCCAACAGCCAGATGTTGCCAGCAGGCGTTATAATGTCAGCTGGAGCGCTGAAGCGGCTGGTGCCCGTCGGTGCCAAGGGGGACAAGGCTTCAAGGCACGGATGGGTGGCCGCGCGCTCATCTGCCTGAGATGACGCCAGTGAGAGTGCGGTGCCACATAAGCCGATCAAGACGAAGAGCAAGAGCTGATGGGTGCGCATCCATAGGGCCTTTGGTTCAATCCTGCGAGGCAGGCAATCGAAAGCGTACAGGGCAGGTTGATCTGCCATAGGCGAAATGATAGAGAGCTTTGACATTGCGGTCGAATTGTTTTCGCTGCTAGCGACTGCCATTGTTTCAAGAAGGCAGTTTTTCATGCAATGGCTCAAATGGCCCCGTAGCTCAGATGGATAGAGCAACCGCCTCCTAAGCGGTAGGTCGCGCGTTCGACTCGCGCCGGGGTCACCATTTCTTGATTTTCCACTTGTTTTGCTGGCTGGTTTGCCTTGTGCCATAAATGGTCGGGTGGGGTCTGTTTCGTGCGAATCAGATTGGCGTTTGGCCGAAATCCGGTGTGTCAGCGCAGATCAATTGCGTTGGATGTGTCTGGAAATTTCCAGTCTGGAGGCCGGCCATGCCAAGTGCCCGTGGCCAGCGATTGCTGAACCTTCTCTCAGAACCTTCTCTCAATGGCATGGCTAGTTGGAAGCCGAAATGTGTCAGCTGGTGGGTCTGGTTGGTTTTCACTCCTTCAGTCTCCTCTTGATGGCTAATAACGAAGAAGGAGGCGTCAGGGAATTTTCCCTAAAGGCCTTTGTTGTAAAGTCTTTTCATTTGCTGAAATGGCCTGAACACCTCTGCTAGGTGCAGGGGCTTATGTCTGTGGTCATTTCAATCACAAAGAATGTGTCGGCTCCCCTGGGTCCTGAATCGCCTCCCCGCAAACTGTATAAGATGCGTTCATTGTGCCGATCCTTGCCCTTGTCAGGTGAAACGCATCATCTGGACGGAGGGCAAATCTCCCAGTCCGCTGTGTTTTGGTAAGTTAATGTTAAGTTACTTATCACTACTCTATCCGGAGTTGCACCTGATGGGGTTCTACATGACTGTTTCCTTGAAGAACAAGAATATGCCGATTTCGGTTCGAATTGCACTTTTGGCCTTCGTTCCCTTGTTCGCACTTGTTGCGCTTGCCGGGTTTGAACTGGTGACCAAGCGACAACAACTGGTGGAGGCGGAGGCCGTTGTCCAAGTTGCCCGGATTGCGCCGTCTATTTCCGGGCTTGTGCATGAGTTGCAAAAGGAACGCGGAACCTCGGCTGGCTATATCGGATCCAAGGGTGAGAAATTCGCTGACACGATCGGCGCACGGCGCAAAGATACGGATCGGGCGTTGCGGGCCTTTTATGATGTGATTCCGGCGGCAACCGGCAAGTTGGCTTTTGATGGCTTCAAGACACCTTATGAGGCTGCCCGGGCCGAGTTGGAGAAGCTCGCTGCGGTGCGTGGAGACGTCGATGGGTTCCGCCGGACGGTGCCTCAAATGGCTGGCTATTATACGCCGCTGATCGCCAAACTGCTCGCTTCGGTCGAAAGCATTGCCCTTGTGACGAACGAGGGTGAGACCGTTCGATCCCTTGTGGCCTATATGGCGTTCCTGCAGGCAAAGGAGCGCGCAGGCATTGAACGCGCCATGGGGGCCGCCGGTTTCGGGTCAGGTGCCTTTGCCGAAGGTGTCTATCGCAACTTTGTAGGTCTGGGTGCGATGCAGACTTCGTTCCACTCCATTTTTAATCGCTTTGCATCTGAAGAAGAGCAGGCGGCATTGACTGGTGTCCTGGCCAGTGCCGAGCAGCAAGAGGTGGATCGCTTGCGGGCGCTCGCAAACAAGGGGCCGTTTGGAGGGGACATCTCCTCTGTGAGCGGACCTGACTGGTTTGCCGCCAGCACCAAGCGTATTGATTTGCTGAAGGGGGTCGAGGACAAGGTTGCTGCTGATGTTGTCTCCCAGGCAGAGCGTGTCGCGTCAGAGGTCAATAAGGAATTCTGGGGGGTGCTGGGGCTTCTGGCCGTCATGTGCGCCTTCATGGTGGTCTTGTCGTTCAAAATCGCCCGGTCGATCACCGTGCCACTTATGATAATGGTGAAAGATATGGAGTGTCTGGCGCAAGATGATACCAATATTGAAATCATTGGCGCCGACAGAGGTGACGAGATTGGCAATATGGCGCGGGCGATTCAGGTCTTCCGCGAGAATGCGGTTGAGCGTCAGCGCCTGGAAAAAGAGGCAATGCAAGAGCGGGAGCGTGAGGTGCACCGCCAGAACCATCTCGACAAGCTGGTCGGGAGCTTCCGTCATATGATTGACAATACCCTACAGGCTGTTGAAGGCCAGACTGTTGCCATGAAGGATACGGCTGGCACTCTGACAAAGGTTGCCAATTCGGCGACGTCAGACGCCAATGCGGCCGGGCAGGCATCTGCCGGTGCTTCGGGCAATGTGCAAACGGTGGCTTCCGCAACAGATCAGATGGTGATTTCGGTCAGGGAAATTTCCGAACAGGCGGTTCATGCAAACAAAATGGTGGGGGCTGCGACTGAGCTTGCTCGCAGCACCAACAAGGATGTCGCCTCATTGGCAGAAGCAGCTGAGCGGATCGGCACAGTTGTGGGAATCATTCGTGACATCGCGGATCAGACCAATCTGCTGGCATTGAATGCGACGATCGAGGCGGCAAGGGCCGGGGAAATGGGCAAGGGATTTGCCGTGGTGGCGTCCGAGGTGAAGGAGCTTGCGAGCCAGACCTCCAAGGCAACGGAAGAGATTTCGGGTCAGATTACTTCGGTCCAGACTCTGACTGAAAATGCCGTCAATGCGATTGGCCGTATTACCTCCACCGTTGATGATATTAGCGGTGTGACGGCCACAATAGCGTCGGCCGTGGAAGAACAAGAAGCCTCGACGCAGGAAATTGCCGGTTCGATTCAGAAAGTTTCTGCCGACACCCAGAATGCGATGAACAGCGCTCAAGGGGTCGCGGCCGTGATTGGAGAGACGGCCACAGAAGCGCAAAGTGTGGAAGCGGCGTCAGACAAGCTGAGTGTAGCAGCGCGTCAGCTGGCGCAAGATGTTGAAGGCTTCCTCAACGATGTCCGACAAGATGTGCGTGAAAGACGCAATAGCCTGCGGGTGAAAATGAGAGAAGTTGTTGCGCTGCTTCATAACGGCAATCGGGTCAATGCCGTGATTGTTGATGCAAGTGAACAGGGATGCAAGCTGTCCAACGCTCAGGCGTTTAAACCAAACGAGACTATACAGCTTGAACTGGCGACGGGGAAAGTGGTCGCGGCGCGCGTTGCCTGGCAGGACGGTGAATTTGCCGGCTTGGAATTTGCTGAACGTATAGAAGACTTGGTGCTGCTGAAGGCTGCCTAAGGAATCTGGCTTCACAAACACCCAATAAGTCGCCCCGTGAGAGCAATCTTGCGGGGTTCTTTGATGCAGAAGTCAGGTGCTGACGATCTAATTTCGAGACCAATTGACAGGAATGAAAAGCGAAGTGAAGTTATCCTTGCGCTTTGTTGCTGGCTGCGAGGTATGGGGATATTTATTGCCTCTCTAAGTCATTGAAATTACTTAATTTTTGATTTATCCTGAATTGTTGTCATAAAAATGTATTTTAGTGTTTGACTCTGGTTAGGGGTGGGTCTATAACCCGGTTCATCGACAGCGGCGGCGCTGCTGGCGGCGGGGCGGTTTGCTCCAAAATTCAGAGTTTGCGGTCTGAGGCTTTGGTCTTTGTTGGTTGCATAACTTTTTGAAAAAGCA
>NZ_VANT01000019.1:0-14313 GCF_005771485.1 Cohaesibacter sp. CAU 1516 | reverse complement strand
AGGCTCCCAGACCCGATCCCATCCCGAACTCGGAAGTCAAACGCCTCCGCGCCAATGGTACTTCGTCTTAAGACGCGGGAGAGTAGGTCGCCGCCAGGCCTGTTAAAAGCAAATCATAAAAAAAACCCCGGTGTTCATATGAAACCGGGGTTTTTTTGTGGCAAAATCAAGCCAACCAATCCCCTATGCTAGCCATAGTAGGCAAGCCTCCTGTATGGACAACGTGCTCATCCACTACAACACCAGGGGTGGACATGACGCCGTAGGACAAGATGTCTTGCATGTCGGTTACCTTCTCGATGGTAATGTCAACGCCTAGGTCTTGTGCCTTTTGTTCGATCATTTCCGCTGTCTGGTTGCATTTTTTGCATCCGGAACCAAGGACTTTTATAACTTTCATTGAGAGCTCCTTTTCTTTTGCGCAACAGTCGGGCTGTTGCCATTGATATGGTGGGGCCACATTTAGATGAGGGCGTTGAAAAGATAGCCGACGCCGACAAATGAGATGAACAGGATTGCTGTAAAGGTTGCGATCATTTGTGGCTTAAGCACTTTTCTCAAAATGATCATTTCCGGCAGGGAAATGGCGGCGACTGACATCATCAAGGCAAGCAGGGTGCCGATCGGTACGCCTTTACCCATCAAAGCCTCAACGACAGGAATCACACCTGTTGCATTTGAGTAAAGTGGGATGCCTGACAACACTGCGATGGGTACGGCAAATGGATTGGATTTCGTGGCATAAGTGGCAAAGAAATCTTGTGGTACAAAGCCGTGCAATAACGCTCCCAATGCGACACCTGCAATGACATATTTCCAAATCCGTCCCACGATTTCCCTGACTTGCTCCTTTGCGAAAGTCAGGCGGGCAGAAATGGATTGACTGGCTTTTTGAAGCGGACCTTTTCCCATGCGGATCTTCCAAACATACTCCTCCACCCACTTTTCTAGTTTGAGATATTCAATCAATAGACCGCCAATGATTCCTACAAACAAGCCGGCTGCCACATAGAGAAAGGCCAATTTCCATCCGATGGTTGTTGCCAGGACTATGATTGCCACCTCATTGATCATCGGGGAGGCGATCAGGAATGCCATCGTCACACCAAGGGGGATACCGGCTTCGAGAAATCCAATGAAAAGGGGCACAGAAGAGCAGGAGCAGAACGGGGTCACAGCCCCCAGACCCACAGCCATTGGATAGGAAATGAACCGGGGTTTGTTGGAAACAATCGTGCGAACGCGTTCAGGTGTAAGCATTGAACGAAAGAAGCCGATCATGAAGATTACAACGGTCAGCAACGCGAAGATTTTTGTTATATCTTCGACGAAGAAGTGAATCGCTTCTGCCAATCGCGTGTCTTTTGTCAGCCCCAACAATTCGTAGGTGATCAGGTTCGCCAGTTTTGTAAAGATATCGAGCATGGTCGTGGTTTCCGCGATGGTCTTGAAGTTATTGCTTTATCAGTCCAGGCGAGCGACTGGATTTCGGTTTGTTGGGCTACTTAACGGTTGATCAATCGCAACGGGTTGGGCGATCTTTCATTTGTGTCAACCGCTTTCGATCCGCTTCTGCAATGTCTTCTGATCTGTTGCCTTTGATGGCCGCAACGACGATATCCTTTTGCCAAAGCGCCATGTCCGGGTTGAGAGAATAAAAAACCCATTGGGCCTGCCTTCTCGAACGGACGATATCGGCGTCACGCATGGCTGCGAGGTGGCGGGATATTTTGGGTTGTGGGGTGTCGAGTGCGTGGGCCAACTCACACACACACAGATCGGGTTCATCTTCGAACAGGATGAGTGCACGCAAGCGTGTTTCATCGCTCAGGCATTGAAAGAATTTTGTCTGTTTCATGTCACAGAGTATGCGCTTGAATGGATATGCGGTCAATCGGATATGCATTTCAGCAGATATATGGTATAGTCCGACAATGACCGGACGTATGTTACAGTTCGATCGAAATAAGTACGGTAAAACAGAGGCTTATGAAAGTATGGCTGACTTTGTTGTCCGCATAGGCAAAGTGGGTCACCTTGTCGCATCGGGGATTGCTACGAGAAAGGGACATCTTCATGACCGGTAAAGTCTACAATGTGCTGTTTTTGTGCACGGGAAATTCCGCACGTTCAATCATCGCAGAGGCGGTCTTGCAGCGATTGGCTGGTGGAAAGTTTAACGCCTATAGTGCGGGTAGCCAGCCAATGGGGGCCGTTCATCCCTATGCAATTGAATTGCTTGCGAATCAAAATTACAAGGTTGATGACCTGCGCTCAAAAAGTTGGGAAGAGTTTTCTGGTCCTGATGCGCCCGAAATGGATTTTGTCTTCACTGTTTGTGACAATGCGGCCAAGGAAGTTTGCCCAATCTGGCCAGGTCAACCCATGAGTGCCCATTGGGGGGTGCCCGATCCCGCAGCGGCGCAAGGCACCGACGCAGAGCAGCATTTGGCTTTTGCCGATGCAATGCGGATGTTGGAACAGCGAGTCAGCATTTTCACAAATCTGCCTCTGCAAGCGCTGGATCGGCTGTCATTGCAAAAACGTCTCGACGATATCGGTCAAAACTAAGGTTTTCCCTGTGGCAAGCCGTTTTGTCAGGCGACATCCTGCGAGACGACTGCCATATCCGTGAGGCCCGATTTCTTGCAGATAAAGTTTGCGACGGCATCCAATCCAGCACCCCGCTGAAGATCCGTGAACTGGAAGGGTTTGGTGCCGCGTGCCTTTTGGGTGTCTTCGCGCATGCTGTCGAGATTGGCTCCAACATAGGGGGCGAGATCCATCTTGTTGACAATCAGCAAGTCAGAGCGGGTGATGGCGGCACCACCCTTGCGGGGAATGTCCTCACCCTGACAGACAGAAATAACATAGAGTGTCAGGTCGACCAGATCGGGAGAAAAGGTTGCCGCGAGATTATCTCCTCCTGACTCGACAAAAATAATATCGAGATCGGGATGGCGGTCACGCAGAGTGTCCATAGCTGCGAGATTGATTGAGGCATCTTCGCGAATCGCCGTGTGGGGGCAGCCGCCGGTCTCAACCCCGATGATTCGATCTTCCGATAGAGCCTGCTTGCGCACCAAGGCCATGGCGTCTTCCTTGGTGTAGATGTCGTTGGTGACCACGGCGATGGAATATTGATCTCTCAGAGCCAAGCACAGTTTTTCGGTCAAGGTGGTTTTGCCAACCCCAACCGGTCCACCGATGCCAATGCGAATCGGATCTTTTTTCGGCTCAATGGCTGAAGGGCTGATGCTGTTGCTCATGATCTAAAGATCCTCGTGGTCAGTGTTTCATGTTGCATGGCGGCGATATCGGAGAGTAGGCACGCCGTGCCGATGTCTTCGAGACTGGCTTGGGCGGCGCGCTCACTCATGTGAAGGATCGGATCTTCAAGGGCTGCTTGCAAGGCCAAACCATCGGTCTGACCGAGTGGCACCAGACGAATCGCTACAGAAATCAGGTTGGACAGAAAGGCATGGCTGGCCGAGGGCAGTATTACCTCAAGCGGAATAGTGTGGGCCCGCGCAATGGCTCCGACGATAACGGGTTGGGCGATGGGGCCAGCGCGCTGTTGATCGAGGGTGCCATGCAGTGTTGTTGGCCAAGCTTTGCTGGCCTTGTAAAAGGCGTCTCCAAGCTGCGTTGTCTCTGCCAAACGCTCGGAACTTGGTGCCAGCGCCAATGCAAATTCATTCAAAGATAGAAGCTCTTGCCGCGAATCAGTGCCGCAGCGCCATGCCTGCGCCAACAGCACCGAGTCACTCCAACAGCTGCCTCTTGCAAGGAGGTTGAGCAACCAGTCCTGCATGCTGTCCCGATCGTGAATGCTGCCTTTTGCAATGGCTGTTTCCAGTCCATGACTATAGCTGAACGCTCCGATCGGGAAGGCGGGTGACAGCCACGTGAGGAGTCGCAGAAGTGCGACCCCCTGTGGCAGCCTTGCAGGTTTCTGGTCGTGTTTGGCCTCAATGAGCATGCTCGGATGCTGCCTCTTTTTCCGGGTGATGATGATGGCCATGGTCCCGTTTATAGGCGCCGGAAACAGGGGAGAAATGGCCCGAAACGGCCTTCAATTCTCCGCCAAGCCCAACCAGCATGTCGGCAATGACCGCGTCTTGACGGATGCGCAGATGGTCGCTGAAAATCTGGGTTGGTTGATGCCTGTTGCCCAGATGCCATGCAAGGGTGACCAAGTCCGTTGCGGCCGTTGGTCGCACCTCATAGAGGGGTTCCGGCTTGGCCCGAACCTCGATGATGCGCCCGTCGGTCAGTTGCAATCCATCGCCATGTTCCAGCCGTTCGGCGGAAGCAAGCGAGAGGAGGAAATCATACCCGCCATCACTGGTCAGCAGGATGCGACGGCGATAGCGATCTTCTTCATCCAGCGTGATCGTATCGGCAGGCGCCTCTTGCCAGCTGCCTTTGGGCAGAATGGTTTTGGCTTCCACAATTGGCATGATGCTTTTCCTTTTGTCTGTTGTTCTTGATGTGCCTGACTGTGACAGGTTTTTAGAACAGGAAATAGCGTTGTGCCATAGAAACTGTGTCAGCCGGTTTACAGGTGAGGACTTCACCGTCAGCCCGCACTTCGTAGGTTTCCGGGTCAACCTCCACATGTGGGGTTGCGTCATTGAGCTTCATTGAGGCCTTGGAAATGCCCGAGCGGGTATTTTCCACCGCCAGCATCGCCTTTGCGGTGCCGAGCTGGCCGGACAGGCCTGCATCAATCGCGGCTTGGCTGACAAAGGTGACGGAGCTGTTGGTCAGGGCCTTGCCATAGGCACCGAACATCGGCCGATAATGAACCGGCTGTGGCGTCGGGATCGAGGCATTCGGGTCACCCATGGGGGCGGCGGCGATGGAGCCACCAATCAGCACCATGTCCGGCTTCACCCCAAAGAAAGCCGGGTTCCAGAGCACCAGATCGGCGCGTTTGCCCAGCTCAATCGAGCCAATATGCTTGGACATGCCTTGGGCGATGGCCGGGTTGATGGTGTATTTGGCGATGTAGCGTTTGACGCGCTCATTGTCATTGTCGCCTTTTTCCAGATTGAGCGGTCCGCGCTGCTTTTTCATTTTGTCAGCGGTCTGCCAGGTGCGGATGATCACTTCGCCGACGCGGCCCATGGCCTGACTGTCGGAAGAAATGATCGAAAAGGCCCCCATATCATGGAGAATGTCTTCGGCCGCGATGGTTTCCTTGCGGATGCGGCTTTCGGCGAAGGCGACATCCTCAGGGATGTTGGCGTCAAGGTGATGGCAGACCATCAGCATGTCGAGATGCTCGGCCACCGTGTTGGCGGTGTAGGGCCGGGTCGGGTTGGTGGAGGACGGGATCACATTGTCCATGCCGCAGATCTTGATGATGTCCGGCGCATGGCCGCCACCGGCCCCCTCAGTATGGAAGGCATGAATGGTGCGGCCCTTGAAGGCATCGACCGTGCTTTCGACAAAGCCCGATTCGTTCAGGGTGTCGGTATGGATCATCACCTGCACGTCATAGGCGTCGGCAACCGTCAGGCAGGTGTCGATGGCGGCTGGGGTCGTACCCCAGTCTTCATGCAGTTTGAGGGCCGCAGCCCCACCCAACAGCATTTCTTCCAAGGCTTTGGGGTGGGATGCATTGCCCTTGCCTGCAAAAGCGAGGTTCATCGGGAAGGCATCGGCGGCTTCAATCATCCGCGCAATATGCCAAGGACCAGGGGTACAGGTCGTCGCCAGAGTGCCATGGGCTGGACCTGTACCCCCTCCCAGCATCGTAGTGATGCCGGACATCAATGCCTCCTCAATCTGCTGGGGGCAAATGAAGTGAATATGGGCGTCCATGCCGCCGGCGGTCAGGATCTTGCCTTCGCCTGCTATGGCTTCGGTGCCGGGGCCGATGATGATGTCGACGCCGTCCTGAGTGTCGGGGTTGCCTGCCTTGCCGATGGCTTCGATCACGCCGTTTTTCAGGCCGACATCAGCCTTGTAGATGCCAGTATGATCAACCACCAGCGCATTGGTGATGACGGTATCGACCGCCCCATCGGCGCGGGCCACCTGCGACTGGCCCATGCCATCACGGATGACTTTGCCGCCACCAAATTTGACCTCTTCACCGTAACGGGTGAAATCTTTTTCGACCTCAATGAATAGTTCGGTGTCCGCCAGACGCACCTTGTCGCCGGTGGTTGGGCCGAACATGTCGGCATAGGCTGCGCGAGAAAGAGAAATTGCCATTAGAGTGCGCCTCCGATGTCGCCACGGAAGCCATAGACTTCGCGTTTGCCGGAAAGGGGAATGAGATTGACCATCCGGGTCTGGCCCGGCTCGAAGCGCACGGCGGTGCCGGACGCAATGTCGAGGCGCATGCCACGGGCGGCTTCGCGATCAAAGGACAGGGCCGGGTTGGTCTCATAAAAATGATAGTGCGAGCCGACCTGCACTGGGCGGTCGCCAGTGTTGGAGACGGACAATTGGGTCACGGCAAGACCGGAATTGAGTTCGATGTCACCGGCTGCGGTGATGATTTCGCCTGGAATCATGGTCGCCTCCTAGCGGATCGGTTCGTGGACGGTGACGAGCTTGACCCCGTCAGGGAAGGTCGCTTCGACCTGAATGTCATGGATCATTTCCGGGATGCCTTCCATCACCTGATCCCGGCTGATGATATGGGCACCTGCTTCCATCAAATCGGCGACGGTGCGGCCATCGCGGGCGCCTTCGACGATGAAGTCGCTGATGAGCGCAATGGCTTCAGGATGGTTGAGACGGACACCGCGTTCCAGCCGACGACGGGCAACCATCGCCGCCATGGCGATGAGCAGTTTGTCTTTCTCCCTCGGGGTCAAATTCATGACGCTTCCTCTTCTCTTTTTTTCTCAAGTGGTCCAGACGCGCGGCAAGGGGGCTCCGGACCGAAACAGGGTGATGAGCGGGATGAGCGCGGCGCGGAGCTGAAGTCCGTCCGGCGCGGTCATGCGCAAAATGATTTTTCCCGGCATGGCGGACAGGCCGATATGACAGTCGGTGAAAGCCGCAGCCAAGGCGCGCGCCTCGGCGAGCTTGCATTCGAGCTGGTCGCTGTCTTCCGGGCCGCAATAGCAAAGGCTGGCAAAGGCCTGATGGCCGGACAGGGTGGATGGCGATTTGCCAAAGGCGGTGACATCGCCCTGAAAGGAAAGGGCGTCGGCATGGATGAGACGATTGTTGTGGCGGATCATCCAGCGGTCGGAAAAATCGATATCATGGACTTTTTCGCCCATCGCCAAACGGCCCAGAAGCACCGCTTCGAGGGCCAGAAACCGGGCCGAGCCGGTTAGATTCACGGTCATTCGGCGGCTTAACCGGGCGCGGTCAAACAAGATGCTTTCCTGCGGCAGCCAGTCGAAACGGGCGCCATCAGCCACTGTGATCGCAGTGCTGAGTTCGGCCGGGCCTTCATCGGATTTGTAGATTTTTTCGCAGGCCTGTGTCGTGGCGACCCCATGGGTGCCGGACGCGGCCTTGATGTCCCAACTGAGGCGGTCACCGCCGGTCAGCCCGCCGGAGCTATTGATCAACACGGCTTCGAGCGCGTTCGATCCATAGACCTTGGGTAAACGGATCTTGGCGCAGCCTTGTTGGTAGAGACGGTCGAGCTTTGTCGCGCCCTCAGCGCCGAGCTTGAGGCTTATTCTGCCTTCTCCGGCCGCTCTTTCTGCCCGGGAGGAGGAGGCGGAAAAGGGGGGAGACTGCTCGGCGCTGAGGGGGAGAAGGGCTGCATTCATCTCTCACGCCTCCATAAGGAGGCGCCTTTGAGGCGCTCGGGCGTGTGGGAGGATCGAGATTTGGCAGCGCACTTGGAACAACCTTCTTCTTGCATAGGGTTTGTTAAGATTTGCAAGGGCTGTGCCAGATGGGCGGCGCGGCAACAAAATGTGCTCTTGCCGCCTTTGGAGGCAGAATTCGGGCTGTTTCGGGGGCGTTCTGTGATTCCAAATGAGTCAGGTTAAACGTGGTAATTGAATGTTTTTTGTGCATCTGTGCTGATTTGATCAATTTGTGTGCACACTTTGCCGGAGTGCCTGCCTTTGCTTCAGGCGGTTCGCCCGCATTTTCATCTGCCACCTGTCTGTCTTGCCAGAAGATGTGCACCAAAGGCGGGTGACGGGTTGTGTCGTCTCTTTGAATTCTCTTAAATGTTGCAATTGAAGTGTAATAACAGGTGAGGGCTGTGTGATGGAGCAATCCCTTGATCGGGGCGGTCTGAAGCCGGCGGATCGGGTCAGGCGCACCATTTTGTCGTCAGGCAGTTTGGGGAGTTTGATCGGTTTTTCTTTGCTTGGAAGCATTGCCTCCTTGTTCCTGCTGCTCACCTTCTTGCATGGTTTTGATGCCTTTCGGGCGATTGGGCGGATCGGACCGGAACTCTATTTGGTTTTCACCGAGCAACCGGCCAGCGTGCCGATCTGGTTAGGCACGGCAGCGGAGCGCTTGACTGAGTTGCGCGGTACCCTGTCGTCCGATCCGCTGGCCTGGGTCATGTTGCTGTTGCTGGCAATGATGCTAATGCTGGGTCATTACCGGCGCTACAGGCGACCGCAAGGTCAATCCATTCTGACGGTCCCGGCTGCGAGCGAGGTGGCCGGGCGGTTGCTTGGCATGTTCGGATCCTTTCGTGATATCGCGATACCGCTGGCTGAAAAGGGCATGGCCAGCAATGACTTCTTTTCGCTGCGCGGGGTTTTTTATGCGCCAAAGGGTCAGGTCTCGCGGATCATCAAGGGCAAACCGTCTGACCATCAGCAGCGTGTGCTCGGTTTTTTCATGGCCCATGAACATGCCCATGCGGTGGCCAGAGACAATCTGGCCAATTCGGTCTTTCAGGTGGCTGTCAGTGGCTATGTGGTGGCCTTTCTGATTTTTGCCTTTCCGCTTGTCGGGTCGATGTCGGTTTTTCTGGCTCATGCGCCGGGGGCTGGCTATGGCACATTGGTGTTGGCAGCCTTTTTCACAGTCGTCATTGTTTTATGCGTGATCGGTTGCTTTCACGGGATGCTGATTTCCTATTTGAAGGCGCGGGAGTTTTTTGCAGATCACGCTGCCTTTGGTCTTTATCCCGATCTTGATCCCTATGGAAGAGGCGCTGTCGAGCGACCCGATCTGCTCAGTGCCTTCAATGCCGACATTTCTCCATATGAGAGGGCGCTGCATAAGGAAGGCTATAGTCTTCATGCCCGCAACATGCTGGTGTTTTTCTGGGGCTTTGCCGTCAGCATTCGGACCTTGTATCTGCTGGTGGTGCCCCCTTCTATGACGCTCTATGTGTTGTTGTTTGACGCAGTGATGTTGTTGGCTTTTGGCATCTTGTATGTCTCTTTGCCAAAACGGCCCCGCAATCCGGCCTTGCGGCCAATGCTGCCATGGCTGGTGTCTTTCATCTCGATTCTGGCGTTGTTCTTTTCCGGTCCGGGGTTGCTAGGTGTCCTGAAGATGCTGCATCCCGGTTTGTTTTCTGATCTGTTTGGCCGTTTGCTTGGCTTGCCATTGCTTGTGCTGACCCTAGGTTTCCTTGTGGTCTTGCTGGTGCATGGGGTGCGGCGACTGATTGCGCGGCGGGTGGCACAGCCTCGCCGCAAAGGGCGTGTGATGTCACGGCTTGTCATCCGGGCCTTGATGCTGCCGGGGCTGGCGATCGACGGGTTCATGCTGTGCTTCGTTGCCAGTCTGGTCTGTGGCATTGCGCACTATTTTCTGACCCTGTCGTTTCTTGGCAATGGTCTGATGGTCAATGCCATCATGGCGGCACAGGCTTTGGTCCTGTCCTGTCTTGCCTATTGGCAATATCGTGGTTTGTTTGCCCGTCTGGATCTGTCCTATGCCATTATTGCTTTGTTTGGTGCTTCGCTGTTTGCGACTGTCTGCGTGATCGGGGCGGCGTTGATGGCGGCGATTTCCAGCTTCTCCAATCAGGGAAGCTACGACTGGCAGGCATGGGCAGGCAGCTGGATCGTGCAATTGCATGCGCAAAGCTGGACTTTGACCTTGTCAGTCGGTGCGTTATCGGCAATCTTCTACCTGTTGTTGCGGTTTGGTGCCTTCTGGGCGCGAGAGCAACTGACGATCATTGAGCAAGAGTTGGGGCGGGCAAGATATCTATGAATGTCAATGCAGAAGAATTGCGGGTACGGCTGACGCGGAACATGGCCGTGGCGATTGATGAAGCGGAGAGCTTCGAAGCCTATTTCGGCAGCCCGGCTGAAAATATGGATTATGGCGCAGCACGCGCCGACGGCACCCTGCCTGCCGACATGATGTTCGTCTGGGAATTTGCAGGCCATATCACCAATTATGTTGCCAGCCACGGCATCGATGTTCTTGATCTGGTTGAGCGGGTTGGCAATCTGTTTGTCGCCTATCAGGCGCTGAAAGTTGGTGGCAGTGATTTTGACGAGGCGGAAAAAGACAAGCTCAAGGCAGCCGTAGCAGACACGCTCAAGGGGCTGATTGAGGACAAGAATTGACTTGACCTTTGTATCAGGCCTGATGGGGTGGAAGAAAGAATGGTCGAGGCCTCGGTATCCATTTTCGCTCCACATTCTTGCGGCAAGGTCGCGCCATGATTTTGAAACGCCATTCCCTCGCAACCAAGCTGTTTGTCGCTTTCCTGTGCACCAGTATTTTCGTAATATTGGTGATGATGGGGCTGATCGGCTACCAGATGCGGTCGGGATTTTCCAGTTACCTGTTGCGGGTCGAACTGCAGACCTTTGACGATCTGGCAAAGTCGATTGCGAAGGCGCATCAGGATGAGGCGCTTTGGCTGCGTCTGAAGGAAGATCCACGGCGCTGGCATGATCTGGTGCGAGGCTCCCTTGGTCCGCGGCAGCCCGAAGACAACAGGCCGTTGCCTCCTGCCTTTGAGTCAGCCACCAATGGCAAATCCGATCCCAGACCTCCAAAAAGACCACTACAAAGACCACTACAAAGACCTGGGCCACCGCAACGCCCGGGCGTCGATCCCTTGATGCTTGGTCAGCGGTTGGCCTTGTTGACCCCGGCCGGCAATTATTGGGCCGGGGCGCGGTTGGCTCAGGGGTCGTATCTGTCGCGGACGGTTCATGCGGGCGATGACGCGGCCAGTGGCCCGGTCATCGCACAGCTTGCTCTGGCGAGCCCGTCGGATGGGCGTTCCGCGCGCGATGAACAGTTTCTCTATCAGCAATTTCGAGCTCTGTTCTGGGTTTGCCTGCTGGCTGTCGGCTTGTCAGCTCTGGCTGCCTATTTGCTGGCGCGTGGGCTTGTCACGCCGATCCGTTCTCTGGTGCGTGGGGCGCAAGCCTTGAGTGATGGCGACTACAAAACCCGGCTGATTGGCACCGGCAAAGATGAAATCGGTCAGTTGACGGCGGATTTCAATCTGCTGGCCGAAAGCCTTGAGGCGGCAGAAAAAGCCGAGCGGCAATGGATGTCGGACGCCTCCCATGAACTCAAGACACCTTTGGCCATTCTTAAGGGACGAATCGAAGGGCTTCAGGATGGGGTCTATGAGACCAATGCCGCCTTGCTGGCCGAGATGCATGCAACTGTGGAACGGCTCAATCGCCTTGTCGGGGATCTCAATGCCCTCTCTCACTTGCGCGAAGGGCGCCTTGCCTGTCACTTTCAGCCTGAGGATGTTTCGGTTTTGCTTCGCGAGGTGGTGGACCACTCTGCCGGGCGCTTCGAGGAGAAGGGGCTGGCTCTGACACTGAAACTCGATGCATCTCAGCGGTTGCTTCTGGTATGTGATCGGGGGCGACTGAGACAAATGCTGGACAATCTGCTGGAAAATGCCCGCCGCTATACCGATGCGCCGGGCGTTGTGGAGGTGACGGCGCGGTTGGATGAGCAGGAGGAAGCGCTGATCGTGACCATCGAGGATAGCGCCCCTTGTCCGGACGGCCAGCATATCGGGCGGTTGTTTGAACGCTTTTACCGGGCCGATCCATCACGGGCGCGACAATCGGGCGGGACCGGGTTGGGGCTTGCCATATGCCGCGCCATTGTCGAGGCCCATGACGGGCAGATCGAGGCGACGCGTTCTGTGTTGGGTGGGCTTCTGGTGCGGGTCACCTTGCCACTGGATGGCGACATGATTCAGGAGGAGGTTGGGGATGCGTGATGCTCAGGCCGGATGGCACATCATGATCATCGAGGATGAACCGTCACTGGCGGCGATCATTCAGGACTATCTGACTCAGGCAGGGATGACCTCGGAGATCCTTCATGAGGGACATCGAGCGGTCGAGACGATCCTTAAGCGCAAGCCGGATCTGGTGATTCTTGATGTGATGCTGCCGGGCATGGATGGCTTGAGCATTTGCCGGGAAGTGCGGGCCAAAAGCGATGTGCCGATCATTCTGGAGACGGCGCGGGTGGAAGAGCTCGATCGCCTGCTGGGGCTGGAGCTGGGGGCTGATGATTATGTCTGCAAGCCTTTCTCGCCGCGCGAACTGGTTGCTCGGGTGAAGGCCATTTTGCGGCGGCAGGCCAAAGTGCAGGCGGCGGCATCAGGCGTTTTGGCCGATGTCGAGGCCAGTCGAGATGCCGCGAGCGCTGCCGGACAAGATGGTTTGTGGCTGGATGAAGAACGCTGGTCGGTGACCTATAATGGGCAGGACCTGGCACTGACCCGGCGAGAGTTCCAGTTGCTGGCTATTCTTTACAAGCGGCCCGGACGAGTCTTTTCCCGTGCACAGTTGGTCGAGCTGGCTTTTTCGGACGACGCGGATGTGTTTGACCGGGTGATCGACACCCACATCAAGAATATCAGAACCAAACTGCGCAAGCAGGTCTCCGGTGTTGACGTGATCCGATCCGTCTATGGGGTTGGCTATGCTTATGAAGAGCCTGACACCTGAGGAACGGATATAGAGCCGCCACATAATGACCCGAACCTCTCCTTTGATTCTTCACACTTGCTCCTGATTTGCTGCTTTTTTCGCCTTTAGTCTGTTCCGTAATCAAGGGGCTGGCTGGATGATGAGGAGAGAAACAATGCCAATCGGAGGGATCAATCGGAATGCTTATCGGAAGCGCTCAATGGACGTTGGCGGGGTTGCGATGAGCTGTCTTCTCGTTGTGATGGTGGCTCTGCCTGTTGAGGCACATCAGAATGCGGTGAAAATTCTTGAGCAGGGCAATCAACGCTGCATCGTTTCAAATGGCCTGCCCGATCATGCGATGGGCACCTTCCCACGCCGAGGCAATCCCCATCGTGTGCATGCGCAGGCGGTGCGTCTTTGCGTACCGAGCGGTCCTCTCAAGGGTCAAGAGGCCCGGCGGGTGCGTGGTTCAATCGGTGTTGCGCTCAATGGGGTGCAGATTAGACCCGGTACTGCCGATTGGTATGACGCCCGCTCACGGCGAGGCTTCTCGCGCAATCCGGCTTCGGGTTGGAATCTTGAAGGGATGGGGGCGCGGCAGCAGCTCGGCATGGATCGCAACAATGCACATGTGGATGAGCGTGGCCTTTATCACTATCACGGCATCTCGAAAGCGCTGGTGCGGCAAGGGCAAGGCAGTTTGATCGGCTATGCGGCGGACGGGTTCGAGATTCACTATTTGGCAAACAAGGCCAAATCCTCCTATCGCCTCAAGCAAGGTGTGCGTCCCTCCGCTCCCGGCGGCCGCTATGATGGCACCTACAATCAGGACTGGACCTATGTGGCGGGGAGCGGGTCTCTTGATCAATGCAATGGTGGCTATTTGAACGGCGCCTTCGTCTATTTTGCTACCGATCACTATCCCTTCTTTCCCCGTTGTCTGTGGGGCACGGTCAGTCGCGACTTTGTTGTTGGTCGTTGAGATGACCGTGGTCAGGGCGGTCAGCCGCCGCAGGGTCATTCATCCAGACCCGACCGCCCTGACACTTTTCCTGCTTGGGTGATGAGAGCACAAGTCCGCACGGGCAATCGAGCATCGATGGAGCAGATATCGCCTTGATGACCGGTCAATGTCGTCGCTTTGACACAAATTGAAGGGCTTTTCTGGCCGGTCTGCATCCTGCTTTGCGCTTAAGCGCCCCTGGATTGTCGAACCATGCAGGCAGGAAGCATGTTTTTGAACAATTGTGCATATTGTAACTGGCAGATTTCTGCGGTTTCGGAAGGGGTTTCTGATTTATCCTGAATTGTTGTCATAAAAATGTATTTTAGTGTTTGACTCTGGTTAGGGGTGGGTCTATAACCCGGTTCATCGACAGCGGCGGCGCTGCTGGCGGCGGGGCGGTTTGCTCCAAAATTCAGAGTTTGCGGTCTGAGGCTTTGGTCTTTGTTGGTTGCATAACTTTTTGAAAAAGCA
>NZ_VANT01000018.1:0-14368 GCF_005771485.1 Cohaesibacter sp. CAU 1516 | reverse complement strand
AATCGCAACCTTGCGTATTCTCATCGCACAATCCCTAGTGAAATCTCTCGAATTCTGCCCATGTTGTCGAAGAAAATGGAATAGACAAAAATGCACAGCCAGAAAAGTGACGCAGTAGGATTAATGAACGGCTTCACATAAATGGCAGGAATAATCCGGGGCTCAAATCCCAACTTGCGTAAGGAACGGCTGACAAAATGGGCGCTCAGGCATGCTTCCATGCCAACGACGCATCTTGGAAGCGTCTCAAAGGTCTGCAGCAAAGCCAGTCGTTTGATCTTCTTGCGCAGAACAAGCTGGCCGTCAAAATCAAAGCCAACCAAATGGAACGTGTCTTTGCCAATGTCGATACCAATCGACATCAAGGTATCAATTGCTTTCTTCGTCATGCCACTTCTCCTAGTCTGCAGGTGAAACAGTCAAACTATAACCTGCTGAGTTGAGGGAAGCAGCCGGTACATCCCATTACCTGCCGTTCATCATCTGAGTTCAGCCTTCTGGAAGCCGACATTGGTTCGGTACGCAGCAACAGAATACTGCAAGAGACGAGATCGCGGAGCCTTTTAACACTAATTATTCCGGGGGATCGACGGCGAAGTTCTAGAGGGAGTAGAAGCCTAGGACCTTCGTTCAGTCGCTTTGGGGGACTGGCGGAAAAGTTGTGTTTGGCGTTTTGGGCGGCCTGGGCCTTGAAGAAGCAGTCGAGGGAGTCGTTGCCGCATGTGAAAGACACTCGATCGTGATGTTGATCGAGCATCCTAGTTTCGAACGGGGTTTTCGTCATTTGACGGTAACCGTCTTGTCGTGGAGGCGTAGGGCCTTCTCGAGCTTGTCGTTGAAGGGAGGGGCTGAGAGAAGATGCGCCATGAACCGCTCGGAATCTTTGCGTCCGAGCCTCATCGTCTCGTGTTTGGCAATGATGTCTCTGGATTTGCGGGAGATCTCGTCGACGATGTACCGGTTGACGTTCTTTCCCACGATGGCGGCAGCTTTCTCGACGACTTTTTTCTCGTCGGCGGTAAGCCGGAGGTTGATCCTCCCGTAGGCTTTCATGGTATGTCCTTTCCTGCTTGGGGAAATGTACGTCAAAACTGTGCCAATACCAAGCCTTCCGGAGGAGTCCCTATAAGGTGTTGAATTGTGATGTATTTCACCTCGATTGGCGCAACAAACGTAAGCGGGGCTTGGATACCGTTCTGATTTGAGTTGACTTGGAATCTTGAGTATGTGTGCTGTCCTTTTGTAGAAAGGATGGTGGTCATGGTCTTTGGCGACAGCGAACTTCGAGATAAACTTGCCAAACTGGAAGCCTTGTTTGAGCGGGCTGGCACGGCGGGCGAACGGGATGCCGCAGGGGCCGCGATTGGCCGTTTGAAGGGTCGCCTAAAGAAGGAACAGGCTACATCGGAGGTGGAATTCAAGTTTTCACTGCCAGACACTTGGTCGGTGCGGCTTTTCGTGGCCATATGCCGCAAACATGATGTCCGCCCCTATCGTTATCCTCGCCAACGGCGGACGACGGTGCAAGTCCGGACCTCCCGGCGCTTTCTCGATGAGATCATCTGGACGGAATTTTCCGCCTTGCAAACCGAGTTGGAGATTTATTTCGAGGAGACGGTTGATCATCTGATCAAAGTAGCAATGCATTCAGACGGCGATGACAGTTCTCTTGAAGTCAGGCAACTACCGTAATCATGTGTAGATGGGATGGTTGCCCAGGGCAGCAACTCCTCAATTCTGGACTGAGGATGGTTGTTTGCAATCCTCTCGAGGCTAGGCTCCAGACTCAATCAAACCCAGAATGCAATGAGGGTTGCCAAAGCCACCGCGGATAGGAAGTTCCTGGCGAGTTTGTCATAGCGGGTTGCTACGCGTCGGAAGTCTTTGAGGCGACAGAAAGCATTTTCGATAAGGTGGCGATCTTTGTAACGCCGCTCATCATAGCGGATTGAGCGTTTGCGATTTGAGCGGCCCGGAATGACCGGGACGATGGCTGACTGACGCAAGTGCTTTCGCAGACAGTTTGCATCATACCCTTTGTCTGCGAGTAAGTATCTCGCACCTTTCAAACTGTTCAGCAATACAGGCGCAATCGGACTATCTGCAGCATTGCCACCAGTCAATTTGAACGCAAAGGGGCGGCCAATGACATCGGTTAGAACGTGGATTTTGGTGGTTTGGCCACCCCGCGACGGCCCGATCGCCTGATTTTTCGCCCCCCTTTACCGCCATGTGCGGAGCGGTGTGCCTTGACATAGGTGCTATCGATAGCCGTGCTTTTGGTCACGGCGCCTGACGTTGCCAGAGCCTCAACAAGATCGACCCAGAACCGTTTGTGCGACCACCTGTTGAAACGGTTATAGATCGTTGTTGAGGGGCCATAGTCTTCAGGGCAGTCACACCAACGGCAGCCCACCTTCAAAACATGGATGATGCCAGAGATTACCCGGCGATCATCGACACGGCGGGCTCCTCCCTTGTTATTCGGCAAAAGCGGCTCAATTACCGCCCATTGCGCGTCCGACAACCAAAACAGATGCCCCATTCAAGCCTCCAATCCGTTGATTGGAGAGATTGAATCTGATTTGCTTCGTCAGTTCAATGGTATCAATGAGTATTGACCCTAGTCTTGAGATAATCGAACGGCTCAATACCATTGAGCTTGCAGGTACCTATCAACGAGGCAATCAGTCCCCAGTTCCGCCCGCCTTCATCATTCCAGCCTTCAATCTAAATAGCAATCGCGGCCCTTTGCCGACCTTCACTGTTATCCTTCCATTCCATGCCGTTTTGGCATAGCGGTCCTTCAAAACCATTGCAGCAAAATGCATTGCAAAGTGTGTGATTGGAGAACCCGACGGAATGTTACTTCAACAGATATTTGACGAGCGCGGCGATTATGAGAATACCGATAATGATGAGGATCCACATTCCGATGCCGCCAAAGCCCATTCCGAAACCCATTCCGCTACCATACATTGTCTTCTCTCCTTGTTCTTGAGGCTCTGTGAGCCTTGATTATCTTAGCGCCTTTCGAGGCTCTTCTCTTTGCGACATAAAGCAACAGCTAGAGATCCACGCGTCGTAGCCTCAGCGCATTGGCAATCACCGACACCGACGACAGGCTCATAGCCGCGGCTGCGATCATTGGCGAGAGCAGAAGGCCAAAGACCGGATAGAGAATGCCCGCCGCCAACGGCACGCCAGCCGAGTTATAGACAAAGGCGAAGAACAGATTCTGCTTGATGTTGCGAAGAGTCTTGGTCGCCAGCTTTCTCGCCCGGACGATGCCGGAGAGATCACCCCCCAGAAGGGTGATGCCCGCGCTTTCCATGGCGACATCAGCGCCCGTGCCCATGGCAATACCGACATCGGCAGCCGCGAGCGCAGGCGCGTCGTTGATCCCGTCGCCAGCCATGGCAACAAAGGCACCCTTGCCATGCAGTTCCTCAACTAGTGCCTTCTTGTCCTCAGGCAATACGCCGGCACGCACTTCATCGATGCCAAGCTTGCTGGCAACAGCCATTGCGGTGCGCTCATTGTCGCCAGTGGCCATGATGACGCTAAGGCCAAGAGCATGGAGATCCTTGATGGCTCTCGCCGAGGTTTCCTTGATCGGATCGGCGACGGCGACGATGCCAGCCAGCTTCCCGTCGATGGCAACAAACATCGCGGTCTTACCATCTTCCTGCAGCTGTGAGGCCTGTTTTGAAGCCTCATCGACATCCATCGACAGGGCCTCCAACATGGCCGCATTGCCAAGAGCCACGCTCTTGCCTTCCACAGTGCCCTTGACGCCTTTCCCGGTCATAGCTTCAAAGTCGCTAGACTCAAGACGATCCACGCCACGTTCCTTAGCTCCGTTGACAATCGCCTCGGCCAGTGGATGCTCAGAGCCGCGTTCGAGGGCCGCGGCCATCGCGAGGACTGATATATCGTCAAGATCACCGAGCGAGAGCACGTCCGTTAGCTTAGGTTTGCCTTCCGTTAGGGTGCCGGTCTTGTCGACAATCACGGTGTCGACCCGAGCCATGCGTTCAAGGGCTTCGGCGTCCTTGATCAGCACTCCGGCATGTGCGCCGCGCCCTGCCGCTGTGGTGATCGAGATAGGGGTTGCGAGACCAAGCGCACAGGGACAGGCGATGATCAAAACAGATACAGCCGCTGCAAAAGCAAAGGCGAGTGCGGGATCCGGCCCGAAGATCAGCCAGATGGCAAAGGCCAATATCGCTATGCCAACGACAGTCGGTACAAAGACGGCAGAGACCTTGTCCGCCAGCCCTTGGATGGGCGCACGGGACTGACGGGCGCTCGAGACCATGCTGACGATCTGCGAGAGAACCGTCTCGGCTCCGATGTGCGTGGCACGGATCGCGAGCGTGCCGTTTTTATTGATCGTGCCGCCGGTGACGTTGTCCCCCTTGTTCTTCTCAACAGGAACCGGCTCACCCGTGATCATGCTTTCATCAACGGAAGTATGGCCTTCCGTCACTTCACCATCCACCGGAATGCTGTCACCGGGACGAACGCGCAGGAGATCGCCCGCGACGACATTCTCCAAAGGCGCGTCATATTCGTTGCCGTCGGGCAGGATGCGCCGCGCCGTCTTCGGCGCAAGATCAAGCAAAGCGCGGATAGCGTCGCCTGTCCGTTCGCGTGCACGCAGCTCTAGCACCTGTCCGACAAAAATAAGCGCAACGATGACAACGGAAGCCTCGAAATAGGTGCCGACTCCTTCGGCACTTCGATATTGCTCGGGGAAAACGCCGGGAAGGAATGTTGCAAAGAGGGAATAAATATAAGCTGCCCCTACGCCCAGCGAGATTAGTGTCCACATGTTGGGCGAGACATTGCGGATCGAATCCCAGCCACGCTTGAAGAAGGGTTGCGCTGCCCAGAAGACAATCGGCGTGGCAATGACGAATTCGGCATAAGCCGCCACCTGGTGACCGAGCCAATCACGCACCGGCAGGCCGACCATGCCGCCCATGGTGAGGATCATCAGCGGGATCGCTGCGGCAACACTCACCCAGAGGCGGCGGGTGAAGTCAACCAGCTCCTCGGACGGTTCGTCGGTCGGGACGGTCGGCTCTAGCGCCATGCCGCATTTGGGACAGGCCCCCTGCTCATCGCGGATGATTTCAGGATGCATGGGACAGGTCCATTGGGTGCCCGGCTGGCTCCGCTGCCCAGCCTCTTTCGCGTTGCCTGAAGCATAGAAATACGGATCTGTCTTGAACTTATCCTGACAGCCATCAGAGCAAAAATAATAGGTTTCGCCGTCATACTCTTCGGAGCGAACATTCTCTTTAACGCTCACCTGCATACCGCAGACAGGATCGGTCGCCACCTCGGTTCCCGGTTTGGGCGTGGCTCCAGAATGGTCGCCGTGATGGTGATGTCCATGATGGTGGTGGTGATGATGGCTTTCATGTTGGGTTCCGGACATGGCACCCTCCTGTCGGTCGCTTTGATTGGCATTGCTTTGCCATGTCAATGGGTGAGATCCCGTTGCAGTTCCCTGTCAGACGACGTGAGCGGTAAATCCAAGCTCTGTGATCTTCGTGGCGAGTTGCTCTGGATCGGTTCGTCCTTGCCAGAATTCGATAAAGGCGGCCTCTTCTGCCAGTGAAACCTTGGCGGATAGAACGCCCGGAGTGGCCTTGAGAGCTTTTTCAACCGTGCTCTCACAACCATTGCATTTCATGCCTGCAATCGAGAGCTCGGTACTCTGCGTCACTGCGCTATAGCCTATCTTGTCAAAAGCCTCGACCAGAAGACTCTCTTCAGTCGGATGCTCAAAGGATATGGAAATCGTATTATTGGAAAGATCGACGGACGCATGGGAAACTCCCTTGATATGTTGTGCCACTTTTTCAGCGTGCCGTGCACAATTTCCGCAGGACATTCCTTGCAATTGATAGGTGCCATTCAAACTCTCGGTCATGATCTTCCTCACTGGCTTGGCTTCCCAATGGCTAATTTTAGCCATTGGTTCGAGTTCATTGCTCATTTGATAAAACCAACATGGCGCTTCCAGCGACTGGAAGGTCAATGGACTGTGTATATATTTTTTCGGAAATTTTAGACCTTGACCTTCCCCCTACTGGAAGTATTACGCTGATATTTCGAAGGACGTGATCCGCTCCTAATTTGACGGATCAACAAGTGAAAAAACATGATCGCCAAGTCTCAACAATCGTCTCGCCATTTGCAAAGCATCATTGCTGCTATGATATTGCTCTTCGGGTTTTTTGCCGGAGCAGGGCAGAGCATTGCACTTGGGCATGCGCAGCCGACTTCCTGCAGCGAGACGACATACACACTTGGCTCAATCACAGCAGAAATCCCCGGATGCGATAAAGGCATGCTCCAACAGACTTGCGCTTCCGATAGTGGCTGCGCCTTCCTTGTTCTGAGAAGTGCCAACAGCATATCTGAACGGTTTGAACAAACGCCGCATCTGTCGTTTGCAATTGCTGATCTTGTTGGCGCGAGCCCTCCGCCCGACACTCCCCCTCCGATCCCGATGTCCTGATCCGTTCCATGAATGACCGGCTAACGCCATACGTGCATCCAGCTGGCTCCATTCACGACGGATTCTCCTTACCAGCCGTTCCGCAAATGCATTTTGGCGAGCGGTAAAGGCCGGTTGTTGTCGCACATCCCAATGAGGTGATGACCAGCCGGAGCAATCAAGACAACGCAATAGTCGGAGAAATCCATGCGAAACTTCCTTCTTTTCACCACCACCAGCATGCTCGTAGCGCTCGGGATCAATGTGGCCTTCGCCAATCCTGCTCATCACCCCGATCAAGCTCCCCAGGCAATGCAGGGCGATTTGATGCCCGGAAACATGATGTCAGGTAAGATGATGGGCAACAACATGGCGGGCGGTATGATGAACCCGGCCATGATGATCGTCATGCTCGACACGGACGGGGATGGGTCCCTTTCGCTTGAAGAGTTCCAGAGCATGCACGAACGCATGTTTGCCTTCATGGACAAGAACAAGGACGGCAAACTCGAGGCATCCGAATTTGCCTCCCATCATGCTTCTTCCATTCCTCTTTCCAACAACAAGAAGAACTGAAGGCCACGACCATGAAAAAACTCAGCAACAAACTTATCCTGTCTGGCCTGATCATTGCAGGCATCTCGGCCACTCTTCTTGGCGCTCCGATTGCCATGAGTGCTCAAGTCGAAATCCCTGCAGGCGCCGGTATTTCATCCTGGGTCGAGAATGGATCTGGCGGCATATACACGCTTCAGATCCTGGAAGGCACACTGCCCGAAGCAGGCAGGAGCGTAACGGCGAAGGTCCTCAGTGACAGCAACTGCGCACCTGACGAAGAGGGCATCAACCATTGTGAGAATGAAATCAAGATGCCCGACGGCAGCAAGCTGAAAGGCATCGATCATCACCGAATGAGCGTCAATCGCTGCCTGCGGGCTGGCGAGAAGGTCACCATCTCCATGCTCACCGACGGTTGGGCCACGGTGCTCACCAAGGAAGCCAAATAATCTATTGGTGCGACGACAAGGTGGGGCCGCTTACACAAGCGACCCTGCCAAACCTTCGCCCCCAAAAGGCGTTGTCAGACTGTGGAAGAAGAAGCTTTCTTTCAATCTGCATTTGAGACTTGATCTTCCAGTCACTGGAAGCCTTATTATGAAGGGGATACTGAAATGAAGAGACCGGAGCAGGAATGCCTTGGCAAACGCGCGTTGCCGGAAAAGAAACAGGCTGAAACGTTACCGCATCTCATTGCCAAGGCCGACACTCTGGGCTTTTCAGGACAGGAACTGGACCAGTTAAAGCGCATTTATGGGTCACACGTCACGAGAGAGAGACCATGAACATCGGACAGGCTGCAAGCCAAACGGAATTGCCGACCAAAACGATACGCTATTACGAGGAAATCGAGCTTGTTTCGCCGATTCGCTCGGAAAACGGTTATCGCACCTATTCCGATCAGGATATTCACCGCCTAACGTTCCTTAAACGCTCGCGGAGCCTTGGCTTCAGCATCGAGGAATGTCGCGTGTTGTTGTCCCTTTATGATGACAAGGAGCGCGCAAGTTCGGACGTGAAAGCCATCGCTCAGAGTAAGATCGTCGAAATCGACCGCAAGATCACCGAGCTTCAATCGCTCAAGGCGACACTCGGAACACTCGTTGACCATTGCCATGGAAACAACAAGCCCGATTGCCCAATTCTCGATGGCCTATCGAGCGAGACCATGAACTGGTCCGTGGGCGACAAGGATAAGTCCAGCTGTTGTGAAAGTTAGACACGAGCGAAGCTGACCGCCATAATTTTGAACTTCAACCCTCTTAAAGCCCCAAGCAGATGATCAAAACCGCCTCCAGATTCGCAAAGCTCGGTTATGCGCTGATTGTTTTCAGTCTGATCTCACTCGGCCTTTCCGGAGCGAGTTTGGGCGCCATTAAGTCTGCTTCAGAAGTCCCTAATCATTCCATGCAACAACATATGTCCATGATGGAATCGATGGACACGGCCGCGATGGGCGACATGATGTCCGGTGGCTGCGACGAATGCGCGGGCATGATGAGCCGGGCTTCGGCGCACTGCAGCCTTCAGGCGACCATTCTGCCTTTGCTTGGCATGGCCTTTCCCTTAGCTCTGACTGGTCGCAATCCCTTGCGCGAGGAACAGTCCCCCTACGCACGATCCTTTTCGCCGGAACCACCGCCTCCGCGCCTTTGATTGGTTTTCGCATATCTATTTCGAATCTCAATCAAAGGAAAATCCAATGAAATTCAAGCTTATCACCACCACAACCGCTCTTGCTCTGGCTGGAGCCGTCGCTCTTCCTCTATCTGGCTTTGCTCATGACAATGATCCTTCGTCTGACCAGTTCGGCCGCTTCTCCAACATGGGCAATCCCGGTCGCATGATGTCGATGTCTTCCATGATGGGGAATGGCATGATGGACAGCAACATGATGGGGCAGATGCATGCCATGATGTCCGATACCGAAGACATGACGGATATGATGTCCAACATGGTTGCTTTCATGAGCTCCCATGTGGAGCAGATGAGCGAATGGATGAACAGCGATGACGCGGATGAAAATCTCAAGCGTCCCTCTGAGCCAGCTCAGAAATAACAGCTAACGCCATCGCTCACACAGAGTGAACAGTGGTCGCGGATTGGCTTTGATCCGATCCGCGGCTGTCCGGCTTCTTCAAGCTTCGCCAGCTCTGTCCCTGTTCCCGCATTTTCCCGATTGCAACAATCATTCTTGAAACAGGTCCCGGATTGCCGCGGCCTGATAAGGGCAAATTCCATGACAAACGAAAATGAGCAAACCGTTCGACCTTCCTTCCTTAGCCGTTTGATACCCAGAACGGGCCACGGTTCGATGATGGCCATCTGCTGCACGCTGATGCTTGTAACAGCTGCCTCAATCCTTGTTGCACCGGCCGACGAAACGACCGCAGGCAACAGTCTGTTCGCGTTGCTGCCAATCGCAGGTTGCCTCGTGATGCATCTCTTCATGCACCGTATGATGGGAGGACATCACAACCACGCTAAACACAAGGCATCTCGGCAAGGTCCGTCCGAACAACAACCGCGGGCAAAAGCCTTTGGGAGGGAACATACATGAGCTGGATGAAATATACAGTGGTGGCCGTGCTGATCGCCGGCGGTATCACAATCTTTGCACGGACCTCTCAAAAGGCGGGTGACCAATCACCATCGAGAGCCGTCGATGTGACCGTGCCGGAATTGTCTCTTCTTGCGACCAGAGGGCAGGAGCTGTTCAACGATAATTGCGCGGCCTGTCATGGCGACAACGGCAAGGGGACGGATATGGGACCGCCCCTCATTCACGCAATCTACAAGCCGAGCCATCATGCAGACATGAGCTTTTCCCTCGCTGTCGCCAATGGAGTTCGTCAACATCACTGGCCGTATGGCAATATGCCGGCTCAGCCTCACATCTCACAAAACGATCTGCAAAAGATCATCCGCTTCGTACGAGAAACTCAACAAGCCAATGGCATTGTGAACTGAATAGCGAGCTTGATCGCGGCCGCACTCGACTTCCATCAACCAATTTGCACGAAGGCTCTGCAATGTCCGCTTTAGACAGTAATGTCCGAGATCTCGTATGTGGGTAGTGTCAGACAAACCTGAGCACGCCTGAAAAGGGTCACGATCACGGTCCTTTATCTTGCACAAAGATCGCGCCACTCAGCAAGAGTGGCGTTTCGGTTCAGCTTGAAATTTGATCTGCTATAGAGGCTACGCTCATGATTGAAATGGTTGTAGACTGACGTGCGGATGGAAACAAATTTCTGCAAAATTCGCACGCGACTGAAACGGATCATTGCTCGTTCCCCTCAAAGGAACGGAAGGTGCGAATTCTCAGCCTTGTTGTTCCGCCAGCGGCCTGTTTTTTGCCGATCGTCGTTGCCTGTTTCCTTCATCGCGGCACTTGGTGGTGTAGGACGCCAAGACCTCTCCCTCGTGATCGACGGCTCGCCACAGATAGTGCGTTTCGCCACTGATTTTGACGAATACCTCGTTCATGTAACATATCTTCGACATTCCGAAGGGAAAGTGGAAATCGCATATAAAGCATCACGGCAAGGTGAATGATCTCTGGGCTGGATTTGAAATAGCGAAAAGGTAAGCGTTTTGTCATGGCACGAGGATGGGTGACCGCCCAGCGTCCCTCAAGTCACTTTCCTCTGACAATGCAGGCAAAGGTTGTCCCAATCTTCCAGATTCTGGCTTGGAACTAATGCGTTCCGACACCGCTCATCTCATAAGATACTTAATCAAAGCGGCAATGATCAGTATGGTGATCAGGAGGCCAATCCACATTCCAAAACCACCCATGCCAAATCCCATTCCATATCCATTCATCATCGTGAATTTCCTTTCCATATTTGATACGTCGTTTTAGAGAGAACCGGCCCCACCGGGGCCAGCTCAAAACAGATTGCATGGTGCCGCGTTTAATCCAGTACAGGCTTGATCCAACGCAGTCGAAGCGCATTGCCGAGGACAAAAACACTGGAAAGCGCCATGGCACCCGCTGCCAACATCGGCGAAAGCAGCATGCCATTGATCGGATAGAGGACCCCGGCTGCTATGGGAATAAGCAGTGTATTGTAGCCAAAGGCCCAAAACAGATTTTGACGGATATTGCGCATTGTCTTTTTGCTGATATCCAAAGCGTTCACGACACCTTTGAGGTCTCCTGACATCAGTACGATATCGGCGCTCTCAATGGCAACATCAGTCCCTGTGCCAATCGCAATGCCCACATCAGCTGTTGCTAGAGCGGGGGCATCATTGATGCCATCCCCGACAAATGCCAAGACGGTATTATCATTTTGCAGACTCTTGATTGCCGCCACTTTACCTTCTGGCAGCACTTCAGCAACAACATGATCAATACCGAGCTCGTCAGCAATCGCCTGTGCCGTTGCCCCATTGTCACCCGTTATCATGGCAACCTTAAGGCCCAAATCGTGCAATGCTTTGATCGCTTGAGGTGTATGCTCCTTGATGGGGTCGGCAACCGCCACGAGGGCAGCCAGCTTTTTGTCAATTGCCACATAAAGCGGTGTCTTGCCCTGTTTACCAAATGCATTTGCCTGAGACGCAAAGGCGGATACATCAATGTTATACTTGGTCATAAGCCGGTCCGCTCCAACAAGAAGGTCCTTACCATCGACGCTGCCTTCAACGCCGAAGCCGGCTATGGCATTAAATCGCACAACCTTGGCAGGGGGCAGATTTTCTTTCTCGGCAGCCTTTACGATTGCCGCGGCAACCGGATGTTCAGACTGGCTTTCCAGAGCTGCGACCAGAGCCAACACCGTGCTGCGTTCAAATCCATCTTGCAGGTGCAGGTCGGTCAATTCCGGCTTGCCTTTGGTCAGGGTGCCCGTTTTGTCCAGAGCAATTACGCTGGCTTGCTGTAAAGACTGAAGGGCATCACCTTTCCTAAACAACACGCCAAGTTCGGCGGCTCGGCCAGTTCCCACCATAATAGAGGTTGGCGTGGCCAATCCCATCGCGCATGGGCAGGCAATGATCAAAACAGCGACACCAGCAACCAAAGCAAAGCTCAAGGCGGGATCCGGCCCCAAAGTAAGCCAAACAGCCACAGTGATCAGCGCCAACGCCAATACTGCGGGCACAAACCAACCGGTGATTTTATCAACCAACCCCTGAATGGGCAGTTTGGCCCCTTGCGCGTCCTGTACCATCTTGATGATTTGGGCGAGAACCGTATCAGAGCCGGTATTGGTGGCGCGAATGGTCAAGGCTCCCGACCCATTCACTGTTCCTCCCGTCACTGTCGCTTGCGCTTTTTTTGAAACAGGGATTGGCTCGCCGGTGATCATGCTTTCATCAACAAAGGAAGCCCCTTCAACCACGGTGCCGTCAACGGGCAACTTTTCACCCGGACGTACAACGACCAACATGCCGCTTTCCAATGCATCCACATCAATATCTTGAAGGCCCTTTTCAGTTTGCACGCGAGCGGTGCGTGGCTGTAAGCCTATCAGTTTCTTGATGGCCTCACCGGTCCGTCCTTTGGCGCGTGCTTCCAGATATCGGCCAAGCAGGATGAGTACGACAATCACCGCAGCGGCTTCAAAATAGACCATGCGCGACCCTTCAGGTAACAATTGAGGGGCGAATGTAACAACAACTGAATAACCATAGGCTGCTGTGGTTCCCAGAGCGACCAGAGAGTTCATCTCGGGTGCTCCCTTAAATAAAGCCGGATAGCCTTTACGATAGAAAACCAGACCAGGACCGAATAGCACCAATGTGGTCAAAACAAACTGAACGATGTGGCTAACTTCTGTACTGATAATTGATGCAAAAAATTCTCTTGCCCCTGGTATGAAATGCGACGTCATTTCCAGAATGAAAACCGGCGCTGCCAATAAGGCAGCGATGACAACATGCAAAAAAAGCTTGTTTGCTTCCTTTTCGCGTTCGGCATTCAAATCTATTGCATGATCTGCTGCGTCAGTTTGGGCCGGATAGCCAAGCTTGGTGATGGTTGAGGCTATTTTCTCGGGGCTGCTTTTGCCTTCCCAATAAGTAATTGTCGCGGACTGAGCGGCAAGATTAACCGAGGCTGACAGGACGCCGGGGCTTGCTAGAAGAGATTTTTCAACTTTTGCAACACAGGATGCACAAGACATATCGGATATGGATATCCGGGTGTCCCGCGTAACCGCAGGATATCCAACTTTTATGAAAGCATCGACCAGAGTTTGCTCTTCAACCGGGGCATTAAAGGTAAGCATTGCTGTTTGATTGGTAAGATTGACGGTCGCATCAATCACTCCTTTCACTTTTTTTGCGGCTTTTTCAACACGTCCAGCGCAAGAAGCGCAAGACATGCCTTGCAATTGATAGGTTTCGCTGAATGTTTGAGACATTTTGATTTCCGTGCTTTTTGTTTCGTTCATGTTGAAAATGGGAGTTCCAGCAACGGGAAGGTCAATAGGGTGCGCAAAAACAATTTTCTGGCGGAGAATTGCTTGACCTTCCAGTGGGGGGAGGCTTTAGCAATAAAGGTGTAAGGAGGGAGTATGAGTGATCAACAAGCTGAAAAAGAACAGCAATACCTCGCTATGCGGCAAGAACATGCCGATTTTCAATCTATGTCCAAATTATTGGAAACAGCCAAGGAAATTGGCTTTTCGGATGATGAGATCAAGAATCTGAGAGCCATGTATGGTTCATTTTTGGAGAAAGGGAATGCATGAATATTGGTCTTGCCGCTAAAGCCAGCCAACTGCCGGCCAAGACGATCCGCTATTACGAAGAGATCGACTTGATCACTCCCGTTCGGTTGGAAAATGGATATCGCGAATATTCAGATAATGACATCCACCGGTTGACGTTTTTGCAACGGTCGCGAGGACTTGGGTTTAGCATAGAAGAGTGCCGTTTGTTGTTGTCGCTCTATGATGATGAACATCGTGCAAGTGCTGACGTAAAATCAATCGCCATTAGCAAAATGGCCGAGATTGATCAGAAGATTCTGGAACTCAAAACGCTCAAAACGACACTTTCCGATCTGTCCGAGCATTGCCATGGTAATGACAGACCGGAATGCCCAATCCTGGATGGTCTATCAAAGGAAAAGCTTACATGAAATCAAGACATAATCTTGTCGCATTTGTGACGATAGCATTGTTCACCGGATTGATTGCTGGCGTTCAGGCGTCAAACCATACAAAACCGGAAGGCAAGCCGATGGTTCAAGTGACCGTGCCAAAACTGACAATGCCGGAGCAAATGGGGAAGTTCCTGTTTGACGAAAGCTGTGCGTCTTGTCATGGCACAGAT
>NZ_VANT01000017.1:0-23223 GCF_005771485.1 Cohaesibacter sp. CAU 1516 | reverse complement strand
TCCTTCAAGGAATCTCCGTTCCTCATCACTCAAGAAAATCGGCGCTGCCACACGTCCCTGCATCATGACCTCCTGAAATAGATATCAAAAAAATGATATCAATTTCAGTTCCATATGACTAGGCCGTTTCGAGCCCGACTTTACCGGATGCTGCGCGTTGTTTGAACGACAGCTTTCAAGACTTGTATCCTGCTCTGACCTCATTCCGCAGCGACACGTGGGCGTGGCCGCATGTCTGCTGCAACCAGTGCGACGAAAGCCCTCGCCAATTCACTGCCATCATCGGTTACGCGAATATGGGTAAGCGGCAGATGTGGGAGGTCGTAGTGAGATGGTGCCTCGACCAGATCGCGATCTGCAAGCGACAGCGGCAGTGCTGCGACCGCAAGATCAGCCCGGATCGCTGCAACCTGTCCCATCGACGTGTCGCTCGAATAGGCAACCCGGTAAGCTCGGCCTGCCGTATGTAGCGCGTCCAGGGCGGCATCACGCCAGGCGCATCCGACCTCTGCCACGGCAAGAGGAAGCGGGTCCTGCTGAACGGCGCTCCCGCCATTCAGAACCAGCCATTTCAGTGGTTCCGAGAAAAGGTCCTGCGCTGGTATTTTCGACGCACCCACATCATTGAACAAGGCCAGATTGACCGCGCCGTCGGTGACGCCCTTTAGTACAGCTTCGCTCGTCCCCAACCGAACATCGACGTGAACGCCCGGATGAACTTCGGCCAGACGCTGCAACAAGCCGGGCACGAGGGTCACGCCAAGATCATGCGGTGCGGACAGACATAGACGACCCACGAGCGGAGATTGCTGATAATGAGCAAGGGTTTCATCATTCAGTCCCAAAAGGCGACGGGCCTGTCCAAGCAACGTCCCACCATGGTCCGTCAGCGCGACATGACGCGCATCCCGGTCCAACAAACGAACGCCGAGCAGCTCTTCGAGCTTGCCAATCTGGAGGCTGACGGCCGAAGGGGATTTATGGACCCGTTCAGCAGCACGACGGAACGACCCGGTTTCGCAGATGGCGACAAAGCTGCGGAGCGCGTCCAGATTGAGCGTTCGGTTCGCCGCCTCACGACCCACCATGGTATTCATAGTTGAGGTATTCTGCATCATACAATTAAATCATATTGTTTTTCTCAACGCAACTCAAAGCCTATTCTCCAACCATCATGGAAGGAGATGGCATGTCGATCATATCGCGAAATATCCTGTCGGGTCTTGGCTGGGCAGTCGTTGCAATCACGGTCTGGTCGGGGTCTTTGGTGATGCTGAGGCTTGGTGTGACCACGAGCCTGAACGCTTACGATCTGACCATGCTGCGGTTCAGCGTGGCTGCGCTGATCCTTTCGCCTGTGGCGCTACGGCGTGGTCTCGGAACCGACCGACTAGGGTTGACCGGTCTCGTGACTATGGCGGTCGCGTTCGGTGCGCCCTACGTGCTGCTGATTGCTCTTGCCATGAAAACCGCCCCCGCTGCCGCAGCGGGGGCGCTCAATCCGGGGGTGATGGCTATTGCCTCTGTTTTGCTGGGTCGGATAATCCTTGGCGACAGGATCGGAAGGGTGCGTTTTGCCGGGCTTGCTGTAACTGCCGTTGGGATTGTCCTGTTCACACAGGCTGGCGGGGCCATCGCGACTGGGCATTTGATCCTGATCGGGACCGGCATCATGTGGGCGAGCTATGCCCTGATCGTCCGCCGCGCCGCTGTCCCGGCGCTGAATGCGACGGCCATTGTTGCGGTTGGGTCGGCGGTTTTCCACCTGCCAATCTATATCGTGGCCTTGCCCAAACAGATTTTTACAGCACCGCTGGCGGACGTTTTGGTGCAAGCCGGGTTTCAGGGCGTTCTTGTCAGTGTCGTCGCCATTTATGCATTCAACCGGTCTGCTGAGTTGCTGGGGGTCGTCGCCGGAGCGACCCTTCCCGCTCTAATCCCGGTGGTAACGCTCGGTCTTGGTGTCGTTGTTCTTGGCGAAACCGCCAGAGCAGGTGAGCTTGCGTCGGCGATACTGGTCACTATGGGTCTGGCTCTGATCCTGATCGGGAAGCCAGCGATGCGCTGGCTCTCAATCAACATCCCTCGTGGCGTCATTGGGAAGCGGCCTCCTCTAGACAGATAAACCAGTCGTTGAAATTTGTTCAACAAGCAGCCGCAAAGTCCGCAGAGCCGTTGTTTCCTAGGCTTCAATGCTGCAGCATCAACGAACGGCAACTTTCGGGAAGCGTGTCGGAACCACCCCTGAACAGTCGAGTGTCTCCTTTGGACCGCGACTGCTATTCAAGAGCTAGGATGAGCGCTTTTGTGTGGCAATACGCGTTTCGTGGCTTGTTCGAGCACAAGCGCGACACTGAACCCAACAAGGCCTTTCGTGCTTGCGAAAGAAGCGCTGGTAAATCGCGGCCCAAAGCTGCTGCCCACTAAACCTCTTTCCTAATATCCCGCGCTTGCTAAGCTAATTTTCGATTTGGCTACTGCATATGCTTTTCTCGCTTTATGGCGGGAGCCGCCATTGGTTGCTCTCATTTTTGGGCATTGCGCTGGTCGTGCATTTGTCGAATGCGGTCTGGCCATGTGCTCTTTATGAAGGACAGTGCGGCTATGATGTCTTCATCGCTGAGAATATCTTTGAAGACTGGCATATCCGTTTCATAGCTCGGTCGATTGGCAATTTCGGCGAGACCAAATTTTGTGATGCCGAATAGCAATTCATCGGCATGATGCCATGTGTGACCGGTTTCATCATGCGGCGGTGCCCGCAGACGGCCATCTTCGTTGGTGCCGCGCCAATCGGGCTCTCCTTGCAGCTTGTCGCCATGGCAGGCTGCGCATTGGTCCGTATAGACGCGCTTGCCGTTGGCCACGATTTCCGGGTCGTCGGGCCGCAAGAGAACGGATGGTGTCCGGTCCCCTGCATACAGCACCCCGCCAAGACCTGCCGCCAGCAGGCCCGAAAGGACGGTGGCCACGAGGATGACTTTGGTCGCTCGTTCGTTGTTCGCGGCTTTCTTCCTTTGTTCCATCACACGACCTCAAACCAAGTGGTCATGCCGGCGGCGGCGTGTTCTAGCATGTGGCAGTGGAGTAGCCACTTGCCGGGATTGTCGGCGACGAATGCGATCTTGGTTGTCTGGCTTGGTCCGATGAGGAAAGTATCTTTCCATGGCCGCCCCTCATCAATCGTGCTTCCCTCTCTCTCCTCGATACGGAAATGATGTCCATGGACATGCATGGCGTGCGGCCAAGCTGTATCATTGACCATTTCAATGACGATGGTTTCTCCTCGTTTGGCAGTAAAGAACTGCTGTTCGGGAAGATTGGCTACACCGTTAAAGGCCCAGAACTGCTTGCTTTGCATCATGCTTTCCCGCTCAAGAGGCTTGCCCTGATAGGTAATGCCGTCAAAGCGCCCCATGGCACCTCCTGTAATGAGCAAAGGATGCACAGTCGCATTGGAGAGATCCGGCTCCGGGATAGGGTTGGTTTTGAGACGTGGTATGGGTTTGGAGGAAGCTCCTTCTCCGGTCACCGAAAACGTGAGGAACGGAAATGGGCTTTCGCCTGAAATTTCTTCAAGCGCAAAGTTCTGCCCGGCGCGAGGTATGACCAGAAGATCGACGCGCTGCGCAGAGGAGAGCAGATAGGGTGCATAGGGCATGGCGATGGGCTCAGGCAGAGGTTGGCCGTCAAAGGCAAGGACCTTTGCATCGAACCGGTTGGGGTCCAATTCCAACGTGCGTGCATTGCTGACATTGATGAGACGCAAACGATAGGCTTCACCGGCCGTCAGCTCCAACTTTTGCTGGCTCTTGCCATTGACCGTAATCCAGTTGCCCAGCCTGCCGCCGTGGCTCCAGTCCATCATCATGCCCATCGAGCTTTCATCGAACTGGCCATTCTGATTGATACGCCAGTCGTCGATCACCAGCGTGATGTCATGGTCAATATCAAAAGTGAGGTATGGCTCTTCAATGATAAGGGGCCCATAGAGCCCGCGACCAACCTGATTCCAGCTTTTATTGTGGGCGTGATACCAATATGTTCCTGCATCCGGTGCAACAAAGTCATACTCAAAGCTATCGCCCGGCTCGATGGCATCCTGCGTGAGTCCCGATACGCCATCCATCGCGTTGTCGATGCGAATGCCGTGCCAATGGATTGAGGATGGCTCTTCCAGCTCGTTTATGAAACGGACTTTCACCCGTTCACCCTGTTTTACCCGAATTTCCGGGCCCGGTGCGGTGCCATTGTAGGTCCAAAGAGTCGATGTCGGGCTGTCGGGATAAAGCGATTGTTCGGCCTTCTGCGCACGGATTTCCAGAAATCCGTCGCTTGCGAGGGCAATGTGATAGGGCGCAAGGACTGTCGCTGTGGCAGCGCCAACTCCAAGCTTACAAAAATGTCGTCTGTTGAGCTTCATGGGTCAAATCCAGTCACATGTCGCAAGTCGAGCTGTCAGTCTGATCAGCCCGCCTGCGATCACCGTCCACTCGACCGAAGATCAAAAAGGACGGCAACCATTGTTTTTTTTGAGAATTGAAGGGTACAGGCGTCAGGGTTTTCTGGCGCGGAATTCGAGATGACAGCTTGAGCAGGTCTTGACCAACATCGTGAACACGCCATCCGCTGGCATTTCACGAAGCACTTCGAGAGCCGGAGCACCGTTGCCCATCATGCCATCCATATGACCGTCACCATTCATCATCATCGATCCGTGGCCTTCCATCATCAGTCCATTGTCGGCAGCAAGTTCCAAACCGCCAGCCAGGGTTTCGAGTTGGCTAGACAGTTCTGAAAAGCGATCCCAGTCCGACCAGATTTCCGGCTTTGCATAGGTCGGGTTCTGCAGCGATCCTTCAGGAAACTGCCTCGTCATTTTCTTTCCCGCATGCAACTTGATGATTTCTGCCTGAGCGCGTACCGCCTTCGCATCGTAGGAGCTTTCGTCTTCCATCATGTTTTTAAGGGTGCGGACAGCTTTGCCCATCTCCTTCATAGCATGCATGCGCTCCTCGACGATGCCTGTAGCCCCGTCATGGGCCAACGCAGAGGATGCCATAACCATAGGTGCCGTAGTTGCAAGGACTGCAGCAGCTGCAAGTGACTTCTTCATGTGATTTCGCCTTTGATTGAGATTGAATTGGAATGGCAATGTCAATCAGGCAACACGGGGAGGCGGTGGGTCTGGCGTGAAGATTTGTGCGATCAGATCGCGGGTTTTATGCGCGGGGACTTCATAACTGAGGATTGGTTTGCAAACAGCCAAATCGCTACTGAGAGCCAGCAATTTCGCACCGCAATGCATTTGGTGCTCATCAAGTGTAACGTCGCAAGTGGGGCACGGATGAGGCTGCTGATGCGAAGCTTGCCTTGAATGCTGATGCTCGGTCGATGCCTCGGGCGCAAACTGCAGTTCGGCCGCATGAGTGAACCGCCCCCCTGAATAGATAAGTAAAAGCATGCTCAGAAATATGAGCACATTTCCTATCCATCCGATTTGAGCGTCCACGCGCTTCATTGCAAAGGGTCCTGTCTATCGATGCACCTCGGCATCATGGCACAAAATCATGCATGATAGAGTCACAAATTTGTAAAGACGCTAAAGCTTCCATCTACAGGAAGGTCAAGCCTTTGCTTTGCTGGCTTCTTTTCAGTCGTAAGCATATGGGTAAAAATGACGGATTAGTGATACTCTCGGATCATTCGACTAGACAATAATTTCCATTGATCAGCATTTCTTGCCCCAGTTTAGGGGATAAGTGAGAGGACCAGTTTTGAAACCATTGATGATTGCCTTGCTGCTTCTGGCGTTTCCAGTGGCAGCGCTCGCCCAACAGAGCCACCAGTCTCATGACATGGCAGGTCATGAGGCGGGAGTGCAACAACACACCACGTCCACCAGCATTCCTACCGAGACTGGACAGGATGCCTTTGCCACCATCACGGAGATCGTCAAGCTTTTGCAAAACGATCCCGAAACCGACTGGTCCAAAGTGTCAATCGATGCCTTGCGGGAGCATCTGGTGGATATGAATGAAGTCACCTTGAATTCGGCAACCAAGACAATTGAGTCGGATAATTCAGTCGGCTTCAATGTTACGGGTGTCGGAAGAACCATTGCAGCCATCCAGCGCATGGTGACGGCGCATGCGCCCATGCTTGCCGCTGAAACGGGATGGTCTGTTGATACCAACACAAACGATGAAGGCGCCACCATGACCATCGCGACCTCAAATAAAACCGAACTTGAGAAGATCAAGGCGCTCGGTTTTTACGGTGTGATGACAATCGGAGCGCATCACCAGATGCATCATATGATGATGGCAACGGGCATGAACCCGCACTGATCGGGGGAGGATCACTTAAGCAGATATTTGACGAGTGCAGCGATGATCAGAAGGCCGATGATTAGAATGATCCACATCCCGATGCCTCCAAAACCGAAGCTCATTCCGAACCCCATCCCTGTACCATGCATGGTTTTTCTCCTTTTTAAAATCCATTTTCCTGTCTTCAGTTTACACCTTCAGACCCGATGCCCTTTGCGACATAAGGCACCAGCTACAGATCGATGCGTCGCAACCTCAAGGCATTGGCGATAACCGACACGGACGACAGGCTCATCGCTGCCGCCGCAATCATCGGCGAGAGCAGGAGGCCAAAGACCGGATACAGAATACCTGCGGCCAGAGGCACGCCTGCCGAATTGTAGACAAAAGCGAAGAACAGATTCTGTTTAATGTTTCTGAGCGTTTTTGTTGCCAACCTTCTCGCCCGGACAATGCCCGCAAGGTCCCCACCGAGAAGCGTGATGCCCGCGCTTTCCATGGCCACATCCGCACCGGTGCCCATGGCAATGCCAACATCGGCCGCAGCAAGAGCTGGCGCATCATTGACCCCGTCGCCAGCCATGGCGACATAGGCGCCCTTGTCATGCAGTTCTTCCACCAGTGCCTTCTTGTCTTCGGGAAGGACGCCTGCGCGGACATCATCGATGCCGAGCTGGTCGGCGACCGCCTTGGCGGTGCGTTCATTATCGCCCGTTGCCATGATAACGGTAAGGCCCATGGCATGAAGATCCTTGATGGCCGCAGCCGTCGTCTCCTTGATCGGGTCCGCGACCGCCACGATGCCTGTGAGCGCTCCATCAATTGCGATGAACATCACGGTCTTGCCTTCTTCCTGAAGTGAGACCGCCTGCTCGGACGCACTCTTGGCATCGATGGACAACGTCTCAAGCATTGCGCTGTTGCCAAGGGCGACAGCCTTGCCTTCGACCGTGCCTTTCACGCCCTTGCCGGTTAGAGCCTCGAAATCGGACGCCTCAAGGCGCTCGACGTCACGCTCGCGCGCTCCCTCGACAATCGACTCGGCCAGCGGATGCTCGGAGCCGCGTTCAAGAGCGGCTGCCATGGCCAGCACAGCGTCGTCATCCCGATCACCAAGTGCCACCACGTCGGTCAGCTTCGGCTTGCCCTCCGTGAGAGTACCGGTCTTGTCGACAATCACGGTGTCAACCCGCGCCATGCGCTCAAGGGCTTCGGCATCTTTTATCAGCACACCGGCTTGCGCCCCACGCCCCGCCGCCGTGGTGATCGAGATGGGGGTTGCAAGACCAAGCGCACAGGGACAGGCAATGATCAGCACTGATACCGCTGCCGCAATGGCAAAGGCGAGAGCGGGATCCGGACCGAATATGAGCCAGATGGCAAAGGCCAACACTGCCGCGCCAACAACCGACGGCACAAAGACGGCAGAGACTTTGTCAGCCAGTCCCTGTATGGGCGCGCGGGACTGACGGGCGCTTGAGACCATGCCAACGATTTGGGAAAGCATCGTCTCAGCCCCGATATGGGTTGCACGAATGGCAAGCGTGCCATTTTTGTTGATGGTGCCGCCGGTAACTTTGTCGCCCTTCTTCTTCTCGATGGGAACCGGCTCGCCGGTGATCATGCTTTCATCAACGGAAGAATGCCCTTCGGTTACGTCGCCATCCACCGGGATGCTGTCACCGGGACGGACGCGCAACAGGTCACCCGCAGCGATATTCTCCAAAGGCGCATCATATTCGTCGCCATTGGGCAAGATACGCCGCGCTGTCTTTGGGGCCAGATCGAGCAAGGCGCGAATGGCATCGCCTGTCCGCTCGCGGGCGCGCAGTTCCAGCACCTGACCGACGAAGATCAGAGCGACGATAACAACGGAAGCCTCAAAATAGGTGCCGACCCCTTCGGCGCTTCGATATTGCGCGGGGAAAAGTCCCGGCAGGAAAGTCGCAAAAAGCGAATAGATATAGGCAGACCCCACCCCGAGCGAAATCAGCGTCCACATATTGGGTGAAGCATTGCGAATGGAATCCGCGCCGCGCTTGAAGAAGGGTTGCGCCGCCCAGAAGACAATCGGTGTCGCAAGGGCAAACTCGGCATAGGCGGCCATCTGATGGCTCAGCCAGTCGCGAATGGGCAGCCCTACCATCCCCCCCATGGTGAGGATCATCAGCGGGATTGCCGCAGCGCCACTCACCCAGAGACGGCGGGTAAAGTCGACCAATTCTTCGGAAGGCTCATCCGTCGGAACGGTTGGCTCAAGCGCCATACCACATTTGGGGCAGTCGCCCGGTTCGTCCTGAATGATTTCGGGATGCATCGGGCAGGTCCATTGGGCGCCCGGCTTGCTCTGTTGATGCGCCTTCTTTGCATTGCCCGAAACATAGAAATATGGGTCTGCCTTGAACTTCTCCTGACAGCCATCGGAGCAGAAATAATAGCTTTCACCATCATATTGTTCGGACCGAGCGCCTACTTTGACGCGCACCTGCATACCGCATACCGGGTCGGTCGCCATATCACATCCGGCTTCCTTTGCTGCGCCCTCATGCTTATGGTCATGATGGCAGTGATGGGCGCTGTGATCATGATGCTGATGATGACGGTCTTCCTGTGCGGATGCGGACATGCCACTCTCCTGTCGTTCGGTAAGAAGTGAATGCATTCGTAATATCAATGGGTGAACCCCCGTTGCAGTTCCCTGTCAGACGGGCTGGGCTGGAAATCCGAGCTCCGTGACCCGCGCAGCAAGCGCCTCAGGATCGGTTCGACCCTGCCAAAATGTGATGGTTGCCTTCTCCGTCGCCAATGAGATTTCAACGGTCAGAACCCCCGGCATGGCCTTCAGAGCTTTTTCGATCGTGCTGACGCAATGGCTGCAATGCATGCCTGTGATCGACAGCTCTGTGCGTGGCGTCACAGCCGAAAAGCCGATCTTGTCAAAAGCCTCGACCAAAAGACTCTCTTCAGTCGGATGCTCAAAGGATAGGGAAATCGTCTGAGTGGAAAGATCGACGGACGCATGGGAAACTCCCTCTATCGTTAGTGCCACGTCTTCAGCGTGCTGCGCACAATTGCCGCAGGCCATATCTTGTAATTGAAAGATGCCATTCAAACTCTGGGTCATGATCGTCCTCGCTGACGTCGCTTCCAAATGGCGGAATTTGGCCACTGGCTGGATTGCGTTGCTTGATTGATGGCACCAATATGGTGTTTCCAGTGACTGGAAGGTCAATGGATGAGAGAGCGAAATTTTCGAACTTTTCTTCCTTGACCTTCCCCCTGCTGGAAGCATTAGGGTGGGGGAACAAGGAAGGAAGCCGTTGCCTGCCTGCTGATTGTTTGGCGGATCCTGACTGCTGACGTCACGTGCCACCTCTCACCAAGTGCATTTAAAAAATGTCTCGCCAACTGCAAAGCATCCTCGCTGCCATAATATTGCTCTTCGGCCTTTTCGCCGGAGCAGGGCAAAGCCTTGCACTCGGGCATGCGCAGATGGTTCCTTGCAGCGAGGCGACCATCACACTTGGTTCGACCGCAGCGGATATTCCTGGATGCGATAAAGGCATGAACCAACAGACCTGTGCTGCGGACAGTGGTTGCGCCTTTCTTGTTCTTAAAAATGGCAGCAGCGTTTTAGAGCGGCTCGAGCGGACAAAGCCTCTGCGGTTTGCGATTGCCAACCTTGTTGGCGCCAGCACGCCACCTGACACTCCCCCTCCGATCTTGTTGTCCTGATCCGTCCCAAGATGGACTGCTGGCGCCAAAGGTGCCCCCAGCGGCTCCTTTGACGACGGAATTTCCCTGTCAGCCGTCCCACCGAGGCGGTTTGAAGACCAGTAAGGATCGGTTGTCGTCTCCCGTTTCATTGGCGAGGAGACCAACCGGAGAAACCAGACACCATTAGTTTCGGAGAAATCCATGCGCAACTTTTTGCTTTTCACCACCAGCAGCCTCGTGATCGCATTCGGGATCGAGGCAACCTTCGCCAATCCGGCGCATCACCCTGATCAGGCTCCCAAGGCCATGCAGGGCGATATGATGGCCAACATGATGAACCCGGCCATGATGATCGTCATGCTCGACACGGATGGCGATGGATCCCTTTCCCTTGATGAGTTCCAAAGCATGCATCAACGCATGTTCGCCTATATGGACAAGAACAAGGACGGCAAACTCCAAGCGTCTGAATTTGCCTCCCATCACAGCTTTTCCATGCCCCATTCCGGCAGCAAACAGAACTGAAGGCGGCGACCATGACAAGATTTAGCAACAAATTCATTCAGGCGGGCCTTATCGCTTCTGGCATCTCAGCCTTTCTTCTTGGCGCGCCAATTGCCATGAGCGCGCAGCCTGAAATTCCTGCCGGGGCCGGTATTTCCTCTTGGGTGGACAATGGCTCAGGCGGCAAATACACGCTTCAGATCCTCGAAGGGACACTGCCCGAAGCGGGAACAAGTGTGACGGCAAAGGTTCTGAGCGACAGCAACTGCGCACCAGACGAAGAAGGCATCAACCATTGTGAGAATGTGATCAGGATGCCCGACGGTAGCAAGCTGAAGGGGATCGACAATCATCGCATGAGCGTGAATCGCTGCCTGCTGGCTGGCGAGAAAGTCACCATCTCCAGGCTCACCGACGGTTGGGCCACGGTCCTGACCAAGGACGCCAAGAAATCCAAGTAATTTCTTGGAATGACGGTAAGGCGGGGCCACTTTTATCAACGGCTCCGCCAAACCTTCACCCTGAAAGCGGTATCAGGCCGCCCAATGAGAAGCCTTCTTTCAATTTGTCTGTCGGGTTTGACCTTCCTGTCACTGGAAGCCTTATGCTGAAAAGGGTATAGAAATGACAAGACCGGAACAGGAATGGCTTGGCAAACGGGAATTGCCGGAACAGACCCAAGCTGAAGCTTTGCCACATCTGATTGCCAAGGCGGAAACTCTGGGCTTTTCAGACCGAGAACTGGCCCAATTGAAGCGCATCTATGGCTCACACTTACAAAGGGAGAGACCATGAATATCGGACAGGCTGCCCGTCAGACGGAATTGCCCGCCAAGACGATCCGTTATTATGAAGAGATTGACCTGATTTCGCCGATCCGCTCAGAAAATGGCTATCGCATCTATAGCGAACAGGACATTCATCGCCTGACGTTCCTCAAGCGTTCGCGGAGCCTCGGCTTCAGCATTGAGGAATGCCGCCTGCTATTGTCCCTCTATGATGACAAGGATCGCGCGAGTTCTGACGTGAAAGCCATCGCACAGAGCAAGATCGTTGAAATCGACCGTAAGATCACCGAGTTGCAGTCGCTCAAAGCGACACTGGGCACACTCGTTGACCATTGCCACGGCAACAACAAGCCCGACTGCCCAATTCTCGATGGCCTTTCAAACGAGACTTTAGACTGGGCCGCGCGCGGCGACAACAAGTTCAGCTGTTGTGATGGTTAGGTACGAGCAAGGCTGATTTCACGATTTTTCAAATTTTCGCCCCGTAGCTTCACCCCGTAAAGCCCAAAGCAGATGATCCAAACCGCCTCTCAATTTGCAAAGCTTGGATATGCGCTGATTGTTTTCAGTCTGATCTCGCTTGGCCTTTCTGGAGCGAGCTTGGGCGCTATCAAGTCTTCTTCTGAAGACCCCAATTCTTCCGTGCAACAGCATATGTCTATGATGGAAACCATGGATATGGCCGCGATGCGCGACATGATGTCCGGTGGCTGCGAAGACTGCGAAAGCATGATGAACCGAGCTTCGGCGCATTGTAGCTTTCAGGCGACCATTCTGCCTCTGATTGCCTTGGCTTTCCCCTCACAATTGACTAGCCGTGATCCTTTCTTGCTGGAACAAACGCCCTACGCACGATCCTTCTCGCCAGAACCGCCGCCACCGCGCCTTTGATTGACTTTCGTAAATCTCTTTTCGAAACGCAATCAAAGGAATGTCTTATGAAAATCAAGTTGATCGCAACAGCAACCGCTCTTGCTCTGGCAGGCGCTGTCGCCCTTCCTCTGTCTGGCTTTGCCGATGACAGCGATGCTTCTTCAACCCAGTCCGGCCACTTCCAAGGCATGGGCAATTCCGGTCACATGATGTCGATGCCTTCTATGATGGGCAATGGCGTGATGGACAGGGACATGATGCAGCAAATGCACACCATGATGTCTGAATCCGGCAGCATGACGGACATGATGTCCAACATGAGGGCCGTCATGAGCGCCCAGATGGAACAGATGAGGGAATGGATGAGCGGCGATGACACGGATAAAAATCGCCAGCATCCCTCTGAGCCTGCTCAGAATTAGCATCTGACTTGATCGCACAGACCGAGAGAAGAATGGTCGCGGAATGGGGTTAATCCGTTCCGCGACTGCCCGGTTTGATCAAGCCGAGCCAGCTCTGTCACTGTTCCCACATTTCCCGTCCACTGCAACCAATCTTGAAACAGGCCCCAGTTCTTTGCGGCCTAATAGGGCAAATTCCATGACCAACGATATTGAACAAACGGTTCAACCCTCCCTCATCAGCCGCCTGACACCCAAAACGGGTCACGGTTGGATGATGGCCATCTGCTGCACGTTAATGCTTTTGGGCGCAACCGTTATTCTTGTTGCAAGCAAAGATGACTTATCGGCAGGCAATGGCTTGTCCATTTTATTACCTCTGGCAGGCTGTCTTGTCATGCATCTCTTCATGCACCGCCTAATAGGTCATGCAAATCACCATGCAACGCATCAAGGGGCGTCCGAGCAGCGATCACAAAAGAAAGCCGATGGGAGGGAACCGTCATGAGCTGGATGAAATATGCCGTGGTGGCTATACTGATCGCCGGTGGGCTTATGATCTTCGCAAGACCTTTCCAACACATGGGTAATCCTTCACACTCCCCGTCAAGAACCGTTGATGTGATCGTGCCGGAATTGTCTCCGATTGCGACCAAGGGACAGGAGCTGTTCAACGACAATTGTGCAGCCTGTCACGGTGACAACGGCCACGGGACAGATATGGGGCCGCCTCTCATTCACTCAATTTACAAGGCGAGCCATCATGCAGACATGAGCTTTACCCTTGCTGTTGCCAATGGGGTCCGACAGCATCATTGGCCATATGGCAACATGCCTGCGCAGCCACACATCTCCCAAAGCGATCTAAAAAAGATCATCAGCTTTGTTCGAGAGGTTCAACAAGCAAACGGCATCGTGAATTGAATAGAAGAGAATGGCCACTCTATGCCGCTAACAAGACCTAGTTGAACGCCTCAAACTCGCCAATTGCACGAACCAATTTCCACGAAAACTCAGCAATGTACACTGTGAACGTCGCGTGCGTTATTGAATATCCGAAGAAAATGTTTGCTCTATGGCCATTTCGCCAGAAGCGCACTCTGTGATCTTGGCTTTAGGGTACTGCGGTGAATTTCGAAAATGTCCGCGTTTCTGACATTCGGTTTCACGCTTTGCTGCGTGATTGATTAAAGGCTGGCATTTACTAAGGCATGGGCGAAGGCCAATGCGGTAAAAAACCGGTTGGACATTTTGCAGAAAAGCCTAATGAAATCAATGGAGCCTATTTACAGGTTGGACACACTTAAGATATTGAAATGTCGAGATTGTTGCACTCCCGTAGGGCGTGCCACTTTCGACTAAAAGGCCCCGCAATTCAATGAGTTGCGGGGCCTTTTGTTTGACTGGGCAGCGAGGCTCGCTGCCATTTCAGCCGCGCCATCACATTCCCCGCCATCTTTTTCCTGTTCGCTGCTATTCCACATTTGCGCTTGTTGCGGTGTTTTGTGGCCGAGGAAAGCCATAACCTCAAACACTGTTCCCGCAGCCTCTGCCCGCTTTTATCTGTTGAAAAGGAGCGGCTGAAGATTTGCCCCTCAAGGGGCTGCAATTCTTGGGATAGTTTAAGATACTTACCCAAGTCATTCCACTCAATTCATCTGCAAAACAGAGCCTACAAGTTTGACATTCAAACACTCAAGTTCAGCGGCGATCCTGCTTCAAGAGAGCGACATCTTGCTTGATCGAAAAATGCAATCAATGTACTATCACTGATATGTTAGTCATGCAGTCAACGAGTTGTCAAAATCCGAATGTGATTGCAACACGCATTGACTTCAGGTGATGAAGTGGAAGTTAAAATGACCAATCAGCCTCTCCGCGGCATCTTCGCAGCGGTTCTGACCCCAATTTTGGAAAATGGCACCCTTGACCTAGCCAGCCTGTCAGCTCACGCAAAGGGTCTTCTTGAACGCGGATGCCATGGTGTCAGCTTGTTCGGGACAACCGGAGAAGGCCCCGGCTTTACGACGGAAGAACGCATGCAGGGTCTGGAAGCTGCATTGAGCGCAGGCATCTCTGCCGACAAGATCTTGCCTGCCACAGGCTGTGTGGCCTTGCCCGACACCATCAAGCTGACGAAACATGCTCTGGAACACGGATGCAACAATATTCTTCTGATGCCGCCGTTCTTCTTCAAGTCTTTGACTGATGATCAGGTTTTCGCCTTTTTCTCCAAAGTCATCACAGAAGTGAACGACCCTGCCTTACAAGTCTATCTCTACAATTTCCCGGCCGTTACAGGGGTCCTGATTTCGCCAAATGTCATTGCCCGTCTGGTTGAAGCTTTCCCGACCACGATTGCTGGCGTCAAAGACAGCTCCGGGGAGTGGGACTATATGATGGAAATTCGCAACCGCTGTCCCGACATCGCGGTATTTACGGGTTGGGAAGCGTTGGTTCCAAAATTGCTGGCTGCGGGAGGTGCCGGGAACATTTCTGGTGTGGCCAACGTTGCTCCCGAGCTGTTGCGGGATTTGTTTGACAGAGTGCCTGTTGCAACAGACGACAAAGTGCTGAACGGTGTTGAACATATTGTCGCGGCGGTCACCAGCTCACCGGTTACACCAGCCTTGAAAGCCATTCTTGCTGATCAAACACAACAAGCGGAGTGGGAAGCCATTCGTGTCCCGAACCTGCCGATTGATGATGAAGAGAAGAAAAAGCTGTTGTCCGCATTCGCACATGGCAAATCGATGGCGGGCTTCTGAAGGCCCTGCCTTGGTTTATGGTGTTTGATCTTTTCGATCCACCAACAGAATGTCTCTCAAGTTCAACCCCTCGGCTGATTGCGGCCGAGGGGTTTTCATATCAAGGGGCTTCAAATGGACGGAAGGAATACACAGTTGGCGAAGTGATTGACGAGATCCTATCGCGTGATTAATCTTTGATAGAATCAAGTCTGCAGCAATTGCCGTTTTCACGAGATCAAGTCAGTGCACCGGCACAGAAGGTCATTAGCAGCGATGAAGCTTAGCGACAGTGCGTATGTGAAGTTCAAGCATCACCTTTTCACAGGTGACCTGCGTCCGGGTCAGTTTATCTCGCAAAGAGAGTTGGTGAAACTGACCGGTATCCCTCTTGGACCTGTGCGCGAAACCCTCCAGCGTCTTGAAGTTGAAGGCCTCGTGCATATCGTACCCCAACGAGGCATCCAGATTGTTGAAGCAAGTTTGCGCTTCATTCGTGACACGTATCAATTGCGCATGTTGATCGAAAAAGAAGCCGCAGCGAAATTTGCAGAAAATGCCAGCGATGCACAAATCGAAGCCCTTGAAGCCAAGCACAAGGATATCATTGCGCGCTTTGAACAGGAGGGACCGAGCGATGCCCTGCTGCAGGAAGCGCAAGGCGTTGATTGGAATCTGCATGACACTATTGTTGAGGCTCTTGGCAATTCGATCGTCAACAATCTTCACAAGCTCAACAATGATCGCATAAAGCTCATTCGCCTCGCCCATGGCAATCTGACCTTGATCACACCTGGAACCTTCCTACAGGCGATGAAAGAGCATATGGCTGTCATTGAAGCGTTGAAAAAACATGATGCCAGTGCGTCTGTGGCAGCCATCGAGCGACATTTGACTACAGCTCTGCACCGTGCGCTGGGATTGTAAGAGACAGAGTTGAGGCAACTCTGTCTCTTAAGACGATGGGTTGGCAGGCAATTGTCCGCAATTGCATGTGACAGTGCCTTCCGACCGTCCTCCTGATGCAGCGTTCTCGCAAATCACTGGATCTTGTGTTGTGAAAACACCATCCGTTGCGGTCTGGCGTCGGCGACGCGATCAATAGCCAAGCATGCGCGGAAGCCAGAGCACGATATTCGGCTCAAGGATCATCACCAATAGCGACAGCAGCAGAATTGCGATGAATATCCAGATCTCGCGGATGATCTCGGCGAGTTCAATGCCTGTCAGTGAATTGATGACAAAGAGCAGAACCCCATATGGCGGCGTGATCAGGCCAATCATCATATTGACGACAACAACAACACCGAAATGCACCAGATCAATGCCCATGGCCTTCAGAGAAGGCAGGACGATTGGCACAAGCACCAACATCATCGTCGTGGCATCGAGGAAGCAGCCAAAGGCGAGGAACAACAAGCTGACAAGCAACAGGAAGATTGTTGGCGACAATTCGAATCCGGACAACCAACTGGCAATCGCATTGGGGATCTGTTCTGTCGCAACGATATAGTTGAACAGGAAAGCACCTGCGATGATCAAGGCGATCACGGCGCTGGAACGCACCGTTTCAATCAGAATCACAAACAGCTTGCGCAAGCCCAGCACACGATAGACGAAACCGGCCAGCAACAGGGCATAGAGCGCCGCCACGGCAGCAGCTTCCGTTGGCGTGAAGGCACCTCCATAAATGCCTCCAAGGAGAATACCCGGCATCAATAGAGGTGGAATGCCGCGACCAATCACAACGAGTGCATCTGCCGCACTGCGGGCAGGTTCCATCGGGAAATTCCGACGTTTGGCAATGATCCAAACGGTTACCATGAGCGCGCCTGTCATCAACAGGCCAGGCCCCACACCGCCTAGGAACAGAGCTCCGACAGATTGGTCGGAGACAAGCGCGTAGAGCACCATCGGGATAGAGGGCGGAATGATCGGGCCAATGGTTGCGGACGCGCCCGTGATGGCGGCGGCAAATCCCGGAGGATAACGATCATTCTTGCGCATCATATCGATCAACACCTTGCCAACGCCCGCAGCGTCGGCAATGGCGCTGCCGCTCATGCCGGAGAAGATCAGACTGGTGAAGATGTTCACATGCGCGAGGCCACCGCGGAATCGTCCGACCACGACCAGCGAAAAGTCAAGCAAGCGCTCGCTGATTGTCCCGGCATTCATCACATTGGCGGCAAAGATGAACAGCGGCACGGCAAGCATCACGAAGGATGAGAAGAACCCATTCATGATCAAGTCAGCCGTCAAGCCGACATCCTGACCCGAGATCAGAAGATATAGAATGCCACTGGCAATCATGGCCGGACCGATGGCAGCTCCCATGGCGCAAATGACCACAAAGAAAACCAACATGATCAGAAGAGCGATACTCATAATTTTATCCGCTGTTTATCCGCGTGAAAAGATGCAAGGCGACTCAGGAGATTGGTCTGCACGCTTGCAATCATAGAAACACTGGCATGCAGTGCTGTGTAAGGGAGAGGCGCGTCAGAGCTCATCCTGCCAATCAGGGCGCATCAGACGTATGGTGCGTAAAATGCCCCGAACAACGAGCGCGGCCATGAAGACGACGAAGACTGCAAAGACATAGTCGAACCGGATTTCCATGACTGAGGTCACATCAATTTTCATGAAAGTGACGAAATCGACGTTGGCTGGCAGTCCAAGCAGGAACACAATCGCGATGGAAAGTGTCGTGACAATCGTTAGAAGGCGCCGGACCTTGAGGCTGGCCATGGAATAGAGCAAGTCAAAGCGCACCTGATCAGACGGACGCACCAGCAAACCACCGGACCAGAAGGCAAACCAGAGAAATGCAATCAGGCACAATTCTGTCGTCCAGCCGAGGGGATCATTCATCACATAGCGCGTAAAGACCTGCAAAAGGAAAGTGATGAACATCACGAGAAACCAGAAGACGCCAACAAATTCGGCAACCAGTTTGAAGCTTTTGAGAAGTTTTTGCACCATCGTTCCTCCAGCTTTGCCTGCCCTGTCAATCATCCTTGTGTGAAATGAAGGCGGGCATAAAGATTGAGCGGCGAAAAAAGCCGCTCAATCTTGTTCTGTTACATACCCGCTTTGTTGATGCGGTCAAGCAGACCTTCAGGCCATGTCTTGGAGAACTCGCTCTCCAGATACATTTTCTGAACATGGGTACGGAAGGCATCACGATCCGGCTCGGAAATCGTCATGCCTTTGGATTTGAAGAACTCAACCAGCCCGGCTTCGTCACGCAGACGGTTCTTGTTGTTGAACTCTGCAGCAAGACGCGCAGCATCGGTGAAAACCTGTTGCTGTTCAGCGTTCAACTTGTCCCAGGTTTTGTTGGCGATGGAGAGGAAAACACCATCCACCAGGTGACCGGTCATAACGATCTGTTTGGTGACTTCGTAGAATTTTGCCTTCTGGTTGGTTGGAAGCGGGTTGTCCTGACCGTCGATGGTGCCGGTTTTCAGAGACAGATAAACTTCGTTGAAGGCCAGTGGGGTTGGTGCGGCACCAAGAGCGGAGCCGAGGAACTGCCAGGCTTTGGAACCAGGCATGCGCAGCTTGACGCCTTTCAGATCCGCAGGAACCTTCACGTCACGCTCGTCGCGCAGGTTCAACTGACGGGTGCCAAGATAGCCAACAGCAAGAATATGTGCGCCCATTTTGTCGGATACGGCCTTGAAATATTCCTTACCGACATCGCCATAGAAGACGGCTTTTTGATGCTCTGGATCACGGATCAGATAGCCGGCGGTAAAGATTGAATATTGCGGCAGCTGTTTGGCGATGTCCTGTGCAGAAATCATGGCCATATCAAGATTGCCGCGCATCATTTGCGCAGGCTCGGTCCCTTGCTTGAACAGCGTCGCATTGAGGAACACTTGAATATCGAACTGATCCGGAAGCGCGCGCTCGACATACTCTTTGAAGATGTAGAGCTGTTCGGCATGCCAATCGCCCGGAACCGCCGGAGACGAAATGCGTACAGTCATCTTTTCGGCTGCAGCTGGTTCAGCGATCATCGCTGCAGGCGCAAAAGCCAGCGCAAGCGCGGCACCCAATAGGCCACGTCTGCAAAGTTTGGAAAAGTTCATTATTTCCTCCTACGAACTAAAGCAAACCAGAATTGCTCATACCCGCCCTCCCAGGATGGCATTGCGGGTCGTTATTGGGCAATAGTGCCATCAACCGAAACGCGTTTCAAGGTAAAATCATCATTAGAATATCACTGATAAATCATATATTGGCTCAAATGTGTCGCGATCAACAGGCAAATGGCGTCGTTATATGAATTGATCAAGGAGACCGAAGAGGGGTGACCCAATCAAAACCTGAGGGAGAATCAGCCAGAAATCGCATCCACAACCTTGAGTGAGAATGAATTTTCTTCTTAATCTTTGATATATCACTGATTAAATTTGCGGGCTTCCCTTCACAGGTGAACACCAAGCCAAATTTGTTGCAGCTGTCGAAAGACGTGTGTGCGTTGCTATTGTTTGGCTGACAGATGCCCTGTGGAGTGACCGAATGCTGGCTTCTGAAATTTCAAGACTAACGACCGAATGGTAGCTAGGAGTGTTGCTCTTGTTTCTGGACGACGCTTGAGACAGCCGAGCCAAGCACCACAAAATCGTTTGCGCTCTAACGAAGCATCAAAGTCGATCATATGGTTGACGTTCATCTTTTGAAGTCATACCTAGCTGAATGAGGACGACCTCACCAAACTGGTTTCATTCGGGACGGCCCGTCATAGAGGGATTATCCATGGCGTGGGTTTATCTGATTGTTGCCGGAGTTCTGGAGACTGTTTGGGCTTTCACGATGAAGAAGTCTGAAGGCTTTTCTGTCTTCATCCCAACCGCGATCACGATCATAACAATGATCGCCAGTTTCGGACTGTTGTCTATCGCAATGAAAACACTTCCACTTGGAACAGCCTATATGGTTTGGACGGGCATCGGCGCTGTCGGTGCGTTTGTCGTCGGTATCGTCGTTCTGGGAGAGCCTCTCACGCCTGCACGCGTTGTTGCTGCGCTTCTGATTGTCAGCGGCATCCTTGTGATGAAGCTGGCTAGCTCGGCCTGAAGCCGATCGAAGAAAATGCGCATATGCTGTCAGTATAGGCTTGTGCGCTTTCTGTGGGATTTTATGTCCCTGATCTGCATTGACTGCAAACTCGGTCCTTGCCGCCTCTGTGTGTGGTCCCGGAAAGCTTACCCGTGGGGTAGGGTGTATCCTGAACCGTTGAGGGGGTGCGAGAATGGCCAAGTGCTGCAAATCCGCCCGCAAGGCGGGGCCACTTCAGAGCGGTTCCGTGGCAGCTCCATGTCTGTGGCACTAGAGCTCAACACTTGGAGAACCAAGGTCGGCATGCCAATTTTGAAAAAGCTTCTGTCTTGCCCAGAAGTGTGAATGAATTGCGTTGCAGCATTCCTCTGCATTCATCTCAACTTCAGAGTCTTGTATTGAATATTTCAGCTCTTTCCCGGTTGCACTTGAAGGTTTCTCATAGACAATGTTCAGGTCATGCCGTGCCGCCATCTTGGGCTTGGACAAAAACTGTACAGAAAACACGGACGGATTTTGCCTTTTTATTTTGTTCACTTTTATGTTCGCGGATTCTCCAACTCCTATGATAGTATCAGGGAGTAAAGTGTTTGAAACGCTGTTGCAGAAAAAAGAGAAAAACTTATTTCTCGGAATCCAAATGGTCCTTACACTGCCAAAACCAATATTTCTCAAGTTTTGTAAAATGGTTTTGTGTATTATGGTGTTGTCAGAGAGAATCCAACATGTAAACAAATGTATATCTGTAATTGTGTTGTCTTCTTTTTGTTTGGGATTTATTTCTGTGTTGGAAATATGGTTGTCGTCTTTAATTAGCATTTCTTAAGTCCGTATAATGGTATTTTTATTTTGGTCTCGATAAGTAAATTTTTTATCTGACAAGATATTCGCACAGTTAGGTGATGCTCTTGTTGGTCTAGGCTCCGTGAATTCTTTTGTAAAAACCTGAAGGTTTACACAAAGACCCGCGGATCATTCCAATTGCAAAGAAGCCCTTCTTTACTGCGCTTACGAATGTCTTACGGCCCGTTCTCGGCTTTATGACTATCAAAATGATACTAACCGGCACCGTTGTGATGGCTCCCAACAAACGAGATGTTACTTTGGGCAGGATACTCAAGGCAGCTTGCGTGGGCCCGAGGCGATGGCGGGTTATAAAAGCCTGCGCTGACGCAACAGCGCCGGCTCGCTTCGCTTGATAACTGAGCGTCATGCGACTGGCCGGTATCGTTTCTCTGACGATTGCGTCTGGTACCCAGACAATCGTGCCACCATTGTCGGTGACGCGATAGAAAAATTCCAAATCCGTTCCGCCACTGAAAGCCATTTCTTCATTGAAACGAAGCGCACTTTTTCTCCCATCGACGAGCTTTGCCGAAAACAGAACATTATCTGTGCCTGCGGACTTCATTTCCGTGCCGGCAGAGCGTTTGTTCTTCACTGTTCCGAAATACCAAGGGTGACTTGCTGCAGGGTCAGGAAATGATTGCGTCCAGCCGTGATAGACATCTGCAGACCAGCATTGCATAGCTTGCGACATGGCAATCAGCCAATCAGTGTCCAGCTCTTCATCGTCGTCAATGAAAGCGATCCAGTCCGGTTGTGTTTTCAATGCCGCGTCGATCGCACGATTTCTTGCAAAAGGAATGCCGGGTCGTGGCTGATGAGTAATTTCAGCCTCCATGCTGGCTGGCACCAAACTCAGAAGTCGTGTTTGAGTGTCATTGTCGTAAGCATCAATGTTATTGTTGCAAATAACCAGTGACAGCGTCAAAGAATCCGATGGAGTGAGATTGCGTAATGACTTCAAGCGCTTGGCGATCATTTCTGAACGACCTCTTGTGCAAATGGCTAACGTCACTTTCTGGGGAAGCTCACTCATGTTTGATTGCGCTTCTCAAGCATCTTCAAAATCCGCATGAAGCGAGAAAAAGACTGCGTCGACGCGAATGCTACACCTTTCCAACCCGCAAATATAAACCTTCGAACAAACAAATATTTCGCCATTTCCAATGGGAACTCGGATACTAGTCTCAAATACAGCAACCAAACTGGCTTTTTTGCTTGCGTGGTTGCAGCAAGATCTGATGTGTAGTTTAACTTGGAGATTGTATGACCCCAGTTTCTGAATGAGTAATGATACTGGGGTGATTTCAGAAGGGCTGACGTATAGCCTTCATCGATCTGAATTCGATCATAGGAAGGATCAAGCTTTATTCGAGCGTGGCGCAAATCATACAGTCTTGGCACTTTGCGGTAGTCCGCGAATAGTCTTGGTGAGGTATCTCCAGGAAGCACCATCGTATTGCGGATGAAGTAGCAAGCATGGTCCGGCTCATCCATGGCGAATAAGGAGTGGATTTCTTCGCGCAGCTCAGGCGTCACGACTTCGTCCGCGTCGATATAGAAGATCCAGTTATTTTTGCATTGGCTTTCACCGAAGCTGCGTTGAGGGCCGAACCCTTCCCATGGGTTGTAAATAACCCGTGCGCCATAGCTTTCGGCAATCATCACCGTGTTGTCTGTTGAACCCGAATCAATCACCACTATCTCGTGGCCCAAATCGGTGAGTGACTCTAAAGTTCTGGCAATGCGATCACCCTCGTTAAACGCGCGTAAGAGCACCGAAATCGGAGGCTTTCTTTCAACCATTGGTATGTCTCTTAGAGCCTGATTCAAAAGTTCATGCGACATAACAATATGTTGCCAAACGTCGGATCATTACTCTGATGTTGGCAATGGTGACCCATGCGACAGAACTGGCGATGGAAGCTTCCCAATCCTTTGC
>NZ_VANT01000016.1:0-27158 GCF_005771485.1 Cohaesibacter sp. CAU 1516 | reverse complement strand
GAAGGGGCAGAAAACAGACCAAATATCGCAAGAACTGCGCAATCAGCGCTGCAATGAACCGTGGCCGCCGGTCACAACGATGTTCCATCGGTCAAATTGGGTGGTTTTTGCGGGTCTCCAGCTGACGGGCTCGTCCACCCCGTCAAACATGGCAAACAGGTCGTCATCCTTGCGAGCGAGCACCGAAATCAGATGGGACTTGCCAACCTGACTGGCGCCGAACACGGCCACAGCCATAGGACGCTGGGCGGCTTCCTCCAACCGCAACGCTTCGACCTTGCCACGCTTGAGTTCCTTGTCGACCGAATTGATCGCCTCGCCGATGCGCTTGGTGTTATCCGCTTGCCCGACCCAGCCGATGGCGTCCTGAACCTGAGTGGCGACTGATTGCGTTTCTTCGATAAGCTGTTTATTAACAATCATTTTATTACTCGCCTACTTGCAGGATACCGGAATCAAGCCAATGGTCGCCCTGTTCCAGTGGGAAAGTGCGGAAGGTCATCATGACCGAGCGATCGACCGGGCTGCCGACCGGGTCCATCGCCTCCTCGATGCGGAGATCTTCCTTGGTTGCCTCATGCTTCATCAGGCTGACGGCCTGTTCGTTCGGCAGGTCCTGTTCTTCAAGATCCTCCACCTCGTCGCGGCTCAACTGGACATCAATCGGCCGGGCCAGATTGGCGTCGGTGATGCGGACGTGATAAAGGGGTGCCGTGACCCATCGCTCATAGGGCAATTGGCGATAGCCGATCAGGCTTTCCGAATAGAGGTTGAAGTTATGATCTCTTTCCTCGCCGCCCGGCTCGTCGTCTTCCTTGGCAAACAGAACATTCTTGTCATAGAGCTTGCCGCCCTGCTCCAGCACGCCGATATAATGGGTGGTCGAGCGAGCCTGCAGCATGTTGGTGTAGAGCATGAAGTTGGTCAGGCTGCGTTCCGCCAGAGCACAGAGCACGCCACCGACGACAACGCAGGATTTGGGCTCACCGATTTCGGTGTTGCCGCGAGAGCGGAACGGGTACCAGTTGCCCGCACGATAATGGCCCATCGAGAGCAACCTGTCGGGCGCGATGAACAAGCGGTTGAGGAGATTTTCCTGCACGGCGGCCAGCTTGGACGGGCGACCCGACAGAAGCACATAGTCACAATCAAAATGTGCCAATGCTTCGGCGACGGTGCTGAAGACCGGTTCCATCGTCTCGTCGATGGCCTTGGCGACTTGCGTGAAGTCCACCGGCACGGTCATCGACATGATGTCAAAGGCGTCTTCATGGCCTTGCGCAAAGGCCGATTGCAGATATTGCAGCACCGATGGCGACACGGAGAGGGACTCGCGCACCAGTTCGGCGACCGTCGCGGAATGCACCGCTTCATAGCGATCCTCGCCGGACGCCTCATAGCGCTCCATAATGCCAAGGGCAGCTGGAACCAACACCTGCTGGACATATTGCCGGCGAGCATGTTTTTGCTGTTCGCTCATGTTGGCGCGGTCGCCATTAAACAGATCGCTCAAACGGGTGCGGGCTTCCCTTGCACCATGATCGATCAGCGCCCGCTCAATCACCGGCAATCCGCACACATTCGCGGAAGGTCTGGACGGGGAGAATGGCCCGGTCTTCCTTCTGGAAGAAGGTGGTGATCATCAGGTCGGTGGTGCCACCGCCAATGTCGAGACAGGCGACACGCAAGGATGGCTCTGACGGCGTGCCGGGCGTTGGCAGCTCGTCTGCCTCGAAGCGCGGACGCGGCTTGCCGGTCATTTCGAAAAATTCCTGAATATGTCCCCGGAAGCAGCGGCTGGCCTCCCCATAGAGCCAGACAAACTGGACGCAGCTGGCTTCATCCCAGGAGACATGCACTGAAGGCTTGTGAACACCCGGCGGCTGATTGCCCTCCCATTCGAAGATGTCCCAGAGCAACTGCACGGCGCTTTCGGCGCGCACCTTCATGATCCGTTGTTCCTGAATGGGCAAGGCGGTCGGCAGGGTCAGGATGATGCGATTGAGCTTTCTGGGCGCTTCGCTTTGGCGACGCTCCGCCCGGACCGCCGGGTCATTGATCATCACCCAGGCCTGATAGACGATTTCCGACAGCATGAAGCCGTAGAAGGCTGAGCGCGAATAGCTCAGTTTGGTGCTGGGGCGGGTAAAATCGGCCTTTTTGGTGCCGGGATAGAGCGAGGCATAGAGCCGCATATCATCCTGCACGTGGGACAGGACATCGCCATTGGGGTTCAGGCGCCGCCGAGCGATACGCCCGATCCATGGCATGCCTTCATCGATGCCATAGTCGGAATGGGGGAAGCGCCAGAACTGGTTGGCGGCTGCCACATCCCACAAATACCGTTTTGGGGCCGACATGCCGATGATCGAACCAGACCCCGGCTCCTTTTGTTTAATGCGCATGGCCTCCGGCCCGACACGCACGAGGGTCGGCCAGAGAAAGGCATCGCCGCGGGTCGATTGGCGGAAGAGATTTTCCGGACCGAAATCAGCTTGCGACAGAGTGACGTGGCTTTCGAACGGCTCGTCATAGGTGATCCATGGCTGTTGCAGATCACGCAGCTTGAGCACCAGCGAATTGTTAAGCTCGACTGCATCCTCGTTGGGATAATTTTCGATCAGCATGCCGCATGTGCGCGAGTTGCCGACATCAAGCACCAGATCGGCCTCGACCGGCCGGATCGTCTTGTCATCGGATACTGTATCAACAAAACGCACAGGCTCAGGTACGACCAGCTTGTCGATCATCTGAATCAGAGTGATCCAGCGGGCAATATGTTCGAGGAACCGTTCACGCTCACGCCGCTTGCCCTTGCTTTTCTTCTCAAGGAAGGCTTCGAACAATTCCTCGATCCAGTTCGCCACCCAGATCTGATAGTCGCGAACGCTGTCATCCTGCGGGCTGGTCTGGGGGTTGGAGAGAAACCAGGCGATCTTGCTCATTGAGGCGACGAAATGAAATTCTTGCGCCTTGCGCACGTCAGACCGGCGGGGAGCCACATAGGGACGGACTTCGGCTGCCGCCTCCTCATGACCCTCAAGTTTTTCCCCATCATCATCTTCATCCAGATCAAGAGCCGTATCAAAGGCAAAAATGACCTTGTACCAGAGACCATCCTCGGTGCTTTTCTCGCTACCGGAGACGATCATGGCACGGGCCCAGTTGCTCGGGCCGAGCGCGAAATTCAGAGCACCGTCGGCGCTGCGCGCCTCGGTCCGGCGCAAAAAGGGCACTGGAAACCATTTGCCAAGAAACGGCTCCAAAGCGGCGGTCTTGGAAATGCCATAACCAATGTCATTGCCCTGCTCTTCATGGGGAGGATCACCGTCGGGATCCTCTTCGTTCCAACCCTGCAGCAAGCGTCGATACGGATCCTCACCGGGGCGGTCAGCTGGCTCAGATCGAGCTCGCGGGTGACAAACTGGATGCCGGAGAAGGGAACGAGGGAAATGTTTGCAAGGGTTGTCATTTTGCTGCCTTCTTCGGATTTCGGTTTGCGGAGCCGACCGGGACGGATTGCTTGACGCTTTGCCGCGAGGCGACCCCTTCGATCGTAAATTGCTCGGTGATCTGATCCCCCTGCCGCCGCACAACGCGAATGGTGTAGGGAATGTCTGTTGGAGGCTGATTGCGATGGCTATAAAGCGTGACAAAAATCGGCAATTTGCCCGCTGGAATGGTGTCAGCACTTTGCCAGACGATATTTTCAATCGGACGGGGTGTGTTGTTTCGGCCACCATTGGAATCCGTATCCAGCCTTGCGCCACAGGCCGATGGACTGCGGAACCAGACCGCCCCATTGTTGCATTTGACAGCCAAATCCAGATCAGCCAACCCGTTCCAAGCCAGAGAGATCTGCAAGGCACCATTGCCTGCGCTGCGTTGGGTGAGACGGTTGGAAATGTCGGAATTGTTCAGATTTGCTCCTGGCTGCGGATCTTCCGCGCAATTTTCCTTTTTGAAGGCAAGCGCATTTTTAAGCACGCGCACTTCCCGCTGGAGATCGGCCAAATTGACGGCAGCTGCTGGGCTTTGATGACAGTAGGAAAACCAAGGCAAGAAAGAAACGGCGCAGGCCATGAAGAGCAAATAGAGGATGGCGGCCATCAGGCCAGCCAGCAACAACCACAGCAAAGCAGTCAGACAGCGCAGCCACGTATGGTTGGGCTCCTCTGTTTCCACCTGTTCGGTTGCTGGCTTGAGAGGCTCCGCCTCGGTAGCAACAGGTGCTTCCTGTTGTACTGGTGCCGTTATCGGCATCTCTGCGGCTTCTGTCATGTGAGGCCGAGCCGGTGCACGAATGCCGATTTCATCATTGCCAACAGAGGCCTTGGCCAGACGATGCCCCCAGCCCACAAGAATTGGATTGCCATTGTGGGCATAAATATAGGATTGATCCGGAATACGGATGGCATTGGCAAGCGCGCGGCCAAAAGCCCGATCGGATGCCTCCTTGCTGGTTGCAAGTTTGTCGGCAAGTTGCAGGATATCATGCTGCATCCGCCCAAAGCGGCTCAGGACCCCATCAGCGCTTTCAGCGTCCAGAGTATCCAATCGCGCAACCGGGCCGGATCGGCTAATATACCAATGAATCCGGGTGCCATCGGTGCTGCTTTGCGGCTCACTGAAAATGGCGGCATGGTCTGGCCCCAGCGTCACGGCCAGATAGTCGGTAAGGCGTTCAAAATCCCGCTCTTTGCGCCCGCCGATCGGGGCGAGATCAATGGCCGCAGTGGAGGCGATCTGCTGACTTTGCTTCATGTCGCTCAGCCGCCTCAGCCTGATTAGCCGGCGCACTCGACAAGCATGGCGCGTCCTGCTGATCGATGTGAACATTTTGCGCAGCAAGGAAGGCGAGAAGGCTGTCGCTCTTCAGGGCAAAATTGAGCCGGACCTGCTGTTCGGAACTGGTCTTGACAAAGGTATTGACCCCAATGACCCGCCCGCACCGATCGGTCATCGGCCCGCCGCTGTTGCCCGGCGAGATATCGGCACTATGCAGCACCATCCGATTGCCTGCGGGGCTGTCCTGCAACACCGTGACGATGCCCTGTGTCAGCACCATGTCAGGCGCTGAGGTCACCACACCCGCCAACAATTTCAGAAAATGCTCGTCCGTTTCCATGAAGATGCTTGGATAGCCGGCAGCATATATCTGCTGCCCCTTCTCCGATGCCTTCGTCAGGGGCAGGGCTTGCTGGAATGGATCACCCAGCATTTTGATCAAGGCATAATCCTGTTCGCCCAGATTGCTGGTGGCGCTGGTGGCGATGACCTTGCCCTTGCGCGCGCCGCCAAGGGCCTTGTTGACGACAATGACATGGCCGGCTGGCGAGGCTTCGACCACATGACGGTTGGTGACAATCAAGTCCGGACTGACGAAAAAGCCGCTGCCACTGCTCATGGTGCGCGTCCCGTCACCGGCGACGATCAACACCGTTGCCTGATCCAGCATCGTGACCACATCGGCAACCGTCAGTCGGCGCATCGCACCGGCAGCGTTCGGGGGCAATGGCGTGGCCGGGAGCGTTCCGCCCGGTGTTACGCCGGGCAAGTCAGGCAGGGGAGCGGGAGCTTGGCAGCTCCGGTTTGCCAATTCGGATTTCAGATCATTGATCCGGGTACGCATCGCCGCTTCGGATTGTTCAAGCGCCAGATTGCCGAGCATCGCCACGGCAGTGCCTTGCTTGGGAAAGACCAAAATACCGGGCAGCAGCAGCAACAGAAGCAGCAACAAGGCAGGCAATGAGCACAGGCAGCCAGCAACGCGGTGCGCGGCGGTCTCGTTCAGCGCCTGTTATTCGCTCTTGCCCCGTTGGAGGAGGCATTGTGTTTTCAGCGGTGTGCTGCAGACCTTCAGCGGTGGCACGCTGTGCGGCTGGATGGGATAAAGGCGATTGAGGCCGGGTGGCGGAAATGGGCCGAGCGTCGGGGGGAGCAGATTCACTCGAGTTTGCAGGCCTTGCGCTGGCTGGCTGGAACGTCGCTGCTTGCGATGTGGCTTCGGCCAAAGGTGTCTGACTCTGTTCGCCAAGCGCGTCCTGCGGGCCTTCTGGTTCGTCTTGCAGCTCCGGCTCCGACGTTTTCCCTGCGCGATCTTCTTGCGTAATCATGTCCGCGACATCGGCAACGTCGACGCCTTCTGGAAGAAACTGCCCCATGCCATGCATGAGATGGTACGCCAGCTTGTCAGCGAAATCCATGGTTCCATGCGGCACAAGGCCCCAATTGGTCAAAATGGGATGTCCATTGACCACCAACAAATCCTGATCAAGGGAAAGGACCGGCAACCAGCAGAGGACCAAACGGGCGCGCGGATCCTGCGATCTCCCCACGGCGGTCATCAGATCCTTGACAAATCCACGCAGAAAATTTGCAACCCTGACTTTATCCGTCTGACCAAGCGCGCCCCAAGGCGTTGGTTGGCCGGGCTCCGATCCATACCAATCTGCGGCTGTCACCTCGCCATCAACGCCACGCTTCAATGCAGGAGCAGCAAACAGGCGTGCATAACGTGGCATATGACTGCTTAGATATTCCAGTCCATCCTCAAATCCGTCAAGAGCGGAGTTCTGTTGGAAAGAAACCTCATTTTCTCCAGAATATCTGACACTTTTCAGAAAAATTTGCTGCTCTGTCACCAGCGCCCCCGAAATTACTAAACTTTTGCGCGCTGGTATTTTTATTGCAATAAAATTTAAAATTGAAGTGCTTAATCATTTTTTTGCCATAATTTGCACCATCGATACTCTCTATAGGTGCATTCAGAAAATCAAATCTTTACTCTTGCCGAAAAATCATAATAATACTTCGGCTACCTTCGGTTGTAATAACTCTTTCATTTGCTGCTGGGTACATTTTCTTACACGCATCGAATGCCCTGACTTCGAGCGCGCAGTGACAGATCTCCCAGATTACAAACTCATCCTCATTGCCCCCCCTCAAAACACGCATGGCTGCCATACGGGATTGACTGCCTGGCGGGCGATCGCCCCGGCCTGGCAGAAGAAGCAATTCTGAGAAATGCCATTATTGATCAAGTCAACCGACTGATTTTTCGTTTCAAAATTGAATGAGACGTCAAGGCTGCACGACCCACAATGACAAGTGATAGAGGCTGAATTCGCACGCTTTTCCTCGCACCTAGCCCAAAGGCCAGTCTTGCCTTTGGAAGCTTCAGGCTGCATATTTTGTGCAGATGGTTCCTGATCACCTTTCGAGGTTGTCAGGATGAAAAGGGAACATGGTGCGACGTATTGTGCGACAAATCCATGACTGCCCCCGCAACTGTAGGCGGATAGCAAATCCGAAACACCACTGGGCTCCAGCCATGTCTGGATTGTTTGCCCGGGAAGGTCGGTAACGCGAAGACCCGCAAGTCAGGAGACCTGCCATCTTGATTGCAACTCAACCCGGCCGGGGAGCGTCGGAAGGAGACTGAACATGCTATGCTATGCACATGCCTGTATCGTGACCGGTTTCAAAGTGTCCCCGCATTCAAGCGGAAGGACAAAGCCATAAGAATCACGAGACTTTTCGTTTTCTGAACTATGCGGCGCGACAGGCGTCCGCTGTCTCAGCCGGATTTGATGTGCTGTCACTTCAAATCCATTCGCTCCAGATGCTGAACAGTCCGCCAACCAGACCGCATAGACCCACACAGCAGACGCAGCCGCTCGGCGCCTGCTTTGAAATGCATCATCGTCAGAACGTCAAATCTGGCTTTGATAACTGAATAGCCGTTTCCCCCGAATGCCTTCCGCAAAGGCAACACCTGCTCACCTCCAGCCGCAACCACTTCGATGGCCGGACTGGTGTGTCGAGGGAAGCGGTTTCCAGGAGATCGAGCCGGACCAGTGATTGGTTCCCACTGCGTCTTCATGACAGCCGTATGGCTTACGGTTTCTTCCGGCTTGATCCCCTATCCCTCTCCCACTTGATCCGATCCGGATCAATCGCGGACCGTTTCGCTGGATCCCAATCGGCACATACTTGGCAAATCAATGGATTTTCGCACCATATTCGATCGCTGTCGCATAGAGCGACGCATCAGTTGCCGGACATTAAACTCGGGTACAGTTGGAGGAACGGTTGCCAGCTTGCGCTTTGCTGTCCCAGATTCTGCCAAATGACGGATCGGGGAAACGCGCCCATCCCGATGGGATCGCGGTCGGCCTCAGTAGGTCGGTGCTGATGCTGCATCCATGTCGGCAGCAGCCTCTTCTTCCGCAGGCCTCGGCGCTGCGCGCCCCACGGTCGGCTCGGTTTGCCAATGCAATGGCGGCTCGTGGGCATTCAAGGTCGAGAGACGTGGCGGCAGGGGCAGGAAGGCGCCCTTGCAATTGACGTCTCCGTTGGCAAGTCTGGCCGCAAAGGCAGGCACTGCGGCTCTCTGGCCTTTGGTGGTGAAGAAGTTGCCCTTGACCTGAATGGTATTGGCCATCACCTTCACCAGATCGTCCACCAAGGCGGCGTCGGGCTTTTGCGGATTGTCCCAGAAGCTGTCCAGTGGCCCGGAATGCGTCACCCGCGGGATATCATAAACGGCATGTCCAAGCACTTTGACAGGGCAACCAAGGCGAATGGCATGCATGCCAACCGTGCTGTTGATCAGAACGCAGCCTTTGGCAAATTTCAGCATGAAGGTCAGGTTGCCGCCAATGATGAAATGGATCTGATCTTCGATCCCCAGTTCTTTGGCTTTTTTCTTGATATAAGCACCCCAGCGCTCCCATCCATTGTCCAACGGATGGGCTTTGAAAACCAGATGGGTTTTGCTTTCTGCGCGCCGCGCAAAGGATTCAATGGCCGTCCTGATCGCTTCCCGCTGATGGGAGAAAGGTGCGTTGGAGCGTAACTGGTAATCACTTTGCAATTGCAAAGAAAAAATGAAAAAGGAATTGCCGTTCCTAGCCAGTCTGGTCACCAGTTCGCGGGCTACGCGGTGTCGCTTTTTCTCGAAAAACAAACCCGGAATGCCAGAGACATATTCAACCAACGGATTGTAATAGCGGTCAGCACGGTAGAAAGGATTGAGAAAGAAGGAGAAATAACTCAGCAGATTGTAACTGACCTCATAGAGGATTTCCCGCGGCTTGGTGTAGGGATATTTCAGTTCCTGATCCGGCTCATCACAATGTGTCGCAATTTGTGCGATCTGGTCTGGGTTGTTCGGGAAATGAGAGAAAGCCGACATGCCGCCACGCTCAAGGGTGATCCAGTCCGGGCGCAAATAGCCGAATTCGTAGCAATATGTCGCGATCTTGAATTCCTGCGCCACGCGTGCTGCCACCTGATGATAGGGCTTGCGGTCGGCATAATAGACGATATCCGTTACTCCATGCGAAATGATGAAGCGACGCACATAGGCCTCCCAGTCCCGAAACCGGCCACGATAGGTCACAGCAGGACGACCGAGCCAGACGAGACTGTCGCCCAAACAGAAATTGATCCGCAAGGCCTTGTGACCATCCTGCTCCAGCTGCGCTGCAACATTGCGAGCAAAGAAGGAGGGATGCCCCTGCAGAAACAGGAACACACGCGACTTTTCAGCCTTGGGCGTTTGTAACATCATGTTTTTCACAAAATACTAACATGGTTGCCGGGCCCACAAGAGCGGGCCCGCACAGACGGCCAACATTCGGATTAATCAAATCGGTTGTAAGTGCCAACGACGTTGCCAACAGATCCTGTCGCCTGACTGAGCAATCTTAACACTTTACTAATTTCAACGCTACGCGCGTTGGAAACAAACACCGAATCCTTGTCTCTCAAATGGAAAGACTGGGCATAGAAATAGGATTTGGCGTGCTTCATATTGATGCGATAGATGGTTGGGACTTTGCCAAGACGCATCTTGTTGTAGGAAATATTCAGGGAATCGAGGATCGCAGGGTCCTCATAGCGGAATACGAAGACACCGGTGGCATCGGCGCGGGCATCCTGCAGCCCACCAGCCGCAGCAATCGCTTCGAGGGCAGAAATGGTTGCCGCATCAAAGGTATAGACTGATGGCTTCTGAACAGCCCCGAGCACTGTATAACGCTGCGGATCGTGCGAAACGAAGATTCGGTCACCGCGGGACACATAAATATTCTCGTTGGGCTGCTCAATGATGGTTTTCATCAGCTGGACGCCCTGACGCTTGCCACGCTGCAACGTCACGAAGGTTTCACGCGCTGCAAATTTGGTGCCGCCAGCCAACGCTACGATATCAAGCAGACGCGCTCCCTTTGTTGGCAGCGGATAGAGGCCTGGTTTGGTCACATCGCCGTTCAAAGTGACAACGTTGCTTTCGTTGCGAACCACATTGACCAGAGCCTGCGGCTGGATTGCCTTGCCTTCGAGACTGGAGACCACGAGATTCTGAATTTCGACCGGCGTCTTGCCCTTGACGGTGATCGCACCGGAATAGGGAAGAGAAATCTGACCGTCGCGATCTACAACAATGTTGGGAAAGTTTGCACTGTTGCCGGATTCTCCCGAGAAGAGGCCTCCATTGTCGGCTTCGAATACGGTGACCGACAATATATCGCCAACACCCACAGCAGAAATCGGCGTGTAATTGCCCGATTTCCGGAAGCGGCTGCCAAGGCCGACCGGATTAAAACCATTCAAGCCATCAACGATGTCTGCATCGACATCAACCACCAGATAGTCATTCTGGACACTCTGCTGCTCGATTTCGACAGACAAGGGCCCTTCCCTTGGCGTCATCATACAGCCGGTCAAAGCAAGGAAAGAAATAGCAATGAATATTGATCTAAGCATGAATACTACTCGGCGACAGACTCGCGGCTTTAAGGCCAAATACACAAAAAAACATGCGGCTTTCTATCATGGATACCATGACGTGTATAGCCTCAATATCCCGGCATTTGAGCGTTTAGATGTTAGTGACCCTATACTTACCAAAAAGTTACGAAACTGCCAATCCAATCCTTATAGGGATGCCTGATTGGCAGTTGGTCTCATCTTCATTGTTTAAAGATATTCTGTGCATCGAATGCAAGACCACATTCAATTTCCTTTCAGAAACAGCTCAATTTCACTGTTTCACAGATTCAATCTATATGCAATTTGTGCCACGAACAGCGACAATTTGCCTACCAGCCCGCTTCGCTTGTTTTTCCGTGCCTCGGCCAGCGACCGAATCACCGCCTCACATTCGGCAGCACCATTGATGGTGAGATCCGCATAACGCGGATATCGGCAGAGTGTCAGAAAGACCAATTCGTCGAGATCGCGCTTGCGACCCCGGCGGTCACAGATGGTCCGATCTTCGGTCAGCTCCCAACCGCAATAAAAGGGTAGGCCGTGAACGACGACAGCTTTGTGACGCAACAGGGCTTCAAATCCGGTCAAGGATGAAATGGTCTCCACCTTGTCGCACAGATCAATCAAAGACAGGATATCTTCTTCTGGCACGACCAAATCCGTCAGATCAGCCAGTTGCTGCGCCGTCAGTGCCCCGTTGCGCAGGCCAGACTGCACATCCGGGTGCGGTTTGTAGAGGATGAAGGCATCGGGATTGTCCTGACGGACGCGCTCCAACAACAGCCTGTTGGGGTTGCTACCGGTGGCGAAATCGAGACTTTGGCTGCGGTTGGTCAGGATTGAGGCGTCATCACTGACCTGACCGGGCACCAGAATGATCTCGCGATCCCCGGGCAAGTCGAGCATCTGAGACGACTGATTGCCCAGATTATACTTGCTGACGGCAGCGTCCACGAGCAGGCGTCGCACCTCGGCGCCACGCTCTCTTTCTTCCGGCGTCACGTCCTGATGTTTGAGCATCCATTCCAGGTCACTTGGGCGGGAGGGATCATAATAGATGCCCTGGCCATCGAAAATAAGCGAGGCTGCGGGGACGAAGGCGGCCCCCAGTCCAACCGAACGAATGAACCCATCTTCGATCAGGACAAGAGGAATGCCAGCTGCGTGGCAGGCTTGATGCTGCGCCTGATCAAGGCGACTGGCCCAAGCGAACAGGCTTGCATGTCGGTCTTTTGCCTGCCGCAGAGCCACTGCGAAAGAGCGGGCAAATATCGGTTCCCCGGGCAAGTCACTGAGCATGGCGCGCACTGCGTTGCGGTTCCAGCGCATCAAGCCAAAGATGACGGCGGGGCGCGTCTGCCAGCTGAGATCAAGCGTCATCGCTCCCTGCTTTCCACTTCTGTTCCGGCGATCGGCTGCGCAATTGTGTAGCGATAGGGCTTTAGCGCCAAACGTCTGAGGGGCGTTGGCAGAAGATTGCCGAGCCAGACCAACAAGGCAATCGAGAGCGGAAAGGAGATCCGTCGCTTTTTGCGGGCCAAGCCACGCTGAATGATCTCGGCAGCCTTGTCGGCAGTCACCAGCCCCGGCAATGCTCCCCGATGACCGTCCGTTTGCGCCGTTTGGATGTGACCGGGCTGAATGTCAGTGACATAAAGACCCGCATCAATCAGGTCGTCCCCCATGGCCTGCGCCCATGCGGACAGGCCCGCCTTGCTGGCGCTGTAAGCGGGGCTATCGGGCTGCGGCTGTCGGGCGGCAAGCGAGCTGACCACCGCAAGATGCCCATGCCCCTGCTGTTTCATCTCTTCGGCTATGGGCGTCAGGAGGGCGATATTGGCGGTCAGATTGACATTGATCTGCCGGACTTGCCCATCCACCGTTTCCAGGTTTTTGGCAGAAGAGCGGCCATCAAATATTCCGGCATTGGCGATCACCAGCGACAAGCCTGCGCCGGTCAGTGGCAAGGCCCGGCGCGCTTGCTGGAAGGCCTCGACATTGTCAGGATCTACCAGATCCAGCGCCAACACCGTCACGTCAGCTCTCTTACTGCGACAAAAGGCCGCAATATCACTAAGAGACTCAATGCTGCGTGCGGTGAGGATCAGGTGCCGTCCGGGGGAGGCATAGCGTTTGGCCAACGCGGCACCAAGACCGCGGCTGGCACCGGTAATCAGGATTGCGCCCGCGTCCATATCAGCCAGCCTCGATCTGTCCAGCAAGGGAAGAAAGCAGCGAGAAGCCCTCCGCTTCCAATTTGCGCAATTCCTCGGCAGTGATATCGATGGCTTGTTGCAGTTGCTCTTCGCTGTGCTCTGCGGTGATGAAAAAGCGCAGCCGCGCCTCATTCATCGGCACGGCGGGATGGGTGATCGGGAAGGCATAGACACCACGCTCAAGCAAGTTGTTGGCGAGTTTCACGGCACGCAAACTGTCGCCGACAATGACCGGCACCACGCAGAAACCGGCGCTCAGACCCGTATCAAGTCCGGCTTGCTTGGCATGGTCAAGAAAATAGCGACCATTGGATTGCAGCTTCTCTACCCGCCACGGCTCCTGTTGCATCACTTGCAGTGACGCTTTGGCGGCCACGGCCAAAGGGGCGGACAGGCCGACACTATACATGAAGCTGGAGGCAAAGAATTTGAGGATGTCAATCAGTTCCTGCTTGCCGCAAATATAGCCCCCACAGCCACTCAAGGTCTTGCTCATGGTGCCCATCCAGATGTCGACTTTGCGTGGATCGATCGATTGTTGCTCGAACAGGCCCTTGCCGGTCTTGCCAAGCACGCCGAGGGAATGGGCCTCATCGACCATCAGCCAAGCCTGATATCGTTCCTTCAACTCAATCGCCCGGGCCAAATCCGGCAGGTCGCCGTCCATCGAGTAGAGCCCCTCGACAATGATCAGGACGTGATCATATTGATTGCGCTGTTCAGACAGAATGCGCTCCAGATCATCGAAATCGTTATGCTTGAATGTCTTGCGGGCCGCACCTGACAATTTGCAGCCGGTCACCACCGAATTGTGGCTGAAACCGTCATAGATCACCAGATCGGCACTGCCGAGCAACTCACCAATGGTCGAAACATTGGTGGCATGACCCGAGACAAAGACCAAGGCGGCCTCGCTCTCATACAGACGAGCCAGATCGGCCTCAAGCTCGCGGTGGAAAGGCCGCTCGCCCGACGTGGGCCGCGAACCGGAAACAGAGGTGCCATAGGTGCCGATGGCGTCGATGGCAGCATCCTGTATCTCAGGCAATCCATTCAGGCCGAGATAGTCATAGGAGGCGAAATTCAAGACCGTCTTGCCATCAATTCGGGTGGTTGCCGATGCCCGCCCCTGATGCTCGATAAAGTAGGGATTGGTGACCCCAAGGGTTTTGGCGGCTTCACGCTGGATGCGGATTTGCTCATAAAGGTCCAGCCGCTTGAAATCGGTGCGATCAGGATTGGCTGCGGCCGTCGGCTGGCGCGAGGGGGTGGGCGCCGGTTTGGTCTTGGTTGCCATTGCGCGGGACGCATTCAATATCGCATCCCGATCAATCCTCGTCTTGCTCATTGCAACATCCCGTTTCAACATGCCTTGCCACTCGGGGCAAATGGGAGCCGGTTCATCTTCTTGCATGGAGGGCCCGCTGCTCCGAACGGGTCATCCATCATGCCACCCGCAGGGATCAGGGTGCCTTGCGCAGAGGGGCCAAATCACCGGCAACCTTCGCGACATCGGCATCCTTGCCAACATGCTGCTGCAGCAGGGCGGACTGGGCGCTTGAAAGCTCAGAGTTTGTGCCTTTGCGAACCCGCTGGACAATGCTGGCAGCAATATCCTCAATGGTCGTGCCATCGGAAATGGCCCCCATCGGGATTTCGATATCCAGCTTCTGCTGTGCCGCAGAGCGCAACTCCATGCCCATCAGACTGTCCATGCCAATGTCGCTCAAGGAGCGGTTGAGTTGGATTTCCTCAACCGGCATGCGGAAAATGTTGGCCACTTCACCGGCCAACAGCTTGGCGATGGTATCGCGGGCGGCGATGTCATCAAGCCCCTCAATCAGTGTCGCAATGTCAATCGACTGTCGATCCCGATTGGAGGATTGTTCCGCTTCGCGCGCCAATAGGTGATAGGCCGGATGCTTGAGCAAGGCGAGATTGTTCTTGGCATAGCTCCAATCCATCGGCGCCAGGGTCAGGCTGGCCGGCATGACCACACCATAGGTGGCCAGCAACTCGGCCAATCCGTCAAGGGCACGGCGGGCCTTGAATTCCATCCCCCCGGTGGCGCGGGCGAGAATTTCGGCAGTTTTTTCTTCCCGCGCCAGGATACCCTTGTCGGTGATCGCCCCCCAGCCAATCGACAAAGCTGGCAAGCCCTCGCTACGGCGCTTGGCGGCCAGACCATCGAGATAGGCATTGGCGGCAACATAGGCGGACTGCCCCGGATTGCCCATCAGCACCGAGACCGAGGAATAGAGCCAGAAATAGTCGAGAGCATCCTCCCGTGTCAGGCGATCGATATGCGCACCGCCAACCACTTTTGGTGCCAGAACGGCATCGATTCGACCGTCGTCGAGATTGGCGATCAGCGCATCATCGAGCACCATCGCTGCATGGATGACACCACGCAGCGGAGCGCTTTGGCGCAGATCATCCAGCAAGGATGCGAGCGCTGTCTCACTGGTCGCGTCACAAGCAGCCACCTTCAGGGACGCACCCAGCGCCTCCGCCTTGGCAAGCAACGCCTGCGCCTCATCACTCACCTTGGCCGAGCGGCTGGTCAGGATGATCGAACGCGCGCCTTTGTCAAGCAACCAGTCCGCTGTCTCCAGACCAAAGCCCCCAAGGCCACCGATGATCAGATGATGGCCGTCGGCATCAATCTTGAATGGGCTAGCTCCTTGCCCCTGCAAGGTTGGCTCCGGCGCTTTGACAAGAATTTTGCCAATATGGCCCGAGCGCTGCATCAGGCGGAACGCATCGACAATGTCACTGCTGTCAAACAGACGATAAGGCAACAGGGTGAAATCACTGCTTTCAAACAGGGCTTCCAGTTCCCCGAACAGGCGACTGGAGAGCGCTGGTTGATGATTCAGCAATTGATCGGCATCGATGCCGAAATAGCTGATATTGCGGCGGAAGGGGCGCAGCCCGATCTTGCTGTTGCCGTAAAAATCGCGCTTGCCCAGTTCGAGGAAGCGGCCAAAAGGCCGGACCAGTTCGATGCTGCGTTCCATCGCTTCACCGAACAGGGAATTGAGCACCACATCGACCCCTTCGCGCCCGGGACCATCGGCCTTGCGGGTGATGGCCCGGACCTGATCGACGAAATCGAGCGAGCGGGTATCAAGCACATGATCAACGCCGAGCAACCGCAGGAAGTCGCGTTTTTCATCATTGCCGGCAGTGGCGATGATGCGGGCACCACGCCATTTGGCAATTTGCACTGCGGCGAGGCCAACAGCACCCGCAGCTCCATGAATCAGCACCCATTCGCCTTCTTCCAAACGCGCTAGATGATGCAGGGCATAATAGCTGGTGAGGAAGGCCACCGGCATGGCAGCAGCGGCTTTCAGATCCATCGCCTCAGGCAGGCGCGAGACCGCGACTTCGGCCACCGTCACGTGGGAGGCAAAGCAGGCCGGGGCCAATGCCATCACCGCGTCACCAACCTTCAGACGCTTGATGCCCTCCCCGACCCGAATGACACGCCCGGAACATTCAAATCCGAGCGTCGGACCGGCAAAGCCATCTTCCAGCGCTTCCTCGGGCAACAGACCCTGCGCCCACATCAGGTCGCGGAAGTTGAGCCCTGACGCGGCAACCTCGATTTCCACCTCACCAGCCTTTGGTGGGAGGCGATCAACAGGCACCCATTTCAGCCGATCAAGGGATCCGGTGCGCGGATGGGTCAGCTTGCAGGCTGCCTTTTCGTCAGACTGCTTACGCCCTCTTTGGGCCGACAGCTTGGGACCCCGGGCAATGCGCAACAGCGACAGGCCATCGGCTTCGAGCCGAAGCTCACGCTCCTCACCCGGCATAGCAAGCAACTGGGTGAGGCCTGCGACCTGATCGGTGACAGCAAGCGAGCCATTCAGATCCACCAGACGGATATCGAGGTGGGAATATTCATTGCCTGCGGCGCGGGCAAAGGCCCAGACCCCCGTTTGGGCCGGATTGACCGCGCCGTCAGTGCCATCATGATATCCATCGGGAGCAAGCATCCAGAGACGCACCGCCTTGTCCGGCAAGCCAACCAGCAACTGGCGCAGCCAATGCAGGCGCTTGGCCATGGCTGCAAATGGTTCGGTTTCAGCGACAAAAGCCCCGGCAAGGAAAATCAGATCGACGGAACCGGTCTCGCTTTTCGACATGATGGTCGCCAACAAGGTCTGCCAAGCCACCTTGTCAGACACGTCCCCCTTGCATGGCAGAGATTGTGTGTCCGCCTGCTGCCCGCTCGCCGCCAGTTGGTCTGACAGAAGAGTGGCAAACAACTTTTCGGCCTTGTCGGAGGCGTCCGTCAGCACAATGGTCTGAGGTCGCGCAAGGGCCGTGTCTTCGAACGCAGCGCCTTTCGGCTTGCCTGCCGTTTCGCTTGCAGGCTCGCTCAGCGGAGCTGTGGCCAGCAGCCAATAGGATCCGGTCAGTCCCGTCGCCTCGCCTGCGCCTTCGAAAGGCAACAATTCGACCGAGGCCAGACCTGCCTCGCTGATCCATCCACGCCAATTGTCAGCGGTGCCATGGCTGGCCACCGGATAGGTGGGATCAAGAGAGCCATCAAACCAGCGGGATGCCATGCCAAAGCAGATATCCTGAAAGACCGAACCGTCCGTCAGGGTTGCCAGCATCAGGCCATGGTCGGCCAGAAGGGTCGGCAGATGCGGTAGGATGCTGGCAGCATCATTCATCATTTGCATGTTGTTGGCCGTCAGAATCACATCGAATGATCCCAAGCTGCGCAAGTCTGCGAGAGCGGCCTCCAGCGTCAAGGCTTTAAAATGGGGCGACTGGGCGAACTGGATCCCCAAACGATCAACCACCAACTTGTTGCTGTCGATGCTGACCCACTGGCCATTCAGCTGTTCGATGCGTGGCAACAGGCTTTTGGTCAATTGCCCCCCGGCGGTGCCCAATTGCAACACGCGCAAGGGACGCCCCTCTGGCCATTGTTGCAACAGAAGGTCAAAGGCTTTGGACAATTGCTCCAAATGGGCCCGTGCCATGGGTGAGGCTGAAAAATGCTGGTCCAGCAGATCGTTTGAATAAAGATCCCGGATCCCTTCGGCCAGATCGCCTGCCTTGGCCTCGCCGGACAAGATCCGCATCAGACGGGCCTCGGCATGGTTGAGCAGAATGACTTCCCCCGACCAGGCCGGATCTTCCATCAGCAGCAATTCGAGCACCTGAGAAGCAGGCGGCATGGAGACGGAGGAAGCCAGCTTGACGCCATCCTCGCCTTGCTCTGCCATGCCGGATTCGATGCAAATGGTCACCAAAGACCAGAAGAGAGTATCACGCTGGCTGCGGCGACGCTTCAGATCACTGGCAGCCTCCTCACCGGATAGGGCCGGGTCAGACTGGAGGGCTGGCAACTTATCGGGCGTCAGATCGGTGTCCGTACCAATCAGTGCCTTCAAGCAATCATAGGCGACCTGACGGCTGGCGGCCTGAAGGATCAGGTGCCGTTCTTCTGTCTGGGTCCAATCATCGGCCCCATTCTTCTGCAAGGCGGTGCGGAAGGCCATCAGATCAAGGGCAGCGGAAGGCTGACGTTCGCTGTCATAGGTGGTTTTTACGGTGCGATAGCCATAGGTCAGACGATTGATATCCTGACGCTGGACCAGAGCGGAGGCACGGAAGCGGGCATCGCGCAGGGTGGCGATCAATGTGCCGTCTTCTCCAAACAGGTCGATATCCGCCTGAATACCACGATTGTTCGACCGCAAGACAAGGATCCGGGCGGAACGGACTGGTTTTTCCGTTTGCAGCAGCCGCAAGCGGCCAAAGCGCACCGGAATGAAGGCCATTTTCTCGGCACCATCATCAAGCTCTTCATAGAGTGAATTGAGTGCATGGAAACAGCCGTCCAGATCGAGCGGATGCAACCCGTAAGGCGCCGCCTGCTTTTCGCGCGCCACGATGCTCGGTGAGCGCTCGGTCAAAAGCAGGTCGATGTGACTGTCCTCAAACCGCAGGAAATGGGAAACGCGGCGGAAAGCAGGACCAAAATCAAGACCAAAGTCGCGCGAGACCGCGTAAAGCGCCTCAATCTCCGCTTCAGGCAACGGAGCGGCTGCTGCCGGAGCCGTCAGATCATGATCAGCCGTTTCGACCATCGCATCGCCCGGAATTCTGGCAATGCGGGCCTTGATATGCCGTTGCCACTCCTCGTCCACCAGACGTTTGCGGCTGAGAATTTCGACATTGTTGCTTTCAAGATCAATCCGCGTGCGAACCGAAACGGATTGATCTTCAGCCAACGGCAGCGCCTTCATCAAATCGAAGTCGCGCAATTCAACCAGATCGGTCTCAAGAGCTTGCCGAGCTGCGGCAAGCGCCATTTCGGCAAAGGCAGCTCCCGGCAAAATGACCTTGCCATCAACCTTATGGTCGGCGAGATAGGGGATTAGTCGGGTATCGAGTTCGCTGTCCCAGATCAGATCGCCGGGTCTGAGCTGCTGGCCAAGCAGGGGATGGGCCGGAATCGAAGGGGAAAAGACCTCAAAGGCATCGCTGCTGGCTTCCAGCTTGAATGGTTTGAGCTGCCAAGGATAAGACGGCAGCGGGAAGGACAGGCCCTTCTTGTCACCGAACAGTTTGATCGGGTCCGGCTCGATGCCGACAGCCAATGCCCGCCCGGCAGCAATCAAGACCGGATCGACATGATCGGCCTCGGCCTGCGTCAAGCTTTCGATTGCCGTTGCAGTAACCCCTTTTTCACGGGCAATCTCGGCAATATAGCTTTTGAGGATCGGGCGCGGGCCAATCTCGATGAAGGAGCGATGTCCTTCTGCCAGGGCCAGCGATACCGCATCGCAAAAGCTCACTGGCTCGCGCACATTATGCCACCAGTAATCGCCGGTGATATCCTCGCCCTCGATCAGCGCTCCCGTCACACTCGAATAGAAGGGAATCGAGCTTTTGTGGGGCTTGATGCCCGACAGGTCTTTGATCAAACCATTCTTGATCGGATCGATCTGACGGGAATGGAACGGATAGTCGATATCCAGCAGCAAACCCGACAGGCGATTTTTGCGGGCATAGCGCATGAAGGATTGCAGCGCCTCCGACGGACCGGACAGTGTCAAAGAGCGCGGAGTGTTGATGGCCGAGATCTCGATCTCTGTATGACCCTCGGCCGCCAGATGTTTGGCCACTTCACTTTGAGACAGTTTGATGACCGCCATCTGACCAAAGCCGCGGACGGCTTCCTGATGGTAAGACCGCAAATAGATGACAGCAACCGCATCCGGCAGGCTCAGCGCCCCTGCCGCCCATGCCGCAGCAACTTCACCCACGGAATGACCGAGCACCCCGGCAGGCTTCAGGCCCAATTCTTTCAAGGCGCTGGTCAAGGCCACTTGCAGTGCAAACAGCAAAGGTTGGGCAATCGAGGTGAGCTTGAGATCCTCCCCAAGCGTTTCTGCAAAGAGCCGCTCTTTCAACGACCAATCAGCATGCGCTGCGAACAGGTGATCCACCTGATCGAAAGTGGATCGGAATGCGGCATTGTCGCGATAGGCCGCCTGCCCCATGCCGACAAATTGGGAGCCGTTGCCGGAAAAGACAAAGACCGGATCCGCGTCGGGTTTGGCAACCATCCCCGTCAGAATGGCGGGATTGCGCTCTCCTTTTACAAACAGCTCGAGCTTGTCGGTCAGATCCTGCTTGCTTTTGGCCGCGATCACCAAACGTTCGTCCATCCGTTCCCGGTGCCAGGCATAGGCGTTGCTCCAGTCGCCCAGCGAGGAATGCACTTCCCGCGCGATGCGATCAGCAGAGGCCTTGGCGAGGACTTTCAGACTGTCGGCAGTCTTGGCAGACAGAATCATCAACTGATCGTTGGTGTCCCGCTCATCGTCGGCACGCTTTTTGCGTCTGGTCTTGGCAACCAGAGCCGCCGTGCGCGGTGCCTTGATCTGATTGGGGTCCGCTTGCGAGACCAAAAGGTGCGCATTGGTGCCGCCAAACCCGAAATTGTTGATCCCGGCATAGAGCAGATCCTCGGATTTCTCGATCATCGTCTCTTCGCGGTTGAGGGCGAGATTGAGATCATCGAACGGAATGTCCGGATTGGGTGTCTTAATATGCAGGCTGGCAGGCAGGACATTGTGCTCCAGCGCCAGCAAAGCCTTCAGGATGCTGGCAATGCCCGAAGCCGGTTCCAGATGGCCAATGTTGGATTTGACCGAGCCGATCGGCAGAGGCGTCTTGCGACCCTTGGCCAAAACCTTGCCAAGAGCATAGGCTTCGGTGGGATCGCCGACGCGGGTACCCGTGCCATGCGCTTCAATGAAGGCCAACTGATCCGGGCTGATGCCCGCTGACTGATAGACCTGTTGCAGCAGTTCGGCCTGAAATTCCATTGACGGCAAGGCAACGCCGGAGGTACGACCATCGGAATTGATGCCGGAAGCAACGATGCGGCCAAAACTCTTCTGAGTCTGCGCATCATGCACATCACTGCGTTGAAGCACCAAGGCCACGGCGCCTTCTGCCCGGACATAGCCGTTGGCATTTTCATCGAACGGGCGACACAGGCCCTCGGGCGACAGCATCGAAGCGGCCGAAAAACCGACAAAGGGGAAAGGCGAAAGCAACATGTTGACCCCGGCAACAATCGCCGTGTCAATCTCGCCCGACTGCAGGCGCTTCATCGCCAGATCCATAGCCACCAACGAGGAGGAACAGGCGGTGTCGACCGTGAAGCTCGGACCATGCAGGTCAAAAATATAGGAAATGCGGTTGGAAACCAGCGACATGGTGTTGCCGGTCATCATGAAGCTGTCGGAATTGGCCGGATCGAAGAAAAACCGGTTGGAATGATCGCTGCCCGAATTGCCGACAAAAACGCCGATATTCTGACCGGCAATTTCGGACGGAGGAAGGCCTGCTTCTTCGAGCGCCTCCCACACCAGCATCAGCAACAGGCGCTGCTGCGGATCCATCTGCATGGCCTCTCGCGGGGACAAGGCAAAGACAACCGGGTCAAAGCCCCATACATCATCCAGCACACCGGCACGAAAAGTATAGGCCTTGCCGGGCTGACCCCGGGCGGGATGCAAATAGCGAAAAACAGAAAAACGATCGTCGCCGATTTCTGTGACGCTGCATCGTCCCTGACGCAACAGAGCCCAAAAATCAGCCACAGAATTGGCACTGGGCAACCGACAGGCGCGGCCGATGACTTCAGCGGTCTTTATTGGCACTTTTTTCTCGTGTTTTTTCACTGGTTCCTCAATCCCGTTCTCGTCTTTTGCAGATCATACGACACCCTATTCTTTCGCACGCATTGCAGAAAAGTGAAGCCGCCTCCGCTTCAATCTGCTATAGACTCCCCGCCCCGTTTTCGTTCGGCGAGCAATTCAATAATTGTCTCGATCTCGCAAAGGTTGCGCCCAATCGGATCTATGTAACGCGCATAAGATATAAAAGCCGCAAATGCAAGTTGTTCCATCGAAACAACCTCCCGCCTTACGGGTGCCGGAAGCGCATCATCGGTCAGCCCCCAACCAGCATAGAATGGCATCCCCATGCAAAACACTGGCCGCCCCCAAATCAAAGCTTCAAACCCCACTTGCGAGGTTACGGTGTAAACCTTACGTGCCTGCCGGATCAATCTGGTCGGCAGACAATTTTCGGCAATCACCACCACATTTGGAATAGAGCGCAACGCTAGAATGTCATAATGCCCCATTTTGGAACGAGTATAAATATCGGGGTGCATTTTGACGACGATATGTAGACCGGGATTTTCCTGAATCGCCCGATCGAGCATCGTTTGAAATGTTTCTCCATTTGCCAACCCAAATCGGATCGACGCATCATTTTTCACTTGATCAATAACAAGAACATAATCGTCTGGCAGCAGTGCGTCATAATCCTGCCCTGCATTATATTTCGACAAGCCATATTGACGCCAAAGAGCGAGCACTTTGTCAATCCTGTTCATTTTCTCGGTTGTCAGAGGCTGTTTGATCAAAGCCTCCAGTCGTGACGGGGCGGTTGCATCATAATAGATGCCAAGGTCATCCAGATTGACCGACATGGAGGGATCGTTGCGATGATAGGATCTGAGAAAACCATCCTCCATCAAAACAACGCCCTTGTTGTGAGCCCGAGCCAGTCGCATGGCCAATGCACCGGACCGCCGCCCCCAGCCGACATAGCTTTCACACGCGACGGGCAATGCGAAGCGCGCAAAAGCCGGGGCCTCACCCAGGAGGACGGACACGGCGGGGTCGATGCATAGATCAAGGGAGGGCGAGCCGAATTTTGCCTCGCGCTGCGACAGGACAAGTTTCAAGCTATTGGCAATGCATCGAATGGATTGTCTGATTTCCATTTTTGCACCTCCGTATGCAGGTCGGCCACCCCATGGTGCACCAACCATTCGTTCCGATCTTGTCCCGAAATTTCAATCTCGTGCTGTCTTGTGGCCTTTCAACACCCAACAATCAATTCGGCAGTTTAATGCATCAAGTGGTTTTCGCGAAACTTTCAACAGAAGAATCTGCCCCTTTTTTGTCCCCGCTCTCTTTCAGGAAGAGCGGCACCGGAGACGAGCCTTGCTCTATGGTAATCATTTTTGACCAGAAAATTGGCGCTGGCCAGCATTCGGTTGCTGGAAATGAAAGCCTTGAGAATAGATTTCCAATTGCCCCAAGAGACCCAGTGGAACCCTCCGATCGCCCGCTAAGCTTGCTTCCAATCTTTGAGTTGACACGAACGGTAAATTTGCTAAAAATCCACCGACCTGGCCACCCATGGCTTTCTGATGCGCCATGAGGGAGACCAGAAACGAGGAAAGGGACGCATGTCGGACTTGCTCGACGGGATGATAAAGGCAGCCTTGAGCGCCGCCGAGGTCATACTAGATATTTATGCGACGGATTTTGATGTCTGTGTGAAGGGTGACGCATCGCCCGTGACCCAAGCGGATCAGGCCGCCGAAGCCGTCATTTTTGACCATCTGACCCAACGATTTCCCGACATTCCCGTCATCGCCGAAGAAGCGGTCTCTACGGGCAGAATCCCCGAAATTGGCAGAGACTTCTTCCTTGTCGATCCGGTTGACGGCACCAAGGAATTCATATCACGCAATGGCGAGTTTACGGTCAATATCGCCCTGATCCGCGACGGTCTGCCGCAGATTGGGGTTGTCTTCACCCCCGCCAAAGGCTGGCTGTTTGTTGGTGACGTCGGCCGTGGTGCTTGGCGTGGCCACGTCAGGGATCCGCGCCAAAGCCATGCCATCCTCAACAAGAGGTCTATTGAAGTCCGCGACTGCCGGGACCGTGTCGATGTGGTCGGATCACGCTCACATCTCTGTGAAAATACTGAGGCCTATCTAGATCAGTTCGACATCGGCAAACACAAGCCCGTCGGATCGTCCCTCAAATTCTGCTTGCTCGCTGCCGGAGAAGCGGACCTTTATCCGCGCTTTTCACGGACCATGGAATGGGACACCGCAGCGGGCGATGCCGTTCTGTCAGCAGCTGGCGGCATTGTGGAGACGGCGGAAGGGCAGCGGCTGCTCTATGGCAAGATCGTGCAGGAGGATGCCCCCTTTGCCAATCCTGCCTTTGTGGCCCGCACCAGGACATGCCCGCTGCCCGAGTGACCGCCTATTGCAGGAGCGGCTTCCAAAGGCCTGCCGGAAGTTGGGCGAAAACCTGATGGTGGGCAACAATAATGGCAAAGCCAATTGACAGAGATACACTGGTTTCGTTTAAACAGGTCATGCAATCACCTAGCAGGGGCTCATGACCATGGCTGACATCGTATTTCCCGTTCTTCTGTGTGGAGGCTCCGGTACCCGACTTTGGCCCTTGTCGCGGAAGTCCTATCCGAAGCAATTTGTCAAACTTACCGGTGAGAGAAGCCTATTTCAAGCATCCGCCCTGCGTCTGCAAGGAGAAGGGTTTGCGTCCGCTTCAGTGATTACCGGCGGTGATTTTCGTTTCATTGTGCTTGAGCAACTCTCCGCGCTGAATATCCTGCCGCAGTCAGTGCTGATCGAGCCGATGGCGCGCAACACGGCCGCCGCAATCTGTGCGGCTGCCGTGATGATTCATCAGAAAAGCCCGGACGCCCTGATTCTAGTTGCCCCCTCCGACCATGTGATTCCGGATGACAAGCAGTTCCGCGCCACGGTTCGGGCCGCCAAGTCCGCCGCGCGGGCCGGGCGGCTGGTCACCTTTGGCATTCGACCGGCTCGCGCCGAGACCGGTTATGGCTGGCTGGAATTGTCCGAGCAGATCGACGATGATTTTGCCCCAGTTCCGCAACCATTGCGCTCGTTCGTCGAGAAGCCGGATCAACCGACCGCCGACATGCTGCTGGCCAGCAAATGCCATTTGTGGAATGCGGGGATCTTCCTATTCTCGACCGGCGCAATCCTCAGTGCCTTCGAGCGATATGCGCCGGACACCCTGGCCCTCGTCACGGCTTCGTTTGATCAATCCGAGCTGGATCTGGCCTTCACGCGACTTGCCGAGGAGCCATGGGCGGCGCTTGAGGACATTTCCATCGACTATGCCGTGATGGAAAAGGCGGACAATCTGACCGTCGTGCCCTTTGGCGGGGCTTGGTCGGATCTGGGTGATTGGCAGGCGGTCTGGCGCGACAGCGAAGCGAATGAAAAAGGCGTCGTTGCATCGGACTCGGCAACCGCGATCGATTGCAACAACACGCTGCTGCGGACAACCTCGAAGGACCAGCAACTGGTGGGCATCGGCCTCGACAATATCCTTGCGATTGCCATGCCAGATGCGGTACTGGTCGCCCATAAAGACCGGGCGCAGGATGTGAAAATTGCAGTCCAGACCCTCAAAAGCCAAGGCGTCAAGCAATCCGAAACCCTGCCAAAGGATTTCCGGCCATGGGGATGGTATGAGAGTTTGGTGATCGGCTTACGTTTTCAGGTGAAACGGATTGTGGTCAATCCGGGTCAGGCGCTGAGCCTGCAAAGCCATCACCACCGGTCCGAGCACTGGGTCGTTGTGGAAGGTACCGCCAAGGTGACGGTGGATGAAAAGGTGCAATTGCTGACCGAGAACCAGTCGGCCTATATTCCCCTTGGCGCAGTCCATCGGATGGAAAATCCCGGCAAGGTGCCCCTCACCCTGATTGAAGTACAGACCGGCAGCTATTTCGGTGAAGATGACATCATTCGTTACGAAGATGTCTATGCTCGGGAATAGGTTTGTTCCCGGATCGCCGAAGTCAGAGGTAATGAGATGAACCCCTTTCCGCCAAATTGAAGCTATATTAGGCAGCGGACTCATAAAACTGGCACCATAGCCTGACGGAAGCGAGTTTGATCATGGCCATAAAGTTAGCAGACGTTTTCTCATAGCGGGTTGCTATGCGTCGGAAGGAGGCTTTGAGCCTGCCGAAGAAGCGCTCGATCTTGTTGCGCTCGCGGTAGATATCGGCGTCAAACTCAGCGGGCAATTTGCGATTTGTCTTGGATGGGATCACGTCGATGGCACCTTGTTCCCAGATCATTTCGCGGATCCAGTTGGCGTCGTAGGCCTTATCTGCGAGCACGTATTGGCCTGGTTGCAAGCTATCCAAAAGCTGTTCGCACGGCGGTGCATCATGGGCTTGGCCGGGCGTCAGTTCATAGCGGATCGGCAAACCGTCTTGATTGGTAAGGGCATGTATTTTCGTGGTTAACCCGCCCCGCGATCGCCCCATGCAACGACGCGGGTCGTTTTTTTGAGCGTCGCCGCAGAATGGTGCACCCTCACCGACGTCCCATCCACCATGACGATATCGACGTTATGCGCATCTGCCACCGCTTCCATGACCCGATCCCAGACGCCTGCATAGGTCCAGCGATTGAAGCGGTTATAGATCGTTGTGTAGGGGCCGTATTGCTCGGGCAAATCGCGCCACGGGATGCCGGTACGTAGAACGTAGAAGATACCGTTGATGACGCGCCGGTCATCGACCCGTTTCACGCCCCGACTGTTGTTCGGGAGAACGGCCTTGATAAACGCCCATTCCAAATCGCTCATGTCTTAGTCCTACTGCGTCACTTTTCTGGCTGTGCATTTTTGTCTATTCCATTTTCTTCGACAACATGGGCAGAATTCGAGAGATTTCACTAGGGATTGTGCGATGAGAATACGCAAGGTTGCGATTGAG
>NZ_VANT01000015.1:0-29851 GCF_005771485.1 Cohaesibacter sp. CAU 1516 | reverse complement strand
CTTCATTCAGGTCCGCGACATTGATCGAGAAGTCTTCGGAATAGGTGCCACCATTGCCGTCATCAGAGGTGACAGTGAGGGTGACAGACGGTTCGCTCTCATGATCAAGGGACTGACCATCCTTGAGCTTGAGGACCATGGAACCAGCGCCATCATCAACCACTTCAAAGCGGCTGTCAGACACCGTGTAAGTATGCGTGTCAGAGCTATCCACGTCAGAGCTGGTCAGGGTGCCGATCACCGCGCCGCCATCATTCTCGTCAACGGACGTTGCCGAGAGATCAATCGCAGTTGGGGCATCATTGGTGCCGGTCACTTCAATGGTGACGGTGCCGGTATCGCTCGAACCCTTGCCATCATCAGCGGTGAAGTCGAAGGTCACCGTGCGGCTTTCGCCAACGGCCAGATCATCAAAGTCGGTGCCCGGAGCAAAGCTGTAGGTGCCATCTGCATTGAGCGTGACCGTGCCTTCTGCAGGCTGGCCATCAAGACTGTAGCTGATCGCATCGCCATCGAGATCCGTGGCCGCGACATTGCCATTGAGCGCCACATTCTCGGAGGTGGTAACGTCACTGTCGTTGGCCTCAACGGGGCTGTTCGGCTTTGTTTCTGTTCCGCCGTCGGTTGGTGGAGCAATATTGTCATCGGAAGACTGTGTCGGCACAGCAGAAGCGTCGATGCTATTGCCATTAGAACGAGAGGCATCGATCGGTGCGGTCGCTTGAGACGCGCCGTCGTCACTATGATCAATTGACTGGATGCCGGACTGGGCTTCGCTTGCAATGGGTTCATCGGCGGCTGACAGACCGGTCTGGGATACAGGCGAAGAGGCAAAGGAACTGGTCGGGCTGGCAAGATCGGCCGTCTGGTCACCGGATGCTGCATTGGTATCGACGTCCGTGGCGCCACTCTCGGCCGGACCGCTAACGGTATCCGGAAATTCCTGCTCGGCTTCGTTGAGCAATCCATAATGCAGGTTCGGGTTCAGGATATCCTGACGGAACGCCACACTGTCTCCGGTATCATAGTCGCTTACCGATTTCTCCAGCTCGGCCTTTTGAGCCGCCTGTTGGGTACGGTTTGCCTCCTGCTTGGAGATGGTGTTGTTGGTATTCATGTCCGGAATATTGGTGTCAGCCATAACCCTGTTCCTCGATACACTTCGCCCTTGGTGTTCAGGCAGTCGGGTTCGACGCTATCGGACTCCTTGTTAAGCGTGTGTTTTCGAAAATGGTTACGAAGATCTAAAAAGCGCCATTTTGGGCGCTCCTGCCTCGATTTTATCCGGATATTGGGAACGTGGTTAATAAATGATCAAGAGACTTGGGGGCATAAAGGGAGGTAAATCTGTTTGCCCGCATTGGGGATTGCTGTGCAACTCCGGATCAGGCTGGCAACAAATAGAGTTATGATGGGTCTCATGTCTGCAGGGTATCAAGCGGGAAATGAAGGGGAGCGCCCGAAGGGGCTGGGTGCCTACCTGTCCCATATTCGGACGGTGTTTCAGCCGCCGGAATCGATGCAGAATACCTGGTTTGCCGAGCATATCCGGGTCCCCAAGCGCATCATTGCCGCCTCTCTGGTGATCAACAGCCTCGGTCTGGCGATGCCGCTGGTGATTTTGCAGATCTATGACCGGATCATTCCCAACCAGTCTTATGAAACCCTGCTCTACCTGATGGGGGGGCTCTTTGCGGTATTGGTGATTGACACCATTCTCAAGATCGTCCGCTCCCATGTGTCGGGCTGGTCTGCCTCCTATCTTGATTATGTGGCAGGCGTCGAAGCGGTGCGCCGCTCCTTGCGGGCGTCCTCCGAACGGGTGGAGCAAGACGCAGCCAGCACCCATATCGACCGGATGAATGCCCTTTCCGCCACCGCCCGGATGTTTGCCGGACCGGCGCGGATGGGCCTTGTTGATCTGCCATTCATTTTCATTTTTCTGGGCGTCATGGCCATTGTCAGTCCGGTAATCACTGGCCTGCTGGTTGCTCTGTTCTTGGTGTTTGCCTGGATGCTGATGAAAAAGGCCGACGATATCCAGCAATTGCAGGATGAGCGACAAAATCTCGACCGGCGCAAATATGATTTTGTCATCGAAGTGCTGGCCGGCGTCGAAACCATCAAGATCATGGCCTGTGAGCCGCAAATGATGCGCCGATATGAGCGTCTTCAGGAAGCCATTGCCGTGGCCTTCCATCGCTCGGTCTTGCTCGATGGCGCAACCCAGTCTCTCAGCGCGGCTTTCGCTGCGGTGACCATGGTCACCATCGTCAGCAGTGGTGCTATTCTGGTGATCGAAGGCACCCAGTCTATCGGTTCGCTCGCCTGTTGCCTGCTGCTGGGTGGCCGGGCTGTTGAGGTTTTGGTGCGCTCCGTGCGCTCTTGGAGCGAAATGAGTTCCTTCAATCTGGTCAAGCAGAATGTGGACGCTCTACTGTCGATCAATCCCGATCCGGAGCTGGCAATTCGTCGTGAAAGCCTTTCCGCGGGGACGGTCTCCATGCGCAATGTCACTCTGGCCTCGCAAATGGATGACGCTTCTGAGCCGTACCAGATTGATCTGGAGGTCAGAGATGGCGAGTTTATCGCCCTGAAGGGCAATATTCCCCGTGACGACCACGAATTCTTGCGCCTCATTCGTGCGCGCACATTGCCGCTGTCTGGTGAGGTCCTGTTGGGCGGGCGCCCGCTGGACGCTCTGGTGAATAGCAGCATCGCCGGGTCGGTCGCCTATGTGCCAAATGGTCCGGCCATTTTCAGTGGGACCATCCTCGAAAATCTCACTTTGTTCAACCCCCGTGAGGGGCTGCATGCCGCCCGTGAAGCCTGTCAGTTGATTGGTCTGGAGCGCGACATCCAGCAATTGCCGCAGGGCTACGACATGATGCTTGGCATGGGCGGCAACGAAACCCTGCCGCCAAGCTTCCGCCAGCGCATCTGCATTGCAAGGGCCATTGCCCAAAAGCCGCGCATACTGGTTCTGGAAGAAGCCAATGCGCTGCTGGATCAACGGTCCGACACGTTGTTGCGCAAGGGACTTGAGAAATTGCGTGGGGAGATGACATTGGTGTTCCTGTCCAATCGCCCTTCCTTCCTCTCCATGGCAGACCGGCAATATATCCTGTCGGATGGCAAGCTGTGTGAGCGCCAGGACCAGCCGCCTCAAGCGGCATCCCGCCCGACACAGGCAAACGCCGTTCAACAGCAGCAAGGCAAGCCACAGGCTGAGGTCCTGCGAATGGGGAGGTCTGCATGAGTGACAAGGATCGCAAGACCGAACATCGGACCAGTGGCACGACAGACCGGAATTCCAAGCAACCCGGGCGGATTATGCTTCAACCCACGCGCCGAAAGGCACGCAGCAACGGGGCGCCGGCGTCCAATACCAACATGCCTCAGCACGGCAAACAAGGCGGGGATGGGACGGGCCTGTTCTCCGAACTTGCAAAGCAGACATCAGACGGCGAGCTAAGCCTCTCCGATCTGGCAAGCCTGTCCCAAGACCATCACTTGGCGATGCCTGAGGCTCAACAAGGCACAGAAACGGGTCGTGTCCCGCATCCAGCCCACCATGACGACTTCGACGGCCGGGAGACCTCTTTCTTCTCTGACTATGAAGCCCGTCTTGGCATCAAGGAGCGCTGGTCTGGCATCGATTGCGAAAGCTCGGCAGGGCGCTGTTTACAGGTGGTGCTGGCGGTGTTGGGCTGGGGTGGTGATGGTCGCCATCTGGCTCAGGCCTTGCCTCACTTCAATCAGGTAAATGATTTCAAAGGCTTGCGTGCTGTTTTAACGCGATTGAATTTTGTCACCACCGCCAACGAGGTGGACTTGCAAAATCTGTCGCCGGAACGTCTGCCATGTCTTTATGAAGATGCCTCGGGCATCACCCATCTTTTGCTGTCGCTCAATCATGGGGACGGCACGATCAATTGTTTCAACGGGGCAACCGGCAATGAAGAGGTGATCCAAAGCCCCAAAGGGCAGGTGACGGTCTATCTCATCAAGCCGCTTGATCTGACGGGGCAAAACAGATTTGTCCAGTCCTTCGGTTGGGTCACCCACGCCGCCTCTTCTTTCAAGCGGCTGTTTCTGTCCCTGTTCCTGATCAATTTTGGTATCAATCTGGCTGCAATGGCCGTGCCGATCTTCATCATGTCGGTCTATGGCTATGTGATCCCGTCCAAAGCGCCCTTCAGTCTTGCCATGTTTGTCGTCGGCATTGGCTTGATCATTGGGGCAGACTATGCCTTGCGGCAGTTGCGCACCCGGGTACTGGCCTATGTTGGTGCGCGCTTTGACACTGCATTGTCGGTCGAGGTCTTCCAGCGCCTGCTCTATTTCCCCTATTCCATGGTGCAGAATGCGTCGGTCGGCTCACAGCTGTCCCGACTGCGCCAGTTTGAGAAACTGCGTGAGATCTTTCTGGGTTCCTTCGGTACAGCGGTGTTGGACTTGCCTTTTGTGCTGGTCTTCATCATTGCCATTGCATTGATTGGTGGCTGGCTCGCAGCGATCCCTGCCATTCTGCTGGGGGCCTATATCATCATGGCCATTGTCAGCATTCCCATCGCCAAGCGCCAGACGATCCAGTCCGGCGACGCCAAGTCTCACAAGCAGAATGTGATGATGGAACTGTTCCTGATGCATCGCGAGATCAGCAATGTTGGCGGCGAGGCAAAGTGGCAAGAACGCTATGATGATGCCGCTGCGGGCTTTGCCGCGCTGGACTTCCGTGCACAACACTTTTCGCAGAAAATCCAGATTGTCAGCCAGGCCCTGTCGATGATGGCAGGCCTCGCGACCCTTGGCTTTGGCACCATGCTGGTGATGACCGGCGATATGGGTGTTGGTGGACTGATCGCCATCATGGCCCTGATCTGGCGGGTGCTGTCGCCGTTGCAAAATGCATTCCTGAGCCTGTCTCGGGTTGGCAAACTGATCGAGGCGATTCGTCTGGTTAACAATCTGATGCGGATGAAGCCGGAACGCGAACCCGGCACGGTGCCAAGCATTTCGCGTTCCTTTGAGGGCCACATCACCACAAAAAATCTGTCCTTCCGCTATGCGCAAGCCTCCGACGCGGCGATCAAGTCGGCCAACATCACCATCAATCCCGGTGAACTGGTTGCCATCACCGGCCCAAGTGGTGGCGGCAAGTCGACCTTGCTGAAGCTGCTTGCCGGTCTTTATCGCCCGGTGGCCGGTGTGGTGGCCTTTGATCATCTCGACATTCGTCAGATAGATCTGGGTGAGTTGCGCTTTGAGGTCAGCTATCAGCCCGACCATCCCACCTTCTTCTATGGAACCGTTGAGCAGAATATCCATCTCAACGATCCGAAAGTCTCGCGGGCTGAGATTCTGGCATTGTTCGAGAAATTCCTCATTCAGCGCAATCATCCCAACCTGCCTGAAGGCATCGATACCCGCCTGAAGACCGAGGTGCTCAACCAGATGCCGGATCTGCTCAAGCAGAAGCTGCTACTCTGTCGTAGCTTTGCCAAAAAGGCGTCCTACTATTTCCTTGATGAGCCCGCCAACTATCTCGATTTTGCCGCCGACACCCAGTTCATGGAAAATGTCAGTGCGCTGAAGGGGGAGGCGACGGTGCTCTTCACCACCCAGCGACCGAGCCATATGCGGATTGCCGATCGCATCATCGTGCTGCATGAAGGTCAGGTCATTCTCAATGGCCCACCCGAACAGGTGATGCCGCAACTCGATGCCTTCAACAAATCCGTTGCGTGATGCAGCGTGACAGCGGGATGTCTATCAATCGAACTGCCAAATAATAAAGCGTCATATTATCAATATGTTGCTGTGTTACGCAAGAAACCGCAATTTTTGGTTTTGCGTCAAACTGTTTAGAAAAGCAACTAAGTCTTAACATTAATGGCGTTATTCTAGAGGCGTGTATCGTGGGGGACACGTGTGTCTGTTTGGACATGCTGTTTGATATCAAGGTTGAATTCGGTGAAGTTGTTTGCGTCCAAAAAGAATGATCTTGATGCCAAGACTTTGACGTTGCCGCTGGCGCTCGAGAATGAGCAACCGCCGCAATTGTTCAACTATGTCGTGTCAGGCAGTTTGCTGTTTTTATCCTGCTTTGTGATCTGGGCATTTGTCACGTCGGTGCTTGAAGTTACCCATGCCAGCGGACAGGTTCAGCCGTCCGGCTCGGTACAGGCAGTTCAGCATCTGGAAGGCGGCTATATCGACCAGATTCTGGTTGCCGAAGGGGATCGGGTGAAAGCCGGTCAGCCACTGATCCGCCTGCGGGCCACGGCAACTGAAAGCGAGCGCGACCAGATGGTGATCCGCGCGACTTCCCTGCGCATGTCACTCGCCAGTCTCAATGCCCTGATGCAGCGGGGTGAAGCCCCCAATTTCGGTCGCGATGAAGTCCGCTTCCCGACCTTGGCTGCCTCCCAAAGCGCTGTCTTCCAATCGGAGAAAACCCGCATCAATCGCGAAGAGGCGAAATATGCCTCCCAGCTGGCACGCCGCAGGGCCGAACACAAGGCCGCATTGGCCGAAAAGAAAAGCGTCGAGAAACGGGCCGAGATTGCCAAGGAGCAATATCAGAGCCTTGAATCTTTGCTGCGCCAGCAATATGCATCACGCCGCTCCGTTCTCGAAGCGCAGGCAGCGCTCGAAGAAGCGCGTGCCAGACTCTATGCGCTTGATGGCAAGATTGCCACGACCGGCGAGCAGGTGACCGAAGCAGAAATCCAGATGCAACAGGCCCGTGCCGCCATCCAGTCCGAACTGGCCAAGGAACGGGCCAAAAGCGCCAGTGAACTGGCCGAACTCGAACGCGTCCTGACCAAACAGCAGGATCGCGTCGAAAGTCTTGATCTCGTCGCGCCAACCGATGGCATCATTCAGGAACTGGCCTACAAGACCATCGGTGCGGTTGTTCGCTCCGGCGAAGTTGTGGCCAAGATCGTACCTGACAATCGGCGCATTGTCGCCGAAGTGAAGGTTCAGCCCAAGGATATCGGTCATATCCGCGTCGGAGCCGATGCCAAGGTCACCATCTCCACCTTCGATCCCTATCTGTTTGGTGCTCTGGAAGGACATGTCAAAACCGTTTCAGCCACCTCCTTTGAGGATGAGCGCGGCGATCCCTATTTCAAGGTGCATATTGCCCTCGACAACAACGCCTTTGAACGCAAAGGGGCGACCTTCCCTGTTCTGCCCGGCATGGTCGTCACCGCTGATATTGTCACCGGCGAGAAATCCTTGGCCCGCTATTTGCTCAAGCCGGTCTTCCGCTCAATGGATGTCGCCTTCTCCGAGCGCTAACGCTCCCTTATTTCACCATCGCACCGTCGCTCAACCCGGTCTTGCTTAGCTGTTTATTAACCATAAGTAGCCAATAATCACAGGGAGTGCATGCGCCTTGATGGGGGGCCATGCCGTTTCGCGAACCATGTCGTTCATCGACATCAACGAGATCCAGGGTGAGGTCAAAACAGGCATGTCCGTTGCGTACCAGTCGAGTCAAAGCAGCAGGCACCATTCTTTCGTGACGCCGCCAAGGTGGCGCGTGGGATGGGTCTTGGCCTGTCTGGCACTTTGTGTCTGCGCCCTGAGCGGACCGGTCAAGGCAGACAATCTTGCCCAGATGCTCTATGACGTCTACGACAACAATCCCGACATCCGAGCCGAGGAAGCCGCCCGCGATATCAAGAAAGCCCAGTCGAAAGAGGCCCGTGCTGCGCTGTATCCAAAGGTCAACGCTACCCTGTCGCAGAATTATGAAGAGAGTAAGCTGAAGAGTGGCGGATATTCCCGCTTGCGTACGAGCCAATATGGCCTGAGTGCCAGCCAGCGCCTGTTCAACGGCTTTCAGACCCGCAACAACATCCTGCGCTCCAAATATGAAGAAAAATCGGCTCACTACAAGGTCCGCAACCGCGAGCGCCAGATCCTGCTCGAAGCGGTGAAGGCCTATATGGATGTCTATGCCGCCCGCAAGATGATCAAGCTGCGCCGCCGCCATCTGGACACCATGCTCAAACAACGTCGGGCCACCAAGGCGCGAATCCGGGCAGGGGAGTTGACCAAGACGGATCTGTCGAAAACCGATGCTCTTATCTATCGTGCCCGCGCTTCGCTTGAGGGCGCACAGGCCGATCTTGGCGGGGCTGCCGGGCGCTATGAAAGCCTTGTCGGCTACAGGCCGGGCGACCTGATCTATCCGCAAATGCCCGTCCGCTTCATGCCCAAAGATGCAGACGAAGCGGTGAAGAAGGCCCTGCGCATGCATCCCGACCTGAGAGCGTCGCGCGCCAACACCAAGGCTTCTGAATATGCCGTCAAGGCGGCCAAGGGCGCCTTCCTGCCCACCCTTGATCTGACGGGCGAGACCACCCGCACATTCGCCTCCAGCCATTCCGAGCCCAACAAGCAGGAAAGCAGCGTCGGTCTGCGCCTGAGCCTTCCTCTCTTTGACGGGGGCACGCGCCTTGCCGGTGTGCAGAAAGCCCGGGCAGAACACAACCAGCGTACCCATCTGACCAATGCACTGACTGCCCGCATCAAGGCTGACGCCAGTGAGCAATTCCTGCGCAACAAGGCGTCTCAAGCCAAACTGAAACAGGCCAAGGCCGAAGTCAGGGCTGCGCGTGAGTTGCTCAAGGGCATCCGGATCGAAGAGAAGGCCGGGCAACGATCCTTCCTCGATATTCTCGATGCAGAGGTCGCCTTGCTTGATGCCCAGGAACTGGAGATCTATTCCCAGGCTGACTCGGTCATCGCCCTCTATTCCTTTCTTGCTTCGACGGGGCAATTGACGGTGTCTGGAGCACGCAGGGCAGATTTGCAATATAGCCCGGAAGCAACGGCTGCCATCGCCAAGGCCCAGCAACTCGATGCAGCCTATCGGCAAAAGGGCAAAAAGATCGGCCGAAGAACGTCAAATGATCCTTGGAGCGGCCTGCGCTGAAGGCCGGCCTCAGGCCGTTCAGACTTCGTTAAGGATAGCCTTAGCTTTTGGGTGGGATAGCCTTGGATAAAATACGCGCTAGCCACCGCATTAACTTTCCTTCGCTAAGCTCCTCCAATGAAGTTGGCAGGCCGCCCGTGGCATGCTGGCATGCAGGGCTGACGGGTCGCGAGTTGTTATGGCACTAATCCTCATCGTTGATGACCAGAAGACAAACAGGCAGATCTATAGCCAGATCGCCAAACGCATCGAGCAAGACACCGAGGTGGTTTGTTTTGCAAGGCCCGTGCGGGCATTGCGCTGGCTGGGGGACCATGATCCGGATCTCATCCTGACCTCCTTCGATTTGCCCGAAATGCTAGGCGATGAGTTCATTTCCCGCATCCGTGTCAATCCGCGTACACAGGACATCCCGATCATCGCCGTCACGGTGATGGAGGACCGCGGATATCGTCTGCGGGCGCTTGATGCCGGTGCGACGGATCTGTTGACGAGTCCCGTCGATCATCGGGAGTTTGTCGCCCGGGCCCGCAATTTGCTGAAAATGTATCGACAGAGCCAGATGCTGTCGAACAGGGCGGACTCGTTGCTGGAATCCCTCAAGAAAAGCGAAAGCATCCTCGCCTGGACCCAGCGCGAAAATGAGAGCCGTCTCGTCCATGTGATCAACACCTTGCCGGTGATGGTCAGCGCGACCGATCTCGATGGCTGCATTCTGTTCATGAATGTCTTTCAGGCCAATTATCTCGGCTTGAAGCCCGAAGAGGTGGTCGGCAAGCAATATTCGGACGTGTTCGGAACCAAGCAGGCCGAGTTGACCATGACCATCAACCAGCTTGTCGTGTCATCCAAGAAGGGCCTGCGGTCCTTTGAAGAGGAAATTGTCGGGGCCGATGGCAAGAAGCGGATCTTTCTGACCTCCAAATCGACCCTGATCGAGAATGGCACCGTCATCGGCGTGGTCAGCTCCTCTCAGGACATCACCGACCGCAAGGCGGCGGAAAATCACCTCCATCACATGGCGCATCATGACGCCTTGACCAGCCTTGCCAATCGCACCCTGATGCGTGACCGGGTGGACAGGGAAATTGGCCGCTGCCGCCGTGGCGATGGACGCTTTGCGCTCCATCTCATCGATCTGGATGGCTTCAAGCAGGTGAATGACCTCAACGGTCACGCGACCGGCGACGAGTTGCTGGTTCATGTGGGCGCGGCCCTGCGCTCCATCGCCTCCAAGAATGATCTGGTTGCCCGTCTGGGTGGCGACGAGTTTGCCATCCTTCAGGTGAACACCAGAGGCGACCAGCAAATCGAGCGCATGGGTAAGGCGATTGCGGATATTCTGCCCTCGGCCATCGCCAAGGTCGACATCACCACCCCCGTCACCGCGTCGGTGGGCATTGCGATACACCCAGAAGATGGACAGGATTTCGAAAAACTGGTGCGCAACGCCGATCTGGCAATGTATCGCACCAAGAAAGCCAGCGGCAACGGTTATTGCCTCTTCTCGGCCAATATGGATGCCCGCGCCCGTGAAGAGCAGGAGCTTGACAACAATTTGCGCAAGGCCCTCGAAGAGGGGCGTTTCGAACTGCATTATCAGCAGCAGGTGGATCTGGGGACCCGCGCCATCATTGGCTGCGAGGCCTTGCTCAGGATGCGCGGGGAAGACGGGTCCCTGATCCCGCCAAGCCAGTTTCTCGCCCGGGCCGAGCGCAATGGCATGATCATGCCGATCAATGAATGGGTGCTGCGCGAAGCCTGTCGACAGGGCGCGGCCTGGAAGGCCAAGGGCCTGCCGGACTTCACCATTGGCGTCAATCTCTCCCCTGTTCAGTTCCAGCGCCAGTCGGTGCCGTTGCTGGTTGCCCGCATTCTGGGTGAGACCGGAATGCCACCGCACCTGCTCGATCTGGAATTGACCGAAAGCATCGTCCTGCATGACAAGGATCAGGTGGCAATCCAGCTTGGCCAGCTGCGTGATCTTGGCGTCAAGATTTCCATTGATGATTTTGGCACCGGTTGTTCATCGCTGTCCTACGTCAAGCATTTCCCTGTCGATCGCCTCAAGATCGACCAGTCCTTTGTCAGGGACATGATCGGCAATCCGTCCGACGCTGCGATTGTTCGCGCCACCATCAATCTGGCCCATTCGCTGGGATTGGAAGTGATCGCCGAAGGGGTGGAAACCGAAGCCAGCGCCAATCATCTCAAGCAGGAACATTGCGACAGTGCTCAGGGCTTTCTTTTTGCTAGACCCAAGCCGCCGCGCGAGTTTGAACAGGCGCTGCTGGAGCAGACCGACATTCCCGTCACGCCCTTTGTCGAGCGCCATCGCCAGGCCTGAGGCAGCACTCTGAACCGCGACGTCAAAAGCGGAGCAGCTTGACGCTGCCCCTCCCATTCTTTATTGCCAGCCAGATCACTCCTCATGCATGACAGGCACTGGCCATGACATCGACTGACCCCAAAGACAAGCAAACCGGACAAACCAGCCGGGCAGGGCAGCCCATTTGGGATGCGATCATTCTGGGGGCGGGGGCGGCCGGCTTGATGACCGCAATCACTGCCGCCCGGCGTGGACGCAAAGTGCTGGTACTCGACCACGCCAAAAAGGCGGCGGAAAAAATCCGCATCTCTGGCGGTGGGCGCTGCAACTTCACCAATCTCAACACCACCGAGAAGAACTTCCTTTCCGCCAATCCGCGCTTTTGCATTTCCGCCTTGCGGGGATTCACGCCGAAGGATTTTCTCGCCATGGTCGACGAGCGCCGCATATCCTGGCACGAGAAAACCCTCGGCCAGCTTTTCTGCGATGACAGCGCCATGGACATCATCACCATGCTGCTCGATCATTTGCGGGCGGCGGGTGGCACCTTGCGGCTCGACACGGCCATCAAGGCGGTCGACAAGAGCGATGATTTGTATCAGGTTGCGACCGGTCGCGGCACCGAACTGGCCCGCAATGTGGTGGTTGCCACCGGCGGTAAATCGATCCCCAAAATGGGTGCCACCGGTCTTGGTTATGACATTGCCAAGCAATTCGGGATTCCGTTGCAGGAAACGCGCGCCGCTTTGGTGCCTTTCATCTTCGCCGAAGCGGAGAAAAGCTGGACCGTGCCCCTGTCTGGCCTGTCTGTGGATGCGGTGGTCAAGGTCGGCAAGACCAGCTTCCGCGAAGGCCTGCTCTTCACTCATCGTGGCCTGTCCGGTCCCTCGATCCTGCAGATTTCCTCTTATTGGCGCGAAGGCATGCCCGTCATCGTCGATCTGGCACCCGGCCAATCCTGCCTTGAGCATATGACCAAAGCGCGGAGTGACAATCCCAAGCAGGACATTGCCACCGCCCTGTCCGGTCTGTTGCCAAAGCGTCTGGCCAAGGCCATTTGCGTGCGAGACGGTTTCAAAGGGCCGATGGGCGAACAGGGCAACAAGATACTGACCAAACTCGATGAAGCGGTTCATCGCTGGTCGGTTACCCCGATTGGCACCGAAGGCTATCGCACTGCCGAGGTGACCTTGGGCGGCGTCGACACCCGCGCCATTTCCTCAAAGACCATGGAAGCGAATAACGTGAGCGGGCTCTATTTCGTTGGCGAGGTGCTTGATGTGACCGGCCATCTCGGCGGTTTCAATTTCCAGTGGGCATGGGCCAGCGGCCATGCGGCAGGGGTGGCTCTCTGATCACGCAGGCAGATCCGGCAGGGGCAGACAGCGCAAAAGGGACTTGCAGCCCATCGGCGAATGTCGTCAAATCAGCCCAGAGTCTGCACAAGCCCCGATCCGTCATCTGGCCTGAAGAGATCTGCCATGCCCACCTATGCCAAAAACAGAGCGGTCAATTTTGACCATCACTGGATGCCCTTCACCGCCAATCAGGATTTTGCCGCCGATCCGCGCCTGATTGTGGAAGCCAGGGGCATGCATTATCTGACCAAGGATGGCGACAAGATCCTCGATATGTCCGGTGGTCTCTGGTGCTGCAATCTCGGCCATGGCCGTACGGAAATTGGTGAGGCGATCAAGGCGCAATTTGCCGAGCTGGATTTTGCCCCTTCCTTCAGTTTCGGCCATCCGCTTTCCTTTCAACTGGCCGAGCGACTGGCTGCTTTGTTGCCCGGAGACCTCAACACCCTGTTCTTTGCCAATTCCGGCTCTGAAGCGGTCGAGACCGCCGTCAAGATCGCCTACGCCTATCACGACGCAGAGGGGCAGGCAGGCCGCAAGAAGCTGATTGCCCGCCAGCGGGCCTATCACGGGGTGAATTTCGCTGGAGTCTCTCTTGGCGGCCTGACCGCCAATCGCAAGGCCTTTGGTCAATGGTTGCCTGTCGATCACCTCAAGGATACCCATGATCTGTCGCTCAATGCCTTCTCCAAGGGCCAGCCAGAACAGGGCGGCGAGGCGATGGCAGAGGAGTTGGCCAATCTGATCCGCTTCCATGACCCGGATACCATCGCTGCGGTTATTGTCGAGCCGATTGCCGGAGCGGGTGGCGTCTTGTTGCCGCCAAAGGGCTATCTGGAGCGTCTGCGTGCCCTGTGTTCGGAGCATGGCATTTTGTTGATCTTTGACGAGGTGATTACCGGTTTTGGCCGAACGGGGGCTGCCTTTGCCGCCCAACGCTTCGGCGTCGAGCCCGATATCATGACAATGGCCAAGGGCATCACCTCGGCGACCATCCCGATGGGAGCTGTGGCCTGCAGCGATGCGGTCAAGGCCGCGATCTTTGACAGCAGCTCGGGCATGGAATTGTTCCATGGCTATACCTATTCCGCCCATCCGCTCGCCTGCGCTGCTTCGATGGCCTGTCTGGATCTTTATGAGCGGGATGCGCTTTTCACCCGTGCAGCAGGCCCGATTGGCGATGCGTTGCAAGACGTCTTGCATGGCTTGGCCGACCTGCCGCGGGTGATTGATGTGCGCGGCATCGGCCTCATTGGCGCAATTGAGTTCGCGCCCTTCGATGACAAGCCCGGCAGCATCGGCCCGCAATTGCTCAAGGCCTGCTGGAAAGAGGGGGTGATGGTGCGTGGGCTGGGGGATGCCGTTGCGGTCTCGCCGCCCCTGATCATCGAGGAGAGCCATATTGAAGACTTTGTCACCGGCTTCCGCAAGGCGGTGACGACGGTGCTGGGATAACGGCCCGGACGGGCATCGCAACGCAGACACAAAATAGCAAGCATGAAAGGCAACGGACAGAATGGGACGCATGATCGAGCCGGAGATATCCGCCCCGGTGGATGGGCGCCAATCAGAACGGGCTTTGGAGATCCAACGTGGCACCGCCCGCCTGCTCCGGCGGCATGGCTTTGTCTCGATCCCGGAATTGACGCTGAAATCAGGTCGCCGTGCCGATCTTTTTGCCATCAATGGCAAGGGAGAAATCTGGATCGTCGAAATCAAGTCTTCTCTGGCGGATTTCCGGGCGGACAGCAAGTGGCCTGATTATTGGGACTATTGCGACAGACTTTTCTTCGCCACCAATCAACAGACCCCGGCGGAGATTTTTCCTCAGGAAGCAGGTCTGATCATCGCCGATTCTCATGGGGCGGAGATTGTCCGCGACGTTGAGCTTAGCAAGCTGGCCGCCGCCCGCCGAAAGGCCGTGACCCTGAGATTTGCACAGGTGGCCGCCAGCCGACTTCACGCCATTCATGACCCCGGAGTGCCAATCCATATAGAGCCTGCCAAAATTTGATGGCTTCCTTCGATCTGTTGGATCGACCGCAAGCCGAAGTCGACGCACTTAAGGATACAGAACTCTGGGAAGGGGATCTTTGGTAGCAGTTCGCGCTTGATTTCGCGAAGGTCTTGTGGCAATTCTTCCGTGCTGGACTTTTCTATTCGACACTGCTCTACCCCGTTGGACTTCCTTTGGGCGTCAGTCTTTCGATACAGACGAGCTACGCCGAGCTATCGCATCGTGCGGATAGCATACTATTTGGAGACAACGGTTATGGCTAACGGCACCGTTAAATGGTTCAACCCAACCAAAGGGTTTGGTTTCATTGCCCCTGAAGATGGCGGCAAAGATATTTTCGTACACATTTCTGCTGTAGAGCGTTCCGGTCTTTCTGGCCTGGACGAAAACCAGAAAGTATCCTACGAGCTGCAGACCGGTCGTGATGGCCGCGAAAGCGCTGCAAACCTTGAAATCCTCTAAGTCTGATTTTCAGACTTTGGCGATTCCTTTGCGGAATTGCGGATCAAAGGCACAAGAGATGAAACCGGCCGCTGGCCGGTTTTTTTGTATCTGACCCTTTGCATCGGGTCGATGGCCGTAAGCGAACGCCTCCTGACCGATGGCAGGAGAGACGGATCAGGTGAGCGCCGGGTTAGTTCAGCGTTGGTTTAACGGGGTGCGCGCTTGGCAAGAATCCGCTGCAGGGTGCGACGGTGCATGTTCAGGCGGCGTGCCGTCTCGGACACGTTGCGATCACACAATTCATAGACCCGCTGGATATGCTCCCACCGTACGCGATCGGCGGACATGGGGTTTTCCGGCGGCTCGGACTTTTGTCCCCCTTCATTCATCAAGGCAGCATAGATGTCATCCGCATCGGAGGGCTTGGCCAGATAGTCAACCGCACCGAGTTTGACGGCCGTCACGGCCGTTGTGATATTGCCATAGCCCGTCAGCATGATGGTCCGAGCGTCGGGGTTGGTGTTGCGGATGGCCTCGATCACATCGAGTCCGTTGCCGTCGCCAAGTCGCATATCAACCACGGCATAGCGGGGCGGCTCGACCTTGACGATCATCAGGGCTTCGGCCACGCTATCGGCGGTCTGAATGGTGAAGCCACGGCTTTCCATGGCACGTGCGAGGCGGATGAGGAAGGGACGATCATCATCAACTAACAGAAGATATCCAGGCTGAGTGCTCGAAATTTGGTCAGTAAGCGTCATGGTTGGTCGTCCTTCTTGCCCTTGCCAAACCCTAGCATTGATTCCTCTTGGCGGAATTTAGTGTGGCAATCGGTCTCATAACTTAAATCTAGCATCAAACTTACTTCTTTTATTGATCTGTCTCAAGAACCGCTCGTGGCCAGTATATATCTACCACTGCTCCACTGTTTTTATGGACTTTTTTGCTTTTCTTGCCCTTCTTTGCACCATTGCGGTTGCTGATTTCTACCCGACCACCAGTGCGTTCAAGCAGGGTCTTGGCGATGAAGAAGCCAAGGCCCAGCCCGCCGCCATTCAACCCCTGCGACAGTATGGTGTCTGTGTCTGGCCTGTGAATTGCAGAGCGATCCGGTTGGCCCGGCTCAGGTCGACTGGTGACATAAGGGTCGCCCAATCGCTGCAACATGACATCCGAAAAGCCCGGCCCATCATCGGCGATGCGTATCGACAGGGTTCGCTCGTTCCATTGCGCAGAGATCTCCACCCGTGAGGCTGCAAAATCGGTGGCATTCTCGATCAGATTGCCAAGGCCGAACATCAGCCCCGGATTGCGCCATAGAACGGGATGATCGTCCCGGTCGGTCGGGAAAGACTGGACAATCTCGACATCGAACAGTTCAAAGGGCTCGACCAGCTCCGAAATCAGCGACGACAACCGCATCTTGGAGAAATTGGCATGGTCATCCCCTGACAGGGAGCGCAACTTGCCCAGAATTTCACGGCAACGTTCCGCCTGACTGCGCAGCAATTGCGCATCCTCATGCAAGGGATCTGCCGGATCGAGTTCGCGCTCCAGCTCCTTGGCCACCAGTTGGATGGTTGAAAGCGGGGTGCCCAATTCGTGCGCAGCGGCTGTCGCCAATCCGTCCAGCGTAGTCAGATGCTGCTCGTTGGCGAGGATCAGTTCGGTCGCCGACAGGGCATTGGCCAACAAATGGCCTTCCTGGGCGATCCGGTGGGCATAGACGCTTAGAAACAGCATGGTGACAAGGATCGCCAGCCAGATCCCGGCCACATACATCATCGGGAACTGCGGCGGTGTGGCTTCCGCCCATGGCAGAGGCATGTGAAAGAAGACCAGCAAAGTTGCGATGAGGACGATCAGGCCCGTCAATGGAATGGTGTAGCGAGCTGGCTGCATGGTGGCTGAGACCACAGCAGGCACCAGCAGCAACAGTGCAAAGGGATTGTGCAGCCCGCCGGTCAAATAGAGCAAGCCGCCCAGTTGGGCCGAATCATAGGCCAGCAACCCCGTCGCAGGACCCGGAGCCAACCGCACACTGTTGCGAATCTGGAAATGCAGATAGAGATTGAGCCAGGCTGATAATCCGACCAAGGCAAGACACAGCAAGCCTGGAAATTCATAGCCCAGCACCAGCCAGACAAACAGAACCGCTGACCCTTGCCCCAGAATGGCCAGCCAGCGCAAGCCCACGAGAGTGCCCAACTTGATCTGCCTGCTGGAGAAAATCGGATCGGATTGGTTTGATGGAAGCATGATGAAGGCTTGATGTGAAACGGCCTGAACGGATGCCGTCAGGCTCTTGCTGCGGGTCATACTGTCACCCTCGGGACAAATTCCGCAATAGCCTATCTGCGCTTTTTTGGGAATTTATGTTGCGTTGCAACAAATTTCCGTGTCAAATACGGATGGGTTCGTTATTCTTACGCCTAAAGAGGTAAGTGAATACCTTGAATTTTGGCGATGGCTGGCTTTACTATATTGCCTTGCACAATAAGTGAAGAACAAGCGCTTGTTTATAAAATGTCGCTGAAGGCAAATCAGGGTCATCAAGCCAAGGCTGGCCGTTTGGTGAAAGCCCAAGGCAGGGCACAGGCTACAAGGCAAAGCCCCAAAAAGAGCTTCAAGGCAAGCCAGAACAGAATCGACGCGTAGCGTTCGGTTTCAGCAGTCGCCCTGTATCAGGAATCACCAGTTTTAGGAATCATATGATGAAATTTGATAGTTTCTCTTTCGAAGGCTGGTTCGATCCGAACAATCTCGACCTGCAGCAGTTCGATCCAACCCGGATGATGTCCGGCCTGCCCTATATGGACTATTTCGACTGGCAGGATCACATGGAACTGGACATGTCGATGATCCCGATGCCGGTCTATCAGCTCTATGAATGGCACCATGCCATGCTGAGCCCGTGGCGGGCAGCGGCGGATGCTACCCGTATCTTCATGCAGAACCCGGTCAATCCCCTGTCCCAGACCCCCTGGGGCAAGACGATGGCTGCCGCAGCCGAGCTGTTCGAGCGCACCACCCGCCGCTATGGCAAACCGGAATTTGGCCTGTTTGAGACCTCTGTCGATGGGCAAGCCACCTCGGTGCACGAAAAGACTGTCTGGCGTCGCCCCTTCTGCAATCTCATCCATTTCGAGCGCATGTTGCCTGCAGCCCACAGGCCTGACCCCAAAGTCCTCATCGTGGCACCTTTGTCCGGTCACTATGCGACGCTTTTGCGCGGCACGGTAGAAACCATGCTGCCCGGTCACGATGTCTATATCACCGACTGGATCGATGCCCGTCTTGTACCCGCGCAGGAGGGGGATTTCGGCCTCGATGACTATATTGAATATATCATGGGTATGATCCACTATCTCGGCCCCAACACCCACGTGATGGCGGTTTGCCAGCCGTCCGTTCCGGTGTTGGCGGCGGTCTCGGTGATGAATGAGGACAACGATCATCGGGCGCCGGCCTCCATGACCCTGATGGGCGGGCCGATCGACACGCGCATCACCCCAACCGCCGTCAATGACTATGCGGTCAGCAAAGGCATCGACTGGTTCCGCAAGAATGTCATCATGACTGTGCCTTTCCCGCATCAGGGCTTTGGCCGCCGGGTCTATCCCGGTTTCCTGCAACTGGGTGGCTTCATGGGTATGAATCTTGATCGTCACGTCAGTGCGCATCAGGAATTTTATAACCACCTGATCGTTGGCGACGGCGATTCCGCCGAGAAGCACCGTGATTTCTATGACGAGTATCTCGCCGTCATGGACATGACCGAGGACTTCTATCTCGACACGATCAAGGCCGTCTTCATCGATCATGCCTTGCCCGAAGGCACATTCACCTACCGTGGGCGGACCATCGATTGCGCCAAGATCACCAAAACCGCCTTGATGACGGTTGAGGGCGAAAAGGACGATATCACCGGCACCGGCCAGACCGAAGCGGCTCAGGGCCTGTGCAGCGGACTGCCAGACAGCATGAAGGTGCATTACCAGCAGCCTGATGTCGGCCATTATGGTGTCTTCAATGGCTCCCGCTTCCGCGCTGAAATCGCCCCCCGCATTGCCGACTTCATGCGGACCCACGATCTGGTGCTGAATAAACCCAAGTGATCTACCAGGATGGGAGTGATCTACTAGGATGGGAGCAGGGGCCAATCTAGCGCCTGTTTGGCTCCTTGGCTTTGTCCTCTTGGGCCTTGCGTGCATCAAAGGCCGCACGGGCCGTGTGAATGCGGTCATGATGCTCAAACACCCAACTGCCCAGCCCGACAATCGGTTCGGCAAAGGATTGTCCCAGCTCTGTGAGCGCATATTCCACCGCAGGCGGTGTGGTCGGATACACCGTGCGGCTGACAAGGCCATCGCGCTCCAGCGCCCGCAATGTGAGCGTCAGCATCCGTTGGGAAATGCCGACAACTGACCGCTTCAGCACTCCAAAGCGTTTGGGACCACTGCGCAGCATCATGATCACCAGCACCGTCCATTTGTCCCCCAGACGGGACAGCATGTCGCTAACGGTCGGGCATTTCACAGAGCTGAAGCCGCTTTCGCTGCATTCATCAATTTTTTCCATGGTATCAAAAATGTGCCTTCTTGCATGTTGCAGCTGGTTACGTATTTATGTGTGGTTACGAAACAGTACCACACTTCACGACTCGAAGCGAGTGCAAGGGGAGGCTTGCAGGTTGCTCGTGTTACAAGAAAGGCAAAATATGTATCTCGATAAACTCAACTGGCGCTACGCAACCAAGAAAATGGACCCCACAAAATCTGTGCCGCAGGACAAGGTGGACCGGATCGTTGAAGCCGTGCGTCTGGCACCAACCTCCAGTGGCCTGCAGCCTTTCGAGCTGATTGTCGTCACCAACAAAGCGCTCAAGGACAAGATCAAGGAGGCTGCCTACGGTCAGGCGCAGGTCTCCGACGGGTCCCATCTGCTGGTTTTTGCTGCTTGGGACACCTATACCCCGGAGCGCATCAACCAGATGTTCGATCAGGTGATCGAGGAGCGCGGCGTCAATGATGATGCATGGGAAGCCTATCGCCAGCGTCTTCTGGGCATGTTTGGTCCGCGCGATGCGGAAGAGAATTACGCGCATGCTGCCCGTCAGGCCTATATCGCCCTTGGCATGGCTTTGTCGGCAGCCGCCTTTGAGGAGGTTGATTCCACGCCGATGGAAGGCTTCGACCCGGAAGCCGTCGACGAAATCCTTGGCCTCAAGGAGCGGGGTTTGCGCTCGGTGCTTCTGCTGCCATTGGGTTATCGCGATGAAACCGCCGACTGGCTGGTCAATCTGAAAAAAGTGCGCCGTGCCAAAGAAAATTTCGTCATCGAGATGGCGTAACGTTGCCAAACTGCTGCGACAAATCGGCTCCGGCATGTCCGGGGCCTTTTTTGTGCGAAAATTGCGCAAAATGCGCCAAAATGCCCTCAAAGCCGATAGATGCGGACCGGAATCCATTTGCTTTCAATCTGTTATCGGGGGCGCTGATTAAGGGGCAAGTCAGAACATCCGTGAATGTGGCGACAAGATGGTAAAAAAGGCTCCATTTCAACCCCTGAGATTGAAAATAAATTACCATCACTTTCCCTTGAACTCAGGTCTTTACCGTACCATTTCTCGTGATGTGAGAGCACAACAGCCAGTCAGGAACTAAGAAAGAGTGGCTTGTGTGTAAAGGAGATGTAATTCCAATCGAAAGGGAGACAATGTCACAGACTGCTACTACTAAGTCATCTTGGAAGGCTTCCAATGTTGCCTTGATGATACTTGGTTTTATTTTCTTCTGGCCGCTTGGTCTTGCAATGTTGGCATATATCATCTGGGGTGAAGAAATGCGTGAAATATTCAAGGATATCAAATCGCGAGTGGATCATGAATTCAAAGGCTCCGGATGTCGCCATCGTCGCGACCGTGGCCTGTCCAGCAGCGGCTTTGGCCGGACCGGCAACGCAGCCTTCGATGAATACCGCAAGGCTGAAATGGAACGTCTGGAAGAAGAACGTCGCAAACTCGAAGCAGAAAAGGCCGAATTCGAAGAATTTCTGGTCGAACTGCGCCGGGCCAAGGACAAGGAAGAGTTCGAACGCTTCATGGCGGCTCGTCACAATTCCAAGCAGGCACCGTCCGAAGGCGATGTCCATCAAGACCACAAGCCGGAGGCCTGAATCACGATGACAGGCTGAAGGACCAACCAAGGCCTGAAAGTCCTCGCTTGAGGCACACACCATACCAAACAAAAGGGCGGGACCTTGACTCCCGCCTTTTGTTGTTTCTGGGGTCAGCGCAGCTTTTTGCGGGCTCGTTTGATATCTCTCCCTCCTCCAAAATTGCCTAAAAAAGCGTCGCGCTTGCTTTTATAGCAAAAAGGCGGCATTTTATCTCGGCTCGTGCGACAGGTATTTTCAGCTCAATGGGAAACATACCGGCCGGGCACTTATTCTCGGGGCGGGGTGGAAGTCCCCACCGGCGGTAAGGAGTGGCGAATTGTGCCTCTTCAAGCCCGCGAGCGCATTGGTCAAAGCCCAACAAAGGCCCAAGCCAATGGTCAGCAGATCTGGTGCAAAGCCAGAGCCGACGGTTACAGTCCGGATGAAAGAGAATGAGACAGACGGGATGCACCTCTTTGGCGGCCTTTGGGCTTTGCGCCGAAGCGGCGTGTCGTGCTGTCCCTTTGCGTCCTGATTCACACGTGTTCTTGCGTCTCCTGTTTGATCAGAGCGCAAGTCAACTCAGGAATGCGATATGAATCAGAGTTCCCACTCCTCCCAAGCTTCCCATTCAGGCCTGACTGTCGAGGCACCAGACCTGCGGTCCAATGCATTGATGGGCGCGATCTATATGATCCTTGCCGGACTGGCCTTTGCCTTGGTCAATCTGGCGACCCAATATCTGACCATGCGGATGGGCTTGTCCTCTCCGGTCGTGGCGTTCGGGCAATATTTCGTGGCTTTGCTGATCAGCCTGCCATGGTTGTTGCGCACCGGGCTGGCAGCGGCCCGCACCCAATATCTCTGGCGCCATATTCTCAGGGTGGTGTTTGCCGTGCTTGGGGTTCAGGCCTGGATGGCCGGGCTGGCCCATGTGCCGATCTGGCAGGCCATTGCCCTGATCATGACCTCCCCCTTCTTCGTGACCTTGGGGGCAAGCCTGTTGCTGAAGGAAAAAATTGGCCTGCATCGCCTGACCGCGACCATCGTTGGCTTTGTCGGTGGCATGATCATTCTGGCCCCTTGGTCCGATGCCTTCAGCTGGCATGCGCTCTGGCCGGTCGGTGCTGCCATCTTCTGGGCGGCGACATCACTGATGACCAAGCAACTGACAGCCGCCGAAGCCCCCGCCACGGTGACCGTCTATCTGTTGCTTTTGATGACGCCGATCAACGGCCTGCTGGCGGTTGGCAGCGGCTGGGTGATACCCGGCGGCATGGCGCTGGTTATCATTCTGGCCTCGGGATTGCTGGTTTATATCGCCCAGCTGTTGATCGCGCGCGCCTATTCGGTGGCGGATGCGGCCTATGTTCAGCCCTTCGACCATGTCAAATTGCCGATCAATGTGATGGCTGGCTGGCTGGCCTTTGGCTTTGCGCCGGTCGGCTATTTCTGGCCCGGCGCTCTGCTGATTGTCGCAGCTTCGCTCTATATCCTGCATCGCGAGGCAGCCGCCCGCGATTGAGTCACAAAGGCCCCGCATGCGGGGCCTTTATCATACCGTCTGGGAGTGACCATCTACTCGGCCTTGGTGCGTTTGAGCGCGGTCACTTCTATCTCGATTTTCATCTCCGGGCGCAACAGCTCGCAAATGATCAACGTAGCCGCAGGGCGGATGTCACCCAGATATTTGCCGAAGATCGGAAAGACCTCGTCAGCACCGGCCCGGCTGGTGACATAATAATGCACCCTGACCACATCGCTCAGCGCAAAGCCAGCCTCCCTGAGCACATTGGCAATGTTGGAAAAACAATTATGGGCTTGTCCCGATATGGTGGATGGCATTTCCATCGTTTCATAATTGTAACCGGTGGTCCCAGACACAAAGCACCAGTCTCCGTCCACGACGGCTCGACTATATCCTGCTTCTTGCTCCATTGCTGAACCCGTTGAAATGCGCTGTCTTTGCATCAAACCCCATCCTTTCGCGATTGTGTCCCGTCCTTCATGCCGGTTCGCAGAATGGCCGGGCAGGCTGTTCTCTCTACGTGTCTTCCACAGGCTTGTCAAAAGGTCGATCCTCTCGGTTCGACTTTGCGGCTTTGCACCCTTTGCGTTCTCACCGCTTCAATTTGTTGGATGGGGGGCACTATCTCTTTTCTTTTCCTGCCGCTGAGGTCAGTATGGTCGCCATCGGAAACGCTTGAATGGCAGGAAGAAAGTATGTCTGAGAAGGGTGAGCTGGTCCTCAAAAGCCTCTGGATCGATGATGGTTCGAAAACCGGCCAAATCAAACTGACTTTGATGGGGGCTGCCGGGCAAGCGCTCCCCAAAGGTACCCGGCTGGCATTGACTGCGCTGACCCGGATTCCCAAAGGCACCGAACTGATCGGTGCCAGTCTGGCGCGTCGGGTGGCCAACTATCACGAGTTTCTCCCTATCGAGCCCGTGGTGGGCGACAAGGCGGGCTGCCTCTGGCAGATCACCATTCCGGTCCTTTCCCATCGCCCCGGCCATTATACGGAAGGGCCATCTTCGGCTTTTCTGATTTTTGCGGACAACACGACTCAAGCCGTTGCCTGCGCGCCACTTGAAAAGGAAGGCACGCCCTATCAGCCCGTTGACATGCGCCGCGCAGCATTGCCATCTGATATGTCTAGCACAGGCCCCCAGCTGGGCTTGCTGCCAATGGCCAATCATGTGGCGATCGACAGCTGGGCAGGCTCTGTGCCCGAGGCACTTCACACTGAGGGCAGCTGCGAGCAACTGGACAAAGTCAATGCCCTCTACAAGCGGCTCTATCAGGTCGACAAAGGCCCGTTCGATCCTTGCAGCACGCCTGCACCCCTGACGCTGCATCAAGGCGAGCAGGGATTGGCGAGCAAGGGCAAAGGAGCCTACCGCCTGCTTTTCTCGGATGGATCAGTCCGTCTGGAAGCCGGGGATGACACGGGTCGATTCTATGGCCTGATCGCGCTGGCGCAAATCTGGCACGGTGCGCGTGCAGCACCGCAGGCCTATGCCATGCCGTCAGATGGCCTGATCGAGGATTGGCCCAGCCATCAATGGCGCGGCATGCATCTGGATGTCTCGCGGCAATTCTATGCGCCCGCGACCATCGAACGCTTCCTCGACATTCTCGCCTGGAACCGCCTCAACCGCTTCCATTGGCACCTGTCCGACGACGAGGGCTGGCGGCTGGAAAGCCTTGCCTATCCATCCCTGACCCGTGTCGGAGCGTTCCGGGGGCATCGTCTGCCCTTGGTGCCGCAGCTCGGATGGGGGGCAGAGAAAGTGGGCGGCTTCTACAGCCAGTCCACCATCAAGACCATCCTCTCCCATGCGGAAGGCCTGCATATCGATGTGATGCCTGAGCTTGATGTGCCCGGTCATTGTCAGTCTGCCTTGGTCGCTGTCCCGGATCTGCTTGATCCCAGTGCCATGGAAGGCGGTGCCTCGGTGCAGGGCTATGTCAACAATGCCCTCAATCCCGGCCTCAACATCACATGGCAGTTTCTCGAGACGATCTTTGGCGAAGTGGCCGATCTGTTTCCCGGCACCTTTGTCCATGTTGGCGGTGATGAGGTGGCCGACGGAGCGTGGGATGGCTCCCGCTCAGCCATGAGCTGGGCCCGCGCCAAAGGCCATGTGGACGAGGCGGGCAAACCGGACAGCATGAAAATGCAGGCCGCCATTCTGAATTTCGTCGCCCGTCAGTTGGTCGGAGCAGGCAAAGTCCCGGTTGCCTGGCAGGAAGCCGCCCATGGCGGCGGGCTGGACCCGGACAAGACCATTCTGATGGCGTGGATGAACCCTGAAACCGGGCCCATCCTCAGCCGCGAAGGCTATCGGGTCGTGATGTGTCCGGGGCAGGCCTATTATCTGGATATGGCACAAGGACCCGACTGGAACGAACCGGGCCTTGATTGGGCCGGAACCACCCCTCTGGAAGCAACCTATCAGTTCAACCCGCTGGCGGGCTTCAGCGACGATGCCCAGAGCGTGATCGGCCTGCAGGGATGCATTTGGAGTGAAAATCTGTTGAACCGGCAGCTGTTCAACTATCTGGTCTTTCCGCGTCTGTCAGCCGTTGCGGAGGCCGCCTGGCTCGCCCCGGGCAAGAAAGATCTGGCAAGCTTTGCCATGCGCCATCCCCTGATGCCTACCTTGCCATCCGAGTGAGGCGGGAGACGGCCGCGCCCCTAGCGGGCGCGGTTGGCTTCATATTGTCCGGTGCTGCGATAGCTCCACAAATAGGTCGGGATCACGGCGTCGATGGCCAGCGGCTTCATGCCGAGCCCTGCGAAGCAGCGCCCCTCGGCCTTGGCGGCGTCGGATACCACATTGTCGCGCTTCAACAATGTCACCTGATCCCGCGTCAGCACCGGGTTGGGCAGTTTCTCGAAGATTGCCCCCATCAGACTGGCTGCGAAATAGGGGATGGGTAGCAACAAACGGCGCTTGCGCGTTTCGCGCATCATCATCTCCAGCAGTGCCTTGAAGCTCTTGACGTCCGGTCCACCCAGTTCATAGATGGTGCCCGCTTGCAAAGTCCCGTCGACACCGCGGGCAATCACTTCGGCCACATCGCCGACAAAGACCGGCTGAAACAGAGTGCGCCCCCCGCCAACCAGTGGCAGGAAGGGCGACAGGCGCGCCATCTCGGCAAATTTATTGAAGAAATCATCCTCATTGCCAATCAGCAGCGACGGGCGGACAATCACCGCCTCAGGCAAGGCTTGCAGGACAGCATCTTCCCCTTCGCCCTTGCTCTTTGCGTAGGCCGAAGGAGACGTGACATCGGCTCCGATGGCCGAGATCTGCACCAATTGCTTGATGCCAGCTTTGGCGCAGGCCTCGGCAATCCTCTTTGCCCCATCGCGGTGGACTGTGGCGAACCGCTGCTTTTTGGTCTCATACAGGATGCCAACCAGATTGATCACCGCATCCGCGCCATCAATGGCGCGGGCCACAGAGGCCTCATCGCGCAAATTGGCTTGCATCGGCATGATCTGGCCCACATTGCCCATGGGCTGCATGAAGCCGGCCAGATCCGGTCGCCGCACGGCGATGCGAATGCGATAGCCGCGCTTGGCCAGTGCCCGCACCACGTGACGGCCCAGAAAGCCCGAGCCACCAAAGATCGTGACGATTTTGCCTGTAGCCGTATCCATGAAACCTCTCCCCTGTCGCGCTGTCTATCCGGTCCGTTATTCGCGGATGTGCGAATTGGTTGCAGCCACTCCAACGCCGCAAAAACAACAACCTCTGCCTGTCCTAATCCTTATGAACAGGTCTGTGAAGCGCAAATATCAGCATTTGCCCCATGCCTCGATCCATTGGATGACGAATGGTGTGAATAGTTTCGATTTTTTTATAAGCTACGTTGACAAGGCGATGCCGGATCCTTAAAACCCGCCTCACATCTGATTGCCCAGGTGGCGGAACTGGTAGACGCGCTAGCTTCAGGTGCTAGTTTCTGTATGGAAGTGGAGGTTCGAGTCCTCTCCTGGGCACCATTAACCCCTTAAAAGTCAATGTTTTCAGCGACTTCTAAGGGGTTAAATGTATCTACTCCCTCCAACTATGTACCGTTTTGTGTACCGCGCTTTGTGGATGATGACCCGGTATAGGCTTTTCCGCTCCGGCCACCCCCGGCACGGGGGGACACTCCAACTTCAGCATATACTGATTATGGTCAGAGATTTTTCTCCCAAAAATGTCGCTGGGGTCCTTGGGGCCACCTGACTGCATCCTGTTTTGGTTGCGGGTGTCTGCAATATCCACTGCAAATTTCATCGACATATCAGAGCCGGAATGACTCGTTTCTGCGCCTTCTAAGTGTTCATATTCCCCCTAGCCTCGACAGTCCCAAAAGCGGGAATTTAAATGTGGTGTCAACAGCTTAGAGATGTGAATAATGGGGAGCCTAACCGCAACGCCCTATGGGCAACAGGAAAGGCAACCGACCATGAGCAAGAGACACATTCCCTCCATCACCTTCGCTATCGACTTCTACAACAAGCAAGGTCAGCGCATAGCGTCCAGCACCCTTGAAGCCCTGACTACTGGGAAGCCTGTCTTCATGGCCATGCACTCCTGTTCGGTGGCTCAATCCCCCATGCTGAAGAGTTCGAGCTTACGGAGCAACGAATGGCCGCATAGGGCTTGGGAGTCCATAGAGGGCCGTACAGAGTCATGTGGCTCTCTGGGCTAAGTGGCTGGCAAGAATGATCAAACAGGCTTCAGTGAGTCCCTGAGGGGCTTCTGGGGCCATTCTGTTGTTCAGGAGACCCGGTGCAGTCGATCAGGCAAAAAAGGTGGGATGAGGGGCGAAAGAAAAAAATGTGTCGCTGATCAAGGCCACTGTCCAGAATGGACATGTAAGCATAGACAGGCTTTCAGGGACCTATAGGGCTTGCCCTCCGAGACATGCCGCACATCTGACCGACACAAGGAAGGGGCCACAGGCAGCGCTCAGGAGGGCTACAGGAGTCGATCTCCTTTGCAGGAGACCAGATAAGGAAGAATGTATAGGAATGCGCCCAGAGGCTCTTGTCGGTCACCGCAGGGGAACCGCTGGGGTATCCCTTGGGTGCTGGGTGCCTTGGTGGTCTGTAGGGCCAGCGGTGAACCATGAGGACGCTAGACAGGCGATACTGCTGACCAAGTAGGAGGAGCAATGCTGCTGGGAGCATCTGGGGAACCCTAGGGTAACCTAGGGATAACTCTAAGGTAACCTTAAGGGAACCATAGAGGGACACTAAGAGAGGGTATCTCACCCCTCTGTATGAGGTCGTTTTAAAATCTCCCGGATTTCTGGGGTTCCTAGTTGGCTTGGATTGCCCCTGAATAGCGTGGTGTAACACCACAGTATCCCGCTGGCGATCTTCGACATGCTGCTGTATGGCTGCGCCGACATGGGCATAACCAAGCGCTTAACAGATGTCCTTAGCGATGAACCACGGCTGGTCGTCAATGAGGAGCGCCCGGAATGGCCGTTGCATGTGCAGTATGAGGCGGTTTTAACCCCCGACAGCCTTAAGTGTCATCTCATCCAGCGACATCTCACCCGTGAGCACCTTCTCCTCACCCTTGACATACATGCCGTCCTTGCGGATCGCTGGGAGCACATCGCGGGTCACCCAGTCTTGGAACTGTTTGGCTTCGGGCTTGTCGGAGCGCATGAGTAGCCGGTACAGGTCGCTTTCGGAGACGCATTGCCGCTTATGCCGCTGACCTCCTTCCCCCCTAATCGGAATGGGGGAGAGAAGATGCTCGACATCATTCAGGTTTTTCTTGAGAAAATCGTTCCTAACCTCCTCGTAGCCATTGCGAATGCGCATATAAACACCGAGCGCACGGCAAACATCAGCAGCGACGAACCAAGGGTCATTCGGTTTATCCGCGAAGGTGACCGTGCGGATCTCGTGAATCTTTCGGACTTGCATGTTGGAGCGGACAGCAAGGCCCTGCGCGTTCCAAACGGCCTTGATGGCGAACCAAAAGTCACCACCGTTGATGGCGCTGCAACTTTGCACACTTCCGTTCGATTATATATAATAGCTGGGGCAACGTAGCGCCTTTCCAAGGGGGATTAGTGGTGAAGGCAGATGTAGGGTCTGGTCAACTGTCGGGATGCCTAACGGGTATTGAGTTACCTTTAGATTGTTACGAACTGAATGAGGGAATTGAAATACGCTCATCTGTTTTTGAGTTGTTCAGCCATCCAATGATTGCCTTCTCAGAAGCTCCTAAGGGCTCTCCCACGCCGGGCCCATGGGCAGCCGTGCAGGGAGGTTTCCATTCCAAGTGTCGCGCCGAGTTGATTGTCACTGATAGCTCTCCGTTTAATGGCATTCCACTGCTGGAGATTGCTTGGCTGATTGCTGCACTTTTTCGACTGAAAGTAGAAGCTCCCATAAGGCTAGCTGTTGTTGCGGATATTCCTTTGGGTGAATTGCCCAATAACGATGTGTTTCGAGGAAGAATGTTTGAGGCGCATACAGTTCAAATTGGGTGCTTCCGACGCGAACGACAGCTCTTATCAATTGCAGATTTGCATGAGGTCCGGGAATTGCTCCCCACATTAGTGCAATCAATGTCTGATGAAACTTTCCGTCGGGCGTTCAGTATTTTTGATCAATCGATTTGGACGGGGCGCATTGAAACTGCGACTACGTTGATTTGGACAGCGTTGGAAATCTTGATGGGGGTTAGCAATGAGCGAAACAAATCAAAAGCGATTCCCTCTACTATCGCCGAGTGTATTGGTATGGATCGTTCAGATAGGGATCGAGCATTTAACGTCGTAAAGGAACTTTATAAGAAGCGGGGGCGTATTGTACATGCTGGCCGTGGGGCAGAGGACGAAGACTTCATTCAGTTGTTTGTGATTGCACGTACCGCGTTTTTGAATACACTTAGAAAAATGGATCAAGAAAGACTCCTGCCGTCAGTGTCTTAGAGCCAGATTTAAAAGTAGTTGAGCGATATCAATAGGTTGTGATTCAACCGTCTTTGATGAGAAGATGGAGGGTCATATGCCTTGGGATGATATCGCTCGGGTTCAATATAACCGGGATAAG
>NZ_VANT01000014.1:0-39660 GCF_005771485.1 Cohaesibacter sp. CAU 1516 | reverse complement strand
TGCTTTTTCAAAAAGTTATGCAACCAACAAAGACCAAAGCCTCAGACCGCAAACTCTGAATTTTGGAGCAAACCGCCCCGCCGCCAGCAGCGCCGCCGCTGTCGATGAACCGGGTTATAGACCTGTGCTCCGGGCAAGTCAAACCCAAAAAATACAAAAATCAAACTTTTCCACCCGCGGTGCATAACTCACATTTTTTCAAAATAATGCTGGACGGACCATCATTCTGCCCAGCCCTTCTGATCTTTGCTTTCTTGCACTTAAAGTGTAGAAATCAGGCATTGGGATAAACCTGAATTTCCCTCTTCTCTATAGCACCTGTATATAGAGAGAGACAAAGTTGGCCCGGATAAGTAGACTTTGCTCCCTTATCCTGTGGTTCGACGCAAGGGCTTTGGTGACCATCGCCGACGGCGATGGGCCATTAATGTGAAGCTTAGCAAGACCAAGGCGAGTGACAGAGCGACTGAATGAACAAAGCGGACATGACAGGACCCGGCATGACGAAGCCTACCTTTGCGGCGATGCATGATGCAAACAGGGTCAATCTTGAACCCATGCCAGCCTTGCTGACCCCTTCTGCACGTCTTAATCCCCCTGATCGAAGGACTTTGAACCTGCGCTGGCTTGTCGGCACCGTGCTGACGGGCTGCACATCGATTTTTTTGATGGGCGGGGCCCTGCTGGCCGGCATTCAAAGTCAGGATCAGATGATCGAGCGTGCCCTGGTGAGCACTGGCGACGAGTCTGACACACTCGACTTGAAGCCCGGGGAGTTGATCACCGCAGGCAAAAAGGGCAACCGTCTCTCGCGTACGATCCGTCCGGTTTCTCATCGGCGTGAGATTCAGGTCAGTACCATTTCATCCCTTGGTGATGAGAATCTCGTTAGCGCGCGTCCCTTCATGCTGATTTCTGCTTCGCTGGAAACCAAACGCAGCGAAAGCGTATCTTTCCCGGCATTCAATGCCGTGCGTATTTTCGCGTCAGCCCAGGAGAAGACAGAACAATCGGCAACGACTGAGGAAGACATTTTCTACGCCGCCAACGTGGAAGGGGAAATGCGTCTGCGGACGGAGCCTCTCGACATGAATGTCGATTATGAGCTGGATGCAGGCCGCCCAAACAATTTCGCCATCCAGCGACTGGCGGCCCAATCTGCCATTTTCCTCACTGACAAGGATCAACAATCCGCCTCTGCACTCGGGGTGATCGATCCGGCCCGGTTTGAGTTCCCGACAACTTCAGTCGATGCCCTTGCGCCCTCCTATATCCGTATCGTCCCGGAAAATATGAGCTCGATCACCAAAACCGATCTGAGCGGTCAAGGCACGGAAACAGAGGAAAAGATTGTCCTTGCCGTTCAAGGCGACACAGTGCGCAACCTGTTGCTGGAAAATGAGGCGACAGAAGAAGAAGCGGAAATTCTCGCCGATCTGTTCGTCAAGGAAGCAGGCATCGACGCCTTGAGCAACAACCAGCGCATGCGCATTACATATGAGCTGGTTTATGACGGCATCCGCGAGCGCGCACCGATTCGTCTCAGCCTCTATCTGGGTGAAGAACATCAGATCACCGTTGCCCGGTCGGATCAGGGTGGCTTCCGCGTTGCCGAGGAGCCCGTTGAAAGCTTTAGTCCGATGCCAACCTCGGACGCCATTGCCAATCTGCGGGCGGGGCCACGGCTCAATGTCTATGACTCGCTTTATCAGACCGCCCTCAACAACGGCGTTGATGCGAACATGATCGACGAGTTGATCAAGATTCTGTCCTTCGATCTCGATTTCAACGCCAAGATCAAGCCCGGCGACTCGCTACAGATTTTCCATTCCATCCCAGAAGACGGCGATTCGAAAAAAGCCGAGATCCTGTTTGTCGAAGTGCAACTCGGCGGCAAGACCAAGCGTTATTATCGTTTCCGCGCTCCGGATGATGGCATTGTCGACTATTATGACGAGAATGGCCGCTCCTCGAAAAAGTTTCTGATGCGCAAGCCGATGCAGGGTGGCAAGTTCCGCTCACCCTTTGGTTGGCGTCGTCACCCGATTCTCAAGATATCGCGGCTGCACAAGGGTGTTGACTGGTCCGCCTCGCGCGGCACGCCCATCATGGCATCGGGCAATGGTCGAATCATCAAACGGCGCTGGTCGAGCGGCTATGGCAAATTCATCCAGATCCAACATACAAACGGTTATGCCACCGGCTATGCCCATATGAGCCAGTTCGCTCCGGGCTTTGAAGTGGGGGATTATGTCCGTCAGGGTCAGATCATCGGCTATGTCGGCTCCACCGGCCTGTCGACCGGTCCGCACCTTCACTATGAAGTAACGGTCAATGGTCGCCATGTGGACCCGATGCGGATCCGTCTGCCGCGGGGCCGCTCCCTGAATGGTGACATGCTCGCCACCTTCGATGAAGAGCGCCTGCGGATCGACGAACTGCTTGGCAAACCCACCAACGTCAAGGTTGCGCAAGCCGAATAGGCGGGCCGAATAGGCGGGCCGAAAATTTTTGAAGAAACGCCGGCCCGCGCCCCCTCCCCCCAATAGAAAAGCCCCGGAAAGCCAAAGGCTCCGGGGCTTTTTATTTGCAACATCAAGGACCGGACAAACCAACCGGCCTGACAGACTTAGTCTTCCAGACCGAAGGTCAGTGCATCATCCTTGACCAGAATGTGCACCCGTGCCCCGTCCAGTATCTTGCCAGCCAGCAACTCTTCTGCCAACGGATCCTGCACATGTCGCTGGATCACCCGCTTCAAAGGCCGCGCCCCATAGGCCGGGTCATACCCCTTCTCGGCAATCCACTTGACCGCCTCTGGATCCAGCACCAACTCGATCTTGCGATCGGCCAGCAAGTCGGAAAGATACTGCATCTGGATCGCAACAATTGACGCCATATGCTCGCGCAACAACCGATGGAAAATGATGATCTCATCAACGCGGTTGAGGAATTCGGGACGGAAAGCGCTGCGCACCACATTGAGCACATTCTCCCGATCCTCTTGTTTGAGATCCCCCTCGTCCTTGGACAACAGGAACTCCGCTCCGAGATTTGAGGTCATGATGATCAGCGTGTTGCGGAAATCCACTGTCCGCCCCTGCCCGTCGGTCAGCCGCCCATCGTCAAGAACCTGCAACAGAACGTTAAAGACATCCGGATGCGCCTTTTCGATTTCATCAAACAGAATCACCTGATAAGGACGCCGCCGCACCGCTTCCGTCAGCACGCCGCCTTCCTCATAACCGACATAGCCCGGAGGCGCGCCAATCAAACGGGCAACGGAGTGCTTCTCCATATATTCCGACATATCAAGGCGAACCATCGCACTTTCGTCGTCAAACAGAAAGTCCGCCAGCGTTTTCGTCAGCTCGGTTTTGCCGACCCCGGTTGGCCCAAGAAACATGAAGGAGCCAATGGGACGATTGGGATCCTGCAATCCGGCCCTTGCGCGCCGCACGGCCTTGGAAACGGCAGTCACCGCATCGGCTTGACCAATCACCCGGTGGGCAAGTTCCTCTTCCATCCGCAGCAATTTGTCCCGCTCGCCTTCCAGCATCTTGTCGACCGGAATGCCGGTCCAGCGCGAGACCACATGCGCAATGTGATCCGCTGTCACCGACCGCTCGACCATGGCATTCGATTGGGTGTTTTTCTCATCCACCTCGCTCAAAGTCGCTTCAAGTCGGGGAATTTCACCATAGGCCAGCTCACCGGCTCGCGCCAAATCACCACGCCGCTGCGCCTGTGCGAGCGCCACACGGGCCTCATCGAGCTGTTCCTTCACCTTGGTCGCGTCCGACAGCTTGTCTTTTTCCCACTGCCAACGCTGGGTCAAAACCGCCGATTCCTGTTCCAGTTGGGCGACCTCGTCCTCGATTTTGGCGAGCCTATCCTTCGAAGCGTCATCTTCCTCTTTTTTAAGAGCCTCACGCTCAATCTTCAGCTGAATGATTCGCCGATCAAGCTCATCCAGCTCTTCGGGTTTTGAATCCACCTGCATCCGCAACCGCGACGCCGCTTCATCCATCAGGTCGATGGCCTTATCAGGCAAAAATCGGTCGGAGATATAACGATCCGACAGGGAGGCAGCCGAAACCAGCGCATTATCCGAGATCCGCACCCCATGGTGGAGCTCGTATTTTTCCTTCAGGCCACGCAAGATCGACACCGTATCCGAGACCGTCGGCTCGCTGACCATCACAGGCTGGAACCGACGTGCCAGAGCGGCATCCTTTTCAACATGCTTGCGATATTCATCAAGTGTCGTCGCGCCAACACAATGCAACTGACCGCGTGCCAGAGCAGGTTTCAGCAGATTCGAAGCATCCATCGCTCCATCGGCCTTGCCTGCGCCAACCAGCGTATGCATTTCATCAATAAACAGCACGATTTCGCCGGCGGCCACTTCGACTTCGCTCAAGACCCCTTTCAGACGCTCCTCAAATTCACCGCGATATTTGGCCCCGGCAATCAGAGCCCCCATGTCGAGGGCAAGAAGTCTTTTATCCTTGAGCGATTCGGGCACGTCGCCATTGATGATACGCAAAGCCAATCCTTCGGCGATAGCGGTTTTACCAACCCCCGGCTCGCCAATCAGCACCGGATTGTTCTTGGTTCGCCGCGACAGGACCTGGATCGCACGGCGAATCTCATCGTCCCGCCCGATCACCGGATCAAGCTTACCCTCGCGCGCATCCTGCGTCAGATCGCGCGCATATTTCTTCAACGCCTCATAGCTGTCTTCCGCCGACGCGCTGTCAGCGGTGCGGCCCTTGCGCAGTTGCTCGATGGCATGATTGAGATTCTGGGCTGTCACACCCGCCTTTTTCAAAATGGCAGCCGATTCGGCCTCCGGTGTCAGGCTGAGCGCCAGCAACAGCCGTTCGACAGTGACATAGGAGTCACCCGCTTTTTCAGCGACCTCTTCGGCCTTTTCAAACAGCTTCGCCATTGCGGGCGACAAATAAAGCTGCCCCGCTCCGCCACCAGAGACGGACGGGATGCCCTTGAGATGGGCTTCCAGCAACCGGCGCACTTCCGCCGACTGGCCACCCGAACGATCAATCAGGCCGGATGCGAGGCCTTCCTTGTCGTCCATCAAAACTTTGAGAATATGTTCCGGCAAAAAGGCCTGATGCCCCTGCCCGATTGCATAGGTTTGCGCAGACTGCATGAAGCCGCGCGCCCGCTCTGTATAGCGTTCAAGATTCATAATCTATCTCCTTGTGCCCAACCGGATCATCCAAACTGCAAAGGCATGATCTGATTGCCACTCAAATTACGGCCATTAAACAGGCTCCCGGCCTCTGCCAGCAAGCCCAATTGTCGGCCAACTCCCCATCTCTCCCAACAGGCAAGAAACAGGCTCCTGTCTAATATAGTGTTGCAATTTCGTCACAAAAGGGGGATGTAGGAAAAAGCAACAATCAAAATGCCCCTTCCCAGTCCCCGCACCTGCCCGCACCTTTCAAGGATCTGCCATGACCATCACGCTCGCATCAATCTATCGCTATCCGATCAAGGGCTTCACCGGCCAGAAACTGGAAAAGGCAGCCATCACAAAAGGCAAACCACTTGCGTGGGACCGCGCCTTTGCCATTGAAAATGGCGACAGCGGCTTTGATCCTGCCGCCCCGGCCCACCTGCCCAAAATCCATTTTCTGATGTTGATGAAGCAACCCGAACTGGCCAACTTGATCACCCAGTTCGATGATGTGACCGGCGCCTTCTCGGTGCAGCAGCATGGCACGCTCCTGGCCGAAGGCAACCTGTTTGCGCCGGACAGCATGCAAGCGGCCCTTCAGGTGATGGCGGGTCACTGCAAAAAACCGATGCGCGGGTCACCGAGGCTGCTCCATGCCAGTGAATTTGCCTTCACCGATTCTCGCACTCAGGATCTCTCCTTGATCAATCTTGCCAGCGTCAGTGATCTGGAAGCCAAAATCGGCAATGATATCGATCCGATGCGCTTCCGCGGCAATCTCTATATCGAAGGGGCCGCCCCGTGGCAGGAACATGACTGGGTCGACAAGACCATCGAAGTTGGCGCGGTATCCTTTCAGGTGCGCAAACGCACCAAGCGTTGCGCCGCCACCAATGCCAATCCGACCACTGGCGAACGCGACCGGAATATCCCGAAAGCTTTGATGGATCACTACGGCCATACCGACTGCGGTATACACCTGATGCCGTTGGGGGATGGCGCGTTGACCATCGGTGATCGCATCACCTTGCCGCAAAACACATAACAACTGCTCACAAAAAAACCCGCCAACCGGCGGGTTTTTCTTTGGCAATAGCAACATCGGTCTAAGCCGCCTCAATCTTCAGAGGCAACCACCGCTGGCTTTTCCTTGGCCCCGTCAGAGCCGTCGCCCCCCTCGGCCTTGCGCTCGGCAGCCGTTGGGCGCTTGCGGGACCGATAGGTTGTCCTTCTGCGGCGGCGTGGTGCACCGGCAGCGGCCACTTCTTCATCCACCACTTCCGCAGGCGGCGCGACATCCGGTTGATCTCCCGACCCCGGCACCTCGGCAACGGCAACCACATCCATTTCGACAGCAGTGTCTTCAACATCGCTGGCGTTGTTTGTGTTTGCATCGTCGGCATCATCACCATTGACGTTGGCAGCCTTGCGACTCCCATTGTTGCCGCCGTTGTTGCTGTTGCCGTCATTGTTGTTTGGACGACCTTCCTCGCGGCTGGCTGGCTGGGCGGCAGCAATGATGCGCAGATAGTGCTCCGCATGCTGATAATAGTTTTCCGCCATCACAAGATCACCGGACGCAATCGCATCGCGGGCAAGAGACTGATATTTTTCCGCAATGTGACTGGCTGTTCCGCGAATTTTCACATCAGGACCATTGCTGTCATAGGATCGAGACAACGGATTGGCGGCTTTGCGTCCGCGACCGCGTGTCCGATTGCTTTTCTGGCTCTGTCGCATTGCTTCTGTCTTTCGTAAAGTGCCGAAGAAATAATCAGCATTCAAACCGACTGATGGTGCTCAACAGACACCATTTGCAGTCTGATAGTTCAGACTCTGGTATCGAGCTGACAACCTGTTTGAAAAGTCCCCAAGCGCAAACGGTCCTATGACCGGGTCGCTTCTTAGACTGAAAAAGTTTGAAATTCTGCTATCCGGTCACCTGAAAAGGGTTTTCCGATAGACGTTTCAATACTGGCCGAGGTTTGCACCAAATCAGCCAGTCGCTCACTTGATGCCATCAACTTATCCGTCTGGGGCACAAATTCAAGCCCATTGGCGAGTTTTTGTCCGAAAGCGGCCCATGCTTTCAACAGAAGATTGGATAAAATTGATGCAATCAGGCCGGAATTGCAGGCTTTGCGCTCACCAGCAGAACACGATCATGCCCGGCCAAATCCTGACGGACCTCACATTTCATGTCCGTGTCCCCACAGAGTTTATATTGTTGCGAAAGCAGCAATATATCTTTGGCTTGCCGATATCCAAACTCAAAGGCCATCACATCCGGTCTTTTGCCCCACGCCCCAACCGTCGAAAAGATCGCCTCATACGCTTCCAGACCGCTTGCACCAGAAACCAATGCATGGCGCGGATCATAGTTCGCCACATCCGGTTCCAGATCCGCCATCTCCTTGTCCGCCAGATAAGGCGGGTTGGAAATCAGAATATCAACCTCAGGACCAATGGCATTGGCATAATCCCCCTGAACGAAAGACACCCGATCAGCCAGCCCCAAATCCTCGGCATTGCGCTGGGCAATGGTGAGCGCCGCCTCACTGATATCGACGCCCAAACCCTGTGCATTGGGTAATTCGGAGAGAAGCGCCAGCAACAAACAGCCAGACCCGGTGCCGATGTCAACAATCCGGAGCGGTGCCGTGCGATCAGGCACAGCCTCCAACACAGCAGAAACCAGCGTTTCACTATCCGGACGCGGCACAAGGACATCAGAGGAGACGTGAAAAGGCAGTCCCCAAAATTCCCGCTGCCCCAGAATATGCGCAACCGGTTCTCGCTTAAGGCGCCGCGCCGCCAAAGCCTCGATGGCTTCAGCCTCATCTTCACAGAGGGTGCGATCAAACTGCAAGATCATGTCGGTTTCGGTCAGGCCCAAGGCATGACAGGCCAGAAGCCGCGCGTCGAGCCGCGCGCTATCGATACCCACACCAGCAAAACGCGCCGCGATCGCCGCAATCATCTGATCGAGTCGCATCAGATTTCGTCGGCTTCAACAGCGGCCAGCAATTGAGCCTGATTTTCGGCAATCAAGGCATCAATCAACTCCGGCAGCGCTTCACCGGACAGAACCTTTTCAAGCTTGTAGAGCGTCAGATTGATCCGATGGTCCGTCACGCGCCCTTGCGGGAAGTTGTAGGTTCTGATCCGTTCGGACCGATCGCCCGACCCGACCTGGCCGCGACGCGCATCAGCCCGCTCACTGTCGGCACGCTCCCGTTCCGCTTCAAACAGACGCGCCTGCAACACCTTCATGGCGTTGGCACGGTTCTGGTGCTGGGATTTTTCCGAAGACGTCACCACGATACCTGTTGGCAAGTGGGTGATGCGCACCGCCGAGTCGGTCGTATTGACATGCTGACCGCCAGCGCCCGACGCCCGCATTGTATCGATGCGGATATCCTCGGAGCGAACTTCAACGTCGATATCCTCGGCTTCGGGCAAAACGGCAACCGTTGCCGCCGAGGTGTGAATACGCCCGCCGCTTTCGGTTTCCGGAACGCGCTGCACGCGATGCACACCGGATTCATACTTCATCTTGGCAAACACACCGACACCAGAAATGCTGGCAATGATTTCCTTATAGCCGCCGACATCGCCCTCACTGACCGACATCAACGACACTTTCCAACCATTATCTTCGGCATATTTCTGATACATCCGGAACAGATCACCGGCGAACAAAGCCGCTTCATCACCGCCCGTCCCGGCACGCACCTCAAGGATCGCGCTCTTGTTGTCGGCGGCATCTTTGGGCAACAGCAGGATCTGCAACTCTGCCGCCAAGGTATCAATACGCTCTTCCGTCGGTTTGATATCCATTTGGGCCAGCTCGCGCATCTCCGCATCCATCTCGGGATCAGAGAGGATTTCCTTGAGATCGCCCAATTCCCGCAGCGCGGAAACATAGTCGTTGCCCACCATGGCCACAGGCTCCAGCTCCGCATAATCGCGGCTCAGTTTGACATAGACATCCGGCTCCGGCCCGGCTGCCATCTCAGAGGAGATTGCATCAAAGCGCTGAATGAGAGCCTCAACCCGGCCCAATGGAATCGTGATTCCCGACATCGTTTCATTCCTCAAGCCACGAGCTCAGGCTCAATTGGCTGCTTACAAAAAGAGAGACCAAGACCGCTCTGGTCGCCAGTCATTCTGGCTCACCGCGTTCATTTCTCCAAGACAAACGCCCACCGCCCGGCCGACTAGGCGCGGCCAGAAGGCAGCCAACCAGATCGCTAAAGATTGGTAGCGGGCAAGTGGATATCGTGCTTTTCGGCAAAGTCCGACAAATAGGCCTTGATTTCATCACTGTCCGTCGCCGCGTCAAGAACCGGAAGAAACGCCGCCTCGAGCGTATCGAGCGGCAAATCCAGAATCATCGACTTGACCGGCCCGATGAAAGACGGAGCCATCGACAGGCGACGATAGCCAATCGCCAACAGGGCCATCGCACCGAGCGGCTTGCCTGCCAACTCACCACAGACGGTAACGGGCACGCCATATTCATTGCCCTTGTCAACCACCAGCTTCAAGGCCCGGATGAAGGATGGCGACAGGGAACTGAACCGCCCGGACAGACGGGTATTGCCCCGATCACTGGCCATCATGAACTGATGCAGATCGTTGGTGCCGATAGAGATAAAATCCACCCGCTTCATCAGGGCATCGATCTGAAACAGCAGCGAAGGCACCTCCAGCATCGCACCCAGACGGATCTTGACCGGTTTCTCATAACCATGCCGTTCCAGATGGGCCACCTCCCGCTCGAACAGATCCTTGGCGATATCATATTCCTGCACTTCGGTGATCATCGGGAACATCAGCCGCAACTCCCGCCCCGCTGCCGCATGCAACAGAGCCCGGATCTGGGTGCGCAACAGGCCCGGTCGATCCAGCCCCAAGCGAATGGCCCGCCAACCCATGGCCGGATTTTCCTCCTGCGCCATGCGCAGAAAAGCCAGCACCTTGTCCCCGCCCACATCAAGCGAGCGGAACGTCACCGGCATGCCATCAGAGATGTCGAGAACCTTGCGATAGACCTTTTCCTGTTCCCGCATCCGCGGGAAACTGGCCGCCACCATGAATTGAAGCTCGGTACGGAACAGTCCGATGCCTTTGGCACCGGCCCCCACCAGATTGGGCAGGTCAACCAGCAGGCCTGCATTCATCAACAAATCGACCGATGTGCCATCCTGCGTGATTGCAGGCTTGCCACTCAGCTGGCGATACTGCTCCTGCCGCCGCGCCCGAAACCGGACCTGATCGATATAGGAGGCTTCCACATCCGATGGCGGACGCAGATGAACATGCCCCATATCGCCATCGATGATGATTGCATCGCCATCTTCGCACAGAGAGACAACGCCATCCGTCTGCCCGACGGTTGGAATGCCCAAGGCCCGGGCAACAATCACCACATGGCTCGTCGGCGTGCCTTCTTCGAGCACCAGCCCGCGCACATGATCCCGACCATAATCCAGCAATTCCGCCGCGCCCATATTGCGTGCAACAATGATGGAATCTGCCGGCATTTCACCGCCATTCACCCCGTGCTTGTTGCCCGTCAGCTTGCGCAGCAGGCGGTTGGCCAGATCATCGAAATCATGCAGCCGGTCCCGCAAATAGGGATCGGTGGAGCGCAGCATCCGGGCGCGCGTGTCACTTTGCACACGCTCAACGGCGGCTTCGGCGGTCAGGCCGGAATGAATGGCCTCCTTCATCCGCCGCACCCAGCCACGGTCATAGGCAAACATGCGATAGGCTTCGAGAATGTCCCGATGCTCTCCACCATGGGATATGTCGTCCCGGTTGAGCAGATCATCGACAGACAGGCGCAGCTTTTCAATCGCCGCCTCAAGGCGCTCTTCCTCGCCTCGCAAATCTTCAGCAATGAGATTGGTAACCACCACGCGCGGCTCATGCAAAACCACATGACCCAGACCGATGCCCTCCGCCATCGACAGGCCCTCGAGCCGCATCGGCCGCACCATGTCAAGGTCGGTATCCGGCCCTGACAAACCGCGCAGCTCGCCCGAGGCAATCAGTTCAGCCAGCACCATCGCGGTGGTTTGCAGCGCTTCGACTTCCTCGTCGGAATAGATTCGCTGGGTTTTGTTCTGCACCACCAGAACCCCCAGCACGCGTCCGGCACGCAGCACAGGCACACCAAGGAAGGCGTGGTAAATTTCCTCGCCCGTTTCCGGGCGATAGGCAAAGGCAGGATGCTCCTGCGGTTCGGACAGATTGAGAATGCGGGCTTCGGACGCGATATGGCCGACAAGCCCTTCGCCGACATTCAGCCGGGTCAGGTGAACGGAATCCGGATTGAGACCCTCGGTCGCGTAGAGTTCGAGTTGATCATCGGCTCTGAGCACATAGACCGAGCAGACCTCGGCAACCATATTGGCCGCGATCAGACACACGATCTCGTTCAACCGATCCTGAGCATCGGTCGGCTTCGCCATCGTTTCCCGAAGGCGTCGCAACAATATGCGCGGCCCCACCACATTTCCCCGCATCAGGGATACTCCGATCATCCGCCACAGCCAGAGCGCAACAGCATCTGGCACATCACGTCCTGCAAGACGTCATCCCTGAACCCCGACAAGGCACACATGATGCAATCGGGGAACAGATTCTCCTCGCGAGCACTATGGCATGAGGCCCGCAGGCAGATCAATAACCCGCCGGAAAGATTGGAACGGCAAAGAAAACAGTATTTTGTCTACTTCTTAAACCGCAGCTGATCCCGGCGGATCACCCTGTGAAGCAATTGTCGCCTATTTGCCGTCCAGCCCATAGAGCGAGTGCAGAGCACGCACTGCGAGCTCCGTATATTCCGTGTCGATCAGGATCGAAATCTTGATTTCCGAAGTGGTGATCGCCCGAATGTTGATGCCTTTGTCAGCCAGGGCCCTGAAGGCCTGCGAGGCAACACCCGCATGGCTGCGCATGCCGATACCGATAACGGATACCTTGACCACATCGGTTGACCCCTGCAGCACCGCATAATTGATATCGCTGCGCGCAGCTTCAAGCACGGTCTTGGCCCGTTCAAAGTCACCCTTTGGCACGGTGAAGGTCATGTCGGTGATGGTGCCATCTTCCGAGATATTCTGCACGATCATGTCGACATTGATGTTGGCATCAGCAAGCGGACCAAACACATGGGCGGCGATGCCGGGCTTGTCCTCGACACGGCGCAGGGAAATCTGCGCTTCGTCTCTTGAATAGGCGATCCCGGTTACAACCTGTTTTTCCACAATCTCTTCCTCATCACAGATCAATGTTCCGATCGGAACATCGCTATTGAGCAATTCTGGGGCATCTGGTTCGACGAATGACGACCGCACGAAGGTGCGGACATTGTGAACCATCGCCATTTCAACGGAGCGCACCTGCATGACCTTGGCACCAAGCGAAGCCATTTCAAGCATTTCCTCATAGGAAATCTGATCCAGTCGCTGCGCCTCGGGTACAATGCGCGGGTCGGTGGTATAAACACCATCCACGTCGGTGTAGATATCGCAGCGATCCGCATGAATAGCCGCAGCAATCGCCACCGCACTGGTGTCAGACCCTCCGCGACCAAGGGTGGCGATCCGGTTGTCCGGCCCGATGCCCTGAAACCCGGCGACCACGGCCACCTGATTCATTTCCAGCCGCTCGATCAGACGCGCACCATCGATTTCCTCGATGCGGGCGGCCCCATGCACACCATTGGTTTTAAAGGGAATTTGCCATCCAAGCCAAGAGCGGGCATCAACACCCATATTCTGCAACACTAGGGCCAGAAGACCCGACGTCACCTGCTCACCAGAGGAGACAACCGTATCATATTCGCGCGCATCATAGAGGGGAGACGCATCTTCCACCCAGCCGACCAACTCGTTGGTCTTGCCAGCCATGGCAGACACGACGACCGCCACCTGATTGCCAGCATCCACTTCGCGTTTTACATGTCGGGCAACCCGCCGGATGCGATCGAGATCGGCAACCGACGTTCCCCCGAATTTCATGACAAGGCGAGCCATTCAACATCTCTTTCTGTCATTGTTTTCGTTATATAAGCCTGACGCAGCTCGTCTATTTGCCACACTCACGCCAATTTGCGCATAGTCATACTCGGCACGGACGTCACTTGCAAGGACTCAAAGACTTGACTTTTGGTCCCCTTCGACCGAGCAAGGAAAAATCCGGTTGCGCAGATGCCACCGTATGGATAAGCACACCATTGCAGCGTCTCACACGCCTGTGGTGCGCACCGGCCTTGCAGGGTCAGTATGAGGGAAAGGGCAGAAGAGATGACGTCACAAACCACATTTTCCGGCAGCACCGTCGATGAAGCCGAGGTCGCACGCTTTTCTGCCATGGCAGCAGAATGGTGGAGCCCGACCGGAAAATTCCGCCCCCTGCACAAATTCAACCCGACCCGGGTCAAATATATCCGTGAGAAACTGGTCGCCCAGTTCGGCCTCGACCCGAAGGCCCAGCGTCCGCTGGAGGGCTTGCGCATTCTCGACATTGGCTGTGGCGGTGGCCTGTTGTGTGAACCGCTTTGCCGGATGGGTGCCGAGGTTACCGGCGTTGACGCGTCTGAAACCAATATCGGCATCGCCAGCACCCATGCCAGCGAAAACGGTCTCGACATCACCTATGAAGCCACAACATCGGAAAGTCTGGCCGCCCGCGGCGAAAGCTACGATGTGGTGCTGACCATGGAAGTGGTCGAGCATGTCGCTGACATCGAGTTGTTCCTGCAATCAAGCGCCAGCATGGTCAAACCCGGCGGTTTGATGTTTGTCGCCACCCTCAACCGGACTCTCAAGGCCTATGCTCTGGCGATTGTCGGGGCGGAATATGTCCTGCGCTGGCTGCCCAAAGGGACCCATCAATGGGAAAAGTTCGTCACACCCGATGAGTTGGAACGCGCCCTGTATCCGACCGGCCTGACGGTAGAAGAACGCACCGGCGTCACCTACAATCCGCTCAAGGATAGCTGGTCCCTGTCGTCTGACATGGATGTCAATTACATGATCTATTGGCAGAAACCCGCCTGACCGAAACGATAGGGCAGATCAGTTCTGATCTTCGGGCAGAACCGGCAGCGGCAGGCATTCGATCCCGTCCTCGGCCAGCGACTTGACGTCATCGATAGTCGCCTCGCCATAGATGCCTCGCGCTTCACTTTCCTTAAAGTGCATCTTGCGGGCTTCTTCGGCAAATTTGTCACCGACATAATCCGAGCTTTCCACCACATGCTTGCGGTAGCTTCGCAGCATATCCTGCAAGGCCTTCGGATCGATTGCGGCGCCATCGTTGGTCACGGGCACAGGTGCATTGGCACCCGCCCCATCGGCGACAGGAGCCGGGCTTGCCTGGCTGGTCTTTTCCTGTGGCTCGGCCTGAAGAGTGGGCTGGGTCTGTGATCGGTTTTGGCTGCGGGTCCCCGACACGCGGGGTGCCATCAGGGATTTCGACACCGCACGCGAACCACAAAAAGGGCATTCCAGATAGCCGTCATGGATCTGGGCCTCGCAATCATCACTGTTGCGGAACCAGCCTTCAAACTGATGGTTCTGATCACATCGAAGCGAATATTTGATCACTGGGTTCCCTGACCCTTTCACCCTTTGGCAGGAGCCATGGGCATCAACAACAAAAAGCCGACCGACCATAGGGTCGACAAATGCCGAAAGAATGCAGCATGATACGGCACTTGGCGCTAGATATCAAAAGATCTGTCATGGGTCAAAGATGGGATCGCCTGCCGGCACTTGGCCACCTGCCCCATATCGATGTCAGCGGCAACAAAGCAAGTCTCGTCCTCGGCTTCAACCAAAACCTTGCCCCATGGATCGACAATCAGCGAATGGCCATAGGTTTTGCGGCCATTCTCGTGTGTGCCTCCCTGCGCTGCCGCAATGACAAAGGCCCCGCATTCAATGGCGCGGGCCCGCATCAGGACCTGCCAATGGGCTTCCCCGGTCTTTTTGGTAAAGGCGGATGGTATGGCAAGGATCGACGCGCCCTTTTGCTGGCAGAGCGCCCGATAGAGGTAGGGGAAGCGCAAATCATAACAGATGCTCAACCCCAACTCACCCCATGGCAAAGCCACGCTGACAGCCCTTGCCCCGGCCTCAAAACTGCTCGATTCCCGGTAGCTTTCGCCATTTTCCAGATCCACATCAAACATATGGATCTTGTCATAGGTCGCCACCACCGACCCGTCAGGCGTCAGAACCAGCGACCGGTTCGCTGCTTTCGGCTCACCGGTCGCTGGGTCTGATGCAAGGAAAGACATCGAGCCGATATGCAGCCAGACAGACAGCTCACGGGCCAGAGCCTGCATCCGCTTGAGGCCCTCATCCGCATCCTGTTCGGCAATGATTGCCATCAGTGCCTTGCGGCTCATTTCCATGGTAGAGGTCTGCTCAGGGGTCTGAATATAGGCGCAACCATCGGCAGCGGCCTCACGGATCAGCCTTTCAGCCAGATCCAGATTGGTCCCGATGTCTCGGCCACAGCGCATCTGCACACAGGCAGCCCGAAATTTATCCATGTCACCCCTCCGGAATCTTCGTTCTCACGCAATCTACACAATTGCGCGAGCGGCTGCCTCAAGCAGCCAATATGCCGTCCAGTTCGCCTGCTTGTTCCAGAGCGAACAGATCATCGCAGCCCCCCACATGGGTCTCATTGATGAAGATTTGCGGGAAGGTCCGGCGACCGGATTTCTTCATCATTTCCTGCTTGATATCAAAATCAAAAGTGGCGTCAAGCTCGCGGAAAGCTGCACCTTTGTCGGCCAGCAACTTCTTGGCGGCGGTGCAAAATCCGCACATTTGGCGGGTATAGATGACAATCTCTGCCATTGGGATCTCCAGATTGTGCGCCCTGTCTTTGCCGTCAATGAAGCGGCAGCAAAGGCGAATGTCCATAACGATTTGTCCCGGTTATATGGGCTTTTCCCCATCTCCGACAACCCGAGCAAAGGTAATTATGCAAATTTCCCCGACCTCGGCCCGTCGCAGGACCCGACAACAGGCCTCCAGTGTCGCTCCCGTCGTCCAGACATCATCCACCAGCACCACCCGCCGCCCGGACAGGGTCAGACGGTCCGGCAGGGACAGTTTGAACGCCCCTTCCACATTGCTGCGCCGCGCCTCCCCGCTCAGGCCCACCTGTTGGCGTGTCGGGCGCACCCGGCGCAACAGATCGGGCTTGAAGCGCAACCCCGTTTCCCCGGCCACCACCTTGGCCAGCATGGCCGCCTGATTGTAGCGCCGGGACCAGAGCCGCAAGACATGCAACGGCACAGGCACAATCCAGCTGTCCGGGTCATCCAGACAGTCCGCCCCGGCCCGCACCATCCACCGCCCCATCACTTTGGCAAGGTCCGTCCTGTCGTAATATTTCAGCTGATGCACAAGCGATCGCGCCGTATCGCCAAAGGCGGTCACGCTGCGCGCCCTGTCATAGACCGGCGGGCGGGCCGGCACGGAACTGCTGACTTGTTCTTCCCCCAGATCATAAGCGAAGGGCAGGCCCGACACGGCACAATAGGGTTTGTCGATCCATTCCATCTGCGACCAGCAGGCCGCGCACAAATGATTGGAGACCTCAAGACTGGCACCGCAGCCAGCACAACGCGGCGGAATGATCAAATCAAGACAGGCCATGCCAAGCCGGGACAGGGTCTCCTTCACGGATGCGCGTACCACAATGGGCTCATCGTCTTCTGGCAGGCCGGAAGGCCCATGGTCTTTTGCCGCCCAACGCTTCATAGTGCCCCCATCGACTTGCAATCTGTTGCCCCCTCAGACACAAAGGCAATGAAGCAAGTGTGTCCCAAACCGCAACTCCTGACAAGCAAAACACACGACCCAACAACCAGAAGCAGCCATCATGAGTTCCATTCCGCAGATCTTTGACCATGCCCTTCTGACCGCCCGCCGCGTCAAAGCTTTGAAACGCGCCGAAGATGGGGCAGATTTCTTGCTCACAGAGGTGGTCAACGACATGGAATCCCGCCTGTCTATGGTGTTGCGGGACTTCCCCCTTTGCATGGAGCTTGGTGGCCATACCGGATTGCTGGCACAGCGCTTGGCTGCTCGCAAAGGCACCGAACAGGTCTTTCGCCTTGAACAACACGCGGACTTTTTTCAGCCAGACGACCTTGGTATCGTAGCAGATCCGGAGATGCTGCCGATCGCCGCAGAAAGCTGCAACCTGATCGTCTCGCCGCTCTTTCTCCACTGGATCAACGACCTACCCGGATGCCTCATCCAGATCCGCCATGCCTTGAAGCCTGACGGCCTGTTTCTGGCCACTCTTCTGGGCCGCGACAGCCTGCACGAGTTGCGCGAGGTGTTCCTCATGGCCGACAGTGAGATCTCCGGTGGTGCCACCCCAAGAATCGCCCCTTTGCCCGATCTGAAAGATATGGGCAGTCTGTTGCAGCGGGCCGGTTTCACCCTGCCGGTGGCGGATCAGGACAGCCTGACCGTGCGCTATGACACAATGTTTGATCTGATCCGCGATCTGCGCCAGATGGGAGCCGCCAACATGTTGACGGATCGTACCCGGCGCTCGATGCGCCGCTCCACCCTGCTCAGAGCCGCAGAACTCTACCAGCAGAAATACGCCGATGCGGACGGGCGCATTCGCGCCACCTTCCAGATTCTCTCATTGTCGGGCTGGTCACCCCATGAAAGTCAGCAAAAACCCCTGAAGCCGGGCAGCGCGACAACGCCTCTGGCTGCCATTCTGCCTGACAAGTCAAGATAGGATAAAAAAGGATAGGGGGAGAGCACCAATCAGGGCGCGCTGGCAATGATCGAGTCGAGCAGGGCCTGAACCTTATCCAGCCCGGCAAAGGTAACATCATGCATCACGGTGACCAGAGCCACGCCGATCAGCCCCGCAAGCAACGCATATTCGAGCGCGGTGGCGCCGGTTTCATCGCGCCGGAAATGACTGATCCATTTGTGCATTCAAAAAGTCCCCCCAAAAGGGTAGCAAACAGCTTTTCTCGTTCCCGGTTGCCACTCTACCGACCAATCGATGAACGGACCCTCAAGAGACAGACTTTCTTTTCTCTTTATCTCGAATTTTAAAATCTTTGGCTAACAAAGACTTAAACGCAACGCCGTCACACGCCCAACAGATCAATCAGCGCCGGAATCAGCGGCAAATCCGCAGGTGGCATCGGATAGTCCTTCAAGGTGCCAGCCCGCACCCATTTGAGCGCCTGTCCCTCTCTGGCCACAGGCGTACCTTCCCAGCGGCGGCAGATATAGAGCGGCATCAACAAATGAAAATCGTCATAGGCATGGCTGGCAAAGGTCAATGGGGCCAGACAGCTCTCCCATGTCTTAATGCCCAATTCCTCTTCCAGCTCGCGCACCAAGGCAATTTCAGGCCGCTCGCCAGCCTCTAGTTTGCCGCCGGGAAATTCCCACAGGCCTGCCAGATTCTTGCCTTCAGGCCGTTGGGCAATCAGGATCCGATTGTCCTTGTCCACCAGCGCCACTGCAACAACCAGCAGCAGGCGAACCGCTTTGTTCGCCTCATCCTTTGCATGAGTCATATATCCGGATCCCGTTTGCCGCAGTCAGGAGCGATAATCGCCATTGATGGTGATGTAACCATGGGTCAGGTCACAGGTCCAGATGGTCGCCTGACCATCCCCCACACCCAGATCGGCGCAAATCTCGATTTCGTCATTCTTCATATAATCGCTGGCCGCTTCTTCCGAATAATCCGGGTCGCGCAACCCATCGACTGCCAGACGCAGAGGGCCGAACCAGATCGCCAGCTTGTCGCGGTCCGCCGCTTCCCCTGCCTTGCCAACCGCCATGACGACACGACCCCAGTTGGCGTCTTCCCCCGCGGCCGCTGTCTTGACCAGCGGGCTGTTGCCAATCGACAGGGCCACGCGCTTGGCGGCCGCATCATTCGCCGCCCCGGTAACGGTGACACGGATGACCTTACTGACGCCCTCGCCATCCTGCACCACCTGTTTGGCCAGATCGACCAGCAGCTTCGACAGGGCTTCGGAAAACAGAGCCACTCGCTCGTCGCTGAGTTCGGTGATTTCAGCACAGCCCCGCGCCTTGGCGGCACCGGAGGCAAACAGCATCAAGGTGTCACTGGTCGAGGTATCGCTGTCAACAGTGATGGCATTGAACGAGGTGTCCACATGCTTGGTCAGCATCTTTTGCAGCACATCGGCAGCGATTGGTGCATCGGTGAAGACGAAGCTCAGCATCGTTGCCATGTCAGGGGCAATCATGCCCGAGCCTTTTGCCAGCCCATAGATCCGCACCTCGACCCCGTCGATATCGACGCTTGCCGTTGCCACTTTGGGGAACGTATCGGTGGTCATGATGGTTTTGGCCGCGTCAAGCCAGGAGGCATCTGCCTTGGCATCATCCATCAAGCCATCAAAGGTTGCGGTGATCGGAGCCGGATCAAGCGGCTCGCCAATCACCCCGGTCGAAGCCTGAAAAATCATCGAAGGGTCGGCGCCAAGCTTGGCAGCAGCGGCCTGTGCCACGGCGGCAACGGTTTCTTCCCCCTTGGCACCGGTAAAGGCATTGGCGTTCGACGCATTAACCACCAGCGCCCGCGCTTCCCCGTTGGACAGACAACGACGGCACCAGTCAACCGGCGCAGACGGGCATTTGGACTTGGTGAAGACGCCGGCGACCGTCGTACCTTCATCCATCGTCACCACAAGCACGTCATTGCGACCCCGATACTTGACCCCCGTCGCCGCGACGCCGACGCGAAAGCCATCAAGCGTGGTCATCTCTGGAAGTTCCTCGGGGGCAAATGGGGATGGCTTGAGATCCATGATGCAGTTCCTTGCAACAAAAAAGGAGAGAAACCCGAACGCACCCTCCGGTGCGCATTGGTCTCTCTCCTTACCCTTTGATGTGAAGAAATACCAGAAAAACCGGTCTTATTTCACAATCTCGACGTTGGCCTTTTCCTTCAGTTCATTCAGCAACTGGGAAAATTTCTGCTGCACGAGGAAGCCGCGGATGTTCATTTTCACATCATCAAAAGAAGGCTTCGGCTGCTCGCGCTTGTCTTCCACCAGAATGACATGCCAGCCAAACTGGGTCTGAACCGGCTTCTTGGTATAACCACCCTTATCCAGAGCAAAGGCCGCAGCTTCAAAGGCCGGGACCATCTGGCCTTGTCCGAAATACCCCAGATCCCCGCCATTGGCACCGGAAGGGCCTGTGGATTTTTCTTTGGCAAGCGTGGCAAAATCGGCACCACCATCCAGCGTCTTGATCACATCGTTGGCTTCAGCTTCTTCCTTCACCAAAATATGACGAGCCTTGACCTGCATCTTTGCAGGCGCAGAACCGATTTGCGCCTCATAGAGCGCTTTCATGTCATCTTCGCTGACAGCCGATTCAACCTTGGCGCGGAAGAACTCATTGCGCAAAGCTTTGAGTTCCAGATAGTCCATCTGCTTTTTGTAGAATTCGCTCTTGTCCAGACCTTCGCTCTTCGCGGCGGCGGCGACAATCTGCAGATCGACGAGCGCGTTGATCAGTTGGGATTTTTGCTGCTCGGCAGGCATTTTGCCAAGACGTGGGCCCAGCTCCTGGGTGATGAAACCCAGTTCGCTGGTGGTCAATGCCTTGCCATCCACAGTGGCAACAACACTATCCTTGCTGGCATCCTGTGCATAGGAAGCGGGGACCGCTGCCAGCACAAGAAAAGATGTCAGGGCGGTCGCTGCCGACCGTGCAAAAAAGGCTCGAACCATCTTAATATTTCCCATTGTTGTTCACTGAGGAACGAAAAAACACGAAAAACTCACCTGACAGGTGACCTACCTGCCTTTGTTGGCGTTGACAAGACTGAGGCCCAATCTTATCTGTCAGCCGTGCAGTTTGTTGCCAGAACTCTATCTGGACTGTTGACATTCATTATTCAAGTCGGGACGGTTTCGCCCGTGAGAAGCCAGTCTCGCCGCAATTGCGTTACAAATATGGCCGTCCCCTTTTTCGACGGCAATGCATAAGGAAGGATCCGGTCTATGGTCGGTCTTGGAGCCATCGCTCGCAAACTCTTTGGGTCGGCAAATGATCGCCGCATCAAGGGATATCATCCCATCGTTGCAGCCATCAATGCGCTGGAAGAAGAAATTTCCCAATTGTCCGATGAAGAGCTGCGCAACAAGACTGCGGAGTTCAAAAAGCAACTGGAAGACGGTACCAAACTCGACGACCTTCTGGTTCCCGCCTTTGCCACCGTCCGTGAGGCCGCCAAACGAACGCTCGGTCAGCGCCATTATGATGTGCAGCTGATGGGCGGCATGGTGCTCAATGACGGTGCCATTGCCGAAATGCGTACCGGTGAAGGCAAAACATTGGTTGCCACCCTTCCCGCCTATCTCAACGCCCTGACCGGGCGTGGCGTTCATGTCGTCACGGTCAACGATTATCTGGCCAAGCGTGACTCCGAATGGATGGGACAGGTCTTTGCATTTCTGGGCATGACCACCGGCGTCATCATTCACGGTCTGGACGATGACGAACGCAAGGCTGCCTATGATGCAGACATCACCTATGGCACCAACAACGAATTCGGCTTTGACTATCTGCGCGACAACATGAAATACGAAAAGCCGCAGATGGTTCAGCGCGGCCACTATTTCTCCATCGTCGACGAAGTGGATTCCATCCTCGTTGACGAGGCGCGCACGCCGCTGATCATTTCCGGTCCGCTTGATGACAAGTCGGACATGTACAACACCATCGACACCTTCATTCCCAAGCTGTCCGATAGCCATTACGAAATCGACGAGAAGTCAAAGACCGCCACCTTCACCGAGGAAGGCACCGAGGCGATCGAGACCATGCTCAAGGAAGCAGACATGCTTCAGGGCGAGGGTCTTTATGACATCGAAAATGTGTCGATCGTCCACCATCTTAATCAGGCGCTGCGGGCCCACAAGCTGTTTTCCCGCGACAAGGACTATATCGTCAAGAATGATCAGGTCGTGATCATCGACGAGTTCACGGGTCGCATGATGGAAGGCCGTCGTTTTTCCGAAGGCTTGCATCAGGCGCTGGAAGCCAAGGAACATGTCTCCATCCAGCCGGAAAACCAGACGCTGGCCTCTGTCACCTTCCAGAACTATTTCCGCCTGTATGAAAAACTCTCCGGCATGACCGGTACGGCCCAGACTGAGGCTGAGGAATTGATGGACATCTATAGCCTTGAGGTTATCGAAGTGCCCACCAACCTGCCTGTCCAGCGTGCCGACGATGACGATGAGGTCTATCGCACCACCCGCGAGAAGGACATCGCCTTGGTGGCCCTGATCAAGGATTGTCAGGAACGCGGTCAGCCGACCCTCGTGGGCACCACCTCGATCGAACGCTCCGAAGAGCTCTCGGCCCACTTGAAAAAAGAAAATATCCCCCATCAGGTGCTGAACGCCCGCTTCCACGAACAGGAAGCCATGATCGTCGCTCAGGCCGGCAGCCCCGGAGCCGTCACCATCGCCACCAACATGGCTGGCCGTGGGACCGACATTCAGCTCGGCGGCAACCTCGACATGCGCATCGCACAGGAAATCCCCGAAGAGGTGCAAGGCGAAGAGCGCGAAGCCAAGATTGCCGAAATCAAGGCCGACATCGAAGCCAAAAAGCAGATTGCCCTTGCCGCTGGCGGGCTCTATGTGATCGGCACCGAGCGCCATGAAAGCCGCCGTATCGACAACCAGCTGCGTGGCCGGTCCGGTCGTCAGGGTGACCCGGGTCATTCCAAATTCTTCCTGTCTCTGGAAGATGACCTGATGCGCATCTTTGGCTCTGATCGCATGGATGGCATGTTGCAGAAGCTTGGCCTGCAGGAAGGCGAGGCCATCATCCACCCTTGGATCAACAAGGCTCTGGAAAAGGCGCAGAAAAAAGTTGAGGCCCGCAACTTCGATATTCGTAAGAACCTTCTGAAATTCGATGACGTGATGAATGACCAGCGTAAGGTCATCTTCGATCAGCGTATCGACCTGATGGATGAAGAAGGCGTTGCCGACGTGGTCTCAGACATGCGTCATGAAGTCATTGAAGACATCGTTGCACAGCATATCCCTGAAAAGGCCTACGCCGAGCAGTGGGATGTTGAAGGTCTGCATGACGATGTGCAGGAATATCTCAATCTCGATGTCCCGGTGAAGGAGTGGGTGCAGGAAGAAGGCATTGCGGACGAGGAGATCCTTGACCGCCTGAAGCGTGCCGCCGACGAGGCCGCCGCCGCCAAGACCGCCAATTTCACCCCGGACCTGATGCGTCAGGTGGAGAAATCGGTTCTGCTTCAGATCCTCGACCATCTCTGGCGTGAGCATCTGGTGGCTCTGGATCACCTGCGCAACGTCATCGGTTTCCGCGGCTATGGCCAGCGCGACCCGCTGCAGGAATACAAGACCGAGAGCTTCGAGTTGTTCCAGGCCCTGCTTATCAACCTGCGCAAGATGGTTACCCAGCAATTGGCCCATGTGGTGTTGCGTCAGGAAGAACCAAACCCGTTCGAGCAGCAGGAATTGCCTGAAATGCACGCCTCCCACATCGATCCGATCACCGGCGAAGATGAGATGGTGGCGAATGATGACTTTGATCTGGAAGCTTATGTCCGGCAACATGGCAAAGTGCCACGCAACGCCCCTTGCCCGTGTGGCTCGGGCCTGAAATTCAAGCATTGCCACGGCAAACTGTCCTGACAGTCTTACCAACCCGATAGAAAAAGCCCCGCAGACTGATCAGCCTGCGGGGCTTTTTCGTGTTCGGGGCTGGCACTCATATGCCTTGTTGCGCCAAATCCTGCCGGGCCTTGGCGAGACAGTCCTGCAAGCTCGACACTTGCTGACCATTCGCATCGAAATTCGCCTCATCCAGCCAGCTTTCATAGCCTGCCTTTAAAGCAGGCCATTCGGTATCGATGATTGAGAACCAGGCCGTGTCGCGATTGGCTCCCTTGATCACCATATGCTGGCGGAACAGGCCCTCATAGCGAAAGCCGAACCGCTCCGCCGCCCGCTTGGAGGGCGCGTTGTGGTCATTGCATTTCCATTCAAACCGGCGATAGCCCAATTCGTCAAAGGCCTGCTTCATGAACAAATAGCAGGCCTCGGTCGCACCCCTTCGGCGTGATAGCAACGGCCCCCAATAGATGCTGCCAATCTCAATCGAGCCATTGTTGGTATCCATCCGCATCAAGGCCTGCCGCCCGGCCACCTTGCCGCTTTCAAGATCGATGATTGCATAGAAAAGCGGATCACGCTTGGCCGCCTGTTCAGCCACCCAAGCCGTAAAACGCGCCTCATCTGTTGGAGGAGCCTCGAACAGCCAACGGAATTTGTCCTCTTTGTCGGGCACATTCGATGCAACATACAGCGCCCCCGCATGACGGTCTGCATCCAGCGGCTCCAGCCGCACATAGCGTCCTTCCATGGCCGTGTGAGGCGGCAAAGGCCGCGGCGTCCACTGGGTCAAATCCGATGTCATGATGGGTGCTTCCTTCACTTGATCCCTTGAAGATGTGGCAAGACTAACCCATCCAGTGCGCCCGACAATCCTGTCTTGCTGTCTTACACCCAGAATTGTCGCGTTTGACCCTTTGACCACTCTTAAAGCGCCAGCGACCTCAAACCCCCGCCAATCGCCCCACAAGGCCCATATTTCGGTGAACCCAACCCGCCGACAGAACGACCTATGGATGTTGGCGATCACACCCGGCCAACGCTTCAAACCTCTTTTAAGGAGAGCCAATCATGTTCACCACAAAAGCACTCACACTCTCAGCCCTCAGCCTCAGCATGGCAATCATGTCAAGCGGCATGGCATCCGCAGATGATATCGAAAAGAAATGCCGCATTTATGCCAACACGGCCCTCGCCCAATATAATGTCGCGATCAAGCACAATTGTGGCTATGGCGGCCCTGTATGGAGCAACGACTTCATGCATCATTATGGCTGGTGCCTGCGCGGCAACAACCACAAGCAAGTACAATGGGGCACCAATCTGCGCATCAAGGGCCTGAAAACCTGCAAAGGCAACTGATTGTTAGCCTCAAGGAGCCTCTGCTGTTCCATCCATGGCCTCCATCTAAGGATCACACGTCAAAGAGTCTTTTCGGAAGGACCAAACTTTCTCCGGAAAGACACTGGATCTGAGGCTCAAATCGAATAAGCTGACCCAGTGCGACAAACCCAAATGAAGGTCACAAACCCGCCACCATGCCAGTTTCCGTGTCAGACAGCTCTCTCACCTTCGACCAGATTGCCCTTTTCTCCCTCTTCGGCCTTGTCTTTGCGATGCTGCTGTGGGGCCGTATCCGCTATGATGTCATCGCTTTTGGCGCTCTGGTCATCGCATTGCTGCTGGGTCTTGTGCCAAAGGATCAAGCCTTTTCGGGCTTTGGTCATCCGGCCACAATCATTGTGGCTCTGGTTCTGGTGGTCTCGCGCGGGCTGGTTTTGTCCGGAGCGGTCGACAAGATCACGGCTTTGGTCATTGACAAGGACCGCTCGCTGCAAAGCCACGTCTCGATCATCGGGGCGGCAGGCGGCCTGATGAGCGCCCTGATGAACAATGTCGCGGCGCTCGCCCTGCTCATGCCCGTTGACATTCAGGCGGCGCAAAAGTCGGGACGCAGCCCGTCCCTCTCTTTAATGCCGCTGGCCTTTGCCACCATTCTGGGAGGCATGATCACCCTGATCGGCACCCCCCCCAACATCATCATCGCCGCCTTCCGGGAGCAGGCCTTGGGGGAACCCTTTGCCATGTTCGATTTTGCCCCCGTCGGTTTGGTGGCCGCCACCGCTGGCATGGTGTTCATCGCGCTGGTCGGCTGGCGCCTGATCCCCGGCGCCCAGAGCAGCCGCGATGAAACGCAAGATCTGTTCGAAATCGGGAAATATATCGCAGAGGTCGTGGTCATCGAAGACAGCAAGGCCGAGGGCCAATTGGTCCGGGAACTCGACGAGGCCTGCGAAGAGCATGACATCGCCATCATGGGTGTCATCCGCAACGGCAAGCGTTTGGCGGGCAACAGCCGCAACACCGAACTGCGCGCCAAGGACATTCTGGTGCTCGAAGCCACGCCTGAGCAGATCGATAAATTTGTCGGCAGTCTCAAACTGGGCTATCAGCGCAAGCCATCAGAGGCTCCGGTCGCCGCCCGCGGCATGGAATTGACCGAATGCGTGGTGCCCGCTGATGCCCGCATTGTCGGGCGTTCCTCGATGTCCGTGCGCCTGTTGTCACGCCGCAATGTGACTTTGCTGGGCATTTCCCGACAGGGCACGCGCTTTTATCAACGGGTTCGCAAGGAAGAAATTCAGGCGGGGGACGTATTGCTCCTGCTCGGACCTGCAGATGCCTTACCCGACACGGTGCGCTGGCTCGGATGCTTGCCTCTGGCCAATCGCGGCCTGTCCCTCACCCAGCATGGCCGCGCCGGACTGGCCGCAGGCCTGTTTGCCCTTGCCATCCTCGCTGCCAGCTTTGAGCTGGTCTATCTGCCCATCGCGCTTGCTGCAGTGGTGGTGCTCTATACCCTGCTGGAAATCGTCCCGATCCGAGAGGTCTATGACACGATCGAATGGCCCGTGGTCGTGCTGCTCGGCAGCATGATCCCGCTAGGTACCGCGCTTGAAAATTCCGGCGGCACGAGCCTGATTGCTGGCTCGATCCTGTCTTTAACTGAAGGGTTGGGGCCAGCCATCATCCTGACCATCCTGATGGTCGTCACCATGACTCTATCCGACGTGCTCAACAACACGGCGACAGCCGTGGTCGCCGCCCCCATTGCCATCGAGATCGCCAATCGCCTTGGCGTCAACCCCGATCCATTTCTGATGGCCGTCGCCGTGGCTGCTTCTTGTGCCTTTCTTACCCCCATCGGCCACAAGAACAACACGCTTATCATGGGCCCAGGCGGCTACAAATTTGGCGACTATTGGCGCATGGGCCTGCCGCTTGAGATCCTGATCATTGCCATCTCGGTGCCCACCATCCTGATCGTCTGGCCGCTTTAAGCGCAAATGCGTCACCCCAGGCGGCTCGTTCGCACGGCATTGATTGCCTCCTTCGCTGAAACGGTTTTGCAGATCCTGTCGCTGAGTTGTTTGATCATCTTCTGAGCTTCCGGCTTTCGCAACATCGCCGTCTGCGTCATGGTCCACTACTCGGACGGCGCGAGGATACTCCCCTTTGCGATATCACCGATCCCATCTGCCCCAAAGCCATTGGGATGGAACACCACACTCCCTGCTCAATATGCACAAAGCGACGAAATTCACCGTCATTTCCCATTGCACCAACGCAACGCATCAGCTAAGAAGTCCGACATATCTTCGCGCGACGGGATCGAGACAAGGCGTCATGCCGACAATCCCCTCATCAGCGCCAGGCACCCGTAGCTCAGCTGGATAGAGCGCTGCCCTCCGAAGGCAGAGGCCAGAGGTTCGAATCCTCTCGGGTGCGCCAAATTTGCCTTTTAAATTCAAGACGATAAATAAATTCAATTTATCAAAAGTAATAGTAAGCCCATGAAACGGCCCATGAAACGATTTGGAATCAAGTTTCAATTCGCGCGGTTGGTGTCCTGCTAGCGGGGGAAATGTTGCTTGGAAAGGGTTATTCCCGACCCGCATCGTTCCTGCCGAATTTGAACAATCCAATCCTGCATTAGCCGAACTAAGAAAGTTTGGTGGGGCTCTAGTACCGACACTCGAATGAGTAATATGGGCGGAAAGCAGTCATCTCACGCAGCTGCGAGATTTCTGATGCCGCAGGCCAAAGCGGCCATTTAAGGGATCCCTATGCGCATCCAGGCTCAGGCCGCCGGTTCGGCCGGCTATGACACCGACCGGATTATGTTCACATCACACCCACTCAAGTTGTGATAGGCGGCCATATTTATGAGGGCCAGCTCGCGAACTACCCCAGCAAGTTCGAGCTGACACGAACCACCCAAACAGATCTCTATCCGAACTTTCGGGTCAGGATTTCTTTGATGCGCTGGGGCTCTCGACCCAATAGTCTTTTCAAGGTTGGATCAATCATCGCGAATTCACCCTCCCGGGCAGCACGATAATAACCCGTCATAACACTAATGACGCTTTCCGGAAGCCCATGACGCCGGGCATTCTCAACCATTGTGCTTTCGCTAATGACGCTCCGTTCTATGGTTCGGCCAAAAATGTCTCCCGCCAGTCGTGCAAGATCCCCCATATCGAGCGCTTCGCTGCCGGTCAAAGGAGGTGTTGGGCCTTCGTGCGTTTCGCGACCGCTCAGGAACAGAGCGTCCACCTCGGCCAGGTCTTGGTGGGTTGTCCAGGAAACCTTGCCGTCCTCGGGGCCGATCAGACGGCTGCTTTCTAACCCGCTTGCATGCATGCTGATGGCGCTGTCAGCATAAAAGCCGTGACGCAACGCTGTCCATGCGAGGCCGGAATGCGCCAGCATTGCCTCGGTCGCTGCATGATCTCTGCCCGGAGGGAAGTGTGATTGTGAGTTGCTGGAGACCTGACTGGTATAAAGCAATCGCTTTACGCCCAACTCCTTTGCCACAGCTATGGCTGTTTCATGTTGGGCCAGTGCATTGCCTCCGGATGCAGCTGCATTGGAAGACACGAGCAGCACACGCTCTGCACCTTCCCAAGCAGAGCGCAAACTGTCAGCATCATTGTAATCGCCCTTTCTGACACGAACTCCGCGAGCGGCAAGGTGAGAAAGCTTTGCAGGATCCCGTACACTTACACCAATCTGCTCTGCAGGCACGAGGCGCAACAGCGCCTCTACGACAAGTCCGCCAAGTTTCCCCGAGGCACCTGTAACTACAAGTATCATTCAATCTCCAATCATATGGTTCGCGCCACTGACGCTCGACCTGTTTTATTTGTTCGACACAATGACTGTTTTAAAATAGAAAGATAAGAGAGCTGAATTCGAACGGGTTGTTCTGTATGGAGAACAAAGTTTCCTTTGATGATCTGACCGTCCTGCTTGCTGTGCTTCGTAACGGAGGCTTTCGTGCGGCCGCCCGTCGGCTTGGTGTCGCGCCTTCAAAGGTCAGCACGACGGTTTCGCGAATTGAAGTGCAGCTTGGGGTGCCGGTCTTGCGTCGCACGACGAGGAGCCTGCATCTCACCGATGAAGGAAAACTGCTTGTGGACCGGGTTGCGCCGCTTTTGTCTGCCGTGGATGCCGCTTGCCTTGAGGTCATCAATCTTGGCGGGCAGGTGCAAGGGCGTCTGAAACTGAATGTTCCCGGTGCGGTTATGCCGGATATTTTGCCTTCACTTCTCGCCGAATATCATCGCCGCTATCCGGGGGTTGAGGTCGAGATCATAGTTGAAAACGATCTGGTGGATATGATTGCTGCTGGCTGCGATGCTGGTATCCGTTATGGCAGCGTTCTGGAACAAGACATGATCTCTATCCCGATCGGACCTCGCACACAGCAGATGGCATTGGCTGCAGCTCCCACCTATTTGCAGGAACATGGCATGCCTCTTGAACCGGAGGATCTTACGGTACACAGCGCGATCCGGTACCGCTTGAAGGGCGGCCCGCTGTTGCCTTGGACGCTGTGCAGAGAGGGGCAGTTCATGGAGGTAAAGCCAAACAATGCCCTCATCCTGAGTGTGAATGCGATTGACACGGGGTTGCGTTACACGAGAGCGGGTATGGGTATTATTCAGACATTCCGAAACTGGCTGGATGAGGATTTTGCCACCGGCAGGTTGGTGCCGGTTCTTCCAGATTGGTGGCCCGAGATGGATGGACCGCGTCTATATTACCCCAATCGGTCCGCGCCGCAGCCACTGCGCAGTTTTATCGAAATTTGTCGGTCCGCCATCTATATGTGTTGATCCAGCTCCATTTCACAGGTTGAAATCGGACCATGGGTTCGAAGCGTGGTGAATGTCCGCTTCAAGGAAACAGCAATGCAGCATTCAAAGATTGGCTTATGGCAGGAATGGTGAAGGATTTTCGATGCGGGTCGCGGCGCGATTTTTCGGCTGGATGCAATTTCGACCCGCGTTGGAAATCCTTCACCGTTCCGGTCACAGGTGATACAGTATTGCGCGCCCGGAAGCGGACATAGCTGCGCGCCAGAGACCGAGCTTCCCGCTGTCGCAAAACCATCCGTCTTTCGGGGAATCTGTAGAAGACCGGAGAATACGTGTCGCTACAGTCCAATTTTGACGATGCGCGCAGACTAATCGCCCGGGTCTGGCGCGTCCTTCATGGCGTCGGCCAGTTTGCGCATGAGTCGCACTAGGTCATCGACCTCCTGGGCGTTCCATGTCTCGAAGATGGCGCGGGCGTTTCGCTCGCGCACCCCATCGACCTTGTCGGTCATCGCCTTACCCTTCGGGGCGATGACAGCTTTGCGGACCCTGCGGTCGGCATTGTTTGTCTGGCGCTCCACCAGGTCTAGACTTTCCAGTTTTGTGACCTGACGGCTGACGGTCGTATAGTCGCGTCCCACCCCGTCAGCGAGTTCCACGACGCCGATCGGTCCGCGCCGCTCGATTACAACGAGCAGGGGAAACAAGGCGCGATCGAGTGCTATGCCGGCATCGCGGACCATCTCCTCGTCGCGCTGCGGCCTGTTCATCACACTGACAATGTCAATCAATGCGTCGTGGATTTCGCGAATCTGATCGCTAATATGTGTATTTTGCACATTTTTTGTTGACGGCATGTCGGTACTCCTATTATGTGCATATTACACATATGGAGCTGAACATGACAAGAGACTTCACGACCGACGTGCTGATTTGCGGCGCGGGAGCGGCCGGTCTTACCCTTGCAATCGATCTCGCACGGCGGGGAATTCCCTTCCGCCTGATCGAAATGTTGGATGATGCTTTTCGCGGTTCGCGCGGCAAGGGACTGCAACCGCGCACGCTGGAAATCTTCGAGGACCTTGGCATCGTCGACCGAATTGTCGCTGCGGGTGGCCCCTATCCGCCGCAGCGGGAATACACACAGGATGGCGCGGTTACCGATTTGGCTGTTGGCGAGGCCGAAGAGCCGAGGACGGATGAGCCCTATCGCACGCCGCTCATGATCCCGCAGTTCCTCACCGAAGGCGTCATGCGTGAGCGGCTCGCCGAGTTCGGCCATCGCGTGCAGTTCGGTTGCGAATTGGTCGGCTTTGAGCAGGATGATGAAAGCGTAACGGCTCGCCTCGTCGGAAAGGCCGGGGAAGAGGTCGTGCACGCGCGCTACCTCGTAGGGGCCGATGGCGGGCGAAGCTTTGTCCGCCATGCGCTTGGCATCGACTTTCCCGGCAAGACGCTCGGCGTCCGGGTCGTGGTGGCCGATGTTGTCCTGACGGGACTGGATCGCGATGCGTGGCACCGCTTCAACGAGGGCGACATGCAGCGGCAAATTGGAATATGCCCGCTCGCAGGCACGGAGCTGTTTCAGATTCAGGCACCGATTCCGCTGGAAGGCAATATGGATCTTTCGGAGGAGGGCCTTTCGGGGCTCGTATCCGAGCGCACCGGGAGAGACATCCGCATTCTGTCGGTGTCCTGGGCGTCGGCCTTTAATATGAACGCCCGGCTTGCCGAACTCTACCGTGTTGGTCGTGCATTCCTTACCGGCGACGCCGCTCATACTCATCCGCCTACCGGCGGCCAGGGCCTCAACACCAGCGTTCAGGACGCCTACAATCTCGGCTGGAAGCTGGCGACGGTTCTCAAGGGCGATCCGGTTTCGTTGCTCGACAGCTACGAGGAAGAACGCCGCCCGATCGCCGCGCAGATGCTCGGTCTTGCGACCAGTCTGCTTGATGCGATGAAGCGCGGAGAAATGCGGCGGGGACGCGAAACCCACCAGCTCGACATCGGCTATCCCGAATCCCCGCTGGCCATGGAAGAGCCGCAGCGGGAGGGCGGGCTGCTTGCTGGCGATCGTGCGCCCGAAGTGCCGATTATGGGAGCAGCCGGCCGCCCGACGAGCCTTTTCCAGCTTTTCAAAGGGCCTCACTGGACGCTGCTTGGCTACGAGGTCGAACGGTCCGCCATCGCCCCGCGGCAGGGGCTACACATCCATGTTTTCGGCCCGCGGGGCGATGTCGTCGATCATGGTGACTGTGTGCGCCAGGCTTACGCCCTGACGCCCGGTTCCTGGGTGCTGGTCCGCCCCGATGGCTATGTCGGCGCGATCGTCTCGACCGAGCAAATCGACGCGCTCGAGGGATATCTCCGCCATGTGGGACTGGGAACGGGTCGCAGAAAGCCCGCCGTGTGACGCGGTGCGTACAAGGCCGATGACATGATGGAAATCTGGCAGAATACCGAACATGCACGGTTCTTCCGCAACTGGCTTTCCTACCCGTTGAGGGTCGGGGCGATCGCGCCGTCCGGCCAATCGCTTGCGGCCCTGATGACCTCCGAAAAATCGGCCGCGACCGGCCCGGTTCTTGAGCTTGGTCCGGGGACGGGCGTGTTCACGAAAGCGCTTCTGGAACGAGGCGTCACGCCCCTCAACCTGACACTCATCGAATCCGGCAAGGATTTCGCGACCCTGCTGGAGGCCCGGTTCCCCGGCGTGCGCGTGCTCCATATGGACGCCGCCCGGCTTTCCCGGACCATTCTGTTCGAGGATGCTTGCCTGGGCGCTGTCATCAGCGGCTTGCCGCTTCTGTCGATGCCGCCGCGAAAGCTCATGATGATCCTTGCCGGTGCGACCGGCTGGCTTAGGCCAGGCGGCGCCTTTTTTCAGTTCACCTACGGGCCACGCTGCCCGGTGCCCCGCCCGATCCTGGTCCGGCTTGGGCTGAAGGCAAAATGCATCGGGCGCACATTCCACAACATGCCGCCCGCAACCGTCTACCGCATCAGCCGGCGACGGCTGCTGAAATCCGCAATCGAAGGAATAGCAACATGAAAGCCGCCATCGTTCGCCAGGCCGGGCAAAGCCCCGTCTATGGCGAATTCCCGGAACCTGTCATCGCACCCGGTGAAAGCCGTATAACAGTTACCGCCGCCTCCATCAGCAATATCGCCAAAAGCCGCGCGTCCGGCGCACACTACAGTTCCTCGGGCGAATTTCCGCTGGTCGCCGGTATCGATGGCGTAGGACGGCTTGACGACGGGCGACGGGTCTATTTCGCCCTGCCGCATCCGCTCTATGGCAGCATGTGCGAGCGCACGGTCGCGCCGACCACGCAATGCCTGCCGGTCCCCGAAGAACTCGATGATGTGATGGCGGCGGCAATCGCCAATCCCGGCCTGTCCTCCTGGGCGGCCTTTTGCGAACGCGCCCGGCTGAAGGCTGGCGAAACCGTGCTGGTGAACGGCGCAACCGGTATGGCCGGCCAGCTGGCGGTGCAGATCGCAAAGCATCTTGGGGCAGGCAAGGTGATCGCGACCGGCCGCAACGCCGACACATTGCGCGCCCTCGCGGGCGCTGGCGCTGACGTGACGATCCGGTTGACCGGGGACGGGGATGCGATGGAGCGTAGCTTCATGGCGCAGTTCGCGGAAGGGATTGACGTCGTTATCGACTATCTTTGGGGGGCGAGCGCCGAGCGGCTTCTGATCGCTGCCGCAAGGGCCGGTGCGGACGGGGTTCCGATCCGTTTCGTTCAGGTCGGATCGGTGAGCGGGCAGGAGATCATGCTTCCAAGCGCCGTGTTGCGCGCCTCGGCGATCGAACTGATGGGGAGCGGCATCGGCAGCATAGCGCTTGAAAGGCTTGTCAGTCTCACGGGCGAGGTGCTGCGCGCCGCCGCTTTCAGGGGCATCAGGATCGCGGTCGATCCGGTCCCGCTGTCTAGGGTCGTGGAGGCATGGTCGAAATCCGGCAGTGCCTCTCGCACTGTTCTGACCATTGACGCCAAAGGTGCCTGATATGAGCGGGCCAACTGGAGCGAACGGAGCACAAAAGGCCCCGTCTCACCACACACGGTTGAATTGGCAGGTCATTCTGCCAGTCTTCATCATCGTGAGTCTCGACGCGGCCAGCGCCGGGGCAGTCCTGCCTGTTCTGCCATTCTATTTAAGGGAGCTTGGCGCCACGCCCCTGGTCCTCGGCTTTGTTCTCGGCGCGGAAGCACTTAGCCAGTTTGTCGCCGCTCCGATCCTCGGGCAGCTTTCCGACCGTTTTGGCCGAAAGAAAGTGCTGCTGGCGAGCCAGGCGGGAGCCTTGGTGAGCCTGACCCTGTTGGCTCTTGCGAATGCCGTGGCTTTCGTATTGCTGGCGAGGGTCCTGCTCGGCCTCACCGCCGCCAACTTCTCGGCCGCCGCCGCCTATACCGCTGACAATAGCTCGCCCACGAACCGGCGTCAGGCCATCGGCGTCCTCAGCGCGGGCCTCGGCCTCGGGGGCATCGTCGGGCCGGGCATCTCTGGGTACGTTTCCGATATTTCGCTCACCGCCCCAATCTGGCTGTCATTGATACTTTCGGCAACGAGCATTGTCGTTACCGCACTTTGGGTGAGGGGCGCGAACGCCGCTCGCCAGCCCGACAGCGCGGCCGAGAGGGATGAGATTCATGAAAGGGTGTCTTTCAGGTCGATCGTCTCCACCCCGGCTATCCGTGTGCTCGTCATCGTCCTTCTCTGCCATTATTTCTCCTATGGCCTATTCAGTTCGCAGCTTGCCGTTTTTCTCGGAGACACCTTTGCGTGGAACGGGCAGGCCTTCGGCCCGAAGGAACTCAGCTACCTTCTTGCTGCCGATGGCGTCATCAACATCGTCGTTCAGCTCTTTCTTCTGAGGCGGATCAGCGAGCACTTCACCGAACGTAATCTGGTTGTCGTGGTCTTCGGCGTTCTGACGATCGGCTACCTTGCGGCGGGCTTTGCATCCAATACTCCGACGCTCGCCTTTGCCGTGCTTTGCATCAGCACAGGCGTCGCGCTCGCGCGCCCGACCTTCATGGCGGCCCTCTCCGTCCAGGTTCCGCAGGAACGGCAGGGCGTTGTCATGGGCACGATCCAGTCCCTCGTTGCGGTGACGGACATTGCAAGCCCGGTCGTTGCCGGCTTCATTCTCGGATTAGGTCTTTACGGAGCGTGGATCGGGGCGGTGGTGGCGATTGCGCTGACCGGGGCGTTCATCGCACGCACGCGCCTGCGTCGCGACGATGATCCCGAGGCAATAGAATCCCGAACTGACACCGAAACTTCGGCGCATGGCGACTGCGCGCCAGTCGATGGACCAGTATCGAATTCGAACTGATATTCGCTGGGATCTGCGGAAATGATCGCTATCGCACCAATGAAGGACGGTGGCGAACGAGTTGTTTCGACCGCTTTCGTCTTTTGGATTCGAAAAGCGGTCAGAACAGTTACGGACCCGTTTCTGCCGGTCCGGAAGGCGCTTTCAAAGCCGTCGTTCGCACGCGCCGACGCGAAGGAGCAAGAAGGGCGGGGAGCGGCCGTTCGCTGCGGTTGCGGTGTGTGAGATCGTGACTAAAAGAAGCGGGCATTCGCTAAGCGAAAAAGACGTCAGTTGGTTGACTGTGAGCCGGAAACACCTAGGATACACAGAACATGCAGGAGGATGGTTTGGCTTACGAAGACAGGGATGAGCAATTTGAGGAACTGGAACCAACCGAAGAAGGTGAAAGCTCGAATGTAACAGCAGCGGAGTTCTCGTCCCTTTTGATCTCACCGACCGATTGGACAATCGAGACACTGTACAGACAAATTGGTAGCCAAATAAACCTTTCACCGGAATTTCAACGTCGAAATGTATGGTCCCCAAAAGCCAAGATTAGCTTCATCGAGTCATTCTTCCTAGGGATACCGATCCCTCAGATTCTACTATCGGCCAGTGGTGGTAGTAGTAAGTCTTTCCTAGTTCTGGATGGCAAACAAAGACTGTTGACCATCAAGGAATTCATAGATGGGAAATTCCCCAGTGGGCAAAAGTTCCGACTGAAGAACCTTCGAGTGCTATCTGACTTAGAGGGCAAGACTTGGGAAGAAATCGAGAAAGACGAGGACTGGAAATTTGAGTTACTTAACCAAACTCAAAGGACAGCAGTAATCCGAGGCTGGGAAGACGATAGAATTCTATATGAGATTTTCCATCGTCTCAATTCAGGTTCAGTGAAACTGTCTCCTATGGAGCTGAGGATGTCGCTGTATCCAGGGGATTTTTTGAAATTCATCATTCAATGGACTGATCAAGTTGGGCCACTACACGAACTCATTTCCAAGAAGAGCCCAGATCCAAGAATGAACGATGTCGAGTTAGCAGCTCGGTTTCTCGCTTTTTCTGATCCGAACCTTATCTACGCTGGCGACCTAAAAAAGTTTCTCGATGAGTTGTGCGCACGTTACAATGCTGCAATGGCTGACAATGAAGACGCTGTTACGGCTGTTACCTCACGTTTGACCAACATGAATGATGCTATCGCCGCAGGAATAGAGGTTTTCCCCGACAAGAAGTTTTGCCGAAAATTTGTTGATGGAGGATACGAAAGCAGATTCAATAGAGCGCTTTTTGATGTCCTCGTTGGAGCTTTGTCGAACCCTGAAGTTCGGGCTTGGGCGCTCGAAAACTCGGCAGAATTTGTTGCCGGCTTTGAACAGACCTCCGCAACAGATTCTTTCAGAAGAGCTGTTGAGACAACGACCAAATCAGTTGCCTCGACACGCACAAGGTTTACTAGTTTTTATACCAAAGTTGCTGAAATGACAGGTGTTCAACTCAATCTGCCGGCGCTTGCAAATGAAGTCGCCAACTAAGCCGTACAAGGCGCTTAACGCGTCTCTCAAGAATATCCGAAAGATCCTCGCACGAGTTCCTGAGAACGAGTGTGTAAGCCCCCTTGATCACTTAAAAGTACAGTCCTACGTGCTTCTCGCCCACGCAGCCTTCGAACAATACATTGAAGAAATTGTTACGATAGTATCCCGAGAAGCGCATTCGCAGTTAAAAAAAGACGATAGAGTTTGTCGAGCAATGCTAAGTCTTGTTGCCTCTGAGGCGATGCAGCAAGTTGACGATGATATTGCGCGGCGTAAAATAAAGTCCTCAGTGGCGTCCGACTTACTTGGCTTTGCTTCAAGCGCAGTGTCAAATCTCACCCTTGATGTTCAAGCGAACTACGGCGTCACCACTGCTGATCAGGAAAAATTGTTTTTGCAGATTGGAGTTGATCCTGAAGAGGTCGATCTAGCAGTATCGGCTGCATTGAACGCCTTCGGTACAAAAAGAGGATCTATTGCCCATAAAGTCAAAGTGAAAACTTCCGAGACCAGAAGCTCCATTTTGTCAGAGACAAAGCAGATCCTTACTGGGTTGATCGCATTTGATGCTGCCGCTTGCCTGCAACTCCAAGAGGGAATGGTGAAATAAGTACAAGGAAGGAAACTAATATTTCCGGCTCGAGATCTAAAGATGAAATTTTTCACAGCACATTCTTCTGATTGCATGAATGTCAGCAACGCGACGCGTGGAATTTGATTGGGATGAAGCCTTCAATGTCGGCTTTGGGCCGCTTCTTCCATGGGTCTCAATGAGAACTGGTCAGGAATATGCCAATCTGTGCATTGCAGATTCACTTATGAATAGACACCTGATTGGACCGACTTCAAATAGGCAAGAACTCTGTCAGATTTGCGCTCCAACACCAAATCAAACGCAGTTTTTCCGGCCCAACCAGGAATTGGTTGATGTTTAAACCAAAGAGCCGCACGCTGATCGGATCCAGTCATCTCGCTTGCTAGGTTGAGGATGCTCATTAATGGGCGCACTGCTTCTTCGAGTTTGAGCAAACTCGATTGCGTGTACAAAGCATGTCGATCAATTCCGGTCAACTTAGCCAATTCTGTTTGCGTTATACCAAGGTTCGTTGCAAATGCCCGTGCAGATATAATGCGATTGTTGCAATCGAATTGTGTGGTCATGTTGGGAGAACCTTATCGCTAAGCCGGCGTTTTAGCTGCATTCGGGACAAACCCATTCTGTAACCATCTTTCGAATAACTCAAGTCTCTTGAAGCCCAAGGTTTGCAGAAAACAGTCATCTTGTGACAGTTGATTATCCAATTACCTGACGTCTGGTCGGAGGAAGCTGCACACTTTGTGGTTCTTGATCGAGCCGCTGCCGATTCGCTTCGATCGGAAAGGGGAATAGAGTGACATCACCCCATTTGAGTCTATCTTTCCAGTCATGACAGGTTTGGCGAGTCTGGTGATTGGAGATGGCCTTGATGAACAACAGTTTGGGTCCTTGTAATTTGAAACCTAATTGACGCCTGTCTTTGCCTTTTCCCGAGAGGATCGGATCATAAGCGGCGTCACCAAGGCTGCCGCGAATGATCAGATCTCTCTGTTTATTTACTTTCTTGGTCTCTGGATTTGATGCCTCAACATACGCCTTGGCTGTTTCCAGCGAGCCAAGCAATCAAATATGTGGCTCGGAGGAATAGGGAGCCGGAATGATCACTTGATCACTTTTTCTCGGATTTTTGCAGGATTCTTCGAACAACCATTGCTGAGCCCAAAGGCAAGTTTTCCGATCAGCTAAAACCTTCTGAGGTGAACGAACGGATCGAAGATGATATTGACCTGCAGAATTTAGCCGGCCAATTACCGGTGTAGCGCCAAAACGCATACCGAAACCTGAATGAAGAACTGGGACAATGATGCGGTGGTTGGTGTCAAAGGAAATTGGTTCAGCAAGCCCAGCCTCTTTTAGTGAAGGTTTGTTGGTAATCTGGATATCAAAGGGGCGCGGCGGCGCGGCTGCAACTGTTGTTCCGGCGGTAAGAACGACATACATGTCTCCACTGACATAAACAATTTCGAGAACAAGATAGGGGGTAGGGTTGATTAGTTTATCGTGATTTTTGAATGCCGAGGGGCGCGCAAAAAGGGCGATATCGCCACGACTGATGGTATTAATCCATTTGCTTTCTTTGTAGGTGGAATGATTGGTTGCAACGGCCATGTTTATGGTTCCTTATAAAACTGAAAACAAACGCCTGTTGCTCTTCTTTCCAACTTGATGGTTCTGATCGGCGCGGCGTCATCCCGGCTGCCGTGCCAATCTGAACTCCATGGCTTCCAACAAAAAACACCCCCTTTCAAACCAATGAAAGAGGGCGTTGTTCGTCAGGCGAGGCGCAGGTCAACAGTTTTGAAAGAGCTCCATATTGGTCAGTTAAGGTGTCAGCATTCTGGTCTGGCGACGACATGGCATTAGCACTTTTTATTCCCTTCCATCGCGCTGACAGCAGAATCCTGAAAATCAGGGTGATGATGTAGATAAGTGTCCTCGATTGTCCGTAATCACCCGGTTGGCACCGCCTTTCCGAACTCGGTCTTCTGATTTAAGACACGTCAATAATGACGTCCTTATTGACGTGTCTTAGCGAGGATTTTGATGCGCGGCGAGATATTGGGTCCAG
>NZ_VANT01000013.1:0-44148 GCF_005771485.1 Cohaesibacter sp. CAU 1516 | reverse complement strand
TGCTGGGGATTAGTTTAATGGTAGAGCATCGCGGATCCGCACAGATCTGCGATTTTTTTTGTAAAAAAAACGCTGTTTTTGATCAAAATTTCCGCAGATTGTAAAATTATCCTGTAGCACTAAGCGCCTCCAAAACCGCGACTTTGAGCCTTAACCGCACTAAGAAAAGCGCCAGTTCTACCTTTTGCAATTCATCTCTACGCTTAGATAGAGATCTATCTCCGCAGGCCCGCTTTCAAGACAAATGCACCTCTACGGCTAACCGGCCCGTTGCGTGCATTAGTCAAATTCCGCATACTGCGGCGCAGCATTCCGTTAGCGGACATCAAATATGGGAGTGTAGCTGCAACGAAACTCTCCAATGACGAACACCCTTGATCTGTAACAATCTGGCTTGGTTATGTCATGGACTTGACTGCGGAGCAAAGATGATGAATGCCACATAAAACGCTAGATCTCCTCCTGAAAATCTGTAGTAAATTTGGAGGCGCTATGATCTTGGCAACGCAATGTTTCCAAGGTAACGTTAAAGTTGAGGAGAGGTTGGGTGAGATTGTGAGTCCCCTACCTCACATCCAAATAAGGTAGCTGGGTAGTGGCAAAATTTAACATACGAGCGAGAACCATTGATCTTCTTGGTCGCCAACAAATCGCAAACATATCCACTGCTATCAGCGAGCTTTTCAAAAATGCGCACGATGCATATGCCACCAAAGCTGAAGTCGACTACTTTCGGGACGATGGTCTCTTTGTCTTAAGAGATGACGGTCTTGGTATGACCAAACAAGACTTTGAAGATCGCTGGCTCACACTTGGAACTGATAGCAAGGTGGGATCGTTTTCAGGCTTAAAACGCCCTCCGGTGGATAGCAAGCAAGATATTCGTCCGCTGCTTGGCGAAAAGGGTATAGGACGGCTAGCAATCGCGGTAATCGGCCGACAAGTACTTGTACTCACTCGCGCAAAAGTCGATGGAAAAGCTGAAGATAGCATTACCGCTGCTTACATCCATTGGGGACTGTTTGAGCTACCAGGGATCGATCTCGACGAAATCGTTATTCCACTTGAAACTTTTAAAGCTGATTCTCTGCCGACCCTAGAAGACGTGCAAAAGATGATAGCAAAGGCGAGGGAAAGCCTGGACATCCTATCAAGCCGGGTCGACGAGAAGGTTGCGAAGACTATCCGCAAGGACATGGATGCTTTCAAAGTCGATCCTCGCGATGCAGCCACATACCTAGGAAAGCCCTCCTTCGAACTAAACGGCTCCGGTACACATTTCTATATTTTACCTGCAGACGAGATCATCCAAGACGATATTGATGAGCGGGATGAATCCACCAAGGCTACAAGGTTCGAAAAAAACCTCATTGGTTTCACAAATACTATGACGCCGGATTTCCGGAAACCGAAGATCATAACTCGATTTAGAGATCACGTTGATGAAGGGGAACCCTTAGAGCGGGTTGGAGAGAAAGCCTTCTTTAGCCCTGAAGAGTTCAAGCAAGTCGATCATCATATTCGAGGACGTTTCGATGAATTCGGTCAGTTTCACGGGAAGGTCGGTGTGTATCAAACACTTCCAACGGAGTATGTTCTCAATTGGCCAAACGCAGATGGTAGACCGACTAGATGCGGTCCATTTGACTTTTCAATCGCAGTGATCCAACCAACTCCAACGGACTCGCTGGTTGGCCCGACAGAGCACGCTAAAATCCGACGTAAACTTGAACGCCATGGTGGCGTTTACATCTACAAAGACGGGATCCGAGTTCAACCATATGGGGGCCCTGACTTCGATTTCCTAGATGTTGAACGCCGGCGAAACTTGCGAGCAGCAACAGCCTACTACTCATTCAGGAACATTATGGGGGCGGTAGAACTCACATCTCGTGACAATCCCAACTTGGTAGAAAAAGCAGGGAGGGAAGGTTTTCGCGAGGATAAGGCTTATCGACAGTTTCGAAGTATCCTGATCAATTTTTTCATACAATCCGCGGCGGACTTCTTTCGGGAAAGCGGCAAGTATTCTGACGAGTGGATTGAGAAACGGCATGAACTTCAACACCTTGATGAAGTTCGAAAAAAGCGCGAGAAGCAATCTAAGGGCAAAAAAGACAAGTTCGATGCGCAGTTAAAGAAATTCTTCAAGGTCATAGACTCAGGACGGCTACCAAAAACTATCTCCGATACGGTTTCAGGTTTCGAAGAAGACGTGCTTTCCGAACTCAATAGTAAGAAGAGCCCTCAAGCAAAGGCACTTGCAATTGGTCGCCTAGAAGCCGCTGCGAAGCTGCAATTAGACCAACTTCGCAAAGAGCATGCAATCTCAAAGCCTCGAGGTGTTGGCCTTAATACTGAACTACGAAACAATTGGGAGGCCTACCAAACAGAAATGGGCTGGATAACAAATGATCTGGTTTTGCCTGCCGAAAAGAAAATCGAGAATATCGTCACAACGACCATAAAGAATAACAAGCTGAACCTTGAACCATCGCTGCGACTTAATGCGGCTGTTAAAAAGCATACGCATGAAACTCTTGCATCGATGAAGTCTCTACGGACGCAAACCGAAGAAACCCTCACAGACCTGACACGCACAGTCAGGGATACAACAAAAAACAGTTTTCGAACCGTATCGAAAGTCGTTGATGAGGTCCTTGCCGAACTAGAGGCTGTTAAAAGTAGTGAGCAGGCAGAGTTCGATTTCTCAAAACAGCGAGAGGCTTTCGAAACCTTAGTAGCCGACGCTTTCGAAGGAGAGAGCGAAAAACTAAGAAAAATTTACAGTCAACTCGAAGCAGTTCTCTCATCAACCCAATCCAACGGTTCAGATATGGTCGAAGTCACTGAAGCGCTAGAAGAAGAGGTCGTTGCGCTCCGCGAGCGACAAGAAGTCGATTTCGAGCTCGCACAAATTGGGATGGCGCTTAACACGATCAATCATGAATTTGGAAAGACCGCTGGTAGCTTGCGTGACGGCCTGAGGCGTATGAAGTCATGGGCGCATGCCAATCCAGACATGAAGCGCCTCTACGATGATATGCGCGTCAATTTTGATCATCTGGACAGCTACTTGGCATTGTTTAACCCGCTCGACCGGAAGCTGCAGTCGACTGCTGTTGACATCAAAGGCAGTGACATATTTCGATTTGTGTCTGACTTATTTGAGAAGCGCCTCAAACGCCACAACGTACAACTGGTCGCGGATCAGGGGTTTAAGGCCCACACGCTCCATGGTTTTCACGCAGACTTCTACCCTGTATTCGTCAACCTAATCGATAATGCGATCTATTGGGCCTCTAGCGCTAGAAGCGACGTGGGTATCATTGAACTAATTGAAGACAATGGCGACCTTTGTGTGAGAGACAACGGTCGGGGGGTGAGTAGAATTGATGTCAGGAACATTTTTGAGCTTAACTTTACTCGTAAGCCGGGTGGCAGGGGGATGGGGCTGCATATTTCAAGACAGGCGCTTGGTAGGCTTGGTTACGAACTGAGCTTAGATCCACCAACGCCCAATTCCGGTGCCTGTTTCCGTATTTCAAAGATGTCTCAATAGAAGATTTGATCAAATGAATTTTGCAAACGACCAATACAACGCTGCTAGCTCCTTCGCATATACTATGATCGTAGTTGATGACGAACCTGTAGCTGACTCGGTCGAACAGAAACCGATCGCTGAGGTTAAGACACCTGGTAGGCACGATGTTGCAGCCGCCCAGAAGGAAAGCCAGAAACCTGAAGCAAAGCGTTCACATCCACTAGACGCAAAGGGGTTAATAAAGAGCGCCCTAGACTTGGGGATGGTTTGCTCTGTTGTTAACCCTACTGGAGATGAGATTAGTGTAGCAGAAAGTGTCGCAAAGGCCTCCTTAAGAGCTGACATCGTTGCCCTAGATTGGCATATGAACGATGGTGATGACGGCGAGCTAGCATCTGAAATCATTAAAGAAATTCTTCGTGGAGACCAGGATATTGGTGGTCGTCTGAGACTCATTGCGATTTACACTGGAAACAAGAATCGCGATGACATCCTGGATAAAATTGCTCATAGGATCAACGCCGCTTCAGAAATCTCAGAAACGGTGGTCAAGAACGAAGAAGTCCTCTCTAATTCGGCTGGCCTACGTTTGGTGTGGATTGAGAAGTCGATGGGCAATGAAAAATTAGAGGGTGCAGTGTCTGAAGTACAGCTTCCGAACAAATTGCTCAAATCGTTTGCGGAGCTCTCAAGCGGCCTCTTATCCAATGTCGCTCTTGCCACCATTTCTGCCATTCGCGATTCAACCCACCATGTATTGAGCAAATTCTCATCTGACCTTGACGGTCCATTTTTCCACCATCGCGCTCTATTGGAAAACTCTTCGGATTCTATGGATTATGCTGTTTCTATCGTTATGAGTGCGATGAAGTCTGAAGTTAACAAGTCCCAAGTTGCCGAGAAATACGCTACACTTGATGCCATTAAGCGCCGACTTGAAGCTGCTGGAACCCATAATTTTGTACTGCGTTACATGAAAAACGGAGTTGAAAAACAATTTCATTTTTCGTTGGATGAAATTTTGACCATTATTGAGAGCAAAGAAAATAATTGGCCAAAGGAAATATTAAATTCCGCTAAGATTAGAATTGAAAATAACAGTAACGCGAAGCCCTCTCAAGCGAACTTCAAAAGCGATTTTACAACTGTTTTTGCTTCATCTAGAGATGAAGCCAATCAAGCAATGATGCGTTTTTCATTCTTAAGCACTTCGAATTCGAGCGAGTTGAGCAAAGTAAGTCGTAACGCACAGCCAAAGCTCGGACTGGGTTCAGTTCTTTATTCTGAGAAAAGTGGCTACCTACTATGCCTGCAAGCATCTTGTGATGCTGCCCGAGGCGATGGACTGTTTTTCTTTGTACCGCTAGAAATTGCTCAAAGCTCGCCACATGTCGTAGTCCCCCACCTTAACTCTAAGGGAGAGCCTAACTACATAGGCCTCGCGGTACCTTCAAATTGTTACACAAAATCTTTGACGATAAATTTTGGGAAGATCGATCCTGATAACGGTGGCGTTCCAATAAAATTTGACGCAGAGAAGAACATTTTCCACGTTCTCTGCGACGAGAACAACGATTTTCGGTGGTTAGCAAACTTAAAATACAAAAGAGCGCTAAGAATTTCGCAGGACGTTAGCCAACAGATGTCAAGGATTGGCTTTGATGAGTTTGAACCATATAGGAAAAAGAGATCCTAAATACTAACTACGAAAGCTTGCAGAAATTACTCTATACCAGTCAATGACTTCGATATTTCAATAGCATGCCGCCTAATGAATTCCGGGGGCAGCGCATTTCCGATCATTAGCGCAACCTTGCCGCGCCCTTCAGTGAGGTCAAACTGATAATCGGCAGGAAATGTTTGAAACAATGCCGCTTCCCGTAGGCTTATTGCACGATCTTCCTCTGGGTGAAGATATCGCCCCTTTGATGGATTTCCGCAGCCACCCGTCATTGTAGGGGAAACCTTGTCCCAAGACATGCGTCCGTACACATCGCGAAAGCCAGACTTTTTGCTCTTATGACAATCAAGTACCAGATGTTCTGGTAGCGATGTTCTCGACCCCCCGTCCTTCGGTATATTGCGGATAATTTCAGCCACATGAGGAGCTCTGTTTGGAACATGGTCGTGCAGCGGGTCACCCGTTTCACCAACGGGCGCAAGACGAACTGCTTCGAGGCATTTCCGGACAGTAATAGGTTCTGATTTTTCAGCTTGTTTGATCTGACCGGTCTTGGACGCGAGTAAGATCATCCTGTAGCGGCGCTGCGGAACACCATATTCCGAAGCATCTTCTACCCTGACATTTTTTCGTCCGACCTTGTAGCCAAGAACAGAAAGCCGCTTCAAAAACGTCTTCATCCTGTTATCTTTTGTTAACGCAGGAACATTCTCCATCATAATTGATCGAGGTGAAATTGCCTCTACAATCCTAAGGAACTCAAAAAGAAGATCGTTCCGGTCATCCACAACTGCATTTGACTTTTTTCGAGTTCTGAGTGTTGAAAAGCCCTGGCAAGGAGGGCAGCCAGCCAACAAATCTAGCTCACCTCGTTTCAGACCAATGGCCTTTAAGAGCTCAACAGCGCCAATCTCGCGAATATCTTTTCGAAAGCAGTAAACTTCAGGGTGATTGATAGTGTAGGTCGCGGCAGGAATTCGTTCGATTTCAATACCTGCTAGCACCTTAAAGCCAGCTTGCTTCAACCCAAGTGTCATGCCTCCCGCACCACTAAAAAGATCCACTGCAGTCAATGCCTTGTGCACCGAAGGCCTTGATTGTCGCCAGATGTCTGATTTGACTTTGGATTCTTTCACGGATCAACGCCTAGCCATTTGATATAAAACAGATAATTTTAGAATAGATGATACATCGGGCACGGTGTGATCTCAAGATGCAATTTTCAAGTTGTGCCTTTTTGATTGAATAGAACTCATAGTAAATCAACTGAGTTTTCACTGTTCCAATTGTACTCGACTTCAGTGCCAGATGTAAGGTTTCATTCTCATTTGATCAGTCTAGAGACCTGCCCGCTCGCAAGATCGTTGGCCACGGTGAATCATCGATCTCTCACTGGCAGCCAATCTAGCACCACTATCCACCCTGTATCGTATTTGCAGCAAGACCAGTTCAATCAGTATGATAGATGTCCGCTTTGTCGCAGGCAAAACAACCATGTTGCCGTACAGAAAATCCACTTTCCGCCCGATCATGCCGCTATTGCCGGGGCGAGCTCCCAGAAACCTCGAATGTCCGCTTCAACTGCCAGCTTCAGAAACCTCACACCCACGGCAGAGATCCGCTCACCGCCCAATCCAGCCGGATTTCTTAGTCAAACGCAGAAAACACTGCGCTGCGCCGGTATGACAACAAAAAGCTAATTCGAGCGATTTGATCAATGATGTGAGCAGCATTGCGCCCAGCCAGCAAGACACCAAAAAAGCCCGCCGGGATTAACCGGCGGGCTTTTGTTTTATTTGGCAGCGACCTCAGCCTCTCGGAGCTGATTGCGCTTGATCCGCCAGTCTTGCCATCTATTCAGGATCAGCATGAACATGGCAACGATAGTGAAGATCAGCAGGACGCCCTGCAAAATGGGATTGAAATACTGATCCCAATAATATGCCATTCCATTGACCCCCAATGCGGCAGCTACTTTGGTTTCCGACTGAGAGATCATTGGCCAGCCCTCACACGCGCGCCGCGCACCTGCTCATAGAATTGCACAGTGTCGCGGTGACGATTGCGGCACTCGGCCAAGGATTGACGATGGCGGGCGATCACCGCCCGTGCATCTCGTCCGGTCTGGACGCCCGGATCCGCGCACTGACGTTGCAGATCGGCAGGCATGGGCGGCAAATGAGCCGCCGCCACCGGCTCACCGGATGTTTTGCAACCGGCTAACGTCATCATCAGTGAGGATGCAAGCATCAGCCTGACCAAGTTGCGCCTCATAGTCTTTTACCTTCTGCTCAAGGTTTGATTGTTCGGCCTCACGGTCTTGTGCGCGAATAACAGCACTTTCCAAGGCCTCGGCATTGATCTTGATGGATCGGGTCAGGTTCTCGATTTTGCTATCCCTGAGATCGAGCTGCACCTCCTGAGCCTTGATCTCGGCAATGCGGGATTGATCCAGCCGCCCCTTGCCATAGGCACCGCCCACGACCAGGAGGAAAGCCAAAGCAAGCCACAAGCGCCGATCCGATAAAAGCGACAGGATCATGATCAGTCACCCGCCTCCATGCGCCCCGGATCTGGCGGAAAGAAACCGTCAGCGCCGTGACGCTTTTCCCACGACCGGCCAACCGTATGAGCCCCGGTCACCAAGCCGCCAGCACCAACCATAGCAATCAGCAAGTTGGACGCGTCAGCAAGTTGAGCGAGCCCCACGATCAGCAAGAAAAGAACCGTCAGCCCCAACGCAGCAAAAAAGCCGACATAAACCAAAGAGAAGAGAGGGCGCCAAAGCCGCCGCACCCGCCACGCATGAGCATAGGCAGGATCGGCCAACAAATAGCCCTTTGTTTTTGGCACTGTCTCGCTCATCGTGTTGCCCCATATCCAGAGGATGGCCGCGTCCCTGCAAAAGGCGCATAGATCTTGCCAGCCTCGGAAGGTGGCACGCGAAACGCAATGAAGTGACTTATGTGGAAACTGTCATAGCGGATCTGATCTTTCTGATTGCAGCCCAGCAGTGTGACCATGCCGGTCTTGCGGTCATAGTTGGCAACTACCCCAATATGACCAGCATTGGCGCTCCAACGGATGATCCCGAAAGATCCGACCAGCGGCCCGCCAGCATCAACGCCATAAAAGCGCCAGTCTTGCGCAAAGAACGGATTGGACGGCACCGGCACCGATGGAAACATTTCCAAAGCGGCATTTTCCGCCCCCTCGCCGCACCAAGGCAATTGTTGAGGATTGCCCAGCACTTTGCCAAAGGCGCGAAACCAGCCCAGCAGATCGAGCGTGTTGCGACCCTCATGCCAGCCAAGCCGCTGGATGAGTGGGCGAGCGAGAGGCGGAATGTCCAGCACCACCCCTTTGGCCTCGGTCTTGACCTCAAACAGCATCCGCAGAGTGATCGGCCCGACCTTATCACGCGGTTTGAGATTGACCGACTTTTTAAAGGCGATGATCGCCGCCGAGGTCATCGGCCCTGGCACACCATCAATAGCCCCCGGATCAAAACCCAAGGCCTTGAGCCGTGCTTGCACGCGCCGGAGTTGCTCGGTCGAGAGGTTTCTCATGTCTCTATCCTCATAAAAAAAGCCGCCTCAAGGGCAGCTATCTCAAGTCATTTTGGTGAGGTGTTTATTGTGGCCACTCAGCAGCCAAATCTTGGATCCGCTACGGCATCGATCTACAAGCGCACGAGGTGATCAAAACACACCCCATTGCCCTGATTTAATACAAGCGGAATCATCGAATCCCCTTTATGATCCGATCTGTCCCAGTGTGATGAAGAGAAAAGAATGTCCGACAATCCTGCCCCATGGCCCAAAATCGTCTCACTCATAAACCGAGCCATCTTGCTCACCGAAAATGAGGCCGAAGCCAATCACCTGCGCGCCTTGCTAACAGATGCACGCGTCGAGGCGCTGGATCGCTGTGTCCAGAGCCACAAAGACTACACATTTCATTGATCTGAGTTTGGCTGAAGCTGGTCAACTTGGTGCCCGACTGCCGATCACTGGTTGTTATAAAACTGTGCATACCGGTGCAGATGCAAGACCATAAGAAGAACAAAAGGCAATCAAAAGAAATACAACCCGAAACTGCACTAAACTTCTTTCTTAGTCAGTTTTCCGAAACCTTCCCACCGGGTGCGGGGTTTTTGTTCATACCCCGCCAAAGGTCACACCGTATCCGCTCGGCTGGCTGGATTGGGTCGCGCTCGACCGGGGTAAGGCCTGCTTTTTGCGCGTGTCCTTCCCGGCCCCGCCCTTTGGCAGCTCTATGGACAGGTTGCAGAGATAGCCTGAGGCGTTGAGCGTATGGGTGCAGCTCTTGACCCGATATTGGCCGTCTACACCAGCGCGCGCGCCTTTCAGATTGATCAGACCACCGGCAAAGAGAGAGGAATTGCCATCACATGTGATTGTGCCGCTCCCAGCCGCTCGCTCAGCGCCTTCTTTGTCCGATTTGGCCGCAGCCTCGGCCTCCTCTTTCGTTGCCTTGAGCGAGGCACTGGAACGCGCCTTGGCCTTAGCCTCTTTCTGACCCTCGGCCTCGACCTCAACCACCTCACCCTTTTCAAAATCGAAATAGCGCGAAGCAAAGGCCGAATGTGCAGGCCTGCTTTGCTTTGGCGAGATCGACCAGCCGGTCAGGTTAGGCGATTGCTCGGACCAAACAATATCGACAGGCACAAGCGAGCGCCCGCTCGCCGACTTGCCACCATTGGCCTCGATCATGACCGGCAGGTCATCAAACAGGCTCGACTTGCCGCCGACCTCACGCGCGATCCGCTTGGCAAATTCCAGATAGCTCTCACCATCCGCCACCTCGCTGACCCGCGTGATCTTGCCGATTGCCTCATCAATGCGAGGCGGCTGGAGACCGGCCTCTTTTGCCGCATCGGTGAGGATCTCTTTCACCGTCTTATTTTGCCAGCTCTTTTGCAGGGGTTGCTTGGCCTTGCCGGTCAGATCCGCCGCATCAGCCGAGACCGCCAGCGTCCGGCCACCACTGCCGCCGCTTGAGGTGACGTTGCTCACCTTGCCCCGGAATGTCTCTTGTGCGCCATGTTTCGAGCGTCCCAAGGTGATCGACACCGGGTCATTCTTTTGCGGCAGATAAATCGACCCATCCTTGTCATCGAGCGTCAGGGAAGCGGTTGCCGCCGTCTCATCGGGATCATTGATTGTCAGGCTGATCACCCGCGCGGGATCGTCCTCACAGGACAGACGCAATTGACCAGCGATTGACACCGCATAATAGCTTGCACCCATCAGTCAAAAATCCTCACTGCAGTGATCTGCTCAGCCGCCTCGAAACTGGAGGCGACCGGCACCTTGATCTCAGCGCCGAGCGGCAGCTCGACAAAAGCCGACAAGCCAGGATTTGACACCAAGACCGCCTCGACCGCACCAACGATCCGCCGCCGATAGTGAGACCAGAGCAGGCCAGACAGTTTCAGGCCGGTCGCCCTGACCTTGATCACATCATAATCAGACATCACAAGCCGAGCCTTTCCATCAGATTTTTGAGCCGGGTCATGGCCGCGACCCGATCCGGTTTGAGCGTCAATTCCAGCTCAAGGCTGACATCAATCACCCGCCCGATCCCTCGACCGCTCAAGTGCCGGTCAGACATCTCGCACGAGGCGATTGTGTACCAGCCCAGCACCGACCCATCCCCACGCGCCACAAAGACCGGCACCGCATTATCACACGCCTCCTCAAGCCCGGTGACCTCAGGAAAGCCACCAAGCTCGAAAGGCGCAATCTTGCCCTCAAGGGTGAATTTCTTGTCACCCTTGCCGATCTTCTCATGGGTCTGGCGACCGCCCAAGACGCCCTTGCGAGCGACCCGCGCGGTGGTCGATTGGGAGGCCCTCAAGCCGCCAAAGACTTGGCCCTTGATCACCACCCCATCAATGACAAATAGATCAGACATCACGCAAATTCCGAATTATGAAAGCTGCTCATCTTTTGGTCACGCCAAAGCCGTTCGATCTCGGCCCGCACCGCCTGAGCAATCGCCGCCGGGTCCATCCCGCCGCCGCTGATTGTGATCTGAGGGGCAAAGACTTCACCACCCCCACGGCCAGCCACCGCCGCCATGCTATCCTTGCGAGATAGGACGCGGCCATTTTTGGCAAAGGTGGCGATCTCGGTGCCGTCCTCATTGACCTCGTAGGAGGCCCCGGCATAACCCGGACCACCCAAGGCCCTTTGACCATCGACAGGCTTAGACACGGCCCCGCCTGACACATTGACAGACCGGATCTGAGCCGCCTTTTCCGCCAAGGCCTGAGCAAGAGGTGCAGACCGCACGCCCATGGCTTGAGCCTGCAAGGCCTTGTCAATCTCGGCCTGACGGATCCGCGCGGTCAGGCCATCAATCTCACCAGACAATTGCGACCGCTCAGCCTCAAGGCTGGCAGAGCCGCCGCCTGACGAAATTTGTGCATTGACCGCCTGCAGGCGTTGCTGCTTGGAGGCCAGATCATCCCGGATCGGCAACCCCGCGCCGGGCGATTGGCCCAAGCCCAGACTAGACCGCGCGCTTTGCCCCCATTTATAGAGGTCACCGATGATCGGCAGGTCACGCGCCCATTGCTCTTGAGACGCATGCTTTGCATCAATCCGCTTGCGATCCTCAGCCGTGACATCCTCGACCTTTTTAATGCCGGGATCATCCATCAGGGCCAGCGCTCCAAGCACCCCACCCATTGCGGCCTTGCCCATCAGCTTGCGAGAGGCCGAGCCGAGCGAGCGGGTTTTCTTAGCCGCCCGATCCGCCTTGGTGGAATAATCATCGAGCGCACTGCCAAAGGTGCCAAAGGCCCGCACGAGACTGCCCGCCCGGAAAGTTGCCTTGAGCAAGGCAACGGATCCAACAACCCCGGCCAAAGCAAAGGCAGCGCCACCGCCGACCACCAACAAGGTGCCAACGGATCCGGCCAACAGGGCAATGGTCTTGGTCAATTCCGGGTTGGCCTTGGCCCATTCCCGACCGGCATTGATCAACTCGGTGGTGGTGCGCAAAAGCTCCCGATAATCAGGCAAAAGTTGCGTGCCGATTTCCGTTTTGAGCGCCGACCATGCCGAGCCGAGACGATCTTCATCACCTTTGGCGACATCACCCATAACCTTGGATATCTCGGTCGCTTCTCCACGTGCTCTTTTTAGCTCATTTGCCAGCGCAACAATCTCATCCTTACGATCCAACAGCACAGCAAAGCCGCTCGCCGCCTCTTCACCTGCAATCTGCTTACCAAACTCCAATCGCTCCGCATTTCCATACTTTTGCATAGCGGCATGCAGCTCATCCAGAATGGTCGCCATTGGACGCATATTGCCCTCAGCATCCTTTGTTGCCACACCGAGCTTTGCCAACGCCTTTTCGGCCATTTTGGGCGGACCAGCCAAGCGGGAAATCACAGCACGCAGCGCCGTACCTGCCCGCGATCCCATAATGTTGGCATCGCCGAGCTTGCCCGTTGCAGCCGCCACATATTCAAGCTCAACCCCTGCCTGTTGGGCATTTGGCCCTACATAACCGAGCGTTTCGCCGATATCCTTCACACTCACCTTGGATCGAGTAAATGTCCCAACCAGTGTATCAGCAACACGGCCCATTTCGCCCGCTTCTAACTTATAGCCCCGCAAAATACCGGCAGAAATTTCAGACGTTTTTGCAAGATCGGTCCGCCCCGCCTTGGCCAAACTAAGGACAGAAGGCATTGCCGAAATAATCTCTTTTGAAGTCATACCAGCAGCACCAAGATAGTACTGCCCCCTTGCCGCTTCGGCATTGGTAAAGCTGGTCGAAGCGCCTAAATCCAATGCCTGTTTGCGCAACGCCTGAAACTTTGCTTCACGCACCGTTCTGTCTTTATCCTTCATGGCGCTAGTGGAAAAAGTTCGTGTGACTGCACGCACACCTTGCATTTCCTCCTCAAATCTCTTGGCCTCATCGACCGGATTTTTCAAGCCAGACAAGACCCGGCGCCCGGTATGGATCCCGGTATAACCCGTTGCCGTCAGACCAGTCGCCCGGTTTAGGCTCTCATCAAGCTTGCGCTTTGCCTCAGCCCATTGTTTCTGTTGAGCCGTGACCTTTTTGAATTTTGAATAGTTGGTGTCGAGACGGGAATTGACCTTGCCGACCGCAGAGGCAAGCTCGCGCTCTTTATCGGCCAGGTTCTTGACGCTAATCCCGGCGGTTTTGAGTGCCTCACGGTTGTCTCTTAATGCCGCCCGGTTGGCCTTGAATTCTGAGGAAGCCTTTCGCGCAGCACTTTGCGCCCGCTCCAGTTCAACTCGCATTTTTGTGGTTGGTCGAGTAGCATTCTTAAAGGCCTGACCAAGCTCTTTCGCTCGCTGTTGCGCAGTCCGCATTTTGGTTGCCGACTTGCCGAGGTGGCTTTCAGCCTTGCGAAAATCCTCGATCAGCTTGACCGGCCCGCGCAGCTTTTGGAGCTGGCCCAACTCACGCTTTGCCTTGGCACCGAATTTGCCAGCCGCGCCGGACATTTTGCCAAGAGGCCCGGTGAGCTTATCGACCCCCCGCACCGTTAGTTTTGTTTCAATTTCCCGCGTTGACATGGCGCACCTCGAAAAGAAAAGCCGTCACCCGATCACTCGGCTGACGACCTGTCAGGGATTAGGGAATGAAGAAAGCCCAGCTCACCAAGAGGCAGGGCCATCAGCTCAGATAGCGACCAGCCGGTCGCTGAGCCGATCTCAAAGCAGACCCGGTAAAGATCCACCTTGATCGGGTTGGCTTTGGTAAAGTCAGCAACTAGATCAGATCGGGAAAAAAAGCTGCTTTACCGCGCGCCGCAGCCGACCAGAAAGATTGCGGATCCATTGAGCGAATATCATCAAGGGTCACACCGGCCATGAGCGCCGCCGCCTTGCAATAGCTCACGAGGACCGGCTCTTTTTCGTCAAGCTCAGCATAAAAATCAATAATATCGCCACCGGTCGGCTCCTTAAAAGTGAGATCGGAAAAGGTGAGTTTCTTTTTGCTCTCGGTCATTGGTCTTTCCTTAGGATGAGATTGGTTGAGAAAAGGCGGGCCATGGCCCGCCTCAGGAGAGGGAAGAAATAAGGGCCTTAAACAAGGCCAAGGATCGCATCATCCTCGGCCTCGATCTTGACACCGGCAAAGCGAGGACTTTCGCCCCACGCCCAGCCAAACAGCTCTTTGCCGTCCTCGGAGATATCCGCCGCCATGATGCTTTTCAGCTCATAGTCATGCTTATGCAGGCCGGTGCGATTTTTGGCCTCAGGGGTGATCCCACCAAGGCGACAGGTCGCAGTGACCTCATGCGGCACTTTCTCGCCGGTGACCTCATCCTCGACAACGCCGGTAAAGGTCCAGGCGGCCTTTTTACGGAAGACCGCATAAAGATCCGAATGGTTGCCCAGCATTTTGAGGGTCATGGTCAGCTTTTCCATTTGGCCGGTGCTGATCTCAATGGTCGGGCCAGATGCACCAGCGCCATCAAAATCCTCATAGCCATCCACCAAAGCGGGAAAGCCCAATTCCTCGATCAGCTCGGCAAAGACCTGATCAGGAAGCTCGGAGCAAGTTGCGGAAACCCGCTTCATTACCTTGAATTTTTGCGCCATGGTTTCAGCTCCTTACAGGCTCAAGTTTTTGGCAAAAGTTTCGAGCTCGGCGATCTCCAGCTCAATGCCGGCATCGTCGCGCTCCATGGTCAGATCAATCCGGGTGAGAGGGGCACGCGGCTCGGCCCGGCCCGTGAAGGCCAGCTTGCCTTTGCGCCAATCGTTTGGCGTTTCAGCATCCGGCACGAACAGGACTTTAGGAGCGGAATAGATGATTTCCCGCTGAGCCATCCCCACCAGCCAATTGTTGGTCTGTTTGATGACCGCCTTGATCGCCCGCTTGGGGTTCATATTGTATTTGAGCAGGAACACCTTGTAGGAGCGCAACAGCGTCAGCAGGATGTAATTTTGCATCCGCACAACGTTGTAATACATCTCCAGCGGATCGCTGGACAAAGTGTGGCAGGTCACAAGGATCATGCCGCCCTCGCCCGCCGCAAAGTCATCACCAACGCGACCGCGCACGATGATATCGCATTGCGCATTGAGGAGCTGCTGACCTTCCGTCGATGGATCCATCCAATCAAAGGTCATCTCACGGCCCGGCGCGGCAATGCGCAAAGCCCGATTGCCCGCCACATGAGACGGAACACCATCATGCTCGGCATCGACCGCCGCTTGCAACCCGGCCACAAAACCAGACGCCCCGACCGTCTCCAGATTGTTGCTCTCATCGGCGATCTGCACACCGGTCTCAATCATCGTGAGACTGGCATCAGAATAGAGCGAGCGCACCGCCTTGGCCTCGACCTCGGTGCTGTTTGGCCCATTGATAAAGGCATGACCAAAGGTCGAGGCATTGACCGCCGTCAGCGCCGTCACAATGGGATTTGCGGTATTGTCTTGGATGAATGCATCATACCCGCCCGCAATCGTATTGAGGCGCGGCATGAGCGCCCCTTGCGCAACCGCATGCTTGAGAGCAAAGACCCCGGTCTTTTGGTCATCCAAGCCACGCAAGGCTGCGATATTGGCGTTGCGTTTAGCGGTTGGATCGGTCTCGGTGCTATCCTTGACCGGGACCACCGTCACATTGAGCGCCTGCTTGCCACTTGGCAGACCGCGACCGATGGCTCGGATCTGATCGACCAGATCCCCCTCACCTAAGCGAGCGACCAGATCGGGGTCATTGGTGGCGACCGTGTAGCAGCGGTTTTGCTCGGTGCCTTCTGGCAAATTCTGGCAAATACCGGTCACACTCGGCACACCGAAATCAGCTTGTTTGATCGGTCGGGCTTGATTGGACAGATCCCAACGGCCCGACAGACCGACAGCAACATCTGACATTGATTTTCTCCATTCAGAGAGACATGAAAAAACCCGCTCTGACGCGCGTCAGGCGGGTGGTGAGAGGTTTGCGTTTGGTGAGGCTCAGACGAGGCGACTTTCAGCCTCGCGCCACAGGGCTTCGAATTGGGTTTGATCGGTAAGGTTCAGAACCGCGCGCATTTGATCGATCAAAGGATGATCGGGCCGATAGTAGCTTGCATTATTCCATGCGTTGAGAGCGCGGGCCTTGGCCTTGGCCGGGTCTGGTTCCCCGCTATAGTCTTCTGCCTCCAGAAGCGCGGTCACCTGATCCTCATAGACATCAAGATCGAGGAGCACATCGATCAATTGGGCGCGGGTGATATCTTTGAGGGGTGGCGGGGTTTCAGGCTCCACCGCCGGAGAAGTGAAGATCTCGCCATCAAAGGCCCAGCCAGTCAGCGGGATGGTCTCACCATCCTCAATCACAATCACAGACTGACCATCAGGGACAAGCGCCGTGATATCCACCGCAACCGAGGTGACTAGCCCTTCGGACACGAGAGCAAAGGCACTGCCCTGCTCTTCTTTCAAACTGTACCAATCCACACCACTTGCGTTTTTGAAATACAGAATATTCAACGGATTGTCGGGCTTTTCATATCGTGTAAAGTCGCCAAGATTTTTCACATCATCACCCCGAGATTGTCACCCAAGCGCCGTCCACTTGGATTTGCAGATACTTGTAAAACTGGTAATGCGTATTGCGGTTTGCCCCCGATACATATTCGAAGGCTGATTTTGAGCCTGTAACAAGGGATCCCGCAGGAACGTGTAGATCGTGAGGAATTGGAGACCATTGCGACGATCCACCGGACTGAGCCCGAACATAGCTTTCAGCACTTAATCTTACGCCCGTAACCAAGCCGGTCGGCACTGATGGAAGCTCCGTTTTCAAGGCATATGCAGTGGGCACTTCGCCACCAAACAGGCCATTGGTCAGGTCGAAGTTTGCATGAACATTCCCAGCATGAAAGACATTGCGATCCGCTCCGCCTTCATGCACCTGCATTGCACCATAGGCACGAACCCCGCCGGAATATGCGGCCATCTTTAAAACGCCGTCATACAAAAGCTCAGGGTAATGCCCATCGCGAATAGTAATGGCCGTGCGCACCGTGCCATCTTCTTTCTCACCCTGGATGAAAGTTTCGCGACCGTGGGCCCGATTGACGATATAAAGATCGTTCGAGAAGCTCTGAAGATAGCTGTTTGTACCGTTGAAGGTAAACCGCAAATCCCCATCGCTGCCGAGCCTGAGATCAACATTATCAGCAAAGGTCAAAGGGTTGCTGATAACGTTGGCTTGATCGGCACGCACATACCGAGCATCATGATTGTGATCGCTCGTCGCCTTGCCGTTGAGCGCATCGGCCAGCCCATCAACAGAGTTGATATTGACCGAGAATTGCCCAAAGACGGCATTGACGCTGACCGGCACCCAAGCTCCGGCCTGACGGGCGAGGAGATAGCCCTCGCCCGCCTGAGCGGCATCCACATCGGCGAGATCGGCCAAGTTGTGGCTATGGCCCGCCGCCGCCTTGCCGGTGAGGGCATCATTGAGGCCCGTCACCTTGTCCATGCCGATGCTGGCATCCGCATCGCGTTTGCCAGAAAGGGCAGCAAACAAGGCATGCACATCACCATCAATCTTGCCCAGATTGAGGTTGAAGGTCGCTAGATCCTCAGACATCCAGCCATTCGGGCCAAAGCCGATTAGGCCATAATTGCGGTTAGGAGTTGTTGTCATAACCTTGCCTTTTCCTAGTAGATGGCCGCAGCCTGATCGCCGATCAGAGGCCGAGCGTCAGGTCCGCCGGTCAGGGTGATCTTGACCCGCCCCTCGACCGCACTGACACCGGACGCCTCATGCCGACGATCCGACCAATGGTTTTCAAACAAAGCCTCGGTCTCGGTCAGTGGCAGCTCGACCCAATTGTCATCAGCCTGATCATAATGGACACTTGCCCCCGCACCCGGCGGCAGGAACGCCCGAAAATAATCAGTCAGCCGAACATTGGCCCCGATCTTGAACGCCTTGGAGATATAGGTCGCACTTTGGGCGATCTCCCCGGCGATCAGGATGACTGGCGCAAAGAGGATCGGCGAAAGCTTCTCCGTTCCTCGCAGCACCGCCCGCAATTGGACGCTCTCGGTGATATATTCATCCAGCGACAAGACCTGCCCCGCCGTGAGGCGATAGATCACCCCATTGGTGCGCTCGATCTCGAAGGTCACCGAGCAGTCACCAGACGGCACAAACACCCCGGCCCGCACCTGCAAATCAGAGCAATTGACCAAGGCATGAGAGCCGAGATCCACTGTCTTGGTGGTTTGCGTGTAACGCGCCGCGATCAGCCTGAAAGTCAGATCCGAATTTTGATGAGGCGTCCAGCTTTTGGCATTGGAGGACGACAGCCGCACGCCGACCGTATAGGGCTGAGCCGTAATATAGCGTTGATTGACCACATCGAGCGCGCCCAAGGTCGCCTCGGCCACCGCATGCACCCCGTCATCTGTTTTGATGACAAAGGCATGCTCTCGGTCACTTTCGGTCAAGACGGGCAGACGATAGCGTGCGCCTTTCCATCCCACGGCAGCGCCCGCCATTGGCACAAAGCCCTCAGAGACAATGTCCGAGGTTGGATCACCATTCTCTACCGTCACCTGATTGACGAGGATTGAGTTCTCCTCACCACCGATGGCACAGAGTTTGAAATCCACACCGATGACCTGACGGGTTTCCGCAGGCGTGAAGGTTTGGGCCTGAGGGTCACTGTCCCCCGTGTTGCCCCCTTCCCCGGATCCGCCACCACCCCGCTGGCTCCAGTTGGTAAAGCCGTCACTGCTCGATTGCTCGACCAGATCGACCACGCCCCGTTGCCAAATGCTGATAGAGGTCACCCGCTGCAGGGTCTCGACATTGATTGACCCCTCAGCCGTGAAAGCCGCCCACGCCTCAAGCCCCGCCGCAGACTTGGCAAAGACCTGTTTCGTGCCAGTGGTGACGCCCTCAGGAATTGTGAAAGCAACCTCGATCTCACCTTGCGCATCGGCAGTTTGCACGCCCGCTGGTTTGACATCACGGCCATCAAAGGTCAGCTCAGCCAATTGCTCGCCTTCCGACAAGCCCTTGATCGTGGCCGTCACCGAAATCGACCGCATGAATTCAGCCTGCTCGGTACGCGACCCCAAAGAGCGGGTGCTTTCGTCTACGGTCTGGAGCGGCCCGCCATCCCACCGCGTACCGCGCTGGAATTCTTCCGTTTCCGGAGAGGCCCATTCGGTGGTTGAGACCGTCCAATAATCCGCCTGAGGCGACAATTCCATCGCCCCTGGCATCGGGTTAAAGTTCTGGTAGGGGTTGATCGGCTCGCACCCTGATTGCGCCTCTTGCGCGATGATCACCTCCTCGACATAGTCGAGGAGCACCGGGCCAGAAAGTGGCGCAGTGTAAAAGGTCGAAGCAATCGGCAATTGCAAGAGACCGCCAAACACCGCAGCATTTTGAGGCTCACCCGCATCGCGGTTGCTATCATCGAGAAACGGATCCACGAATGTATTGCGCACCCGTGCATTGTCCCGCCGCACCGCTTGCGCCTCCAGGAGGGAAAGTTGCAGCATGCGGGTCATATTTTCCATATGCGCCCATCGCCGGGCGAGCTCATCATAGGTCGGAGCAAAGGTGCCATTGTTGACCACAGTTGGCGTGCCGAACCAATCATTGTGCACCTCAGCCAGCTTGAGCAAATCCGCAGGGCTTTGCGGCTCCAAGGTTGAGCCCGGCACGCCGTTGACATAAGCCGGGAAACCGTCTTTGTCCAAACAGATCAGATCAATCCGAGGCAGCTTGTAGGTATAGGCGAGGATCGCCTGACCACCCGCCGCCGAGCCCGACACTGTGATCGAGGTGGCATCAAAGGCATCCGGCACCACGACCGCGCGATAGCGATAGGTCACGTTATAGGTGGTGCTCTCAGCAGGCTCAGCACCCGGCAATTGCCAATCCACCCCGCCAGCAGTCAGCTGGTAATCCGTCCCCCGCACGTAAGTCGTGCCGCCTTGCACCACAGAGATGATACTGGTGACGCTATTGTCAGGCAGGCCATCCACACCATTGGCGATTGTGCCGCGCGTGATCTGGACGGTCTTTTCCTTCTCGATCAGGACTTGGCTGACCTCGGCAATCGGCGCATAGGCGACCGTGAGTGTGGTGGGATCTGAGCTGGCAATCACATGGGTTTCACCCGGCACCGCCGCGACTTCAAAATCCTCCTCATGGCCGATCCGAAGCGCGGCAAAGCGGGTGCGCTTGCGGCCTTGGATATTGGCCTCGCCCTGTTCGATAGAAAAATACTGCTTGGTGCCATCTTTGCCGAGCGCCGTCACGCGACAGCCCGATACAATGTAATTGCCACGCACGCGGTCATATTGCGCGATGGCCGCGGTCACGCCTTCCAGCGCAGGCGGAGGGGTCTGATCAATGATCGCCCCATCCTGCAGCGAATAGACGCGATAAAAATCGCCATCACCGCCATCATCGACAAGGCCCCACGTCAGAGACCAGATCTCACGCGCCGCACCCGGCTCGCCCTCGGCATCCGATCCCGGCACCTGACCCTTGAGCTGAGGATATTCCTCATCGGTCAGCTCGCTCTTGATCAGCCGCACACCGATCTCAACAAGGCCGACCATCGAGACAGGATCAAGCACTTGAGCCTCGACCGTCAGCACATCACCAGCGATATAAATCTCACCGGCTTCCAGCGTCACGGCAGCGGCCTCAATATCGACAATCGCCAGCGCCCCGGCAATCCGGTCACCATCATTGGCGATCAGGTTGCCGATCCGCCGCGTGCGCGCCCGCGCAATGGTCTGCAGCTCATTGAGCTCACCGCCTTGGATCAACGGTTGTTCACCGTGGAAGGTCACGCCTTTCCACTCAGGTTTATCGACCGCACGGTCAATCACAAAATTCAATTCATCCCGCGTTGCCATCATACCCTCACTTGAAATTTAAGTTGTTCTCGCACAGTCTTGCGCAATGGGATCTCGACCGCTTGCCGCGCCATCTCGACCCCGCCAGAAACGAGATCAGGGGTCAGCCACATCCGACCGGGCAAGGTGCCCTCGGCAATGTCAGCCTCGGCAATCAGCGCGATATGGTGAGCGGTCATCAGATCCGCGTCATCAAACGCCGTGAGCGCCTCGACATAGAGCCGATCACCCGCCTCACTTGGCGCCAGAGAGACCCCGTTAAACTGATAGGCACCATCGACCGCCACGCCGACCGGATGGACCGCCCGTACCCGACGATAGCCAATGGCCTCACCAGCCTCATCAAACAGGCCAACCAGATAAGTCAGCCGCTTGAGCTGGCTCATCATCACGAGACGCCGTTGCGCCACCGCGTCCGACACCCAGGGGAAATTGGCCTCACCCCAAGGGATATCGGCATCAGCCCACGTCAGACCGGCATTCTCATCGACCGGCTCATCAATCCAGAGATCGAGCGCCTCACCGACCGCTTGAGAGAGCAGAAAATCCGCTTCCCACGTCCGGCCAAAAGACCAGATCGCGCCGCCCTCCTTGACCCGGATCCCGCTTGAGAAATCCAACATGGCATTGTCAAGCCGCGCGCCATCCGCCTCGGCGGCCCGCACGTCATAGGCAAAGACACCGCGCCAGAGGTCCGACCGCATGGCCATTGACAGCCGCGTCACCCCCTCGATCTGCTCCAGCAGCGGGTCATCATTCCCCGGCAGGCTGGAAAACAGGAGAGTGATTTGGTTCCAATAGGTCCGGGTCGGTCGCGCCTTTTCGATCTCAGCGACCAGATCCAGCCAGCCGAGACCCAGCGCGACCGCCCCATCACTGGAGCGCACCCGCGTCCAATCCGGCCCCTCATTAACGAGGGTATATTGGTTTGCGATGTAGGGCGTCAGCTCAGTCAGCCCATATTCGATGATCAGCGGCAGAAGAAAGGAGGGTGACGGGTGATCATGCTTAAAGCCCCGCATCGTGCCAATGGCATTGTGCAAGACTTGAGGCATGGCCATGGCGTCAGCCATCGCGCGTTCCCATGGGGTCGCGTTCGATGGCAACAACGATGCAAGAGACATTTAAAAAGCCCTTCCGACGAGCTCCAGATTGACCTCACCGAGCACCGCCACCTCAGTGAAAGGCACCTGCTTGTCAGAGGCCGGAGAGACGATCTCAATGCGATGCACGCCCGAATGATAGAGCTTGGCCTTAAGCCAAGTGTCATTGACATCGCGGCCCAGCAGCATGATCTCGGACCATGCTGCGATGAGCTGAGCCCGCATCTCCTCGATCACCGTGACCGAGGCATCCGGCAACAGCCAGACACGCGCATGCACATCGGTCACCGCCCGTGCGGCAGGCCCGACGATGATTGTGTCATTGGTCAGACGAGCCTCAGGGCTTTGCAGAGCCGCATCAACCGCCGCCAGCAACTCAGCATCCGGCACGCCGTTGTTATCGGTCGAGATGATCGCCACATGGACGGTCGGATCCCGCCCGATCCGATAGGGCTTGGCATCCGCGACGCGCATATCGGCACTCATGGCGATGAGCTTATAATGCGGCTCACTGCCCCCAAGATCGCCGGAGCTGGTCTTGAGCACAATCCGGGTGAGATAGCGATCATCGCTCTCACCCGCCATCCGAGGCAGTTTGTGAAAGCAGCCCAGATAGTCGATATCACTGCCAGTCGCAAAGGGCAGGAATTGCCCCCGCACCGCCTCATTGACTCTTTGCCGCATCATCAATTCTTCATAGGTCGAAACCTGCAGAAGGATCACAGCCGGGTCAGTCTCCAGCGCCTCCACGTCATAGGTCAGCCCTTGCGCTGCAAAGGCCTCGACCGCCCGATCAATCCGAGCCGCCAAGAAAGCCTCATAATCAATCTCATTGACCATGGTCGGCAAAGGCAGGCCCTCAGGCCAAAGGCTATTGGACATTGACTTTCTCCAACCCTAAAGCAGCACAGAGACATTGTGCTTTTCGACCGTGAAATCACCCAGATGACCGCGCGGCATGAAATCGCCAACGACCGCGACCGGCAACCGGCCTTTTCGCCGGGTGGTCACCGTCTCAGCAGGCTTGACCCGCTTGACATCAAAACGCGGCTCCCAAAGGTCAATCGCCAAAGCAATCGCCCAAAACATCAGGAGCGCATTTTCATTGTCGAGATTTTCGCGCAGCAACATAAAGGGGATGAGCGAGCCAAAATCCTCACGCATCACGCGCACACCAAAAGGCGTCGGCAAGATGTAATCCCGAATGCTTTGGATCGTATGATCCCATTCGCTCGCCATCTTGCCAGTGTTGCGATCAATCCCCGGCATCGTCTTTTGCACGCGACACGGTCGGAGCCTTGTCAACCTTTGGCGCAGCCTTGGCCTTTGCCTCGGACTTTTCATGCGCCGAGGTGGTGACATGACCGAGCAACCAAAAATGGTTGAATTGTTTCTCGCTCAGCTCGATTGTCTGCCCCGGCTTGACCGGCGCGCCATTGATCCGCTCACCGGCCTTGTCAGTAACCTTGCATTTGATTGTCTTGGACATGGTTTCTTTCCTCATTTTGGTGTGAGCGTGCGCGCCGGACCTTCTGCAATCCCGCCATGGGTATGGGTCTCATCAATCGTCACACCGTTATTTTTGACATAACCCTCATCAAGATCGACATTGCCGACCGTGCGGATCCCGGAGCCGGTCAGCTCAAAACGCTTGCCATCGACCTCAGCCAGAATTTGACCATCCTTGATCAGCAAGGAAGTCTTGCCGACCGTCAGCCTCAGCTCATCGGGCCCCTCAGAAGGATTTTCATTTTCACCAGTCCAATCACCGGGCAGGTAAAAAGCTTGTCGCGCATCGCCATTGGGACAAAAGAGTGTGACAGGCTCGCTCTCACTTGCGGTAATGTTGAGTTTGACCGCACCCGCCGCAAAGCTCTTTTTACGCGCGCGGATAGGGTCACCCGGCCCGACCGAGACCTCAGATAAGTCACCATCAACTTTGGTAATCCGGCCCGGTCGGATGAGCCGTTCGATCCGCTTCTCAGCCACAGTGAGCCGCGATAAGATTTCCTGAAAGGGATCCATCAATCCAAAACCTTATCAGCCGGGTCACGACCATCGACCGGCAACCAGACAAAACCGCCCTCATCCGGCACAAGATCACCAAGCCCCAGCAATTGAGCATCAAAGCTGCTCATATTGCGCTCAGCCAGCTCAGCCAATTGCGGCAGCGCCGCCGGGTCCCCGTTAAGATCAGCACGCAACAGAGCCGCATGCCGTGCCGTCTCTTGGACATTTTCAAGATAGGTGAGCGCCCGATCCACCCAGCCGGAGGCAGGCTTGTTAGGCGCAGGCTCGGCCAGCATGCGCGTGGTCAGATGGATCTCACGCGCGGCAAACCGCACCCCATCTTTGCGACCACCGCCAACCATGCTCTTGCCGGTTACCAGATCCAACCCATCATGGAACAGCTCAGCCGCCTCGCTGCTTTCGGGTTGCAAGGCGAACAAGACACCTCGCTCCAGACGCGAGAGATAGATCACCGCCCCCGGATCCGAGAAAGGCAATTTCCACTTTTGTCGGCTTGGATCATTGGCCGCTTGCTCATCGGCATAAAGCACCGCCATTGAGATCAGAAAGGTCTGCTCAGATCGCCCCTTGAACACCGAGGGATTGAGGGACAATTGCGTATCCTCGGAATTAACAATCACGATAGGCGCACAATGGTGCGCCTTGTCCTTGATGATATTGCCGATCAGAGCATCAAACACCCGCTCTTGCCCCGCAAGGGTCTCAGCGGCCTTGATTGCCTGCACAAGCAGCATTTGCAAAATGGATCTGATAATCATGCCACTGACACCTTGACGCTGATCAGGCCATTGGAGGACGCAGGAGGCGCATATTCAACGACATAAGCATTCCGCTCATGGTCGAGCTGCTCGATCCGATCCAATTCCTTGAAGATAAAGCCCGGCGGCAAGTCAACTTTTCGAAACCGGATAAACGGCACCGTCAGGGTCACATCGCCCTTAAAGTTGACGCCGATCCGCTCGCCATCGAGCTTTTGCGAAAACTCTTTCTCTTGCGGGACACCCACGCATTCAAAAGGCTCGACCGCCCCGCTCTCATCAACATTCCCATATTGGTCGCGCGCCACCCGACTGATCAGATAGCGCTCACCAAAAACTTGGTTGTTAATGCCAGCGGAGACGGTCGCCATAGCTCGCCGCAGGGACATGGTTAAACCACGGTCGGGACCAGCACGATCTCAACCTTGTTGGACGCACTCGCAGCCGCCGCAAAGCCGATCTTTGTGTTGCCGGTTGCAACGCCGGTGACAATGCCCGGGTCAGCCTTCCAATAGAGCTTGGCCCCTTGCGTTACATCAGCGCCATCCAGATCAGCCTCAAATTTACCGACGCGGCAAAGACCGACCGGCTCACCCTCAGCCGCAGAGGTAACGAAACAGCCGAACATTGCGCCAACCATGGCAAAATCGCCAGACTTGGCACCGCCAGCAGGCGCAGGCACATCAATGACATTGCCCTCGGAAAGATAGTTTTTCATGATTTTGGATCCTTAAAACGAGCAAAGCCCAGCACGAGGGCTAGGCTTTTGCTCAAGGGATAGATTGGATCGGCCTAAATTATTGGCCGGGATTTTTGACCGCGCCACGGAAATCAGACGCCGACACATGGAAATCAAGAACCACGACAAGCTCAACACCATCAACCGGGCTCGACTGGTTGCGCATGAAGATCGGCCCCGGATTTTGCCGCAAATAACCGTAGGTCATCACGTCATACATTTCCGGGTTAGCGAACAAACGCCAAGATTTATCGGTGATCTCAGACTCGACAACCAACTCCAGCTTGCCGCTGAACGGGTTGAAATCGGCCTGCTTGGTCGGGGTGACCTGAGCAAGGAACATTTCCGCTTCCGTTTCCAGATCCGGGCCAACCAGCAGCTTTTTCGCCGGAATGCTCAAGCGCTGTTTATCAAGGCTTTCCTGCAAGCGCATAGCCTTGCGCGCTGCAGAAACCCCGGCGACCCCAAGCGCCGCCGCAGCCAGCAAGTTATTGTGAGCGGCATCAAACAGCGCTTTGCCATCCGACAACTTTGGACCATTGCCGCCATTGGCAAGCAAGATCTTGTAAGCCAGACCATTCTCGAACAGCAAAACAGCCTGAGCCGCTCGACGGCCAATGTCAGCAAATGCGCCGAGATTGTCGTTGATCAGCATTTGACGGGTGATCGAGACACGCCGACCGAAGGTCTTGAGCTGAGAGGTTTCCTTACCTTCCGAGATACCACCGAAATCAATCTCGCCCTTTTCCGTCACCTGCTTGAGCGTCGGGAAATCGCCAAGGCTGTATGAGCTGGAGGTCTTGAAATCCTGCAGGTCAGACCGGCGCATAATCTCGCGATAGGTTGGAGCCGCTCGATCATATTCACGCCGCATGAGCTGATGATTGACCCCCTCCAGGATGAGCGGGAAATCACCGGTGGTGAGAGCGCGCTGGATGATATCAACATCATTGCGCCCGAACGTTGCCCGCTCGCCCATCGCGGTCGCCGCCACGTCAACAATCGAATAGGAGGCAAACTGACGGGCCTGATCACTCGGCTGGCTACCAGCCGCACGCGAGGCCAAGGCATCAATCAAGGCACCGCGCATATTGGCCGGGTTGTCGAGCGTTGTCTCGTTATGCGTGCCATTGGTCGGAGCCGAGGTGCGAGCCTGCAGAGCATTCAGCGCCGCATCACGCACCTCCTGCTCAGTGCGACCGCTCATCGAGCGCACCCAATCCATACCAAGGCCAGAGGCCTCGGCCTGACCGCAAACATAATCAATCGTTGCAGCAGAGCGCTCAGACTGGACAGGCGCAGCAGGCTCATTCGGAGCGCCCCGCGTTTCCTGAGGGGGTGCAGGATTGCCACCATTGACAGGATCCTGATTGGCGGACTGATCAGCCCGCTGGTTATCGGTTTCGGTTGACATCGCGCCATCCTCATTTTCTGGGGTTTCAATAGGTTCGCCTTGCGGCAAGGAACGAATATTTGCAGACGGATCGGCAGGAACGGAAACGAGAGACACCTCAAGCAATTCCCACTTGCGCGCCGTCCAGATCTCACGGTCATCCTCAATGCCGGTGCGCTCCCAATTATCGACCTTGTAACCAATCGACACACTGGAAAGCTCACCGCGTTTGACCTGACCCTCGGCATCTCGACCGACATCACTATCAGCGAAAGTCAACCGGCCAACGAGCTGGCCATTCTCGACCCGAACATCGCCGACCGTGCCGAGAACAGCAGACCGCTCACGCTGATTGTGATGATCGAGGAGCTTGACTTGACCACCAGCCGCGCGGGTCAAATCAATCGCCGCGTCACTGATTTCCAGCTCCTCGAAGTCATACCAGCGCCGCACCCGCGACCCGGTTGAGAGGATCGCCTCAACAGAGCGCGACCCCTCATCATAGCTTGAAGGCGTCAGGTCAGCCGCGCGAGAGAGGCTCTGATTGCCCGGCTGGAAACGCTTTTGCTCAGTCTTCTTGGGCATCATCATCACCTTTCTTGTCATCATCATCGGCATCATCCGGCGGATCATCCGTTTGAGCCTTTGCATTCACATTGCCCGAATAGTCAAAGCGGACCCCGGCATCCTTGAGCACCTGATCAGCCTCAACAAATTTTGCGACCACATCGTCGAAATCACGGCCCCAGCGAGCGGTAAATTCTTGCGGTGGCATGGCACCGGCTTTGACCGCCAAAATGTCGGCCTGCATATCCTTGATTGGATCGAGATTTTCCTGCACCGGCGGCACGAAATCAGCCGGGTAACCGCCTTTTCTCGGCTTGAGCTCACCCTTGAGCACCGCCGCAAAAATGAACGACTTTTGGACGCGAGAGCAAAAGCGAGGAATGAGCAACAGCTCTTGCGTCTGCAGAACAAACCGATAGAAGGGCAACCGCCCGGCGCGCATTGAGCTATAATTGGCCTTGCGCATATCGCCGGAAACGAGGTCATACGTCATCGAGACGCCGATCCCCACCAGCATCAGAATATTGGTGACGAACATCTCAAAGCTGGAATTGCTCGAAGGCGCGACCGCCTTGAATTCCTCACCCGGCTTGCCATCAATGATCACCCCCGGCGAGATCTTGCTCACCGATGGACCACCGCTCTCATCCTTTGCACCGGGTAGAACCGCGCCACCGGCCTGAGGACGTTGCCGAAAGACCGCAAAGCAAGCCTCAATCTTGGCCTTGACCAATGCGGCCTCAAAAAACTCATTGAGATCCTTGAGCGTTGGCAGCACCGGCGCAAGCCAGCTCACACCATTGATCTGACCGGGCCGATCCTTGCGATAAAGATGGATCACATCTTCCGACAAAAATCGGGTGCTTTGGAAGCCATCATAAGAGATCGCCTCACCGGGATGCTCATCATAGATATGATAGGCGACCCGCCGACCATGCCGGTCAAATTCGATCCCCATATCAATGCGGCCACCCTGAGGCAAAGGCCCATCTTTCGAATGATCAAGGTGATCAATCTCAAGCACCTGCAGGCGCAAAGGCAAAACCGGAAAATCCCGATCCCACCGATAGACGATCAGCACCGCGCCGCTCTCAGCCATCGCGCGCACAACAAGCCGCTGGAGACCATAATAGGTCTCCTCGCCGCCAAAATCGGCAACCTCGGCCCATTGGTCAAACAGCTTGTTTGTCTTTTTGTCGAGCGTCTTGACCCCGGTCCTCGACTTTGTTTTGATCCCGCGACCGATGAGATAGATCTCAAACAGCCGCACAATCCGCTCAGCGACCGGATTGTCGCGCACCGCCTGACGGGCATTGGCCCGCACCGTGCCAGCCGAGGGCCGCACCTCGGCATTGGCAGAGGTTCGAGGCGCAACAAACTCACGAAAGCGCTTGGCCAGCATCTCGGCAGCATAGGAGCGCTGACCCATGATCGAGCGTCCGACCTGATAGCGCACATATTGGAGCGCCTGCCCAGAGGCAAGCGCACCCGCAGCATTCCACAAAAAGCCCATGGCGCTAACTCTCATAGATTGTTTGAATAAAATCGGATCGAGGTTTCCCGGCGAGATCCCGCTCGATCATGTCAATGATCTCTTTCATCTCGCTCAGAGATCTATATTCGACCTCCTCACCAGCAATCCGGGTTTTCTTGGCACCAAGGGCAAAGGCCTTTTTGAGATTGGCCAAATCTTCTTGTGTCCAGCTCATCAGCTCAACCAATCATCATTTTGCCCAAGCCATCCATCACCGTCAGACAACCAACCATCGGCTGGACTGTTGCTCTCAGGCTGAGGATCGGGCTCAGGATCCGGCTCAGGCTCAGGCTTGGTCAGGGCCTTGACGGGCTCAGACGCAAAAAGCTCCTGTTGCGCGCCGACCTCACCAAGCAAGCCATATTGTTTTTCGAGATAGTGCCAATTGTGATCCTCAAAGAGAGAGATCTGGAGGATCTCGGCAGAGGCGACCGCATAGATCTCGCAGTCGAGCAAATGGTTGTCGCCGACCGGTTGCCACTTCTGTTTTGGGATCCCCGCGACAATCACATCTTTGAGATATTCAGAGGTGATCTGCTTGTAATACCAATCCGGCAAAAAATCGCCGTGATGGCAATATCCCGGCGGATCCTCAGAAGCCCCGGAGACAACCCCCTCTTTGTGGAGATTGTCATAAAAGGTCGCCTTGAGATCCCATGTCCCGACCGCGCGAAGCGTTGCGCCATCCTTGACCCGCCGCCCCTGATAGTCATAGGTGATCGGCTTTTCAGGGCCAATCGGAGGCTTGCCCCAGCCATCCACCCCATGGATCGCTTGCGCCTTGAGGCGCGCACCGCACCAAGTATAAACCGCCCCGGCCCGGCCACCGTCGCCCGCATCAACGCACATCATCTCAATCGGTCTGAGACAACCATTGACATCGGGAAACTCTTCCTCATAGACACGCGCAAGCTTTTTCCAAGCGCCCTCATTGGCATCCGTTGTGTCACCATCCAACCACCGGGCCGAAATGGTCCAGCTTTGTTTGCCACGGCCAAAGGCCTTGATGATGACCCAAATACCCTTATGCTGCACGTCAGCACCGGCAACCAGAATGAGGCCACCGCGCGGGATCTGGTTTTCAGGATAATGCTGAGACCGCTCCATCAAGCGTTTCCACTCAGGCGCATTGCCTTTCATGGCAAAGGGCAAGCCAAGGACAAGGTTTTTGAAGCCCTTTGGCCCTTTGGATCCGCCATTTTCTGACGCCAGATAATCCTCGGCAATTGCCTCATAGCTCATCATCAGCGAGACAAAAGCATCCATATGGAAACCGGGCTCACGGCCCTCATTGCCCCGGTGCGCCCGATAGTGACCGGCCTTGACGCCCTTCACTCGCTCGGCCTCACTCACATGATGGCCGCAATGCGGACATTCATATTTTGACTTGTGAGGCGACTTCTCATCAATCACCAAGCCGTCAAAATGCTGATAGAAATATTCACCACATTCAGGGCATTGGATATACCAAAAGCGTTGATCAGACGCGAGAAAGGCCCGGTCAATTCTGCAGTGACCGACACCCTTGCCACCCTCCTCGCCCGCGTCAAGCTCAGGCGTCGAGAGCTGAAAAATCTTGTAAGTCTTGGCCCGGCGAAAGGCAGTGAAGCGACCAAAGAAAAGCGTTTCCGGGTCATCCTCGCCCGCAATATCCTGCCACTTGGAAACCTCATCCTTGATCCCATATTTGACCGTCTTGGATGACAGATCCATCGCCGAGTTGGCATTGGCAAATTTGATATAGCCGCCGGGAAACTTTTTCAGGAATTTTGAGGAGCCCTCATCCGACCGGCTGGTCATCGGCTTGATGACTTGCCGCCCGGTTTCATTTTCCCAAGCATCAATCAAGGGCCGGAATTTCTGATCGCTCATATCCTTGAGCGCATCAATCGAAGGCACCGCAAAAAGCGTATTGGCAGGCGTTTGATCCGCGATATAGAGCGCCCACGACAGGGCCAGAATTGAGGCCCCGGTTTGCTGGCTCTTGCGGATTGTCACCACATTGCACGGATGCTCAACGCTCAAACATTCCGCAGGCTCGATGAGATAAGGCGCATTCGACCGGCTCCACAATTGCCCCGCATGATCGCCGTCAATCAGGACAATATTTTTCTCGATCCAGTCAGGGAAACTCACCGGCAAGTTTGGCTTGATACCAGCCGCAAGCTCACCGAAGATCAGTTTTTCAGCGCCCGCAAACCAAGCCATAACAACACCAACAGTTAAAGCGGCGGATCTCCCTCAGGAGCCTCGGCAGCAATCGCCGCCAGCTCCTTGGCTACAAGGTCACAGATCTCAGCCGAATATCCTTTCAATTCCAGCCGCGCCGCATGCGACCCCTTTTCAGCCGCGAGACAAATGTCATCGGCCCTATTTTCGAGCCGGTTGATCCCGGCTTGGATCACCTTGCCCGCCCGCTCCAGAGCAGGCCGCAACAGATCCAGCCGCACCAATTGCCCCATCTCAAGGGCCTCGGCGCGCTTCTTGCGGTCAATATCGAGCTGCTTTTCCTCAAGCCTTTTATGCTCCAGCGACCCCGGCAAGGGACCCGCCGCAATTGGCTGGCCATCCGTCTTATGCTTTTCGACCTCAGGCCGCGCCGCCGACACCTTGATCGGATCAATGGTCACATTGGCGAGCGCCTCATAGTCAGCAACCGGCACCCCGACAATATGACCGCGCTCATTGCGCTTGAGCTCCAGCCCTGCGGCCTCAAGTTTTTTGAGCCGCTTTGAGATCGCAGCTTTAGAGATCCCTTCCATCTCGGCGAGCTCAGTCACCGTCTTCAAAAGCGTCTCACTGTTAACCTGATCACCCATTTCCGTTAACCTCGTTAACCGCGTTAACCCAACAAAAACATAGCTTTAACTAGAAAACCCACGGGAGGTTACAACCCCGCGGGCGGGGGTGGGGGCTGGAAGGACCCGCGCGCCTTGGGCGGGTTAACAGGGGTCGGGTCAGGCAAAGAGCTGAGCGATCTCTTGTTGTAGGGTTGCATTGAGGGCCTCCTCGCTCTCTTTCTCGAACGTATCCGCCGCCTTGCCGCGTGCGCCTTCTATTGCCACGTTTGGGCCATAGAGCTGACGGATCGGCAGGCGGTCCTCAGTCTGGCGAATGAAGACGCCAAGATGAGACTTGCCTGACTTGCCCGCCTCGACCGTGCCGAAGAATGACCCGGCGAAGATCTGACGCGATCCCCACGGGCTGGCCTCGATCCCCTCATCGGTTTGAGCCGGGCTAAACTCGGTCAGGTAAGACCATTCGGCTCGCACCCGGATCTCAAAGACGAAGTCCCCAGCGCTTGCATAACTCTTGGACTTGGTTGAACGCTGGACCTTGCGCGCCTTGACGCCCGACTGCTTGGCAGTGGCTTGACGCCATGGGGTCATGGCCTGACGCCCGGCCTGACGAACGGTTGCCTGCAGCATCCGGGGCGACTTGTTGCCCATCATCTGGATGAGGTCGAGCGTCTTCTCGAAGTTGGATAGATCCACATCAATCACATCGCATCACTCCAGATCGGCCATGAGAAAACCCGCCCCGGACAATCAAGCCGGAGCGGGTTCACCTCACCACAAGGAACGCCAACAAAAAACCCGCGCTTGCTACGTGAGCAAATCGCGGGTGCTTTTCGACTATTAAAAGCTATGTCAAGCGCGATGTTTACACAAGCCCTAAAGCAGGCTTTCAACCGGGTCTTGCACCCGCCTGACGAAAGGCGGCAGCTCGAAGGGCTTGAGGGCCCAGCGATGCAGGCGCGGGATCATGGCATGGATTTCCTCAAGACCGCAGGCCCAAATTTCCCATTTTTTCAATTCGTTGGCATGACTTGCATGGTCACGAGAAAAGGCAATATCGCAGGCCTGCCCCTTGCGGATATATGGCCCGTCATAGCCGCAAGGCTTACGCATGATGTTTTTGGGGATAAAGCTCAAACGCTGATCACCGGCCCAATAGCTACACTTGCCTTGATCATAGCAGCGCAGGGCTGGCAGCTCGCTGAGCACCCCCGGCTCAAACCCGGCCCGCGCATAAAGGACCAGAGCGCCCGCCCGCATGGCCTGCTCCTGCCCCATTGCCGCATAGATGCAAACTGTCTCATGGACTGCCAGCGCCGCCGGGTCGAGATCTTGACCAACAGGGCCAGAGCCGGAAATCATCACGCCCATTTCCTCGATCCGGTCAAAGGTGCCGTTGGCATTGGCAAAGCCCAAGACCGCATCATCGGCCTGATAGCCGCTCACGCGGTCGGCTTTCTGATCGCCATAGACCCACCGCAGGAGCCCGACAATGCTGATCGGTTTGGGCTCAAGGCTCTCCTGACGGGCTTTGACGGCAGGCGCGTGATAGTAGACCTTTGCGGTCGCATTGGATGGCAGAACCGGACCGGATTTGTAAATTTCAACCATTTGCTGAGCCTTTATTGTCAAATTTCACAAGGGAGACAGTTTTTCGACGGTTGATCGACAGTTTCAAAGACAACTGTCGAAGCTGTTTTTATTAATGTTTCAATTACTTGCCTAAATGGGTAGACAGTTGCGATAGTTACATGAGGTTAAAAGGTTACGCACACACACCCACACACACCCACATGAGCCTTGATACAGCCAAAACCCTCGCAACTATCGCAACCCTCTACGCAGCCTTGAAAAGACTACGTTTTTCCCGTCGACAGTTTGTCGACAGTTGGCGACAGTTGCGCACCCTTTAGCCATTATAATCCTCGACACTTTGCGGCACGGGTGGCACAGGAGGCCCGTCATGGACGCCGCCAGCATCGGGCATGACATAATCCAGCCGAATGTTGAGATAGCTGACCGTGCGCTTTTTGCGCTTCTCAAGCCCACGCTCAACCATGGCCCGGCCAAAGCCGGTCGCCTTATAGATCGGGGCCTCATTCAACCGCGCCCAAGAGCAATAGGCCTCATAGAGGGTGGTGGCATTGACCTCCTCGCCCGGAGCGCGCTCGATACAGTCGGCAATGAAGCGCCCAAGCGGGTCACTATCCTCCTTATAGTCGTTGGTTTCTTTGGTGATCACATCAGGCACCTGCAAACCATCCTCCAGATAGCGCCTGACGCCATCCAGCAGCCAATTGAGGATCCCGCTCCTCTCTTGCCATAGCTTGTCGGGCAAGCCCTTGTCCTGTTGATCCTCAGGGATATTTTGATCCCAATGGAACAGCACCACGCGCCGCCAGATGCCTCGGTCAGCCGAGCGGATCGAGGGCCGATGATTGCCCGAAACCATGAGCTTGAATTGCGGGAAAAACTCGAAAAAATCCTCACGCAACTTGCGCACCTGCAAAGGCTCGCCACCGGTGATTTCCTTGATCACCGCCTCGGCCAAAACAGACCCACGCTCAGGCTCGGAGGCCTTAACCAAGCGCTTACCTGGCAAGCGGGCGAGATCCGGGGTCGCCTCGGAGCCACGCTTGCGCTCATCCTTCAAGAGGGTAGAAAAGTTGATTGTCGCCGCATAAGGCCCCATCATCTTGGCCAGCAGATCCATAAACACCGATTTGCCGTTGCCACCCTCCCCGAAGTTAAAAACAAACTTCTGCTCACGCGTCAGGCCGGTCAGGCAAAGCCCCGCCCAAACCTGCAGGAAGGCCTGCTTTTTCTTGCAAGGGATCGCCGTATCCATGAACCTTTGGAACAGCTCATAGCTTGCATCCGGGTCATAGCTTACCGGCATCACCTTGGCCAAGCGATCCTCGCGCCGGTGCGGCTTTAAGGTCTCGCACGCGCCCTCAAGTTTCATCGTGCCATTTTCCAGATTGATGACCATGAGATCGGCATCCATCTCGGAGGGCTCGATCGTCATGTAATTCTGAGCGGTGGCGATCATGTTGGCGATCCGCCCGGCATTACCGCAGGAGATCGCAAAGCCGAAATGACTATTGGCAAATTCGGCGATCTCATCCTCATCCTGCAGCCAATCAGGCGGCTCATGGCGCAAGGCAGTTGCCTCATCCTGCATTGCCCTTGCGGTCTCATGGGCGCGCTTGTGAACATACTCCCAAGCGTCATCCTCGGTCCAATGCGAGCCGCACCAATGGTGCCAGCCAATGTCTCGCACATAGAGCAAATCCTGACCAAACCGGGCCTGCAGCCGCTCACCATTGCCCAGATCATTGCGCTCCAGCTCAGCGAGCTCACGATCCAAAGCCGAATAGAGCGCAGATCGAGGCGGCACGGCAAAGGATGATTTCTTTTTGCGCTTCTTTTTGCGCTTGTCACCGCCCTCGCCCGCCTGATTTCCTTTTTCTGCCTTTTCGGCATTATCCCCTTGATCTTCTTGGTTTTCAGGGTGATTTCCTTTTGAGCTACCCTCGGCAAATCCACCATAATCCTCAGGGCTTGGCGCTGGAGGATAAAAGCTGGAGCGAGAGGCCCGTCGGGCGGCTTTGGCGCGGATCTCGGACAGGTCGCGCGGATGATTAGCCCCATCATTCAGCCCGCTATTGATTGTGGCTTGCACGGCCTTTGCGCCGTCATCTTTCATCAAGCCATTGCTTTGCGCCGCATCCTGCAGCAGGCCGAAAGCCATGGCACGGGTGATCACTTGAGCACCGACCAATTGGCCGATGGAAAAGGCCGCTTTGTTGAGCTGATTGTTGCGCCCGCCTTTACCACAGGTGCGTACCGCATGACACTCGCCATCGACCGCCGCAAGCGCATATTTTCGGACCGCCTCATCCTCCTCGGCCAAGGTCGATTGAAAGTCACCCTTGACCGCCGGAGCCGCACCGCCCTCCTCCTCGGCCTGCTCGACCGGCTTGATCACCAGATCCAACAGGGCCTCAGGAGCCTCGACCGGATCAACCTCATCAGCCCAGCGATAGACCGCACTGTCAGCCCGGATCGAAGGCGGCACAATGACATAACCGCCCTCACCCCGGACATCGATATTTTCCATCAGCGGGTTGCGGTTGCGCACCTCTCGGCCATCGCTCGGCATGCGGTAAAAGAGATGGCGCCCGCCCCTTGGGGTCGCGGTTGCGAGGGTCTGAGGCAAAGGCTCGCCGATGGCCTCCTCGACAATGGCGATCAGATCCGCGACCTCGATCACCTCGCCGGTGACATCATCGACCTTTGCATCAAGATCCAAGACCCACAGATCGCAGCCCCAGCCGGTCGGCGCGCCGATCAGCGCACGCGGCCACCGCACCCACCATTGGCGGATCTGATCGGGATCCTTGGTTGCATTTTCTTGCCAAGCCTTGATCAGTGATTTCTTGTTGCTTGGATTGGCCGGGAAGACCGCAAAGCCCTTTTCTGCCAGCGCCAAGGCATGATCCAGCATCGACAGAGGCAACGTTGTTTTCTTGTCTGTCATAGCAAAACCCCTTGTTGTTTTTTGAGATTGCGCTCTCGCCGCGCCTTGCGAGCGCGAACCGGTTGCGGCAACAAATAGTCAGGAATATCGGAAGGCTTGCGGGTCTCAGCGCAGAGTTGTTTATGCGCCTGAGCAATATGGTCACTGCAAAACCATTGCCCCGGCTTGCCCGCCTTGAGCGAGACCCCAATCCCGAACGCGCCCCAATTGGAGCAGCCCTTGGCCATGCAGAAATGTTTCACACATGCCGGATTGCTCTTATATCGGGTCGGCTTTTTGGCTTGGTCGATGATGAGGGTCATCAAGCCGCCCTCCTCATCTCGGTTTGATTAATAATTGGGGTCCACTGCTCGGCCATTGCCTTGGCAATACCTGGGAAGAAACGGGAGCGCTCTTTGGCGCGATCCGCGCCGGGTGGCATGCGATGGACGCGGGACCAAGCCTTGTGCTCTTTGGTTCCCGATTTTGGAGCGGTCAGCCGGTCGGTCTCGACCAGATTGGGGAGATTGCGCAGATAAAGACCGGTTGCCTTGAATTGAGGCTCGCCAAACCACCATGGCTGTACGATCTGAGCCGGATCCTGATAATTCTCAATCCTCGCCTTGGCATGCTTGTGCATGACCGGATTTTCGACAGCCACATGAGGAACTTCCGCGTTCCAGAGCTTGGAGAAGAAAGCCGCGCCCTCATCGAGCTCATGCCACATTTGTTCGAGCGTCTTGCCCTTTGGTGGCTTATGCAGCCAACGCACACCGGAATTGCAAAGCCGGGTGCAAGGCGGGTGCGCAACGATGATCAGATCCCAACCATCATGCAGGATCTCAAGCACATCGCCTTGAATATGCCGATTAGAGCCGCGCTCACTGGCAATCAGGTCACAGGACCAAGCATCATGATCGAGAGCGAGAAAAGCATCCCGCACAATGCCCGAATATTCGCAAGCCACCAGCACCCGCCCCATCACGCGCACCCCTCGACAGCGAGCCGGGCTTGCTCATCGAGAAAAGCCTCCAGCTCGGCCTCATCAGACAGGAACACCCCATAGACGACACAACCATCAGACATGTTGACGAGAAAGGCATCCTCATCACCGAACACGACACCGGCGCAGACCTCGCCCATGCGGGTCAGCTCATTGGCCAATTTTTTTGAGAGACAGAGTCTTGGGTGCGGATGGACGCTCTCACACATTGCATCGCAATGTGTTGGCGCTTGCTTCGACGGCACTCGCTTTGCTCGCTTGTCGGGCATCTATTCCCCCTCCTCAACGCGTGCCGTGTAACGCGCTTCAAGGGTCATGCAGACGCGCGCCAAGGCCTGCAGTTTGCCGCAGAGATCCTTTTCGATGATCTCCTCGGCACTGACCTTGCCATCATCAGCCAGCGCCTCAGACAGCGCCTTGACCAGCCCGGCAAATTCATCGGTCACAGCACAGAATGCAGCATGACCGCGCCCCACCTGACAGCCGTCAGGCTTGGGAATGGCGATCATCCCCGCAAGATCAGCAAGGCGCTTGACCCCGTTGTTGGATCTCCCCTCGCTGAAAAGGATGATCTCAGCCAAGACGAGCAAAGACATGCTTTGTTGACGGCATGGATCTTGCGCCTCTTTGGGGCGCGCCATCCGGTCGAGGCTTTGGGCGCGATAGCCGGTAATTTCCGAAACGGCCTCGGCACCGCCCGCCGCATCAAGATCGAGGCGGCTGGCAGCCAAAAGAGCGCTGATTTGCTTGTTGGAGAGCGCATAAGTCATGAGCGAAGACCCCGCGAAAAAACATGGACCGAGGCTGACCAGTCTTGCAGACTGGTCATCAACCACAGGAGATCAAGAAAATGGGAAACAACAGGAATGACGATGACCCGGCGGATCTGAGAGAGATGAGCGCCGAGACTTTCCGACAGGAAGCCGCAGCCCTCGGCCAAGAGCTGGCCAAACAGGGCAGAAAATTGGCTAAGCATCGGAGCGAGTCCCCGTCACCCAACTTGCGACAGGAACAGCACCACCGCTCCAACTTTCAATGCGGACAGCGAGATCGAGTGAAGGCCTTTTCTTTCCCGCAAACAGCAAGGAAAGATAAGGCTGACTAATGTTGAGCGCCGCAGCGATCTCGCCTTGGTTACCCTGATAGCCATTTATGTATGCCTGAAACTGGGTCATGGATATTATTTCTCATAGAAATATATGATCGTCAAGACAGATTATTGATGTCAGAAATATTATCACTGGCAGAATATCGCGCAAACCAAGCCAACGCGCTAAAATGTGAGTATGAAAATGAAAATCAAATCGATCAGAAAACAGAAGCGCATGACGCAGATGGAGCTTGCCGAAGCGAGCGGCCTTTCTCAGTCTTATATTGGCGCGATGGAAAGCAAGAATATTGCGAAGCTGCCTTCAATGGACGCTCTAATCGCAATAGCAAATGCGCTGGACGTTCGTGCAAGTGATTTGATCGACGACGCCCGACCCGTTGCAGTAGCCGGGAGAGTGGGCGCAGGCGCAAAAGTTCCTCTTTTCGACGCCTACGCCAAGGGAGACGGGATCTACCATGTAGCCTGTCCTAGCGACCTTCCCTTTGATACGCATATTGTTGCGGTGGAAGTGGAAGGCGAAAGTATGACCCCTCTCTATTCATCCGGGGACGTGCTCTTTTATTCTCGCGACGTCATCGGGGTACCCAATGAAGCATTGGGGCGCATTTGCATTTGCGAGGATGAGAATGGGGATGTATGGGTCAAGCATATTAAGCCAGGATCAGAACCCGGCAAGTTTCATTTAATCAGCACAAACCCGATGATCGACAATATGCTCGACACCAAACTAAAATGGGCCTCGCCCGTGAAAATTTCACTACCAGCCGACTTGGTTCAGAAACTCGACTTTTAAACAATAAAGGGGCGCAGCCAACCAAGCTACACCCCCATTGAACCATTGCAGAAACGCGCTTTCGCCCTACGCCTTTACACATTCGAGCAACTCACACTCAATAACATTTCTTAGCTTCTTCTCCTGCTCGGCCATAAGACTTTGAAGCGCCCAAAACACTTCGATTGACACAACATCTACACCACCTTGCGTCATTTTTTCCAAGGCAATTCCATTGAGCTCTAAAAGGTTTTTCTGCGTATTTGCAAGCACTTGCAACCTATCCGCAATTTCCCAAAGCGCATCCATTTCGGTCTCTGACGGCCCACTAGTTTGATCAGTCATTGAGCTCAAGCCTCTTTATTCGTAGTCCTTCATCCCAAGAGCGCCCTACACTGAAACATCAGCCCTCCATTCAATTCTGTTTTTCTAAGTCGATTGCCCTTTCTCAAAAAATCTCACGATGCTCGATGTCAGCAATAGGGCACAAATTGCGACCCTCTGCAAAGAGTCAGCTTGTTTTTTTGGACAAAAAGTTAATGGAAATTAACTTTGCCACACCAATCAACAGCGTGAAACATTTTCGCCTTTTGTAGCTAGACATAGACAGAAATCCATGAATCGCGTTTTCTAATGATTTGCAACCCAAGATTTACGAACATCAAGCGCACAAAGAGTCCGAACAATAGCGAAAATGGAGCGGCAAATTATGCACAAACCCTTACAAGCACTCGCCTTAAGCGCTGCCTGCCTCCTTTCCTACATATCAAATGCGATGGCGTTTGATATCTCAAAGGTATCAAGCGCAATTGCCGAATTCCAACCAATGGGAATTGAATTTGTCGAAGAAAAAATTCGGATTGCCGTTCCACAAGCGCAGGTATCAGAACAACAATATGCGCTCATGATTAAGGGCATCTGCTACCTTCAATGGTCAGGAGAATTGTCCCTATCTCCCCTCAAGGAAGTTATCATCTTGAATGAGAACGCTTGGAGCGGATGGGTATTGGAGACGCCGGGCGACGCATGCGATACCTTGGGCAAAAAGAATTCAGACGAGTTCTCACCTTCCCTGATGAGCTTCACTCATCTCGCCTCTCAAGGCTGGTAACCCCCGCAGACAACTGTAGAAAATGCGTTTCCTAAAGCCCGTTCATTGAGCGGGCTTTTTTGTTTTCGCTAAATTCATATTCCCTCACATTATTTCTATTTGTAATTTTTTGATTGACACTATTTATTTCTATCAGTAATTTTATGTGAGACTTCACAATCTCACTGGAGCGAAACATGCTCAAGAAATCACTCAACCATACTGCAACAGACAACGCAGACAGCACTGCGATCATCAATGGCCGCTCCTATCGCTGGCCCTCCAACTATCAATGGAAGCAGCTCTCCAAGCGCCACAATGCGGATGAGTTTGATGCCATTCGCGGCATGCTCAAAGACTGGTTCAACAGCACCCCGGTGACAATCGAGCTTGCGCAGGAAGTCGCAGACAATGCCCTCAGCGTCTTTGATGCATCCGGCCAAGCCCTCGCCTTCCTGAGGCGCGCAAACGGACGCTAAGGGGAGGCTCTCCCCAACTCACCCCTTTATCTGGCGACAAGTGAGGGGTGAGCACCTGAGGGGTGGATCGGTGATTTCTCCTCCCAATCACAGCGGATCCGCCCCTCTTTTCTACCATTCCAGAAAGGCCCACACCATGATCATTCGAGACATTCTCGCCCTTGGCAGCTTGCTCACCTTCATGACGATGCTTGGCGTTTGGGCCTCCATTCTCTTTTGACCCGTTCACCTCCAGACAGAGAAACCGCGATGTCACTGCATTTCATTCTCCCTGAGCGCCGCTCTATGCCGCAATTGCCAGAGCCGCACGATATTGATTTCCGCCTGCTCGGCAGGCTTCTTTCCCTCAAGCCTTGGATGCCGTTGCTTTTTGGTGGTCGCTATAGCTTTGCCGATCATCTGCTCAATCTTGCCGAGATCGCACCGGCTGATTTCCAGCTTGAGTCCCTGTTGCTCTTTGCACATTCGGCCTTTGATGAGCCGGTCATGCCGATGATCGAGGAGCAGACCGACAGCCACCGCTTTAGCGCCAGCATCAAGCCAGTTGGTCAGGGTGATCCATACATTACCCGGATCCGCGCCTCGATCCGCCTAGCCGCCGGGCTGGAGCGTCATCCAGACGTCGGCACCCTACGCTTTTTGATCGCGGCTCAGAACGCAACCATTCAGGCGGAATTGCGCGATATGGGCAGCGGCCACGCAAGCAGCGTGACCAGAGGCGCAGCCATCACCAAGCATCCCATCATGCCACGCACCCCCGAAAGCGCCGCCGCTCTTTGGGCCGACCGGGTGGAGCAGCATATCCCTGACCGCATGGCGGAACGCAACCCCGAACGGGTCGCAAGTTAGAGAGGAGCCATCCAATGGCCGGATCAGTCAATAAAGTCATCCTTGTGGGCAATCTGGGGCAAGACCCTGAGATCCGCCGCACCCAAGACGGACGCCCCGTCTGCACCCTGTCCCTCGCCACTGGCGAAAGCTGGAAGGACAAAAACACCGGCGAGCGGAAAGAAAAAACCGAATGGCACCGGGTTGTCATCTTTACCGAAGGCCTTTGCAAGATCGCTGAGCAATATCTCAAGAAAGGCTCGAAGGTTTATCTTGAGGGCAAACTCATGACCCGCAAGTGGCAGGACCAGAACGGTCAGGACCGCTACACCACCGAGGTGGTGCTGCAGGGCTATAACGCCGCCCTGACCATGCTGGAGAAGCTCGGAGCAGGAGGCCCACCGCCAGCCGACCCCGGCAGCTATGGCGACCAACCACCCGGCCCAGACAGCCGCACCCGCGATGATCTGGACGACGATATCCCATTCTAGGCGATTGCGACAGCAAACGCCGACCGCAAGCGAAGCGCGCCAGCTCTTTGCGCAGCAATGAGCGAGAGCCTTACCCCTCCACCTCACCACAGGAGCACAACAATGGATCGCCTGATCATCCCAATCGCCGCCACCCTTTCCGCCCTCGGCTTTGGCGCATATTTCGCCATCATGAAAGCCGCCACCATCATCACCCCAATGATCGCCGGATAATCGCGCCAGGAGGCCAATCATGCGCCAATATGCACCTGATTTATGCTCAGCCCATGAGATGGCTTATTTGATCAGCATGAAGCCGAGCGAGTTTAAGGAAGCCGTGAGAACCGGCTTTCTCCCTGCCCCCATCCAGCAGCCTTTCACCGGCAAAGAGCTGTGGGACAGACAGACGGTCCTCGACATGGTACGATCTCAGACCGGCAAGAAATCACCAACGCAACAAACCATTCTGGATGCAGCTCGTGGGTAGAAAGAGAAAAACCGGCATCGAATTGCCCGCCAATGTTCACGCGGTCAAAGCACGCGGCAAGACCTATTACTATTTTCAGCCCGGTCGCAATACGCCCCTCGCAGGCAAACGCGTGCGGATCCCACACGACCCTCAGACGCCTGATTTTTGGTCCTTTGTTGCCAAGCTATCCAACGCAAAAGATGAAATCCAAGAGCCGGAATATAGCGTCAGAAACCTGATCAAGGCCTATCAGGCAAGCCAAGCCTACAAAGCCTTGGCTGAAAGCTCCAAGCGCGACTATGACCGCTATTTGACTTTGTTGGAGCAACGTTTGGGGAAATTCGACACCAGCTTGGTCACGCTGCAAGTGATGGTCACGCTGCAAGACAGCCTCGCCGACCGGCCCAGCACCGCAAACCATGCAATGAGCGTCTACAAAACGCTTTTCAAATGGGGCCTGCCACGCAGCTTTGGCACGGCCAATCCGTGCGATGGCCTTGAAAAAGTCAAACACAAGGCCAAACGCGCCAAGCCATGGCCAGACGATATCTTGCAACTTGCCCTCGATCATTGCCGGTGGGAAATCAGAGCCTTTGTGATGCTCGGCCTTTACACCGGCCAGCGCACCAGCGACATCTTGCGCATGCGCCTCAATGACATCGAGAATGGCGAAATCCGGGTCATCCAGCAAAAGACCGGCAAAGATCTATGGATCCCGATCCATTCCAAGCTAAAGCCAATCATTGCAGAATGCCGCAAACGCGGCTCTATGGTCTTGATCCCGCGTCACGATGGCAGCGAGCTGGACGCCAACGGGTTTCGCGCCATGTTCACCCGCGAAATGGGCAAGGACCAGACAAAGCAGATTCGCGAGGAAGGCTATTCACCCCACGGCCTGAGAGCCAGCGCCGCCAGCCGCCTCAAAGAGGTCGGGTGCTCCAATGGACAGATCTCATCCATCACAGGCATGAGCAGCGCCATGGTCGAGCGCTATACCAGCCAATACAATCAGCAAAAGACCGCACGCTCAGCAATCGCCTTGTGGGAAAAGGGTGAAAAGTAACGCTCGGAATTGGCGACTTGCTCCTTTGCACCGATCCACCTCAAATTTACTTGGCATCGGCTTACCACCGCTGATGATCAAACTTGTGGGAAAACACGCCCATTGCCCACTTGTCACAGCTTTTTCAACTTCACCCCTTGACCGCCCAAAAGGACAGAGCTAGAACGCGTCCACCAACGATTTGTAAAACATTCTACCAAATCTTGTAAAACATAGGCTTAAGCCTTTGTAATTGCTGGGGATTAGTTTAATGGTAGA
>NZ_VANT01000012.1:0-64324 GCF_005771485.1 Cohaesibacter sp. CAU 1516 | reverse complement strand
TCACTCCTGTGCGGTTGAAGGCCAAAGGCATTCCAAATGCGTCGAATCGTTGTGTGGGATAGTCCGGTCGCGCTAGCCATCGAACGGATCGACCAATGGGTTGCATCTTTGGGGGTGGTCTCAAGTGTCTGCTTGATGACTTCGGCAACCTGCGCGTCCGAAACCGTGCGGGGGCGACCAGAGCGATATTCATCTGTGAGGCCTTCAATCCGATCCTGAACAAAACGTCTGCGCCATTTTCCAACAGTATGTTCATGTACGCCCAACTGGGAAGCGACAGTTTTACTGGGCAAACCTTCGGCACAGAGCAAAATAATACGGCACCGGTCAGAGAGAGACCGCGAGACTTTGTGACGGCGGACCTGTCCTTCAAGGAATCTCCGTTCCTCATCACTCAAGAAAATCGGCGCTGCCACACGTCCCTGCATCATGACCTCCTGAAATAGATATCAAAAAAATGATATCAATTTCAGTTCCATATGACTAGGGTCAATGTCCCCCGGCGCAGCAGGCAAAAGGCGTCGTGCCGCCAACACCCGGTCCTGACTGAAATCCTCGATCTGTTGGTTAAACATCTCATAGAAGTTCAACTCGGCACCAAGATGCAGAAACACCCCGCCAAGACCGATGGCAGCCCGATCCATGAAGACAAATTCCCGTGGCACCGTCACAGGGCCAAGGCGCTTGAATTCCTGATGCACCTTGAAGGCCTGCTTGCGGCCATATTCGGCCGGACTGACCCCGTCAGCGATCGTGCGCACCCGATCATCAAGCAACGGACCGTAAATGAACCGCGCCCAGACATTGAGCGCATCAACCAGCTCGTTGCTCAGATTGGAAAAACCCCAGCATTCATAGGCATGAACGATCTGGTCACGATCATCCTTGCCAAGCCCGTGATACAGGTCCACCACCCCTTGCACAAAACGCGGTGAGAAGATGCGAACGCAGCCATAGTCAAACAGATTGATCCCGGCAACCCGACCATCCTCTTCAAAGGCGGTGTAGTTGCCCAGATGCGGATCCCCGTGAATCACCCCATGATGGGCGAACGGGTACCACCAGGCATGAAACATGACACGGGTCAGGAAGTTACGGTCTTCCTGCGAATGCTGCTTGTAGTCCAGCAGCTTGCGGCCATGCAGCCAGTCCATCGTCAACAGACGCGGGCTGGACAGATCGTCATAGAGGCGCGGCACCCGCACCCTCGGCTCATCCTTGAAAATCGTGCGATAGACATGCATGTGCCAGGCCTCGCGCACATAGTCGAGTTCTTCGCGCACCCGTTCGGCAATTTCCTTGGCGATCTCGCTGGTATCAATTGCACTTTGCATGCTGCGATGCACGGCGAAGACCATTTTCAGCTGCTTGAGATCGGCTTCCACTGCCGAGGCCATATCGGGATATTGCAGTTTGCAAGCAAGCTCGCTGCCATCATGATGAAAGGCCCGATGCACCTGCCCCAATGAGGCGGCAGCAGAGGGCTCATGCTCAAAGGAGGCAAAGCGCGTGCGCCAGGCCGGTCCCAATTCAGAGCGCATCCGCCGCTTGGTAAAGGCCCAGCCCATTGGCGGTGCATCCGACTGCAATTGTGCCAGCTCTGCTGCATATTCCGGTGGCAAAACATCCGGCACCGTGGCCAGCATTTGCGCCACTTTCATCAAGGGCCCCTTAAGTGTCCCCATGACCCTGGCAAGGTCAGCGGCTTCGCGCTGGATATCGCTGTCTCCACGGCCAAACAATCGCGATGTGGCCGCGCGCGCGACAAATCCCCCCATTCCTGAATTGACCTGCGCATAACGTTTCACCCGACGGCCAAACCGGTTGGCATCGTTGTAAGCGTCGTCATGTATGTCATCTGGCCCGTCATCGTGCGGACCATCCGTCGCCGGAAGGGCGACGGAGGATTGGGACAGTTCGGGTGTCTTCTGATCGGCCATTACAGTCACTTTCCTGCCAGTCACACCCTGTCGGGGCAAAGAGAGGTTCAGGCCTCTTCCAGAGCTTCCAGCTCGTCAATCAGCGCCTCGACAACCGAGAGGCCTTTTGACCAGAAGTCCGGATCCTTTGCATCAAGCCCGAATGGTGCGAGCAATTCTGAATGGTGCTTGGTGCCGCCTGCGCTCAGCATGTCGAAATATTTCTGGACAAAGCTCTCGTCGCTATCCTGATAGACAGAATAGAGCGAGTTGACCAGACAATCCCCGAAGGCATAGGCATAGACATAGAAGGGGGAATGGATGAAATGCGGAATATAGGCCCAGAAAGTCTCATATCCCTCACCCAGCCGCACCGATGGCCCCAAGCTGTCTGCTTGTACGCTCATCCAGAGTTCGCAGATCTGGTCAGCGGTCAATTCTCCTTCAGCGCGGGCCGAATGCAGCTTGCGCTCGAACAGATAAAAGGCAATCTGGCGCACCACCGTGTTGAGCATATCCTCGACCTTGCCGGCAATCATGGCCCGACGTTCGGCCACATCCTTGGTCTTGGCCAGCAAGGAGCGGAAGGTCAGCATTTCACCAAACACGCTGGCCGTCTCGGCCAAGGTCAACGGCGTTGGTGCCATCAAGGCACCCTGCCCGGCAGCCAGCACCTGATGTACCCCATGGCCCAGCTCGTGGGCCAGTGTCATCACGTCGCGTGGCTTGCCCATATAATTGAGCAGAACATAGGGGTGTGCGCTCGGAACGGTCGGATGGGCAAAGGCCCCCGGCGACTTGCCTTCGCGTACCGGCGCGTCGATCCAGTTTTTGTCAAAGAACTGACCGGAAATCTCTGCCATTTTCGGCGAAAAGCCCGCATAGGCATCCTGAACGATGGCCTTGGCTTCCGGCCATTCGATCGTCTTGGTTGGCACGGCAGGCAGCGGCGCATTGCGGTCCCAATGCTCAAGAGCATCCTTGCCAAACCACTTGGCCTTCAGCGCATAATAACGGTGCGACAGGCGCGGATAAGCCTCCTGCACGGCATCCACCAGAGCGTCCACAACTTCGCGCTCGACCCGATTGGCAAGATGGCGGCTGTCAGCCACATCCTCAAAGCCGCGCCAACTGTCAGAAATGCTCTTGTCCTTGGCCAGCACGTTGGAAATCAGCGAGAAGGTCGACAGATTGGCCTTGAAGGTCTTGGCCAGTGCATCGGACGCCGCTTTGCGTTTGGCTTCGTCCGCATCGGTCAACAGATTGAGCGTTTGCTCGATGGCCAGCTCTTTTGTGCCGTCGGCCAACTCGACCGAGAAGCGCAAGCCTGCCATGGTTTCGTCAAACAGACGATTCCACGCCATCGCGCCGGTGACCGACTTTTCATAGAACAGTTTCTCCAACTGATCTTCCAACTGGTACGGCTTTTCCTTGCGCAGATCATCCAGCCACGGCTTGTAGTGGCCAAGCAAGGCACTTTCTGCCACAACCTGATCCAGAACTGCGTCTTCGATGCGGTTCAGCTCCAGTTCGAAAAACAGCAATTGGGTTGAGATCGTGGTGATCCGCTCCTGCACATCGCCGTAAAACTTCGCCCGCACCGGATCGACGGTGTTGCCGGTATAAGTGAGGCCAGCAAAACTGATCAGGCGCCCCATCCGGTCCTGAATTTTCTCATAGCGCTGCAAGGCTTCCCCCAGCGCATCGCCCCCCTTGTCCGCCAGCAAAGCCGCCAGCTTGCCCTGATAGTCGGCTGCGAATGCTGCCACCTCTTCCTTGCACTGGCTAAAATCCTGTTCCAGCGCCGGATCATCGACCCCTTTATAGAGGTCGTCCAGATTCCATTCTGGCAGCCCCTCAAGGCTGGCACTTCCCTGTTCGGCCGCAGCAGCAGTCAAAGGTGAATGAAGAAAAGAAGGATAAAGAAGGGCAGTGGTCATGAAACAGCTTTCCAGCGATAAGAGAAAGAACAAATCCCCGGACGCGCGCTCGGATAGCGACGGCGTCACGCGGGCATTATAACAAAGATAGGCAATCTTCCGGACGGATCCAATGCCCTGACGTCAAAAGTAGGCACACAAGCTGACTTTGCCCAGACGGACGGGTCGGAAAGTCTGTTCCGGCGCCCCGCTATGCACATAATTTTTTCCACCAATCAGGCCGGAAATTAATGAAGCTTTAACCGATGCAGGGGATCTTGGTTCAAAATGAAACAAGGCTGAACCAACCCGCACACAAGCAACCCGGCCCCTACATGAGCGAAAAAATCCTGATCGTTGATGACGATCCCGTCCAGCGCCGACTGCTGGAAGCCATCGTTGAGAAGAGCGGCTTCAAGGCCGTCAGTGCCGAACATGGAGAACAGGCACTGGCGATTCTCGAACAGAATCCCGCCAGCTATTTCGACCTGATCATTCTTGATCTCGTCATGCCCAACCTTGACGGCATGGGCGTGTTGCAAGCGTTGCAGAAAACCGACATCAAAGCCCCGATCATCGTCCAGACCGCTCATGCGGGCATCGACACGGCCGTCAATGCCATGCGCGCTGGTGCATTCGATTTCGTCATCAAGCCGGTGGCCCCGGAACGTCTGCAAGTCGCCATGCGCAATGCCTTGAAGGTCAACGCGCTTGAAGAGGAAATCACCCGCATCCGCTCGCGCAGTCAAGGGACGCTCAGTTTCAAGACCATCATCGCCTCGAGCGAACCCATGGGCCGGGTGATCAATCTGGGCAAGCGGGGCGCAAAATCCAACATTCCGATTCTGATTGAAGGGGAATCCGGGGTCGGCAAGGAATTGATCGCCAAGGCCATCCAGCATGCCTCCGACCGCTCTTCCAAACCCTTTGTCACGGTCAATTGCGGCGCAATTCCCGACAATCTGGTCGAGAGCATCCTGTTCGGCCATGAAAAAGGGGCCTTCACCGGGGCGGCGGAAAAACATGTCGGCAAGTTCGTTGAAGCCAACGGCGGCACGCTGTTTCTTGACGAGGTCGGCGAACTGCCGCTCGAAACCCAGGTCAAATTGCTGCGTGCCTTGCAAGAAGGCGAGATTGACCCGGTCGGCGCGACCAAGCCGGTCAAAGTGGATTTCCGCCTGATCTCGGCCACCAACAAGGATCTGATCCAACTGGTCAAGGATGGCAAATTCCGCGAGGATCTCTATTACCGTCTCAATGTCTTCCCCATCCGCGTCCCCCCCTTGCGGGACCGCAAGGATGACATCCCTGCCTTGGCGCGCAACTTCCTCACCCGCTTTGCTGCCGAGGAAGGCCGCAAGAGCCTTGCCACCATCACGTCCGATGCCCTGTCCCTGCTGGAAAGCTATGATTGGCCGGGCAACATCCGCCAGTTGGAAAACACCGTCTTCAGGGCTGTGGTCCTGTGCGACGGAGACCAGTTGACGGTTGAAGAATTCCCCCAGATCGCCAGTCAGGTCAGCGCCTTCAGCGACACGGTTGTACGCGCACGCGCTCCCCGTCCTGAAGATCTGGCCCGAATGGCCCCATCCGCAGATGTTCCGGACCAGACGCCTGAAAGGATACCCCCGGATACAACATCCATACCCTCCCCACCCGAGGCATCCCACCCCTCGGCCATAAGCGGACAGGAAGCAGATCCGGACAGTGACGCCCTGCGGCAAGACCCATGGGGATTTCTGCGTCTGCTTGATGAATATGGCAACATCCGCGCGTTGGCCGAGCTGGAGGCGGAAATCATCGATCGCGCCCTCAAGCATCATGATCACCGGATGTCCGATGTGGCGCGCCGCCTCGGCATTGGCCGCTCAACGCTCTATCGCAAGCTCAAGGAATATGGACTGGATCAGGACGAAGCCGAGTCGGACGAACCGACAAAACCCGGCGCTCGGGCCTCCTGACCGTGATATCTAGGTGACACCACAGATAGGAAGACGATCCTGATCCAATTTTTGGATTGCAATGGATCGCGAAAATCAGCTTTGATTCTCAGAACTGATTTGCAAAGATTCGCGGACCGAAGGTCGTGAAAAGGGGAACGCAAGGACATGCCTAAAATGTACACTGCCATGATGGCGATAACGATCGCAGCAGCGGGCAGCGCATTGTGTTTGAACCCCTCTGTTGCCGCCGAAGCGGGTGCCTCCAGCATCGAAGCCTCTGGTCAGATGTCTGCGAACCATGGCCCATTGCGCCTGCTTGATGTCCAGCCGTCCGCCGGTTTCGAACAGGAAATCGCCAACCGCATCCAGATCAACACCATCCTGACCGCCCTGCGCCAGACCGACACCGGCATTGATCAGCAACGCGATCAGGACCTGTTCGACGCAGTGGCCGCCAAGATCGACGCCATTCCGCGCACCAAGGACTTCCTTGAAAAACGCGACAATGCAGCGCTCGTGGCCTTTTATGAAACCCGCAATTTCCAAACCGCTTGGTTTGACAATGGCGAGTGGACCGATCACGCCCGCAAGCTTGTATTCGCTCTGTCGCGCGCCGACCGGGACGGTCTCGACCCGGCGGATTATCAGACCCCGTCCCTCGCCCTGTCGCGTCAGGCAGGCAGCGCGAACGAGGATATTGCCCAGGCTGACATTGCCCTGTCGCTGGCACTGACCCGCTATACCCGTCACGCCTATGCCGGACGCATCGATCCGCGCAGCTTCCCGAAAAAGGCTGTGACGATCAAGCCGCACTATCCGGATTCGATTGCCGCGCTTGACAAGATCCTTGTCTCCAGCGCCCCCGTCGAAACCTTGCGCAGCTACAATCCGCAGCATCAGGGCTTCCTTGCCCTGCGCAAGGAATATAACCGCCTGCGCTTTGCCGGCAGGAAAGACCAGACGCCCCCTGTCCCAAGCGGCAAGAGCCTTAAGGTCGGCATGAGCGATGAACGCGTACCGCTGATCTGGCGCAAGCTTGGTGAGACCGCCCCGTCGGACAATCCAACGCTATATAGCGAAGCGCTGGCCGGAAAAATCGAGACCTATCAGGCCAAACATGGTCTGATCGCGGATGGCATTGTCGGCAATGCCACCCTGCGTGTGATGAATGATGACCGCAAGGAACTGATCAGCGACCTGATCGCCAATCTCGAGCGCTGGCGCTGGCTGCCCCGCGATCTGGGTGACTTCCATGTGATGGTCAACATTCCAACTTTCCATGTGCAGGTGGTTGAACAGGACAAGACAATCCACGAAACCCGCGTCGTGGTTGGCAAATCCCAGCACAAGACCCCGATCTTCTCTGATCAGATGGAATATCTGGTGGTCAATCCCTACTGGAATGTCCCGCGCTCCATCGCTTCGAACGAATTGCTGCCTAAGATCAAGTCCGACCCTTCGGCCTTTTTCTCCAAGACCAACTATCAGGTCCTGGCAAGTGTGAAGGGCCGCACCCAGATTATCGATCCATCAAAACTTGACTGGGAAAAGGTCGATGCCACTCAGGTGCGCCTGCGTCAAATGCCCGGCACCCGTAACGCCCTTGGCAACATCAAGTTCATGTTCCCCAACCAGCATGCGGTCTATCTGCATGACACGCCATCCCGCAGCCTGTTCAATCGCGACTATCGCGCCTTCAGTCATGGCTGTGTTCGAGTGCACGAACCGATGGAATTTGCCGAAGTGATCCTTTCGCGGACCAAGGGCTGGAACGCGGCACGCGTCAAGAAGATGATCGGCGGCAACGAGCGCCGGGTTAATCTGGCGAACAAGATCCCGGTCCATCTGGCCTATTTCACCACCTGGATGTCCGATGACGGTGTGTTGCAGGTTCGGTCCGACATTTACGGCCACAATGAAAGGACCAAGAAAGCCCTTGGCCTTTGATTAACCCTGACAGCGCTCAGGTAAAGCATATGAACCGATAGCTGGGGATGGATAGACCAATATCCGTCCCTTGCCATTTTTCGTCCCAATTTTCCGATCAACTTGCCGTGAACCGATTATTTGACCTCTCAAGCGGGGTTGAGTGATGCATTTTGCGTGGCTCTTTGACCTTCATTAACCAAATGCCAAGCATAATGCACACAAAGTAAGAAGACTTACCTGCAATCCTTGGCCGGCAAGGCATGCAGATTCACTTTGGTAAGCACCGCTCCTGCTGCTCTGACCGCGGGGCGAAACTGTGCGTATGTCAGCCCGAGCTGACGGATGATTGGACAACCTGTGGCCAGACACAAAGTCTTTCTGTCCCGTTTGATGCCTTTAATGCGCCCCCTTCTGTCAGCATCTGCGACATGGGTGGTGTCACGCATCCATCTTCAGACAGCATTCCTGCTTTCCCTTCTGATGGTGCCCTTGATGGCTCCGACCATGGCACAGGCCGCCTCCCGTTCGCTGACCCTGCACAACACCCATACCAAAGAAACCCAGACCATCACCTTCAAGCGCAATGGTCGCTATGATCCCGAAGGGCTGCGCCAGATGAACCGCTTCCTGCGTGACTGGCGTCGCAACGAAAGCACCCAGATGGACCCGGTGCTGTTTGATCTGATCTGGAATGTCTACAAGGAAACCGGGGCAAAAAAGCCGATTCATGTGGTGTCTGGCTATCGGTCCCCGGCCACCAACAACATGCTGCGCAGGCGCAGCCGAGGCGTTGCCAAGAATAGCCGTCACACCAAGGGGCAGGCGATGGATTTCTACCTGCCCGGCGTGCCAATCAACAAAATCCGTAGGGCTGGCCTCCGATTGCAGGCCGGTGGGGTTGGATATTATCCCACGTCGCGCTCGCCCTTTGTCCATATTGATACTGGCAATGTCCGTCACTGGCCCCGCATGACACGCAAGCAGTTGGCGCGGGTCTTTCCCGATGGCAACACGGTTCATGTACCGACCGATGGTCGCCCTTTGAAGGGCTACAAGAAAGCCAAGGTGCAGGTCGCAGCCCGCAAGGCTGAAATGATCCGCACCACCCGTTCTGCCCGTCGCTACAGCCAGGTGGCCAAAGCAGCACCGGCCCGGCCACGCAGCCCCGATCCCGTGCGCGTCGCCAGCAACAAACCTGTCGCGTCGCAAGGCGAAGGCACCCTTCTTGGCAGACTGCTCAATCGCGGCCCGAAAGCCCCGCCAAAGCCAACATTTGAAACTGTGAATGCACCTGGCACAGCGACAACAACAGAATTTCCAACACAACTGGCCTCGCTACCCAAGCGTCCTGACGGACGGGAAGAGACCCGCGCACCGGGCAGTCTTGTGGCCACTCGCAGCGCTCAACCAACCGTCTCGTCCAATATCGATGCAGATGACATCATTGCAGCAGCCGAAGCCTCCGACGCCAAGCTCCGAGCCGCAGAGACCACCAACCCTGATGAACAAGCTGCGCCGCCGATCCTCTTCAGGTCCCTGCCGCGCGCGCGCCCTGCCGACCAGAGAAGCAGCTCCTTCCAGTTGGCCAGCGCCAACCCGGAGCCGAAACCACTGCCTATTCAGGTCGCGTCAGCTGATCAGACCGCACCTGACGACAGTGCTGTCGGCAGCATAGGCACTTCGCCGGTTCTCCAGCAATTGGCCAACGCACCACAAGTGACCCAGACAAGGCAGGCTCGGCAAACAGTTCGGACGGAACCTGCTGCTGATGCCTCCCAAGTGGCGTCTGCCGCGGCCCCTGATCCAGCAAATGTTGCAGCGCATGTTGCAGCGAAACAGCCTGAGCGGGTCGAACTCGCCGCTCTGCCTCATGCCCGCGCACCAATCACGGCCTCTCAGCAGGACGCCAAAAGCGTGCTCAACCAGCTGACCGGCGCAGCTGAACAGAGCAATGAAGCCTCCATCGTTCGGGCCGCCTACGCTTCGGCAAGCACCACCGGTCTGCCGACGGCTGCCCCGCGCACGCGTCTCATCGCCCAACCGGATAATAGTGCGTCAGATCTGGCATCCCTGCCACGCAAGGCCGAACGCCAACAGCTGGCGAGCCTGCCGTCCAATCTGAAGGAACGCATCGGTGTGCCACGCGACATGATGGCCAAACTGCCGCGCCGCGCCGACCGAGCCCCATTGCAAGCCCCTGCGGCCCGCAACGTGCCCCCGCGCGCCAAGCGAACCTCAGATGCAGATGCTTCGCATCTGACAAAACTGACCTTCGCCTATGGCCCATCTGGCATGGCGCACTTTGCCCATATGAAGCAATCGACCCGCACGGCGACCTTTGCCCGTCTGTCCCGTCCGATCCCGGCCAATCTCCGTGCCTTGGTCAGCAAACCATCAAGCATCGTCGATCAGACCTTCAGCAGACTTCCCGGCCAGATGCCACAGGATGCCCGCTTCAGTGGACGGGCCATCGCACGCCTGTCGATCAGAAGCTTCCGGTGAGAGCGTAACCGCGTCCTGCCCATGGCGACAATCAAGGCCCAACGGTGCGCCCTTGGGCACACGCGCCTGACATGAGCTGCTGTGCAGGGGCCTCCCCCTCTCAATTGAAACTGGAAATGGAACTGGAACTGGAACTGGCGGCGCGAAGGATCAGTGGCGCAAGCGCAATCCCACTTCGATTTTGTTGGCAGAAAAGTCCGCCCCGGCTTCATTGCTGTTGCGCTGTTCACGACCGACACGGGCAATCAACTGAACCGAACGATTGAAGGCATATTCGGCGCCAAAGGTGGCATCGAATACCCAATCCTTGCGCCCCGACCCGCGATAATCTTCATGAGATAGGGAACTGTCGAGCGACAGGGTCAGGTTGCGCCGCGCCGCATAGTCGGCTTCGAGCGACAGGGTCCGGGTCGCCACGCTGGTCGCAGCAGTTGAACTGGAGGTCAGGCTGGTCTCCAGCCCACCCTTGAGGGTCCACAAAGCATTGGGGGACCAGTTGACGCTAGCGTCGGCAAACAGGATCGTATCGCGCCCCAGAGAAGCCCTGTCCGGATCCCAGAGCATCACCCCGCCGGATACTTCACCCGACAGTTTTTCGCGATCTGTAACGGCCACCCCGACCGCGCCACGCAGGCTATAGCCATCAAGGCTGCTATCGCGCTGGTCATAACGTTTGCGGGCGACTTCCACATCAACAAATGGCAGAATCTGATCCGTCACCTGATAACCGACACGTCCGCCAGCCTTGTAGCTCCGATAATCGCGACTGGCATCCTCGTCAAACCGTTCGCGATCAAACGCGCCACGCAATTGCAGTTTGAGCGGGCCAGCCCCCTGGTCAAGACTCGCCGTCAAACCGTAGGCCGTTTCGATTGATGCTGTGCCGCCCGATGCAGCCAGATCCGGATTGTTCGCCTCTTCCTTGCTGCGCTCCATCCGGGCGCCGAGTGCCAGTTTGGTCTGGTCGGCCAGATCGAGGGTCAGATCCGCATTGGCGGAAAGCTCGTTGTCAGGCTTGCGGTTCGGAGACTGGTAGCTTTCAAACACACCCATTGCCCCCAGGGTCAACGCATGGCGCTGCCAGAGAGATTGCGCGGTCACCTCCAAGGCCACCCGCCCGATGCCCCCTTTGGTTCCCACCGCCGCATTATCGATATTGTCTGTGCCTTCGGCAAACAGCGTGAGCGACGGATAAAGCAGGAAAGAGCCCGCTTTCACTCCGACCGCATCATAGGCATCGCTGTCTCGGCTGCCTCGCACGGTCTTTCCCTGCTGTTTCTCGAAAGGAGGGACAGGACGCTGCTGCGGCAGGGCACGGCTTGCCGGCTGGATCGGATAGGTCACCCGGCCTCGGGTTGCTGCAATCGATCCGGTGGTCGTCGGTGCAGATTGTGGTGCGGCATTGGACACAATGCCATCCGCGCTGCGCAAGGGTGGCGTCGAGGATGCGGAAAACAGCGATTGCTGCACGCTTTGCTGCCCTGTTTGCGGCCACAGGCTTGAATTGGCGCTTTGCGGCACCTGAGCACCGCTTTGCTCGACCTCTTGCGCATCAGCGCCCGTCGACAGCATCACCATCAGCGGCAAGATCACCACAGATGCACCGGCCAAGATGGGGCGGGTCAGAGATGTCGATGTCAACAGCAACCGCATGCGAAACTAGCCTTGCAGAAATTCGGTAAAGCCGCGCTCCACCCCAAACCTGCCAGCCACGCATCCCCTCTGACGAGAGCGGCGAAAGCGGACTTCAGGCACAGTTATTCCTTTCCAGAAAGTAAACACTTTTGGTTAACAACTCCTTTCCCCTCCCCCTTAGGCGCAGACTCCGGACCGATCATCAGAAAGCCTTATTGAGAACAACTTTCTTTCCCACCGAAAGTGTACTAGAAATCGCCCATCTCAAATTCTCAGGCAGGCCACGATGACCCTTCCAGCTACCCCCGTCGACTATTCAGCAATCGCCTCGGCACACTCGACGATTGACAATGAAATCAATGGCCTGATCGCGCTGAAAGCGGAGTTGGAGACCAGCCTCAAGCAACCGTTTGAAGAAGCGGTGCGGATCATTCGCGAATCCAAAGGACGGTTGATCGTCACCGGGATGGGCAAAAGCGGCCATATTGCCAAAAAACTGGCTGCCACTCTGGCCTCCACCGGCACGCCGGCCTTCTTCGTCCATCCAGCCGAAGCCAGCCATGGCGATCTGGGCATGATCCGGCCTGTTGATATTGTGCTGGCCATGTCCTGGTCGGGGGAAACCGCCGAGCTTGCCAACATCATTTCCTACACCCGCCGCTTCAAGGTGCCGATGATCGCCATGACATCCAATCCCGAAAGCACGCTGGCCACCCAGTCGGACCTCAGCCTCTGTCCGCCAAAGGTCAAGGAAGCCTGCCCTCACGGCCTCGCCCCGACCACGTCAACCACCATGCAGCTCTGTCTGGGCGATGCATTGGCCGTTGCCCTGTTGGAAAGCCACGGCTTCACCGCCGCCGACTTCAAGACCTATCATCCGGGTGGCTCGCTTGGCGCCAACCTGCAGTTTGTCCGTGACCTGATGCACAAGGGCGCCTCCCTGCCACTGGCAAGACCAGATGTGAAAATGAGCGAAGTGATTGTCATCATGTCGCAAAAGGGCTTTGGCTGTGTTGGTGTTATCGACGAAGCTGGAGCGCTGATCGGCATGGTCACCGACGGCGACTTGCGTCGTCATCTGGCCGATAACCTCCTCAAAAAGCCGGTCGAGGAGGTCATGACCCGGATGCCAAAGACCCTGCCTCCAACCATGCTGGTGCCTGCAGCAATCGAAATGATGAACAGCCTGTCAATCAGTTCGATCTTCGTGGTCGCCGATGACAAACCGGTCGGTATTGTGCATATGCACGATTTCCTGCGGGCGGGCGTGGCATAAAGCCGACGATTCCCCTGCATTTCCAAGGCCCTCTGGCCTGCGCCCTGAATTGTTGCTGCAATGGGCAACATGCCGGGCCAGCCCCACCTTGTTATCCCTTTGGTAACCTTAATCAAATTTACTTCAGATTCGGAGCCTTTGAGCGCTTTCATTAGCAATCCATTAGATCTGTTTTCATAGACTGCCAGTTAATCAAATGGCACCGGGCGTCAGATCCGGCTCATGAAGACAGGAACACAGGAATGGATATTGCAACCCTTATCGGCATGGTCGCGTCCTTTGGCGTCGTGGTTACGGCGATTTTGCTGGGCGGCACCCTTGGGCAGTTTATCGATATTCCCTCCGTTCTCATCGTGATTGGCGGCGGGTTGTCCGCGACTCTGATCCGCTTCACCCTTGGCGGCATTGGCGGTGCCATTGTAACGGGTGGCAAGGTTGCCTTTGGTGGCAAAAGCACCAACCCGCGCGAGATGATCGAAAAAATCACCGAACTGGCCGACGTTGCCCGCAAAAGCGGCCCGCTTGGCCTTGAGAGTGTTGAGGTAGAAGATCCGGTTCTTGCCAAAGGAGTCCAGTTCATCGCCGATGGCTACGAGCCCGGCTTCATCCGCGAAAGCATGGAGCGCGAGCGTGACCTCTATATCGAGCGCCTGCAGGAAGGCAAACGCTTCTACAAACAGCTTGGCGATGCCGCCCCGGCCTTTGGCATGATCGGCACGCTGGTCGGTCTGGTGCAGATGCTGGCAGCCATGGATGACCCATCTGCCATTGGCCCGGCCATGGCGATTGCCTTGTTGACCACCCTTTATGGAGCACTGGTCTCCAACGTCATCTGCATCCCGATCGTCGACAAGCTCGATTCCAAGCTGGATGGTGAGGACCTGAACCAAACCCTGATCATCGACGGCGTCATGCAGATTCGTGAAAACAAGAGCCCGAACCTGATCCGGGAAATGTTGCTTGCCTATCTGCCGGAAAAAGCCCGCAATGAACTGATGGAAGACGCGGCCTGATCTGCCTCGCGCCAATTTCGCTGACCACAAGGAAAGGCACCGAGCATGGGAAAGAAAAAACCACAAGGGGGTGGTGGCGCACCCGATTGGCTGGTCACCTTTGCCGACCTGATGTCGCTGCTCGTCTGCTTCTTCGTTCTGATCATCTCCTTCTCCATTCAGGACGATCAGAAACTGCAGGTCGTTGCCGGCTCCATGAAAGATGCCTTCGGTGTCAAACCAGTGATGCGCAAGGCTGGCATGATCGAGATCGAAGGCATGCCCGTTCGCGAGCACATCAAGCAGGTCGCAGCGGTGCCGCAGGAAAATGACTCCGACTTTGCCCAGGAGCGCCATGACCAGCGCTCAAAGCAGGGCCCGGAAGCCAACACCCACGATATCGAGAAAACCGAAATCGAACGCCCGAGAATGTTTGCCACCGCTGCCGCTTCCCTGCGTCAGGCCTGGCAGGAAATGCCGGAAATTACCGAAATTTCGAAGCATATCATCATCGAGGAAGACAAGGACGGCCTGAACATCCAGATGGTTGATCAGGATGGTCGCTCGATGTTTGCCGAAGGCTCGAAATATCCCTACGATTTCACCCGCCGTCTGTTGGTCCATATGGCACCGGTTCTTGCCCGAATGCCAAACCGGATCAAGATCAGCGGTCACACCACAGCCTCGAACGTACCTGTCACCTCTGGCTATACGGGCTGGGAATTGTCATCAGACCGCGCCAACGCTGTCCGCTCGATCCTGATGGAACATGGTGTTGCATCCGATCAGGTCTTTGGAGTGGAAGGCAAATCGGACACGGATCCACTCTTCCCGAACGACCCCTATCTGGCCGCCAACCGACGCATCACGATCCTGCTGATGTCCGAGGAGCCGCCCCTGCCACCGACCCATCAGCCCTAAGGCTGGGCATCGGCTGCATTGACCGACAAGAGAGCGTTGCTGACCCCTCAGTAACGCTCTTTACACATGGTCTCGCCCCTTTCGCCTTTGAGAGAGATTTCAGCCACTGCGTATTTCTGCTAAAGCTCGCGGGTACGTACAATCTCCATTTCAGTCAGGCCGAACCTCACCCCGTTAGGACACATCAATGCATATTTTCCAGCTTGAGAAGTGGCAACATGATCATCAGTTTCTTGATGATGATCGCAACCGGAAAAATGCCCGTCGCACATTCTATGTCGTCCTGTTGACCATCGTCACAATGGTCGTTGAGATCACTGCTGGCATGGTCTTCAACTCCATGGCCCTCTTGGCCGATGGCTGGCACATGGCATCTCATGCCGGGGCGTTGGGTCTGACCGTGCTTGCCTACTCGCTGGCCCGCAAGCATGCCGCCAACCGTCAGTTCACCTTTGGTGTCGGCAAGATCGAGATTCTCGGCGGCTACACCAATGCGGTCATTCTGGGGCTGGTGGCTTTGTTCATGATCTATGAATCCGTCCTTCGTCTGTTCAACCCGCTGGACATCGCCTTTAACGAGGCAATGCTGGTGGCCTGCCTTGGCCTGATTGTCAATCTGGTCAGCGCCTATCTGCTGCACGAGGATGGCCACCATCACCATCATCACGGGCACGGGCATCATCATCACGACCACGGTCACCATGATCATGCGCACCATGACCATCATGACCATCATGCCAGCGGCAAAGACCACAATATGCGGGCGGCCTATCTGCATGTCATGGCCGATGCGCTGACCTCCATTCTGGCGATTGTCGCGCTGTTATTTGGCAAACATTTTGGCTGGACATGGATGGATGCCATGATGGGGCTGGTCGGGGCCTTTGTTATCGGCAAATGGGCTTACGGGCTGGTCACAGAAACCGGTTCGATTTTGCTTGACCGGGCACCGGACGAACATCTCGCCCAAAAAGCCATCCAACTGATCGAAGCCGATGCTGACAATCGGGTGTCTGATCATCACATTTGGTATATCGGCTCGGACCGCTATGCTGCGATCCTGTCGGTCGTCACCCATTATCCGCGCAGCGCCGAGCATTACAAGGCTCTGCTCAAGCCTCTGCAGCAAATTGCCCATATCACCATCGAGGTCAATGTCTGCACTGAAGAGGCCTGCATGCCCATTCCCGACCTCGAGACGTCCTGAAGCAAAGCAACCTCCGGCACGATACAAAAAAGCAGACCAGACGGAAGCCTGATCTGCTTTGTCGTTTGAAGGATAAGGCCGATCAGCGATCAGAGCGGCACGACATCCAGCACCGTGCCATTGCTGCCAATGACGCGCACCTTTTGCCCTGCGGCCACATCCGGCCCGGCCACGCGCCAATAACTGTCATTCACCTTGACCCGCCCCTGACCATTTTCGATCGGCGCATCGAGAATATAGACCTGCCCCACCAGCGCTTGGGCGCGGGCATTGAGCAACGGCTTGTCGGAAGCCGTCGAGGCCGTTCTTTTGAGGATATATCGCCCGGCAATCACCGAGACCAACGACAGAAGGCCAAACAGGATGAAGGCATGTTGCCAGCTCAGCTCAACGAAGAAACCAAGTATGCCGACAATCAGGGCCGCTAGTCCGAACCACAAAAACATCGTCCCCGGCGCCAGCAATTCCAGCACCAAAAGCAAAAGACCGAGAATGAGCCATGCCCATTCTCCCTGTTCGATGAAAAACTGCTGTATCATCTCGTCCCTTTCCTAGCCCGCGATCGGAGCAAAACCGCAAAGACCCTATTCTATTGGTCATCGCGCACGTCCGGCACCCGGCCGGAGCGATTGGCCCCCGGCGCGTCCTTGCCAAAGACCTGCTTGCTCAACTCGCCAATGCCCCCAAGGGCCCCCAGAATGGAGGTGGCTTCGATCGGCAACATGACGACTTTCTGATTTGGTGCCTTGACCACCTCTCCCAGCGTTTCCACATACTTGCTGGCGACAAAATAGTTGATGGCCTGCACATCGCCTTCAGCGATGGCCTTACTGACCATTTCCGTTGCCTTGGCTTCGGCTTCGGCTGCACGCTCGCGGGCTTCTGCCTCAAGGAAAGCGGCCTCCCGCGCCCCTTGGGCTTCAAGGATCTGCGATTGCTTTTCGCCTTCGGCGCGCAAAATTTCAGACTGACGCTGCCCTTCAGCTTCCAGAATGGATGCGCGCTTCTCACGCTCAGCCTTCATCTGACGGCCCATGGCTTCCACCAGATCGCGCGGCGGGTTGATGTCCTTGATCTCGATACGCGAAATCTTGACGCCCCAAGGGGCCGCAGCCGCATCCACCACATGCAACAGCTTGGCATTGATTTCGTCCCTGTTGGACAGCAACTCATCCAGATCCATCGACCCCATCACCGTCCGGATATTGGTCATGGTCAGGTTCAGCAGCGCAGATTCCAGATTGTGCACTTCGTAGGCTGCGTCCGCTGCATTCATGATCTGATAGAAGGCAACCCCATCCGAAGCGATGGCGGCATTGTCGCGCGTGATGACTTCCTGGCTTGGAACATCGAGCACCTGCTCCATCATGTTCATCCGGGCACCGATCCGGTCAATGAACGGCACAATCAGCGCCAGACCGGGCCTTAGCGTTCGCGTATAGGCCCCAAAGCGTTCAATGGTGAAATTGTAGCCCTGCGGCACCGTCTTGATCCCGGCCAGCAGGATCAGGACAAACAGCACCACCAGCACGATGGCGACAATATCAAAACCGATAATATTCATAGAGCAACTCCTCAACTGGCAGCCATTGCAGGGACGGAAACAACCACCGATATGCAACAACAACCGCAACCGCCTGAAGTCTGATCAACATAAAGTGTCTTTGCAGACACAGATACACATCAACAGCGTGGCATCACTATGCGTCAGGCCGACAACAAGAACAAATACTTAGTCCTCTTCTGCCCAACTTTCCCGCACCAGTCCCATCGTGCCAAACCGGGCAACATCACACCCAAACCTGCCCTAAGGGAAGTTTTCGCAAATTCCGCAAAAGATTCACTTCTTTTACCCAATATTTAATCCCGTTCTGTCATAACAGTCTGTCAGAACAGATGGGGGTCTGTTCCGAAATGTCAGCCAAGGGGACCACTGATGTTGCAGCCAATACGGCATGGCAGCGCCGTGCTTGTCGATCATAACACGTTTCAGCGCAAACTGCTCCGAACCGTGCTTCGATCCTCCGGTTTCATTCGCGTCAGCGAATTTGAAGACGTGGAGATCGGTCTTGACGAGTCCAGCCGGATTTTCCCTGACTTTGTTTTCATCGATTACGAGACCGCTCAGGAATCTGAATTGTTCAGAAGCCGCGAGAATATGCGAACAAAGATGCTTGGCGCCAACACCCACATGTTCATTCTGATGCAGGAGCCGACCCGCCAGCGTGTTACCAAGGCCGTTGGATTTGGTGCCCACTGGGTGATCTCCCGCCCATTCTCTCCCAAAAGCCTCAATGAACGCCTGCGCGCCATCCTCAACCCGGGCTATGCAACGCCAGTCCAACCGGAGCCGCCCAGCAAACGGAGCGCCGAAAGCCTGATCTCGCGCCCGATCCGCGACGACGACACCATGGACGATCTTTCCGAACATATGCACGACTTGCTGAATTACTCGCAGGACTACAAGAATCAGCTTTCGTCCACCCGAGCTGCAACGCGCCAGAATATTCTCAATCGCATCCATGAACTGGAAAAGAGTCTGCAATCCCGCCACAATGCGGCGGATGCCCGGAACGAAGATAACAGCGTCATGCTGATCTAACACAGCCTGTTGCCCGTAAACCGCATTGCTGTGTCCGCCAGCCAGTCGCACGGGCCCCTTCCGCATAAACCCTTAGCTGTTGCAATCGATTAAAATATCAAGTATTCATGATATATGGATAAGATAACTGCAATCACAGCCTTCTCGGCTCTCAGTCAGGAAACCCGACTTGATGTCTTCCGCCTTTTGATCAAGGCAGGCAACAGCGGCCTATTGTCCGGGGAAATGGGGGAGAAGCTCGGCGTGCGTCAAAACACCATGTCGACCAACCTCAACATTCTGCTGCGCGCAGGCCTCATACGAAACGAGCGACAAGGCCGCTCCGTTCGCTATTTCGCTGACATGGAGGGAATCGGCGGACTGATTGACTATTTGCTTCAGGATTGTTGCGGCGGCTCAAAGGAAATGTGTGCCACAACGATCCAGATCCTTACGCAACCACATGCAGCGCAACGCTGCTCTGATTGAACAACAGGAAACCATACCCCGATGGCGATTACGATCTATCACAATCCCAAGTGCGGAACATCACGCAACGTCCTGGCCATGATCCGCGAAGCCGGGATTGAACCAACCATCATTGAATATCTCGAAACGCCACCAAGCCGGGAAGAACTGATCGCCCTAATTGCCGCTATGCCGATTGCGACCCGTGACCTGCTGCGCCAGAAAGGAACGCCCTATGAGGAACTGGGCCTTGGCGATGACAGCCTCACCGATGAGCAGTTGCTCGATGCCATGATGACCCATCCGATCCTGATCAATCGCCCCATCGTGGTCAGCGACAAGGGCACAAATCTGTGCCGCCCATCGGAGAAAGTTTTGGAGCTGTTGCCCGTCGACATTGGCAGCTTCACCAAGGAAGACGGCGAAGTCGTCACCAGCAAGGGGCTTTGAGATGGACCAGATTAACCCTCAGGCTTTTGATACGGCATTTGAAAAAAGGGATCATCTGGCAGATGAAACCCACCTCCGAGAGATCGACGCTCAGGCACTGGCTGGCCCAAATGACGATGGCCACAAGCCGCGTATCCTGCTCCTTTATGGTTCACTGCGCAAACGCTCCTTCTCCCGTCTGGTGGCAGAGGAATCCGCTCGCCTCCTGACCCGCATGGGAGCGGAATGCCGGATCTTCAATCCGTCCGGGCTGCCCTTGCCCGATGATGCCGATGCAAAGCATGAAAAGGTGCAGGAACTGCGCGCCCTTTCCGCGTGGTCAGAAGGCATGGTTTGGGTCTCGCCCGAACGCCACGGCGCCATGACCGGCATCATGAAGGCCCAGATCGACTGGATCCCCCTGTCCCTTGGCGCGGTGCGCCCGACCCAAGGCAAAACGCTGGCCCTGATGCAAGTGGAAGGCGGCTCCCAGAGCTTTAATGCGGTCAATCAAATGCGCATCTTGGGCCGCTGGATGCGGATGATCACCATCCCCAATCAGTCATCCATCGCCAAGGCCTTCACGGAATTTGACGACGATGATCGCATCAAGCCCTCGCCTTATTACAATCGCATTGTCGATGTCTGCGAAGAACTGATGAAATTCACCTGGATGACCCGCAGCCGCAGCGACTATCTGGTCGACCGCTATTCCGAGCGGGTGGAAACCGGCCAGCAATTGATCGATCGCGTCAATGGGGCGGATATCAAATAGGCCAGAATAGAACAAGCCCGCCTCTCAGGAAGCGGGCTTCGTTCGTTTCAGACAGGTGGAGCGATCAGGCGGAGTAATCGCGCTTGTCGGCAATCACCATGCCATCATTGGGCAGGCTGCCCACGGCCACCAGCTCGACCGATCCGCGAATCTTGGTGATGTCGCGCAGCGCCTCTGACACCGCAGTCACATCAACGGCAGCCTTGTCTCCGACTTCCACTCGAAGCATCATCGCATCCTGATCATCGGCGCGCTCCACGTCAAGCCGCACTTTCAGGATCGCATCGAACCGTTTGACCAGTTCATCAAGCTGGGTCGGGTCGATGAACATGCCTTTGACCTTGGTACGCTGGTCTGCACGCCCCATCCAGCCCTTGATGCGCGATGCGGTCCGGCCACATGGGCTCGGCTCGGGCAGGATCGCCGTCAAATCACCGGTGCCAAAGCGGATCAGCGGATAGACATCGCTAAAGGCTGTTACCACCAGCTCTCCAACCTCGCCATCGGCCACCGGATCATTGGTGCCGGGTCGAACAATCTCGACAATGAAGTCCTCATTGATCAGCATGCCCTCAGACCCAAGGCTCTCATAGGCGATGATGCCCAGATCTGCCGTCGCATAACATTGCGCCGTGGCAATGCCGCGCTCTTGATAGGCCGCGCGCATCGAAGGAAACAAAGCCCCGCCCGACACAAGCGCCTTTTTCAGGCTGTCGAGCGTGACACCCATCTCGTCGGCTTTTTCCAAAATCACCTTGAGGAAATCCGGCGTTCCGACATAGGCAACCGGCTTCAGGCTCGCCATCGCCTCCACCTGCATCTCGGTGTTGCCGATGCCAGCCGGGAAAACCGCGCAGCCCAGTGCCCGGGCGCTTTCATCCAGAATGAAGCCACCCGGCGTCATGTGATAGGCAAAGGCATTATGCACCATGTCACCGGGTCTGAGGCCTGCCGCAAACAGCGCCCGCGCCCCACGCCACGGATCAATTCCAAGCCCCTGCGGTTCCCAGATCGGACCGGGCGACATGAAGACCCGACCAAAGTCCTTCGGCTCGCCAATGGCAAAGCCACCAAAGGGGGGATTGGCCTTCTGGGCTGCCTGCAACACGCTCTTGCGCAACACCGGCAGGCTGGCCAAAGCCGCCCGATCCGTGATCGCTGCTGGGTCGATTTCTGCCAGATGCACCGCCCAGCCAGCGCCGCCAGCCTTGGCGCGCGCGATCAGCGCAGGCAGACGGGCAAAAAGGGCTTTTTCGCGGGCGGCGGGTTCTTGCAGATCCCGTTCATCAAAATAGTCAGACATGGGTCACCCGATCAGGCCAGCCAGCGCTTGCGGCGCTTGTAATGCTTCACATTGCGGAAGGATTTTTGCCCTTCGCCACCAACGCCGAGATAGAATTCCTTCACATCCTCATTCTCGCTGAGATCCTTGGCAGCGCCATCCATCACCACGCGCCCACCTTCCAGAATATAGCCATAGGAGGCATAGCGCAGGGCAACGGAGGTATTCTGCTCGGCCAACAGGAAGGACACCCCTTCCTTCTCATTCAGCTGCTTGACGATCTCAAAAATCTCTTCCACCAGCTGCGGCGCAAGACCCATGGAGGGTTCATCGAGCAGGATCATCGACGGACTGGCCATCATCGCCCGGCCAATGGCGCACATTTGCTGTTCCCCACCCGATGTGTAACCGGCCTGCGATTGCCGCCGCTCACGCAGACGGGGGAAATAATCATAGACCATTTCAAGGTCGCGCTTGATCGCAGCAGCGCCATCCTTGCGGGTATAGGCCCCGGTCAACAGATTTTCCTCGATCGACAAATGGCCAAAACAATGACGGCCTTCCATCACCTGAATGCAGCCGCGTCGTACCAGATCATTCGGGCTCAGCGCCTGCACCTGTTCGCCTTCAAAGACAATCGAGCCCTTGGTCACATCGCCACGCTCGGCCCCCAGCAGATTGGAGATCGCCTTCAGGGTCGTGGTCTTGCCCGCCCCGTTGGCACCAAGAATAGCCACAATGCCGCCACGGGGAACGGTCAACGAAACACCCTTGAGCACCAGAATGACGTGATCATAGATCACCTCGATATTGTTTACCGACAGAATCGTATCGCTCTTGACGTCAGTCACCTAAGTCTCCTCCCCGAATGTCACCTCGGCCTGTCCCAATCTGGATTTTGCAATGGCATATATGTCTCAAAAGCCTGTCGCGAGCAGGCCGCGACAGGTTGGATCGAAAACTCGATCCGGTTGGCAAGGGCCGAAACCGGGCCGCATCACTCGCCCCTTGCCCTTTTGTCCACGGGAGCGACGAACACCGGAGCACACAAAGTGCACTCCGGCACCATCATCCCATGGTCATCACATGCACTTGCGTGGCTCGAAGCTGTTTTCCTTGGCGTAAGCCATGGAGTCTTCTTTGATCAACGGCGTGGTCACATCATCCATCGGCTCGACAAAGTCGGAGATGAGGGCCCATTTCTTGGCTGATGCATTCCACTGCTGGACGGCAATCTTGGATGGTCCGCGATGGTCCGAACAGCCAAGCTTGACCGCACCGGTGAAGCCGGGAAGACCCAGTTCTGCCCAGCGGGCATCGGAGATTTCAAGGGCTTCAAAGCCTTCCTTGACCATCTCGCCGGTTAGCTCCTTGGTGTCATGGATCTCCATCGCCTTGCGAATGGCTTCGGCCACGATCACACCGGCATAGATGCCACGGTTATAATGGGTCTCGCCAATGCGATCTTTGAAGTCCGGATCGACCGCTTTGCCTTTGCCATAGACATGGGTCTTGATATCGGCAAACAGCGGGAAGTCAGAGCCAACATTGACGAAATTCAAGGCCTTGTAGCCATTGGCCGCGTCACCCGCTGGCAGCACGTCATTCTCGCCACCGGACCACCAGACTCCGATGAATTTTTCCATCGGGAAGCGAATGGATGAGGCTTCCTTGATGGCGACCTGGTTCATAACGCCCCAGCCCCACATCAACACCCAGTCCGGCTGACCGCGACGGATCTGCAACCAGGTTGCCTTCTGCTCCTGACCGGGATGATCAACCGGCAGCAAGGTCAATTCGAAGCCATATTGCTCAGCAAGCTTCTCAAGGGTCCGGATCGGTTCCTTGCCATAGGCAGAGTTATGATAGACGAGGGAGATTTTCTTGCCCTTGAGGTTGGCTTCCCCACCCTCACTATCAATCACATGCTTGATGGCAACGGTCGCGCCGTCCCAATAGGTAGCGGGCGGGTTGAAGACATATTCGAACACTTCCCCGTTGCGTGCCGAAGTCCGGCCATAGCCGATGGTCACCAGCGGGATCTTGTCCGCAGTCACTTTCGGGATCAACTGATAGGTGATGCCGGTGGACAAGGGCAGATAGGCCAGCGCGCCAGAGCCGATATTCTTGGTTTTCTCGTAGCATTCAACACCCTTCTTGGTGTTGTAGCCGGTCTCGCAGGGCACCACATTGGCTTTCACCCCGTTGATGCCGCCGTCGCGTTCATTGAGCAGCGCGAAATAGTCCGCATAGCCGTTGGCATAGGGAATACCGCCCGGCGCGTAAGGACCGGTCCGATAATCGAGCGATGGCAGAACCAGCTCGCTGGCCATCGCCGCGGCCGGTGCCATCAGGCTTGCCGCCAGACAGGCCACGGCCAGTTTCGTCTTGGCAAATTTCATTGTCGTTCCTCCAATATGCGTGCCTGCCACCTTCTTGTTGGCTTGGTCAGACACTCCTCCGAAAAAGGTTGCTCCACAAACGAAGCCTATGGGCCCTGCCCGCATGATCAGCCAATTGCCCCTTTCCTCCATGGGACCACCGGCGAACCCTCATGCATCAATGCGGGAAAGGCCAGATTCTCAGCTTCTCCTTAAAGATCTGCCACAGACGGGCAAGGCCATGCGGCTCGACGATCAGGAAGAAGATGATGAGCGCACCCATCAGAATGATCTGAAGATGCTCTGACATGGCGGTCGACAAACCAAGCGTGTCCACCATGAAATTCTTGAAAGCGATCGGGAACAGCCACAGGAAGGCAGCCCCCAAAAAGGAGCCCATGATGGTTCCCAAACCACCAACGATGACCATGAACAGGATCAAAAAGGACTGATCAATGCCAAAAGCTTCGGTCGGCTCAGCCGCCCCGAGCCAGACCCCGAAATACAGCGCCCCGCCCATGCCGATCAGAAAACTGGACACAGCAAAGGCAGTCAGTTTGGTGGTCAAGGGACGCACACCAATCAGTTCGGCGGCAATATCCATGTCGCGGATCGCCATCCACTGACGCCCGATGCGACCGCGCACGACATTCTTGGTCATCCAGGCTGCAAGGGTCACAAAAATCAGACAGAAGAAATATTTATACAGGATCGGCGCATTCGGACCGGTCACCTCGAACAGCAGGCTCGTCCGCTCTGGCGCGTTGATCTGCCCGGTGGCGGAATCGTTGTAGAACCACGACACCTTGTTGAACAGCCAGATGATGAAGAACTGCGCCGCCAGTGTCGCCACCGCCAGATAGAAGCCCTTGATCCGCAACGACGGCAGACCGAACAACGAGCCGACCAAAGCGGTGACAAAACCAGAAAGCACCACCACCACGGCAAAATCAAGGCCGGGGAAGGACGTCATCAGCTTGAAGGATGCATAGGATCCAACCGCCATAAAAGCCCCGGTGCCGAGCGAAATCTGACCGCAATAGCCCACCAGCACATTCAGCCCCAGCGCAATCAGTGTATAGATCAGCAAAGGCAGAAGGATCGCGTTGCCCCAATAGTCATTGACGAAGAAGGGCACCACCAGATAGGCGACGGCCAGAATGACGATCATGCCATAGCGATCCTGAGCAATCGGGAAGATCGCCCGATCGTCGGTATAGTTGGTCTTGAATTGACCTGTTTCGCGATAGAACATCCGTTACACCCTTTCGATGATCTTTTCGCCGAACAAGCCCTGCGGACGAACCAGCAGGAAGGCGAGCGCCAGCATATAGGCAAACCAGTTTTCAACGGCTCCGCCAACAAACGGCCCCATATAAACCTCGGCAACCTTTTCGCCGACGCCAATGATCAGACCGCCGACAATCGCGCCGGGAATGGAGGTAAAGCCGCCAAGGATCAGCACCGGCAGGGCTTTGAGCGCAATCAGCGACAGCGAGAATTGCACGCCCGACTTGGTGCCCCACATGATGCCGGCAACCAGAGCCACAATGCCTGCCACCGACCAGACAATCACCCAGATGGTGTTAAGCGAAATGCCAACCGACAAGGCAGCCTGATGGTCATCGGCCACCGCCCGCAGCGCCCGACCAATGCGGGTCTTCTGGAAAAAGACCGCCAGAGCCGCCACCAGAACCATCGCAATGATCGCGGCAACGACTTCCAGCTTCTCGACATAGAGATTGTAATTGTCGAGCAGATAGTCTGATGCCCCTTGCGGCAGACCGATATCAAGCGGCTTGACGTCCGAGCCCCACAGCACATCGCCCAGCCCTTCGAGCACATAGGCCAGACCAATGGTCGCCATGAACAGAATGATCGGATCCTGATTGACCAGATGGCGCAGGATCAACCGCTCAATCAGCCACGCCAGCAGGATCATCACCCCGACCGCAGCAGGAAGCGCCAGCCAGATGGGCAAGCCGAGCTTTTCCTGCACACCGACAAAGGTCAGCGCCGCAAACAGACACATCACCCCTTGCGCAAAGTTGAAAATGCCCGAGGCCTTGAAGATCAGTACGAAACCGAGCGCGACCAGCGCATACATCACCCCGGCCATCAGACCGGAAATGACGGTTTCCAAAAAGAAAGCGAATTCCATACCCATGGACTTGCCTCCGTCAAACAAATGAGAAAATACGGGTGATCATCAGTGCGAGACGCCGAGATAGGCATCAATCACTTCCTTGTTGGCCTGCACCTCTGCTGGTGGGCCATCCCCGATTTTCTTGCCATAATCCAGAACAACGACACGGTCGGACAAATCCATCACAACCCCCATGTCATGCTCGATGAGAGCGATGGTGGTGCCATAGCGCTGATTGGTCTCGATGATGAAGCGGGACATGTCCTCCTTCTCCTCGAGATTCATCCCCGCCATTGGCTCATCCAGCAGCAACAGGTCCGGCTCCATAGCCAAAGCCCGAGCCAGCTCCACCCGTTTCTGCAAACCGTAAGGCAACTTGCCCACCGGTTTGTTGCGGATATGCTGGATTTCCAGGAAGTCGATGATTTCCTCGACCTTTGCGCGATGGGCATTCTCTTCCTTCAAGGCAGGCCCCATATGCAGGCACTGCCAGAAGAAATTGGCATTCATCTTCAGGCCCCGCCCGGTCATGACATTGTCGAGTGTCGACATGCCCTTGAAGAGCGCCACATTCTGAAATGTCCGGGCGATGCCACTCTTTGCTGCCTCGTGGGGCTTCATCCGACGGCGCACCTCGCCCTGCCAGAAGATCGTGCCTTCCTGCGGATGATAAAAGCCGTTGATGACATTCAGCATCGAGGTCTTGCCCGCGCCGTTCGGACCGATGATGGCGCGGATTTCACCCTTGTGAATGTCAAAGGAAATGTCCGTGATTGCCTTCACACCGCCGAAGGACAGCGACACATGCTCAACCGCCAGCATCACTTCAGGCTCGGCCTGTTGCGCGGCGACATTGCTCATCTGCTCGCTTACATTGCCTTGAAAAGTCATTCTGCCGCCTCCCCAACACTGGTTTCATACGGGAAGACCTTGGCGTCAGACAGCCTGACCGTCGCCTCGATCGAGCCTTTGCGGCCATCCTCGAACACCACTTCGGTCTTGGTATATTGCTCAGCCTTGTCGCTATAGAGCGCTTCGATCAGATCGTCATAGCGCTCGGCAACAAAGCGGCGGCGGACTTTTTGGGTGCGGGTCAGCTCGCCGTCATCGGCATCCAGCTCCTTGTGGAGCACAAGAAAACGACTGATCTGGGAGGCCGCCATGATCGGCTCTTTTGCCAGATCCGCATTCACCTGCTCGATATGCGAGCGGATCATCGCATAGACTTCCGGGTGACCCGCCAGTTCCTGATAGGAAGCGTAGGCGATATTGTTGCGCTCAGCCCAGTTACCCACCGCATTGAGGTCAATATTGACAAAGACGGTGGCACTGTCGCGACCATCACCAAAGGCAACGGCTTCCTTGATGTTGGGGAAGAATTTGAGCTTGTTCTCGATATATTTCGGCGCGAACATCGCCCCATTGGTCAGCTTGCCCACATCCTTGGCGCGATCAATGATCTTGAGGTGACCGCGATCATCAAAAAAGCCGGCATCACCAGACTGCACCCAACCCTCTTCATCCTTGGTGTCCCTGGTGCTTTCTTCATTTTTATAGTAGGCAACAAACACACCGGGCGAGCGGAACAAGACCTCGCCATTGTCGGCAATCCGGATTTCGACATCCTTTGCCGGTTTTCCCACCGTATCGGAATAGATCTCGCCATCCGGCTGAACGGTCACGAAGATCGAGGCTTCGGTCTGGCCATAAAGCTGTTTGAGATTGATCCCCAGCGAGCGATAAAAACGGAAGATTTCCGGCCCGATGGCTTCCCCCGCCGTATAGCCCACGCGGATATTGGAAAAGCCGAAGGTGTTTTTCAGCGGCCCGTAAATGATCAGATCCCCAAGCCAGTATTTCAGCCGATCCATGAAGGCGACCGACTTGCCATTGAGAATGTCTTCGCCAACCCGTTCCGCATGCTTGATGAAATAATGGAACAAGGCCTGCTTCATGGCACTCGCATCTTCCATCCGGATCATCACCGAGGTCAGCAAAGCTTCAAACATCCGTGGTGGCGCAAAGAAGAAGGATGGACCGATTTCCTGCAGATCCGTCTGCATGGTCTCCGTGCTTTCCGGACAGGAAATGCAATAGCCCGCAACATAGGACTGGCAATAGGAAAAGAGATGATCGCCAACCCATGCCAGTGGCAGATAGGCGAGCACTTCATCCTTCTCGGTAAGCTTTTCGGCCTCACAGGCATTGATGCCGGAAATCATCACATTGTCATTCGACAGCATCACGCCCTTTGGTTTGCCGGTGGTGCCCGAGGTATAGAGCATCACCCCGATATCCGCCCCTTTGCCTTTGGCAATCCCGTCCAGCCACGCCTGCTCGCGCCCGGGCTCATTGACCAGCATCTTGCGACCAATGGTCTGCACATCACCAAAAGCATGCAGATGGCTGTGGTCATAGTCCCGCAGACCCTTTGGGTCGTCATAGACCACATCCTTAAGCTCGGTCAGCTTGTCCGAAATCTCCAGAATCTTGTCGACCTGTTCCTGATCCTCGGCAACCACCAGCTTGGCGTTGGCATGATCAAGAATGTAATGCAGCTCCTCTGCCGCGCTGTCGGCGTAAACTGGCACCGGAACAGCCCCCAGCGCCTGCGCGGCGGCAAATGTGAAATAGAGCCGTGGACGATTGGTGCCGAGAATGGCGATATGATCGCCCTTCCCAACCCCCAGTTCTGCAAGACCGACCGAAAAGGCACGCACTTCCTCCAAAGTGTCACCCCAGGTCCAGGTCTGCCAGATTCCCAGATCTTTCTCCCGCAAAGCAGGTCGATCCCGCCATTGTTTGGCGTTCCGCAACAACACGGCTGGAAAGGTTTCCAAACGCGTCGATGCAGTCTCCTCCGCAACTGACATAGTCGTTTCCTCTGTTCCCTAAGAAGGGTCCCATTGATTGGGTTATTTATATTTTTTTCAATCTAACGCTGAAAGGAACGGACAAATCAAGGGGCAGTGGTGCTTATTGGCCGAAGGATTTAGAAAGCAAAAGCGTGTTTTTTGAACTTTCATAATTGTGCAAGTGCGTGATTTATAATCATTCTTTTGCATTCCGTTTACGTCAACATTCCAAATTGTGTGGCAATATCAGTACCTTCCCTCTGGCACCCGATCACACAACGCTGCAATTTACGTAAACGTCAAAAGACTTTCCAGAAAAGACAAGCCCGGATGCCGCAAACAAAGCTATGCGACAAAAGTCACGCGCTTCTGTGAATAACCTCGAAGGGCAATAGCCGCTCGTTGGTTTCACCCGCAACCATTTTTCCAAACCAACCCGGATAAGTCAATTTTGCCAGCAACTTCTCTACCATGCAGGGTTCTTTGGCTCAGGTGATTCTGTGCCCTGCCCTGCTCAAATCGTGCAATGAGACCAGATGTCGCATTCCGTCAGCAGACCCTGAAGCAAGCGCTTGGCAACAAAAAAGCCGGGTCAGGAGACCCGGCTTTTCAACGTCATGCTGTCTTTTCCATCCAGACAGGATCAACCATAGATCACCGTCGGCAACCAGGTAGCCAGAGCCGGCAGATACCACAGCAGGACCAATGCACAGATCTGGATCATAACGAACGGAATGATACCCCGATAGATCTGCGACGTCCGCACGGTTGGTGGTGCCACACCGCGCAGATAGAACAGAGCGAACCCGAAGGGTGGCGTCAGGAAGGACGTCTGCAGGTTCACGGCCATCATAATTCCCAGCCAGACCGGGCTCATCGGCTCCCCGTTTGGCATTTCCATCTGCAACAGAACCGGCGCAACCATTGGCACGACCACGAAGACAATTTCGAGGAAATCGAGGAAGAAGCCGAGGAAGAACATCAGCACCATCACCGCGATCATGGCGCCAATGGCACCACCGGGAATATTCGACAGGGCTTCCTGAATCATTTCCTCGCCGCCAAGGCCACGGAAGACCAGCGAGAAGAGCGACGCACCGATCAAAATGACGAACACCATGGAGGTAACCTGCGTCGTTCCTTCCATCACCGGCTTGAGAACGCCGGTTTTGATGAGCCGGATGATTGCAGTCACAATGCCAAACATCAGAACCAGCACGAAAAAGGCCGCAGCATAGATCGCAATCTGATCAGATGCCGGAATGACGTCCCGCGCCACACGCAAGTCCATGTTGGCCGTCAGCACCAGCACCGCGACAAGCGCCACCGCCGCCAGAAAGATCGGCCAGCTGTGGTCTTCGTCCAGACGATAACCAGCCAGCAGGATCGCACCGACAGCCCCTACGGCAGCCGCTTCGGTTGGCGTGGCGATGCCACCAAGGATAGAACCGAGCACTGCAAGGATCAGAAGGATCGGCGGCACCAGCGCATGAAGGATTTCCTTGCCCGTCACACCCGGATTTTCAGCCTTCGGAATGGATGGTGCGGAGCTTGGCTTGAGAATGGCAATCACCACCTGATAGATGATATAGAAGCCAACGAGCATCAGACCCGGCAACAAGGCACCGGCAAACAGGTCACCAACAGACACGGTCTCTGGCGAGAAGATGCCCATTTCCAGCTGCGCCTTCTGATAGGCGTTGGACAGCTGGTCACCCAGAATGACAAGCACGATGGACGGTGGAATGATCTGCCCCAACGTACCGGCGGCGGCAATCGAGCCACAGGCCAATTCCGGTGAATAGCCACGCTTGAGCATGGTTGGCAACGACAACAGACCCATGGTCACAACGGTCGCACCGACAATGCCGGTCGAGGCCGCCAGCAAGGCCCCCACGATGGACACGGCAATACCAAGCCCGCCGTGAACCGATCCCATCAGGCGTCCCATCGTGTCGAGCAGCTCTTCGGCCACCTTGGAGCGCTCCAGTGTTACACCCATAAAGACGAACAAAGGCACGGCAATCAGCACCTCGTTGCTCATGGTGCCGAAAATACGCTGTGGCAGAGCCGACAGGAACGACATGTCGAAGGCACCGGCCGACCAACCGATCAAGGCAAAAGCAAGCGCGACACCGGCCAGCGTGAAGGCCACCGGGAAGCCTAGCATCAACACGACACAGGCAGCCCCAAACATCAAAAGATCAAGAATATGAGCGAACGCTTCCATTAGTGGCTCCCACCCATTTGCTGCAGACGGCGCAGCTCTTGTTCATCGCCCTGCAGGGCGTACCAGCTGCGCACCATCATCACGAAGGCCTGCAGCCCCATTTGCACAGCGAACCCGATGATCGCACTTTTCAAGAGGAACCGCGCCTGAATGCCCGAGGTTTCCTGACTGCCTTCCAAGATCGCCCAGCTGTTGGCAACATAGTGCCAGGAAGCAAACACGATCAGCACGCAGACGGGAATGACCAGAAAGGCCGCGCCGAACAGATTGACATAAGCCTTCGTCCGCGCGCGCGCTTCGCGATAGAAAATATCGACGCGCACATGGCCTTCCTTGGAGAAGGTATAGGCGGAAGCAAGCATGAACAGGAAAGCATGCAAATAGACGATCAGTTCCTGCATCCAGATGGAACCAACGCCAAACACATAGCGCATCAGTACGACGGTAAATTGTATGAGAACGATGAAGAGTGTGAACCATGCCAACGTCTGGCCTGTCACAACATTGACCCGATCGATCAGGTCCGCGAGAGCGCGCATATGTCTAACTCCTGGCTGATCCTGTTCGCAGACTTCCCCAGATGGAAATCCGTCACAAAGCGACAGATCACACCCGACCTCGAACAGGAGGTCCTTCGACACAGACCCAAAAGAAGGGCAGCATCAGCCATTTCGGCTTTTATTGTTGAAGTGCCCGCCGAAACGAGCGAGATGCCCTCCCCGCGCCGGGGCGGGAAGGGCGGTAGGCTCTCATCAGAGAGTGATTATCCCAACACGCGGTCGCGGTTGGCGGTGTAGGTCTGCTCGGCAATGCGGTTCCAGTCACCCACATCCTTGCGTGCCTTGATGTAGCTGTCATAGATGCGCTTGGACAGGTCGTCGGTTTTGGCCACTTCCGCAACCACTTCCTCAGAGACCTTGCCGATGGCATCAAAGACATCATCAGGGAACTGCTTCAGATTGACCTTGTGCTTGTTCAGCAGGGTTTCCAGAGCGGCACCGTTTTTGGCGTTGAACTCGGAGAACATGAAGTTGTTTTCAGCCAGACATGCATTCTGAACAATCGCCTGATCCCCTTTCGACAGGCTGTTGAACACGTCAAGATTGACGCCCGAAGCAAGCCCTGAACCTGGCTCGTGGAAACCAGGATAGTAGTAGAATTTGGTGATCTTGTAGAAGCCGAAGGCCAGATCATTCCAAGGCCCTACCCACTCGGTCGCGTCAATTGCGCCCGACTGCAGGGATGGGAAGATTTCGCCACCCGGCAGAGCCACGGCAGACGCACCAAGGCGACGCAGCACTTCACCGCCGAGGCCAGGCATACGCATTTTCAGGCCTTTGAGATCTTCAAGGGTGTTGATTTCCTTGTTGAACCAACCGCCCATCTGAACACCGGTATTGCCAGCCATGAAAGGCTTGATGTTGAACTTGGCGGACAGCTCATCCCACAATTCCTGACCACCGGCATTGTTGATCCAGGCATCCAGCTCGTTTGCCGTCAGGCCCATTGGTACGGCGGTAAAGAAGTTGAAAGCCGGATGCTTGCCCTGCCAGTAATATTCAGCACCGTGATACATGTCGGCGGTGCCGGTAGAAACGGCATCAAAGCTTTCGAATGCAGGCACCAGTTCGCCAGCAGCATAGAGCTTGACGGTCAGGCGACCATCGGTCATCGCAGTGATGCGGTCAGCAACGCGCTGAGCACCGGTGCCAAGACCGGGGAAGTTTTTCGGCCAAGTGGTGACCATTTTCAGCGTGCGCTTATCCTGCGCAATTGCTGGAGCTGCAAGCGTGGTTGCTGCAGCTGCGCCAGAAGCAAGGCTGGCTTTCTTCAAAAAGGAACGACGATCCATCTAATAATTCTCCTCCACAGGCAATCTTTGTGATTGCAGACCAGTTCGGTCGGTTTTTTTGCTTACATAAACGCTTCTGGAGGCACTACAGTAGTAGCTGCGACAGACGGTGCGTACAAATACGCAACTCCCTCCCCAAAAGCCCCTCTACGAGCAACATACGAACATAAAAGACCACTGATTCCAATGGAAAATTGCTATCGTTTTCCAATATCTGTCAGAATAGTATTTTCGTCGTATGGACGACCAATTCAGCCTCTTTTCTGCAGAAAAGCCCAGATTCGCACTGTGTCTGGGGTTAACAAGGCAATCCACGACGAGCCGATCGCTCCCCAGCAACACCTGTTGCAAGGGAGCAAAACCGGCGTCAGACGTCGCGCGCCAACCCCATGGCACGGTTGCGATAAAGAGCGTAGGTCTGGTCAGCAATGCTGCCCCAGCCCGCAAGCTCCTTGCGTGCTGCCGAGAAACTTTCGAGCACACGGCCTGTAAATTCATCTTCCGCGGCCACTTCAGCAACCACCTCATCGGCAGCCTTTGCGATGGCGTCGAACACTTCATCGGGGAACTTCTTCAACTGCACGCCATGCTTGGTCAGCAGCGTATTGAGTGCCCGGCCATTGTTGGCATTGAACTCGGCATAGGCGTCAGCGGTCGCAGCCTTGCAAGCCTGCTGAACGATCGCCTGATCGGCAGCCGACAGGCTGTTGAAGACATCGAGATTGAAGCCACAGGACATGGCCGTCCCCGGCTCATGGAAGCCCGGATAATAGTAGAATTTGGTGATCTTGTAGAAGCCGAAGGCCAGATCGTTCCAAGGACCGACCCATTCGGTTGCGTCGATCGCCCCGGATTGCAAGGAGGGGAAAACCTCCCCGCCGGGCAAAGACACAGCGGAAGCCCCAAGACGACGCAGCACTTCACCCCCAAGACCCGGCATGCGGATTTTCAGGCCTTTGAGATCATCAACAGCATTGATTTCCTTGGTGAACCAGCCACCCATCTGGACGCCGGTATTGCCAGCCATGAAAGCCTTGATGTTGAACTTGCCAGCCAACTCGTCCCAGAGTTCCTGACCACCGCCATGATACATCCATGCATCCATTTCGCTGGCGGTCAGCCCCATCGGCACCGTGGCAAAGAAGTTGAAGGCCTTATGTTTGCCCTGCCAGTAATATTCTGCCCCGTGATAGAGGTCGGCTGAGCCGGTAGAAACGGCATCGAAGCATTCAAAGGCCGGCACCAGTTCGCCTGCGGAATAGAGCTTGACCGTCAAACGCCCGTCGGTCATTGCCGTGATATTGTCAGCCAGCTTCTGAGCTGCCGTACCAAGACCGGGAAAATTCTTCGGCCATGTCGTCACCATCCGCAAGGTGCGTTTGTTCTGGGCGATGGCAGGCGCTGCGAGCGTGGAGGCAGCCGCGGCACCGGAGACGAGGCTGGCTTGTTTCAGAAAAGATCGGCGATCCATTTTGCTTCCTTCTCCCGTCTGCAAAGCCCGACGGGAGATCCCTTCAGATCAGTGGTCAATGTTACCGTCAGGTCGGGAGAGAAGGGAAATGAATGGCACCCTTCCGCCCCCAAAGCTATAGACGAAAGATGTAGAATGGAAACATATGAACATGCAGAGCGAAATTTTCAAACAAAAATTCCAGAAACTATATCAAAGGCTTGTTGAATGTTGCTTGCTGACTATAGAGAAACAAAAATTTACAAACTTCCCCTTAGGCAATTTAAGCATTTGCCCGCATTATGCACAGGAGGTCGAATGATCACCTATTCTGTTCCACATGCGGTCCCGACATCGGTCACGAACGCCGCCCCGCTACCGCCTTTCCAACCCGGCCATAACTTGACACGGTCGGCAAGCCATGCAACCCAAAATCAGGCGCAGCCCGACACAAGCAAGCGCCGAACGAGACGTCTTGATCCCCGGACATCAGAGTAAGTCATGCAAAAAGCACCAACGACCAAAGCCTCAGACATGCGCGGCAACCTGCCCTTCAAGCTGAAGATCCTGATGATCGCCATCCTGCCGATCATTCTTGCATCCACCCTGACGAGCTGGGTCATTCATATTGGTGCAAACCGACTGATCGAGATCGAGACATCCCTGATCGAACAGCGGATCCTGACCTTCCGCCAGAAGGAGCTGGAAAATTACGCGTCACTGGCGCTGACTGCCATCGATCATGAATATTCCCACGCGCAAGTGCCAAGCCAGGATGCAAAACAGGCGGTCATTCGGATCCTCAACAATCTGAACTATGGCAATGACGGCTACTTCTTTGCCTATGACCGATCCGGCACCAGTCTGGTCAATGCCCCAACGCCCGAGCTGATTGGCGCCAATCTCTGGTATATCAAGGACAAAGACGGCAAGTTCATCATTCAGGGCCTGATGAAACAGGCGATCAATGGCGGCGGTTTCTTCACCTACCGCTGGAACAAGCCCTCCACCAAGACCGAAACCCAGAAGCTGAGCTATGCCACCTATCTGCCCAAATGGGGCTGGATGCTTGGCACCGGGCTCTATCTCGATGACATCGAACAGCAGGTCGTCGCTTTCCGCAGTGATATGCTCAAGGAAATCCGCAAGGCCGAAACCGTCCTGTTTCTGGTTGCCCTGTTGGCTGTGGTCGTCACGGCCATCGCCATCGCCGCTGTCAACTATAATGAGCACAAACTGGCCGACGTCCGCCTGAAGGCGCTGACCCGGCGCATTGTTGACGTGCAGGAAGAAGAACGCAAACGCGTCTCCCATGACCTCCATGACGGCATCAACCAGTTGCTGGTCAGCGTGCGACATCGGGTCGAGTTGGCTCGCGAGCAACTGGGCGATCCAGTCAAGGCCAAACAGTTGTTGACCAAAAGCATGGCCATTCTGGATACCTCCATTGCCGATGTTCGCCGGATGTCCAAGGCCCTGCATCCTTCTGCACTTGACAATATCGGCCTTGCGGTCGCCGTGCGCGAACTGGCGAAAGACTTCGAGGAAAGCACGCGCATCACCACACGGGTCAAGACAGACCCTATCGGCGACAGGATCGAGGAAACGGCCAAAATCGCCATCTATCGTGTTCTGCAAGAGGCACTGACCAACATTGCCCGCCATTCCAAAGCCAGCCACGTCGACATTTCTCTCACGATCGATGACACCCTCAACAAGGTCACATTGCAGATTGCCGACAATGGTATCGGGCTGAAAAACCCCGATCAGGTCCCCCATCCCGACGGATTGGGCCTGCGCAACATGGCCGAGCGCATGGAGAGCCATGGCGGTACCATGTCGATCCGCAATGGCAACCATGGTGGTGTCGAACTGATCGCTCACATGCCCCAAATCTGATACGGACTGTTTGACAACTATGGCCTTGGGGAAATCTCGAACCCCTCAGGTGAACATGGGATGGTCACATCCCGGCAAACGGCGACCGGCGATGTGGCGGCCGTTGCCAGCCGTCAACAAACAGCCTGAAACACGCAGCAGATCATCCACACCGAGGCGAGATGTGTCTGTGTGAAACCACCCGCTCAGCGTGGCCCCTTGCGCTTTTCTTTGATTTTTAACCCAAGCCTGTATATTGCAGAACCACAATAGAATGGCCCAAAGCCGCACCTGCTGACATCTATCAGCCGCAAAGACAGGCAAAATGGACGGATGGAAGCCCCATAACGAATAAGACGACCAGAGGAGGAAACCAGCGCCAAGAGGGAAACCAATCTCACTGGCCTGTTTCCGAGAGAGTTCGAAATGACCTTCAACAGAGACGTCCCCACCGCACAGGTTCCCCCCCGCAAGAGCCTGCGCATTGTCATCGCCGACGATCATGCTCTCGTGCGTGACGGCATCCGCGCCCGTCTGGAGATGATCGACAATCTGGACATTGTGGCGGAGGCCTCCGATGGCTTTGAGGCGGTCAATCTGACCCGTCTGCACAATCCGGACATCGTCATGCTCGACATTTCCATGCCCAATTGCAACGGTCTGGAAGCGGCCCGCATGATCCGCTCGGAAAACAGCAAATGCCGCATTCTGTTCTTGTCAATGCATGACAATGCCGAATATGTCAAAGCGGCCGTGGATGCAGGCGCCAATGGGTATCTGCTCAAGGATGTCTGCACTTCCGGCATGACCTCGGCCATCGCTTCGGTTGCTGCAGGTGGCTTCTATGTCTCGAAAAACATCTCTCTGGATGCCCTCAAGGATGACGGCGACAAGGCCGCCAGCAATCCCTACAATCTCACCGAGCGCGAGCTTGATGTCCTCAAAGGCATTGCCGAGGGCAAAGCCAACAAGGCGATTGCCAGCGAATTGGGGATCGGTGTCAGAACGGTAGAAAGCCATCGCCAGCGGATGCGCGAGAAAATTGGTGGCGGCAATGCGGCCCAACTGACTCACATCGCCATGGAAATGGGCCTGATTAATTCGGGCGCCACCGACAAGCTGGCACCCTAGAGCAGGTTTGCCAGCAACAGGACCAAACCAAAGCCCATGACGGTCACGCCACCTGCGGCCAGCAACACAATACCGAACCAGTTAACCCACTGGCTCGACAGACCGCGCGATACCAGCCCTTGCGAAAAGCTGCGGGCATAGACGGCAACCAATGCCAGAATGGCGATGGTCAGACCGGTCCCCAGCCCCATCGCATAGGCCGCAAGAATACCCGCCCAGAACACCTTTTGTGACAGGGCGAAGACCAGCACAATCAAGGCCCCGGAACAGGGACGCAGGCCCATCGACAGCACCGCCAGAACCATGCCGCGCAGCCCCTTGACCTGCTCGACCGTCTCAACACTCGGCGCATGGCTGTGACCACAACCGCAACTACCCTCATGGTGGTGATCATGATGATGGTGACCGTGGTCGTGGTGATGATCGTGATCGTGATTGGAATGGACATGAGGCTGTGACGCTGCCCCGGCCCTGATCTGCTCGGCAGTGCCCCGCCAGGCCCGTAGCAGCAACCAGCCTCCGAGCAGCACGAACAGGGCATAGGAACCAAGTTCGAGCAATTGCGCGGTCTGGGTGATGGCCATCGCGGTGAGATTGAGCGCCACGGCTGCAATCCCAATCAGAATGACCGCCACCGAGGCCTGCACCATTGCCGCGATCAACGCCAAAAGCGCCCCGCGCCGCGCCGTCGCGCCAGAAGCAAACAGATATGTGGTCAGCACCACCTTGCCATGGCCGGGACCGGCCGCATGAAACACCCCATAGGCGAAAGATAGCCCCAACAGCAGGATAAGCGCTGTCGGGTTATTCTCCACCTGTTTCACCGCATCCTTCAGCGCCAGATAAAATTCGGATTGCCGGGCAAGGATCCAGCCCTGAACCTCGCCCCACAAACCGGTCGTGGTCACCGGACCTGTGGTGTCCGGAATGGCCACTCCGAAGGGCGAAGGCGCGGCGAAGGCCTCTGGCGCAGCCAACAACCAACAGGCCACTGCCATAAACACCACCACACACAGCAAAGACCGTGAATGGAAAGCAGGCGCTGTTACTTGCATGTGAGAATCACCTGATTGGCCATCGTGACCGTCAATTTCATCAATTCTTCGGGCAACTCGCGCTGATCCGCCGGGATCTGAGCCAAAGCATCCATCGTGTCGCTGTCGAGATCCTGCGCCATTTTCAAATCCATCTTGCAACCCTTCGGCGCATCGACCAGCGTGGCGGGTTGCTTGGAGGAGAAGGCAAAATCAACAAAGAAACTCGGGTCATACACCTCGAGCAGAACCTTCTTCTTGGCATCGACCTCCACCAGCACCGGCAAGGTGAAATGCAAGGTCAATTGCGTGTCATCGATCGTCAGGAAATAATCCACCGGATCTCCAAAGATCCGTTCCTTGGTCGCAGCGGTTCCTTCTTCATACAGGTCGGAGAAGAACTCATATTCCTCAAGCGATTCCACATTGACCTGCGCCAGCGGCTGCAACTCGGCCCGCGACAGTTTGCCGTCCCCATCCTCATCCAGCCCCTGCGAGGCAAAGGCGCTGAAGGCCTCATCAAAGGTCCAGTGATGGCGCACAGCACGCACCAGACTGTCTTTCATGATCAGCTCGGTTTTCACCGCCGTCCAGACATGGGGATGAGCCTTGGCCGTCGGGACGGACAACATAACAGACAGCATGGCTGCGAGACTCCAGGCAATCGCGGATCTCGTCATGAATAGCCTCCTGAAAATGGGATGATCTACCTCCTCGAGAAGCAGATTGGACACCGCCCCGTAGCCGGACAGTTCGGCAACAAAATGTCATATCCCCAGTTTGATAGAAACAGGCATTCCTCACCCAAGAGAATATCAAACAAAATTATCGTCAGTAAGGGCTTTTACAGGGATAAAAGGACGCATATTTCTCTTAAATCGTCAATAATAAACCCAAAAATGCAATCTGAGAGGAACAAATGAACCTGATTCCAGAAAATTTCAAACTGTCTGCGACATTTGATCACCCCGAGTTTCACGACCATGAGCAAGTGTTGTTTTGCAGCGATGCCAAAAGCGGTCTGAAAGCCATCATTGCCGTGCACAACACCCATCTCGGACCGGCGATTGGCGGCTGCCGCATGTGGGACTATGTCGATGCCGACGAAGCCCTGACCGATGCACTGCGCCTGTCCAAAGGCATGACCTACAAGAATGCGCTGGCGGGTCTTCCCCATGGTGGCGGCAAGTCGGTGATCATCGGCAATGCCCATACGGACAAGAGCCCCGCGCTGCTCAAGGCTTTTGCCCATCACGTTAAATGCCTGGCCGATCGCTATGTGACCGCAGAAGATGTCGGCATCACCAGTGCCGACGCAGACCTGATGGCCACCATTGCCCCCAATGTCGGCGGCACCAGCGAAGCAGGCCTTGGCGATCCCAGTCCCTACACTGCGCTCGGGGTCTATTGCGGCATCAAGGCTGCGGCTCGTCATGTCTTTGGTCGTGATGATCTGACCGGCAAGCATGTATCCCTGCAAGGTCTGGGCAATGTCGGCTTCCGCGTGGCAGAGCATTTGCACAGGGATGGGGCCAAGCTGATTGTGTCTGACGTCTGGGAGCCTAGCCTCACCCGCGCCGTCGATGCCTTTGGGGCCACAACCATATCGCCAGAAGAAGCCCATCGGGTGCCGTGTGATATCTTTGCCCCTTGTGCGCTGGGGGCAGGCCTCAATCGCCACACCATTCCGGACATTCAGGCGGCGATCGTGGCGGGAGCCGCCAACAATCAGCTCGAACAGACCACCGACGGGGCCTTGCTCGCCAGTCGCGGCATTCTCTATGCGCCGGATTATGTCATCAATGCGGGCGGCGTCATCGCCGTGGCAGAACCAGTCAGCGCCAGCGCGCACGCCAGTGTTACGCGCCGCACAGAGGCCATTGGAGACACCCTCTCTGCCATCTTTGCCGAAGCGACACGCACCGGAGAGCCCAACGCCCTGATCGCCGACCGGATGGCTGAACAGCGTTTTAGGGGCTGACAGCCAAACCAATCCTGCCGGATGGTCTCCATCCGGCAGTCAATGCATCAATGGGCGGCGCGCCAGCGCCTCAGCAACAGGGCATTGCTGACCACCGACACCGAACTGAAGGCCATTGCCGCCCCGGCAAAGGCCGGATTGAGCAAGCCAAAAGCCGCCAATGGAATGCCGATCACATTATAGACAAAGGCCCAAAAGAGATTTTGCCAGATCTTGCGATAGGTTTTCTGGGCAATCTCGAAGGCAGAAGCCACAAGGCGCGTATCTTCCCGCATCAAGGTCAAGGCAGCAGCGCCGATGGCGACATCCGTACCCGATCCCATGGCAATCCCTAGATCTGCCTTGGCCAAGGCAGGCGCATCATTGAGCCCGTCGCCAATCATCGCCACGGCATGACCCGCATCCTGAAGCTCGGACAGGACTGCAAGTTTCTGCTGCGGAGATACGCCACCACGCACGTCATCAAGGCCAAGCGCATCGCCGACACGGGCAACCGTCTGCACTGCGTCTCCGCTCAGCAACATGGTCTTGAAGCCTTTGTCCTTGAGCAGCCGGATCGCTTCGATGGCTTCGGGCCGCACTTCATCGCGGAACCCTAACAAAGCGACCAATTGGTCCCCCTTGGCCACCGCCGATACGGACAGGCCATCAGCAGCCATATCGGCCATTGCGGTTTCGACACCATCCAGCGTCACCCCGTGGCGCTTGAGAAAGTCAAATGTGCCAATCAGATAACGCACGCCATCCACCAGCCCTTCCACTCCTTCGCCCACATGGGCCGTGGTGGCCTCGCATTGGGGCAGAGACAGGGATTGGTCGGCGGCAGCGGTTACACAGGCCTTGGCCAGCGGATGCTCGCTGCCCGCCTGCACGGCGGCCACCGACGCAAGGATCTCGGCGTCTTGTCCATCGACGAAATAACGTTGCTGTGCAAGGCTCGGCTTGCCTTCTGTCAGGGTGCCGGTCTTGTCAAACACCACATGGGAGACCTTGCCCGCCTGTTCCAGCGCATCGATGTCGCGGATCAGAATGCCATTCTTGGCCGCGGCCCCCGTGCCAGCCACCAGAGCCGTTGGTGTTGCCAGCCCCAGTGCACAAGGGCAGGCAATCACCAGCACCGACACGGCCGCCACCAGCGCGCTTTCAAACGAGCCGGACACAAACAACCAGCCCAAGAAGGTCGCCAGAGCCAGACCCACCACAATCGGCACAAAGATTGCGGAAATCCGGTCCGCCAGATTTTGCATCCGGGCACGGCCCGTCTGGGCCTGATCCACCAGCCGGATGATCCGCGCCAGCACCGTATCATCGCCCAAAGCCGCAACTTTCAGCACCACCGAGCCAACCCCGTTGACCGCCCCGGCAATCACCCGCTCGCCCTTCTTGCGCAACACCGGCACACTTTCACCCGACAACAGAGCCTCGTCAAACTCACTCTCGCCTTGCTCGATCAGCCCATCGACCGGCACCACTTCACCGGGCAGCACCCGGATCAGATCCTCAACCGAGACCTGCTCGATCGCCACCATCTGGTCGCCAGAGCCATCAGCGGAAATCAACCGTGCTTCGCGGGGCCGCAACCCCATCAAGGCCCGCAAAGAATCCGCTGCCGAGCGTCTGGCCCGGCCTTCCAGCCATTTGCCAAAGACAATCAGCGTCAGGATTGCCGCCGAGGCCTCAAAATAGAGATGCCCTGCCGATTGCGCCCCAAGCATGGCCACCTGATAGAGTGAGAACAGAAAGGCCGCCGAAGTGCCAAGCGCCACCAACACATCCATGTTGGCCGCCTTGTTTGCCAACGCCGCAATTGCGCCGCGATAAAAACGCGCGCCAACAATCACCTGCACCGGCAAGGCGAGAGCCAACTGAAGATAGGGGTTGAGATGCCAATCTTGCCCCAACACCATGCCGATCATCGGCGCGACCAAAGGCACCGTCATCACGGCAGAGAAAAGGAACAGATAGAAAGAGTGCTTTTCCTCTTCCGCCCGCGCCTCATCGAGCTTTTCTGCCTGTTGCTGCCGCTCCGCAAGAGAGCCTTCGCGCAAGGTGGCCCCAAACCCGGTCTTCTCAATAAAGCCCTTGATGGCGTCCGCGTCAAAGTCGCCGTTGACGGCCACATCTGCTCGCTCCAGCGCCAGATTGACCGTCGCGGAGATACCTTCCTTGGCATTGAGCACTCTTTCGACCCGTGAAGAACAGGCCGCGCAATGCATGCCCGTCACGTCAAAAACGAAAGTTTGCGCCCCTGCCGCACCTTGGGAAAGGTCAGCGGAGGACTTTGCAGCAAGATCAGACATGAAGATTACCTGACTGGGTTTGAAAGAGGAGAAGGAAGCGGCAGACGCTGAAGCTCCGTCGCATAGGCCAGAAAGCCGTCAACCAGATGATCGAGCAGCTGCTGCCCCACTTCAGGGGCCGCTAGGGCGGCATTACCGACCACCCCTCTTGGATTGAGGTCGCTGGCTAACCAACCGGTCTGTTTACGACCGTAAAAACGGGCATGGTCATTCTGTTCGGCCCTTGCCTGTTGTGCGGAAGAGAACATCGCCGCCTTGTCCATCTGCACCAGATCGGGGCGCATGGCCAGCATCAAGGCCGTTTCCACTTCCCCTCCATGAATGCCATAGGCAATTTCATCCGCTGTAAACATCCCATCGGGATAGCCAAAGCGCAGCCAGTTGGTGGCCGAGGCCTGCATGCCATGATGCACCCGCAGATCCTGGATGAGAATATCCATCAAGGGGACATTGCCCCCATGGCTGTTGATCACCAACAGACGATGGATCCCGGCCCGCTTGACCGACAGGGCAATATCGGTCCAGAGCGGCAGAAGTGTTTTCCAACTCGAGGTAACGGTGCCGACCGCATCGAGATGTTCCTCGGACCAGCCCACCTGTTGGACAGGAAGAAAGACCAGCGGCAGACCCTCATCCATCCGTTCGATGCAGCGCTCGACATAGCCTTCCGCCAGCAGCGCGTCGGTGCCCGTGGGCAAATGTGGCCCATGCTGTTCAATCGCGGCAATCGGCAACACGGCAATCGGATCACGCACAGATAAAGCAGCAATCTCGTCGCGGCTCATATCGCGCCACAGACGTTTGATCATGGGACATTTGATCATGTCATGACCTTCCTACAAGGCACGAAACAGCGTGCGACAGACAAAGAGGGCAGAGAGCGAGTGCATTCGGGCGAGGCGCACCAGAGTGGTGCGTCCCCTTAATGGTAAGGCGGATTTCGAAGGATTCAAGATCTGACGGTCTTTTCCGACATCAATTCACCTTGCAAAGCAATCCCATACTTCCCTCCACACAAGCCCTTAGTCACTTTACCCAAGCCCATTCTGCGCCTATCGTATCGCCAACCAACAAGATCGCCAAGGGAGGCCAATCATGCTTCACCCCATCGCCAATTTCGCCAATCTGGGCGACGAAAATGCCTTTGCCGTCCTCGCCCGCGCCAACCAGCTGGCCGCGCAAGGACGCGACATCATCAATCTGGGCATCGGCCAGCCAGATTTCAAAACCCCGAATCACATCGTCCGCGCGGCAGTCAAGGCATTGGAAGCCGGCGAGCATGGCTACACCCCGGCCAATGGCATACCGGCCCTGCGCGAAGCGGTGGCTGACGATCTCAAACTGCGCCACGGAGCCGACATAGCCCCGGACCGGATCATGATCATGCCCGGTGGCAAGGTGACCATGTATATGGCCATCACCATGTTCGGCCAGCCCGGGGCGGACATTCTCTATCCCGATCCCGGCTTCCCGATTTATCGCTCGATGATCGAATTCACCGGTGCCCGCCCGGTGCCTGTGCCCCTTAGGGAGGAAAATGGCTTTGCCTTCTCGGCAGACGAGTTGCTCTCCCTGATCACGCCGCAAACCCGTCTGATCATCGTCAACAGTCCATCCAACCCGACCGGCGGCGTCACCCCGAAGGCCGAAATCGACAAACTGGTCAAGGGACTGGCGCAATGGCCCGACGTGGCCATCATGTCCGACGAGATCTATTCGCGCATGACCTTTGATGACCTCACCCATCAGAGCCTGACCAGCTATCCCCAGCTGGCCGACCGATTGATCCTTCTTTCCGGCTGGTCAAAGACCTACGCCATGACCGGCTGGCGGCTGGGCTTTTCCGTTTGGCCAGAACAGATCTTGGATGATGCCCGTAAGCTGGCAGTCAATTCCTATTCCTGCGTCAACAGCGCCGCCCAGTTTGCCGGCATTGCCGCCCTCACAGGCCCGCAAGGAGCAGTCGATTACATGATGGACGAGTTTGACATTCGGCGCAAAGCAGTGGTTGAGGCCCTCAACGACCTGCCCAATGTCTCTTGCATCACACCAAAGGGTGCCTTTTATGCCTTCCCCAACATCAAGGCGACGGGTTTCAAGGCCAAGGACCTGTCCTCACGGCTGCTGGAAGAAGCAGGGGTTGCGACCATTGGCGGGCCTGATTTTGGCGTCCATGGGGAGGGCTATATCCGCCTTTCCTATGCCAACAGCCTGAACAACATCCTCAACGCCATTGACCGCATGGGGGATTTTCTCGAGGCCAACGCGCCGAAATAGCATCGCCATCGCTCCCGACCGCATGAGAACAAGGAATGGGCAAAATCACATTCCCTGTCTTGCGGTCGCGTGCCTTTCATTGAATATTGGATACAATTCATCCAGCGATCGCCTTTCAAGCCAAAAAGACCATCATCATGAGCCAGCCTTCTGCCCCTTCCGCCTCGTCTGCCTTTGACATCCCGCCACCGAATCTCAGCCAAGAGCACCTGCTTGCCCTACTCGAAGAACATTACGGCAAAACCGGCAGCCTCAAACAACTGGTCAGCGAGCGGGACCAGAATATGCGCCTTGACGAGAAAGACGAGGCAACCGGCAAGGATCGGCGCTACACGGTCAAGATCGCCAACAAGGGCGAAGACAAGGCCCTGCTCGATCTGCAAATCGCAGCCCTCAAACACTTGCAGGCAGTTGATCCGTCCCTCGCCCTGCCACAGATCCTGTGCAGCAAGACCGGCGACAGCCTCATTCAATTGTCAGAAGCGGATGGTGGCAACTGGATGCGGACCGTTTCCTATCTCGATGGCGTGACCTTTGCCGATTGTGAAAAGACCAAAAAGCTACGCCACGCACTGGGACAGACCATGGGCCGCCTCACCCGCGCACTTCAGGGCTTTGGCCATCCCGCCGCCCATCAGCCTGACTTTCTGTGGAATCTCGACAATGTCGACGCCTGCCGCGCCTTCATTCCCGACATTGCCGATGAAGCCAACCGGGTGATGGTCGCCCGCTTCTTTGCGCTTTATGACATCATCTCCAAGCCATTATTCGCTCGCCTGCCCGGCGCGATCATCCATCACGACGCCAACGATCTCAACCTGATTGTCGATGAGAAAAGAGGCACCATTGGCCTGATCGATTTCGGCGACATGGTTTACTCCCGCCGGGTCAACGAGCTGGCCGTCACCTTGGCCTATGCCTTGATGGAGAGCGATGATCTGATCAGCGATGGCAGCGATATTGTCGCCGCCTATTGCGCCGAATGTCCCCTCACAGACCTTGAGATGGCCGTCCTGCCGATGCAAATGGCGATGCGGCTGGTCATGTCGGTCTGCATCAGCTCCCACCGCGCGGCGAGCTACCCGGACAATGCCTATCTGACCATTAGCCAGAAACCCGCCTTTGATCTGCTCGCCCGCCTTGATCGGCTTAATCTGCGCTTTGTTGCCGCCGCATGGCGCAAGGCAGCAGGCAAATGCGCCACCGCCAATGGCGACAAGGTCCTGCCATGGCTGAAGGCCAATCAAGGCTCATTCGCCCCGATCTTTGCCCGGCCCCTCAAACGCGAAGCCCGCATCTTGGTGTCTTACGCCAAGGGCGCAGAAGGCTTGGAGCTGCTGTCCGATGGCAACGCCCATTGGGCCTTCATCCAGCAAAAAATGACTGAAACCGAAGCGACCTATGCCATCGGGCTTTATGCCGAAGACCGCGATTGCTACCGCACCGATGCCTTTAAGAGCCGCGAGGGGTCAGGCTGGCGCAGCACCCATCTGGGCTTTGATGTCTTCATCGACGTCGACACCCCGATCTTTGCCCCGCTTGATGGCGAAGTGGTCTCAGTGGTCAACAATGCCGAATACCAGAATTACGGCCCCACCGTGATCCTCAAACATCAGGCAGGCGACACGGGCAGCCATTTCTTCACCCTCTATGGTCACCTGTCGCTGGCAACGCTCGATTTGCTCTCCCCCGGCCAACTGGTGAAGGCAGGCGATCCAATTGGCTATATTGGCGACGCCTCGGTCAATGTCGGCTGGGCACCCCATTTGCATTTCCAGATTATCCTCGATCTGCTCGGCGAAACCGGGGATTTTTATGGTGTCGGCGAGCCCAACCGGATGGATGTCTGGGGCGACATCTGCCCGGATCCAAACCTGATCGTCGATTTCCACCCCGCCGCCTTTGAGACCGACGCCACCAGCGTCAGCGACCTCAAAGCCCGCCGCGATCACGCCATCGGCCCATCCCTCAGCCTGTCCTACAAACAGCCTTTGAAGATTGTCGGCGGCAAGGGGCAGTTTCTGATTGACCAAACAGGTCGGGAGTATCTCGATCTGGTCAACAATATCTGCCATGTCGGCCATTGCCACCCTCATGTGGTCGAAGCGCTGGAAAAGCAGGCCCGCAGGCTGAACACCAACACCCGCTATCTGCACGACACGATTTTGGATTATGCCGAGCGGCTCGCAGCCACCCTGCCCGACCCGCTTTCGGTGGTTTATCTCACCTGCTCAGGCAGCGAGGCCAATGAGTTGGCCATGCGGATGGCCCGCACTGTATCTGGCAACAGCGACATGATCTGCGTAAACTGGGGCTATCATGGCAACACGGCGGCCAATGTCGCCGTCAGCCCCTACAAATTTGACCGCAATGGCGGCGCAGGCTGCCCGCCCAACACCCAAATCGCCGAAATGCCCGACCCCTATCGCGGCCGCTTCAAAGGCTATGGCAGCGACAGCGGCCAAGCCTATGCGCAAGATGTCGGGGAATGCATTGCCGCGATTCAAACCAAAGGTCATCAGGGACCGGCAGGCTTCATCGCCGAATCTATGCTTGGCTGCGGCGGTCAGGTGGTGCTGCCAGACGGCTATCTCGCCCATGCCTATGATCAGGTCCGCGCTGCCGGTGGTCTTTGCATTGCCGACGAAGTGCAGATCGGCTTTGGCCGTGATGGTGAGCATATGTGGGGCTTTGAATATCAAAAGGTCACCCCGGACATCGTCACCATGGGCAAGCCAATCGGCAACGGCCACCCGATGGCCGCTGTGGTCACCACTCCAGAAATTGCCCGCGCCTTTGCCAATGGCATGGAATATTTCAATTCCTTTGGTGGCAACCCGGTTTCCTGCGCCGTCGGCATGGCGGTGCTGGATGTCATCGAACAGGAAGGCCTGCAAGACAATGCCCTCAAAATGGGGACCTATTTCCAACAGGGCCTAAAGGCCTTGGCAGACAAATATCCGTTGATCGGCGATGTCCGTGGCCGCGGCCTCTATATCGGGGCCGAGCTGGTCGAGGATCGCGAAAGCTTGGAACCCGCCACCGAGAAAGCAGGCCGCATCATCAACTTCATGAAAAAGGAAGCCGTGCTGCTCTCCACCGACGGCCCGTTTGACAATGTACTCAAGATCAAGCCGCCGATCTGCATCAAGGCCGAACATATCGACGAGGTGATCGAAAAGCTGGACCGGGCCTTCGCCACGCTCTGAGTCAATCCGCCTTATATACCCTTGGGACCCACATAGAGAGCGCGCGGACGGATCTGCGCGCCACTCTTAAATTGCTCCAGCGCATGCCCGATCCAGCCGACCATGCGTCCGGCACAAAACAGCACCATCCCGGCCCCTTCTGGCAACTTCAAAACCCGTTTCATCAGCGCAAGTGAGAAATCGATATTCGGCGCAATGCCAAACAGGGTCCGGGCCTGATCAATCACCTGATCTGCCAGAAGGACGTCCGAATGATCAGGGTGTGCCGCCCGTATGGCGTCCATCAGGCATTTGCCTCGCGGATCCGTATTCGTATAAAGAAGATGGCCAAAGCCGGGCAGGTCCTCTGCCCGCATCAATTGCTTCTCAAGCGCCAAGGCCGGATCGGCCTCTCGCACCATGCCTTCAAACCAGTGATCCACCCGCTCGCTGGCAGCTCCGTGTTTGGGCCCCAAAAATGCCCCCATGCCCGCAACGATGGCCGCATGCAAAGGCGCCCCGGTGGACGCAGCCACCCGCACGGCATAGGCGCTCGAATTCAGTTCATGATCTGCAGACAACACCAAAGCCATACTGATCAACCGTCTGTCCGTCGCCCCGTCAACGCCCCAGCCTTTGGCAATCAGGTCTGCAATCGGAATTGCATCGGGCGGGACATTGACCAACTCCGAGGCAACCAGACGACAAAGATCCACCCCATGAGCCCAGAGAATGGAGGGATGCAGCGCATAGGCGGACCGGTCGACCAACGGCCACGCGGACAACATCACCATCGCCCGCTCGACAGGACGCAAGGCAGCGGGCGCAGAGGCAATCGGACGACGCGGTTTTTCGCGATTGAAGGGATTGACCGCACCACAGTCCCACAAAAGGGTGGCCGTCGCCTCCAATGTGCCATGCTGCGCCAGCTCGATAGCTGATCGGCCACAATAATGCGGCCCGGCCTCGTCAATGTAAGTCAAGCTTGACCGGATGATATCGCCGCTGTCGCGCACCTCGGGTCCCATGGTCGGCACTGCGTCTCCATTGCGCATCCGCATCGCCCGCACATCATCCGATGCATAGAGTCTGGACCGCCCCGGTCCCGCCTGTGACCGGATAAACCCGCGAGAAACATAGGAATAGAGCGTTTCAACCCGTACACCCAATTCCGCCGCCGCTTCTTTCGCCGTCATGTAAAGGGCCGCCATGGCCACGCTCCCTACCAAAGTCGTGATATATTGATTGTTTGAATCAAGATTGATCAATGATGATTGGATCGTCAAGTCTAGGGGCAGATACAAACACGAGAAAGGATTTCCAATGAACAAGGTTATGCGCTCATCTGCCCTGTCAAACTCCCTGCCCAAACACCATATGTCCCCCGGCCTCGATGATGTCGTGGTCGCAGAAACAACCCTCAGCCATGTGGATGGTGCCGCCGGAGAGCTCATCCTGCGTGGCCGACGCATGGAGGACGTGGCGGGGCGTATCCCGTTTGAAGATGTCGTCGTTGACCTCTGGTCGGGCTTTACCAAAGAACCCGTCACCAGCATCCGGGATCAATTGGCAGCAGCCAGTCTTCAGGCGATGAAAGTCGTGCATCAGCTGGCTCCACTGGCCCCAAATCTTGAAGTAATTGAATGGATGCGGGCCTGTCTCGATGCCCTTCCGATCAACAACTCCACATCGGAACCGGTGGCGATCCTCGCGGCCATGCCGGTCTTTCTGGCGAACGGCTTCCGCGCCAAGCAGGGAATGACGCTGGTATCCCCCAATCCGCAGCACAGCTTTGCGGAAAGCATCCTCGCCATGCTGCATGACGCATCCCCCGGCAGCCATGAAGTCGAAAGCCTTGATCGCTATCTGGTGACGATTTGCGATCATGGCCTGAATGCCTCGACCTTCACGGCGCGGGTGATTGCCTCAACGCAATCGGACATGCGCTCGGCCATTTCAGGTGCCATCGGCGCGTTGAAAGGCCCCTTGCATGGGGGCGCACCCGGCCCCGTGCTTGACATGATCGAAGCCATTGGCAAACCGGACAAAGCGGATGCTTGGATCGCCAAAGAGCTGGCAGCAGGCCGCCGCCTGATGGGCTTTGGCCATCGCGTTTATCGGGTACGCGACCCCAGAGCCGACATCCTGAAAGAAGGTCTGGCCAAAATGGCGAGCCATTCAGACAAGATCATTCATGCCATGGCCATCGAGAAAGCCGCCCTCAAGGCCCTCAAGAAACACAAGCCAGACCGCACCCTCGACACCAATGTTGAATTTTACACCGCGATCCTTCTCGACAGCATCGGCATTGATCGCAGCTTGTTCACGCCCCTCTTCGCCGTTGGCAGAACAGCAGGCTGGACCGCCCATGTCATGGAACAGACTGCCAGCAACAAGCTGATCCGACCACAATCCCTTTATGTCGGCCCGACCCCTGCCTGATAGAAAAAAGCCGCATCCAGTGGATGCGGCTTTATCAGGTGCGGGGACGCTTCTTCTTCTTTGTTGATGGTTAGCGCGTGATGGTTTCCGGTCCCATCAAGGCGGTCGGTATGGCCGTCGAGATCCATGGAATATAGGTCACCAAGATCAGGAAAATCATCAAAATGCCGACCCATGGCAAGGCGGCCCGAACCACCTGCACCAACGACATGCCGGTGATGCCCGAGGTGACGAACAGATTGAGCCCGATGGGCGGCGTGATCATGCCGATCTCCATATTCACCACCATAATGATGCCCAGATGGATCGGATCGACACCCAGCTCGATGGCAATCGGGAACACCACCGGCGCAACGATCAGCAACAGACCAGACGGCTCCATGAACTGGCCTCCGATCAGCAGCAACAAATTGACTGCCAACAGGAAGGTGAACCAGTTGAAGCCCGCCCCGATCATCAGATCGGTAATCTGCTGCGGGATCCGCTCGGTCGTCAGCACATGGGCAAACAAAAGAGCGTTGGCGATGATGAACATCAGCATGATGGTCGTCTTGGCCGAGTTGGTCATCACCTTCTGCGTGTCTTCATGCACCAAAGCGAGCGGGAAGCGGGTCACTGTGAGGTAAAGGTTGCGGATCGCCGCCTCGACGAATCCCTCGCTTGGCCGCCGCCAGGACACCTCGCGCAATGGCCCCATATCACGATAGACAAACAGAGCGATAAAAGCCGCATAGACCGCCGCCACCGCCGCTGCTTCGGTCGGCGTGAAGACCCCGCCATAGATGCCGCCCAGAATGATGACGATGAGGAACAGGCCAAAAGCGGAATCGCCCGCAGCGGACGCCAGCTCGCCGATGCCTTTCCAAGGCTGACGCGGATAATTTTTCCGCTTGGCGACGATATAGATGCCAAGCATCAGCATGGAGCCGGCCAACAGACCGGGAATGATCCCGGCAAGGAACATCCGCCCCACCGACACATCAGTCGCCGCCGCATAGACCACCATCACGATGGAAGGCGGAATAAGAATTCCGAGCGTGCCCGCATTGGCGATGATGCCAGCGGCAAATTCTTTCGGATAGCCGACATCCTTCATGCCGGCAATGACGATCGTCCCAATCGCCACCACAGTTGCGGGCGAAGACCCTGAAAGGGCAGCAAACAGCATGCAGGCAAACACCCCCGCCATCGCAAGGCCACCGGGAAAAGGTCCGACCACCGCAATGGCAAACCGGATGATGCGTTTGGCGACGCCACCGGTCGCCATGAAACTGGAGGCCAGAATGAAGAATGGGATCGCCAACAAGGTATAATGCTCGGTCGCTTCAAACAGCTTTTGAGCCATTGATGACAGACTGTCATCGGAGAAAAAGTGGATATAAACGACGCTGGACAGCCCCAGCGAAATGGAGATCGGCGCACCAAACAGCAACAGGCCGAGCACCATGCAGAAAAGAAAGAAAGTTTCCATGCCCGTGCCCCTTAAGCCTTGTTCTTGTTTTCTGCGACGAGGTCTTCTGCCTCATGGCTCGCAATAATCATCTTGCGATCGCCAACCACGATCGCCCATGCCGCCTGCAAACAGCGCAGGGCAAACAAGGCAAGACCGATCGGCAGGATCGAATAGGCCAACCAGCGCGGCACTTCATTGTCATAGATTTCCAACCCGATGGCCGGGGCCACACCATTGGCAAACCAGTCCGGAAAATGCAGATCTTCCATGCCGATGTTGAATTTGTACATCTTGCCGATATAGGTCATCGACCCGTCCAGCAGCATCAGAGCATAGACAACGCCGGTCAGGGCACCAAGAACCGCAGCAACCCGAAACAGGCGATTGGGCAGCAGCGCAATCAAGGCATCCACTCCCAGATGGGCACCAATCTTGATGCCATAGGATGCCCCAAACAGGATCATCCAGGCATACATCAGCGTGGTGGCTTCCAGCGCAGCCCCCCAGCCGGAATTAAAAATATAACGTGCAATCACCTGCGAGAAGGTCAGCAGCACCATCCCTGCCAATAGCAGCGAAATGACCGTTTCCTCGAATTTCGTGATGATGCGAGACAGTCGTTCCATACCCGCCCCCATGCCCTGTCTTTGCAGGGTGTTTTCTTGTTGTTCAACGACGCTGAAGGAAGGGAAGCCATGCGGTCGGTCGGTGCGGGCTTATCCCTTGCACACAAGCAACCACCTCGGCATCCGCTCGAACAGACACGCATCGAACGCTTCTGGTCGGGAGAAGGCAGCAGACCGCCCTCTCCCTAGTGCAATCAAGCGGATTGCTTAGTTGTTGGCAGCCAGAGCCGCATCGATCAGATCCTGACCGATATCGTCCTTGAACTGGTCCCAAACGGGTTTCATCACATCCACCCAGGCTTGACGCTGGGACGCATCAAGCTCACGGATCACGCCGCCAGCTTCGAGAATCTTGGCGCGGTTCTGCGCGTTGATCTCGGTCGACAGAGCGTTCCGCTCAGCGGCCACTTCATCCATGATGGTCTTCAGCTGAGTGCGGATCTCCGGATCCAGACCATCCCACCATTCGGTGGAGGTGACGACCAGATAGTCCAGCACCTGATGGTTGGTTTCGGTCACACCGTCCTGCACTTCGAAGAATTTCTTGGTGTAGATGTTGGACCAGGTATTCTCCTGACCATCGACAACACCGGTCTGCAAGGCGCCATAAACCTCGGCAAATGCCAGCTTTTGCGGGTTGGCACCCAGTGCCTCAATCATTGCGGCGGCCACTTCGGAGGTTTGCACGCGGAATTTCAGGCCAGATGCATCAGCCGGTTTGATCAAAGGCTTGTTGGCCGAGAAATGCTTGATGCCATTGTGCCAGTAGGACAATCCCTGCAAGCCCTTGCGCTGCATGGAGTCGAGCATGGCCTGACCATTGTCAGAGGTCTGGAAACGATCAACCGCCCCCATATCCTTGAACAGGAAGGGCAGATCGAACAGGCGGAATTTCTTGGTATATTTCTCGAACTTGGCAAGCGAAGGCGCTGCCAGCTGAACATCGCCGAGCAGCAGGGCTTCGAGCACCTTGTTGTCATTGAATAGCTGCGAGTTCGGGAACACTTCCATGCAGGCCTTGCCGTTCATTTCGGCATTGACGCGTTCGGCCAGAAGCGAGGCGGCTTCACCCTTTGGATGGCCAGTCGCAGCGGTCACATGGCTGAATTTGATGACCATCTCACCGTCATCACAATTGGCAGACGCAGCTGCAGTGCCGAGCATCAGCGCAGCCGAGGCTGCGGCCAGAACAAGTTTCTTCATCGGGGTCTCCTCCCAGAGAGTCATTTCAGGGCTTTTGCCCATTTTGCGAATGATCTCTTGTTTGCAACGCCCGTGCCAAAAGATGCAAAGTCGATGAATTTTCCAGCAAAGCCTTGAATATAGTGCATATCAGACCCAATTGAATTGCACAGCTCGCGCAACACACCCTGCAATCTGTGTGGATTTCGTTACACATCCCCTCCAGTCTGTATCGATTCCCACACACATTTGGATGCAGGATCGCTCCCTCATCCGATCCTATTCCAGGTCATATTTCTTCAGTTTGTCATACAGCGTCTTGCGGCCAAGCCCGAGACTTTCGGCCGTTTTCGTCCGGCATCCTCCCTGCTCTTTTAGCGCCTCGGCAATCAATTGCCGCTCATAAGCCCCGACACGTTCCGCCAAGGTTGCCGTCACACTCTGGACTGCGTCGTCACGTTCTCCGCCCTGACCATCCGCCAGCCCCATCGACAGACCGAGCACAAACCGATCCGCTGCATTACGCAACTCGCGCACATTGCCCGGCCAATCATACGCCATCAGCCGGTCGAGCAAGCTACGGGTCAGGTCCGGGATATCCTTGCGATAGCGCGAGCGGGCACCCCGGGCGAGAAAATTGAACAGGTCCGGAATGTCTTCCTTTCTGTCACGCAAGGGCGGGATATGGAGGGTGACAACATTCAACCGATAGAAGAGATCAGGTCTGAAGCTCCCCTGCCGTCCGGCTTCTTCCAGATCGGTCTTGGTGGCAGCAATGAAACGGATATCAAGCGCGATCAGCTCGTTGGTGCCCAAGGGTTCTACAGCGCGTTCTTCGATGACACGCAGCAGCTTGACCTGCAATTCCATTGGCATGGTCTCGATTTCATCAAGAAACACCGTCCCGCCATTGGCATATTGCAGCTTGCCCACCCGCTTTGATGAGGCGCCGGTAAACGCCCCCTGCACATGACCGAACAATTCGGATTCGATGATATCCGCAGGCAAACCGCCGCAATTGAGCGCCACAAACGGCGCACCCGAGCGCCGCCCCTCTTCATGCAGGGCGCGTGCCACCATTTCCTTGCCGGATCCGGTTTCCCCCTTGATCAGGATGTCCGCATCCGTATCGGACAATGCCAGAATATCCGATCTGAGACGCTGCATGGCAAGGGACTGGCCAACCAGCCGCCCCTCTAACTTGCTCTCTTCGGCCAGTTCCTGTCGCAGAGCCCGGTTTTCCAGCACCAACCGGCGCTTTTCAGCCGCCCGCATAACCACCCCAACCAGAACCGCCATGGGAAAGGGCTTTTCAATAAAGTCATAAGCACCACGCCGCATCGCTTCCACCGCCAGCGGCACATCCCCATGCCCCGTGATCAGGATCACCGGAAAGGCATCATCCAGCTCGTGCACATGCTGCATCAAGTCAAGGCCATCGTCGGACCCCAGCCGGATATCCGAAATCAGGATGCCTTCCAGATGACGCGAGATGGTTTCAAGGATCCCCTCGCGACTGTCAAACTCAATGACCTCATAGCCAGCCAATTCCAGCCCCTGCTTGAGGGCAAAGCGGACCTCTTCTTCATCCTCGGCCAGCAAAATCTTCGTTTGGCTCGTCATCTTGTCCTCATTCCCCCAGCCACACCCCAGCATCCGGGTGCGTGTTCAGCTCAGTTTCGTCTCTGTTATCCATCGTTCGCCAACGGCAGCGTGATGCGGAAGGTGGTTTTCATCTCATCGTCGGCCGGATCGACCAGCGACAGGGAGCCTCCAAATCCGCTTACCAGATTGCTGGCGATTGGCAGGCCCAGCCCCAACCCGACCCCATGGCCCTTGCTGGTGACGAATGGCTCGAAAATCTCGGCTCGCAAGGCGGGTTCGATCCCCGGCCCATTGTCACTGATCTCGATGATCCCATTGTCGCCATCACGGGCGACCCGGATTCTCACCCGCCCAGCGGCACCGCGCGTCTCTGAATCCTGCTCAGCGATGGCATCAAGCGCATTGGCAATCAGATTGATCAACACCTGTTCCAGCCGCGTATGTCCGGCAGTCACCAGCAACTGGCTTGCCTCGCGCACCACCTCAAGGGTCGCCCCGACCTTGCGGGCTTGTGGCTGCATCAGCATCACACTCTCGTCGAGGACCAGATCAACCGACACCGACTTCAGGTCGACGCCGGGCTTGCGGGCGAAGGTCTTGAGGGTTTTCGACAGATTGGCCAAACGATCGACCAGTTTGCCAATGCGCGAAAGATTGTCCTGCCCTTGTGCATACCGCCCGGCCGAAAACAGCAACTGCGCATTGTCCGCATAGGAGCGAATGGCCGATAGCGGCTGATTATATTCATGGCTTAACACCATCGACATCTGACCGATGGCTGCAAGCTTGGCTGAATGGATCAGCCCTTCCTGCGTCTGGCGCAATTCCCGTGTCCGGTCCCGCACCCGGCGCTCGAGCCATTGACTGGTTGCCAGATCCTTACGCCTCTGGCGCAACTGCATTTGCTGGCGATTGAACTCCACCGACAAGGCCCCCAGCACCAAACCGGAAATCAAACTCGAAATGACCAAAGCAGTGGCCGCTGTCATCACCGGTCGGCGCAAAGGTTCAAGCGCATAGAAGGTCCAGCCCAGCACATGTTCGGTGCGTCTGGCCGCCACATAGTCACCCGCCACATCATGGGCACCATTGCGGCTGCGCACATCGATCAGCAACGGCCCGAACAGACTTGGCCGTTTTTCCAGTGTCCAGGGGTGGGCATGGTCTGTATGACCATCCATCTGGGCATTCAGCCACGCAGTTTGGTTGGTGAGCAGGACCCGCCCCTGTTTGGTTGCCAATATGGGCTGGGGTGATAAGGCCCATATCTGTTCCGTACCACTCAGATCCACATGCACCGACACCACCCCGGCAATCTGACCATCGATCCGGGCAGCAAAGGAAAAGACATAGATCCGCCCCTCCGAGCCATGCCTCAACCAGCGACCGAGCCGCCCCTCAAGCGCCTGCACAATGTCGGGCCGCTTAAGAATTTCAGGGTCGCTGGAGACTTCGCCTTCCTGCCGCGAGGAGAATGTAGAAAGCTGCAACCCGTTCAAAAAGGTCAGACGAATATCAACCGCATCGCTCATGCCGCCGATCCGCGCCATCCCTTGCAGGGCCGTCTCCATATCATCGTCATCATGCGTGCTGGAAAAAATCGTCAGCAGATCGGGCCGGCGCGCCAGCAGTGGCGTCAGCAGACGATATTTGTCGAGCGCATTGACCAGCCCCTCCAACTGCAACGTCAGCCGGGCCGTTGCATTGGCCTGACTGTTCAGCAGCGCGCCGCGATAGCTAAGCACCGTTGCGACAACAACCAGCAAGGTCAACCCAAAGGCAAGCCACGCCAGCACCTTGCGATGTTGCCGTACCAGCACTGCCGGCCGTTGAATGGATTGCACCATGAAAGCAAAAGTCCGTCGTCGTTCGAATTGCTGTTATCAAGCCTCAGTCGCATATAAGGGCAAAAGCGTAGACGACGCAAAAAGAAAAGGCCCGCAACTGGGGCGGGCCTTGAACGTGACTGGTTTGAAAAAGGCACTTTAGTCGGCATGCGCCCGAGGCAAAATGGCATTGAGCAAAATGGCAACCACAGCGGACAGACCAATTCCCTTGATCTGAAAATCACCATAGCCCACTTCCATTCCGCCAATGCCGACCACCAACACAACCGAAGCAATGATCAAATTGCGCGGTTCGGTCAGGGCATCGCCCACCTTGAGCAGGGTGGAAACACCAACCACTGCAATGGCCCCGAACAGAATGACCAGAATGCCACCCATCACCGGCACTGGAATGGTGCTGAGCACCGCTCCGAGCGTCCCAGAGAAGGAGAAGACAATCGCCCAGATGGCGGCATAGGTCATGATCACAGGATTGAAGGCCTTGGTCAGCGCAACCGCGCCGGTCACCTCAGAATAGGTGGTGTTTGGTGGCCCACCCAAAAAGGCCGCAAAGCTTGTTGCCAGCCCATCCCCCAGCAGGGTGTTTTTCAAACCCGGACGGACCAGAAAATCCTTCTTGGCAACGTTGGAGATGGCTGCCACATCACCGATATGCTCGATCGCAGGCGCGATCGCCACCGGCAGGATGAACAGGATGGCTTCCAGATTGAATTCCGGGAAGGTGAAGGAAGGCACGGCAAAGAGTGGTGCCTGTGAGACGGCATCAAAACTGACCAGACCGAAAGCGAAGCTCGTGGCATAACCCGCCAGAATACCGCACAGAATCGGCAACAAACGAAACATGCCGCGACCCTTCAACGTCACCAGCATGGTGACAACAATCGCCACCAGAGCGACGATAATCGACTGGGTCATGGGTGCAAGCTGAATGGCACCATCCCCCGACTTGCCCTGTGCCATATTGACTGCGACGGGGGCCAGCGACAAGCCGATGACCATAATCACCGGGCCAACAACAACCGGCGGCAGGATTCGGTCGATGATTTTCTGGCCCTGATAGCGCACAAGGAAAGACAAGGCGACGTAAACCAGTCCGGCAGCGATCAAGCCAGACATGGTGCCAGCCACGCCCCAGGTATTCACACCGAATATGATCGGCGCAATGAAGGCGAAGGAAGAGGCGAGGAAAACAGGCACCTGACGCTTGGTCACCAATTGGAACAGCAGCGTACCGGCCCCGGCCGTGAACAAAGCGACCGACGCATTAAGGCCGGTAAGAATGGGCACGAGAACCAGAGATCCAAATGCCACGAACAGCATTTGTGCACCGAGAATGATTTGGCGACCGACCCCCATTTGGGCAGAATTGTCAGCCGAAGTAGAGCCTTCGGACATGTTATATCTCCTAAGACCAACCGAGCGGGATCCAGCGCAGGCGCGGCTGATCAAGTTGATGTCAGGATAGTGTGGATCGGGACTAACGTCTGCCTGATTCTATAATCGGAAGGGAGATGAAAAAGCACGCCCTAGTCTTTTATCAGCAAACTGAGGATAACTTGATCTGGAAAAGAGGGCATCTTAAAGCTCACGACACCAAAATGCGCACAAGTAAACTCGATCAATCAAGTTCCAAGTGGAATTACTTAGCCGGACAAAAGTCCGGCTAACTTGCGTGATTGCGGAAAATTTTCCTAGCAGAAAGCGACCCTATTCAAGACGATCCGCGTGCCAGGCAAAGTGATCGGCCAAGAAGCTGGCAATGAAATAATAGGAATGGTCATAGCCACCCTGCAAGCGCAACGTGAGGTCGATGCCCGCCTCCCGGCAGGCAGCTTCAAAGGCCCAGGGCTTGAGCTGGCTGGACATAAAGTCATCCGCCAGACCCTGATCGATCAGAATGTCACCATCCCATCCTTGTTCCTTGATCAGCGCACAAGCATCATGCTGCGCCCACTGGCTCTCATCCGGGCCGAGATAGGCATTGAAGGCTTTCTGCCCCCATGGACAATCAACAGGATTGGTGATCGGGGCAAAGGCTGAGACGGAATGGAACAGATCGGGATGGCGCAAGGCCAGTGTCAGCGCTCCGTGCCCTCCCATCGAGTGGCCAGTGATACCAATTGCATCTTCATCAACGGGCAAGGCATCAATCAACAGATCAGGCAACTCGTCCGTCAGATAGCTTTCCATCTGGAAATGCGGAGCCCATGGCTCTTGTGTTGCATCAAGATAAAAGCTGGCGGCCTGTCCCAGATCATAGCCATCATCATTGGCCACAGCCTCGCCCCGTGGGCTGGTATCGGGTGCGATGAAAATCATGCCATGCTTGGCCGCATGCATCTGCGGCAAGCCCTTGGTCGTGACATTTTCCCATGTACAGGTGAGTCCAGAGAGATAAACCAAGCTCGGGCAAACAAAGCCGTCCAAAGCCGCACGCGGCAGAAAGACCGCAAATTCCATGTCGGTTCCAGTTGCCTTGGATTTATGTTTATAGACGCGCTGCTCACCGCCGAAGCATTTGGTGCTAAAAACTTGCTCCATGGCAAAATCTCCCTGCTTGATTGTCTCTGGCCGCCAATCTTATGAGCAAGATCTGTCTGTTCGATGACAACGGGCCAATCGCGAAGAGCCCAATCAAGCAGGCTACCCGTTGTCATGCAAGTCTTATGATGGCTATTTGCGTTTTTTACCCAGCAGCTTCAGGCGTCCGGCAATCGCCGCATCACACCGGCCTTTGGCGCGCCTTACGACAATTTCCTGCGCAAAGGTGACATGCTGCCCGATTGGTCCGCCGGAAAAAGAAGGCGTGCCTTGCGGCAGGATCTGCAGAACCCCATAATCGCCCCCCGCATCGGTGAACAGAGCAAAAGGCGTCCCGCCAACGGACAGGCCAACTTGACCGGTGCGCAGAGACTGCATCGAGATCGTCTGCTTCTTGCCCGCCAACTCCAGCTCGGTTTCACTGAGCTTCATGCGTTTCTTCTTGTCACTGGCCAACACCCAGCTGCCAAGCAGATCCTTCATTTCCGTATCCACCGCGAGGCAGGATTTGTCGGCATTGGGCACGCTGAGGCGATGGGCTTCACCCTGCTCAATGACGGTGCCATTGGCGCTCATGCGGTAAAGCATCTTTTGATCGTCAACGCGGGCCACTTCCACCAACGCCGCAGACAATCCATTCACTGAAACGCGGCGCGCATGGAAGGTATAACGGACACCCGGCACAGAATCCGAGCGCATATAAAGCCAAGTATTCGGTAGTTTCTTGTCGAAAATCAGCCAGTCACTCATGACCAGTGGCCGTACACCATTCGCATCACGCAATTCCCAAACCCCTGTAAAGAATGGCGTGTCACCTGCTGCCTTGCCTCCAACGACGCTGACAAGCGTCATCATCGAGGCGACCACGACCAAACGCAAGATCTGAGCGCTTGTTGCGAAAAATTGCATCGTCTTCATTGCTTCACCCTCTGGATCCTCAAGCGCCCCGCCAACTGCAAGCCGCCTGATCCTGGATTAACCCCATTGGTCGGAGAAGAGGATCCGACTAGGATCTGCAACTCCATACCCGTCACTGATCCGGATCGATGCGCGAAACGCACCTCAGGAAGGCCACCGCTCCCCCTATCCGTGGAGGGTAAAGTGTCACCCTGTTTTGTTTCTTTGGCAATCCCCACGATGAATAACATTGAAAAATATGGGGTTTTCGGACCCATTATGGTTAACAAAACCTTCTGGTTGTACTTCTCAACTTTGTCCAAAAACAGTCGAGTCGAGCCTCTATCCCGCCCATCTACCGAGCAACCCCATTCAGACGCTTCAAAGCTGGTCTGGAATATGCACAATGGGACATCACAGATGAAATGTCGGCCTGCCGACAAACCAGATCGTTAAGGACCAATCCAGTGTTGCGTGCCCTTTTCCATTTCCCTCGGCTCCTCGTTCTCCTGTCGACCAGCCTTGCAATGCTGGCCATTCCCACCCGTGCCGACGAGAACAGGCTGACAGTTTTCGCAGCAGCCAGCCTCACCAACGCGGTTGGTGAAGCGGCCAAACGCTTCGAACAGCAAACCGGCATTGCTATCCGTCTGTCCTTTGCGGGCTCATCGACCCTTGCCCGGCAAATCGAGGCAGGAGCCGATGCCGATCTGTTTCTCTCGGCCAACGAAGCATGGGCTGACTATCTGCTCGATCGTGGCCTGCTCGATCCGCAACACCAGAGCCGCTCCTTGTCCAACGACCTTGTACTCGTCGGACCATTTGGAAACGGACAGAAGTCTCTCCCCCATCTCAGCGAAAGGCATTTGTTTTCTCGACTTGGAAAGGACGGTCTGATCGCCATGGGAGATCCCGACCATGTGCCCGCTGGGATCTATGGAAAGCAGGCGCTAGAGGCGTTGGGCCTATGGCAAGCAACATCCAGACGCATAGCACGCACAGACAATGTTCGGGCAGCCGTGGCTTTGGTATCACGCCGGGAAGTTCCGCTCGCCATTGTCTATAAAAGTGATATGGTCGACATAGAGGATCTGCAGATCCTCTATGTCTTTGAAAGAACTGGGCCTCCAATCCGCTATGTCTTTGCAAAGACCACAAACAGCCACTCCACCGCCGCAGAGCAATTGCTTTCCTTTTTGTCAGGCACTGAGGGCATGGCAATATTCCGGCGCTATGGATTCTCGACCGCAACAGAAAAGTAGGACGACGCGTTGAGGCAAAGGCATCAACCAGGCAAAGGCAGCCGATGATGGATCTGATCACCACCGCAGAAGCAGAAGCATTAATCCTGAGCTTCAAGATTTCAGCAACCGCTGTCTGCTGCGCCTTGCCCTTGGCGATCATGACCGCTACCTTGCTGTCTCGCCCCGGATTTCCCGGCAAGATCATTGTCGATGGAATCACCCATTTGCCATTGATCCTGCCCCCCGTTGTTATGGGCTATCTGTTGTTGGTTACCCTTGGCACCCGCGCACCTCTGGGCGCTTTCCTCCAGGACACTTTTGGCATCAAGTTTGTGTTCAGCTGGACCGGAGCGGCACTGGCTGCAGGCATCGTAACCTTTCCCTTTCAGGTGCGTGCGATCCGATTGGCGATGGAAGCAATTGACCCCGGCCTGATAGCCGCTGCCAAAACGCTTGGCGCGGGACCGATCGATCATTTCACATCGATTACCCTACCCCTCGCCATGCCGGGCATTATCGCTGGCGCCATCACGGCCTTTGCCGCCAGTCTGGGTGAGTTTGGAGCCATCATTACCTTTGTTTCCAACATACCGGGTGAGACAAGGACGCTGCCACTTGCCATCTACACCGCCATTCAGACCCCCGGAGGTGAAACGATAGCGGCAAGACTGGTTACCCTTTCCATCGCACTCGCATTTTCAGGTCTGGTTTTATCGGAAATAGCCAACCGCCGCATCAAGAGGCATTTGAACCGATGAGCCTTGATATCGCCTTGCATCACGCATTTGGAACATTCGAACTGGATCTGAGCTTTTCACAATCGGACAAGGGTGTAACGGCCCTGTTTGGCCCTTCGGGTGCTGGAAAGTCCCTGACGATCAACATGATTGCTGGTCTCGAAACACCCCTGAGCGGACATATCAGCCTCAACAATCGGGTCCTTTTCTCTACGCGCGACCGTATCAATATTCCATCTTACAAACGCCGCATTGGCTATGTCTTTCAGGACGCCCGTCTCTTTCCTCACAAGACCATCAAGCAAAATTTGTTGTTTGGCGCCAAGCGCACGTTCCCCAGACCCAGCCACACCGAGATTGAAGACGTAATCGCCATGCTCGACATCGAGCACTTACTCGACCGTTTTCCTTCAAAGCTGTCTGGCGGCGAAAAACAACGGGTCGCGATTGGACGCGCTTTGCTCAGACAGCCAGATCTTTTGCTGCTTGACGAGCCTCTGTCCGCTTTGGATCATCGTCGGCAACACGACATTCTCTGCCATCTCGAGACTATCAAGGCTGACAGCAAAATTCCGATACTGCTGGTCACGCATTCAATGGACGAGGTCTCCAGATTGGCCGATGATGTGATATTGTTGAAGGACGGCAAATTGGCAGCCCAAGGATCTGTCTACGACATTACATCGCGCATAGACCTATTGGCATTAACGGGGCAGTTCGACGCGGCAAGCACCCTGAACGGTATCGTCAAGGCCCATTTACCTGCCCAGGGCATGTCGCTTATCAATCTGGAAGGCAACAAGATCTATGTGCCGCAATTGGACAAGCCCCTCGGTTCCATGGTGAGAATCCGGATCAAATCCCGTGATGTCATGTTGTCAAAAAACAGCCCAACCGACATCAGCGCAAACAACATTCTGCCAGTGACAATTCAGGACCATAAACAATCCGACCAAATGCATGTCGATGTTCAGCTTCGTCTCAACCGCCAAATTTTTCTGTCGCAGATCACCACCAAGTCTTGGGACCGCTTGAACTTGCAAGAAGGCATGAGCCTTTATGCGGTGCTTAAAAGCGTACAGCTACTATGATTTATGTATTATATATTAAGAATCAAAAAACCCCGGTGTCTGGTGAACACCGGGGTTTTTTATGATTTGCTTTTAACAGGCCTGGCGGCGACCTACTCTCCCGCGTCTTAAGACGAAGTACCATTGGCGCGGAGGCGTTTGACTTCCGAGTTCGGGATGGGATCGGGTCTGGGAGCCT
>NZ_VANT01000011.1:0-65557 GCF_005771485.1 Cohaesibacter sp. CAU 1516 | reverse complement strand
GCTCAGACGCTCAAGATGCTCGGACAAACCGAATAAATTGCTTGGATTCATGCCATATCCCCCATGACTTCAGGGAATCATACGACAGCAAATATTGCGAGAGGTTTTTGCGGGTCTCCAGCTATATCAAAAAGATCAATATCGACAAAGAAGGGGAATCCACCGGCCTTGTCACCCGCTTCACCATCCGCAAGGAAACAAGTCCCGCAGGCTATCCGGTCTGCCTGCGTTGGCTCAGCCATGCAGACATCATCAAGATCATCGCCAATGCTTACCAGCTCGACGGACGTCCCAGAGAAGTACCCGAACGCGACGAGATCGCTAGCCATATCGCCCCTTTCCGCGAAAAGGCCGGGCAGGAAGTGGCCAATGGGCTGCGGCTGGAAGATGTCTGGGATCTGGAAGACTATTTCAAAAAGTATCTGCCCGATGCGCCTCTGACCGCCAAGCTTGATGCCTTCTGGAAGGCCGCAGGCGAGCTTTGCACCCGTTTGTCGATTGAGGATCTGGGTGACTTTTTCTCGATCCTGTGGGGCCGCGAACCGATCATCACCAAACTCTATCGCGATATGGTTACAGCGCTTGGCAGTCTGGACTTCCCCAAGGACGCTTTCGTGCCGCTCGATGCGATTGATGCCACCAATCCGGATATCACCAGCATCATCACCGTGGCTGGTTTGAGCGGTCTGTCCGATGGCACATCTGAACAGATCGAGGTGCGCAACAGAACGGGCAGCGCCGCCCGGTTGCCCCGCTCGACAGTGGCGGCTCTGACGGCGGAAATCTGGATCACCATCCGGGACAAGCCGTGGGATTTCTTTGATCACACCGACCTGCTCGACTTTCCCGGCTATCGCAGTCGCGGGCTGAAAGCGGCTGATTTCGAGGATGATGACGAGCCCGAAGGCAAGACCGGCATCGCCAAATATCTCGAACAGAATCCCGACAAGACCCTGCAAACCCTGATGCTGCGCGGCAAGGTGGAATATTTGTTCCAGCGCTATGTGGAGGAGCAGGAAATCACCTCGATGCTGCTCTGTGCCCAGCCGAACAATCTCGATGTCGACCAGTTGCCACAGGTGGTGGCCAAATGGATCACCGAGACCCATGGTCCAAAGCCGGAAGACCGGATCGGCAAGGCGGAATTGCTCTTTTTCGTCTTCACCAAATTCGATCTGCATTTCAAAAGAAAGACCAGCGACGCCTCCTTTGGCCTTGAAAACCGTCTGGAAGGGGCGATCGACAATCCGCTGATCCAGTCCTATGGCAACAGTGCAGACAGTTGGGTCAAAAACTGGACCCCGGGCCAGCCCTTCAACAATTGTTACCTGATGCGCAATCCGAACATCCTGAATGGCGAAATTTTCGATATTGAAGGGGATCGGGAAGCAGGCGTGCGCAGCTCGGAAGAGGCGTTCCTTGATGAGCTCAAATCCTCCTTTGCCGGAGTGCCATCCGCACGGGAGCATTTCAAGGATCCCGAACAGGCCTTTGATGAAATGATGCGGCTGAATGACGGCGGTGCGTCTTTCATTGCGCGCAATCTGGCACCGGTTTGCAATCCGGGCATCAAGGAAAAGCAGATCCGTTTCCGCCTCAAAAAGCTCAAGCAACGGCTTTATGAGCGCCTGTCGCCCTATCATGTCAGCTCGGACATGGATGCCCGTCTGGAGGCCCGCTTGAGCGTGGCGCAGATCGTCATTGATGAGCTGTATCTTTGCGACTCACTAGCCCGCTTTGGCTCCTTGTTGCGTGGATTCATGTTGCCAACGGCCAGTCTGTCCGACCGCCTGCATGAGGCAAGCTTCAACCAGACCACCGACGGCCACAAGGACAGCCCGACTGCGGCCCCTGCTGCCCCAGTCGCCGCTGCGCCGCGTGCCATCCGCAGCCGACCCAAACTCGGCTCCCAGCGTGCGGCCCCGGACGCATCCCCCACACAGAGCGCAGCAGCCTCCGTTTCCTCGACACGCAAGACTCGAGAACGGCTGGTTGCCGAGGCCGCAATTGCCGCCATGATCGACAATCTGTTCGAGCGGGCGGACAATGCGAGCTTTGCGACCTTTGTGCATGTCTCCAACGATTCCTTGCGCGAAGTGGCGCAGGAAATCCAGCAGGCGGCCCGCCGGGTGGCGTTGGTCGACACCCTCGAAGCGCAGCTCAAGCGGATTGCCTTTGTCGATGGGCGCGATGAGTTTCTCAACAAGGCGACCTTGGCCTCCGAGCGCATTCTCAATGGCTTCATTGCTGATCTCGGCCTGTCGATGCTGCCAGAGAAGGACCGGGTCATGGTCGAGACGGAAACCGAAAGTCGTCACGCCTTCCGCACCAAACCGATCACTTACAACGCGCTCGGGATCGGGCCTGAGGCTGCTCCCTTCGCCATCCATTATGTCGACGACTGGATCTGTGCCTTTGACCAGACCGTGCAGGACAATGCCAAAGGCGACAGCTTTGACATTGATCCGGCCCTGAATGCCAAGCTCGGCACCATCCTCCAGATCTTGTCCAACTGATCTCAGCGCAAAAGCCAACGGGAATATATCCACTATGACTTTCCTCACTGCTGAAAAAGACCATGGTCCGGGCCATGCATGGCTCTGTCTCGATCAGGAGGCTGCGCCCGACTGGCGGCTGGAAATCGAGCGCGAGGCCAGCAAAGACCTTTATCTGGGACCAAAGGGTTGGCAGGGCACACCTTTCGGCATCAAAGCTGTGGCGGCAAAAGGTGACCGCTTGCTGCTGGGGCCGGACATTGTCGACTATTTGCGTGATGGCGATCTGATCGTCCTGCGCATCCCCGAGGCCGCGATTGAGGTTGAGGATTACTGGCCGGATATTCCGATTTCGGGGCGCAGCAACAAGGGGGCAAGCCTTCTCGATCTGCCGTCGGAGCCAGAAGATGAAGGCCCCAAAGCGCCGTTCCAGCCGGAAGACCCGATCCCGCAACCACAGCCCGTCGCTCCGGTCATAACACCACCTCCCAGCAGAGGCTGGTTGACATGGGTCGCCATCGCCGCCGCCTTGGTCATCTGGTTCGGTATGGGGGCCATGGTCTGGCTTTATTCCGATGAACTGATGGCGCTGATCACCGGGGAACCCGAACAGACCGAAACCGTCGTGGATCAGCAACCGGCGAACGAGCCAACCGAGGAACCAACGCAGACCCCTGCCGAGGAGCCTATACAGGCTGAAAACACGACCGATGAGGCGACCCCGCCAGTGCAAGAAGCGGATGCTTCCACTGCGCCGGACACCGCATCTCCCGACACGCAAACAGCGCAAAATGATCAGCCTCCCGCCACGCAGTCACCGGCAGCGCCCGTGCACGACCGGGCCTATTGGCAAGACATGCTCGGCAACAGCCAATTGTCCGGTGAGGCCCTCTACGGCGCTTCGAGGGAAACGCGCGATGATGCCGAACTTGTCGACATCGCACAGGACTTCCTGCGCCTGTCTGCCGACAAGGGACACAAGCCTGCTCAACAGGAATATGCAGGCCTGTTTGACCCCACCAAGGATGCGGCTGTCGGCAGCATCAGCGCGGTCAAAAATCCTTCAACGGCACTTGAATATTACCGCCGTCTAAGCGAGGCGGGGGATGCGACCGCCAGCCGCAACATTGAGAGTCTCTGCGCGCATCTCAAGCCGACCTATTTCGAAAATGCCGAGGCGCGTATCGCCATCGACGACTATTGCAACTGATTATTGACCGATCCGGAGCGAGACAATGCATAGAGCAAAAAGCCTTTTCTCCAAATTGGCTCTGATGGCCGCCATCCTGCTGGCCACAGGGGTCAGTCTGCCAATGGGCCATGGGGTATCCAAAGCATATGCCCAGCAACAAGACCGTCAGGCCATGTTGATGCCCGGCAAAAAGACGCTGTTTCGGCGCATTGTCACCAAGCCCGGTGGCAAGCTCTACGCCAAACCGGGCCGGACTGCCCGGGTGATCAATCCAAAGGTGCCCGCTTTTGCCGTCTATTATGTCTATGGCGAGGAAAATGGCTTCACCGAGGTCGGTGTCAACAGCCATGGAGGGGCCAAGGGCTGGATCGAAACGGAGAAGGTCGTCGACTGGAAACAATCCATCGTCGTTGCCTTCAACAATCGGGCTGCTGCCGGGCGCGTGCGCCATGTCTTCTATGAGACAATTGACACACTCTCGGAAGAACTCGACGCCACGGCCAACCCGGAGGCTTTTGCCGACAGCGCCAATGCCATTGCGATGGAGCCGGAAAATGCCATCAATGACACCAGCAACTTCTACCTGCTGCCGATTCTCGACCATGAGAGCACCTACTTCCCGGACGACAATGAAGGCAATCTGCTTGAGGTCGCCTCAATCACCAAGCAACAACCCAAACGGGTCGAGCAGGATTTCCATGCCGGTATCGTCTTTGTCATCGATACCACCACCTCAATGCGCCCCTATATTCGCCAGACCAAGGAAGTGATCGAGCAGATCAGCGTCGAGATCGAAAATTCCGAGCTTTCCGGCAAGGTGTCCTTCGGGCTGGTTGGCTTTCGCCAGTCCGAAATGACCAATCCGGGCATCGGTTATCACGTCAAGGCCCTGCTGCCGTTGACCACCAATTCCAGTGTTGAGGATTTCCTCACTGCCATCGACCAGATGGATGTCGCCCGGGTGCCGACCCAAGGATTCCGTGAGGATTCCATCGGTGGCATCGCTTATGCCAAAAGCGCCTTCGACTGGAAGCCATATTCCGCCAAATACATCATCCTTGTCACCGATGCCGGTCCACGCGCCCCCGGCGAGGGCGACAATTATATCGATGCGCTCGATATTCCCGAACTGGCGGGCGACCTCGCCGATGATCAAATCCGTCTGCTGGTCATGCATCTGAAAACCGCCGCTGGCCACAAGGATCACCAATCTGCCGAGGCCCGTTACCGCACTGCCTCGCGCCTGGTGGGCTCGGTCAATGATCTCTATACCGACATCAGGGACGGCGATGTCGGGGCCTTTGGCGCATCGGTCGGCACCTTTGCGCAGAAGATCATTGCGACTTCCGAGGCGATCCGCGAAGACAAGGAAATTGCGGCCCCCGACGAGGCGGACAATTCGACCGAGGCCAATTTGCAGCGGGCGGCGCGCGCCTTCCAGCTGGAATTTCGCGGCAATCGTGAAGGAGACGAAGCCCCGACCTTCTACAAGGCCTGGACCATCGATCATGCCTTCGGGGCCTATGGCCGACAGGCGCTCGACATTCGCCTGATGCTGACCAAAAACCAGCTTTCGACCATGGCGGGCAACCTCGAGGCCATCGTCGAGCGGGCCAACCGCCCCGGCGGCATCATCGATGCCAATGCCTTCTTCCAGGACATTCAGGATCTGGCCTTGCAAGCCTCCAATGATCCCAATCAGGTCCGCGAGGAGCAAAAGCTGGGGGATGCCATCGCAGAGTATCTGGAAGACTTGCCCTACAAAAGCCAGACCACGGCCATGACCATGAGCGACTGGGTGACCTTGAGCGGGCCTGAGCAGCGCGACCTGATGAACAGTCTGGAATCAAAGCTGCGCTATTATCAGCGGGTGCATGACAATCCGGATAACTGGGTGGCTTTGCATCAGGATGCCGCCGCAGGGGAATATGTCACCACCATTTCGCTGGACCGCATGCCGTGATCAAACTGGAATTGTCCATGGCCCGCAAGCTGTTGAGCGACCCGGATCGCCGGTTTGAGCTGCGCATTCCCGCCTTCTCCGTCTCTGGCGGGGAAAAGGTGGCGATTGTCGGCCAGACCGGCTCGGGCAAGACAACGGCCATGGACATTCTGGCACTGGCCAGCCCGGTGGATCTCTGCGCCCATTTCACTTTGGATCTGGGCGGTGAGCCGATCGATCTGCGGCCAATGGCGCGCAACAGACGCAAAGCGGCGGCCCTGCGGGCGGCCCATTTCGGCTATGTGATGCAGAAAAGTCCGCTCTTCCCGTTCCTCTCGGTGTTGGAAAATATCACTCTGCAACAGAGACTGTCGAAAAAGCCCAATCCGGCCTTTATTGGCGAATTGCTCGATCGCCTCGGCATTGCCTCCATCGCATCCGCATTGCCGGGGGAGATTTCCCAAGGCCAGAAGCAGCGCACCGCCATCGCGCGCGCCCTTTGTCATCGCCCCAGCGTCATCCTCTGCGATGAGCCCACCGGCGCGCTTGACCCCGAAACCGCTTGGGATTGTCTGGAAGCCATCGACTGGGCAGCCAGACAGAGCCGGGCAGCCCTGATCATGATCACCCATGACTGGGCATTGGCCGAACGCGCGGGCTTTGATTTCTGCCACCTGAATACCAGCCGCCCCGCCCCGACCCATCTGATCGGTGAGTTGGAAGCTCGCCAGAAGCAACAGGGCAGGCGGCGCTCATGATTGCATTCGACCTTGCCTTGAAGAGTTTTCTCAGAACGCCGCGCCCCAACATTGCCGCAATGGTCGCCCTTGTCTCGGTGCTGCTGCCGATGCTGGTTTTGTGGTCCATGAAGGTCGGCTTCATCCAGTCGATGATGGATGAGTTGCGCTCCTCACCCGCCAGCCTCGAAATCCGGGTCAAGGGAGATTACAGCATCACCCCTGATATGCTGTCGCGGATTGCCAGCCTTGAAGGCGTTGGCTTTGCCATGCCGACGGCACGCTATCTGGCCAGCCGCGCCTTCGCCAGCGAGCCAACAGGGCGCAACCGCACCCCTGTCTCCCTTATGCCAACAGGCGTTGGTGACCCTCTGATCCCCGATGGCTTGGCATTGCAGCAAGAGGGCGACGCGATCCTCTCGTCGGGCCTTGCCGAGAAGATGGGACTGAAGGCTGGCGACGCCTTCCAGATTGCCAACAGCCGGCGCAATCAAAGCGAACATATGCGCATCCCGTTGACGGTGGTGGGGATTACCTCAATAGAAGGAATCTCAGGCAACTGGGTCTTTGTCGCGCCGTCGATCATCGCAGATGTCGAAGCCTTTTTGGATGGCTATGCGGTGCCCCGTCGTGGTGAGACAGGCCGGGACCCATTGACCCGTCCAAATGTCCATTCCGGCCTCAGGCTCTATGCGCGGGACATTGAGGCTGTGGTCGACCTCGCCGCCCAAATGCGCGGTCTGGCCTTCAGTGTTGAGAGCAACGCCCAGCGCATCGAAGCCATCCGTCGCCTTGACCGGATCCTCAGCTGGATCGTCATCGCCCTCGCCGTCATCCTCTTGATCGGCCTTGTTCTGTCGATCTGGTCCTTCATGGTGGTGCAGCTCGAGCGATTGAAGTCCCATATCGCCTTGCTGGGCCTGATGGGCCAGAAGCAGCCGGGCACTGGGCTTTATTTCATTTTTATCGGCCTGTTCAACGCCTTGGGTGGCCTGCTCGTCGCCAATGCCCTAGCGCTGGCTGCCATGGCGCTGGGCAATCAGCAATTCCGGTTGTTTCTCGATCGGCGCGGCGACATATTCGTGCTGCCGATGGATCATCTCGCCCTGCTGAATGGGGTGGTGCTCTGCCTTCAGTTGCTGCTTGCCTCCTTCATTGCTTTTCAATCATCCAAAATCAGACCGGGGGACCTGTTCCGTGATCAGTGATTTCAACAAATGCATCGCCATCGGTCTGATGGCCAGCTTGAGTGCCTTCTTGGCACCCGATATCGAGGCAAAGGCGCAAGAAACGTGGGATCCGAAATATTACAATCCCGCTGGCGGCGAGGATATGCTGTTCCTGCCCATTCCCTGTGGCGGCAAGATCGCATTGCGCAAAATCGTCACTGTGACCGAAGATCTGGACTCTGCCGCAGGTCCCTTGAGCGATCAGCGCGTCACCTTGGGGCGCGATGCCGGGCGGACCCGTGGCTATATTGAGGAAGATCACACCGATTATATTGCCGGTACGCTGAACGATGTGGTGGCCAATCAGCGCTACTATCTGATCGGCGCCTATGAAGTGACCCTTGGCCAGTATGAGGCGGTGACCAAGGGGCCGGATGCGTGCCCAAGGCGGATGTCCCGCAAGCTCAATCAACCCGTGACCAATGTCAGTTGGTATGATGCGGTTGATTTCACCCGCAAACTCAATGGCTGGCTCTATGGCAACGAAGAAAGCATGATGCCGCTGCTGGTCCAGATCGGCGCGGAAAATGGCTTCGTCCGCCTCCCCACCGAGGTGGAATGGGAATATGCGGCCCGTGGCGGCAGCAAGGTGTCTTCGGCCCAGCGCAATGAACCGCTCTTCTTTTCAGATGGCACCATGGATGATTATGCCTGGTACAATGGCGCGACATCGTCTGGTGGCAAACCCAAACTGATCGGCAAGAAGAAGCCGAACCCGGCGGGTCTCTATGACGTCTATGGCAATGCCGAAGAAATCGTTCTCGAACCCTTCCGTATGCGCCGACCAGATCGGGTCCATGGGGCGATTGGGGGTTATGTTACCCGTGGCGGCTCTTTCAAGGACCAGCCCGACCTGATCAATTCCGCCCGCCGCGACGAACATCCCTTCTTTTCCGCCGAGCTGAAAGGCGAGTTTAAACGCCGGTCCATGGGCTTTCGCATCATGGTCGGCACCTCCTCCATGCCGCGCGATGTGGATCAGGTGCCTCGCCTGGAATCCGCCTTTGAGGAAGCCCAGCGACAGGTGGAAGGCGACGCCAATGACCAGCCCTTGCAGCAAATGGCGGATATGGCCAGTCAGGTCGAGAATGAGGAATTACGGGCAAAAATCGATCAGCTGCAAAATCAGCTTCAGCAGGAATTCACCCGGCGCAATGCGCTCAAGGCGCGCAATCTGCGAGTGACCTTGTCCAGCGGTGGGCTGCAGGCGATGGAGGTCTATCTCAGTGCTCGGGCGATCAAGAGCCTGAAAGCAGGCTATCAGCAGGCCAAGGAAACCAAGATCGGCATGGATTTCTATCCCCCAAAAATCCGGGCCGAGTTTGGCCATTTCACACTGATCGAAGACGCCTATTTCGAAACCGTCGACACTTTGTCCGCTTATAGCGATGAGGAATTGGAGCGACAGGCAAGCATCGTCAAGCGTTCGCTTATGGAGCGTGGCGACGAAAACATGAAGCGCTTTGTCGAGCAGCTCCAGATTTCGATCCGCAAATTCAGGCAGCGACGCAACCGAAGCAACCTGCTGCATTTCATCAATCCGATCCCGGAGGAAAGCGGTCTGTGAGGCTCCTAATTCATTGATTTTTCTATTTCTACAAACAAGCGACCTTGAGGATATTGGGTATGGTTAAACTAAAATTCCGGATGCTGGCAACCATGCTGGCCCTTTCCGTGACGATTTCCGGCTGCATTGCCACCAAACAACCGAATGAGCATCTCACGCCGACAGAAATTGCCTTGCGTCAGAAACAGACCGAGCACAAGCGGGTCGTGCAGGGCGTGGCAACCGGCGCGCTGATCGGGGCTGCCGTTGGTGGTGGTCTTGGCCTCATTCTTTCGGGTGGCGACAAACGCTCGATGCTGCGTGGGGCTGGCCTTGGAGCCTTGGCCGGTGGTGTCATGGGCGGTGTGGATGCCAGCAAGGTCAACAAGGAAACCCGTGAAGTCTCGGCCGAGCAGGATGAACTGAAGTCGATCATCGCTGCGACTGAAAAGAGCATTGCCTATTATCGCAGCATGGCCAACATGACCGCCAAGCTGACGGCCAATGCCAACCAGCGGATCCCGCAGATGAATGCCAGCTATCAGGCGGGCACCCTCGATCGGGACACCTATCGCAATCAGATGCTCAGTGCGCGTGAGAATATGCGCATCATCAACGATCAGGTTGACAATGTTGATCGCGACATCAGCGATCTGGAGGCGGTCAAAAAGAACAAAAAGCTTAAGGTTGATGCACAGATCGCCAAGCTCAAAGCACAAAAGGCCGCGCTGACCAAGCAACGTGACGCCCTGCAAACCGCCTATTCCCGTGTGCCGGACGATCTCGACCTCGCCTTCAATTAGTCATTAACCAGATGGATGCGTGCCCGGTGGATGTCGGGCCGCTCCATAGATTTGGAGACAATTCCCAATGGCAAAGACCATCACATCGACAGCGATCACCGCTCTCTGCCTGTTGGCGGCGGCACCTCTGCTCTCCGCCTGCCAGAGCACCTGCACCGGGGACGCCCGCTATGACAATTACTGGTGCGCCAGAGGCAATCTGAAAAACGGCACCTATGCTGCCCAGACCAACCAATTGCGGATGATTGCCTATGACCGTCAGGCAGAACTGGCCCGTGCCAAGGCTCAGCTTGCCCAAAAGCGGGCCGAGCTGGAAGCAGCCCGGTCGGGAGGGGCCGATGACGCCCGGATCGCCAGCCTTGAAGCGGAAGTGAAGGCCTTGCAACAACAGATTCAGGCCATGATGCAGTAGGGGCGTAAGAAGCCGGTGTTTCGATCTCTCTCTCGTTCAGCTGTCAGCATCCTGTTGTGGTTGCTGCTTGTCTGCTTGCTGGTCTCGCTGGGCTATGTTGCCTTGAAGGCGTGCGGCATCCGGATTTTCGGTGTCGAAATTGCCTGGTGCTCGCGCGATCCGTTGCCCAATGTCGCCCGGATCAATGAACTCTATCGGCAAGTCCAGAGCCTTGAGCGATTGAAGGCGGAACCCGAATTCTGCCCGCCAGCAAGTTTCAGGGCGGCCCCGATGGATACGCATTCTGTCGTGGTTCCCCCAGTTGCTGGTTCCACATCGCCATCCGTTGCCGTGCCGCAAGCCCTCGCGCCTGTCGCACCCGGCATCCTAAAAGCGGCCCCGGCTCCAACAAGCCCTCTTGATGCCCAAAGTGCTGGTCCGGGGAGCGCACCCGCTGTCACCCCCGGCGCGACCAGTCCGGACACAGCACCGCCCAGCAGCACTATGCCCGGGATCGCAAAAGGCGAGGCCGATCCAACCAGTCCTGAGCTAGACCCGTCCAAGGCGGACAATGCAACCGCAGATCCAAAGGCCAAGGGTCCCGGCATGCCCTTGCCCAAGCCCGCCCCGCTGAATGGGGCCCCTCTTGACCCCGAAGCCAGCGCGCCTGGTGCCGCCACGCCGCCAGCTGCTCCGGGAACGCCCGGCGCTGGAAATCCGCCGCCGGGATCTCCACCTGCTACACCACCAGCCAGCCCACCAGCGTCTCCAAATGGTACGCCGCCGCCCGCGGGCACTCCGCCCGCCACGGCCCAAAAGCCGAATGGCAACAATCCATGCCCGGAAGGCAAACGGACCAATCCCTATATCGTGCTGGCCCTTGACCATTCTCGGAGCATGGCGCTGCCCCAGGACATGGATGATGCGTTGGCCACCCGTCTGGAAGGCTTGATGGAAAAGGGCGGCTCAGCAGGATGGAATGCACGCAGGCTCTATAACAGCTATGTCGAACAAAATGGCCGCAAGCGTCTGGATGTCCTGAAGGATTCGGTGGCGGCCCTGTCGCAGAAAATCGATCCGCAAATCGAGTTCGGGGTCGTCTCCTTTGCTGGCTGTGAAGGGGTTGTCGATATGGGCAACTATGATGCCAGCCGACGCGCACGTCTGGTGGACAAGGTGCGCGCGCTGGAAGCCAAACCCGCCACGCCAGCGGCCATTGCACTGAAGACGGCCATGAGCAAAGCGGCACAAAAGCCGGGTGGCCGCGTGATTTTCGTCAGCGATGGCAAGGATACCTGTGACGCGGACCCTTGTGCGGTCGCCAAGGCACAGACCGGTGTCCGGGTTGATGTTATCTCGATGGGTGGCGGTGATGTGCTGGCCTGCGTCGCGCAAGCGACGTCGGGCAATATCTATCAGGCGGGCTCCAACGGATCGCTTGAAGATCTGCTACTCGCATTGGGCAATCAGCAGGGGGCTCAAGCATGTCGATAAAATCGGCGTTGCGCCTGATTGCTGTCATTGGCCTTTGCGCAATGGGCACCCTGCTGCCTTCTGTGGCCAGTCAGGCCGAGATCCTCACGGCCAAGGAAAAAGCGGTCCGGCGTCTGTGTGGCACGCTTTCCCCTTCTGCTGTTTATGGGGCGGCAAGTCTTTCGATTGTTGATCCTTCGCTCAGGGCACAAATGCACGGTTCGGACAGGCAATTTACGGCCTTGATCCAATGCTCAAACGCCTTGGCCCAAGCGGCTTGCAGCAAGGATTACCAGCGGGTTTTTAGCCTGTTGCTCGATGAATTTACCGGGCTGTCTCTTGTCGATCAGGGGCCGCCGTCCAAGGCCACGATTGGCTGTGGTTTGGTGGCCGCCGCAGCAGGCTTCGCCAAGCAAGGCAAGTTAGGTGATGCCAAGGCTTGGGGACACAACGCAGCCAAGGCATGCAAGTATCTGGTCAAAGGGTGGAAAATTCTCTCCTGCGAAAGCCGGAGGCAGCGTGTCTACGACGTCTCTCGCCAGATGCGATGGCCTTTGAATTTTGAGCATGTTTACATGGTCACAGTCGACGCGATTGATGTGATTGAGGCGACGAATATGCCAAATGACACGCGTCAGCTCATGCATACCGAAATGGCAACCCGGCGCGCCTTGTTGGAAAAAGTGCTCCAAACCGATCAATAAGCAGGGGAACTATGCAAGGAGACAGCAAAACTGCCGCAAAGGGAGGACGTGGAGGATACGATTAAGCCTTTTCTCGGTTACAAAAAAGCGATAAACAACCCTGCTAGAGGCATCAAGGAGGCGGGGTTGCCGTCACTCAAGCCATTCAAGACAACGCCGACCGACGAAAAGGACAGGCATGACCGCCACAAGCTTGCGCGACAAATGGCACCGCTATTTCTCCAACCCTGAAACGTCCCGCTATCTCATTCATCGGCTGCTGTCGGAGAATTTTCGCGTCTATGCCAAACGCTATGCGTTTGCCTTCTTTTTCATGGGGTTGGTGGCAGCCAGCACGGCGCTGAGTGCCTGGATCATGCGCGACGTGATCAACGAAATCTTCGTGTCCAAGGATTTCGATCGCGTCGTCATGGTATCGCTTGTCGTAATGGCGATCTACATGACCAAAGGCTTTGCCACCTTCATGCAAACCACGACGATGGCCCGGATAGGCAACGCAATTGTCGCGGAAATGCAACGCAAGCTCTATCGCCACTTCATGGCCCAAGGGGCGGACTTTTTCGAAGACTATCCATCGAGTGAGCTGATCACCCGCATTGGCCACAATGCCGCGGCGGCCCGTGCCGTGATGGATTTGTTGGTCACCAGCTTTGGCCGCGATCTGTTGTCGTTGATCGGGCTGGTGGCGGTGATGGTCATCCAGAATCCAACCATGTCGCTGATCGCCTTCGTGATTGCGCCGATTGCCATTTTCGTGGTGGCCAAACTGATCAAAAGGGTGCGCTCGATAGCGAAGGATCAGTTTGTCTCGATGACCCAGACCACCAAGACCATGCAGGAAAGTGCTCAGGGGTTCCGCATCATCCGCACCTTTGGTCTGGCCGATATCATGGCCGGGCGGATGAATGAAGCCATTGAAGGGGTGGAGCGCCGCGCCAACAAGATCGCCAATCTCAGCGCCCGCACCAGTCCGCTGATGGAAACGCTCGGTGGCATCGCCTTTGCGCTGGTCATCCTCTATTGCGGCTGGCAGACCATTCTCGGGGGGCAGACGCCGGGCGAGTTTATCGCCTTCCTGACGGCCCTTCTGCTGGCCTATGACCCGGCCAAACGCTTGAGCCGCTTGCAGGTCAACCTTGAGAACCATCTTGTCGGCGTTCGATTGATGTATGAAGTCATCGATCGCCCAACCCGCTTGGTGGAAAAGCCCGATGCCAAACCGTTGGGCGTGTCAGAGGGCAAGGTCAAATTTGACCATGTCGCCTTTTCCTATGGAAAGGACAAGGCGGTCATTTCCGATCTCTCCCTGACGCTGGAAGGCAGCAAGACGACCGCCTTGGTTGGTCCGTCTGGCGGCGGCAAGTCGACCATTATGGCCCTTGTCCAGCGTTTCCATGATGTGACGGGCGGCGCAGTGCGCATTGATGGCACCGATATTCGCGACTGCACACTTGCCTCGCTCAATGACCATATCGCCTTGGTGACGCAGGATACGGTGCTTTTCTCTGGCACCATCCGTGACAATATCCGATTTGGTCGCCTTGATGCGACCGATGCGGAGATCGAACAGGCCGCGAAAAATGCCTTCGCCCATGACTTCATCATGGCATTGCCCGATGGCTATGAGACCTCGGTCAGTGAAAATGCCAGCAACTTTTCCGGCGGCCAGAAGCAGCGTATCGCCATCGCCCGTGCGATGGTCAAGAATGCCCAGATCGTCCTGCTCGATGAGGCAACGTCAGCGCTCGACAGTGAATCCGAAGCCAAGGTGCAGGCGGCCTTTGACCGACTGAGCGAAGGCCGGACAACGCTGGTGATTGCCCATCGCCTGTCAACCATCCGCAATGCCCACAAGATTTGTGTCATCAAGGATGGTGAGTTGGTGGAGGAAGGCAGCCATGCCGATCTCCATGCCAAGGGCGGGCTCTATGCCAACCTTGTCAAACTGCAGATCGAGAAGTGATCTTGGAATGGTCGAATTGAGCCAGAGAAGGGATGCTGATTGACCCGCGGACGCCTTTTCAGTCGAAAGAAAGAGCTGCCGCCCATCATCAGGCTGCATCATCCGACCGGGCCGATTGACGTCCGGCTGCGGTTCAATCCGCGTGCCAAACGTCTGATCCTGCGCCTTGACACCCGAACCGGCGAGCCAATTGCCACATGCCCTGCAAATATCAGTGCCGAGAAGGTCGGTCAATTCTTGCAAGGCCATGTGGACTGGCTGGTAGAGAAGTGCAACGACCGCCAGCCCAACATGCCGTTCGAGCATGGGGCCGTGATCCCGGTTCGGGCCATTCCCCATACTCTCGAGCATGAAGATGAAGCCCGTGGCACCGTGAAACTGTTGGAAGAGGATGGCGGGCATATTTTGCTGGTGAGCGGCAACGAATCCCACATGAATCGCCGGGTGACCGACTGGCTGAAAAAACAGGCCCGTCAGGATCTCACCGCTTCGGTTGCTATCCATGCCGAAAAACTCGGACGGCGTCCATCAGCCATCCGCATCAAGGACACCACCAGCCGTTGGGGGTCCTGCAGCGCCGACCGGGTGCTGTCCTTTAGCTGGCGCATCATCATGGCCCCGCCCCATGTGCTCGATTATCTCGCCGCCCATGAGGTGGCGCACTTGCGCGAAATGAACCATTCAGACCGCTTCTGGGCCCATGTGGCCGATCTCTGCCCCGCTTTCGAAGTTGGACGGAAATGGCTGCGCGACCATGGCCGCGATCTGCATCGCTATGGGGTTGAAGACTAAACCGGTGCCCTAGTCGCCAAATATGCGCGAGAACAAACTCTTGCGCTCGCGCGGCAAAGGCGGTGCCAATGTCTCGCCCGGAGGCAACAGATCGGGGTTGACCCAAGGATTTTTCTCTCCTCCGGCAACCCGCCTTGTCTCTGCCAGCTGTTTGACGCTGACCCCTGGCAGGGCGGCAATGGTCATGCCATTATGTGCCCCGGCCATATAGGCATGCCACGTCGAGGCGGGCAGATTGCCGCCAGAGGCACGCTTGGTCGGATGGCCATCATCATTGCCGAACCAGACCGCCGTGACAAGATTGGCCGTATAGCCGACGAACCAGGCATCGCGGTAATTCTGAGAGGTGCCGGTTTTGCCACCAGCGGGTCGTCCCGGCAAAAGGGCCTTCTTGCCCGTACCGGAAATCAGCGTTTCCTGCATCATCGAATTCATCAAAGATAGCGTATTGGGCTCGATCACCTGCGTGCCCGGCTGGTTGCCATGGGTGTAGAGCACCTGACCATCCTTGCTGAGAATCCGGCGGATGATAAAGGGATCCACCCGCGCTCCACCATTGGCAAAGGGCATATAAGCGCCAGCCATTTCCAGCACCGAGACTTCCGAAGTGCCCAGTGCGATGGAGAGATGATTGGCCAGATCAGACTTGATGCCCAGCCTATGCGCGGTCTGGATGACCTGTTTCGGTCCCACCTCGAAGGTCAGCTGGGCTGCGACCGTGTTCAGGGACATCGCCAAGGCCTTTCTCAAGGTGACCTGACCCATATATTTCTTGGAGTAGTTTTTCGGCTCCCAGCCCCGATAGCTGACCGGCTCATCGACCCGCATGCTTTCGGGGCGATTGCCCAGTTCCAGCGAGGACAGATAGACAAATGGCTTGAAGGCACTGCCCGGTTGCCGCTTGGCTTTTACCGCACGGTTGAACTGGCTCTCCCGGTAGGATTTCCCACCCACCAGCGCCCGGATTTCGCCGAAGGGTGACGCCGACACCAGAGCGCCCTGCTCAACCCCATATTTCTTGCCAGACGCATCGATCGCATTGGAAATCGCTTTTTCTGCAAGGGTCTGCATCCGCAAATCAATCGTCGTCTCCACGATCAGGTCCTGTTTGATCTCGCCAACCAGATCCGGCACCTGCTCCATTACCCAGTCGGAAATGTAATTGAGCGAGCTGGCCTTGTGGCGCTCGACCGCATTGATTTTCTGGGTGAGGGCGAGCTTGTGCTCTTCAGCCGTGATGAAGCCTTCGCGCTCCATGGCTGCCAGCACCAGCTTGGCCCGTTCCTTGGCCGCCTTTGGGTTGCGGTTTGGTGCCAGACGGGAGGGGGCTTTGAGAAGGCCTGCAATGGTGGCCGCTTCCGACAGGGTCAGCATGGAGGCAGGCTTGTTGTAATAGGTGCGCGCAGCCGCATCGACCCCGGTCGCACCGGCGCCCAGATAGACCCGGTTGAGATACATTTCGAGGATTTCCTGCTTGGAGAATTTGGCCTCCAGCCAGATCGCCAATATCAGCTCCTGCACCTTGCGCTCGATGGTCCGCTTATGCTCGAGAAAAAGGTTCTTCGCCAGCTGTTGGGTCAGGGTCGAGCCACCTTGCGACAATCGTCCGCGCACCACATTGGTCACCATCGCACGGGTAAAGCCAACCGGATCAAAACCGAAATGGGAATAGAAACGGTGATCCTCAATCGCCACCACCGCATCCATCAGGTATGGCGGCAGTGATGACAGGCGCACCCTCTGCCCACCGGTCTCGCCGCGATTGCCAATGACGCCGCCATCAAGCGACACGATCTGAATGTTTGGGGGGCGATCCGGTATGCGCCAAGCGGTCGATTGCGGCAACTGCGCCCCGTAATAAAGCAATATGCCACCGGCCACGATCGAGCCCCACAGGCCAAGGATGACCAGCCAGTAGGTGACGTCCCGTGCCACGCGGAACAAAAAGCCGAGGACGCCGCGCCGTGGTGCCCGTCGTTTGGCACGCGCCGCTGGCTTGCGACCATTGCCCGCGCCACCCCGTGCGCCACCATTCCCGCCTTTTGCGGATGCTGCCGGTCGTTTGCGTCCAGCCCCTTCCTTGCGCCCAGCATCCTCTTTGCGGGTAGCCTTCTTGGTCGGGCGCTTGCGCTGCGCTCCGGGATGACTGCGATCATCTTCCGTCAAGCGGATGTCATTTGGCCGGGATGCTTTGGGTCGGGCTCTGTTGGGCCGCGTTTCGTTTGGCATGTCGGCAGGGCCGGGAGGTCTTTTCCGAGGCATATTGGCTTACAATGTCCACGTTTCAGAGCAGTCGACAAGGCGGAGTGACTTGTCTTGGTTATGGTTGGGCATGGTCTATGCGCCCGGATTGAGGCAAATTCGTGGGAAAGACGCCATTTGCCCCTCCAGATGGCATGATTCGGGCCCCAGTCTAGCGACCGGATGGCAAATAGCCTGTTAATGCTGTGTGTCGCCTTGGCACACCCGACAGACTGACCAACACCGAAAAAAACAGGCCAAAGATCCCGTAAAGTCCCGCCGTTCACAATCAGTTGAAAGCTATTTAAGTGTTAAATTTCAATAGGTTGATTGTTAAGTTAACGTTAACCGCAACTAGGCCGCGCATGATTGCAAAAACTGAGCGATAGTACTTACAGAATAGATAAAATTTTACGAAAACATGAGGGACCCCGCCGCCTGTCAAAGCGGCCGAAGGGTTGGAGAGATGGCCATGTCGGATACATCGCCTGCACAAAAAAATCGCGTTGCCTGGGTGGATCTCGCCAAGGGCATGACCATATTGCTGGTCGTCATCATGCATTCCACCGGAGGCGTGGAGAAATATCTCGGGACCGAAGGCTTCATGCATTATGTGGTGGCTTTTGCCAGTACCTTCCGTATGCCGGTCTTCTTTGCCGTCGCAGGCCTGTTTGCCGCCAAGGCGATCAGCAAGGAGTGGCGTCCATTCCTTGATGGCAAATTTGCCCATTTCTTTTATTTCTACTTCCTTTGGATGACCATTCAGTTCGTCTTCAAGGCACCATTTTTTATCAGTGAATTCGGCAAGGAAGGCACGCTGCTCTATTATCTCAGCTCCTTTGTCCAGCCTTTCGGGATGTTGTGGTTCATCTATCTGTTGCCGATCTATTTCCTTGTGTTGCGGCTGAGCGCAGGCGTGCCGATGCTGGCCCAGTTTGCGTTTGCCGTGGCCTGCAAATATATCCTGAGTGCTACAGGCATCGAGGTCGTTGACTTCTTCTCGAAATATTACGTCTTCTTCCTCGTTGGGCATTTTGGCCGCGACATCTGGTTCAAAATGGCCGAAACCGCCCGCGAACAGAAGCTGGCATCCATAGTTGGTCTTGCTGTCTGGGTGGTCGCCAACGGAGCCGTGCTCTATTTCGGCTATGCCCAGTTCACCCCGGTTGCCATCGTCATGGGCATTCTTGGCTTTGTCGCGGTGATTGATTTCCTCGCCATTCTGCCAAGCCGCGGTCTGGCGCAGATCCTGCGCTTTTGTGGCCAGCGCTCGCTGCCGATCTATCTTGGCTTCTTTTTGCCGATGGGCGTCTCACGCCTGTTATTGCCAAAGTTGTGTACCGTCTGTGGCGCAGGCATGATTTCCTTCCTCGTCTCCGTGATTGCCATTCTCGGCGCGATTGCTATGTATGAGCTGTGCAAGCGCCTGCCGCTGTTGCACTATCTTTACCAGCGCCCCAACTGGGCGCGACTGACCCGCAAGAAAGCGGAAAAACCGGTCTATCTGCCTGCTGAATAGTCGGAGCAGACAATTCGCCGCAAAGATCATGCCCTCGGCTGCGTGTGTGCAGTCGGGGGCATTTTGTCCTTTTCTCTTTTCTTCTGTGGCGTCGGTGCGCTAAGGTCACGCGTAATGATGATCATGGTTTGTTCGCATCGTGCATGGTGCTGAACCAGACACCAGATCCAAATCCAGACGCCAAGCAAGACAGGACACGGCCAAAGGCCGGCAGGGAGACTTTCATGACAGACAAGCCGCATCTCTTTTTGGTTGACGGATCGTCCTACATCTTCCGGGCCTATCATGCGTTGCCACCGCTGACCCGCAAAAGCGATGGTCTTCCGGTTGGCGCGGTGTCTGGTTTTTGCAACATGCTCTGGAAGCTCATGCAAGAAGGCGACAAGGGACTGGCAGGGGTTCAGCCGACCCATCTGGCCGTAATTTTTGACGCCAAGGGCAAGACCTTCCGCAATGATATTTATGATCAATATAAAGCCCATCGTCCGCCCGCGCCGGAAGATCTGGTGCCGCAATTCGGCCTGATCCGCGATGCGGTGCGTGCCTTCAATGTCGCCTGCATCGAGCTTGAGGGCTATGAGGCCGATGACATCATCGCCACCTATGCCGAACGCGCTTTGGCTGAAGGGGCCGATGTCACCATCATCGGCTCGGACAAGGATCTGATGCAGCTGATCCGGCCGGGCATTTCCATGGTCGACACCATGAAGAACAAGCGCATCGATGACGAAGAGGTGATGAAGAAATTTGGCGTCACCCCTGACAAGGTGGTCGAAGTGCAATCTCTGGCGGGCGATTCGGTTGACAACATTCCCGGCGTGCCGGGAATCGGCGTGAAAACCGCAGCGCTGCTGATCAACGAATTTGGCGATCTGGAAAGCCTGTTGGCCAAGGCTGACACCATCAAGCAGAAGAAGCGCCGGGAAAATCTGATTGAATTTGCCGATCAGGCCCGTGTGTCGAAAGAACTGGTGTTCCTCAAGCGCGACGTGCCGCTGCCTTTGGGTCTCGACGCGCTGGTTTGCTGCGATCTGGAAGGGCCAAAGCTGGTATCCTTCCTCAAGGCGATGGAATTCACCACCCTGACGCGCCGCATTGCCGAACTGACTGACACCGATGCTGAGCATGTCGATGAGGCAAGCATTGAGGTGGCCGGCTGGGAAATGCCTGACGTTGCAGAAGAGTCCGCACAGAGTGGTGACAAGGACAATCCGTCCCCGGCTGATCTGGCGGCCCGTATGGCAAGTGAAATCGGCGCACTGCCCATCGATCACGAAACATATGAGACCGTCACCAGCCTTGACACTCTGGATCGCTGGATCGCCGAGGCCCGCCGCATTGGCCATGTGGCGTTGGACACCGAAACCGACAGCCTTGATGCCATGCAGGCCAATCTGGTGGGCGTGTCTCTGGCGACCGAGCCGGGCAAAGCCTGCTATATTCCGCTGGCCCATGTCAGTGGCGAGGGTGACATGTTCGGCGGTGGGCTGGTCGAAGGCCAGATCCCGCTGGAAGAGGCTGTCACCAGATTAAAGGCTTTGCTGGAAGATCCAAGCGTGTTGAAGATCGGCCAGAATCTCAAATATGACACCCTGTTGCTCTCACGCTATGACATCGATCTGGCGCCGCTTGACGACACGTTGCTGCTGTCCTATGTGCTCGATGCTGGCAAGCATGGCCACGGTATGGACGAGCTGAGCGAGCTGTGGCTTGGTCACAAGCCGATCCCTTTTAAAGAAGTGGCAGGCAGCGGCAAGAGCCTGCGGACCTTTGACAAGGTGGAGATTGACAAAGCCAGCGCCTATGCCGCCGAAGATGCCGATGTCACCCTGCGCCTCTGGATGATCCTCAAGCCGCGCCTTGCTGCCAATGGCATGGTCACGGTCTATGAACGGCTCGAGCGACCCTTGCTGCCGGTTTTGCGCAAAATGGAAAAGCGCGGCATCTCGGTCGATCGCCAGATCCTGTCGCGCCTGTCCGGCACCTTCGCGCAAGGCATGGCGGGCTTGGAAGAAGAAATCCACGCTCTTGCCGGTCAGCCCTTCAATATCGGCTCGCCAAAGCAGCTTGGCGACATCCTGTTTGGCGAAATGGGCTTGCCCGGCGGTAAAAAAACCAAGACCGGCGCTTGGTCCACTTCGGCCAGCGTGCTGGAAGATCTGGCCGCCGAGGGTCATGATCTGCCGAAAAAGGTCGTCGAATGGCGCCAGCTGTCCAAGCTGAAAAGCACCTATACCGACGCGCTGCCCGGCTTCATCAACCCTGAGACCAAGCGCGTTCACACATCCTATTCTCTGGCTGCGACCACCACTGGGCGCCTGTACTCGTCCGATCCGAACTTGCAGAATATTCCAATTCGCACTGAAGCGGGCCGCAAGATCCGCACCGCCTTTGTGGCCGATGCAGGCAACAAGCTGATCTCTGCCGATTATAGCCAGATCGAATTGCGCGTGCTGGCCCATATGGCCGATATCGAACAGCTGAAAAAGGCCTTTGAAGACGGCCTCGACATTCATGCCATGACCGCGTCGGAAATGTTCAATGTGCCGATCGAGGATATGGATCCGGCGACCCGACGCCGGGCCAAGGCGATCAATTTCGGCATCATCTATGGCATTTCGGCCTTTGGTCTGGCCAACCAGCTGAGCATTTCGCGCACCGAAGCGAAAGATTATATCGACACCTATTTCGCCCGCTTCCCCGGTATCCGCGATTATATGGAAAACACAAAACAGCAGGCCCGTGACATGGGCTATGTCGAAACCATCTTTGGCCGTAAGATCCACTATCCGGACATCAAGTCGAAAAACCCGAATATGAAGGCCTTTCAGGAACGCGCCGCCATCAACGCCCCAATTCAGGGCTCGGCGGCCGACATCCTCCGCCGTGCGATGGTGCGCATGGATGACGCCCTCTTGGCGGCTGGCTCTTCCGCCCGCATGCTGTTGCAGGTGCATGACGAATTGATCTTCGAAGTGCCTCAAGCGGAAGTCGACAGCACCATCAAAGTGGTTCGTGACATCATGGAAAATGCCCCAATGCCCGCCCTCCAGCTCAGCGTGCCCTTGAAGGTCGATGCCGAAGCGGCCAACAATTGGGACGAAGCGCACTAGAGCAACCAGCCTCCCCCATGCAGTTTGGGGCTGGTCAAGGTGACGCAAATACGCCTAGAGTGCAGTCTCTTGCCCCGTCAGGGCAGGGTGTTTTGCTCTGCCCAGTTTTCCTTCGAGACCATGCCACCATGATCAACCAAGCCACATCGCACGGCCCTGCAAAGCCAGCGGAAGAAGCCCGTTTCAGTCGACATGCCAACCTGATGGGCAGCCTCTGGATGGTTGCTTCTATGGCAGCTTTTGCATTGGAGGATACGGCGGTCAAGCTCCTGGCTGTGACGCTGCCAATCGGTGAGATTATGGCATTGCTTGGACTTGGCGGCGCCTTGGTGTTTGCCTTAGCGAGCATCTTGCGTCGCGAGCGTCTCTTCACCCAAGACATCCTGTCACCGGCTATGGGCATCCGTGCTCTGTTCGAGATGACCGGTCGACTCTTCTACGCTTTGGCGATTGTCTTGACCCCTCTGTCGGCCACTTCGGTCATCTTGCAGGCGACGCCTCTGGTCGTGGTGGCCGCCGCCGCCCTATTGTTTGGCGAGCGGGTTGGTTGGCGGCGCTGGTCGGCCATCGGCGTCGGTTTGGCAGGGGTGTTGATCATCATTGGCCCCGGCACCGACGGTTTTTCTCTGCTCTCGATTTTGGCCGTGATCGGCATGTTCGGCTTTGCGGGTCGGGATCTGGCAAGCCGTGCGGCCCCGTCCACCATCAGCACCTCGCAGCTCGGCTTTTACGGGTTTCTGGCCTTGGCTGCAGCGGGACTCATTTTGCAACTCTGGCAGGGCGAAGCCTTCCGTGCTCCGACATCCGCAGCACTCATCTATACTGTCATCGCGATCCTCATTGGCGTCGCCGCCTATGCTTGTCTGATGAAAGCCATGCGCACTGGTGAGATTTCTGCCGTTACCCCGTTTCGCTATTCCCGCCTGATTTTCGGCGTGCTGCTCGGCGTCCTATGGTTCGGCGAACCCCTCACCCCAGCCATGCTCTTCGGCTCCGTCCTCATCGTCCTGTCGGGCCTGTTTATTTTGGGGCGCAGCAAGCAAGGATAAAGCGGATTGGATTGCATTTTCTACTCGCTCGCGCTACGCCCATTCCCACGTTGCCCAAGGAGCCCACTTATGTCGAAATTCTGGAGCCCGATTGTTGGGGACTTGCAGCCCTATATTCCCGGTGAGCAGCCCAAGGGCGAGCGGGTGATCAAGCTCAACACCAATGAAAGCCCCTATGGGCCATCGGCCAAGATATTGGACGCGATCCGGGCCGAGACAGGAGAGGATCTGCGGCTCTATCCCGACCCGACCGCCAGTGCCCTGCGCACGGCCATCGGCGAAAGCCATGGGTTGGATGCATCCCATGTCTTTGCCGGCAATGGATCGGACGAAGTGCTGGCCCATGCCTTTCGCGCCTTCTTTTCGGGCAAACAGCCGATCCTCTTTGCTGACATCACCTATAGCTTCTACAAGACCTATTGCCGCTTGTTCGAGATCGAACATCAACTGGTCCCGCTGGATGAGACTTTCAGCTATCGGCTGGAAGATTATGCCCGCCCCTGTGGTGGCATCGTGGTGGCCAACCCCAACGCGCCAACGGGCATTGCTCAGCCTCTGGCGGCAATTGAACAGATCTTGCAGCAAAACCCCGATGTGGTGGTGCTGGTCGATGAAGCCTATGTCGCTTTCGGTGCTGACAGTGCCGCAAGCCTGATCCCACTCTATGACAACTTGTTGGTGGTGCAGACCTTCTCCAAGTCCCGCGCCTTGGCCGGGATGCGCGTTGGCTTTGCACTCGGCCAACCCCATCTGATCGAAGGCCTCATCCGGGTCAAGGACAGCTTCAATTCCTATCCGCTTGGGCGGTTGGCGCTCGCTTCGGCGCTCGCCGCCTGGCAGGACCGGGAAGGCTTTGAGGAGACGATTGCCAAAGTGAAGTCGGACCGGGCACAGCTAGTGGGTGATCTGACATTGCTCGGCTTTGACGTGCTGCCCTCGGCCACCAACTTTGTCTTTGCCTCCCACGGGGATATGCCTGCGGCCACTTTGCTAGCCGCCTTGCGTGAGCGCGGCATTCTGGTGCGCCATTTCAACCACCCACGGATTGACAACTGGCTGAGAATTTCCATCGGCACCAGCACGGAATGTCAGGCTCTGGTGACGTCGCTCAAGGAGATCCTGCGAGGTGCTCCGAACTAAGTTAGGTACAATTGCGTAGTTTTTGAGTTTTTTGGAAGAACCCTTTCCGGGGTGGCCGCGACTGATGGGAAACAGCAATCGCGGATATCACTCATGAAAGGAATTCCCATGTTCAAACAAACCGCTCTCATCGCCGCTTGTCTCACCACTGGCATTGTCGCTACCGGCCTCGCCGTCCCCTCCGTGGCCCACGCCAAGGACTGGATCGAAAAGGTTGAGGTCAAGCGCGATGGTATCAATCCCAAATCGATCTATGTTGCGGCCAATGGCAACGGCTACACCCAGATCAAGACCACCAGCTATACCTTCCCGCTGGGGCTCTATGCCAAAGCGAAAAGCGGCAAGCGCATCGTCGCCATGAAGCTCGGATCCTTCAAGGGTGTGCGCTATTTCGAAGCGGACGGTGCCCTTTGGAGCAAGAGCTTTGCCCACCGGGCTGTCGGATCTGGCAGCAAACGCACGGTCTCATTGCATTACAATGCCAAACTCCCACTTCATGCGATCAAATGGCACGGCTCTGATCCGAAAAAACGCTGCGCACTGCGGATGCAATATCTGATGGGCAAGGGACAAAGCAAGCAGCAGGTGCTGAGCAAACAGCAAAGCGTCAAGGCTTACGCCTATTTCGAGCTGGATGCGGTTGCGGCACGCAAAAACAAAGCCAAGAAAGGCTGGAAGTTGAGCAACACCACGAGTCAACGCGACAGCTACAAATATGAAGTCTCTGTGACCTGCGGGGCCTCGATAGGTTTGAACAAAAAATAAGTCCCACACGCATTGGGCTATGGCGAGGCGTGCAAATGCCTTGCCATCATCCCAGCACCAAAGTGACCACGCCCAGAACAATCATTGCGCAGCCAATCAGTTCCAGCCGATTGATCTTTTCCTTGAAGACAAAGACCGAGGTCGCAAAGGTGAAAAGCAGCTCGACCTGAGCCACCGCTTTGACCATTGCCGCTTGCTGCAGGGTCATGGCGATGAACCAGCCGAACGATGCCGTCGCTCCGACAAAGCCGGTGGCAAGAGATGCCTTCCAAACCCGCAGCATATTGCCAAACTCTTCACGGTGCCGGATTGCGATCCAGATCCCCATGGCAAGGGTCTGGGTCAATATGGCGACCGATAAGGTGAAGCTGGCCTGCAAAATCGTATCCGGTGCAGCCATGCTGTCGACCAAGGAGAGGGAAGCTGCGCGATATGAGGAGGCTGCCACCCCGAAAAACGAACCCGAACCAAGTCCGATCAAGGCGGTTTTGGAAAAGGCCGAGGTTAGCAGACTGTGCAGGGTGAGGCTGGTTCGGGCGACCGAAATCAGCATCACGCCAAGCACGGCGATGCCAATGGCAACCAGAGCGCCCGGAGTCAGGGTTTCCGAAAAGACGATGAAGGCAAACAATGCCGCCTGTGCTGGCTCGGTGCGGGAATAGGCACTGCCGACGGTGAAATTGCGGAAGGAAAACAGGTAGATCAGCAGCAACTGGCCGATAATCTGGGTGCTCGCCCCCACCAGCACCCAAAAGAGAAAGGTCCCGTTGGCGGTTGGCAGCGCTTTGCCGACGCTGCTTGCATAGACCAGCAGATAGAGCACAGCGAATGGGGCGCCAAAGGCAAAGCGCACGAAAGTCGCGCCCATCGTCCCCAAAGCGCCTTTCAGATGCTTTTGCAGCGACGAGCGAATATTCTGCAGAAAGGCAGCACTGATGGTGATCAGAATCCAGGTGGGCATGGCAGAGACTTGTATCGGTTCCGTGGATGAGGGGTCACGATCAGGCGTGAACAGGGTGAGAGACCGCGTCGCAATCGGGGTTGTTAGGCCGCGAGGATGCCAACTGGCTCTAGCATGGCGCCGAGTGGAAATCCAGCTTGCCATGCGACTGGTTGAGTATTCTTGCTCACGCAAACGTGAGCAAGACTTCGCCAGCCACGGATCGCCTCGGTTCGGTATCTGCTATAGCCTGATGCTTGGCATGAAAGTGGAGCCAAATGGCACACATGGTCAGGGAGACGGAGAGAATGGCCTATATCGACGGGGTTGCCTATGCGGTGCCCAACGACAGGAAAGAAGACTTCACCAAGGTTGCTCAGCAAATGTGCGAGACATTCGTTCGCTATGGCGCATTGCATGCCGTTGATGCCTGGGGTGATGACGTGCCCGAGGGAGAGGTGACGTCCTTCCCAATGGCCGTTCAATGCAAGCCTGATGAGACGGTCTGTTTCTCCTGGATTGTCTGGCCATCCAAAGAGGCGCATGACGCAGCGTGGGAGCAAATTATGGCGGATGGCCAAATGCACGAACCGATGCCCTTCGATGGCAAACGGATGATCCACGGCACATTCGGCATTGTTGCGCAAGCCCAATCAGATTAAGCACTTGGCAAGCGGAGCGTTGGCTGCAGTGCAAGGCGTCTCGTCAGCCCTTGCGTCGCCGATAATAGGTGAGCGCCAGCTTGATGGCGTGACGAAGCTCGGTCTCTGGCAAGGGTTTGGTTGGGTCAAAATGCAGACCCCGATTGCCTTCAAACCAGATGCTGGAGGCTTCGTCGTGATCATAATGGGCGCGCAACTCCCCAATCAAGGCCGATTGGCACGGGACATAAAGAGCACCGCTGGCCCCATCCTTTGGCTGCCCCAGCCGCAAAGGCACCCCGCTTTTGGGCTGCGTGGCATAAGAGGGCTGCCCCCATTTCAGTTCTTCAACAATCGTCCCGATCTGCGCATCAGCGGCTGCAATCTCATAGATCCAGCTCCGAACCTTCTGTAAGGCTTGGCGCGTTGGCAAAGGGAAAGCATTGAAGGCATCGGCAAGGGCCGGATTGGCAAAGCTGGGATGGGAGGCTGTCACAACTTCATCTCCCGCAGGATCATCGTGTCATCGGTGAAACAGATCGCGTGATCCTGCGGCACTTCCTGCCAACATTCGGTCTGCCGGTCGATCGGCTCGGAGACCAGAATGATATCGCCATTCTCATAGCGGCGATAAAAGAGCGACGGCGCCTGATTGTCCGACGAGCAACGAAAGCCGAACAATTTCTCGCCGTTCGAGAGGCAAGAGGTGAAGCGTAAGGGGGCATCGACCCGTTTGTCCACCATCGCGGCCCGCACCCGTTCCAGCACCGCCTGCAGAGCCTTGACCGGGCAGGTTTTTAGATCTTCCTGCATCGCCAGCAGGAACAGAAGTTCGGAATCCGTCGTGCCCTGCCGCGCATCGAAACATGTGTCATCCAGTTGACGCTCCAACAACCGCCGCACCTTGGAATAGCCGCCAATCTGGCCATTATGCATGAACATCCAGTTTTGATGCGAGAAAGGATGGCAGTTCGACCGGCTGGTGGCGGTGCCCGTGGAGGCGCGGATATGGGCAAAGAAAAGCGGCGACTGGATCTGTGCGGCAAGGGATTTGAGATTGCAGTCATTCCATGCGGGCAGGATTTCGCGATAAATGCCCGGCTCCGCGCGGTTGGCATACCAGCCGATGCCAAAGCCATCACCATTGGTTTCGATCTTGGCTTTTTCCGCATGCAAGCTTTGATGCAGCAGAGAATGCTCGGCCTTGGTGACGTAATTTTCAAGATAGATGGGCTGCCCCTTATAGGCGATCCAGCGGCACATGTCGGTCTCCGGGAGGATTGGTATTTTGACCCAACCTATCTCTATACAAAGCAAAGGAAAAGAGAGCAAAAGCGCGAACTTGTCTGGCCGACATTTTCCACCCTTGCGGCATGGGTGAAGCGCAAAATGCCCCTGAAAACACCCATCTGTGCTTCACGTGTCTGTCACACGCAGCGTCTAAGGCAGGGGCATTCTAGATCATGTTGAGGGGAACCATCATGCCGAGATCGAAGTGCAAAGCTCAGCCGCCGCAAAATGATCATTTCGTGCGCGACGTCGCGCAACCGAAATGCCGGATTTCAGCCCTTTTGTGGGGCTTTTTGTAGGCATTCTTAGCTATGAGAAAGATTTGTTCTAATGTGTTTGCTTTATGGCAATTAAAATCCTGAAAGTGGTCGAATTGTTAGGATAAATTATGCAAAATAGTGCGGTATAACGAAAGAAAAATGCGTCTTGAAGCTTGGCTTTTGTGTTGTGTCAATCTCACAGAACAGCCTCCAGCGTTATCGTGGGATCATCATCATGGAGAGGAGGATTCCATGGAAATCGCATTCGTTCTTTGCGCTGTCTTCTTTGTTGGGTGCCTGTTATGGACCATCTCTGAAAAGGCCTTCTGCCTGTATTGGGCAGGCTCTTGCGTGGCCATGTTTGTGACCAGCTATTCCCTGCCCATGGCCTCTGAAGGTCGCCTGATCATGCTTGGGATCAGCTTCTGGATGCTGATGAGCGTCAGCCTGCAGCTCAATGAAACTTTCGGTGACGGCGACAGAGGACTATGACCGTCGCCAACCGTCTTGGGAAGGTCACTGTGTCCCCTTGTCTGGCTTTGTTTCAGAGCCAGCTGGTGATCTTCCCGAGCGGCTTCTTGGTAATGTTCGGCACTTTGGCCCCATCTTCCGGATAGCCCACCACCAGCAGGATATAAGGCTTTTCATTTTCCGGCCGTTCGCAGATTTCGCCCAGGAAATTCATCGGTGCCGGGGTATGGGTGAGGGTGGCAAGCCCTGCCTGATGCAGGGCAGCTATCAGAAAGCCGGTGGCGATATTCACCGATTCCGGCACATAATAATGCTTCTTGCGGCTACCATCCGGTTGCTTGCCCCAGCGCTGGCCAAAGATGGCAATCAACCATGGTGCGTGCTCCAGAAACGGCTTGTTGGCGTTCGTCCCCAGATGCGACAGGGCGTCGAGCCATTCCTCGCCCGCTCGCCCGCCATAAAAGGCCCGTTCTTCTTCTTCCGCTGCCAGACGGATCTGCTTTTTGATCTCCGGGCTGGAGATGCAGACAAAGGTCCATGGCTGCTGATTGGCGCCGGATGGCGCGCGCCCCGCGGTGGCGACACAGGTCTCGATGATCGAGCGCGGGACAACTCGATCCGAAAAATCCCGCACCGTGCGTCTTGTGCGCATGACGTCGAAAAAGGCATCGGCCCGCCGCTGCATTTCCCCCTCGTCTAACGCGTGAAAATCGAGCGGTACATACTTTTCCGTCTTTGTCATGAGCACACCTCCAGACTTCGCCTTCCGGTCCCCTTGCCTTTGCGAAGTCATGAATTTATAAGCGGTTTTGTCGAAGGCTTGCAAGTGATCCTTGGCATCGGCACACCCCCTCCCGCATAAGACAGGACATGTCATGATCATCAAGACCGACGAACAGCTCGAAGCATTCAAAGCCTGTGGGCGAGCCGTTGCCAAGGTGATCCGCCAGATGGGAGCCGCCCTCGAGCCGGGCATGACTGCGCGTGAGCTCGATGATCTGGCGCGGGCATGGCTGGAAGCGGAAGGTGCGGAATCGGCCCCCGAAAAGGTCTATGGCTTTCCCGGCGCCACCTGCATTTCCATCGAACCGGTCATTGCCCATGGCTGGGCTGACACACAAAGCATGAAAGCCGGTGATCTGGTCAATATCGACGTCTCAGCCTGCAAGAATGGCTATTTCACCGATGCGGGCGCGACCTTCATCCTGCCGCCGGTCACGCCGGAGAAGGAAACCCTGGTCAAGGCTGCCAAACGCGCCCGTGATCGGGCGATCGATGCGGTTCGCGCTGGTGCGTCGATGCAGGTCATCCCGGCGGCCTTCGAGGCAGAAGCCAAGACAGGCGGCTACACGATCATCGAGAATCTGCTCGGGTGCCATGGCGTTGGAGAAACCCTGCATGACAAACCCGAAATCCTTGCTGTGACCGACAAACGCGATCAGCGCCGCTTTTCAGAGGGCATGGTGCTCGCCATTGAGCCGTTCCTGTCAACCGGCGCGGAGTTTGCCCATGATGGGGAGCGGGAATGGGAACTCTTCACACCCGGCGCTCTGACCGCTCAGTTTGAACACTCGATTGTCGTTACCAGAAAAGGCCCGATCATTCTGACTGCATGATGGGACCAAATGTTCCGATTGGGCCTCAGAGCCGCAAGTCGCTATCCGCAGGCCCATAAACACTCTTGAGATCAAGGAAGATGCTGAGATCCTTGGCATAGCCGCGAATGGCATCAAGGCCCTGATCGCGGAAAATATCGTGCGCCACCGCCAGCACCACACCATCATAGGTGCCCGCTTCTGGGTCCTCCACCATGTCGATGCCATAGGAGGAACAGGCCAGCGGCTGGTCGACCCAAGGGTCATGGACATCCACCTGCACGCCGCATTCCTTCAGCCCGTCAATCAGATCGATCACCCGCGTGTTGCGCAAATCCGGGCAATTCTCCTTGAAGGTCAGCCCCATCACCAGCACCCGTGAGCCATTGACCTGAATCCTCTTCTTCAGCATAGCCTTCATCATTTCCCCGGCCAGATAGCCCCCCATGCCATCATTGATCCGGCGACCTGCCAGAATAATGTCCGGGTGATAGCCGATCGACTGCGCCTTGTGGGTCAGATAGTAGGGATCGACACCAATGCAGTGACCGCCAACAAGACCGGGGCGGAAAGGCAGGAAGTTCCATTTTGTCGCCGCAGCGTCCAGCACCGACTGGGTGTCGATTTCCAGACGATTGAAAATGATCGCCAGCTCGTTGACCAGAGCAATGTTGAGATCGCGCTGGGTATTCTCGATCACTTTGGCAGCCTCGGCCACCTTGATGCTCTCGGCCTTGAAGGTGCCTGCCGTGATGATGGAGCCATAGACCGCGTCAACAAAATCGGCAATCTCGGGGGTTGAACCTGATGTGACCTTGAGAATGTCCGGCAAGCGGTGGGCCTTGTCGCCCGGATTGATGCGTTCGGGGCTGTAACCGGCAAAGAAATCTTGGTTGAAGGTGAGGCCGGATTCCCGCTCCAGAATGGGCACACAGTCATCCTCGGTGGCCCCCGGATAGACCGTGCTTTCATAGACCACGATGTCGCCTTCCTTCAGCAGCTTTCCCACGGTCTGCGATGCGCCAATCAGGGGAGCAAGGTCCGGACGCTTGAAACTGTCGACCGGGGTTGGCACCGTGACGATATAGAAATTGCAATCGGCCAGATCGGCAGGATCCGAGGTAAAGCTGAGATTGTGCGCCTTGGCAAAATCCGCGCCCGTGACCTCCAAAGTCTTATCCTTGCCTGCCCGAAGATCTGCAATGCGCTCTGCATTGATATCGAATCCGATGGTCGGATAGACCTTGCCAAACTCGATGCCAAGGGGCAGACCGACATAGCCAAGGCCAATGACGGCGATCTTCAGGTCGTCAAGCGTCATGAGGAAAACTCGCTTCTTCTTTGAAAGGGACAGATGCTCGGGGCGTGCCTCGCGCGAACCGCGCCCTCTGTCGGAAATATAGGAGCCAATCGAGCGAATTTCCATCGCTTTGGTCCGCTCGCGATTTTGTTAACGAAATTATGACAGTCAAAGGCGTTGAGATGCCGCGATTGGATAGACAACCAATTGAAATCATGCCTCAAATTCCTTACCTCTGTCGGCAGGGAAATCAAGGGAACCAAGTGCCCGAGGGAGGAACCCATAATGAGAAGCCAAGTTGCCGTATCCGTTCTGACCTTGTTGGCGTCTGCTTCCATGGGCCTTTGCGCGGGCGATTTGGCGCAGGCGGCGCCTTGGGACTATCGCACAAAAATAGAGGATGGCTTTGAAGGCAGCGACTTTGCCCATTCCTGTGGTTTGTATTACCGACAGTCCAAGGAGCAGGCTGCCGAGGGATATGCCTTCCAGTCCGATATGGTCCGCGATGGAAAGCGGGCACTCAAACTCACGGTCACCCCAAAATGTCGACCTGATGAGGAAAATTGCAGCGAACGGGCCGAGGTTTGGGAGAAAACGGCTTCCCGCGTGCCGTTCGACAAGGGCGTGTGGTACGGCATTTCGGTTCGCTTTCAGGCACCAATGCCAAAATTACATCACCGTTTTGTCTTTGCCCAATGGAAGCGGGAATCGGGCAGCACCCGGATGCAGGCCATCAGTCCCTATCTGGCCTTGCGCATGAAGCACGGCAAGATTTATGCAACCGTCGAAACCAACGCCTATCCGGCCCAAAAGTCCACAAAGGCTGGCTCTCTGGCCGAATGTACCGCCGGGGACGCACCGGTCTGGTTGCGGCCACATGAAGGCCAGATGCGGGCGCTGGTCGCATATGAGGATGGCTTTCAGCCCAAGGTCGGTGCACGGTTCGCTGCCTGCTCAAACAGGATCAAGATCACTACCTATGGTCACAGCATGCCGTCCGCCACCTCTGGCTGGATAGACTTCGCGGTCTATTCCAAACCGGGCGCCGACGGAGACGGTCATCTGGAATTGTTTGCCAACGGCCTGCATCTGGCTACAATCAGGGGGCATATCAGTCAGAAAGCAGAGGGCTTGGGTCCCAACCAGTATTTCAAATTCGGGCTGTATCGCGACCCTGCCCCGCGCAGCTGGACCGTCTTTTACGACAATTTCGTACGCTCGGCAGACTGTATGGATGTGCTGAAGAGTGAAGCGCTTTGCAGTTCGATAAAGTATTGATAGAAATATGAAAATTTCTTTCTACGCACCGCTGAAGTCTCCCGATCACCCGACCCCTTCCGGTGACCGTCTGATGGCGCGCATGCTGATCGAGGCGATGCAGGCCAAGGGACATCAAGTCGAGGTGATCTCGCAGTTGCGGGCCTTTACCAGAGAGCCTGATGGTGCAGATGTGAGCGCACTGCGCGAAGCCGCTGCGCTGGAATTCCAGCGGCTAGACACCTTGTTTGCCAAGGCAGGCAATCTACCGGATTTGTGGTTTAGTTATCACCCCTATTACAAATCGCCCGACCTGCTCGGCCCTACGCTCTGTCGCAAATATGCCATTCCCTATGTGACGCTTGAAGCCTCCCATTCCCGGCGGCGCGATGCGGCAGGTTGGGCGCCGTTGCAGGAATTTGTGCGCGAAGCGATTGGTCAGGCCGTCTCCAACATTTGCATCACCCGGCGCGATGCCCGTGGTCTGCTGGAGGCCAACCCCAATGTCCGGATCGATCAGATCAAGCCATTTTTAAAGGTTGACGCTTTCCGGGATGCACCTCCCGTCAGGGGCCGACCGACACAGGCGCTGGCAACGGTTGCCATGATGCGACCAGGGGACAAGCTTGAAAGCTACAGCCATCTGAGTCAGGCCCTCTCGATGCTTGGTACCGAGCCATGGCAGCTTGATATTGTCGGCGATGGAACAGAGCGGGCGCAGGTCGAGAGTCTGTTTGCCGCCTTTGGTCCTGAGCGTGTCGCTTTTCACGGCCAGCAACCGCCGGAAGAGGTTCGGCAGATCCTTGGTCGTTCGGCGCTCTATCTTTGGCCGGGCATCGGTGAAGCCTATGGCCTTGCCTATCTGGAAGCACAGGCGATGGGTGTGCCGGTGATCGCCTATGATGTCGCCGGTGTGCCCGAGGTGGTCTCTGACCGGGAGGGCGGCACCCTCGTTGCCCCGCAGGAGCCCGTGCACCTTGCCGCCGCCATACGCGATTTATTGCTGGATGAAGAAAAGCGGATCCGGCAGGGCGAACAAGCCCGTGCCCATGTCTTAGCGGATCATTCTTTCGAAAAAGCAGCAGATCGGCTTGATGCCATTTTGCTGGAAGCCTATGCGGGCTACTAGCGGGCCTGCACTGACACAGGCCCCAAAGATCGGATCAATTAAAACTGGATCATTCCATGCCAACAACACCAGAGAAGCGATTTATCGAGGCGCTCGACACCAAGGCCGGAGCGGGCCGCCGCATCCGGTTTTGGCTCCGAGACGATGATGCGGTGGAGCCAAGCGACAAGCTTACCCGGTTTCTTGACGGTGCAGGACAGCACGCCATTCCCGCCTTGCTGGCGGTCATTCCTCAGGAAACCGGAGAGGCGCTGCAGTCCTGTCTGACCTCCTTCGGGGCGGATCGTGTCCGTGTGGCCGTGCATGGCTGGTCGCATCAAAATCATGCGGCACCCGGCGAGAAAAAGCAGGAGCTGGGGCTTCACCGTCCCATGAAGACGGTTCTGGCGGAGCTTGAGGCAGGCTTGAACAAACTGGCTTGTCTTTATGGCGAACAATGCATCCCCATGCTGGTGCCGCCATGGAACCGGATCGATGCGGCGTTGGTCGATCCTCTAAGCGCGATCGGCTATCGGGCACTGTCTACCTTTCACGACAAAAAGTCTGGCTGGAAGGCATCGCATGCCCTGCCTTTTCACGAGACCCATGTCGATATCATCAACTGGAAGGCAGGCAGCATTGGTCGTCCATCCGATGCGCTATTCAACGAGATGACTGGTCTGATTCAATCCAGTGGTTCCGATGAGGTTATCGGTATTCTGACCCATCATCTGGTTCATGACGATCAGGCAACGGGTTTTCTGTCACGGCTATTCGAGATCACGACATCCCATGCGGCCTGCCATTGGATCGACCCGGCCACTCTGATCAAGTCCTGATCAGGTGCGGGGTGAAAAGGACGGGGCGAGCGAAAGCCAACGCCAAAGTTTGAGCCAAGCTCGAGCGCTCTGAAGCAATGTCTGATATCGGATTTCGGCGGAGGAGAGAGAACGGCCGGACAGGGCCTTCAGGAAACCGGATTTTCCATGCTGCGGGTTTCTTCAGACAGGCGGTGCCCCAAATGGGAAATCACGTTGGCAGATGTTTTTGGACATCCCTCAATGACTTTCAGGAAGCACTGTTTGCCAATCCGCAAACTTTCTGTTGATGTCTTGGCAATGGCGGTTTTCTGGTGCGGGCGGTTGGCGATAATTGACATTTCGCCGATCAGATCCCCATTCGAAGCTTCCCGGACTTTCTGACGGTCACCCTCGCCGACATCGACGAACACGTCCACCTGACCACTTAAGACCACAAATGCAAAGTCACCTTCATCGCCCCGCGCAAACAAGGTTTGCCCAGGCATGAATTTCACGCGATCAGAATTGAATGCCAGGAGCTTCAGCTTGGTCTTGTCCAGGCATTCAAACAAAGACGTATGGGTTAACGTCTCGACTTCATCACACAACAGCATCCGAAAGATCCTCACCCGGAAATCGGGGTTTGGGGTTCAAAGAAACGACGATGCCAGACTAGCTCTTATTAGATTTAGTTTTTTGAATGTAGTCTTCAAGAGCACTGTCTTCTTTTAACGTGCCTTGCTCAAAGATGCTAACACGCTGGAAAAACTTCGTAAACCTCTCATGTGAAAGGACCCAGATTACACCGGGATTGTCGGCCGATTCACTGAGCAACGCCAGTGTGTCACGGACAATTTCGTCTTGAATATCAGGGTCAAAGCCGGCAATGGGACGGTTGAGGATATAATAGTCCGAGCGCCGGATGATGGCCCGCGCCAGCCCCACTTTGATCCGCTGGGCCTCGGTCAAAAGCCTGCCACCAGCGCCGACATTGAAGTCGAGACCGAGCTTCATAATCGCAAAGTTCAACTCCTGATGGCGCCCGAGCAGATCCGACAGGATATTGCGGATTTGTCGGGAAGCGTCGCCATAGCTGATGTCCACTTTGCCAAACAGGATATTTTCCAGAAGATTGGCCGAAGTGAGATAGCTGTCTGCCTTGTAGGGATCCATCAAGGTGAGCAGCTTCGGATCCAGCGCCGCATGGAAGCGCTTGCGGGCTGCGATGATTTTCTTCTTCATCGCATCCGTCAACAGGCCGAGACGATAGCGTGGCTCGATATAGATCGCCGCCAGCCGAATGAAGGGGATGGTGTTGTCCCTGTTCACCTGACGCATGGCGCGATTTTCCACCTTGGGCAGGATTTTGCCCAGCGCTGCAATGTCATCCGCCGTGATATGGTCGAGATTCTGAAAGAACGGATGGTCTTCGGGTAGATCAGCAAACAATTCAACAAGGTTGGCGGCGATCGTTCGGCCCATTTCGAAAAAGTCGACATCCAGCCCGGTATCGGACATGACCTTGCCGAAGTGGGAATTCTCGGCGATCAGCGGCATGGTATTTTCCGGATCGACCACATTGCCGAACAGAAAATTCTCGATCAGCATCGCATGATCATTGAAGCCTTCAAATTCGAACGGTGCGACGAGGTCGGTGATTCCGCGGGCTTCAAGCTCCTGTCGAAAATCCTTGCGCAGGTTGAGGATGGTGTTGCGAATGTCCGGATAAGCCTCAAGATCAACGATGGTATTGAGGGCAAAATCAACAATGTCACCGGTCAATTGCACCGTATCGAACACCACGCGCGCAGCCGCCAGACCGGTATCGGCCCCTGATCCGGGCCGGAAGATGCTATTCTCCGACACCCAGTCCGAATTGATGTCGAGCGTCGGATTGCCGGTCCGTCTGGCTTCTGAATATTCCCATTTTTTCTGTGCCTGTTCACTTTCGGACACCAAATGCACGGCCACCGGTTCATGCTTCAACCCATAGGTCAGATTTTCCTTCAGCGTACCGACAAACAGATAGGGATCGTTGGAAGCATAGGAGATCCGCCGTCCGGTGATGGTCTCCGGTAGGCTGTAGAGATCAACTTGCCCAGCCTGAATGCGCCCGCTCACAGGCGGCAACAGGCGCGAGAGGGATTGCGCCAGCGGCGAGGCCCCGCTGCTGGCTCCTCCGACGAAGGCGACGGTTTCACCCTTCTCGATGCGGACGGTGGCATTGCGCAACAAAACTGCCCCGGACTCATCCTCCAGCGTCACATTGGCAGCGCACAGGGGCAACGGCAGCGGTTGGTCGGCATTGCCATTGATCGCCTGCATGTCAGACGCCAACATGTCGTCATGCTCGAACTGGTTGATCACCTGCTCATACTTGACCTGCACATCCTGCCGCGCCAAATCCCAGTCAATCAGCTCCTTCAGCGGTCCGGGCAGCTCGCTATAGGCATTGATCACGGCGACCAGTTGCCCCACATCCAGACCACCCTTGATGGTCAGATAGCCGCCGATGCTGTAGAACAGGAACGGCGTTAGTTGGGCAAGGAAGTTATTGAGAAATTTGACAAAAAACTTCCATTGATAGATGTCGTAGCGGATCTTGAAGATCGTGGCCAACAATCCGCCAATCCCGGCACGCTCATAGTTGGACGTGTCGTAGGCATGGATTGTCTGGATGCCATCGATGATTTCGCTCACCCGACCGGCCAGCTGACGGGCGGTCAATTGCCGCTGCCGCCCCAACTCGATCAACCGCATGCGCATCTTCGGAATGATGAAGGCCTGAAACAAGGCCATGCATACGGCAATCATGCCGAGCCAGAAATGCTGAACGAAAATGAAGGTCAGAGCGGTCAGCGCCTGCCCACCAAGCAAGGCGGGCTGGACGAAGGCATCCCCGGCGAAGCCGCCCATCGGCTCCACCTCGTCCTTGACCATGCTCGAAATTTCACCGGCCTTGGCCCGTTTGAAATAGCTGGGAGGAAAGCGCAGGATGCGATCGACCAGTTGATAGCGGATGCGGCGCAGCAGGCGTTCCCCGAGCCGTCCTTTCAAGGTATTGATGTTGAGCTTGAAAATGCCCTTGATGATGACAAAGGCGAGAAACAGCGCGCTCAGCGCCCAAAGGGAATCGAGCCGATCCAGCTCCATGCCGGAAAACAGCTCGACCGAGCCAAAGTAGGGCAGGTCGATGATGGTCTGGAAAAAGAGCTGTGTGGCGCCTTCCGCCTCGAAACCCTGCCCCTGAATTGGTCCGTTGACGATCTGCTTGGGCAGATCCAGCGCCAGATAGTAGGGGATCATCGACAACAGGACGAGCGTCAGAACAATCAACTGCTCTTGCTTGGTATGCGTCCAGATATATCGAATCAGGTTTCGTTCCATGCTCACCTTTATGCAGGCCATCGAAGCGCTGCATTGCTCTGGCAAGCATTGGCGCATCAAGCCACTCTTCTCAAGAGACGTTTAGTCCAATTCAGGCAAATTCAGGCAAGTTCGCGGAGCATGTGCGCAGTGGTCTTCGCCCCGTCGAGAGAAATCTTGAAGGCTGGGCGTCGCGCCATCCTGTCCATTTCCTCGCGCATGGCGGCCACAATCGTCGGTCCACTCAGATCATCCGAATTCAGATAAGTTGCCAGACCCAGCCCCTCCAGCTTTTCCGCCCGGCGGGTCTGTTCGGTTTCTCCTCCACTGGTATATGGCACCAGAACGCTGCCACACTGCGCCCTCAGAATATCGCAGACCGTATTATAACCCGATTGTGACACGGACAGGGAAGCCCCCTTCAATAGGCTGGCAAAATCTGTGCGAAACCGCTCGATCTGAACATGAGAGGGGGCATCGGCGCGGAATTGCTCAAACTCAACTTGCGGCAGATTGGGCCCCGTGATGATGCACCAATTGCCAGGCAGGGGGCTGTTTTTGGCCGCTTCAAGGCTTGCCGTGACCAAATCGCGGCCAACCGCACCGCCGCCAGCCGACACAACGACGGCAAACGTGTCCTCTGGTTCCTCTGGCGGTGGCGCCGCGACGATGCCCGTATAGCGCACCTTGTCCTTGATCCGGTCAAACAGCGGGAAGGTCGCCTCGAACGGCATGAAGTCGGGGTCGCCATGGACGAAGATATGATCGAAATACTGATCGATATACTGAACCGTATCCTCGTTGCGGCTCGGCTTGATCTTTTCTTGCAGAATGTCGCGCACCGAGCCGATGACGATCGGCTTGTTGTCGCTTGCTTGAATGGTCTCCATCAGCGGCAGCAACTCGAACCGCACCTGACGGCGGCCAAACGGAAAGGCCTCGACCAGCACAAAATCCGGTGCGATGTCGTGATAGGTCTTGATCAACAATTCAGCCCGCATGGCCTTGAAAGCGTCATCAACCGGCGTGCCATTCTCATCGATCAGTTTTGAAAAGCTTGCATTGTCCGACGCAATGCCGGGCAGCGCGACATGCTTGATGCCTTTGCCGGGGAACCCTTCGACGCGCTTGCCGCCGGTGACCACAGTCACATCGAATCCCTCTTCAATCAGCGCAGCAGAGATCCGGCTGGCCCGCGCCAGATGTCCGATTCCCAGCAGATGCTGCACATAGAACATCACTTTTTTGCCGCGACCGGACCCATTCTGCTTATCCATTTCTTCCATCCTTCAGACTATCCGCTCTTTGCCGATCTGTTTTATGCAGGGCTTTTATGCTTTAGGGGCCGAACCCTTAGCCGGACCGATAAACAGGGATTTGAGGAAGGACACACTGACCTTATGGTCGAAATCCTTGCGCACATCCTTCTCGGCCTGTGCTCCCAGACGTGCCCGCAAAGCCGGGTCGGTAATCGCCCGTTCCAGAGCATGGGCCAGCTCAACTGGCTGTTCGGGGTCAACCAGAAGGCCATTTTCATCATCACGGAACAGCTCCGGGATTGCCGAAACACGGGTTGCGACACAGCATTTCTGCTGGCTGGCAGCTTCCACCAGCACATTGGGCAAACCATCCCGGTCGCCGTCAGCCGCGATTTTGCTGGCCAGCGTGAAAATGTCCGAGGCACGGTAGCCTGCCAGCACGTCTTTTTGATCGACCGCCCCCATCCAGTTGATCTTGTCGGCAATCCCCAATGCCTCGCTCTGGGCCACCAGCTGTTTCTTGTAAGGCCCGTGGCCTGCATGATCAAAGCGCCAGTTGAGGCCTTTGGGCAGCAGCGACAAGGCCTCAAGCAGCGTGTCATAGCCCTTCTTCTCAACAAGACGCCCGACACTGAACAGTACAACCGGATTGGCCGGATCCGATCCATCCCTTGGGTCAAGCGGCACCGGATTGCCCTCGAAGCGATCCAGATCGAGCCCGTGATAGCTCAGATGCACCCGGCTCGGATCATCGGCCAGCGATTGCAGATGCTCATGCCCTGTTTTGGTGCAGGTGGCCGTCCAGTTGGCGCGCGTCAGCTTTTCGGCCAAATCCCAGTCTGCCGAGGTCCAGATATCCTTGGCGTGGGCCGATATGCTCCAAGGAATGCCCATCATTTCGCTGGCATAGAGCGCCACGGAGGCGGGCGTGTGGATGAAATGGGCATAGAGCCACGTCGCCCCTTCGGGCCATTCCGCTGTCAAGACCGCTGCCTGTCCGAACCGGCGCACCCGATTGCGGGACAAGTCTTTGGGCAGGTCGCTCAGGAAGCGTTTGAAGGCCTTGCCAAATCCGGAGGTCTTGGCGGCTTTCCAGAGGCCTTTGAGTACCCGCAACGGTTCGTGATGGAGATATTCAGGCAGATAAAAAACCGGTGCCTTGATTTCATCATGCACCGGATGGCGTTTCTTGTCGGTGGGATGGCGCATCGAGGCCAGATGCAGTTCCAGTCCCGCGCGTTCCAGCCCCAGAAGCTCCTGTGCAATAAAGGTCTCTGAAAGGCGCGGATAGCCTTTCAGCAATACGACGATTTTGGTCTTGTCGGTCACAATTCAGGCCTTTTCGGCTTCGCTCTTTGCGTCGTTGCCGTCCGGCACAAACAAACGCTCGATCTTGTCGGATATATTGACCAGCCCATCGAGTTTGATGCCATTCGCATGGGCCGAGGGGGCCGGCTGATGGATCAATTTTTTGAGGGCGGCTGCCATGGTGGCAGGATCTCTTGACTGCTCAGGTAAGAGCATTGTGACCCAATTCAACTCTTCGGCGCGTTTTGTTCGGATCAATTGTTCTTCACGCGGTTCTGTCCGCGGCACGATCAGGGCAGGTTTGTCAAAGGACATGATCTCGCAAAAGGTGTTGTAGCCCCCCATGGCGACCACATATTTGGCCTTGGCCACGAGATTTTCCATTTTGCTGTCAAAGGCAATCATATCGACATGATCGATGTCAGCGCCAAGCTCGATCAGCGCATGGCGATCTTCAGCTGGCAGATAGGGACCCAGAACGATCAGGGCTCGGGTCGTCAGGCTGGGATCATGATGATAGGCATTGAGCACATCGCGCACCAGATCATCCCCATCGCCACCACCGCCTGTCGTGACCAGAATGAAGTCCCCTTCGTCGAGCGCATGGCTGCCTTCATCCGACATGGCGGTCTGACGCTGCAGAAAGCCGACAAACTCCATCCGGTCGCGCACCGACTGCGGCACATCGAGGCCAGTCAGCGGATCGTAAAAGTCATTCGGTCCATAGACCCAGATCTCATCGAAAAAATGGTCGATCTTGTCCATCGTTTCCTTGCGGGCCCATTCCGCATCAAGCAAGTGGGGCGCGTCCATCACGTCACGCAAGCCCAGCACCAGACGGGTATCATGGGCCTTGAGATATCGCAGAGTCTCCTCTACTTCGCCGCGCAAGCCCATGGGCTCTTTGTCGACAATGAAGATGTCCGGTTTGAAAATCTCGGCACTTTGGCGAATGATGGCAGAGCGCATGGCCAGCGTTTGCTTGATGTCGATATGCTTTTCCATCGAGCTATATTCGCCATTGCGCAGTTTGATCACGCTGGGGACCTTCACGAAATCGACCCGCGCTCGATATTCATAGGCACCGGCAATCGTCGCGCCGGAGACAATCAACACTTCCAGACCACTGAAATCTTCCACCAGTGAATGCGCGATGGTTCGGCAGCGCCTCAGATGCCCCAGCCCGAACGTGTCATGGCTATACATCATGATGCGAATATTCAGATTTCGACGTGCCATGTCTCTCTCACCGTCAATGAATGAAGTGCCATCTTTGCTGGTATGGAACCCCGATGAAACAGGGGCCTCGAACGCAATATGTTCTGAACTGTAGGTCACTGGCAAAATCGCGACTGCGCGCCTCTTTTTCTACAACATGGTGCTACCTAAAGGGGTCCGCAGCGTCACGCAACCCATCTCCAAGAAAATTGAAGGCCAGAATCACCAAAATGACCGGAACAACCGGCAACAAAAGCCACGGATAGAGCGCAATTATGTTTATGCCTCTGGCTTCGGTCAGCAAGATACCCCACGAAGTGATCGGCGGCCGGAGGCCAAGACCGAGAAAACTGAGCGCGGTCTCGCCCAGAATCATGCCCGGAATGGTCAGGGTGGCGCTGGCAATCAGATGCGACATGAAGCCGGGCACCAGATGGCGCAAAATGATCCGCCTTGGCTTGGCCCCCACCAATTGGGCAGCCAGCACATAATCTTCCTCGCGCAGGGCCAAAAGCTTGGAGCGAACAGCGCGGGCCAATCCGGTCCAGTCCAGAAGTCCGAGGATCAGCGTGATGCCCGCATAGACCAACAACGGATGCCAGGTCACCGGAATGATCGCCGCCAAGGCCAGCCAAAGCGGGATCGACGGGATCGATTGCAGCACTTCGATGATCCGCTGCACCGTCATGTCAATGAAGCCACCATAATAGCCTGCCAAGCCACCGATCACGATGCCGAGCACAAAGCTCATGATGATGCCGAACAGGCCGATGGTCAGCGAAATCCGCGCCCCATAGAGAATGCGCGACAAAATGTCCCTGCCTAGCCGATCTGTCCCCAGCCAGAAGAATTTACCCCCTTCGGCGGGGCAGATCAGATGCAAATCGCCGTCATACAGACCCCAGAATTTGTAAGGCTCGCCCTTACAGAAAAACCGCAAGGGCTGCACATCCTGCTTGTTGTCCTGATAGACCCGCTGCAATTTCGTCATGTCTAGTTCCATCGTCCGGCCATAGACAAAGGGGCCGACAAAGCTGCCTTCATGGAACAGATGGATCGATTGTGGCGGGGCATAGATGTCGTCGAGATTGCGGGTTTCCAGACTGTAAGGGGCCAGAAACTCGCTGAACAGAATGCTCAGATAGCAGACCAGAAGGAAGATCCCCGAAATCACGGCAGGCTTGTGTTGACGAAACTGGATCCACATCAGCCGCAATTGCGAAGCGGCGGCGAGGCCTTTCTGATCGCCCTCATCCTGTTCGACCGCATAAGGGTCGAACGGAGCATCTGAGACATAATGCTTGATCGGAGCGCCCGGTGGCGGCAGCATGGCAGTCATTTGGCGCGTCCTCCCCCGAAACGGATACGTGGATCAAGCAAGGCAAGGGCGATGTCAGACACCAGCATGCCAATCACCGTGAGGAAGGCGAGGAACATCAGGAACGAGCCCGCCAGATACATATCTTGGGAACTGAGCGCCCGCACCAGCATCGGCCCGGTGGTTTCCAGCGACAGCACGATTGCCGTCACCTCGGCCCCTGAAATGACCGCGGGCAGGATTGAGCCAATGTCGGAGACAAAGAAATTGAGCGCCACGCGCAGCGGATATTTATGCAGCACCTTTTTGGGGTGCAGACCCTTGGCCCGCGCCGTCACGACATATTGCTTCTGCAATTCATCCAGCAAATTGGCCCGTAGGCGGCGGATCATAGCCGCCGTCCCCGACGTACCGATGATCAGCACCGGAATCCACAGATGCTCAAGGATCGACCAAAATTTCGGCCAGCTCATCGGCTGGTTGAGATAGGCCTTGTCCATCAGCCCACCGATTGAGATGCCGAACCATTTGTTGGAGAAATACATAATCACCAGCGCCAGCATGAAATTCGGCACCGCAATGCCGATCATGCCAAGGAAGGTCAGGCCATAATCCCCCCAGCTATATTTGTGGGTGGCCGAGTAGATGCCGATGGGGAAAGCAAGGGCCCAGGTGACGATGATCGTCAGCATAGAGACCAGCACCGTCAGCCAGAAGCGGTCACCGACCACATCGCTGACCGGCAGGCGATATTCGAACGAATAGCCGAAATCCCCCACCAGCATGCCACCAACCCAGCGGACATATTGCTCAACCACGGGCTTGTCGAGGCCATAGCGTTCGCGCAATTCCTCGATTTCCGCCAGATCGGAGGCTTCGCCCATGGCGCGCAGCTCGGAAATGTAGCTGTCGAAATAATCGCCCGGGGGCAACTGGATGATGGTGAAGACCAAGGCTGAAATGATCAGCAAGGTCGGGATCATCATGACGATGCGCCGCAAGATATAACTCAGCATGGGTCAGCTTTCCTCGTCATACCAGAAGGTGTCCGGCATGTAGACGCCCAGATAGGACATGGGATAATAGCCATAAAGCCCCTTTTCCGGCAGATTGCGCAAGTTGGCGGCCGAGACGACCGGATGAAGGGCACTGTTCAGGGTCCCGATTGAAAAGACCTGATCCGCATGGATTTGCAGCATCTTATGCCAGATTTCGGTTTTCTGTGCGTGGTTGGTCGCATGACGCCATTGCTTGAGCAGATCCACCAGTTCCATTACGATGGGCATGTCAGGCGGCTCGCCCTTGGTCATGGCGGATTGATAATACATACCCCAAACAGGCCATTGATACTGATCGTCCGCTGACGGGGCCAATGCCTGAGGCGAAATGTCCGCTGTTGGCACCCCATTGTCGAGACCGAACCACACCGCCATCATGATTTCACCACCGATCGCCCGCTTGCGAAACACCTCGCGCTGGGTTGAGCGGGTAAAGATGCGAATGCCACAGCGGCGGAAATGATCGGTCATCAGTTCCAGTATGTCGGTTTCAAGGGTGCTTTCCCCTGCGGTCTCGATGATGATGTCCATTGGACGCCCATCGGGCAAATGACGCTGGCGACTGAAGCGCTTTGTCTTGAGCCCCATCTCGTCAAGCAGCCGGTTGGCTGCGTCCGGATCAAACTGGGCATAGGCTTGCGCATAGGCGTCCTTATAGAGCGGGCTTTCCGGCAAGACCGTATTGGCACTCTCTGCCGCCAGTCCGAAAAACAGCGCTTTGTTGATTTCTTCGCGATTGATCAGCAGCGACACCGCCCGGCGGAACCGCACATCGCGGAACACGTCGCGCCAGACCGGATCCTTGTAGGTCAGGTTGGGATAGAGCGCGAAGCTCGAACCCTGCGCCCGTCGCCACAGACTGACCTTGATATGGTTGGTTTCCTCTGCGGTTTTCATCAAGGTGAAATCGGAGAAGGTCAGACCGCCGAACTGCAGATCGCTCTGGCCGCTCGAGGTCGCAGCCGGAATGATGTCATTGGTGCTGACATTGAGTTCAAGCCGGTCGAGATAGGGCAGTTGCAGGCCATTCTCGTCCACCCGGTGATAATAGGGATTGCGGGTGAAGACAAATTGCTCAGCAGGCGGACTGGTGCGCGGCATCCAGGCTTCCAGCGTCGGCAGATCGGGGTTTTCCGGCCGATTGGTGCGCGAAACCCGCTTATGCAGACGTACCCAGTCATCCACCCGATATTTGTAGGACAGCTCCTCAAGCTTCTGAGACGGCTGGTACTTCGCGTGGAACTGCTTCAGATAGGTCGATGGCATGAAGATTTTGAGTGGCACTGGCTGGGCCAGATTGGCAAGGAAATCCGGCATCGTGTCGTGCCATGTGTAACGCACGGTGAGTTCATCAAGCACTTCAAAGATCGGTGGCTTGCCGTCAATCAGCATGTTGGCCGGTGGACCGCCACGATAAAGCTCCTCATTGAGGATCACGTCTTCCCAGCAATAGCGGAAGTCTTCTGCCGTAAAGGGAGACCCGTCCGACCAGCGATGCCCCTCACGCAGTTTGAAGGTGAAGACGCGGCTATCCGCGTCCACCTCAAACGAAGCCAGCAGGTCTGGCACCAGATTGAGTGCTTCGTCATAGCCGATCAGGCGGGCATAGCTGTTGATTGGCACCAGCCGAATGCCCCGCTGGCCACCAATCAGGGTCCGCAATGTGCCCCCATAGCGTCCGGCGGCACGCCCCATCTGAGCGAGCTTGACGACACGCGGATTGCTGGGCAACCGCTCTTGCACGGGTGGCAACTTGCCCTTGGCGACCAGAATTTTCAGAAAATCCGGTTCCAGATCCCTTGCTTGCGCCTTGGCCCCGATCGGCAACAAGGGCAGGGTGGCGGCGCTGGCCAGCAGGCTCAGTGCGTTGCGTCTGGTGATCATCCCTGTGCTCCCTCGATGCTTGCGCCTCGTTTGGCGAGCACTTTGTGGTCGCCGCCCAGATCGATCATCGTCAGGGCATTCTCATCGTCAAACTGGAAGTCTGACGGCCATGTATCCTGCAAGGCGCTGCTGGCTTTCATCGGAATGTCGAAATTGAGCTTTCGGTCAAGATCCGGATAGGGCACCGCTTCCAGTAGCGAACGGGTATAGGGATGGACCGGATTGGCCATCAAGGCTTCGCAAGGGGCAATCTCGACGATGCGCCCCGAACACATCACCGCCACCCGGTCCGCCATATAATTGACCACCGCCAGATTGTGCGAAATGAACAGATAGGTCAGACCCAGTTCCGATTGCAGATCCTTGAGCAGATTGAGGATCTGTGCCTGCACCGACACATCAAGTGCTGAGACCGGCTCATCACAAACCACCAGACGGGGACCAAGTGCCAAGGCCCGGGCGATGCCGATGCGCTGCCTTTGTCCGCCAGAGAAGCTGTGCGGATAGCGGTTGAGCGAGGCACGATCCAGCCCAACGGCGCTGAGCAGATTCTCAGCCACATCCAGCCGGTCTTTCCGGTTACCCAACTGGTGGATGTCGAGCGGTTCGGTCAGGATATTCTTCACCGTCATGCGCGGCGACAGGGACGAGACCGGATCCTGAAACACCATCTGAATATCCGAGCGCAAGGCTTGCAGGGCCGCTCCGTTGCATTCGCTGATATTAATTGGTCCCTGCTCGTCCACATAATGGATCGATCCTTCATCGGGCTCCAGTGCCCGCATCAGAATCTTGGACAGGGTGGTCTTGCCGCAACCGCTTTCCCCGACCAGTCCGAGACATTCACCCTTGAAAATATCGAAGCTGACGTCGGAGACGGCCTTTTTGGGGGCATGTCCCGATGCCTTCAGGCCCCAGCTCTGTTTGCGGGTGGCAAAGCTCTTGTTGATGCCCTGCACTGAGAGAATGACTTGCGGTGCCGCGCTGTTGCCATTGGCAGCGTCGCTCTGTTTGGTATAATTGCCGAGCCCCCGAACCTTGTCGATGGGGATCTCGCGCAGAGGTTTCAGCCGATCCCCCTGTCCCATGCCGAAATGCGGCACGGCTTCCATCAGCCCCTTGAGATAGGGATGGGTGGGGTTGCGAAAAATGTCGTCCACCGACCCCATCTCCATGATGTTGCCGCGGTGAATCACCACCACCTCATCGGCCATATTGGCCACCACGCCAAGATCATGGGTGATCAGCAACACCCCCATATTGAGCTTGGTCTGCAAGTCCTTGAGCAATTTCAGGATCTGCGCCTGAATGGTCACATCGAGCGCCGTGGTCGGCTCGTCAGCAATCAGCAACGAGGGGGAGCATATCAGCGCCATGGCGATCATCGCTCGCTGTCGCATGCCTCCGGACAGCTCGAAAGGATACATCTCATAGATGCGCTGCGGATTGTCGAAGCCAACCATCGCCAGCGTTTCGTGGCAAAGCTCGATTTGCTCCATGGGTGACAGATTCGTATGGATCGCCAGACTTTCGCTGATCTGGTTGCCGATCGTGTGCATCAGCGAGAAGGACGTCATCGGCTCCTGAAAGATCATGCCGATGCGGTTGCCGCGAACATGGCGGATTTCTGCGCCATCCTTGGGCAGGGTCAACAGGTCCACTGGTGGCTCGTCATAGCGGGCATCATCGAACCAGACATTGCCCTTGACTGTCGCCGTCCTCGGCGCGATACCCATCACCGCCTGAGAAATGACCGATTTGCCCGATCCGGACTCGCCGACCAGAGCCGTCACCTTGCCGGGCAAGACCCGCAGGCTGGCATTTTTCACCGCCCTGAAATGTCCGCCGCCGATCAGCGAGAAATCAACCGACATCCCCTCAATGCGAAGCAGGTCTTGAGCCACGGTCGGAATGGCTGTGGGATCGGTGGATGCGTTGGGCACCTGCACTGGGTCTTGAGCGGTGGGCGACATGAAAATTCCCAAAATTTTGAAATCCGTGAAGGAAGAGACTATCTCAAGCGATGCAGACTTTCCAAGATGGGCATGCGAGTTTTTGCGCATGCTTGATCCAATGAGTTTCAAGATCAATAGCATGATCAAAGTGACAAACAGAAATCACATTGATCATAGAGGGAAAAAGACCGGAGCGCCTATGGAAAAACTCAGACAAGTGCTCGCCGCGGCCGCCAGCCTGCGCGATGCCGGAGAGAACGAACGCGCCTGGCAGGTGCTGGAGGCGGCCAAACAGGACACTGGGGTGATGGCAGTCCAGCCTCACACAGCGTTGGGCTTGCCGCGCAAGCTGCATGCCGCGATGCTGCGCACCGCCAAACGCGACGGCAATGCCCTGTTGAAGATTGCCTATCAATATCACCTTGTGCCTGACCCGGCGCTTTTGGCTGATCTGACCAAAGTCAGCCCCGATGACAGACGCGCGATTGTCGCGGCCAACCAGCAGGCCATCCCCAGAATCATCCATCAAATCTGGATCGGGGAGCGCCCGGTGCCAGAAGCAACCCGCGCATGGGCCAGCCATGCGGCAAGCAATGGGTATCAATACAAGCTCTGGCGCGAAGCCGATCTGCAAACACTCGGCATTGATGTGCTGCCTGAATTCAATGACATGCTGGCAGCAGGCGATTATCCCGGTGCGGTTGATGTGGCCCGCTATGTTATCCTCGCCCGCGAGGGTGGCATCTATCTCGATTGCGACTGGTATCCCGCCCGAATGGACCGGAGCTTTGATGCCTTTATGTCGATGGCCGGATTGACGGCCATGGCCGAGCCGGTCCCGCGCAATCTTGGGTGGGGCAGCATGCTGCTCTATAATTCCTTCATTGCGGCGCCCGCCGGTCATCCGGCAATGACGGGCATGATCGAGGCGATCCCCGATGTCCTGAAACGCTTGGCTGACGCGCCCGCATGGTGGAGCACTGGCCCGCTGCTTTTCACCCTGATCGCGCGTCGCGGCCCGATCCAGTTGCTCGATCCGGCCTTTGTTGCCGCAAGCTTGAAGGCACAGACGCCGCTGGCAGATATCAGGGCGGCTTGTCAGGCTGCCGAGGCTGCGGGCGGGGCCAACGGCCTGTTGATGGATTGGAAGGAATGGTAACACGGAAAAGAAGCTGCCTTATTTTGGCGCATTTCGGGTTATAGTGCTCAAACCAATGGCAGATTGACGGCTTTGGTCTGAGGATGGCAGTGGGGAAAAAACGGATTTTCCTCCTGCGTCTGGGCCAATCCTCTGGAGAGAATCGGATCTGTCCGAGCGTTTCAACAATAGGTCTGGCTCACAGCGGTTCGCAGCCACAGGCCTCTGGTCAAAGAGGCTGTGAAGCAACGCACAGCGAACCGGTCAAGGAAAGGAAACGGCATGGCAACAATTGCCCTTGTCGATGATGATCGCAACATTCTGACATCTGTTTCCATCGCACTGGAAAGCGAAGGATACAAAGTGGACACCTATACCGACGGTGCCTCGGGTCTCGATGGCCTGTTGCATGCCCCGCCGGATCTGGCGATCCTCGACATCAAGATGCCCCGTATGGACGGGATGGAACTTCTGCGCCGATTGCGCCAGAAAACCGACCTGCCGGTGATCTTTCTGACGTCCAAGGATGATGAGATCGACGAGCTGTTCGGTTTGAAAATGGGTGCGGATGATTTCATTCACAAACCCTTCTCCCAGCGCCTGCTGGTCGAGCGGGTGAAGGCGGTTTTGCGCCGGGCACAGGCCCGTGAGGTAAAAGTCTCTTCCGATGGTCAGACCGCTAAGGCCGACCTGTTGGAGCGCGGTCTGCTGAGCATGGATCAGGAGCGGCATACCTGCAGCTGGGATGGCAAACCGGTCACCCTGACGGTCACGGAGTTTCTGATCCTCTTTGCGCTGGCCCAGCGTCCCGGCGTGGTCAAAAGCCGCAACGCCCTGATGGATGCCGCCTATGAAGATCAGGTCTATGTCGATGACCGAACCATTGACAGCCACATCAAGCGTCTGCGCAAGAAATTCAAGGCAGCCGATGACAATTTCGATATGATCGAAACCCTCTATGGGGTCGGTTACCGGTTCCGGGAACAGGGTTGATCCGATCGATCAACCGGAGCGCCAATAGAGGGATGTTGAAAAAGCATCGACAATCTGCCTATTCCATACAGGACATTCTGCTTTGAAATTTCTCATTTCCCCAACCTCCCCCTATTCCTCGAAGGTTTGCATGGCCGCGCGGTTCTGCAACATCGAAGCTGAGTGCGCTACGGTTGTCACGACGGACGACCCGGATGTTCTGATTGAAAACAATCCCTTGGGTAAAATACCAACCCTTTTGACCGATGACGGCAAGGCCATTTTTGACAGCCGCGCAATCATGCAATTCCTCAACCGCGAAAGCGGTGGCATGCTCTACCCTGAGGATCCTTCGGACCGAACCGACGTGGAGGTTCTCGAAGCGCTTGGTGACGGCATCACCGACTGCCTGCTTGCACAGGCCTATGAAATTCGCTTTCGCCCCGATGACAAGATATACCAGCTGGCGCTTGACCGGCAGTGGGAGAAAGTCGCGCGGGGCCTCGACCGATTGCAGGTGGCCCCACCAACATTGGCTGATGGGCTAAATGGTGGCCATCTGGCTCTCGCCGGAATGGCAGGGTATCTGGCACTTCGCTTTGCCGGGCGTTGGGAAGAGCAATGGCCATGGATCAACGAATTTATGGATGCGTTTCGCGCGCATTATCCAGCCTTGGCTGAACGTCTGCCAAAACACGCATAAAGAGGGCCGGTTTGCGCCAGCCAAGGCGGATATGACAAGGGCAAGGCCCGTGTCTTGGCGATCAGAGAATGAATGAGGGATAAGCCGACAAAGCATAAGGCAGGCATATCCGCAGACTGGAAGACCATGTTGCAGAAAAGCAGGGACAAACAGGAAGCCAAGCGAGCCTCTTCCGGTGAAAGCCGGAAGCGCAGCCTTGCGCCCTTGCGCAGCCTTGGTGCTTCAATTGCCTTTTCTTCCCTGACCCGTCGGATCGTCTTTCTCAATCTTGCCGCGTTGGCTGTGCTGGTGCTTGGCATTCTCTATCTCAACCAGTTCCGCGAAGGCTTGATCGATGCCCGCGTCTCTTCTCTGCTGACTCAGGGCAAGATCATCGCCGGGGCCGTAGCGGCCTCAGCGGCGGCTGACGCCGACGCGATCACCATCAATCCGGATCGGCTGCTGGAACTGCAGGCGGGTGAAAGCTTCACACCGACTGATGATACCTTCGGATTCTTCGAGTTTCCCATCGATCCCGAACGGGCGGCTCCCATTCTACGCGCGGCTATTTCACCCACCGACACCCGTGCCCGTATCTATGATCTGGCTGGCAATTTGGTGATTGATTCCCGCCAGCTTCATGCCCGTGGCATCCTGCGTTTCAATCTGCCCGAGCCGGAGGTGGAGCGCGAGGAGGGTTGGACGGAAGTCTGGAGCCGGTTCGTCAGCTGGATCCGACAGGCCGATCTGCCCCTCTACAAAGAGCTGGGCAGCACCGACGGGCGTCGCTATCCGGAAGTCTCCCAGGCCCTTGACGGGTCGGCCGCGTCGATTGTCCGGGTCAACGACAAAGGACGTCTGATTGTCTCTGCTGCCGTGCCGATCCAGCGCTCCCGTGTCATTGCAGGCGCCTTGCTGCTCTCCACCCGCGACGGGGAAATCGATGAAATCGTTCAGGCAGAGCGCTGGGGTATTGTCCGGGTCTTTCTGATTTCCGCCTTGGTGACCGGTACCTTGTCCATTCTGCTCGCCGGGACCATTGCCGGCCCGGTGCGCAAATTGTCCGAAGCCGCAGAACGGGTGCGTCGCGGCGTCAAGGCCCGCGAACAGATCCCGGATTTCTCCGACCGCAAGGACGAGATCGGTCAATTGAGCCAATCCTTGCGGGCGATGACCAAAACCCTGTATCAGCGCATGGATGCAATCGAAGCCTTCGCGGCCGACGTGGCCCATGAGCTGAAGAATCCCCTGACTTCCCTGCGTTCGGCGGTAGAAACCCTGCCTCTGGCCAAGAAACCGGAATCCCGTGAGCGGCTGGTGGGCATCATTCTACATGACGTGCGGCGCCTTGATCGGTTGATCTCGGATATCTCAGACGCCTCGCGTCTGGACGCAGAGCTGGCGCGACAGGATTCCGAGCCCCTTGATCTGCAGGCCCTGATGGAAACGATCGTCACCATTCAGGATGAAATCGGGTCCAAATCCGACATTCATGTCACGCTGAGCCTGTCCGGTGGTGAGGACATGGACGATGCTTTCATGGTCCATGGCAACGACAGTCGTCTGGGGCAGGTCTTTGTCAATCTGATCGACAATGCCCGCTCCTTTACCGCGCCGGGCGGCACCGTCGATGTTGCCCTGACCAGACAGGACAAGAAGGTCGTTGTGACCGTCGACGATCATGGACCGGGCATTCAGGCCGAGGATGTCAATCGTGTCTTCGAGCGCTTTTATACCGACCGTCCGCAGGGCGAGGATTTCGGTCAGAATTCCGGTCTTGGTCTGTCCATCTCCAAGCAGATCGTCGAAGCCTATCAGGGGACGATACGCGCGTCCAATCGCACCAGTGCGCCGGACGAAGACCCCGCCCATGAAGAGGCCGAAGCGACGATTCTCGGTGCTCGCTTTACGGTCGAGTTGCCCGCAGGTCCTGTCAATGCGACGAAAAGGCTTGATCCCAAATCCGACCAAAACAGCTAAGCTGGGTGAATGAGCACCAAATAATCTAGGCTGTTGGGAGCCTGCCATGTCGCTTTATCTTGACCCGGACCATGACGAAGCCCGCAATGGGCCCATCTTCGACATCCCCGATCATCTGGCCCAAGGCAGTGACATCATGCATGCCGCTTCACTGGTGATCGGCAGTCTCGGCATCCTGATCAGAGGGGCTACCGGCAGTGGCAAGTCCCTGCTTCAGCGTCATTTGCGGCAAGAGGCCGACCATCGCGGCCTCTATGCTGCTCTTATCAGCGACGATTATGTCCGCCTCGCGCGAACTGCTGGCGCCGAGCACCAAGCTCCATCCCTTCTGGCTTTTGCACCATTGGCAACCCGGCGGCTGCAAGAGGTGAGGGGCTTTGGTGTCACCGAACTGTCCCCTGCCCATCATCTGACCAGTGCTGTCATGCACCTGCTGATCGACCTGACCGATGCCAAAGACATTGTGCGCATGCCCTCGCGCGATGAGGCCCGATTGGACGTGCAGGGTGTTCGCATTGATCACCTGCAGGCACCGGAGCGCCAATCCGCACTCGCTTGTGATCTGATTTTTGCCCGTCTATCCACATGGAAGGCTGGTGGATGACGGCTCAGGGCTGTCTTTTGGGGTTGCGTTCGTCCCCATGTTGGTGAAGATAGGCAGTCTTTGGTGCCCAACGGGATGTAGTAAGGACCATCCTGACTAAAACCCGTCGGGGTGCCGGACATATGAAGGAGAGCAGACATTCCATGATTGGTCTTGTCCTTGTTACACACGGTCGACTGGCCGAAGAATTTCGTGCCGCGCTGGAACATGTGGTCGGGCCACAGGAGCAGATCGAGACCATCTGCATCGGCCCGGATGATGACATGGAGCAGCGGCGTCAGGATATTCTCACCGCCGTCGAAGCGGTCGACAAGGGCGATGGTGTGGTTTTGCTCACCGACATGTTCGGTGGAACACCGTCCAATATGGCGATTTCCGTCATGGACGAGAACAAGATTGAAGTGTTGGCCGGTGTCAATCTACCGATGCTGATCAAGCTGGCCAGTGTGCGCGCCGACCGTACGATGACCGAAGCTGTTCATGAGGCTTGTGATGCAGGCCGAAAATATATTAATATTGCCAGTGACTTGCTGTCCGGCTGAGCGGAGTGTTCCGACCGGCTCGTCCAGATCCCTGACGTGATTCTGGGCAAGGGCAGTCAATAGAGTGTAACCCCTTGCCAAGAAAGCCGTTTCGTCAGACGTGTCCCAGTCCTCTTTCTCCGAACGATTGTGCATCAAGAACAAGCGTGGCCTGCATGCCAGAGCATCGGCCAAGTTTGTCCAGACAGTTGATCAGTTTGATGCGGACGTACAGGTCTCCAAGGACGGTCACACGGTGTGTGGCACGTCAATTATGGGTTTGATGATGCTGGCGGCAGCGCCGGGCTGTCACATTGACGTTGTGACGTCGGGCAATCAGGCTGAAGACGCGCTGAAGGCGATCTCCACTCTGATCGAAGACCGCTTCGGCGAAGGGGAATAGAGCAAGCGAGCTGGGTTGTTCGCACTTGCAAGATGTGCGCCGCAAAAAGTGCACCAAGATGTTGTTTTTTCTATTCTCATTCGGGCAACCTTCGCTCTTCAATTCGACCTTTCAGACCCTTTGAAGCCGCTTTGCAAAAAGTTTTCCCCGCCATTTTGGGCGCATCAATTGGTCGCATTGATCTGGTTTTTTCCGGACCGATTGGCCCTATTCCTGATCAGTAAAAAGCCGTTCGAAGTCTTGAAAATGCATCATTCCTGCTGAAACCTCAGATTGTGTCCTAAGTTGTTTTCTGCAAAATGGTTTTTAAAATAAAGATTTCGATTGTATTTTGGAAGTTTAGAGTAAATGTAAAAAGTTGTTTCCGTTTTATCTGGGGTATTTATTGGAAATATTGGTGAACTATTTTTTTTAAGGCAGTGGCAGTGTCGAACCTGATCGACAGGATTTTGGAGATCTTTGATTGACGAGCCATAAAGAGAATTGTTAATCTTCTGTCTGCTGCGAAAATCTGGACCATTAAACAGACAAGGAAGACTGCGTGAACAGTCCCAAGTTCGGATTTTATTCTTTTGAGAATTCCGGGGTGATGTCGGCCCCGGTCATGCACGAGATCACCCTTCGCGCACCTGTGCGCGGTCGCTTCAACTGCAACGAGATTGATCTACCTATCCAGATGGCATCCCAAAGCCGTCCTGCAGTGGATCAGAATATATGAGACATACCATCCCGGAGGTAAATATGAAACGCTTTGTGATCGCAGCCTTGATGCTGTCAGGCTCCGCCTTTGCTGCACAGGCTGCAGATTGTGGCAAAGTCACCATCGCAGACATGAACTGGAACTCTGCAACGCTCATCGCCAATGTTGACCGCTTCATTCTCGAACACGGCTATGGCTGTGAAGCCGAGCTGGTTCCTGGCGACACCATGCCGACTGGCGCATCGATGACCGAGAAGGGTGAGCCGGACATTGCTCCGGAATTCTGGGTTAACTCCATGCGCGAAGCCATTGACAAGGGTGTCGAAGAAGGTCGTCTGGCCATTACCGGCGCCTCCCTGTCTGATGGCGGCGAAGAGGGCTTTTGGGTACCGAAATATATGGTCGACAAGGATCCTAGCCTTGCAACCATCGAAGGGGTGCTGAAGAACGTCAAGATGTTCCCGCATCCGGAAGACGATTCCCTCGCAGGCTTCTATGGCTGCCCGGCTGGCTGGAACTGTCAGATTTCTTCCGGCAACCTGTTCAAGGCTTTGAACATGGAAGAGGCCGGCTTTGAAATTGTCGATCCGGGTTCAGGCGCGGGCCTCTCTGGTTCCATTGCCAAGGCCTATGAGCGTGGCGAAGGCTGGCTCGGCTACTACTGGGCACCGACCGCTGTGCTCGGCAAGTATGAAATGGTCAAAGTTGACTTCGGTTCCGGCGTCGACGACAAAATATTCAAGGAATGCATCACCCAGGCAGATTGCGCGGATCCAAAACCAACCATGTATCCGCCTTCTGAAGTCTGGACTGTGACCACCGGTGATTTCTCCAAGAAACATGAAGAGATCGCCGCTTATCTTGGCAAGCGTTCTTTCAAGAACTCCCAGATGAACGGTCTTCTGGCATGGATGGAAGACAATCAGGCTGACGGCGAAATTGCTGGCATCCACTTCCTGAAAGAAAATGAAGCCCAATGGTCTTCCTGGGTTCCTGCTGAAGCGGCTGAAAAAGTCAAGAAAGCGCTCGCAGAGCTCTAGAAAGCATGATTGCGCCTTGTCATAGGCGCACGAATCCCGGACCCTGCTTGGGGCCCGGGATTTTGTTTTTTAAACAGACATATTGGAGGCAAGCAAATGGCGGATGCGTCATGGCTGAGCGAATTCCCCTCACTTGATAGAGGCACCCTTGTTGCTATCCGCAAAACTCTGGACGGTGCCTATCGCAGTTTCTCCCGTGAATATGGCGAAGCCATCGAAACGATCTTCGATCCCCTTCTTGCCTTTTTGATCTGGTTCGAGAAACTGCTGCTGAACACCCCGTGGCCCATCATTATCTTGGCCATCGGCGCCATTGTCTTCAGCGCCAGCCGCTCCTGGAAATTGTTGATCGGTGTTGTCATTTCCCTGTTGCTGATCGGCTATTTCGGCATGTGGGAAGACACCATGCGGACCCTTTCGATGATCACGGTCTGCACGTTGATGGCGATTGTCGTGGGCATTCCGGTCGGTATTGCCATGGCCCGGTCTGATCGGGTTCAGGCGGTTGTCACGCCGATTCTCGACATCATGCAGACCATGCCTGCCTTCGTTTATCTCATTCCGGTTGTGATGCTGCTCGGCATCGGCAAGATTCCCGGCCTGATCGCTGTGGTCATCTATGCCATTCCGCCCGTCATTCGCCTTACCAACCTTGGTATTCGCCTTGTCGACAAGGAAGTGCTGGAAGCCGCGACCGCCTTTGGGGCGAGCCCGCACCAACGCCTGTTCGGTGTTCAGGTGCCGCTCGCCATGCCGACCATCATGGCAGGCATCAACCAGACCATCATGATGGCTCTGGCGATGGTTGTTGTGGCCTCGATGATCGGCGTGAAAGGCCTCGGCCAGCCGGTTCTCAAATCGATCACCAACCAGTATTTCACCCTCGGCCTTTTCAATGGCCTCGCAATTGTGGCGCTCGCCATCATCTTCGACCGGGTATCCCAGGCTTACGCCCAGCGTAGCCAGAAGCATATGAAAGGAGCCCACTAATGTCTGATACATTGATTGAGGTAAAAGGGCTCTACAAGCTGTTTGGCAATGAACCTGAAAAGCATATGCCACTGGTCCATCAGGGTTTGAGCAAGGACGATATCCTCGCCCAAACCGGCCATACGCTCGGTCTCAAGGATATCAACCTGAAGATCAAAAAGGGTGATATCTCGGTGATCATGGGTCTGTCCGGATCGGGCAAATCGACACTCATCCGCCACTTCAACCGGCTGATCGATCCGACCGAAGGCCAGATCATCGTTGACGGCGAAGATGTGATGAAGCTGTCGGAAAAAGAGCTGGAACAATTCCGCCGTCACAAAATGTCGATGGTCTTTCAGCGCTTCGGCCTTTTGCCTCACCGCACAGTGCTCGATAATGCTTCCTATGGTCTGACGGTTCAGGGCGTGAGCAAGGCGGAAGCCCATGAGCGGGGTGTCGAATGGTTGGCAACGGTCGGTCTGGCTGGCTATGAGAACCAGTATCCCTCGCAATTGTCCGGTGGTCAGCAGCAGCGCGTCGGGCTTGCCCGTGCCCTTGCAACCAACGCTGAAATCCTGCTGATGGACGAGGCTTTCTCTGCCCTCGACCCGTTGATCCGTTCGGAAATGCAGGATCAGCTGATCGAGTTGCAGGAAAAGCTGCACAAGACCATCATCTTCATCACCCACGATCTGGATGAGGCCCTGCGTCTTGGCAATAACATCGCCATCCTCAAGGATGGTGAGCTGGTTCAGGACGACAAGCCGGAAGAAATCCTGCTCAACCCGGCGACCGACTATGTCGAGGCCTTCGTGCGCGACGTCAACCGCGCCCGGGCCCTGAATGTGGAAACGGTTATGCAGCCCCAGGCCTTCCGTATCACCGCAGCCACCATCGGTGAAGCACTCAAGCAAATGCGGGCCCATTCCGATGATTATGCCTATCACGTCACCGATGAGGGCTATCAGGGTACCCTGACTCAGGAAAGCCTTGAGGAATATTATCAGGAAGATGCCAAGGCCGAGCTCTGCGAAGAGCATTATGCCGATGTGCCGCACATCTCGCCGGATGCTCCGCTAGAGGAAGTGCTGCCTGAGACCCTTTCCGCTGACTATCCGGTGCCGGTGGTCGATGACGAAGGAGAGTTCCATGGCTCGTTGTCGCGGGATGATCTTGCCGGTGTTCTGAGCAATGAGTCGTCCTCCGAGGAGAATAACGCAAAATCGAAAGATGCCGAAGAGGGCGTTGAAGCGAGCTCCGAAGCAAGAGAGAAAGCATCAGAGGCGAAGAAGCCAGAACCGGCGTGACCGCTCTTATATCAACAAGACAAAGAAAAGGGGGCGAAAGCCCCCTTTGTTATTTCAGCACCATGGTGGTTTGACGGACAGTCCCGGCAAGCCCTAGCTTGCTTGCCCGAGATTTTTGCGCATCTGGACAAACCGCATCGCGCGCTGGGAAGAGGAAATATCCAGTTCCTTGTAACGAATGATGCTGCGACCGCCTGCACTCAGTGGCAGCTTCAGCTTATCACATCGCACCCGCATCACACGGGTGAAGGCATCGACGCTGACATCCAGTGACTTGCACAGGATGGCGATCGGGTCGTCATTTTCCTGATAGAAGGCATTGGAAACCAGTGGTTCATCCATATCAGCCATGGCAGCAAGAAGAGAGATGAGGTCTGCGCTGCGGTCAGCTTCGGCCAGTTGGATGATGGCGTCAGACAATTGCACCTTGCCTTCTTTCACATCGGTGATCAGCAACTTGGTTTCAATCCGGCCCTTGCGTCCATCCAGCTTTTCGGCGGTAACACGTTTTTGTGCCATATCGAGCAACTCGCCGCCCATGGCCGAATCCTGTTCGAACAATTGCACCAGACGTTGCTTGCCTTCCTGAGGCAGCAATGGCAGCAGGTTTTTGGCGGCCTCGATCGTGATGTCAGGTCGGGCGCTCAGACTGGCCTGGAGGATTTGGTCGCCAGAGGCATTGTTAACCAGTTTGTCAAACCCTTTGGATGTGATTTCTGCGCCCTTGTTCTGGGTCACCTTGTGCCAGACTTCCCGCGTGCCATTCTCGATCAGTGCATCGGTAACCGTGCCCGAAAGGCTTTCACGCTGGGCGATGCTTGCCAGATGACTTGGGGACAGGGACTGGGAAAAGGCAACGAAATCGTCATCGGTCAGGACCGGGCTATGCTGCAACATCGGTCCGGCCACCGCAACGTCGTCTTGCGCCAGTTGGCGTGCGACATCAGACGGCAGACTGTCATGGGGTGCGGCGCGTTCGGAAAATTCCGCGCGTCCCTCAAGATCGACATCATCGAGCATTTTCAGCACGATATCGCGAAAAATCACGGCTTCCTTCTGAGAATGATGCTCGGCGCCATCAAAAAACATGTCAGCCACACGACCGAGCAGTTCTCTGCGTTTGTCACTTGACTTTTCGCGGGCTAGATCTGTGATGGTATCAAGCATGAACAAACTCTTCTTGTCGCGCGGGTTGCAACCCACATCATTGGTGTCGCGCCATGGTCATCAGCGGCGTCAACCTGAAAGTCTTCTGGATCCTGAAGCAGCTCTGTCTTAAACAGAACCCAATCTGAAACAAGTCTAGGCGCCCGAGTCTAAGATTAAGTTAATTGCAACAAACTTAAACAACGTTCCCTAACTGGACTTGGTTGAAAAAGACCGACCAAAAGGATAGCGGTCTGTTGGTGGCTTTGGGTCTCAAGGCATCGCTCCAGAGGCCACATGGGACAAGCTCCATCCATCGGAGCAATAAAGGCCTTGGAAACCCCTGTCTCCAAGGCCGATTTTTAAGGCAAGGCCAGTTGTTTCGGGTCGATCTACAAGGCTCGCGACCCGAATCCTGCCCTTCGTTGGTTACCAGGCGATACGGTCGATATTCTCGAACGTGATGCTGCTGCCATCGGCAAAGTCGATGGTGCCAGTGGCATCGTCACTGAGCAGCATCTGTTCGCCGTCCGGCGTGATCCCAGAATAGCCCGAGGTCAAGTTGATGGTCCAGTCGGTCCCATACTCGGTCGTCTCCGTGCCATCTGCGGCCAAGATCTCGATTGAGTCGGTCCAGTCCGAACCAGTGCCACCATTCACACTGTCGTTGCCATCCCCCATCATGTAGAAGAAGCTGTCATTGCCATCGCCTCCGGACATGGTGTCATTGCCGATACCGCCATAGATCATATCGGAGCCGCTACCACCAACAATCACGTCACTGCCATGGTCACCATACAGGGTGTCATTGCCGCTGCCGCCATCAATCGTGTCGTTGCCGTCGCCGCCATAGACGATGTCACTGCCGTCATAGGCATTGATGGTGTCATCCCCGGCACTGGCTGAAATCAGGTCCTCACCATTGGTGCCATCAAGGGTTTCAGAAGCGGAGGTGCCCGTCACCTCATTCACAATGTGTGGTTCCTCGACCTGAATGTCGAAGCTAGTCGTGGTGGTGGCGGTGTCTCCATTGGACATTTCAGTCGTTGTGGCGGTCACCTGCACATTCACCGTACCGACATAGTCCGCAGGCGGTGTTGCCTGCAGGTTGTCTAGATCCCAGCTGGCGATATCGCCGCTGCCCCCATCAGCGCCAATGGTCACCGTATGACTGCCGTCGCTCAGGACCGTGCCGTCCGGCAAATTGCCAAGGGACAGGGCCAGACTCTCAGAACCGTCATTGTCTGGAAGGGTTGGCAGGATATCGGGCAAGTTGATGGCCGCTCCTGCTTCCCCATGGGCTGCAGAGGTGATGGATTCGACCATAGAGATATTGTCGATATGCATACCGCGTCCATAATCCACATCGACACCGGCTTCGCGGATCTCGATCTTGGAAGGATCGCCATCACCCGTCAGGTTGATGGTGTGGGTCTGCCAGTTATAGGTGGTGCTATCCTGCGCATTGTCCGAAATGGTGGCAACCACTTGACCGTCCCAGATGATTTCGATTGTGTTGACATCTGCGCCATAGCCCGGCCGCCCGGCATAATCGAGGGTCAGAGTGTAGGTTGCTCCGTCAACCGTGTCGACGGTTTGATAGATATTCGGGGCATCCGCATAGCCATCGCGCGGATCGGTATTCAGCTCGATATGGGTGCTCGCGGCACCATAATCGACCGTATCACCCTGCCACACCTCGACGGAACTGTCGGTCTGCCAGCCTTCGGCTTCCGGCAGGAAGGCCGACGTGTCCCCGGCAAGGGATTCAAAGTTGGTGTTGATGATTGTTGTCTGGGCATTGCCGATAGAAAGGCTCGGCGCATCTGCGATCGGGTCAACATTAATCGCGAAGGATTGTTGCGTCGAGATGCCGCCGCTATCGGTAGAGGTGATCGTCAGATTGACGGTCGGTTCAGCGTCCGCATCGATGCTCTGGCCATCTTTGAGCTTCAACACCATGTCGCCGCTATCCTCAACCACCTCAAAACGGCTGTCAGAGACAGTGTAGGTATGGCTGTCGCCATCATCGGTGTCGGTCGTGGTCAAGATGCCGATGATCTCGCCGGCATTGTCCTCAACCACCATCGTGCCGCTCAATTCGATCGACAAAGGCGTCTCGTTGATATCGCCAACTGTGACATTGAGGATCTGGCTGTCCGAATTGCCCGCGCTATCGGTCACCGTCACGGTGACATCGACTGTCGGTTCCGCCTCATGATCGAGGGACGCCCCGTCTTTGAGCTTGAGGATCATTGTGCCGGAGCCATCATCCACCACTTCAAAGCGGCTATCGGAAGCAGTGTAGCTGTAGCTGTCGCCGACATCTTCATCAATCACACCAAGGGTGGCGATTTTGGCTCCCGCTTCATTTTCCAGCACCCCGAAGCCATCGGAATCAGTGATCTGGAAGTTGTCGAGGATGGTACCAAAACTGTTGTCGGAACCAATTTCGTTGAAGGTGATGACATTCGAGCCGTCGCCAGAGCCGCCCACGATGTCAAAGGTGTAAGTATGCCAGCCCATCCCATCGGTGGATGGGTCGACCGTGGCAATCACCTCGCCATTCCAGACGATCTCGACCACACTCTGCCCAGCCGCAGCTGAGGCATCACCCGTGCCCGAGCCATCGGCACCGCGGGATTTTAAATCCATCGACAAGCTGTAGGTATCACCGTCTTCCATGCCTTGCATTTCGCGGCTCAACGATCCGTTGGTGGTGCCTGCCAGATCCACATGATGATCCCCATCGGTCGCTCCAAGACCCATATGGCCACCTTCATGCACATCAATGTTGGTCTGTGACCAACCGTCAATCGTCGCACCTTCGTACCAACCAGTGCCGTCTCCACCACCATGCACGCCATTGCTGAACTGCTCAAAGCTGCCGTTATAGAGGAAGTTGAAGGATCCTTCTGCCGTCAGCGTAACGCCTTCATTGACATCGGCTACATTGATCGAGAAGTCTTCGGAATAGGTGCCGCCATTGCCGTCATTGGTGGTAACCGTCAGATTGACGCTTGGCTCGGTCTCATGGTCGAGGCTCTGGCCGTCTTTCAGTTTCAGCGAGAGCGTACCACTGCCATCGTCGACCACTTCAAAGCGGCTGTCAGAGACAGTGTAGGTATGTGTATCGGACGTATCCACATCGGTGGTGGACAGGGTGCCGACAGTTGCCCCATCGGCATTCTCGTTGATCGTGTTGTTATCAAGAATGATGGCCGTTGGGGCGTCATTGGTGCCGGTGACAACAATATTGACCGTTGCAACATCGGATTCACCTTTGCCATCTTCTGCCTGATACTGGAAGCTGACGGTGCGGCTTTCGCCCACGGCGAGGTCGTCAAAGTCCGTGCCTGGATCAAAGGACGTTTGCCCATTGGCATCCATCGTCAGGGTGCCTTCCGAAGGCGCTGAAACGATGGAATAAGTCAGGCTGTCGCCATCACCATCCGTCGCATAGGCTTGACCGGACCGGATACCATTTTCCGCAACCGTTACCGTGCCGCCATAGGCGGTTACGCCTTCATTGATGTCGGCGACATTGATCGAGAAGTCTTCGGAATAGGTGCCACCATTGCCGTCATCAGAGGTGACAGTGAGGGTGACAGACGGTTCGCTCTCATGATCAAGGGACTGACCATCCTTGAGCTTGAGAACCATGGAACCAGCGCCATCATCAACCACTTCAAAGCGGCTGTCAGACACCGTGTAAGTATGCGTGTCAGAGCTATCCACGTCAGAGCTGGTCAGGGTGCCAATCACTGCGCCGCCATCATTCTCGTCAACGGACGTTGCCGAGAGGTCAATCGCAGTTGGGGCATCATTGGTGCCGGTCACTTCAATGGTCACGGTGCCGGTATCGCTCGAGCCCTTGCCATCGTCGGCGGTAAAGTCAAAGGTCACCGTGCGGCTTTCGCCAACGGCCAGATCATCAAAGTCGGTGCCCGGGGCAAAGCTGTAGGAGCCATCTGCATTCAGCGTGACCGTGCCTTCCGAAGGCGCTGAAACGATGGAATAAGTCAGGCTGTCGCCATCACCATCCGTCGCATAGGCTTGACCTGACCGGATACCATTTTCCGCAACCGTTACCGTGCCGCCATAGGCGGTTACGCCTTCATTGAGATCGGCGACATTGATCGAGAAGTCTTCGGAATAGGTGCCACCATTGCCGTCATCAGAGGTGACAGTGAGGGTGACAGACGGTTCGCTCTCATGATCAAGGGACTGACCAACCTTGAGCTTGAGGACCATATTGCCAGAGCCATCATCAACCACTTCAAAGCGGTTGTCAGAGACAGAGTATGTATGCGTGTCAGAGCTATCCACGTCAGAGCTGGTCAGGGTGCCGATCACCGCGCCGCCATCATTCTCGTCAACGGACGTTGCCGAGAGATCAATCGCAGTTGGGGCATCATTGGTGCCGGTCACTTCAATGGTGACGGTGCCGGTATCGCTCGAACCCTTGCCATCATCAGCGGTAAAGTCAAAGGTCACCGTGCGGCTTTCGCCCACGGCCAGATCATCAAAGTCGGTGCCCGGGGCAAAGCTGTAGGAGCCATCTGCATTGAGCGTGACCGTGCCTTCCGCAGGCTGGCCATCAAGGCTGTAGCTGATCGCATCGCGATCGAGATCCGTGGCCGTGACATTGCCATCAAGGCTTACATTCTCGGACGTGGTCTCAGAGGCATCATCAGCGGTGACCGCTTCATTGAGATCGGCGACATTGATGGTGAAGTCCTGATCGAAGCTTCCACCATTGCCGTCATCAGAGGTGACGGTGAGGGTGACAGACGGTTCGCTCTCATGATCAAGGGACTGACCATCCTTGAGCTTGAGGACCATATTGCCAGAGCCATCATCAACCACTTCAAAGCGGTTGTCAGACACCGTGTAAGTATGCGTGTCAGAGCTATCCACGTCAGAGCTGGTCAGGGTGCCGATCACCGCGCCGCCATCATTCTCGTCAACGGACGTTGCCGAGAGATCAATCGCAGTTGGGGCATCATTGGTGCCGGTCACTTCAATGGTGACGGTGCCGGTATCGCTCGAACCCTTGCCATCATCAGCGGTGAAGTCGAAGGTCACCGTGCGGCTTTCGCCAACGGCCAGATCATCAAAGTCCGTGCCCGGGGCAAAGCTATAGGTGCCATCTGCATTGAGCGTGACCGTGCCTTCCGCAGGCTGGCCATCAAGGCTGTAGCTGATCGCATCGCCATCGAGATCCGTCGCCGTGACAGTGCCATTGAGCGCCACATTCTCGGACGTGGTCTCAGAGGCATCATCAGCGGTGACCGCTTCATTGAGATCGGCGACATTGATCGAGAAGTCTTCGGAATAGGTGCCGCCATTGCCGTCATCAGAGGTGACGGTGAGGGTAACAGACGGTTCGCTCTCATGATCAAGAGACTGACCATCCTTGAGCTTGAGGACCATATTGCCAGAGCCATCATCAACCACTTCAAAGCGGTTGTCAGACACCGTGTAAGTATGCGTGTCAGAGCTATCCACGTCAGAGCTGGTCAGGGTGCCGATCACCGCGCCGCCATCATTCTCATCAACGGACGTTGCCGAGAGATCAATCGCAGTTGGGGCATCATTGGTGCCGGTGACTTCAATGGTCACGGTGCCGGTATCCGTTGAGCCCTTGCCATCGTCGGCGGTAAAGTCAAAGGTCACCGTGCGGCTTTCGCCAACGGCCAGATCATCAAAGTCCGTGCCCGGAGCAAAGCTATAGGTGCCATCTGCATTGAGCGTGACCGTGCCTTCGGCAGGCTGGCCATCAAGACTGTAGCTGATCGCATCGCCATCGAGATCCGTTGCCGTGACAGTGCCATCAAGGCTCACATTCTCGGACGTGGTCTCAGAGGCATCATCAGCGGTGACCGCTTCATTGAGATCGGCGACATTGATCGAGAAGTCTTCGGTATAGGTGCCGCCATTGCCGTCATCAGAGGTGACGGTGAGGGT
>NZ_VANT01000010.1:0-75345 GCF_005771485.1 Cohaesibacter sp. CAU 1516 | reverse complement strand
CAACCAAAATCCCAAGCCATACAAATGGGTCAAATCAGCAAGCGAAATTCTCGAATCCGTAAAACGCTTCTGCCAAAAGACCCAGCGACAATTATGACAAGGACTTTCGATTCACATGACTAGTGCGCCGCATCATTGCCCCGAAATTGCTCGTTTGGGGTTGTGATTGGTATTCGCGGCCCATAGGTGACATTCACCCAATCTAGAAATGCAACATTACCGTTTCTTTGAAGCGGACATTCGCCACGCTCCTAATCGTATTGTCAGATTTCAACATCTGAAACGGACCTAGAACAACACATCTAAACGGCGGACCGGCAAATTTCGATAAAGCTGCGCAGTGGCTGCGGCGCGGACCGATTGGGATAGTAAAGACGTGGTCCATCCATCTCGGGCCACCAATCTGGAAGAACCGGTACCAGCCTGCCGTTGGCAAAATCCTCATCCAGCCAGTTACGGAATGTCTGAATGATACCCATACCCGCTCTCGTGTAACGCAGCCCCGTGTCAATTGCATTCACACTCAAGATGAGGGCATTGTTTGGCTTTACCTCCATGAACTGCCCCTCTCTGCACAGCGTCCACGGCAACAGCGTGCCGTCCTTCAGGCGGTACCGGATCGCGCTGTGTGCCGTTAGATCCTCCGGTTTAAGAGGCATGCCATGTTCCTGCAAATAGGTGGGGGCTACTGCCAATGCCATCTGCTGTGTGCGAGGACCGATCGGGATAGAAATCATGTCTTGTTCCAGAACGCTGCCATAGCGGATACCTGCATCACAACCAGCGGCTATGACATCCACCAGATCGTTTTCGACCATGATCTCCACCTCCACCCCTGGATGTTGGAGGCGATATTCGGCAAGAAGAGGAGGCAGAATATCTGGCATTACCGCACCGGGTACATTCAGTTTCAGGCGCCCTCGCACCCGCCCGCCAAGATTGACCACCTCAAGACAAGCGGCATCCACGGCAGACAAGAGCGGTGTAACCCGGTCCACAAGCAATTTTCCTTCATCGGTGAGATGCAGGCTTCTGGTCGTGCGACGCAAAACCGGCACACCAAGCTGCGCCTCAATTCGCGAGATTGTCGTACTGACCTTTGATGGTGCAACACCAAGTCGGCGGGCGGCCGCACGAAAGCCCCCGTCACGAAGCACGGCGAGCAGGACGGTTAGATCATCAAAGGAAACTTTGTTCTCCATACAGAGCAACCCGTTCGAATTTGGCTCTCTTATCTTACTATTTGAAAACAGTCATTATGTCGAACAATTAAAATGAACTGGGCGTCAGTGCCACCAAACTTACGATTGGAGATTGAACAATGCTTGTTGTTACCGGGGGCTCGGGAAAACTTGGCGGATTTGTCTTGGAGGCGCTGTTGCGCCTCGTGCCCGCAGAGCAGATTGGTGTAAGTGTTCGAGAACCAGAAAAGCTCTCTCACCTTGCCGCTCGCGGTGTCCGTGTCAGAAAGGGCGATTACAATGATGCTGACAGTTTGCGGTCTGCTTGGGACGGTGCAGCGCGACTGCTGCTTGTGTCTTCAAATGCAGCTGCATCCGGAGGCAATGCACTGGCCCAACATGAAACAGCCATAGCTGTGGCAAAGGAGTTGGGCGTGAAACGGTTGCTCTATACCAGTCAGGTCTCAAGCAACTCACAATCACACTTCCCTCCGGGCAGAGATCACGCAGCGACCGAGGCGATGCTGGCTCATTCCGGCCTCGCATGGACGGCGTTACGTCACGGGTTTTATGCTGATAGCGCCATCAGTATGCATGCAAGAGGGCTTGAGAGCCGCTGTCTGACCGGCCCCGAGGACGGCAAGGTTGCCTGGACGACCCACCAAGACCTGGCCGAGGTGGACGCCCTGTTCCTGAGCGGTCACGAAACGCACGAAGGCCCAACACCTCCTTTGGTCGGCGGAGAAGCACTCGATATGGGGGATCTTGCACGGCTGGCAGGAGAAATCGTCGGCAAAACCATCGAGCGGAGTCTCATTAGCGAAAGCACCATGGTTGAGAATGCTCGGCGTCATGGGCTTCCGGAAAGCGTCATTAGAGTTATGACGGGCTATTATCGCGCTGCCCGGGAGGGAGAGTTCGCGATGATTGATCCAACCTTGAAAAGACTATTGGGGCGAGAGCCCCAGCGCATCAAAGATCTTCTTGCCCGAAAGTTCGGATAGCGATCGGTTTGGCCGGTTCGTATCAAGCTCGAACTTGCAGAGGCAGTTCGCGAGCTGGCCCTCATAAATCGGGCCGCCGAAAAGGCGGCCCGAAGCGGACACTCGTGGAGCGATCAATCTCGCGTCGCAACAATCCCATTAGGAGACCTTCGGTAGGGACGACTTCCAAGAAGCCAGCTTCCCCCATTCCAGCCGTTCGAACGACGTGCAGCATTTTCAGTGACAATGTGACCGGTGGGCGGACCTTCCGAGCTACGCCGAAATTTCATGCCCCATTGAGTGCATGTCTGGTAAGGCGTGGCAAGCGCTCGTCGACTGACCATCCCGAGCACCGGATGCGTGCGGTATCCGCGAACTGAATGGAGGGTATGGTCTTAAGGTGTGGTCGGCGGCGGTACCACGCGTCCCGCCAACTTCTGCCACTGTTTATTGTCGATGAGGGTGGATCGATAGATCCGCAACCCTTTGCATCCTGGGAGTGACTTCAGCGTCATTTTGACTGGGTCAACCAACGCCGGCGCTAACCACGGGCTAAGTGTAATTCGTTTAATAACTGCGAGGGAAATAGGGACTGAGTATGCTTGCAGTTCCTTATCAGCGCTTACATATACGGCCCGATATTCTCGCTCATCGCCATAAGGCCAGCGTTTGGTGAACGGCAGGATTTCAAGATCCACGTCGTGCATAGTGTTTGCATTCGTAATCAAATGATAGTCGACGGACTGATGGGTCACGCCAGCTACGTCGAACGCCGACAACAACTTGTCCCGGTCGAACTCTATACAGACCCCATCTGAACCGCGGGAGAAGACCTGCCAGTGATGGTAGGTTTCTTCCCTGTCTGCGATGCAGATGGCGAGCACCGTTTTCAGGCCTTTGATCCTCTTGTATTCGGACATGAAGAAAGAGTCATTCCGATCATCCCAGGTGTCAGGGCTTAGAAGAGATAAGCATTGATTATGGAGGATGTGAAGGGCCGACGCCAGGTTAGTATAGCGCCTTAAAGTCTGTTCGGTCATAACGCCATCTCCTTTGTTATCGCATCAGATCTTGGTGCGCGACAATATTTGGTTGCGGGCGGAGATTGGAAGAATTTTTATTATGTCGCATCACTTGAGTTCGTGCGGCGTTTTTCGGAGCGCTTGGACCCGCGCGACGACGATCAGGTATTCGGTGTCAGATCCTGCGGGCGTCTTTCGCTCTACAGTTATCCGCTCCGAGATTTGTTGCTGGTGCCCTTTCCTGTCCGTGAGATCAAGGACTAGAAGAAATCCAAAGCGGACACCGGTTGTGAGATATCCTGTCGCCTGTCCGGCGTAGCGTTTCGCCAAAGTGGCGTTGTCTGGGACGTTGCCGTCTTTTTTTACCTCAATAATCGTATTCACGCCGCGAAACCGGATGTCAATGTCGGCTCTACCACCACCACGATCACGCGCTTCGGCCTGGAAGGAGGTCAATCCTGCAGCATGCAGGAACTTTAAGAAATCTAGCTGCAGGTCATGTTCTACCGGCAGCTCTCCGTTCCTCTGAAACAAATAGGAGGCGGCAGGATCGGTGCTGACACCGACGTTTGACCGGGCTGCCAAAAACCTCAGCAATAGGTTGATAAGAGCCTCCACGAGCATCCGGGCATCGGGGAAAAGTGAATAGTCTGGCTGAGTTGCAAACTGATCGATCACCCGTTGCCAAAGCTCAGCAACCATAACATCGGCGTCAACATGCATGCGGAGTTCCGAAACACCCAGTTTGGCTGTGGCTTCGCTGAAGCCGACATCGATTAATACCTCGACCAGCTGACTAGTGGTTGTGTCGTCAAAAGGGCGGCGATGCAGCGAGCCCTCCACACTCCGTTCGAGCGTTTCGCGCAGCTCCGCTATCGCCCTAGCTTTACCATGGTCAACGTTAACCTGTAACCACTCGTCCAGCGCTTGAAGGTAGTATCTGCGTTCACGCAGCCCGCGGATGGCAGCGTCCTGCATTGACGCATCGAGGCCAGGAGTGGATAGCAGACCGAAAACTTCGCTTCCTGGGTAGAAAATCGACAGAAGTTCATCCTCAATCACGAGTGCAACATTCAACCAGACTTCCTTGCTTAGTGAGTGGGCCAGTGCGGCTAATTTTGTCGCCATAGACAGCCAATGAAACCGTTCTTTTGAGGATACGGCCAACCATGAGTGAGATGCATGGCGCATCTGTGCAAACGCAGTATACTCGATCGCAGCAGTTTTCAGTTCGGGCAAACGATCTTTCATATCTGCTCTGAGCCCGTCGTCCCGTACTGTCAGTAGAAAAGTCGTGCAAAGCAGATAGAGTTTCGCATCAGGTCGGCGCTCGCTGCGTTCGAGGGATTGCTCAAACCATTTTTTCGCAGACACTAGGGCTGACCAAAGTGCGTCCTCGGAAGGAGCAGCCAGACCTTCGCGCAGCTTGGCTAACCCAATTTCCAAGCACGCTTCGTCTGCGGCCAGTTCCAGTGTCGCCAATCGTTCTAGGAGCAAGTTGAAATCGGCATCTGGATATCGATGCATAATTGCGCCAACCACCTTAGCGACGTGACGCAGAAATCGTGGGTCATCGTCCATCGAAACATCGAGGATGCTGGCCTGCAGATTCCGTACCAGCACTGCGTTTTCCTGCGAGAGCAGCATCGCTCCCCTCAGTGCTTGGGAACGCCCCCATGAATTATTACTTTGATCTTCGAAATGGGAGTAGAGATTTTTCCAAGCTGGTTTGGCGAACCCAGCCGGTATCTCGATCCGTTCCAGACAATCGACCATCTCGGCCAGTGCGGGAGCGTCGTCAGTCCACGCCAGCATTTCCAACAATACGGATTGGACAGAGGTCTCGGATATCCATCGTGTCAGCCAACAAAAGCCATCGGCACGGTCTGCACCGGGCGCGAGTTTTTGAACGGCAGAAAGCAATCGCTCCGCTGAAACGGAGCCCGGATCACTGGAACCGTCAGCATCGGCCCGTAACAATTCGATAAGATATTCCATGACTCACCGCTTAGAAAACGTAGTCGTCGCCTTTGGCATGGAGACGATGCTCAACTGGCACAACGGCTTCAACGGAAGGACGCGCTGTCGTGCCGATGATTATCTGCACACCGCCTATCTCCGAGGCGGCGGTTGCAACGCTATCGAGCATCGCCTCGAAATCCTTGTCCACAACCTCTTCGGACGCAGGCGAGTCGATCACCATCAAACCGGGATGGCGGCCATGGCCCCGTTCCCTTACGACTTCGACCGCGGCAAGCGCCACGGCTATCTTGATGCGTAGCCGCTCCCCCATGGTCAAGTTGCTAAAAAACTCGGTAGCTCCACCTTGTTTAACCTTGAGGCGGCCTCCATTGTCCAATCGCATCTCAGTGACGTTGGGCATGCCGAATTTCTGGGCAAGGAGCATCACCGATTCCGATATCTGCTTCAGAACCTCAGATTGCTTATCAACCATCAGTTTCTTGGTGACCTCAGTGGCTGCACCAAGAATTCGATCCGCACCGTCGGCATTGGTGGCATCCGTGGTGGTTGATGCGGTTCCATCCCCCATGAGATCGCGAAGTTGAGCTGCCTGTGCTTCCAGCTGGAAAATCTCCAATTCTAGATCGGGGACCTTGGCGGCAAGGTCGGCCTGCAGCGCGGAAACGCGCTCCTTTGCCTTTCCAAGTTCGATTGCCGCGTCGTTTGCAGATTTCTCCGCGGCCTTTTGCTTGGCCCTGGCGACTTTCAATGATGTGTCGAGTGCGTCGACTTCGTCTTTCGCAAGCTGAATGTGATCGTCTTCAATATCCTCCGTAGCCTGAGGAATATCGTTCTTGCAAAGCAGACAAGTGCTACCAGCGCCAGTTGGCTCAGCCGCTGCCACCGCGTCCTTGTAAGTCGCCTCGCAGGCCGGGCAGCAAGATGGACTAAGCTTGCGGAACGAATAGCCTGCTGACTGCTCGTCCTCCAGTTGCTGAACCCTTCGCCGGGCATTATCGAAGCTTTCCGAAATCATCGTCAGCGAGACATCAGCCGCTTCGAAGGCTACACGTGTGGACTCCGCAACCTCTCGCAGGGTGATCATCCGTTGATCCAACTCATTCAACTCGACCCGTTTCCTTGAGCGCTCGTCCACCTTCTTCACGCTGGCCCTTGCTGTCTCAAGCTTGCCTTCGACCATCTCCAATCTCTTCGCAAGTTCCTTGTACAATGTAGACTGGTCTGGCCGAGCAGCATGGGATGCCTCAACCTCTTTTTGCGCTGTGAGGGCTGCGCTATATGTCGAGACCCATGGCAAACCGATGAACAGTTGCAGTAAGCGCAATGGAATGCCATCGATCGTAACGTCGCCGAAAAGCGCCTTGGCATTGGTGGAACTCGACAAGAAGAGTGCCGATGAAATCAGTGGCCAACCATGGGCATGACCGCCCGTATTGGAATTGTGTGCATAGATCGGTGAGAAAGCCAGTTCAGCCATCATCAACTGTTCTGTCTGTGACTTTAGCCCATCGCCACCATCACCGTCGTATAATGGTACCCAGTTCCCGTCGCTGCCCGAACGGCTGACACGAGCATTCGCTTTCGCCGGATCCTCCTCTCCGACATCTTTCCACAATTCAGTACGGTGGAGATTGCCATCGATCTCGTAAGTTACATCGATGATTTCCAGCCATTTCCAGACGTCTGCCTTAACCCTTCCCCGGAACTCGCCCCGAATGACGGCGTATAGCAAATTCAGTATAGATGACTTGCCGCGGAGATTACGTTCCGACATCACCGCAAACAATCCAGTGCCGAGGTTGTCCCAAGTCTTATCAAACGGCCCATCAAGGTCGGACTCTGCACGCTCGCCAGCAACACGTATGCTTTTAAATCGCAATGACTTCGCCCGAGGAGGGGTAGGCTGCGGTCGGATGTTATATTTTTGAAGCACGGATCTGGCTACGCTTTCCTCCGTGCCAGAACGTTCAGCAATGGCGTGGAGCCAGCCGCTCTCGGTGGGTTGAATTGGCGCAGACTTGCTCATTTCAGCTTCTCCGAAATCCTGCGCAGGCGCTTCTCGACTTCCCCACGAATGCTCGGGATTAGATCGCCATGAAGTGTCTGGCCATAGGTGGGATGCTCGTACTGCCAATCCTTGAGCTTCGAACCGCTCTTATTGGAAGCTACCCGCATCACCAGCATCATCCGTTCCCTGTACCACACCAATCTCGGATGGTCGGTTACACACTTGTCCAAGAAAGCCACTGCCTTCGATGATATCTGATATTCATAGCGACGCACCTTGCCGTCTTCGCCCTTGAGCTGCATGGATCTGACGAGTCCGTAATAGCTAAGCAAGGAAAGAGCATCTTCGATGTTCTCGTACGCGCCCCGCTTCCACCTGACCATGCGCACCAGCCTGACAGAAGGCTCATCAGCGTCGAAAATGCCTACTACCTTTTCAAGAAGTTCGACATCACCCTCAGTTTCGACCACGTCCAGTAACGCATCAGCCAGATAGTCCGGATAGCGCACCAAGAAATCCATAGCCATGAGCCGCTTTTCGGCACTGAAGACTTTCACGCATTCTTCAGTAGGCTCGGCTGCATCATCTGACCCAACCACCAAAATAAAGAGAAGCCGCAAGGCATCACGATATCTAAATCCGCCGGAAGAAGCTGGATCAGTTGTAGGCGCGACCCCAGTTTCGCGCGCAACATCGCCAAATAAGTCCATACCCACCAGCTACGCTCCCATGAACCTAAGAATATTTCACAGCAACTAAGATCACGGATCGCTGGATAAAATGCAACCCATTGGGGTTTTGTTTCACTGTCACATTCAAAGAGTTTATGCGGACGCGTCCACCATGGCATGCCAGGGCATGCCAGCGAAGCAAATTGAAGGCGACTAAGAAACTTGAATATCGCCTCTTACCCTTACAGGCTAAAAACAAACCGGTAGTGCCCTATTGCAGGGCAATTAGCGAACGGGCAGCTTTCGCGTTACTGCACAACGCCGACGAACGATTGCTATGCGGGCTCATTGGAGGCATTGGCTGGAGTGCGCACAAATTTCGACCAATGGGCCGAATGCTCTGCTTAGGTCTCGAGGCTCTCAAATGTACCCTGAATGGCTGCTTTAGCCTGCGGGATTAGGGAGCTCGCATCTGCGAGAAATGGCAACTATCCGCCCCACCCAAGACCTTGCTTTTGTTCGTGGCATCACATTTGTCATCACGTTGTCAGGATGCTTCTGACGGATGTCAGGCACATTTCGTGACGTCATGACGGACAGGCTACTTATTATGATGGCCGTTCAAACAGGAGCGGAACAGATACTCCGATTACCATGCGATGGCAGACCGTCTTTGTGACAATTGTGATGAGAGACTGATCGTCACCAGCGTCGTCAGCAACTTCCTGACCGTAATGCACGCAGCCAACAAGTTGCTCATCCACACTATTCCAAACGCTTGCAAAACATGAAGGTCGGCGAGGTGTTCTGATGATTGTCATGACAGTCCTGACGGCTGTCATGACAGCATGACGCAGAACACGATAGCGGCATTTCGGTCATGTATTGGCAATCCGCCTTTACTTCCTGCCCATCCATCCTGAATTGCGTATCACCGGCAGTTGCCTTGGACTTGACCTCGTCTGTGACGAAAGATTCGTTTAAACCGGCTGACTGCGGCAGTCATGTCGGGCTTTATCAATGCAATTAGACAGCAACCTCTGACCATCAGTACCAACGTGATAATGGTCTCGGCTTCTGGTTCCAACGCGTCATTGGTCAGATGCGCTTCTTGCCGTCACGATCACCTTTTGATGCACTGACAACTATCACGGGCTGAGCACAAACATCACCTGCAAAGCCATATTCCCGCAGCAATCTGCATAAACTTTTTCGTTCACGGGAATTCTTTCTATTTCCTTTTCGGAAGGGCCTTCGCTCTTCCGGTCAAATCACTGATGTCTTGATTAGGAGAATAGAATGAACAATGGCACATCAGACCCAACCACCGGGCAAGAACCAGACGATCTCTTCGGCACCTTTGCTGGCACACCGGTTTATCTGCACCAAATCGAAGCCGCATTGGCCCAACTGCCCGAAGCCTTTACAAAGCGAGCATTCAGCAACGCTCTTGAAGGCGCCGGACTGGACGCTGCGGTCGATTGCAATATGGCGCGGGGCGCAATGCAGAAAGCCAAAGAACAAGGCTTGATGCGCCACAACAAGCAGTCCAATTTGTGGGAGCAGGCGCCAAAGAATTCACCGATACCAACTGCGTCGCCAGACACAACCGATTACCCCGCTGTTTTGACCGCCACGAAAACGCCCCCTCCAACCAAGGCAACATGGCGAATAAGTTATTTGCAGGTCATTTGCACAATGATCTGGCTCGCCTTGATGATCATCAATGCTCGACTGGGCTTCGAGATCGGAGAAAGCGATCCTGTAACAAGCTATACGATTATGGCTCTTATGATAATTTTGGACCTTTGCCGATCAACAGCAATTGGTGGCGCGCTGCGATGCGTCCGAAACCACCGATGGTCCCTGGCCAGCCTCTTGGCTCTATACATCACCGTCGCGACCCCGATATCAATTCTTTCGACCACCACGCTCTTATGCGTGCCTCTGCAGAAAGCGACGGACGAAGTGGATATGAGGGAAAAGCAGGCAGCCATCATTGAAGGATATATCATCACCCATAACAAGCAAAAGAGGGCTGCCGCGCTTTACCATGATGAATGGGAGACGGAATGTCGGCGCGATAGATGCGGGCCAAAGGCCGCAGAATATGAACGGCAATATAATCAAGCAGAGGCAATGGCAGCGGAGGCCATTGAAGCAGCAAGAAAGGCGGACAGTCGCCACAAGGATTTACCGTCATCAGACGAAACGATGGTAGAGCGGATCGCGAAAGTCCTGCAACAGTTTCGAAATGATCCATTTGCGCCCGATCTCTTGGTTCCACTCTATATCGGCATCTTGGCCGAGCTATCTGCCCTCTGCATAACATTGCTCTGCAATACCCGGAAAGGCTGACACCGACGATATTGGCGATACCAGGCTACCGAACCATCTTGTCACCTTTGACCCTTCGGTCCTGTCTTTCCCGTCGCTCTGCATTGCGCGGATCTGGCGCCTTGGCCATCATGTTTTCTAGACCCTGTTCCTTAAATGACATTTTGGCTTCTGCATTTGGATCAACGGTGCCATATTGCTTTCGGTGCTGCTCACGATAGTCCTTAAGGGCGTCGAATTCATCCCGCAGTTTTGATCGCACCAACTTGATTGCGGCGTTGCCAACCTGCGTTGCAATGACATTCGCGATGCCGCCGAGAATCCGCTGCATTGGCTTTGACAGACCCTTGATCTTATCAAGACTGACCTTTACGTCCATTTTCAGAATATCGTCAGACTGAGGCTCTGCATCAGGGTTATATGTCACCTGCACATCGACCAGTGAAGGATCCGCCTTGAATTGGCGTTCACACTGAGCGGCCTCTGAACTCCAGATTCGCCGGGCATACTTTTTGATCACTTTAAGAGCAGGTTGCCATTTGGCTTTTAAAATCGCTCTCTTCTTATCATCCTTGGGAGCAGATGGGCCAAAACTCAGCGTGTCTTGCTGGCCCGCTCCACTCGACGGTTGATAGGAAATCACTCCATCATCGACAGCAGCCAAACCAGCGTCTAAGGCACTTTCGAATTTCGCGATATGCTGCTTTTTCTGTTGCAACGCCTCGGCCCGGATTGCATCTGCCTCCCGTTTTGCTTCTTCTGCCTTGGCGATGATCTGATCACCCTCCGCCTGTTTTTGCCGCTGTTCGAAATATAGCTCGTCTTGACGTTCAAACAGCTCCTCTTCTGCAATCTTGAGCTTGCATTCCTTAGTTGTCACATACTCTTCAAATTCCCGCTTTTCCTTTTCCAACTCCTGCCGTTTTGCCTCGATGCTTTCCTGCTGGCTATGTGCTTCGTCGATTGTTTTTCTAGCCTCCGGCAGATCTCTTCTCATCAGCGCAAGCTGCTCATGAGCATCCATTTGCTGTAGGTATTCTGCTCGTGGCAGGCGAAATCGCTTGGGGCCATATCGCATCAGGCCAGCGTCCCTGAAAACTGAAGTATAGAAATCATCTTGCCACTGACGCATGGCATCACAATAGGCTCGATCCTGTTCGGCCACATTGTCTTTTTTCCAGCCAGCGCCTCGACGGATATTGTCGACGGCCGCTTTTCCAGGATGAAGCCATGTGATCTCTCCACGCACAGGATCAACGCCATAAACATGGATATGCATATGCGCTTCGTCTCTGTGCACAACTGCCATTGCAAATTGACCATCAGCCGCTTCGAGCCGGTCCTTTTCGAAGCGCACAACTTGATGAAACAATTCCATACACTCGTTCATCAGGTCAGGCATTGCCCATGCATCAGCACTCAGGATTGGAAGCGAAATTACAGATGAATAAAGCGTGTGTTTGTCGACTCGCAGGGCTTTGGTGCGTACGGATTTTTTTCCAGTCTTTGGAATTGTATATGGCACCTGCTGTTTGACTTTGCAGGCATCATGGTGAGCTTGGCGTAGCTCATCAAAATTTTTACAAGAGCCCGGTATAATCAATGGGTCTGGATCTGGCTCTTCCACATGACTACATGATCCAGGCTTGCGCTCTGCCTCGGCGATAACCTCATCGACAGTCCAGGCTCTGTCACCATTGGCACGCTTTTTTTGTTGGCCGCCTTTGCGGCTATATGACTCGATGTGAGCGTATTGATACCCTTGCAATTGCGTTACTCCACATGTCTGATGTGATGACCTGTGGAGCAAATAGGGCGCACTTCATTGATCCGGAAATAAAAGCAAACGACCCCAGAAACCTCTCATTTTCAGAGGCAACATTAAGGGTGATTCAAGAGTTGTAGAGACCGACTACACGTTTTGATTTCTCCGCTTTCGCGGATCAAAACGTGTCGGCTCTCCGAGAGCTCTTACGCAGAGTGCGGCATGGGGAACCCCTGCACCCAGCGACGATGATATCGCCGCATGGGTAGCGCGCCACCTACCCAAACCCGACCGGGGCCATCAGCCGGACCAGAGGGGGCTTTCGCGCCCGTCCTCTTGGATCTCCCACTCGTCTCCGACGGGCCTGTCTGGCGACTGGCAGACGATCCTCTCTGCCAGACCAACTCCGGCCAAGGGAGCGATTGCCATGCCCACCTTGGATCCCCTTGGCGACCTTCTGCCGGACGCGAGACAACCTCTTGGCGGCGGTTTTCTCGCGGCTCTTTCCCTTAAACTGCAAGCTCCCTGATCCCTTGCTGATCCCACCAATCAGCATGAATTCAGAAGCATCTGACAGACGGCAACCGGATTGTGCGCAGCGGGTCTGGTGACGCCGCGCCCGATCCGGATTGCAAGAAAAATTCAATGGAAAGGCAGGTGTCAAAATCCCTTCAACCAAGGTCGGAGATATTGATGACCAGCGAAAATATTCCATCCACGACGCACGCCAGCAACTGGCAAGGCACTGTCAGCTGTGGCGACATCGTTGCCTTCGAGATGCCTTCAGAACATCTCTACAATCCTCTACAACCACCCCAAAAGGAATTGCCATGGCTCATCGTTGACGAGGCTATCTATATCGGCACCCGTTATCTGACCCTCGCACGGGGGCATGCAGTCGGGACAACTTTCAACCACGGAGCCGAATTCCGCGTCGAACATTCTGCCGCCTTTGGTGCTGCAGGTCTCTCACAGCCGACAGTCTACAATCTGCGTGGCCTTGTGATTGTCTCTGTCAACCATGAAGGCTTTGCACCCAACAAGGATGGAACACCAGTCCTTGGTCGGTTGGTTGGCGACGAGCTCGTTCAGTTGGAACGCCTTAGAGCTCGTATCCATGCCATCAACGTTGAGCGCGCAGAAGGACGAGCCGATCTGCTCAAACTGCAAGCCCTGCTTGCCAAGAGATCTGGCCGCCAAATGTCCGGGATGATTATCCCTGCGCCGATTGCCATCCCGACACCCGATCCCCAGCAGTAGTCACAGAGTGCTTTGAGATTTGTCCGACCAGCCACGGTGTCGGCCGGACAAATCACCAAACCATTCATTTTGAAAAGGATGACCATATGCCCCTTATACCTGAAACCTATCGCCACAACATTTCGCTTCTTGTTGATCAGCACAAGACCGATGCCAGCCGCATCATCGATATCGGAGCCGATGCAATCTGCGCGGCCCGAAGGGCGTTATCCTCTATGCCCGATATTGCAGTCGGCGATATTTTCGACGACATCAGGCCATTACATGCCCTGATCGATGCTGTCAGCAATCGCTGTGTTCTGGATCCGCAATTTGACGAGATCGTCGACGATTTGCTGGAGGCTCTGCCCAACCTGGATGAGGCCGATCCTTTGGCTTCATCCTACGCCAGTGTCCGCGCTGATCTGCAAGAAGCTCAGTATTTTGCCAATCGATTTCTGGATCTCATTCACGCTGAGAAGCGACGGGCACAATCGTTCAGAGAGATGTAAATCAAGTAAAGCGCACCGAACAACCTCGCCATCCATAACGTGATGGCGAGGCCAATGAGACAGCATCGACGGCAAAGCAGATCGTTGCGACGGAAACGGCAGAAACCGAGAATAAATCCTCATGAAATCAATCGGATAACTTTTTTATCAATTTCATTTGGGTTTGTGAAATTATTGCCCTATGCAAAACCGCACATAGTGCACCTGCTGCCAACGACAATAGCGATGCAAATACTGCGTGTCGGGACTGACAACATCCCTGACCACCTCGGTTGTATCAGGAAAACGCGGTGATCAAAGAGCTTTTCGGCACCAATCGCGGTCTTGAGAGCGTTTTTCACGCGAAATAGACGCATTCTGGTTTGGGTCCAGCTCTCAGCGTTTCTACTTCCCTTTCAGTTCACGCAAACGCAAAGAGCCGTCGGTTGGCATTCAACCGGGCGGCATAGCGATGGAATTCGCCGAGAAAGCAGACAGGAGCCGTCATGAAAACCGCAGCGACATTTAAGCAGGCAGACATAAAGCGGGCCATCCGAGGCGCACAATCTGCAGGTGTCGCCATAGCGGCAATCTCTATCACCGTCTTCGGCGAGATTACTCTGCAGATCAAAGACCCTGATCAACCGGGCCTGAGAGACGCAAACGACTGGGACAACATTCTGGAAAAATGAAACGTAATCCTTATCCCGGCGTTACCAGAGTCACGGACCGCCACGGCAAGACCCGATGGCGCTTCAGGCTCAAGGGATGCAGCTCCTGCTATATCCAAGGAACATATGGTTCGAAAGAGTTCGAGGCTTCTTATCAAGCAGCAAAACTGGACAAACCATTCGAGATAGCAAGGACCAAGGCGAAACCAGGCACCTTTGACTGGCTCATCACACAATATATGCGAACAAAAACCTTCCGCGATATTGGGGATGTTTATCGTCGAAATCTCAGTCTGGAGATGGAGCGCTTTCGGAAAGATCATGGGCACCGCAGCATTACTGGCCTCAAGAAAAAGCACGTTGAGGCACTGATGGAGGCGAAGCGTGAGACCCCTGCAGCGGCCAACAAACTCAAAAAGCTCATCGGACGCCTATGCCGCTATGCGATCAATGATCTCGGCTATGCCATGACGGATCCCACTCAGGGCGTCAAACCTTTTAAGATGAATGCAGATGGCTACCATACATGGACTGACCCAGAAATCTCTCAATTCCTGGCTCATCATGGTGAGGGCTCTTTGCCAGCAATCGTCTTGCATCTTATTCTTTACACCGGAGCAGCCCGACAGGACGTCAACCGGATGGGCTGGCACAGCATTTACGAAAACAGAATCTGCTATAGTCGGGGCAAAACGGGCGAATTGGTGGACCTTCCTCTTCATGCCAACCTAGAAGAGTTTCTGATCAACATTCCAAGCCATCAGAAAACCTTCATCACTCAAACAAAATCTGCTGATGAAAGCTATACAACTGAATCATTCGGCAATTGGTTTGGGAAACAATGCAAGGAAGCCGGCGTTCCGGGAAGTGCGCATGGATTACGCAAAGCTGGTGCAACGAAGCTGGCGGAAGCAGGCGGCACCGAGTTTGAAATCATGACTTTCCTGGGCCATTCGAACCCGGGAGAAGCACGGAAATATGTAAAGAAAGCAAACAGAAAGCTGATGGCGGACAATGCAATGGCAAAGCTGAAATGATGTCCAACCTAGGGACCCCGGTTGGACAAAAGCCCTCGCAACTACCTGAGCTGCAAGGGCTTTTTGTGCAAAGTGGCACGCCCTACGGGACTCGAACCCGTGTTACCGCCGTGAAAGGGCGGCGTCCTAACCGCTAGACGAAGGGCGCTCGCTATCGGTGAGGCGGTTTATATGAGGCTTTGTCGCAAAGCGCAAGAGTGGTTTTTGACGAAACTGTGAATATTCATTCTGCCTGTGGAATAAACTCGATGCGGCGGGAAATGCTCCCGTTCTTTTTGCTGATTTCGAGCACAGAGGTCATGCCCTTGCCATCCACCAGCAAGTAGACTGTGCCATTTTCGATCCGCATCTCGCGGATGCTTTCACCTGCATTCAGGCTGTGCGTAACCGCCCCCACAGGCGCGGCAGCCTCAGAGGCACTTTCCTTCTTGGTCACGCTCTTGTAGATAAGAATGCCAATAATGGACGAAATACCGACAACCATCACCAATATGGACCGAAGAGCAATGCGGCGCATCTTGCGCTGCAGTTCCAGCATTTCCGGGCTCTGAAAGGGATCATCGCCGTTTGGTTGTTGGTCGGAAGATTGTTGAACCATGAGTGACTCTAGCCTAGTAGATGAAATCCTGACCTTCGAAGTCGAAGAGCATGAAAGTGGCAAACGCCTTGATGCGATTATCGCCGCCAAGGATGGCCGTTTTTCCCGCTCCCGCTTCAAAAGCCTGATCAAGGAAGGCAAGGTCAGCCTCGCCCAGCCCGATCAACCAGAGCGGACGATAGAGGAGCCCAACCACAGGGTCAATGCGGGGGATTGCATCAAGGTCACTTTGCCCCCGCCCGAAGACCCCACACCGCAGGGGGAAGACATCCCGCTGGATGTGGTGTTTGAGGATGACCACCTGATTGTCATCAACAAACAGACCGGTCTTGTCGTTCATCCGGCGGCCGGCAACTGGACCGGTACGCTCGTCAACGCCCTCATCCATCATTGTGGCGACAGCCTGTCGGGCATTGGCGGCGTCCGCCGTCCGGGCATTGTTCATCGGCTAGACAAGGAAACCTCAGGCCTGTTGGTGGTTGCCAAGAGCGATGCTGCCCATAAGGGCCTGTCCGAGCAATTTGCCGACCATGGACGCACCGGGCCATTGGTGCGCGCCTATCAGGCCCTCGTCTGGGGCCAACTGAGCAACCGCAAGGGCACCATTGACACCCAGATTGGTCGCTCCCAGCATAATCGCCTCAAGCAGAAGGTGCTGCGTGAAGGTGGACGTCAGGCCATCACCCATTATCAATTGCAGGAAGAATTTGGCTCTGGCGGCGAAATCGTTGCCTCACGGGTCGAATGCCGCCTTGAGACTGGCCGCACCCATCAGATCCGCGTTCATATGGCCCATATTGGCCATCCGCTGATCGGCGATCAGGAATATGGACAAGGCTTCAAGTCAAAACTCAACAAATTGCCCGAAACCCTCGCGCGTCACATCGAGAAACGCAAGCGACAGGCGCTGCATGCGGGTCTGCTTGGCTTTGCGCATCCGGTCTCGGGCGAAGTGCTGGAATTTCGAAGCGAAATGCCTGACGATCTGAAGAATGTGATGAAAGCACTGCAAAAAATGTAGAACTTTTTTCTGTTCTGGCCCTGTTGTTGTCCAATTTTGACCTATATTAAACCAGAATGCAGGCCGTCCCGGCTGCACGATGCTGTCCTGCCACTTGGGGGACAAGAGGAATAAGAATCAAATGGCAAAAGAATCTGGCAACATCCCTGTCGTCTCAAATTCTGAAGGTGGCCTGAGCCGCTATTTGAACGAAATCCGTCGCTTTCCCATGCTGGAGCCGCAAGAAGAATATATGCTGGCCAAGCGCTATGCGGACTATGACGACAAAAACGCCGCCCACAAACTGGTAACAAGCCACCTGCGCCTTGTCGCCAAAATCGCTATGGGTTACCGCGGCTATGGCCTGCCGGTCAGCGAAGTGGTCTCAGAAGGCAATGTCGGCCTGATGCAGGCCGTCAAACGCTTTGACGCCGAAAAAGGTTTCCGCCTTGCGACCTATGCCATGTGGTGGATCCGGGCCTCCATTCAGGAATATATCCTGCGCTCTTGGTCGCTGGTCAAAATGGGCACCACTGCCAACCAGAAACGGCTCTTTTTCAACCTGCGCAAGGTGAAGGGGCAGATTCAGGCGCTCGAAGATGGCGATCTGAAACCGGATCAGGTCGATTACATCGCCGAGAAACTGGGTGTCTCCAACGAAGAAGTCATCTCCATGAACCGCCGCCTGTCGGGCGACGCCTCGCTGAACGCGCCTTTGAAGGCCGATGGCGAAAGCGGCCAATGGCAGGATTGGCTTGTGGACGATTCCGAAAGTCAGGAATCCGTTCTGGCCGATAAAGAAGAACATAACCATCGCATGTCCCTGCTCACCGATGCTCTGGACATCCTCAATGATCGCGAGCGACGCATTTTCGAGGCTCGCCGCCTTGAAGAGAAACCGATCACGCTCGAAGAATTGTCCGAGGAATTTGACGTCAGCCGCGAACGCATTCGTCAGATCGAGGTTCGTGCTTTCGAAAAGGTCCAGAAGGAAGTACAGGCAGCCGCAGCCAAGGCGCTGGCTGACAGTGCGGTTGATCAATAACGTTTTTCTTTTGCAAGACGACGCTGCGCCCCCCCGAATTCGGCGAAAGCCACAATAGCGCGAGGCTGATCACAAAGATGTGACCAGCTTGTCGAGCAAAAATATTTCGCATAAAGTCGTCTACTAAATTTTTCGCATTCAGGAGGCAGATCACCCAATGGGTCGCGCACGTTCGTTTGATGATCAAGACGTACTGGAAAGGGCCACACGGCTATTCTGGCGACAAGGTTATAAAGGCACATCCATGCGAGACCTGGTCGAAGCAACGGGATTGGCCAAAGCCAGCATCTACAATGCCTTCGGGACCAAGGAAGATCTCTTCAAATCCGTCCTCTCCTATTATATCGACAAGAAGCAAACGCACAGCTTGTCCTTTCTGGAAGGCGGGTCCAATGGACGCGAGGCATTGCTTGCCTATTTCAACAATGTGCTCTGCGTGACTCTGGAGAACCAGTCGACTGCGGGCTGCTTGCTGGTCAACACCGCGACCGAACAATGCGCCACGGATACAGCCATGAAAGGGCTGGTCGACCATGGCATGGAGAGAACACAGCGTACCCTGATCAGCACCGTCGCACGCGGCATCGAGGATGGCTCCATTGCCCCGTCAGTGGATGCGGAAACCGCCGGTCTGTGCCTGATGGGCACATTGCTTGCCATTCGCGTGATGGCCAGAAAAGGCGTCGACACACAATGGGTTACCAAATTGATCCGCGCCAATCTTGAAGCCCACATACCGGCCTGCATGCCATCCGCCGTATCAACAGGGTCTGTCACAGGCTATCGGCACTGAAACCGCTCCACCCAACGGCCCACTGGTTGATCCAGATCGACATATGCTGCTTGATCACACCAAAACAAAAGCCGGTTGGCATCCGCCACCGGCTTTCTCTTTGAGATTATTGCGCTGAGACATGGCTCATTCAAGCGTGCCATCCTGCAAGATCTACCAAACCGTCTTTATTCACCCCAAGCCTTGATGGCATCCGCGATCACACGCTCCCCTGCAGCCCCTTTCTCAAGGGTCAGAATGGCCCGCACCCCCGAATTATACTGGATCGGAATATCGATCCAGCTGCGCAGGGTCAGAAGCTCGAGATTATAGCGTTCTTCCTTTTCCCCGGCGGTCAGGGCAATCCAGTGCAAATCGTCAGCGATCTTGATCGCCGCACCAACCAGGCCTTCGCCACGGCTTTGTTCGGTCGGCTTGAGGATCAGTCCCGGTATTTTGACAATGGCGCGCGCTTCGTCCGGGGTTGGACGCTCGGCTGAAATCTCGATCAGATGAGAAGCAGGCAATTCAGCATCCTGATTCTTGGCCATTTTGATCGAGAAGGTCACATTCTGGTTGGGGATGGTTGCGGAAATCAGAATTTCGGCATTGTCGCCCTTGCCATCAAGCTCCCAGACAACCTCTCCGGCATTTGCCGAACCCGGCTCGCCATTCGGGCCTTCTTCTTCATAGAGAATAGAGCGTTGGGCAACCACCATTTCTTGTCCGGGCGCACTGGTCGCATCATCATTGCTGGCACCCGTCACCTGCTCGCCACTTGAAGGAATGGCATCAGGAACTGCAGGTGTCTCGCTCTGATCCTGAGACGGTGTTGCAGGCTCACTCTGGTCCTCAGGTTGCGACGGGGTTGACTGGTTGTCATTCTGCGGTGCTTCCGTCTGCGATGGCGCAGTGATATCAACCGTCCGGACAGATTTAGCCGGAATTTCCGCCTCATCCGCTGGCTTGGCTGCGCTGCCCTGATCCGGTTCACGCTGAGACGGTGGCTTTGAAACAACCTGTTCCGCACCGCCCTGATCACCCATAAAGGCGTCACGATTCTGGTATAGAAGGTAGCCACTACCGCCCAACAGACCGGCGAGCAAAACACCACCAACCATCACACCAAACCGCGAACCGCTCTCACTCTCGTCTTCAAGACCATCCTTGAAGTCATCGCTCTTGGCGATCGGGAGAGGCTTGTCGAGTGGGTCCCGTTTCACCTCACCTTTGATGGCCGTCTTACTGTCGGGCTTTGATGGAGCACCGGGACGGGCAACCGGAACAGTCATGGTCGGCTCAATACGGTCCTGACTGGCTTTTTTTGCCGGTTTTTCAGACTTCTTTTTCTCGTCGCGCCCATCGCCTACCGCATCAGCAGCGTCCTGTGCGGACTTCACAGCCGCATTGGTGGCAGCCCCGAGCGCATTGGCGTCCCGCACCGCATGCTTGAGCACATCAGGCCCGGCCCGCTTGACAACCGGATCAGAGGTCTGGTCCTCGTCATTCGCTTCATCATTGCTGTCAGACACAGACACGGCAGGCACAGACACGGCAGGCACAGACACGGCAGGCCCTTTGCCCGGATCCTTAGCAACAGCCACGGCCTTCGAGGCAGGTTTTTCACCCTCTTGAGATTTGCCAGCAGCCTCTGATGCCTGTGTCGATACATCCGATGGCGTCACAGAAACCTGCGGTGCAGACGGAGCCTCTGCGGTCTCATCTCCAGCAGTTTCCTTGGCATCGCGCGCCTGTTTTTCAAGATCCAGCTCACGCTCGACCGCCCGCACAGCTTCTTCCAAAGCCATGCGTTGTTTGGAAATATCAGACGCAGCCAATGGCGGGTCCATATTCTGAAGCTGCGCCAACAGCGCCTTGCGAGCCTTGTCATAAATTGCCTGACGCTGCTCGCGCCCGGCATCCGGGGCGGCATCCACAGCACGCTTCAAAATCGTAAAATAGTCCGCCATCTTCCAATCCACTTAATGAGCCATTCCGGATCGACTCCAGTATGAGAATCGATCCGAAAAAGCCATTTGGAACCCCATCTTAGTCCTGATACGGATCCTGAACAAGAATGGTATCGTCTCGTTCCGGGCTGGTCGAGAGAATTGCAACCGGCGCACCGATCAACTCTTCAACGTGGCGGACATATTTGACGGCCTGCGCTGGCAGGTCGTTCCATGTCCGGGCACCGGCAGTCGAGCCAGTCCAGCCTTCAAGGGTCTCATAGATCGGTTCGACGCGCGCCTGCGCGCCTTGCGAGGCTGGCAGATAGTCGATCCGCTCGCCGTCCAGCATATAGCCGACGCAGATCTTGATTTCTTTGAGGCCATCAAGCACATCAAGCTTGGTCAGCGCGATGCCGGTGATGCCAGACGTGCAAACCGTCTGACGCACCAGAACTGCATCAAACCAACCACAGCGGCGCTTGCGCCCGGTGACAACGCCAAATTCCTTGCCCTTTTCGCCAAGGAACTGACCGACTTCGTCATGCAGCTCAGTTGGGAAAGGCCCTTCACCGACGCGGGTGGTATAGGCTTTGGTGATGCCAAGCACATAATTCAGTGCCGATGGCCCAATGCCCGACCCGGCAGCGGCCTGACCGGCAGAGGTGTGGGATGAGGTCACGAACGGATAGGTGCCATGATCCACATCGAGCAGAGCCCCTTGCGCGCCTTCAAACAGGATCCGCTTTCCATCGCGCTTGGCCTTGTCCAGCAAACGCCAGCTCTGGTCCACGAAAGGCAGCACCTGATCAGCCACGCTGGTCAGCTCTTCATACAGGTCCTCGGCCTTGATTTCAGGCACGCCCAAACCGCGACGCAGCGGATTGTGATGAGCCAGCAGACGGTCGATCTTGGCAGGCAGGGTCTCGATATTGGCCAGATCCAGCACGCGGATCGCACGACGGCCGACCTTGTCCTCATAAGCTGGGCCAATGCCGCGCTTGGTGGTGCCGATCTTGGTACCGGCAGCAGCGGCTTCTTCGCGCATCGCATCCAACTCGCGGTGCAGCGACAGGATCAGGGAGGCATTCTCGGCAATCCGCAGATTGTCGCGGGATACCTTGACGCCCTGTTCTCCAAGGCGGGCAATCTCGGCAACAAGCGCATGCGGATCAATCACCACGCCGTTGCCGATCACGCTGAGCGTGCCTTCACGCACGACGCCCGATGGCAACAGGCTCAGCTTGTAGCTGACCCCATCAATGACAAGCGTATGCCCGGCATTGTGACCGCCCTGAAACCGGACGACGATGTCTGCCCGTTCCGACAGCCAGTCCACGATCTTGCCTTTACCCTCGTCGCCCCACTGCGACCCGACGACCACAACATTTGCCATCGATGCGAGCTCCTTTAATCTGATGGTTGAGAAGGGGACGGGTACGGTTCGGATTTCGACCACGCTGGGGTCGAGCAACAACAGCAAAACTGAGCGTCAGATCGCTTCAACCGCGTCCCTTCAAAGAAATAGCCCTTCCGGGCGTCCGCCTGTTGCACCACCAAACCTTGCTTAGGCAACCGGGCGGCACATCTTTCCGTTACAGACAATTCTATAGAGGGAAGTGCCCATGAAACCAAGCGCTGAGCCTTCTCGATTCAGTGAAATCTGCAAAAATCCCGCAACATCCCGTGGTTGATCCGCGCTTTGGGCACAGGATCTGCCACCAACAACGCAAAAACCCGCCCCAGAACACCGGAGCGGGTTTTCAAATTTGGATCATTCAGGCGATTCTCGGCGCCCCTGAGGGCAAGACCTCAGGCGAAATGCAGAGCCTTGGTCTGAACGACACCTTCCAATGCCGCAATTTCCGCGATCACTTCATCAGAGATCTTGCCATCAATTTCGATCAGCGCGATGGCGTCCTGACCGGCTTCCTTGCGGCCCAGATTGAAGGTCGCAATATTGAGGCCATGGGTGCCAAGCAACGTCCCCAAACGACCAATAAAGCCCGGCTTATCCTTGTTGGTGATATAGAGCATATTCTCGCCCAGCTCGGCTTCCATATTGATGCCCTTGATCTGGATGATGCGCGGCTTGGCATCGCCAAACACGGTGCCGGCTACGCTGCGTTCCTGACGTTCGGTGATCAGGGTGACGCGGATGTAATTCTCATAGGCGCCCTGCTGCTCGCGACGGGTTTCCTCAATGTGAATGCCACGCTCTTTGGCAACAGCCGGAGCAGAGACCATATTGACGGTCTGCAGCAGCGGCTTCAACACGCCAGAGAGAACCACGGACGTTAGCGCACGGGTGTTCATCTCGGCCACATCGCCTTCATATTCGATGCGAATGCCCTGCAGGCTGGTCTCGGTCAACTGACCGGCAAAGGAACCAAGCTGGTCAGCCAGTTTGACGAATGGCGTCAGGCGAGGCGCTTCCTCAGCAGTGATGGATGGCATGTTGAGTGCATTGGAAACAGCGCCATTGACCAGATAATCAGCCATCTGTTCTGCCACCTGAATGGCCACATTTTCCTGCGCTTCCGAGGTAGAAGCCCCCAGATGCGGCGTGCAGACCACGTTCGGCAGACCGAACAGCACATTTTCCTTGGCCGGCTCTTCGGTGAAGACGTCAAAGGCCGCGCCAGCAACCTTGCCGCTTTTGATGGCTTCCGCCAGTGCTTCCTCGTCAACCAGACCACCCCGGGCGCAGTTGATGATGCGAACACCGTCTTTCATGGAAGCAATGGCTTCTGCGGAGACAACATTGCGTGTCTTTTCAGTCAGAGGGGTGTGCAGCGAGATGAAGTCAGCGCGCTTGAACAGGTCTTCCAGTTCGACCTTCTCAACCCCCAGATCCATTGCACGCTCTGGCGACAGGAACGGATCAAAAGCGATGACCTTCATTTTCAGGCCAACGCCGCGGGTCGCCACGATGCCACCGATATTGCCGCAACCAATGATGCCAAGGGTCTTGCCGGTGATTTCGACACCCATGAATTTGGATTTTTCCCATTTGCCAGCCTGCGTAGACGCATCAGCCGCCGGGATCTGGCGAGCAACGGCAAACATCATGGCAATGGCATGCTCGGCCGTGGTGATGGAGTTGCCGAACGGGGTATTCATCACGATGATGCCGCGCTGGGTGGCTTTCTCGATGTCCACATTGTCAACGCCGATACCGGCGCGACCGATGACCTTGAGATTGTCTGCGGCAGCAATGACTTTTTCGGTCGCCTTGGTGGCAGACCGGATCGCCAGCCCGTCATACTGACCGATGATCTCGATCAGCTTGTCCTTGTCCTTGCCCAGATCAGGCAGATAGTCAACTTCAACGCCTTTGTCCTTGAAGACCTGAACGGCGGTTGGAGACAGTTTGTCAGAAATCAGAACCTTGGCCATGGGATGCTCCTCATGCTCTTTGCGGACAGCGCACGCGCAACAGCGAAACCGGTGCGTCTGTCACAGGAAATCAAATTGAATTCAGGGAATTGGAGGGGGCTCTGATTACAGAGCCGCCTTTTCTTCAGCAAAGGCCCAATCGAGCCAAGCGGTCAGCATATCCAGATCACTTGCCTCGATGGTGGCACCAGCCCAGATGCGCAGCCCGGATGGGGCATCGCGATAGGCTCCGATATCGAAGGCAGCGCCTTCAGCATCGAGACGCGCAACAAGTGCCTTGGCAAATTTCGCCTGAGCATCCGCTTCGAGCGCCTGAACCGCCTCATCAACGATCGTCAGGCAAACGGACGTGTTAGAGCGAATGGCCTCGTCCTTGGCAAGGAAGTCAACCCAAGGGGTCTTGGCAACCCAGGCTTCCAGCACGGCAAGATTCTTGTCGGCCCGTGCGATCAGGCCCGACAGACCACCCAGATCCTTGCCCCATTTCAGGGCATCGAGATAATCCTCAACGCAGAGCATCGAAGGGGTGTTGATGGTCTCGCCCTTGAAGATACCTTCGATCAGCTTGCCGCCTTTGGTCAGGCGGAAGATTTTTGGCAAGGGCCAGGCAGGTGTGTAGCTTTCCAGACGCTCAACGGCGCGGGGGCTGAGGATCAGCATGCCGTGAGCCGCTTCTCCGCCAAGCACTTTCTGCCAGCTATAAGTGACCACATCGAGCTTGTCCCATGCCAGATCCTGCGCAAAGGCAGCGGAGGTGGCATCACAAATGGTCAGGCCTTCGCGGTCCGCGTCGATCCAGTCACCATTGGGCACGCGTACACCGGAGGTGGTGCCATTCCAGGTGAAGACGACATCGCGGGAGAAATCAACCTGCGACAGATCCGGCAGCTCGCCATAGCCAGACTTGAGCACGCGCACATCATCCAGCTTGAGCTGTTTGGTAACGTCGGTTGCCCAGCCAGCACCAAAGCTTTCCCATACGAGAATATCAGCGCCACGCGCACCAAGCAGCGACCACAGAGCCATCTCGACAGCACCCGTGTCAGACGCAGGGACAATACCGATCCGGTAATCCGCAGGCACATTGAGCACCTCACGGGTCAGATCGATGGCTTCCTGCAGCTTTGCCTTGCCAATTTTTGCGCGGTGGGAACGACCCAGCGGCGCGTCAGTCAGTCCATCGAGGGACCAACCCGGACGCTTCGAGCATGGGCCAGAAGAGAAAAGGGGATTATTCGGCTGTTGAGCCGGCTTCGTCATATCTGTCATGTATCTACCCTCACAGATAGTTGCCTCTCGTTGGGGAGAGGTGTCCCACAGACGGGCATAACCGATATCCTCAGAAGCGTCAAACGGAAAGTGGCGACCTTGGCCCAAGGGATGTGCCGTTGGGTAAGCAAGAATAGCACGGCAAACAGCACAATCCTCATGGATTTCAAGGGCGTTGAAGCATCCCGCCCCCCCAATGAGCCGCCGCCCCTTTTCAACCAAAAAAGGCGACCGTCTCATGACAGTCGCCTTTCTCGAGAGGATTTTCATCCTGAATTTTTGTCCCACGAGGGGCATCGTCAGCGCATCATTTGCACTTCATGCGGCATTGATGAGCTTGGCACCGCACCCGATACCCGCCTTAGGTCAATGCTACCCTAGTTCAGGTCGTAGCGCAGACCCACACGGAAGTCGTGGGCATACAGATTTTCGAACCGAACCGGCTCAGTGGAAGAGTTGTCACGTCGACCACCCGTACGCGCTTTACCAAGCGATACGAACCGATAGTTGGCGTCAAGCTTGACATTTTCAGCAAGATCGAAGGTAGCACCAGTCGTCAGGTTCCAAGCGAAGTTGGTCCTGGTCTTGTTCTTGAACGGAGACCCGGTACCAACGGTCTTGTGATTGCTGGCTTTCAGCCAGGCCACACCGACACCACCGCCCACATAAGGATTGATGCTGTAGTAGGTTCCAAGATCAACATAGCCGTTGGCCATCAGCGTCCAGGCGCTGAAATTCAGCTTCTCATACGAGTCACCCGGGGTACAGCCTGCAGGAGGGCTAACCGGGGTACAGGTAGAGGTGCTGTCATATTTGACCTTGTGACGATAGTCGAGGATCACGTCCGCACGAAAATGCTTATTGAAATAGTAACCGGCACCGATACCAGCAACCCAACCATTGGCGATATTCTCGTGATGGAAGCCGATCAGGTTGGTATTGGTCGGGTCGGTCCAGGATGCGTGACCGCCCTGATAAACGGCGAATCCGAGATCGCCACGCAAATACCAACTGGAACCAATTTCAACCGGTGTTTCTGGTTCATATTCGATAACCGGGGGCGCAGGCAGATCTGCTGCCAGTGCAACAGTCGCGGACATAGCGGCCCCGAACACGCTCAAAAACAGATTTCTTTTGAGGCTGCTCATCATGATTTCCTCTCGATGCAAGTGTCTGAACACGAAAAACTTAGAATTACACTTGAGGAAACGATCTCAGAATATTCTTAATACTGGATTAACCACGAATATTAAGCATGATTTCTATCAAAACCGGCAACTTCGTAACTATTTGTAAATAAAATAATTCAAATTGCAAAAATCAAACTTAACAAACTGTTACCAACACCCCAAGTTGCCAAAAATCCAGACACAACAATCCACAATCCAGACGGCACAATGTCGGGCCGAAAGCCATCGCCCCCCCAAAAAAAACAAGCTGCAACCGGGCGGGGAAAGTCATTTGCTTTATCTTTTTCACTCGCATAGTCTGTCCGTCCCGCCCGCACCCAAAACCCGACGGATATGACATGCAATCCCCCACACTGCGCCATTGGCTCATGCTCGCCATTCTCATTCTGTCTTGGGGATCGGCGATCCTTCTTACCCGTGTCGCGGTCAATGACCTGCCACCCCTGTGGGTCACTGCTGGACGTGTGACGACCGGAGCAGCAACCCTGCTTGCCTATCGGCTGATCTTTGTCCGCAAACCTTTCTCCCTTGGCTGGCACCATCTGCCATGGCTTCTCTGGCTGGCGCTACTCAGCTCCGCCCTGCCCTTCCTGCTGATTGCCTGGGGCACCCAATATACCAGCGCCGCCATCGCCGGGATCCTGATGGGCACCATCCCGCTCTCGGTGCTGGGGCTGGCCCACATCCTACTGCCCGATGAAAAACTGACTCGCAACAAGGCGATCGGCTTTCTGATCGGCTTCATCGGCGTGGTCCTGATCATCAACCCCACCGCCGGAAGCCTCTCCTTGGATGGTAACAGCGAGCTGATCGGTCAGATTGCCATTTTCATCGCCAGCTTCTGCTATGCGCTGAACAGTGTCTCGACCCGCCGCATGCCACCTGCCGACAATATAGACAAGGCAACGGCGGTTCTGATCACCGCATCACTGATCCTGATCGCACTCTGTCTGCTGTTCGAGCCCTTCACCGGTCTTGACCGCGCACCGATGGAAAAATGGCTGATCCTGCTTTATCTGGGTATTGTTCCGACCGCTCTGGCCACTCTTGTTCTGTTTGTTTTGCTGTCCCAAACCAGCGCCGGCTTTGTCGCCACCTCGAACTATATGATCCCGATCGTCACAGCCTTGGGCGGCATGTTTTTTCTGGGCGAAAGTCTCGCCCTCATCACCCTGATCGGCTTTGCCATCATCCTGCTTGGATTGCTGCTCAGTCAGCGCAAGGGCAAGGCCAGACAGCAGGTTGAACCCGCCGAGTAACGTTGCCGGACCAAAGCCCTCAAACAAAAAAGCCGGATCAGATGACCCGGCTTTTGAAGTGCGTCCATATGACACCTGACTAGCCATCAAGACTGGCCTTGGTGACCTCCTCGCAAATGGCGTCAACGACCTGAGTAACCAGATCGGAATTGTCACCTTCTGCCATCACCCGGATCAGCGGTTCGGTGCCTGACGCCCGGATGACCAGACGGCCATTCTTTCCGAACTTTGCCTCACCCGCAGCAATCGCCTTTTTGACATTCTCCGCCTCAAGCGGCTTACCGCCAGAATAACGGACATTTTTCAACAGTTGCGGCACCGGTTCAAACCGGTTGCAAACCTCGCTGACCGGTTTGTCGAGTTTCTTGACCACAGCCAGAATCTGCAAAGCGGCAATCAGGCCGTCGCCGGTGGTGCAATAGTCACTGAGCACCAGATGGCCGGACTGCTCACCACCAACATTGTAATTGTGCTTGCGCATATGCTCGACCACATGACGGTCGCCAACCTTGGTCCGGGCCAATGACAGCTTCAAGCCCTTAAGGAAGCGCTCAAGCCCCAGATTGGACATCACGGTCGCCACGATCCCCGGCGCCGTCAGCAAGCCATCTTTTGACCAGCTTTCGGCCACCACGGCCATCAGCTGATCCCCATCAACCTCATTGCCCTTTTCATCGACAATGATCACCCGGTCCGCATCGCCATCAAGCGCAATACCGATATCGGCACGCACTTCCTTGACCTTGTTGATCAGCGCACCAACGGAGGTGGAGCCACAATTGTCATTGATGTTGAAACCATCCGGATCAACGCCGATTTTGACCACCTCGGCACCCAGCTCCCACAAGGCATCAGGGGCCACACGATAAGCAGCCCCATTGGCACAATCGATCACCACCCGCAGCCCTTCAAGGGACAGATCCTTTGGCATGGTTCGCTTGGCAAATTCGATATAGCGGTCATAGACACTCTCGATCCGCTTGGTCCGCCCCAGATAACGAGCGCTGGCCAGCTTGGCGGTCATGTCCGTATCGATCATTCTCTCGATTTCGGCTTCGATTTCATCCGACAGCTTGTAACCGTCCGGACCAAAAAGCTTGATGCCGTTGTCATGATAGGGGTTGTGTGAAGCGGAAATCATGACCCCCAGATCCGCACGCAACGAACGGGTCAACATCGCCACGCCCGGTGTCGGCACCGGCCCAAGCAGAAAGACATCCATGCCCATCGCGGTCAGACCAGCGGTCATGGCAGGTTCCAGCATGTAACCGGACAGACGCGTATCCTTGCCAATCACCACCCGATGACGAAAGTCCCCACGCCGAAACACCTTGCCCGCCGCCATGCCTACTTTCATGGCAATCTCCGGTGTCATTGGCGACTGGTTGGCATATCCACGAATGCCATCGGTTCCGAAATATTTCCCCATACGCTTTCATCACCCTTTCAGCAACACATCCCAGAAGAACCGTGATCCCACCGACACGCGCCATATCTTTTCAAGCAAACAGTCCGCGCGGCATGGGGCCACCACCCCGCGCAGGCATTTGCAGCAAGGCTTAGCGCAAAATTCTGACTATTTGTTCAACAAAGCACCGCTTTGCCCGTCAATAATTGTTTCCTGTTGTTACACAAACCCTGCCTGCAAACGCAAAAAAGCACCCCGAAGGGTGCTTTTTCCTGTTTCATTCATAATGGGGCCTTGGCAGTCTTACGGCTGCGGCTGAGGCTCCATGCCACCATCCGGCTCACCGCCCTTTTTGACCGAACCGGCCTTTGGCACGGCAGAGCCTTTAGAGGTCACCGGCGTGTCATCATCTTCGCGCACCGGAGGCTTGCCATCGAGCAGACCGCGAATCTCGTCGCCGGACAGGGTTTCATATTCCAGAAGTCCCTCGGCAATCGCGATCAACTGATCCTTGTGCTCATTCAGGATCTGATCGGCCTTCTCATAGCCTTCATTGACGAAACGCTTGACTTCAGCATCCACCAGTCTCTGGGTATCATCAGACACATGCTGCTGACGTGCCACAGAATGGCCAAGGAAGACTTCTTCCTCATTTTCCGAGTAAAGCAGCGGGCCGAGCTCGTCGGACATGCCAAACTGGGTTGCCATGGCGCGGGCCAGACGGGTTGCCATCTGGATGTCGCCAGAGGCACCGGACGTGACCTTCTCATGACCAAAGATCAGTTCTTCGGCCACGCGGCCACCCATGGCGACAGCAAGGTCGGCATGGCATTTGGCACGGGTCAGTGACACCTGATCTTTTTCCGGCAGACGCATCACCATACCAAGCGCACGACCACGCGGAATGATGGTGGCTTTGTGGATCGGATCAGAGGCTTCCATATGCAGCGCAACGAGCGCATGACCAGCTTCGTGATAGGCGGTGAGTTTCTTTTCCTCTTCGCTCATCACCAAGGTACGGCGTTCCGCACCCATCATGACCTTGTCCTTGGCATCCTCGAATTCATGCATGGAGACCAGACGACGATCCCGGCGGGCAGCCAGCAAGGCCGCTTCGTTGACGAGGTTCATCAGGTCCGCACCGGAGAAGCCAGGGGTGCCGCGCGCAAGGGTCTTGAGGTCCACATCGGGCGCCAGCGGCACGTTGCGCACATGCACCTTGAGGATCTTTTCACGGCCGGTGATATCCGGGTTCGGCACAACGATCTGACGGTCAAAACGGCCCGGACGCATCAGGGCAGGGTCCAGCACGTCAGGACGGTTGGTCGCAGCCACAAGGATCACGCCTTCATTGGCTTCAAAGCCATCCATCTCGACCAGCAACTGGTTAAGAGTCTGTTCGCGCTCATCGTTGCCGCCGCCAAGACCGGCACCACGGTGACGACCCACAGCGTCGATCTCATCGATGAAGATGATGCAAGGGGCGTTTTTCTTGGCCTGTTCGAACATGTCACGGACACGGGACGCACCCACACCGACAAACATTTCGACAAAATCGGAACCGGAGATCGAGAAGAAAGGCACATTGGCCTCGCCTGCAATCGCTTTACCCAGCAGAGTTTTACCAGTACCCGGAGGGCCCACCAGCAAAACACCGCGCGGAATACGACCACCAAGACGCTGGAACTTCTGCGGGTCACGCAGAAACTCGACAATTTCCTGCAAGTCTTCCTTGGCTTCATCGACGCCAGCCACATCTTCAAACACGACGCGCCCTTGCGCTTCGGTCAACAGCTTGGCCTTAGATTTGCCAAAGCCCATCGCCTTGCCACCGCCCTGCATCTGGCGCATGAAAAAAATCCAGACCGCGAGAATGAGGATCATCGGGAACCAAGACACCAGCGCCCCCAGAAGCGAGAAGCTCTCGGTCTGCGGCTTGGCAGTGATTGCAACGCCATTTTCCTTCAGAAGCGGAATAAGCGTGGTATCGTTGGCAGGCAGATAGGTCTGGAAGTCGCTGCTATCGGACATCTTGCCGCTGACTTGCTGACCGACAATCGTCACTTCCTTGACTTGTCCTTGCTCCACATCAGCCACAAACTGGGAGAAAGGAATCTCCTGAGAATTGGTACGCTGCGTCGGGCTCTGGAACAGCTGGAACAAGGCCACAAGCAAGAGGCCGATAATTACCCACAAAGCCAGACTGCGGAAATTCGCGTTCATATGTTTTCCCTTGGTTCCCGGGGGGAGGTCGAATGCCTGTCGCAAGACACAGAAGGCCTTTGGCGGGCAGTTCGACAAATTTTCTTGTTGAATTTAGGTGTTCAAAGCGGTCTTGCCAAGGCAAGAGCCCCGCTTTCTACCCCAAATTAGACCCATAGTTTAGTTTTCGGTCTCTCTGGGGAAACATTTCGTTTATTTTTCTTGGAATTCAACCCTTATCCCCGAAAGTTCACTCAAGTCTGTCCAATCTTTAACGAAGACGGGCTTGTCCATAAACCAGACTGACGGCAGAGCCTCAATCAACCCCATCGGCAGATCGCCATGATAGGCGCGGAAAGAGGCAAGAAATTGCCCTTCCTGCTCCATCAGGCAGACACCGTGCCGCCCCAATGGTTTCAGAGCGCCTTCTGCGTGTGGCGGCATACCGGACACGGATACCGTCTTATACAGCCCCGGCCAGTCAATTGGATCACCCGCCCGGAAGGACCGGGTGAAGGGATCGCGTCCCAACTCACGATAGATCCATAGATCATGTCCATCCGGCTCGAAACAGCAACCGCCAAAGGTACGCTTCCCGTCTCGCTCGCTGTTGCACCTCACATAAGCCAGATCAAGCGCCAGCAACTTTTCCTCACGCGGCGGATAGGCTGCCCCCGCCACATAGTCAATACACCGCCGCCAGATCCGCAACCGCACCTCTTCGAGGTGACTTGAGAGACCATCCAGCGACAGACGCAAGGACCGCCCCGGCTTCACTTCAACGTCTGAGTGAAAACTTTGCTCGCTCATTGCTTCGAGCGCAGCATCCGCCCTCTGCATCCGACGCGCTGTGGCAGCCAGTCTTTCTGCATCGCACCCTTCAGCGGCGAGCATCGGCATCCATTGCCGCACCCGGACACGCTGGTAGGCATCCTGATGGTTGCTTGGATCGTCCACCCAGCGCTTGTCCATGGCCTCCAAAGACGCACGCAATCGTGTTTTGGGCACGCTCAGAAAGGGACGCAACAGCGTCAGTTCATCGAGTTTTTGTTCCGGGCGCATCGCGCCAAGACCGGTGACGCCACTGCCACGCAGCAACCGCATGATCAGCGTTTCGGCCTGATCATCCAGATGATGGGCCAGTATAATGTGCGAACAACCCAGCCTTCGTGCCTGATCTGCCAGCAATTGGTAGCGGGCCACACGGGCCTTAGCCTGTAGATTGCTCAGGTCCAAAGGCGGCGTCCAGACAAGGGTGAAATGGGACAGGCCAAGCGCCGCGGCCTCATCCGCCACGAAGGCGCATTCGGCGGTCGCTTCAGCCCGCAATCCATGATCGACACTGGCGACATGCAGCGACAGCGGCACCGCGCGCGCTTGTTGCCAATGATGACACAAAAACATGAGAGAAAGAGAATCAGCACCCCCGGAGACAGCAAGCAGAACCGATTTGAGCCGCAACAGCGGCGCAAACAACGCATCCAACTCTTCAAGTGTCAGGGGAGAAGGCGGCGGCGCGGTCGCGTCACCGGACTGTCTAGCATTGGGCACTTTTAATCTCGGCCCGCACTTTCTGACGCACACCGGACGAGGCATTCGGGAATTTGGCAAGCAATTCCTCAAAGGTCGCGCAAGCCGCGTCACGCTCATTGATCTTACGCAGGGACATACCGGTCTTCAGCAGGATTTCCGGAGCCTTCTGAGCGGTTGGATATTGGGAATAGGCATCGAGGAAGACCTGAATCGCCCCACGAAAATCCCCCTGTTGATAAAGGCTTTCGCCAATCCAGTAATGGGCATTGGGGGCCAGACGGTCATTGCCATAGGCCTGAACAAACTGGCGGAAGGCCACTTCGGCAGCGGGATAATTGCCTTGCAGCACCTGTCCGTAAGCCGCGTCATAATCGGTTGCCGGATCGCCGGTCAGGGCGGTCATCTGGTCCACGGCCCCGTTAGAAGGCTCCGTCGTTGCCCCGCCAAGCATGGAAGACAGATCGATCGGCCCAGTTCCTGGTTGCGTGCCTGGTTGCGTGCCCGGTTGCGTGCCCAATTGGTTTCCGGCCACCGGCTGGTTGTTCTGTGCCAGAGGCGCAGAGGTCAGCGGGTCGGCAGGCAAGCTACCCAGATTGCGCGGCGGCTCCCCCAGCTGTTCAAACTGCTGGGGTTGCTGGGTGCGTTGCTCGGCCGGCTGCCGGGGCTGACTGTTGCTGGAGCTTTTGCGTGGCGACTTGCCCCGCTCCAGATCCTGAAAGCGAAACTCGCTGTCTTCCTGAAAGCGACGCAGTTGTTCCTGCAACTGCCGCAGACGGAAATTCATTTCTTCCATCTGTCCGGTATATTGGCGCATCTGATTTTCAAGACGCTCCACCCGCACCGCAAGGTCGGCAGCGGACTGCGCAACCACGATACGGCCATCATTGTTGGGAATGGGCTGAGGCGGCAGCAACAGCCCCTGATTGCGTGCCTGCTGCTCAAGGCCCTCGACGCGTTTGGCCAACGCATCCAGCGGCTCCTGATTGGCAGCAAAAGTGGCACTGCCCCAAACCATCGCCAACACGGCGAATAAGAACCTGATCATGAATGTCCCCTGGGATCATGTGTCAAAACAAGGCGAAAGGGTCACCGATACATCGTCAGACTATCGGATTCTCGTCCTCTGTTAAGCCTTTTGAGCCAATTTCGCGGCAAAAATATGAAGCCCCTTGCCGACACCGCAGAAAAGCCCTGCTCTGCGTATGCTTTCCAGCGCACGCATCCACATATCTTGCCTTGAAACAGAAAAAGGACCGGCCTGTCGACCGATCCTCTTTCAAATATCCACCGGGCCAACCATTGCCCGATTGGCCAATTCTAGTTGGCCAAAGTGGTCACAGCACGTCGGTTCTGCGACCAGCAGGAAATATCGTTACAGACGGCGACCGGGCGTTCCTTGCCGAAGGATTTGGTCGACATCCGGGTCGCTGAGATGCCTTTGGACACCAGATAGGTCCGCACCGAGTTGGCACGGCGGGCACCAAGCGCGATGTTATATTCACGGGTGCCGCGTTCATCGGCATGGCCTTCGATGGCAATGCGGTAATTGCCATATTGCTGCAGCCAAAGGGCCTGTTTGTCGAGGGTTGCCTGAGCCGAGGTGTTCAGATCGGAACTGTCCGTATCAAAGAAGACACGATCACCGACATTGACGACAAAATCCTGAGCGGATCCAGGCGTCGCAGCAGACAGGCCCGGATTGGCAAGCTTGTCGGGGCTCGAGGAACAAGCCGCCAGCGCCGTCATCAGGGCGATACCGAATGCGGCACGAATGGAGAATTTTGCGCGAGTTGACATTAGTCTTGTCCTTCATATCCCAAAGGAGTGGATTTACTGGCCTTCTATAATGAAAAACTTAGGTTAACTGCGGGTTTGCAAAGATGGTTAACAAAGTCTTTCTTGGCACTTATCCCTCACATTGCGTGAGATCCCGACATCTGTCGCAAACATGGCCAGACTGAGGCGAATGGCCCCAGTCCGGCTGCTTTTGTTGGATATTGCTGCTTTTCCGCATCAATTCACAAGGGGCGACCAGGCCGGATCAGAGCCGAAGGCTGGTGTTGGCACCACATATTCATTCCGGCCTGTGAGGTCGATGGAATAAAGCTTGGGTCCACCATTGGCTCCGGGGCTTTCCCGGAAGAACATCAGCACACGACCATTGGGCGCCCAGGTTGGCCCCTCATTGTGATAGCCATCCGCCAGAATACGCTCACGCGATCCGTCGGTCTGCATCACGCCGATCTGGAACTGCCCCTTATACTGCTTGGTGAAGGCAATCAGATCGCCGCGCGGCGACCAGACCGGGGTGGAATAGCTACCGGATCCAAAGCTGATACGCTGAACATTCGACCCGTCGGCATTCATCACGTAAATCTGCTGGCGCCCGCCACGATCACTTTCGAAGGCGATCTGGCGTCCGTCCGGCGAAAAACTTGGACTGGTATCGATTGAAGCGGAGTTGGTCAACCGGGTGATCTTGCCGTTGCGCAGATCCATCCGGTAAATGTTGGCATCGCCCCCCTGCTGCAGGCTGAGCACAATGCTCTGCCCGTCAGGCGAGAAGCGCGAGGAGAAGCTCATGCCGGGAAACTGGCCGACATTGGACCGGCGACCGGTCTCAATATCGAGCAGATAGGCCCGTGGCTGGCCATCTTCCAGCGCCATATAGGTGATTTCCTGCTTGGTCGGCGAAAAGCGCGGCGTCAAAACCAGATTGCGACCATCGGTCAGATAGCGCACATTGGCCCCGTCCTGATCCATGATGGCCAGACGTTTGACGCGATTGTCTTTTGGCCCGCTTTCATCGACAAAGACGATCCGCGTGTCGAAGTAACCCTTCTCACCGGTCAGGCGTTCATAAATCGCATCGGCGATAATATGCGCCACACGACGCCAGTTTTTCGGCGAGGTGAAAAATTGCTGGCCGGTCATCTGTTTGCCAGCAAACACGTCCCACAGGCGAAATTCCGCTTTCAGTCGACCATCGGCTTCCTGCGTCACGGTGCCCGTCACCAGCGCCTGCGCATTGATCACCGTCCAGTTGGCAAAGGATGGAACACTCGAGGAGGTCAGATCACGCTGAATGAAGGCATTGCGATCCACCGGGGCGAACAGCCCGGAGCGTTCAAGGTCAGCCTCGACCACCTTGGAGATATCCTGACCCTGCGGCACACCGGAGAAACTGGTGATGGCAATTGGCATCGGCTGAATATTGCCTTGCCGGATGTCAATCTCGATCAAGGCATGGCTGGGTTTGACACTCAGCCCCTGAAAGACGAGGGCCAGCAGCAACACCGGCAGCATCAAAAGAACCCGTTTGGTCCAGTGATCCCGGCGAATGGAGTGACCAATCGACATGGGCAAGATCTGAGCGGATTGGTCGGGCGCAGAAATCGGGTCCTGTTTCATCTCTTTGTACATCCTGTCTTGTCTCACGTCACATCTGGGGCCAAGGCCAAAGGCTCGGTTCCAATCGTGCTAGAACATCTCACGCGGGTCAAATGTAATACGCACACGCTTCCATGCATCATATTTGTCTTGCGGCAAGCTAGAATAGGGTCCGCAACGGCGTACCGCTCGCATGGCGCTTTCCACGGCTGCCACACCAAACTGGTTGGCCGGAAACTCCACCGGCTCCGGACCACTGACCACATTGCCTTGACGATCCAGACCAAACTCGATCCTGACACGCAATTGTGACGCATCCGCGGCACCAACCGGAGGTGACCAGCAAGGTGAAATCTGGGCCCGCAAGGCATCCAGCTCGCTCTGGGTCATCGCGGCGGCCTGATTGCCAGTGCGCGATCCAAAAGACGCATCCTGATCGCTGGTCGCCGCTTCGCTTGGCGCGGATTGATCAGCCTTGTTGGCAAGCGCCTTCAGAGCGTCGGTATCAAAGGAGCGCTGCTTTTTCGGCGGTGTCTTCTTGGGCGGACGCGGCCGCACCTTGGGCAAGGCGGCAATCGGCTTTGGCGCCTCGGGCTTGGCCTCTTCCACCTTCACCTCAGGCTCTTTGGGCGGCTCAGGCTTTGGTTCCGGCTCAACTTCGGGTTCTTTTGGTGGCTCCGGCTTTGGCGCAGGCTCTGGTATCGGAGGGGTCGGCTCTGGCTGTTTGGCCGGAGCCGGTTCCTTCGGCTTTGGCTCAGCCTTTGGCGCAGGCTTCGGCTCTGGCTTTTTGGGTTCCGGCTTTTTCGGCTCCGGGGCCTTTTCCTTCTTTTCCTGCACTTGTTCAGCAGGCTTGGCATCCTTCTCGCCCTTGCGCACATCGGTCACGTCAGACACTGAAACCAGCTCGATGGGCAGGATCTCCAGCTCCGTGATGTCATGCGGCTCCGCTGACGGCAGACTGAAAAGCCCCCATCCAAGCAGAACAACATGTCCGATGCTCGATGCTATGAAGCCGACATTGCGCAATTAGGATTGCTCCTCGGTGCTGACCAACCCGATTTTCTTGAAACCGGCGCGGTTCATCGCCCCCATCACCTTCATGATGGAACCATAATCGATCTCGCGGTCGGCCCGCACGAAAATGCGTTCTTCATAGCCATTCTCAGCGACAGCAAGCAGAGTTTGCACCAGACTGGCAAACTCAACTGGCTGATCCTGCAAAAAGAGACTGCCATCCTTGCGGATCGACAGGGTCAATGGCTCAGTTTGGCTGGAAAGCGGCTTGGCGCTTGATTCCGGCAAATCCAGCGGCACGCCCACAGTCATCATCGGGGCTGCCACCATGAAGATGATCAACAACACCAGCATGACGTCGACCAGCGGGGTGACGTTGATTTCGGCAACCGGTCTGTGTCGCATGGCGCGTCTTGCGCCGCGCCTGCGCGATCCACCCGGTGATCCCATAGAGCCCATACCCATCACTTAGCCCCTTTCGTCCATCAGACGGGACAGGATGGCGGAAAACTCATCGGCAAAACCTTCCAAACGAAGCGCATGCTGGGATGCAATCGACGCCAGCTTGTTATAGGCAACCACCGCCGGAATAGCGGCGAGCAGGCCAATGGCTGTGGCGAACAGAGCCTCGGCGATACCCGGCGCGACGACCGCAAGCGAGGTGTTTTTTGAAGCTGCAATGCCCTGGAACGAATTCATGATGCCCCAAACCGTGCCGAACAAACCAACAAACGGCGCTGCCGAGCCGACAGACGCCAGAAACAGCAAGCGTTTCTCAAGGCGATCCACCTCACGGGCCAGCGTCACATCGAGCACTTTTTCGATCCGGGTCGGCAGCCCGGCAAAGGACCGGGCATGCCCTTCAAACGACCGTTTCCATTCCCGCATTGCTGCGACGAACAAGGCAGCCATCGCATGATTGGGGCGTCCGGAAAGGGTTTGATAAAGCTCTTCAAGAGACTGACCGGACCAGAATACCTTTTCAAAACGGTCCATCTGTCTCTTTGTCCGCGCATAGAGCAGTGACTTGTCGATGATGATCGCCCACGACCAGATCGAGGCAGCCATCAGACCAATCATCACCAGCTTGACCACGATATGCGCTTGCAAAAACAACGAGATCAGCGACAGGTCAGCCGTCACCCCTGCAAGGGCGCCTTGCACTACCTCATCAGCCATTGTCTCTTGTCCTTTCTTTGCCGGTTTCTCTTTCGCACAAGTCCGGCGCTTTGATTGCTATTCTGCGACAGGTCTTGTCAGCAGATTTTGTCAAAACTAGGGACGCCAGACCTCTACACCCTGTTGCATTCTCTTCCCGAGACAGCATGATTATGGTTAATGAAAGATTAAATAGTCGTGAACGGACAGATCGGGGCCGCCAAACTTTGCCCGCATGGGGACAGAATGCCACTTACGCACTTCCCCATAGAAAAAAGCGAGACCCCATCAGAGCCTCGCTTCATTTTTCTGTTCTTGCGACCTGCAAATCGCAGCGGGTCATGGCATGGGGCTAAATCCCGAATATCTTGCGCATGCTGTCCGGCAGGCGTCTTGGTCGCCCTTCCCGGTTGATCACCACAACTGTGACGCGGGCCGTGAAGATCACCTCATCGTCGCGCAAAATCTTCTGATCAAGGATCATGCGCGCGCCTTTGACCGCCTCGACTCGCGTTTCAATCGTCAGCATATCGTCGATATGGGCGGACTTGAGATAATTGATATCCATATGCCGCACGGCCAGCGCCACCCGCTCTCCGTTTTCATCGGAATCAAGCTTGGAATGCTCGATGCCCAAGAGGCGGATATAATCCGAGCGGCCTCGCTCTATAAAGCGGATATAGGAGGCGTGATAAACGATCCCGGAAAAGTCGGTGTCTTCATAATAGACCCGCACCACCTGACGGTGACCAAAATCGGTGAGACGGCCAGCAAGATCTGGCCAGTTTTCTTGTTCATGATGCTCCGGCATCATCCAGTCCTTCAGCAAAAAGTCCCATTTGCGGAGGGGTGTCTTTTTGAGGCACAGCCAGACCCAAATGGGCAAAGGCCTTAGGCGCCAGCAGGCGTCCGCGCGGGGTGCGCTGGATAAAACCCTGCTGGATCAAATAAGGCTCAATGATTTCTTCAATGGCGTCCCGGGGTTCCGAAAGCGCCGCGGCTATGGTCTCTATACCGACCGGCCCACCACCAAATGAGGTGGCAATCAGGATCAGGTAGCGTCTGTCTAGGGCGTCAAGGCCCTCATTGTCAACTTCCAGCATTTTCAAGGCACGGTCTGCGACCTCGCGGCTGATCTCGCCACCCGCCTGCACGATGGCCACATCACGCACCCGGCGCAGCAAGCGTCCGGCGATGCGCGGGGTGCCACGCGACCGACGCGCAATCTCAACCGCACCATCCTTGGTGATGCCAACGCCCATCAGGCGCGCGCCACGGGTGACGATATATTCCAGCTCATCGACCGTATAAAAATTGAGCCGCACCGGAATACCGAACCGGTCACGCAATGGCGTCGTCAAAAGCCCCAGCCGGGTGGTCGCCGCCACAAGGGTGAATTTTGCCAGATCAATCTTCACCGAACGGGCCGCTGGCCCCTCACCGATGATCAGATCGAGCTGAAAATCTTCCATTGCAGGATAGAGAATTTCTTCTACCGCCGGGTTGAGCCGATGGATCTCGTCGATGAAGAGAACATCATTCTCTTCCAGATTGGTCAGCAGAGCCGCCAGATCACCTGCCTTGGCAATCACCGGACCGGAGGTGGATTTGAAATTCACACCAAGCTCGCGACTGACAATCTGCGCCAGCGTCGTTTTACCAAGCCCCGGAGGGCCGACAAACAGCACATGATCAAGCGCATCCTTGCGGGTGCGAGCCGCTTCAATGAAGATCGACAGATTGGCCCGTGCCTGCGCCTGCCCGACAAAATCATCGAGCATTTGCGGCCGCAAGGTCCGGTCGGTATCTTCCTCGGTTGTTTGGGCCGAAACCAGACGGTCATCATCCCCGATCATTGGCTAAGCTCCTTCAGGGCGAGGCGAATGAGCGCTGCGGTGCCCAGATCATCCCCTTCCCGTTTGATGACGGTGGCAACCGCCGCGCTTGCCTGAAGCTGCCCATATCCCAGATTGGACAGGGCCGAGACGGCCTCCGCCATGGCTTTGGGCGCGGCTGCACTGTCCATTTCGGCCTGCAGATTGGCAACCGCACCATCGGTTGCCGCCAGCGACGGCGTCTTGTCTTTCAACTCAGAGACAATGCGCTGCGCCACCTTGGGACCGACGCCGGGCGTGCGCGCCACCATCGCCTTGTCCTGCAAGGCAATGGCCGAGGTCAATTCGGAAATCTTCAGGGTCGAGAGAATGGCAAGCGCCACCTTCTGCCCCACCCCCTGCACTGTGGTCAGCAGGCGAAACCAGTCCCGCTCCAGCGTGGTGGCAAAGCCAAACAGCTTGATTTGATCTTCCCGCACATGGGTCTCGATCAGCACACTCGCTGCCTCACCAACCGAAGGCAAGGCCTGCAGGGTTTGGCCAGAACAATGGACCTCATAACCGACGCCACCCACATCGACAATCACATAGCCGTCGGCATATTCGTCGATCAGACCTTTCAGCTTGCCTATCATGGTTCGGCTCTCCGCTTCTTATCCCAGCCCGGCCTTCAGGCGATCTTCAGGGCTTTCTGTTTGCGCTGATGGGCGTGACAAATGGCAATGGCCAGCGCATCGGCGGCATCTTCGCTGTCGAAATGGGCTTTTGGCAACAGCATTTTGACCATCACCTGAACCTGTTTCTTGTCCGCATGGCCAACGCCAACCACGGTCTTCTTGACCGCGTTCGGTGCATATTCAGCCACTTCCAGCCCCCTTTGCGCGGGTGCCAGCAGTGCAATGGCCCGCGCCTGCCCCAGCTTCAGGGTGGCGGCAGCATCCTTGTTGACAAAGGTCTGCTCAACGGAGACTTCCTGCGGCTGGTATGTTTCCAACACGCCCCAAATACCCGTATGCAACTCCAGCAAGCGCGACGCCAGATCAAGCTTGTTATTCGAGGTGATCAGCCCTGAGCCAACAAAAATCAGCCGATTGGAGACAACATCAATCGCACCCCAGCCAGTACGGCGGAGCCCGGGATCAAAACCAACGATTCGGACAGGATGTTCTTTCATAGCTCTTCATTAGCCCGGAAATATGAACAATACCAGAACAAAGTCGCACTTCAAACAGGATTTGACAATTGCAGGCACCATGAGAAAATGGCGCTCACCTTCAGGATTTTGCACCCTTCTCGCCAACGCAATAAAGCATCTTTTCATGACCGACATCAATCTGCCTCTGATCATGGGCGCCTCCCTGCTCGCCATGGCAAGCCCCGGCCCGGCAACACTTGCCATTGCAGCGACCTCAATGTCCCATGGCCGCAAACACGGTCTGGCACTGGCCAGCGGAGTGTCAACCGGATCCTTCCTCTGGTCTCTGGCCGCCGCTCTGGGTATGGGCGCGGTGATGGCTGCCAATGTCTGGCTGTTTGAAGTGATGCGTTATTTCGGGGCCGGTTATCTGTTGTTTCTGGCCCTGAAGTCTGCGCGTTCCGCCATGACGCCAACAGGGCTGGAGCAACCAGCGATCGAGACGGCAGAACTGAGTCTGGGCAAAAGCTACCTCAAAGGGCTGGCAATTCACTTGACCAATCCCAAGGCCATTCTCTTCATCGGCTCAATCTATGCCCTTGGCCTGCCAGCGGAGGCCACCCCAACCAACCTGATGAGTGTTGTCCTGCTGCTTGGCAGCCAAAGCGCTCTTGTCTGTCAGCTCTATGCATGGATATTTGCCAGCCGCCCGGTCGTCAGTGGCTATCGCAAGACAAGACGCGCCCTTGATGCAGTCTTTGCCATGCTGTTCGGTGTTGCCAGTCTCCGCATCCTGACCAGCACCTTTGGGCACTGAATAGCACGCCAATGTGCCACAAAAGACAAAACCCCGCTTGGCAACCAAGCGGGGTTTTCTTTAAGTCGTCCGGCAGAAAAGCTTAGCCTTCCAGAGAGGCCATCACTTCGTCGCTCATGGAGAAGTTGGAATAGACATTCTGCACATCGTCATCATCTTCCAGCGCATTCATCAGCTTCATGATGGTGGCGGCTTTCTCGGCGTCAACGTCGATCTCGTTCTGTGGCTTCCAGATGGCTTTCTGGGATTCCGCTTCCTTGCCGAAAGATTCTTCCAGTGCCTTGCCCACTTCGATCATATCTTCAAAAGCGGTATAGATGGTGTGGCCTTCGTCATCACTGACGACATCATCGGCACCCGCCTCAATGGCAGCTTCCAGAACAGTATCCGCATCGCCAACATCCGCAGGATAAACCAGCTCGCCCACGCGATCGAACATGAAGGCCACAGACCCGGTTTCACCCAGAGACCCGCCATTTTTCGAAAAAGCAGCGCGCACGTTGGAAGCGGTCCGGTTGCGGTTGTCGGTCAGCGCTTCGACGACAACAGCGGTGCCGCCAGGGCCGTAGCCTTCATAGCGCACTTCATCAAAGTTGCCCTCGTCACCGGCCTCAGCCTTTTTAATGGCGCGGTCGATATTGTCTTTCGGCATGGACTGGCCGCGGGCGTTCTGGATGGCCAGACGCAAACGGGCGTTGGCATCAGGATCGCCACCACCCATTTTGGCCGCGACGGTGATTTCCTTGGAGAGCTTGGAGAACAGCTTGGACCGCTTGGCATCCTGTGCACCCTTGCGATACATGATATTCTTGAATTTTGAATGGCCTGCCATAATCCCTAAATCCGTAAATTCTGTCTCATCGCGCCCAAGGCGCATCAAATTTGTTGCAGGTGATGCCACAAGAGACCAGCAAAGATCAAGCGATCTGTTGCCAGAGCCTTCAAAGACTGGCTGTTTCGTTAGGATTTTTCCCAGAAGGACGGAATATGCGGGGATAGATGCCCGCCAATCCGCAACGGCTCGACAGCAAGGGCAAGGCCGGTTCCATCCTCAATATCGACGGCCACTCCGCAGAGGGTCGGATCACCAAGCGCTGGCGTAAAGCGCGCAGATGGAACCTTGCGCAGGAAGCGCTGTACCGGCTCTTCCTTCTCCATGCCAAGCACAGAATCATAGTCACCAGTCATGCCCGCATCCGACATATAGGCCGTGCCAGAAGGCAAAACCCGATAGTCCGAGGTTGGCACGTGAGTGTGGGTGCCCACCACCAAGCTGACCCGCCCATCGAGAAAATGTCCCATGGCCTGCTTTTCCGAGGTCGCCTCGGCATGAAAGTCGACCACGATCGCATCAGCAAACTCGCCCATCGGGCAGGCTGCCAACTCCTTCTCGACAGCAGCAAAGGGACAGTCCAGCGCATCCATATAGACCCGCCCCATGGCATTCATCACCAGGATATTGGCGCCATTGCGGGCAGTATAGAGATTGGCGCCCTTGCCGGGCACGCCGGAGGGGTAATTGACCGGCCTGAGGAAAGCAGGTTGCCGCTCGCAGAAAACCAGCGCATCGCGCTGGTCCCAGGCATGATTGCCGGTGGTGATAACATCGCCACCCGCATCCAGCAGATCCTGAACAATGGTCTCTGTAATACCGAATCCGGCGGCGGAATTCTCGCCATTGATGACAACGAAATCGATGCCATGGGCCTCAACCAGCCCCGGCAGTTTATCCTGCACGATCGTCCGACCGGCCCGGCCGACAATGTCCCCAATGAATAACAGTCTCATCGCGTCCTGCCTTCAGCGCGTCGCGCTGTCTTCTTTGGCCAAGCAACCACCCCGGAGGCTGCACGGCTCTACAAACTGAGAAGACATGATGCGATCACGTTTGAGGATCCATCAAACGACGCATCATTGAGCGTCAGGATGGGTCCGTAGCAGGGGAGTGAATGATACCGGCCTCGGTCACGATCATATCCAGAGGCAGGTCATAAAGACCAACCGGCACCTTGTCCAGTTTTTGCAATGAAAAAGCCAGTCCGAAACATTGCGGCCTTTGCTCAGCCTCAATCAGCCCGGCAATATACCGATCATAATATCCGGCCCCGTAACCAAGCCGATTGCCGCGATGATCAAAGGCCAACAGTGGCACGATCAGGATCTGCGGCTCGACAATCAGGGCCGAAGGGTCCGGTGCGAAGGTGCCATAGCCTCCATCCACCATCGGGCAATCGGGAAGCCATTGACGAAACACCATCTCACGATTTGCCAATGTCGCAGGCAAGGCCAAATCCGCTCCGGCTGACCGCAGCGGATCAACCAGGGCAAGGCAATCGATTTCAGAACCAATTGGCCAGAAAAGGCCTATCATGACCCCTTTGACATCATCCAGTTGATCAAGCAGAAGACGGGCTGCCTGTTCACTATGCACCGCGCGCTCCGCATGGGGCATGGCATCGCGCAGCACCCGCACCGTGGCACGCAACTGCGTCTTTCTGTCGATCAGTCGCATTTCATTCACGCCGCGTCCTCCCCGAGTTCACCATGATCATCCCATGACGAATGCCCCGCGACAATGCGCTGCCTCAATGATTCACACGCTCCCCAAGTCATCATACGAAAAGCCAACGAACAGGAAGCGAACAGAAAACAAAAGAGCGGCTCCCTTCATCAAGGAGCCGCTCTTGCAATAGGAAGCCGCAGCGACCGTTAAAGCTTTTCTGATCCTGGGACACCTTATGTTAAGGTGGGGGCCAGTTGAAGAGGACCACGGTCCCTATCAGCGCCAGCTCCCTTTCGGATCTTTAAGGCCCCGAGGAAAAGTAGCTTCTCACGTGAAGTGCAGCAAGCAATGGAATATATAGGAAGGGCGGTGGGAATTCCAGCCCACTGCGACAAGATTTTCAGCTTTCCAGCAATAAGTGTGACAAGCGCTCCAACTGCTCGGCGGCCTTGTCGATTCGGTGCGCCAACTGCTCCTGATCGCCTTCATTCTTGACCTGAACAGCCGACCGGGCTTCCCTCAGCGCCGAGACCTCCTGATCCAGATGCTTGACCCGGCCGTCCAACTCGGCCAGTTGGTCCATCGCCATGATCCCGGCCATCACCGTCAGGCGCTGATCACCAATTTCGCCGAAATTCTCTTTCAACTGATCAATCAACTCGTCAAACCGGCGCGCCAGCGACAGCAGATGGTCTTCCTGTCCGTCTTCGCACGCCATGCGATAGGCGCGACCATTGATACTGACACTGACCTGAACCATAGCCTTCTCCGGTCATCCCTTCACAGATCAGCCACCATGCTGATCCAGAACGGCCCGAACTGATTCCATTGCGGAGACCAGTCGTCGGGACACTTCTTCATTTGCACCTTCAAGGCGCTCTGATCGCGATTGGGCGGATTTCAAAGATTGCGTCAAAGTTTCGCGCTCCTTGCTCATCCGCTTCAAATCGCCCTGCAAGGCATTGAGAGACAAAGCCTTATCCTGCCTTTTGTCAACCGCCCGCTCGAGGGACGCAATCGCCTGCTCAAGCCGCACCAAGGCGTCCTGAACCGCTGGTCTTTCAGACATACTTCCCCCAACCTTCCCCCAACACGAAAAACTCTCACTTGCATTGCCACTCGCCACCGCCACTCGCCACAGCAAGGGGTCCGCAGCCCAATCCCGATTGTGCCCCCCCTCTTTGTCAGGCAGGGTCAAACGGACTGGCATTCTGGCCTGCTTTAGCGGAATGCACCCCCAGCGTCCAGCCATCCCACATCGCTTTGATGTGTTTTGGGCACATCTTTCATCGGGCCTTTCTTGCGCCAAGTCCCGGCTCTGTTGTCGTTTCTGCCTCTGGCATCCGCGATGGGGCATTTTGGGGCCAGCCCGACAGGCACGATCAACCATGGCATCCCCCGATGCCGTTCAGGAAAGCGATTCAAACCCGGTGAATCAGGCCAAAAATATGGCTAAATTTGAATCTAGGTGACTTCTGCCAGTCCCGTCAATGCCGCCTCTTCGTCAACAGTTCCAGTCCACAGGGGATTGTCTGGAGCGCAAAAATCAGCCTTTTTGCTAAGTCTAGGGCCAAGTTGAGATTGACTCTTCGCCCACGAGTGATAAATGTCTCAGCGTTTGTTTCAGCCTCTGTCTGCCGGGCTACAATGAGGCAGGGCAGGTCCTGAATGGCATGATCGACTACGATCACTCAACTGGCGGAGGGGGCACTAGGTTGGGATTTCCCTTGCTGTCACATTTGATAATTCCCAAAAGCAGAGTTCATGAGCAACATGGATAAACAAACCCGCATGGCACATGCGATCCGCTTTCTTTCAATGGACGCCGTTGAAAAAGCGAAATCAGGTCACCCTGGTCTTCCAATGGGTGCAGCCGACATTGCGACGGTTCTTTTCACCAAATTCATGAAGTTTGACCCGACGGCCCCGAAATGGGCTGACAGAGACCGCTTCGTCCTGTCCGCCGGTCACGGTTCAATGCTGCTTTATTCTCTGCTGCATCTTCTCGGCTATGAAGACATGTCGATTGAGGATCTTCAGAATTTCCGCCAGATCGGCGCGAAAACCGCGGGTCACCCGGAATTTGGTCATGCATGCGGCATCGAAACCACCACTGGCCCACTTGGTCAGGGTCTGGCCAACGCGGTTGGCATGGCAATTGCCGAGAAAGCACTGGCAGCCCAGTTCGGCTCCGAGCTGGTTGATCACTACACCTACGTGCTGGCTGGTGACGGCTGTCTGATGGAGGGCATCTCTCAGGAAGCCCTGTCTCTGGCAGGTCATCTGAAGCTGAACAAGCTGATCCTCTTGTGGGACGACAACAATGTCACCATCGACGGTGCCGTGTCCGTGTCTGATTCCACCAACCAGTTGGACCGCTTCAAGGCCTCTGGCTGGAACACCGACGCCATCGACGGCCATGACCACTCGGCCATCGAGAAAGCCATTGCTGCCGCTCAGAAGAGCGACAAGCCAACCATCATTGCTTGTAAAACCACCATCGGTTTTGGCGCGCCAAACAAGGGCGGCACCTCGTCCGTTCACGGCGCTCCATTGGGTGCAGCGGAAATTGCCGCTACCCGCGAAGCGCTGGGTTGGGAAAATGAGCCATTTGACATTCCGTCCGACATTCGCGACGCATGGCGCATTGCTGGCCTGAATGCCGCTCATGGCCACAAAGAGTGGCAGAAGCGCTTTGAAGCTGCCGATTCCGAGCTGTCCGCCGAGTTTGAACGCCGCATGCGTGGCGACCTGCCATCCGGCTTCGAAGATGCCATGGCAGCCTACAAGAAAGAGCTGGCAGCCGAGCCCAAAAATGTTGCCACCCGCAAAGCCTCCGAGATGGCCCTCAATGTCATCAACGGTGTCCTGCCGGAAACCGTCGGCGGCTCTGCTGACCTGACCGGGTCGAACAACACCAAAACCTCGCACACCGTCTCCATCACGCCAGACGACTTCTCCGGTCGTTACATGAACTGGGGTATCCGCGAGCATGTGATGGCCTCTGCCATGAACGGCATGGCCCTGCATGGCGGCGTCATTCCTTACGGCGGCACCTTCCTGGTCTTTGCGGATTACATGCGCGGTGCGATGCGCCTCTCCGCCCTGATGGAACAGCGCGTTGTCTATGTCCTGACCCATGATTCCATCGGTCTGGGCGAAGACGGTCCGACCCACCAGCCGGTCGAGACCCTTGCCTCTTTGCGTGCCATTCCAAACATGCAGGTCTTCCGCCCTGCTGACGTGTATGAAACCGCAGAATGCTGGGAAGTCGCCATTCAGTCGGAGCACAATCCGAGCGTCCTGTCTCTCACCCGTCAGGGTCTGGAACCGGTTCGCACCGAATATTCCGATGACAATCTGTCAGCACGCGGCGCCTATCTTCTGTCCGATTGCGACGGGGAAGCCGACGTGTCGATCTTTGCTTCCGGCTCTGAAATCGAAGTCGCCATGGCAGCTCAGAAAGCCCTTGCCGAGCAGGACATCCAGGCCCGGGTGATCTCCGTGCCTTGCTTCGAGCTGTTCGAGAAGCAGTCCGCAAACTATCAGCGCGAGACGCTGGGCAGCGCCAAGGTCAATGTTGCGATTGAAGCTGCCATCCGCATGGGGTGGGATCGCTTCATCGGCTCTGACGGCATTTTTGTCGGCATGGACTCGTTTGGTGCTTCCGGCCCTTACAAAGAGCTTTATGAGAAGTTCGGCATCACCGCCGAGAATGTCGTCGCACTGGTTGCAGAGCGCCTTAAAACGTCATAACTTTTGAAGCAAAATGTCAATTTGGCGGGAAAATACGCAAAAAAATGCTGAAGTCCCGCCAAGTGACTTGGCAGCCATGCAAAAATGTCATACGACAAAAGTATGATAACGATTTAAATTGAGACTGATCAGTGCGTCATATTCAAAGGCGAATATGTGGCGCATAATTGGATGATCTGGAGGAGATCCCTGTTTCGACACTCACGCAAATTTGTGTTGAAACACGGACCATTCTCGAGCCAATGAACCAAAGCGTTATCCTGCCACCTTGAAGCCTCAGGGTGACAAGAAAACTCTCTCAAGTGGAAGTCCGACCCCCTTTCGTTGGTAAATTTCGGGGCAGGCAAGAAAATTCAGGAGAAGGTCATGACTGTAAAAGTAGCGATCAATGGTTTCGGTCGTATTGGTCGAAATGTACTGCGTGCTATCATCGAATCTGGTCGCACCGACATCGAAGTCGTAGCGATCAACGATCTGGGCCCAGTTGAAACCAACGCCCATCTGCTCCGCTTTGACTCTGTTCATGGTAAATTCCCTGCAGAAGTCACCGTTGATGGCGACACCATCAATGTCGGCCGCGGCCCAATCAAGGTCACCGCGATCCGCAACCCTGAAGAACTGCCTTGGGGTGAGCTGGGTATCGACATTGCCATGGAATGCACCGGTATCTTCACTGCCAAGGAAAAAGCGTCCATGCACCTGACCGCTGGTGCAAAGCGCGTTCTGGTGTCCGCACCGGCTGCTGGCGCTGACAAAACCATCGTTTTCGGCGTCAACCACGACACCCTGACCGCTGATGATCTGGTTGTTTCCAACGCATCCTGCACCACCAACTGCCTGTCTCCGGTTGCTTACGTTCTGGACAAAGCTGTTGGCATCGAAAAAGGCTTCATGACCACCATTCACTCCTACACTGGTGACCAGCCGACCCTCGATACCATGCACTCGGATCTGTACCGCGCCCGCGCAGCAGCCCTGTCCATGATCCCGACCTCCACCGGTGCTGCGAAAGCTGTTGGTCTGGTTCTGCCAGAACTGGCAGGCAAGCTGGACGGCGTCGCCATCCGCGTTCCAACCCCGAACGTCTCGGTTGTGGATCTGGTCTTCGAAGCCAAGAAAGACACCACCGTTGAAGAAATCAACGCAGCAATCAAAGAAGCTGCTGATGGCGCACTGGCTGGCGTTTTGGGCTACACCGAAGTGCCGAACGTATCTTGCGACTTCAACCATGATCCACATTCTTCCATCTTCCACATGGATCAGACCAAAGTCATGGAAGGCCGCATGGTCCGCATCCTGACCTGGTACGACAACGAATGGGGCTTCTCCAACCGCATGGCTGACACCGCGGTTGCTATGGCCAAGCTCATCTAATCACGGTGAGACAAGCCCCGGCTGATCAAGTCAGGCGGGGCCTGACCAGACATCAAGGCGCTGTTTGAGACGAAACCGGCCACGGTTTTAGGTCCGGACAGCGCCTTTTTCATTTGACGACAGGCTCCCCAATCGGAGCAAGGCGCGCGCTGAAACAGCGAGCCGACAAGAAGCAGGATTGACCCATGGCAGCAACGAAATTCAAAACCCTCGATGATGTGGAACTGCACGGCAAACGCGTCCTGGTGCGTGTTGACCTCAATGTGCCGATGAAAGACGGTAAAGTCACCGACACCACCCGCATCGACCGCATTGTTCCAACCCTGACGGAAATCTCTGAGAAAGGCGGCAAGGTCATTATCCTTGCGCATTTCGGCCGTCCAAAGGGCGAGAAAGTGCCTGAAATGTCCCTCAAGCAAGTGGTCCCTGCCGTGGCACGCGCCATGGAACGCGAAGTGGCCTTTGCTGAAGACTGCATCGGCGATGTGGCCAAGGCAGCCATCGACAATATGGACAATGGCGACATTCTGGTTCTTGAAAATACCCGCTACTATAAGGGTGAAGAGAAGAATGATCCCGAGTTTGCCGCTGCTCTGGGCGCCAATGGCGACCTGCTGGTCGCCGATGCCTTCTCGGTATCCCACCGCGCCCACGTTTCCACCGAAGGTCTCTGCCACCATATGCCAGCGGTTGCCGGCCGCACCATGCAGCAGGAACTCGAAGCCCTCGACGCCGCCCTTGGCAACCCGAACCGTCCGGTTCTGGCCGTAGTTGGTGGCGCGAAGGTTTCCACCAAAATCGACCTTTTGGAAAATCTGATCACCAAAGTGGACGGTCTCGTCATTGGTGGTGGTATGGCCAACACCTTCCTTGCCGCGCAAGGCAAGGATGTCGGCAAGTCCCTGTGCGAACATGATCTGGCTGAAACCGCCAAGCGCATCATGGCAAAAGCCGACGAAATCGGCTGTGAAATCGTCCTGCCAACCGATGCTCTGGTCGCCAAGGAATTTGCAGCCAACGACCCACACGACGTGCTCGATGTCGACAGCGTGCCTGCTGATGGCATGATGCTCGATGTGGGTCCCAAATCCGTCGAAGCCGTTGTTGCATGGATCAAGAAAGCCAACACCGTTGTCTGGAATGGCCCACTGGGTGCCTTCGAGATTGCCCCGTTTGACACCGCAACCGTTGCGGCAGCCAAGGCCGCTGCGGAAGAAACCAAGGCAGGCAAACTGACCTCGGTTGCTGGCGGTGGTGACACGGTTGCAGCCCTCAACCATGCGGGTGTCTATGACGATTTCTCCTACATCTCCACCGCAGGCGGTGCTTTCCTTGAATGGATGGAAGGCAAGGAATTGCCGGGCGTAGAAGTGCTCAAAGCCTGAGACAGGCACGAAATCATAGGATAACCGATGCGCCGACACGCCCGTTGGCGCATTTTTCGTTTTGATCGGGACGCCAAGCCTTGCATGCGCTGGCCTTTTGCGAGATATCAGTCAAACCCGCGCATCCAACCACCCCAAAACAGCAGGTCGCACCATGGAAGCCTCTCAGATTTATCTCGTCACACCCAGACATGTCGATCTGGAGACCTTCCCGGCCCAGCTCGAAGCCGCCATTGCCGGTGGTGACATTGCTGCACTGTTGATCGACTGCGATGCCCAGCATGACAGCGAGCTGCAGCAGATTGCCCAGACGGTCGTACCGATTGCCCAGAAGCATGACATCGCGGTGATGCTGCGCGGCGATTCCCGCGTTGCCGGACGGGCCAAATGCGACGGTCTGCATATCGATGGCGAACTGGCCGAGATCAAAGCGGCCGTCGAGGATTTTTCCAGCCGCTTCATGCTCGGTGCCCAAGGCAGCAACAAACGCCATACAGCCATGGAAATTGCCGAAACCGGCATCGATTACATCATGTTTGGACGCTTGGAAGCCCCGGCAACCGAGGAGATTCACGACAAGGCGCTGGAAATGGCCGACTGGTGGTCCAGCCTGTTCGAAGTGCCTGCGGTACTCATTGGCGCGGCCGACTTGCAGGAATGCGCCAAGGTGGCAGAACGTGGCATCGAGTTTGTAGCCCTGCGCGAAGCCATCTGGGACCATGAAGCCGGCCCACAGGTCGCGGTTCAGAAAGCCAACGCCATCATTGCGGCCCACACCCCACAAGAGGACTGACCATTGGCATGGGGCGCAACGGGACCGGCATTTGATGCCGGCCCACCCATCACAGAATGGCCTAACTTCTGTGAAGAATGGCTTTCCCACATTTCAGACAGCCTGAACCATTGAGGATTCGTGTGACCGTGACACTCGACCGTGCAAATGCCTACATCCGGATGCACAGTGCTTTCAAGATCCCCGTTCGTTTGCTGGCTGTCGCCCTCTGCGTCAGCAGTGCGAGCGCCCAGACACCGGAAAAGTCAATCGGCAATGCAACCACAGGCGTTGAGGAAGCTGATGCAGGAACCTTCGCAGGCAGCCGCGTTGTTGCCCCGACCAACAGCGACAATCCGTTCAACCTGCCGCAACTGAAGCTTTCCCCCGGCCTTGCCTTTTCTGCCTATCAACGGGGCTATTACCTGTCAGCCTTCGATCTGGCCACCAAACTGGCCGCAGGAGGCGAGCGCTCAGCGATGACCCTGCTCGGCGAGCTGTATCTCAATGGGCAAGGCGTCCCGCAGGATGTCAAGGAAGCGGCCAACTGGTTTCAACTGGCCGCAGACAAGGGCGACCCGGAGGCGCAATTCTCTCTTGGCTTGCTCCATGCCCGCGGGCGTGGCGTCGAGAAAAATATCGACAAGGCCGTCGAGCTTTTCACCAAGGCGGCAGAAAACGGCCAGAAAAATGCCCAGTTCAACCTCGCCTATATGGCCTTGCAAGGCCAGCAAGTGCGGCGCGATGTGACGCGCGCCCTCGATCTTTTCACCAAATCCGCCAAGCAGGGACTGGCCGACTCCCAATATGCGCTGGCGACCCTTTATCAATCAAACCTGTTTCCCACCCCCAATCTGGAACAGGCCAGCTATTGGATGCACAAGGCGGCACAAAATGGTTTCACCGATGCCCAACTTGAATATGGACTGATGCTGTTCAAGGGCCGCGGCGTGAAGAAGGATTATGGTGCAGGCCAGGCTTGGATCGAACAGGCGGCCAACGCCGGCCATGTCATCGCCCAGAACCGACTTGCGCGGATCCTCGCGCATGGTTTTGACAACCCGCCGGAACCGATCAAAGCCGCGCGCTATTATCTGCTTTCCAAACGAGCCGGGCTGAATGATGACTGGCTGGAAGACTTCTTCCAGAAGCTGCCCAATGCCGACAAGCAACAGGCCCTGAAATCCATTCAGCAAAGTGGCCTCTGGTCACCCCAGTCAGTCCCTAAGACCGCACCCCAGACAGCACCCCCGGCAGCACCTCCGGCAGCACCCCAGACAGGCAAACGGCAGCCCTGAGACTGGTTACCAGAGCCTTTCGCAAGCAAGACCAGTCCATGGACGAGACGTCAGAAAGCCGAAATCTGGCAGTTTCACGCCAAAAAATCTGCCAAAAGCCTTGCAAATCGCCCGTGAATATGGTCCTAGAAGGCACCTGTCCGCGTGCTGAGATCTTTCCGTCTTGGCCGGGCGCCTATCATCCTTTCAAATGACACAGGATCGCAGCAACCATTTGTGCCCGCATCCTGTCAGCAAGATGGCTAGTTATGAAGATCAATGGTAACGAAATCCGTCCTGGCAATGTGATCGAGCATCAGGGCACGATCTGGGTTGCAGTTAAAATCAATGCCGTGAAACCCGGCAAAGGCGGTGCCTTCGCGCAGGTTGAACTGAAAAACCTGATTGATGGCCGCAAACTCAACGAACGCTTCCGCGCCACCGAAACAATCGAGCGCGTGCGTCTTGAGCAAAAGGACTTCACGTTCCTCTATGAAGAAGGCGACAATCTGGTCTTCATGGATACCGAAAGCTACGAGCAGCTTGAACTGAACAAGGATTTCGTCGGCGAGCGCTCCGCATTCCTTCAGGACGGCATGGCAGTGGTTGTCGAGTTGCACGAAGAGCGCCCGATTGGCATTCAGTTGCCCGATCAGGTGGTTCTCGAAGTCACCGAGACCGAGCCGCATATCAAGGGCCAGACCCAGTCCTCTTCCTACAAGCCTGCGATGATGGACAATGGCGTGCGCTGCATGGTGCCTCCCTTCATCTCCATTGGCGAGAAGATTGTGGTCGACACCAACGAAATCACCTACATCAAGCGCGCCGACTGATCAGCCGCAGATCTTTTCTGGCCACAGGCATCCTGTCTGGCGGCCTGACAGCCTTTAGCGACGTGTTGGCGTTCGAAAGATCACCTGCACGTCCTTTCATTTTATCCGCACCCGACCAGACCGAGGCAAGGTCCATATCGGGATGCCAGTCACCCAGGACACACGACCCATGGCCCGCTCAGCCCTTCTCAATGTCATGACCCAGGCCGCCCTCAAGGCAGGCCGCCGCCTCGCCCGCGACTTTGGCGAACTGGAAAATCTGCAGGTCTCCCGCAAAGGACCGGGTGATTTCGTATCCAACGCAGATATGCAGGCAGAGAAGACCATTCGCATGGAACTGCAGAAAGCGCGCCCGAATTTCGGTTTCCTCATGGAAGAAGGCGGCACCATCGAGGGCGTTGACAAGAGCCACCGCTGGATCATCGATCCGCTCGATGGCACCACCAACTTCCTGCACAGCATTCCATTCTTTGCCATTTCCATTGCGCTGGAACATGAAGGGCGCATCGTTGCGGCCGTAATCTACAATCCGGCCACCGATGACCTGTTCACCGCCGAACGCGGCCGTGGCGCCTTCTACAATGACCGCCGCATGCGCGTTGCGGCCCGCGATGACATTCATGATTGCGTCATTGGCACCGGGATCCCTCATCTGGGTCGTGGCAAGCACAGAGCCTATCTGGGCAAGATGGAAACCGTGATGGGTGAAGTGTCAGGGGTCCGCAGCATGGGGTCTGCAGCCCTTCAGCTGGCCTATGTGGCTGCTGGGCGCCTTGATGGCCATTTCGAAGAATATCTCAACGCCTGGGACATTGCCGCAGGCATCCTGCTGATCCGTGAGGCAGGTGGCTTTGTCACCGACATTCACGGCGGCGATGCCATGCTGGAAAATGGCTCGGTGGTGGCTGGCAACGAATTGATCCGTCAGCGCCTGAAAAAGCTGCTCGACAAGCCCCGTCAAGACCAGGCCTGACCCCAAAGCCGGTTATGGACCTGCTGCGAACATACTGACCAGATGATCCGGGCGCGGTGCAACGAAATGCATCGCGCCCTTTCTTTTGCACGCCCGCATGGTAAATAAATCATAAAAGCCCTTCCCCTTGGCGGTGAAATTGGGCAATGTCCGTAAGGACCATGAAGGAAACGGGTCTTCATCACCATTCCGACATGGTTTCGCGGTAAGTGGTTTCGCGAAGAGTGGGTTTCGCGCCAAGCGGCATGGCGGAGCGTGACTATTTCCAGGGAGCGCCTGTTTCTGGGGAAGAGTTGAACCGTCCTAGTTGGTCGACCCATCATGACGTTGCGGGCCATTCTTTGTGCAACCAGAACAGACGGATGATGACCAGCGAAATGGATCCTTACAAGCTCGCAAGTCCACAGCGTTATTTGTGGCGCATGCTCATCTTCATCGGCGCAGCCGCCTTTGTACCCCTGATTCTCTATCGGCAGATTCTGGACGCCTTCTGGAGCAACCCGCTTCTCAACGCAATGATCTTTGTGGTGTTGGCGGTGGGGATTTTCCTAGCATTGCGACAAGTGGTCCGCCTGTTCCGCGAAGTGAAATGGGTGAATAATTTCCGCCTCGGCGATCCGGGGCTCGAGGTCTCCCGCCCACCAATCCTGCTGGCCCCGATGGCCACCCTGTTGGGCGACCGCATTGGCCGAATGGCAATCAACACCTCGACCATGCGATCCATCCTTGATTCCGTTGGCATGCGTCTGGATGAAGCCCGCGACATTTCGCGCTATCTGACCGGCCTTCTGGTGTTTCTCGGCCTGCTCGGCACCTTCTGGGGTCTGCTGCAAACCGTGAGCTCGGTCGGCGATGTCATTCGCTCTCTCTCGGTTGCCTCGTCCGATGTCGGTGTTATTTTCGAAGATCTCAAAGCAGGCCTCGAAGCCCCGTTGCAGGGCATGGGCACCGCTTTCTCCTCCTCTCTGTTCGGTCTTTCAGGCTCCCTCGTCCTCGGCTTTCTGGATCTTCAGGCCAGCCAGGCCCAGACCCGTTTCTTCACCAATCTTGAAGACTGGCTGTCCACGGTCACCGACATTCGCATCGAGGATCTGGAAAACGGCTATGCAGACGCCCTTGATAACGGCGACAACGCCCAGTTGGTGTCCGTGCTCGAGCAATTGTCCGCCAAGATGGACAAGGTTGGACGCGAAGCGAGCGCAGGGTCAGATCGAAACGCAACCAGCGCCATGGCCAATCTGGCTGAAGGCATTCAGGGTCTGGTCGGCCATTTACGGTCCGAGCAGGAACTGATGCGTGAATGGGCTGATCAGCAAGCCACCCAACAAGAAGAAATCAAGCAGCTGCTGGCCAAGCTCAACACGGTCCTGTCGACCCCGCCCAGCTCATAACACCGCGCCTGATACAGGCGAAAGGCCCAGAGCTTCGGGCCATTCAGCAACAAGCAAATGCAAGCCAAGCAATGAGGCACTGACATGGGTTTGTCCCGAAATCGCCGCACCGAAACAAGAGCCGACTATTGGCCCGGCTTCGTCGATGCCATGGCGACCCTGTTGCTGGTGCTGATCTTCCTGCTCACCGTCTTCATGGTGGCGCAATTCTTTCTCAGTCAGGAGATTTCCGGCAAGGACACGGTCTTGAACCGGCTGAACAGCCAGATTGCCGAACTGACGGAACTGCTGGCCCTTGAGCGTGCAGGCACCCGCGACCTTGAAAGCTCCTTGCTGAGCATGCAGGCCAGCCTGACCAGCGCCGAGGCCTCCCGTGACCGGTTGCTGTTGCAACTGGAAAATCAGGCTGGTGACAAAGACACGGCGGGTGGCCAGATCGCCACCCTGACCAAGGAACTGGAAGGCGAGAAAGTCATCTCCCAGCGCGCCTTGGCCCAAGTGGAACTGCTCAACCAGCAAATCTCTGCCCTGCGCCGCCAGATCGGCGCACTGGAGGACGCGTTGGAAGCCTCAGAGAAGCGTGATCGGGAAAGCCAGACCAAGATTGCCAGCCTTGGCAAGCGCCTCAATGTCGCCTTGGCCCAGCGGGTGCAGGAGCTGAACCGCTATCGCTCAGACTTCTTTGGCCGTCTGCGTGAAATCCTGTCCCAACGCTCTGACATTCGCGTTGTCGGTGACCGCTTTGTCTTCCAGTCCGAAGTGCTGTTTCCGTCCGGTGGCGAGCGGATGAAAACCGAAGGCGAGCAGGAGCTGGACCGTTTGGCAGAGGCCATATTGGAGCTGAGCGCCGACATCCCGCCGGAGATCGACTGGGTGTTGCGCATCGATGGCCATACCGACAATCGCCCCATCAACAGCGCCCGCTTCCCTTCCAACTGGGAATTGTCAGCCGCCCGTGCCATCTCGGTGGTCAAATATCTGATCACCAAGGGCGTCCCACCCAACCGCCTTGTCGCAGCAGGTTTTGGCGAGTTTCAGCCGTTGGAAGAAGGGGATGATGACGAAGCCCTGCGCAAAAACCGCCGCATCGAGCTGAAGCTGACCCAGCGCTAACGGATCACCACCGGCCGCAGACGGGACTAATCGCCCCGCCCTGAACCAAACTGCAGTTTCGCCAGACGGGCATACAGCCCGCCTTCGCGGATCAGGCTGTCGTGATCGCCCTGCTCAACCAGACGCCCATCCTCAAGCACCAAGATCCGGTCGGCTTTCTTGACCGTTGCCAGTCGATGGGCAATGACAATGGTCGTCCGGTCGACCATCATCCCATCAAGCGCCGCCTGCACATAGCGCTCGCTTTCCGCATCAAGCGCGCTGGTTGCTTCATCCAACAGCAGGATCGGCGCATCCTTCAGGATCGCCCGGGCAATGGCCAAACGCTGCCGCTGCCCGCCAGACAGGGTGACCCCGCGTTCCCCCACCAGCGTCTCATAGCCATCGGGCAGCGCGGCGATGAAGTCATCGGCGTGGGCTGCTTTGGCTGCAGCGACAATCTGATCTGGTGAGGCGTCCGAGCGGCCCATGGCGATGTTGTCGGCAATTGACATGGCGAAAATCACCGGCTCCTGCGGCACAAGAGCGATATGATTGCGCAAATCCTGCAAGGAAAGCTGGTCAATTGGCGCTGAGCCAAGCCTGATCTGTCCCTGTTCCGGATCATAGAATCGCATCAAAAGCTGGAAAATCGTGGTTTTGCCCGCCCCGGATGGCCCGACAATCGCCACGGTTTCCCCTTCGCCAATGGCGAAGGACAGATCATGCAAAACAGGGCTCTTGTCGGCCTGTGGGTAATGGAAGCCCACTTGATCGAAGCTGACAGACAGTGCGTCCTTCGCATCCAAAGCCGCCGGAATGGCGACCGACTGGATCGAAACCTCCTCATCGAGCAGTTCAAACAGCCGCTCCGCCGAGCCGGAGGCCTGTGAGATCTCACCCCACACCTCGCTCAAGCCCCCCAGACCACCGGCAGCCATGATCGAATAGATCAGGAACTGGCTCAACAGCCCGGCAGAAATCCGTCCGGCGGTCACATCCTGTGCCGCATACCACAGCACCCCGACCACCGAGGCAAAGATCACGAACATCGCAAAGGCGGTCAGGACCGCCCGCGCCCGCACAGACAGGCGCGCTGCACCAAAGGCTTTCTCGATGGCATCGCCAAAGAAGGCATTGGCCCGCTCTTCTTGTGTAAAGGCCTGCAAGATACGCATTGCACCAATGGCCTCGGTCGCAAAGGCCGAACTGTCGGCCAACCTGTCCTGTGCAAAGCGCTGCTTCTGCCGCACCCAGCGCCCCAGAAAAACAATCGGCAACACGATAAAGGGGATTGCCCCCAACACGATGAGCGACATATGCGGGCTGGTCACCACCATCATCACCGCAGCCCCGAGAAACAGCAGCATATTGCGCAAGGCCATCGAGGCGCTGGCTCCGACCGCCGACTTGATCTGCGTCGCATCCGCCGTCAGCCGCGACACGATCTCGCCGCTGCGCACCCGGTCAAAGAAGGCTGGCGACAAATGGGTCAATTTGGCAAATACATCCCGCCTGAGGTCATTGACCACCCGCTCTCCGAGAATGATGACGAAGTAATAGCGGCTCGCACTGGCCAGCGCCAACAACAGCACCGCAAGAATCAGCCAGCCGGTATAGCCATCGACGGAGGAGACATTGTCCTGCGACAATCCCTTATCCACCAGCCCGCGCACGAGAATCGGCAGCGACAATGTCGCAAGCGATGCGACCAGCAAAGCCAGAATGGCCATCAGCACCGTGCTTCGGTACCGCAAGGCATAAGGCAAGAGGCGCGTAAGCGGCTGCAAGCGGGGTTTAGACGCGACGTCTTCTCTGGCCATGACTGCTCCTGTCGGGGGAAAGGCTGTGGGCAACGGGTTGGAAAGAAAAAATTGCCCTGAAAGGTGTCTTTTTCTCTCTCTAGATAAGCAACAGGCTTGTATATCGCAACACACTACGCTATACGGTGCTTCAAAATATCATGACGGCTGTGTGGCCTCGCCTGCCCGCAGCCTAATTTATTGGATCTGGCAGATCGGCAAGCCTCAGAGCGGGCGCCATCGCGGTCCCTGGCTAAGGACGCTGAAAATGAAAAAAGACATTCATCCAGAATACCATATGATCAAGGTTGTCATGACCGATGGCACCGAGTTCGAAACCCGCTCCACCTACGGCTCCGAAGGTGCTGTGATCAATCTCGACATTGATCCGTCTACGCATCCGGCATGGACCGGTGGCAACACCCAGCTGCTGACCAAAGGCGGCCGCGTGTCTCGCTTCAAAGACAAATTCTCCGGCTTCCTGGGCTCGTAAGACCCGGTCGTCACGGACGATTTTCAAACCCGGTGCCTGGCGCCGGGTTTTTTTATTGCCCGGACGCCAGCGACCGACGTCGTCCACTTTGGCCATCTGTTCCAATCTGGATCACTTTCCTCCCAACCATCACACCGGGCCATTCCGATTGTGAGACAGTGACGAACCAGAGAGTCTGGCCACAGATCAGACCAGAAACCGAGCAAGAAACCCCGCGCAAGAAAAAAGCGAGGCCCGACATTCGGGACACTCGCTTTGGATGGTCGAACGACTGGAGCGGTCTGGCAGTGGCGATCAGTCCGCCATGGACCGGGCCGCAAAGGCATTGGCAATCATGCCAATCTGGTCACCGACCGGATTGCTCTGTTCGGAATCCACTTCCGGCTCGACTGCCTTCTTGGAATAGATCAGATCATCGAGATGACGGATGCGCTTTTGCAGATGCAGGGAGCGTTCGATCAAATCACGCAAACGCGACGGTAATTCGTCCCAGCCCGGACCGTCTTTGGCAGAAGTCAGCCCGTGCAGACGCACTTTATTCTTTTCCTGACCGGCCTGTTCGGCGCTCATTTCGCCTTCATTCACAGCACGCTGGAGCAACAGCCAAGAGGCCATCTGCATCAGGCGGGTGGTCAGGCGCATGGATTCGGTCGCATAGGCAAGCGATGCAACGCGGGGCAGGCTTTTCGCCTCGGCGCGGCCTTCACCATCGAGATAGTCGGCGGCCTCTTCGACAAGGGCCATGCCATCCCGGAACAAGGTTTTGAAGCTATCGGAATCCGCCAGTTTGGCCCCGAAAGAGACCGGGCTTGTGTTTTTTTGTTGCCTACGCTTGTCGCTCATGTGACCTCCAAATGTCTGGCCTTGCCTAGCATGATCGCTGTGTCATATTCAAACAGGCAATGCAGCAGAATGTGATTTGCGTAAATACAAAGCACAAACCGTGCCAAACCCGCTTTTGTCCTTGACAGAAACCAGGGCATCGCGATGGGAAACCGGTGCATGTCGGGAGCCGCCGTCAGTCTAGCAGAAACGATGAGCGCGGCCTAACTTTTCCTGCCCGACCCTGCCCCTCACCCCCGTGATTGCAAAACCGTATCCCCATAAGGGGCAAAAATTGGGCAACAAAGTGGCTATCGGACCTGCCCGTTGGCACATCCCACAACTTCACCAACACAGTTTCAGTCCAGACAAAGGCACCTGATTGCCGAGCAGCGACGAATCAGCCCCATCCCCGCGCCAGACCGATGCGAGAGGGAAACAGGCCAGTTGAGACCACCAAGACAAAAAAAAGAGCCGCATAGCGGCTCTCAGGAGTTAACAGGGAGGCGTCAAACAGAGTGACAGGAGCCACTCGTCATCCATATAGTATGGACACCCTTTATTAACTCAAAAATAGATTAACAACGCGTTAATATGCAGCAAAATGCGAATAAATTCGACACATGACGCAAAGGAACTCATTTGATTACTTCAGTACAAAAGCAATGAACCCAAGACTTCACGACATCGTATCTTAAAAATTGCTCAAAAGAACGAAAACAACCAGACGGAAGCCCAAGCAAAACAGCACACCCCATTCAAATCCCGCCTTTCTCACCCAGACCTGCTCGCTCTTTTTGTGTTTTTGCACCCAATAGGTCATTGATCGGATTTCCCCTGATCGGTCAATTGCGTTAGAACCAGTTCAGACATGACAAGAGAGGTGACCCATGCCACACCCATCCGAGATGAATGCCATCTATGCGCCAGAGCCCGGTGGCCCTGACAATCTGCAAATGGTTCAACGCCCCGTCCCAACCCCGAAGGATGATCAGGTTCTGATCAAGGTGAAAGCCGCAGGCGTCAACCGCCCCGACTGCATCCAGCGCGCCGGCAATTACCCGCCGCCCAAAGGGGCGTCCGACATTCTCGGGCTGGAAGTTTCCGGCGACATTGTTGCCGTTGGCAAGGATGTCTCTGAATGGTCCGTTGGCGACAAGGTAACAGCACTGGTCTCCGGTGGTGGCTATGCGGACTATTGCCTCGCCCATCAAGGCAGCGTCTTCCCTGTGCCTGAAGGCTGGAGCTATCTTGAGGCAGCCGCCCTGCCGGAAACCTTTATCACGGTCTGGCACAATGTGTTCCAGCGTGGCGACCTACAGCCTGGCGAAAGCCTTCTGGTGCATGGCGGGTCATCAGGCATCGGCATCACCGCCATCCAGCTTGCCAAGGCTTTCGGTGCCAAGGTGGCCGTGACTGCCGGCAACAAGGAAAAATGCGACGCCTGTCTGGAGCAGGGAGCTGACTTCGCCATCAATTACCGTGATCAGGACTTTGTCAAAGAGATCAAGGACTGGACCGAGAAGAAAGGCGTCAATGTCATCCTCGACATGGTGGGCGGTGACTATATCTCGAAAAACTATGTCATTGCTGCAGAAGATGGACGCATCGTTTCCATCGCCTTCCTGCAAGGGGGCATCGCCGAGGCCGACTTCCGTCGCCTGATGATGAAGCGCCTGACCCATACCGGCTCCACTCTGCGCGCCCGCTCCGACGCCATTAAGGCTGCCATCGTCAGTGAGTTGAAAGCCAAGGTCTGGCCTTTGCTGGCAAGCGGCGACATCAAGCCTGTCATCTACAAGACCTTCCCGATGAAGGAAGCCGCAGCCGCCCATCACCTGATGGAAAGCTCCGCCCATATCGGCAAAATCATGCTCGATCTGTCCGGCGAATAGACCCGGCTGATCCTTAACAGCCAGAAACAAATGCGCCCGCCGCGCCCCGATTTTTCAGGTTCATCCGCGGCGGGATTGCAAATAGACGACTATTCGTCCTTTCCCTTAAATCTCTGTTCACCTCAATGACAGGAAGCGGCCTATTCTGCGACCACAAGTGGCTTTGTGAAAGGAATTGGTAACGCTGCCGCGGTTCAATTGGCCAAAGACGACCAATGTCCGGACCACCTGATGCAGGGGCCCGGCGCTTGGCCGTTGTCGCGCCTTTGTGCCCGCTCCTCTAGCGCCGCACATCAGACGCCACGCATTGCTGCTTGAACAGGGGACTGCCAGAACCATGCTTGCTTCATCTTTGCTGCGCTTAGCCAGAAACAAAGCCAGACGCCTTCAGCGCTCTGCACCGTTTCAAACCGGCCGCTCTTTCGCCAAAGACGAAAGCGGTGCCATTGCCATTATTTTTGCCCTGACGCTCATCCCGATCCTGTTGCTGATCGGTGTGGCGATTGACTATTCCCGGATCGCTCTGGATCGATCCGAAGTTCAGACGGCCCTCGATGCGGCGACGCTGGCGGCGGTGAAAAAAGTCGGGATCCTGAATGATTCCGAAATCCGCAGCATGATCGGCGCCTATGTTGCCGCCAACACACCAAACAGCATCAAGACCAACATTGATGTCGTCGAGATCAAGCGCAACCCCAATGCCTTGCGCGTTCAGGCAAGCGGCGAGACCAAAACCACCTTCATGCTGCTTGCGGACGTGGAAAAAGCCGATTTCAAGGCTGACAGCAGCGCTGTGGCCTCGGACAAGAGCATCGAAGTGTCCCTCGTGCTTGATAATTCGGGCTCGATGGGTGGTTCGCGCCTGTGGGCACTCAAGAATGCGGCCAAGGAATTGGTCACGATCCTTGAGGAAAATCAGCAGAATAGCGAAGATCTGAGCATTGGCATCGTGCCGTTCAACCATCTCGTGCGACTGGATTCCAACGACACCAGCCGCAGCTGGCTGGACAAGGACGCCTCGGCGTCGATCCATCGCAACAACTTGCCGCCAAAATCGAAACGCTTTGATCTGTTTAGCATCCTCAAAGACCCATACACCTACAAAGCGGAAGAATGGGAAGGCTGTGTTGAAGCGCGCAAGCATCCGCAGGACATCAAGGACACCGCAGCCTCAAGCGGCAATCCGGAAACCTTTTTCCAGCCCTTCTTCTATCCAGACACCCGCGAGCCGAACAACCGTTATGACAACAGCTATAACGACTATCTGCCAAAGAATGACTATCCAAGCGGCATGACATGGACCGAGAAGAAAAAATATGGCTGGTATTACAAGCAAAAATTCTCCAAGGGCCGTGGCCCCAACTATAGCTGCTATGTCCAGCGCATTCTGCCGTTGACAACCAACATGAACACCGTGCGCTCTCACATCAATTCCCTGAGCGCCAACGGCAACACCAACATCCATCTGGGCACCATCTGGGGTCTGCGCCTTCTGTCCCAGCAAGCGCCTTACACTCAGGGCAAAAGCTATGACGATGACGAGAATGTCAAATTCATGATCGTCATGTCGGACGGGGCCAACACCTACGGTGGCTATCAGGCCTATGGCTGGGCAGCAGATGGGCGTATTTCCGGCTCGGGCAGCACCACCAGCGAGATGAACAAACGGACGCTGGAAGCCTGCACCGCAGCCAAGGACAAAGAGGTCATTGTCTATACCATTGCCTATGGCAATATCGGCTCGTCCACAACCAAGATGCTGCGCGACTGCGCCACCTTGCCGGAAAATGCCTTCACGCCACAAAGCACCTCCGATATGATCAACGTCTTCAAGGAGATCGCAGCGGCTCTGAACGTCATCCGTCTGACCGACTGATTGGACCCCTGCACCGAAACACATAAATTTCGGTCACGATTTCAAAAAGATAACAAAAAATGGCCGGAGTGGGACTGCCCCACATCCGGCCGTTGTCATATCTGATCCATCCACCGTTCATCTGCCGTGCCTGCCCCCCAACACAATCGGCTTCAACGCCGCCGCATATCGGTGCTATAATGGCGCTTACAGGGAGAGAATCGGGACGATTTCCGAAGAAAAACCAGCGCAAAAGCCTGCTCTGGACCTTTTCTTGTTTGCGCCGGGAGGACAATCCAAGTATAGTCGCGCCATTCCCTGTCAATTTCAAAGAATCTTGAGAGGCTGATCTGAAGAGAATTCAGGTCCAGCAACAATGAGGATGTACCATGTCGAATGCACCACTGATGCCGAAAGCAACCGCAGTTTGGCTGGTCGATAACACAGCCCTGTCTTTCGATCAGATCGCTGCTTTCTGCAAGCTGCACCCGCTGGAAGTCAAAGCGATTGCCGATGGCGAAGCCGCACAGGGCATCAAGGGTATGGATCCGGTAATTTCCGGCCAGCTGACCCGTGAAGAAATCGAGCGCGCCCAGAACAACCCGACCTACCGGATCAAACTGGCCGCGCCAAAAGTTGTCGTGCCAGAACCAAAGCGCCGTGGCCCACGCTATACACCAGTCTCCAAGCGTCAGGACCGTCCGAACGCCATTCTCTGGCTCGTGCGCAACCATCCTGAGCTCAAGGACGCCCAGATCGTTCGTCTCGTTGGCACCACCAAGCCAACCATTGAGGCGATCCGCAGCCGTACCCACTGGAACAGCGCCCAGCTGACTCCGATGGATCCGGTCACTTTGGGCATCTGCAAACAGCTCGACCTTGATATGGAAGTGCGCAAGTCCGCCGCTGATGCGCCAGCCCGTCCGGAAAGCCTTGAAGAGCAGACCCTGTTGTCCACCGAGGAAACGGTCAATCCAGCCGATCCATTCGGCAACTTCAAGGCAACAGAAAGCAAGCCCGAAGAGGAAGACAAGATCCCGGATGCTGCTTCCGTCTTTGCCAATTTCCAGCCGTCCGAGAAGAAGGACGACGAAGACGACGATTACTAGGATATGGCCTGCCCGAGGCAAGCGCCATGCGCCGGGGCAACCATCATCAAGATATAAAAAAGGCCGGACATCAGTCCGGCCTTTTTGGTTTCACCTCTCACACAGAGGTTAAATGCCATGCTCACGCAACGCCGCCTCGATCTCGTTCAGAATGGCGGGATCGTCAATGGTCGCAGGCATTTTATATTCTTCATGATCCGCAATGGCGCGCATGGTGCCACGCAGGATCTTGCCCGAACGGGTCTTGGGCAAACGATCAACGGTGACAGCGATCTTGAAGGCAGCAACCGGGCCGATTTTCTCGCGCACCAGCCCGATCAGCTCTTTCTCGATGTCCATCGGTGCGCGATCAACACCTGACTTCAACACCACGAAGCCTGCAGGCAACTGGCCTTTCAGCTTGTCGGCAATGCCAATCACCGCACATTCGGCGACATCCGGATGGGCTGCCAACACTTCTTCCATTGCCCCGGTCGACAGACGGTGACCGGCCACGTTGATAATGTCATCGGTGCGCGACATGATATAGAGATAGCCATTGTCGTCCATATAGCCCGCATCCCCGGTCTGATAGTAGCCCGGAAATTCATCGAGGTAGCTGGACTGGAACCGCGTGTCATTCTGCCACAACCCCGGCAGGTTGCCCGGCGGCATCGGTAGCTTGATGACGATGTTGCCCATCTCGTTGGCCGCAACCGGATGGCCGTCAGCCCCGACAATCTGCACATCATAGCCCGGCATGGAAACCGTCGGAGATCCATGCACCACCGGCAGCAGCTCAATGCCAACCGGATTGGCGGCAATCGCCCAACCGGTTTCGGTCTGCCACCAATGGTCGATCACCGGCACCTTGAGCATATCCTCGGCCCACTGCACCGTATCTGGATCGGCACGCTCCCCGGCAAGGAACAAGGTGCGGAGCTTGGAAAGATCATATTTCTTGATGAAGTCGCCCTTCGGATCTTCCTTCTTGATCGCCCGAAAAGCCGTCGGCGCAGTGAAGAGAGCCACCACATCATGCTCTTCAATCACCCGCCAGAAGGTGCCTGCATCAGGGGTGCCAACCGGCTTGCCTTCGAACAGCAAAGTGGTCGCACCATAAACCAGCGGCCCATAGACAATGTAGGAATGGCCCACGACCCAGCCCACATCCGACGCGGCCCAATAAACCTCACCCGGCTTAATGCCATAGAGATTTTCCATGCTCCAGGCCAAGGCCACCATATGACCGCCATTGTCGCGTACGACGCCTTTCGGCTGGCCGGTGGTGCCGGAGGTATAGAGAATATAAAGCGGATCGGTCGCTGCCACCGGCATGCAGGACACTTCTGTCCCGGCTGCAATCGCAGCTGCCACGGCACTGGCATAATCCACATCGCGCCCGTCAATCAGATCACAAACCAACTGTTCACGCTGGAAGACAATGACGCTATCAGGCTTATGTTCGGCCAGTTCAATCGCTTCATCAAGCAGAGGCTTATAGGCGATGGTCCGGTTCGGCTCAATGCCGCAAGAGGCTGAAATGATTGCCGTGGGCTTGGCGTCATTCAGGCGGGTTGCCAGCTCATTAGCGGCAAAGCCGCCAAACACCACCGAATGAATAGCCCCGATGCGGGCGCAGGCCAGCATGGCAAACGCGGCTTGCGGGATCATTGGCATATAGATGATGACCCGGTCGCCTTTGGCAACGCCGCGATCCTTCAGCACGGCGGCCAGCGCCTGCACCTGATCTTTGACCTCGGCGAAGCTGTAGCTTGCCTTGGTGCCGGTGATTGGGCTGTCATAGATGATCGCAGTGTCCGCCCCGCGCCCGGCTTCCACATGACGATCCACCGCATTGTAGCAGGTGTTGCATTCCGCTCCGGCAAACCAGCGTCCATATACACCACTGTCGGGATCAAAGATCTTTTCCGCTGGCTTGAACCAGTCGATCTTCTCCGCAGCCTTGGCCCAGAACCCTTCCGGGTCCTGCTTCCACCCTTTATACACGTCGCTATATTTCACGCTCATCAAAGCCTCCCAGCGATTGAACCTTTGGCGCTATGAATAACGTCCGCCTTTGCGACGGTCTATCGGGCAAAAGTAGGGATAGCGTCTGTTTTTCTTGACCTTTTCGGGCGATTTCTTGAAATTTTCGCTGTATTCCGAAGAAAAAAGGGTCCATAAGACCAGAAAATTTAGACTAAAGCTTTAGCGCAAATCCACCTGCCTGCCGATGCATGCCTCCCTCACGCCCTGCACTTTCCGTCATCTTGTTCTTTTCGAATAAGTACAACCACTTATACACCAAAGAAACCAAGCAATGATTGCCGATCCAACCTTCTATTATCTCGCCGTGCCAGCCATTCTCATCACCGGCATCGCCAAGGGGGGCTTTTGCAGCCCACTTGGCATGCTCAGCGTGCCGATCGCCGCTCTGGTGATTGATCCGGTGACGGCAGCGGCGATCATGCTGCCGATTCTGGTCAGCATGGATCTGATCGGATTGGTGGTTTATCGTGGCAAGGCCAACCGGCATATCCTGACTCATATGCTGCCCTTTGCCATTTGCGGTGTCGGGCTTGGCTGGCTGCTGGCGGACAAAATGAATGAAGAGGTGATCCGCCTTGCACTGGGGCTTGTCGCTCTTGGCTTTGTGCTGAACTATTTCTTTTTGGCGCGCCGACCGAAAGACGGCAAACCGGGCGGCACTGTGTCCGCTGCCATTTGGGGCACGCTGACGGGCTTTACCAGTTTCATTGCCCATGCGGGCAATCCGCCCTATCAGATCTATGCCTTGCCGATGCGTCTGCCGCCGATCCAGTTCGCCGCGACCATGGTCTATTTTTTCGCCATCACCAATCTGGTCAAACTGATCCCCTATTTCGCCCTTGGTCAGTTCAGCCGCGAAAATCTCACGACCACACTCACCTTGCTGCCACTGGCTCCTATCGGGGTGGGAATCGGCGTCCTGCTGGTCCGCGCCCTCGATCAGAATCTCTTCTACAAGCTGGCCTATGGCGCGATGCTGCTTGTCTCGATCAAGCTTTGCTATGATGGGGTCCTGTCCCTGTTCTAGGCGCCGGACGCCCTTGTGCCAAAGCCCCGATTCCATCAACAGGCCCGCTTTCAAGTCGAATTTCCAATTGAATAAAACCGTATCCTTCGCTTTGATAAAGGAAAGCACGTAACATGCGAGGACAGGAGTCGACCCCTGTTCGACTGAAGCGACAATGGGAGGGCCAAGTCCACCACCCGTTCGGCGTTCAGTCACAAACATAGCAGCTCACATTGGCCTGCATATCAGGACGACAAACAGGGAGGCGATCATGACCAACAATCCATTCTCGCAGCATCTGGACAAGATGCCTGCCAATTATGTGCCGCTCTCCCCGATCACCTTCCTCGAACGCGCCGCAACCACCCACCCCGATCATACGGCCTGGGTCTATGGCAGCGACCGCACAAATTATGCCGATTTTTATCGCCGCTGCCGCCAGCTCGGTTCGGCCTTGATGCACCGTGGTCTGCGCGCTGGTGATGTTGTTTCAATCATGCTGCCCAACGTCCCCTCAATGCTCGAGCTGCATTATGCGGTGCCGATGTTTGGCGGTGTCATTCACACCATCAACACCCGTCTTGATGCAGCCATCATCGCCTTCCAGCTCGAACATGCCCAGAGCAAGGTGGTGGTGATCGACACCGAATTTGCCGATGTAATGAAGGAAGCGATTGAACTGGCAGGTGTTGACCCGATCATCGTTCAATATGAAGATCCACAGCATCCCCAGCAGGGCCTCTATCTGGGCGAGTTGGAATATGAAAATCTGATCACCGAAGGCAATCCCAATTTCAAATGGCCCGGTGTTCAGGATGAATGGGACGCGATTGCACTGAATTACACCTCTGGCACCACCGGTGACCCCAAGGGCGTGGTCTATCACCATCGCGGCGCCTATCTGATGGGCTATGCCAACATCATCTCCGCCGGTCTCGCCAAACATCCGGTCTATCTCTGGACCCTGCCGATGTTCCACTGCAACGGCTGGTGCTTCCCATGGTCCATTTCAGTGGTTGCAGGCACCCATATTTGCCTCCGCTCGGTGCGCGCCAAACCGATCTATGATGCCATCGCCGAGGAAGGCGTCACCCATCTGTGTGGTGCGCCGATCGTCATGTCGACTTTGTTGAACGCTCCGGCCCATGAAAAGCGCGACCTGCCGCACAAGGTGGACTTCATCACAGCCGCTGCGCCACCGCCGGAGTCCGTGCTGGCGGGCATGGCCGAGGCTGGCTTTGCGGTCACCCATGTCTACGGCCTGACCGAAACCTACGGCCCTTCGGTGGTCAATGAATGGAAGCCGGAGTGGGACGATATGAACCCGGCAGATCAGGCCAGAAAGAAAGCCCGACAGGGGGTGCGCTATCCGGCCCTAGAAGGCCTTGCGGTCCTCAATCCCAACACGATGGAGCCTGTCCCCTCGGACGGCGAAACCATCGGTGAGGTGATGTTCCGCGGCAACATCGTCATGAAGGGCTATTTCAAGAATGAGGGTGCCACCAATCAGGCTTTCTATGATGACTGGTTCCATTCCGGCGATCTCGCAGTGATGCACCCGGACGGCTATATCCAGCTGCGCGACCGCTCCAAAGACATCATCATTTCCGGTGGCGAAAATATTTCATCCATCGAGGTGGAAGATGCCCTCTATAAACATCCCGCAGTGGAAGCCGCCGCAGTCGTGGCTCGTCCCGATGACAAATGGGGCGAAACGCCGTGCGCCTTTGTCGAGCTGAGCGAAGGGCATGAGGCGAGCGAGGGCGAGTTGATCGAGTGGTGTCGGGAACATCTGGCCCACTTCAAAGCGCCGAAAACCATCATTTTCGAGGAACTGCCGCGCACCTCAACCGGTAAAATCCAGAAATTCCGCCTGCGCAGCAAGGCCAAACATCTATGATGCGGTATGGCATGGCCCACATCTGTGGGCTTTGCCCCGAAATCAGCCAGCAAGGAAATCAGGCAACAAAAAAGCCGCGGGCACTTTCCGCGGCTTCAACATTCAAACTGAGCGACAGGGTCAGCTAGCAGCTTTCAACTGTTCGATTTCATCGCGCATTTGCAGCTTTTTGCGCTTCATATCGGCGAGGTCTAGGTCGTCAGTGGAAGGATGGGTAAATGCTTGTTCAATTTCCTTATCCAGTTCGTCATGCTTGCGTTGCAGCTCCTGGATACGTGCATCTAACGACATATAAGTCCTCCATAGGTTCGATTGAGACATGGTAATTGTGACATAGATGTTACAGCCTGTCGACTGAAATCGGGTCTGAATAGGCTGTCTTTTTGCATCTTTTGAAGGGCTTGCAATTGGACAGTTAAAACACTCTGAACAGAATCAAGGCCTTGCAAAAAAGGTCCCGATAATGTATTGAATTTACAACCATTTATTAGATCGGCCCAACTATTATGACCCCTGAAAAAGAACAAGAAATTCGCACCACGCTCGCGCTGCTGAAAACAGAACATTCCGATCTAGATCTTGCCATTCAGGCATTGGAGGAGCGCCCCGGCGGCAACGCCCTGCCCATCCAGCGCATGAAAAAGAAAAAGCTGTCTTTGAAGGACGACATCCAGCGCCTTGAGAATATGCTGTTTCCCGATATTATCGCCTGATCCGGACACAACCATGTCCAGAACGATGCCCAGAGCCCTACCCAGAACCATACCCTGTGACGCCATTTCGGCAGCAATGCCAGCCTGATCGCGCACAACTTGCAGCTTGTCCCACACGCCAAGTTGGCTATACTCCGCGCTTTCTAAGGCCCACAGAAGTCGGGCAGACACATTATTGAGGTCTGCAAGAAGGATCTGACCATGTCGAACGCCGGAACCAACGCCGCATCCCCTGTCGCCATCATCATGGGCAGTCAATCCGATTGGCCCACTATGCGCAACGCCGCTGAGATTCTCGACGCCCTCGGTGTGGGCTATGAGGCCAAGATCATTTCGGCCCACCGCACGCCCGACCGCATGGCCGACTTTGCCAAGTCAGCCAAGAAAGACGGCTTCAAGGTCATCATCGCAGGGGCTGGTGGCGCAGCCCATTTGCCCGGCATGACGGCGTCCATGACGCCCCTGCCAGTCCTTGGCGTACCGGTCCAGTCTCGCGCTTTGAGCGGACAGGATTCCCTGCTCTCCATCGTTCAGATGCCAGCGGGCATTCCGGTTGGTACGCTGGCCATTGGCCGGGCGGGCGCAGTCAATGCGGGCCTGATGGCCGCCGCCATTCTGGCGACCACCGACGATGCACTGGCCGAGCGCCTTGACGCCTGGCGTCAGGCCCAGTCCGACGCCATCGCACTGGAACCTGTCGACGAAGACGCATGAGATTCAAACCAAACCGAAACGGCAATAAACAATAAGAGGCACATATGCTGCAACCGGGTGATACAATCGGCATTCTGGGGGGCGGTCAGCTTGGCCGCATGATGGCGCTTGCCGCCAGCAAAATTGGCCTCAAGACCCACATCTATTGCCCGGACCCCAACAGCCCGGCCTTTGACGTGACTGCCTTTCACACCTGTGCCGATTATGAGAACGAAGCCGCCCTTGAGGCCTTCGCCAAGTCGGTCAAACGGGTGACCTACGAATTCGAAAACATCCCGGCACCGACCGTCGAGTTCCTCAAGTCCCGCCTCCCCGTCCTGCCCGGCGACAATGTGCTGCGCACCTCTCAAGACCGTTTGATTGAGAAAACCTTCTTTAATGACATAGGCATTCCGACCGCCGGTTACCACGATGTGGCCAGCCAGCAGGATCTGGAAGCGGGCGTAAAGGCCCTTGGCCTGCCAGCACTCTTGAAAACCCGCCGCTTCGGCTATGATGGCAAGGGACAGGTTTTCCTCAAGAGCGAAGAGGATGTCAGAACGGCTCTTGATATTATCGGCAACCAACCGGCGATTCTTGAAGCCTTCGTGCCATTCGAGCGGGAAATCTCGGTTATTGCCGCCCGCAATGAGCAGGGCCAGATTGTCTCCTACGATATTGCCGAGAATGTCCATCAGAATCAGATCCTCCACACCACCACGGTGCCAGCTGCCATCAGCGATTCTATCGCAGCTGAGGCCAGAGCCATTGGTGAGAAGGTTGCCGACAAGCTGAATTATGTTGGCGTGCTAGCGGTGGAGCTGTTTTTGCTGCCTGAAGGGCATGACCAGCGGCTCGTCGCCAATGAAATGGCACCACGGGTTCACAATTCCGGCCACTGGACCGAAAGTGCCTGTCTTGTTTCGCAGTTTGAACAGCATATCCGCGCCGTTGCGGGCTGGCCTCTTGGCACCACCAAACGCCACAGCAACTGCGTCATGACCAATCTGATTGGTGACGATATCCATGCACAACAAAGCCATCTTTCCGAACCTTCGACCGCCTTCCATTCCTACGGCAAATCGGAGACCCGGGATGGCCGCAAGATGGGTCATATCAACGTGATTTCCCCGATTGATGCCGCTTGAAAGGCAACTTTTTAGCAGTTTTTCGTCAAAACCGACCCCTTGGATATAGACAAGCCACTGCCGGTCTGATAGAACGCCCCAAAGTTTCGGTCGCTGCCAAGGCGGTGGCCGATTTTTTTTCGAAAATCCAGACATCACGAACTTAAGGATTGACGCGTGCAGGTACTCGTCCGCGATAACAATGTTGATCAAGCCTTGAAGGCGCTGAAAAAGAAACTCCAGCGCGAAGGCGTGTTCCGTGAAATGAAAATGCGGAACTTCTATGAAAAACCTTCTGAGAAGAAGGCCAGAGAAAAGGCTGAAGCCATTCGTCGTGCCCGTAAGCTGGCTCGCAAGCGTCTTCAGCGCGAAGGTCTGATTCCTTCCAAAGGCCGTGGTCGCTAAGGATCGTGTCGCCTCAGGCCGCCTTTAAATGCGGCCCGTAACAGGCTGACCCTCCGATAGCTAGACCATACCACTTTGCGCCCTTCACAGCACGACTCCGTCCCGCTTCGGGATGATGCATTGCTTTGAGCGATGCATGTCGGCTCGGGCGCAGAGACAGCCTTTCTCCAAGGCTAGACAATGTGACTCTGTGTCAAAGTTCGCTGATGTTGGTCAGGTCCCGAATCCGGGGCCTGATAACATTTGCGTTCACTTATGTCTTGACACATCCGTGCAAATGGCCGCATTGAAAGCGAAGCCGTTTGACATAGGAATGGATATGCACGCATTTATGCGTCGCACCATGCCACACATATCCGGCTGACAAATTTTGGCCAGTTTATTCTGTCAAAAGGTGAAATTCACAGTCAAAAGCGCCCGAATGGCGCGCCGGAACGTCCGACGGGGTTTGTCAATATGGTTCGCATCTGCCACTTCAAGCAGCTTTTCCTGATCGCAGGTCTTTCATTGGGTTTGGCAGCATGCCAGACCACCGGCTTGGAGACGGGTCAGGATTTTGACCGCAATGCAGGGGCAGCCGACAACATCGCCTCCCTCAATCAGGTGATTGCCGAAAATCCGTCCGACGCCAATGCCTACAATATTCGCGGCACCGCCTATGGACGCTCGCGTCAGTTTGATTTGGCCTTGCAGGATTACAGTCGTGCCATTTCGCTCAATCCCAACTTCCATCAGGCCTATGCCAACCGTGCGCTGGTCTACAAGAAGATGGGCGATCTATCCTCTGCACTGGCCGACTATAACCGCGCCATCGCACTGGTCCCGACCTATGACGTGGCCCTCATTGGGCGCGGTGATATCTATCGCCAGAATGGCGACGCCAACCGCTCGATTTCCGATTACAATCAGGCAATCGCTGCCCAGACCCGTGACCCGCGTGCCTATTATCATCGCGGCCTGATCTTCCAGCAGCAGCGCAACCATTCCCAGGCCATCGAAGACTTTACCTTTGCCCTCAGCCTGGATGCCTCCAACCCGGAAGCCTTCAACTCCCGTGGCATTTCCTATCTGGTGCAAAATGACATCAAGGGCGCGTTGGGGGATTTCTCGAATGCCGTGAAGATCGACCGGAACAATTATCGCGCCTGGACCAATCAGGGCATCGCGCTGGAAAAGGTCGGCAACTATTCCAAAGCGTTTGATTCCTATTCCCGTGCCCGGATCATCAATCCCAATTACAGCCCGGCAACCAACGGCATGAATCGCACCCGCAAGCTACGGTCCCAAAGCAAAGCTTGATCACGCGGACAGGAAACAGAACAGAGACAAAAAAAGCGCGCCTTTCGGGCGCGCTTTTTGTTTTGGCTTGACTGAAAACCTGCTGGCTTACAGCAGGAAAATGGCCATAAAAGCGACCACCAGAAGACAGCCAATGGTGCCATACTGGAAAAGGGCAATGAACAGATCATAGGTCTTTTCATGCTCTTCATAATCCATAACCGGATTGAGTTCTTTGCTCATGGGTCCCTCCTCATACCGCCCGGGGCGGCTAAGCATTTTCTCTGCGACAACATAGCGCAGCAGAAAAGGAATGGCAATCCGTCCTCCCGCCATCCCCGCCAGAAGTCGAAAGGCTCATGCCTCAGCGCCAAAGCTAGTCATGTGAATCGAAAGTCCTTGTCATAATTGTCGCTGGGTCTTTTGGCAGAAGCGTTTTACGGATTCGAGAATTTCGCTTGCTGATTTGACCCATTTGTATGGCTTGGGATTTTGGTTG
>NZ_VANT01000001.1:816096-1530179 GCF_005771485.1 Cohaesibacter sp. CAU 1516 | reverse complement strand
CGGAGGGCGACCTCCCTTGGACCCATCGCCGTAACCGAGACCTTCGACAAGCCAGCCGCGGAAATACTCAAAATCAATAGTGGCATCGAGAACCTCGAGAGGGTCACCATGTTTGCTCAGACGCTCAAGATGCTCGGACAAACCGAATAAATTGCTTGGATTCATGCCATATCCCCCATGACTTCAGGGAATCATACGACAGCAAATATTGCGAGAGGTTTTTGCGGGTCTCCAGCTCGCTATCGATATCTTCAAGTGATGCCTTTTCCAAGAAAGGAATAAGAAACTTGTTTGGAACGGGTTTGAGATCGAAATTTTCGAGGAGCGCTCGGTCGCGCGCTTTGCTGGCAATTTTAATTAATACGTCTTCACGCTGAAGTCTGATTTGATCGGCTTTTAGGCCTCTACTTTCAGAAAAAGGACGAATGATATCAGTTAACGCATCGACTACTCTGCCACTGCTTTTCTCTGGTATTTTTGTTTCAACCGACGCACTGATTTTAGCTGAGGCGCCTATATCAATCGATACTTTGGGATCTGATTTGGTCATGTTAGATGTACTGCATTCGTTATAGTTCTTGAATGTAATTTTGGTCTTATGCCGTGAAGATTGCAACTAATTTTTCGAAAGTAGTTTGTTCTTTTCTGCATGCAGGAACGAAGTAAGGCTGCCCAAAAACTAGTTTGATGTTTGATGAAACTGGTAGGGCTCACTAGAATGAAAGCTTTTGAGGTCATGTTCGGTCATTCAGGTTTGAAAAAAACAATACTCAATTGGTCTCGCTATCTAACCTTGCTAATGCAATTTGGTTTCGGTTAAGTTTTGGCATTTATTTCGTCGGGAAAATATTGGTTTTTACGCTACTTTATTGGCTTGTGTTTTCAATCTCGCCCGACGCGTTCAACTTCTCTCTGCGTTATAGTTCTAATCCGCTCTCAGCATTTTTAGGTAATTTTTACACGAATGACAATCCAGTTCACTATACTGACTGGAACCACGATAACTCAATTTCTAGGTTTGAAAAATTAACGGCAAGTGTGCAGGTCAAGTTCGATGCAGCAGCAAAGTTGAAAGTTGACGCAGCGAGGGCAGAAAGAGAATATAATCTACATGTAAAAGCACAAATGGCAAAAACAGAAGATGCCATCAGGGAATACGAAAAAACAAACATGGGTCCGATCCAGAAACGGGTGGATGAGCTCAAAGTACTTGTTGCGGATCAGGGAATTTCCCCAACAGCAAAAGTAAGTTACTTGCAGGAAGAAATACTACTAAATGAAAAGATGCTTAAATACATCAACCACACCATTTATGGCAGATTGTCTTTCGCAGACGCACAGGATTTAGCCAAAGAGCGAGAGCTTGATGATCAGCGAAATAGGGCCAATGATGTTGCATACCGTGCTGATTCTGAATTTCGCGATGAACGGGTGAAGTTGACGAATGCTTACGCGGAAACTCGCAGAGAGTTTGTTGAAAACATCGGATTTTGGGACTTTGTATACTTCAGTGCATGTGTTTCGACCACCACCACATTTGGCGACATAACTGCGAATGAACGTTGGCTAAGGTTAATCGTCATTGCGCAAATTTTTTCAGGGATAGTCATCTTGTCGTTAGCTTTATCAAGGCTAAAAATCGAAAGATAAAATATTGCATTACGGTTCCGGTTGGTGATCCTGATAAACATGACTGTCAGCATGTTGTTGTGATCGGGTGTTTCGTCGTCTGGCTTTTTTGCGTGTTGGATTTTCCAGCGCTTCGATCAACCGATCCCGATCAGAGCGCAAGTCCTGAACCAACCCCATCGCCTGCTGGCGCATATTTTTCCTTTGCTTGTCGATGATCTGGCGCTCTTTGAGCTGGTCAACAATAAGCTGCTGACGCTGGGCGCGGTCGCGTTGCAGGGCTTCGTAGGCTTCTTTGGCATTCTGGTCGGTGATTTTTCGGTTCTGGCGGATAGAAATTGCCAGAAACCCGATAGGCCAGTTTTGAATCGTGAGGCACGTTCTGCGCTTTCCTGTTTCCACCGTTCGGCTTGGCCGTTGTCGAGAGCGGAGCGTTCGATGCGCTGTTTCTGGATCAGGGAGGTGCGTTCCTCGTCGAGTTTCTGGCGTTGGCGCGAGAGCTGGTCGCGGGTTTCTCCGGCCATGTTGGCGAATTGGAGGCGGACATCGCGAATATGGATCTGCTTGGCATCATCAACACTTTGGAGTTGGTCGGTTTCTCCCAAGCGTTCGCGTACTTGCTTGGCCTTCAAGCCAGTTGCGCGGGATACGGCGAATATTTCGCCATCATGGCAGACAATGATATGGCTGTTGCGGCGGTCGCCTTTGGCGAGAAGATAGCCGTGATCATTGAGGGCGGTTTCAAATCCGGCCTTGTCGGTGCTGGATGCCCAGCATTGCCTTATCAGATTCTTCTGATCGATGGCATTCTTGCCGCGTCGTTTCGCAGCCTGCCATTCGGCCAAAGTAACGTTGGTGGGAGATTTGAGGGATCGGTCGCGCAAGCCCGGCGGCAACTTCCATTGATGTTCGAAGAACAGATCGCGACTGAGATTTTGCAGTTTGTTTTTGAAATGCGGCAGGTTCTTTGCCGTCATGGTTTCGGCATCGATCCGCGACCAGACTGCATGAGCATGACGGCGGCCTTCTTTCTCATGGTAGACCACGACACGGGGCTGCCCTTCAAGGCCTTGCGCTTTGGCAATGCGGTCTGCTGTATCCTCGAACATGTCCACCGTGACACTCGCCTCCATAGGGGGATTCAAGGCAACGGCGAAATATGGCTGCTGGCATCTGGTGCCTTTGGCAATATTTTCGATCTCCATGAACGCACCTGTCACGTCGTCTGACAGGAAGCCACTTACCTCATGTACTTCGACAAAATCATTATCTTCGTCATTCAATAAATGCTGGGCGAGCTTCCTGCCATTTCCGCGCTGTGAACCCTTGAGGATCATTGGCCTGATCCTCCCAAGGCTCGCACCAGCAATCGATGGATTTTGGAGAGCAAGTCGCGGCATTCACGCAAGAGCAGGATGGTTTCGTCATCTGCAGGCTGAACGCCATCTTCAATTTTCTGCTCTGATTGTTTGAACGCATTTACAAGCTTGTGCTGCCCTAGCAAGGCAAGAACTTGCGCAAGCGCCTTGTGGTCTGTCACGGGTGCAGGTTTGTAGCCTTTGCGTTGTTTCGCTGCCCTTTCCAATGCCAGTTCACGCAAATACGTGCTGGCTGGTTTGCTACCTGCCTTTTCCGCCACCAAGGCATACTCGTCCGGCTTGAACCGGATCGTGATGCGATGGTCGGGTGTTTGTGGCATGGCGGGGTAACGGGGCTCCAAATACAGAAAACCCGCCGCTCGTAATGAGGGCGGGTGAAATTGATAATGATGGTTTGAAAAGGTCAGCTTGGGGTGAAACCGGGCGGATCATCGGCGGGATGAGGTTCATCCTCAGCGAAATCAGGCAAGGAATTCAATATTCCTTCCCAAGCCTTCAATTCTTTGAAAATATCATCCAGAAGGTTCGGATTATCTCGCAGCAGGTCCGCCATTCCCTTTTTTGCAAAATTGTTTGATATACAGATACAACGCTGCGGTGCGTTGTTGATCCTATGAAGTCTGCAAGTGGATGTTCGGGTCACGTCCAACATGCAGAGTGAGGGCACCAAACAGGACCACTTCATTCTTCATATACGCCTCGCTTATTGTCTACCCAATGGCGGACGAGAGGGCGATCTTTGCCATTTGTGGCGTTCTTCTGACGACGTTACGCTGATGATTTCTCGGTCTTTTTGATCGCGAATGGCTTGAGGCTGGCTGTGAAATTCTCGATAAATTCCAGTGCAACCATCGAAGGCTGCGCGAGCACGGGTCTGACGAGGGACAGCGTGTGTGGCAATTGCGGCGTGAAGGGTCTGAAATCGAGCCCTTTGCCGACATATTTCACGGCGTCCAATTCGCTGACAACCGATACGCCTACACCGTTGCAGACCAGCTCACACGCGGCTGTAAACTGGCGGATTTCGATGTGAGATCTCAGGATGACCTGCGCATTTTGAAATGTGTTGGAAAGCTTGCCAAAGAACACGCTGTCGCGTCTGGTATGGATGATCTTTTCGTCCACAAGGTCTGTCGGGGAGATGACTTTGAGGTCCGACAGTGAGTGATTGGCCGGGAAAACGCAAACGGTACGGATGTCTATATCCGTGCTTTCAACGGCCGGATGGCCGGAAAAGCCATCCGTGATGCCGAAATCATATTGCTCACCAATCATCCATTCGAGAATGCGCTCAGGGCGATCTGGTTCGATGGTCATGCTGACGCCGGGGCGCTCGCCAAGGAACGCGGCGATCAATTCAGGCAAATGACTTGTCGCGAAGCCAGGCAAGCAGGCAATGCGGATATGGCCCGCTTTCCGATTGGTGATTTCGTGACTGACCTCGGAAATCTGCTGCATCAGCTCGAGGACATGGCGGATGTTTGGCAGCAGATACTGCACTTCTTGCGTTGGCACCATCAGGCCATCTCGCCGGTCAAACAGGGTGAATCCCAGTGCCTTTCCCAAGTCTGACAAGAGGCGACTGACCGCCGGTTGACTGATGCCCAGTTCGGACGCAGCCCCGGTCATGGAGCCGTGGCTATTCACAGCCATCAATGCTTCGAGTTGTCGCAATCTGAGATTTGGTTTCATCGGTGTCCCAACACAACTGGTGTTTTTCCTCAGACATAACATTGCATTATAAATTTATCAAATATGTAACACTTGAATTATGTTCATATGCGTGTATCGTGAGGACATCTAAAGGTGTCATTTCAAGTTTCTGCTGGGAAAACTGATGCCTGATGTGACGCACCTTGAAAGGTGCTTGGGAGGAAATATGTATACGAAAATGCTTGGTGCGCTCGCTATCGCGAGCACAATGTTCACGCCTGTCGCGGCGATGGCGCAAACAGAAGTCCAGTTCTGGCATGCTTTTACAGGCCGGTTGGGCGAACTGGTGAAGGCGCAGGTTGAAGAATTCAACGCAAGCCAGAGCGACTACAAAATTGTCGAAAGCCACAAAGGCAATTATTCGGAAACACTCAATGCCGGTATCGCTGCATTCCGCGCTGGCGAACAGCCTCATATTCTGATGGTGTTCGAAGTCGGTACCGCGACGATGATGTCTGCGAAAGGTGCCATCAAACCAGTCTATGAAGTCATGGCCGAGAGCGGAGCCAAGTTCGACCCAGACGCCTATATTGGCGCAGTGAAGGGCTATTATACCTCAACAGACGGCGACATGCTGTCCCTGCCATTCAACTCCTCCACGCCGGTTCTCTGGGTCAACCGCGATGCCTTCAAGGCCGCGGGTGTTGATCCGGATACCGATCTGTCCACTTGGGAGAAAGTGGATGACGTGTTGGGCAAGCTGAAGGCGGGTGGCGAAGAATGCCCGCTGGTGACCGCGTGGCAGAGCTGGATCCATCTGGAGAATTTCTCCGCCTATCACAATGTACCATTCGCCTCCAAGGACAATGGCTTTGCCGGCCTCGACACCGAGCTGATGTTGAACGGCAAAGCACAGGTTGCACATTTGTCAAAAATGGGTGAGTGGGCCAAGGAAGGCAAATTCATCTATACCGGTCGCCGCAACGAAGGTGGCGCCAACTTCCGCGCCGGTGAATGCGCGCTGTTTACCGAAAGCTCTGCCGGATATGCCGGGATTAAGTCCGAGGCCAAGTTTGCCTTCGATGTCCGCTCCCTGCCATATTGGGAAGGCATTGCAGCCAAGCCGCAGAATACCATCATTGGCGGGGCGTCTCTTTGGGTTCTGGAAGGGCATGAAGCCGCAGAATACAAAGGTGTTGGCGAGTTCTTGAGCTTCTTGTCCTCCACGGACGTGCAGGCCAAGTGGCATCAGGATACCGGCTATCTGCCGATCACCAAGGCAGCTGGCGAAGCAACGCGGGCTTCGGGTTTCTATGACAAGAATCCAGGCACCGATGTCGCGGTAATCCAGATGACGGCCAACGAGCCAACCGCCAATTCCAAAGGCCTGCGCCTCGGCTCCTTTGATCAGATCCGCGGAATCATCGATGAGGAACTCGAAGCCATCTGGTCTGGCGACAAGTCTGCTCAGGAAGCGATGGACAGTGCCAAGGAACGTGGTGACGCCTTGCTGCGCCGGTTCGAGCAAGCCAATCGCTAATCCATCCAACTAAAGCGAAGCGGGCCAATGCGTCCGCTTCGTCCTCTCCATTGCAATGACGGGAAGTTACGGTGGAAAAACGCGTTACCTTTCGCGGCTGGCTGTTGCCACTTATTCTGATCGCCCCCCAAGTCCTGATATCAGCGGTTTTCTTCTTTTATCCCGCCGGGCAAGCGGTTTGGCAGTCTCTCTTCATTCCGGATCCGTTCGGTTTGTCGTCGCAGTTTGTCGGTCTCGGCAATTTTGAGTTCCTGCTTTCGGACAAATTCTATCGGGCCTCCTTTGTCACCACCGCAGTTTTTTCTTTGTTGGTGACGCTCTGTTCGATGATCCCGGCCTTGTTGTTGGCCGTGATGGCGGATCGACTGATCAAGGGATCCGGTGTCTATCGCACGCTGTTGATCTGGCCCTATGCGGTGGCTCCTGCCGTGGCAGGTGTGTTGTGGCTCTTCATGTTCAACACGCGTGTCGGCGTGGTGTCCTGGTATCTGGGGCAGCTTGGCTATGACTGGAACCATGTGCTCAATGGTGGTGAAGCGATGGGGCTTGTGGTGGTCGCCTCTGCCTGGGGTCGCATCAGCTATAACTTCCTGTTTTTCCTTGCCGCCTTGCAGTCTGTGCCCAAGGCCGTGATTGAAGCCGCCGCGATTGATGGCGCACGTTTCTGGCGGCGTTTCTTTACCATCGTCCTTCCGCTTCTGTCTCCGACCACCTTCTTCTTGCTGGTCGTCAACGTGGTCTATGCCTTCTTTGAGACATTCGGTGTCATTCACACCATCACTGCGGGCGGGCCGCAACAATCCACGACGATCCTTGTCTACAAGGTCTTCGCAGATGGATTTGTTGGGCAGGACCTTGGCTCTTCGTCTGCCCAGTCGGTGATCTTGCTGATCGTGGTCGGTCTGCTGACGGTGGTCCAGTTCAAATATGTAGAAAAGAAGGTGCACTATTAATGGCAAATCAGGTGCACGGTATGGTCGAGAAAAGAGGCGCAGGCCTCTGGTTGACCCATCTTTTTATGATCCTCGGGGTTTTCGTTATCTTCTTCCCGATCTGGCTGGCCTTTGTGGCGTCGACCGTCACCCAGCCCGAAATTGTGAAGCCGCCCATGCCAATCTGGCCGGGCGACCAGTTCTGGGTCAATTACAAGGCGGCTTTGTTTGCCGGGGTCAATGTGCCTGTGGCGACCATGCTGTTCAACTCACTGGTGATGGCTCTGGGCATTGCGATTGGCAAAATCATCATTTCGCTTCTGTCTGCCTTTGCGATTGTCTATTTCCGGTTTCCCGGTCGGACGATCTTCTTCTGGCTGATCTTTCTCACGCTCATGCTGCCCGTTGAGGTGCGCATCGTGCCGACCTTCGAGGTGGTGGCCGGCTTTGGCATGCTCAACAGCTATGGCGGGTTGATTTTCCCTCTGATTGCGTCAGCCACGGCGACGTTCCTGTTTCGGCAGTTTTTCCTCACCATTCCCGATGAGTTGGCGGAAGCGGCACGGGTCGATGGGGCAAGTCCGATGCGCTTCTTTGTCGATATCGTCATTCCCATGAGCCGCACCAACATTGCCGCTCTGTTTGTGATCCTCTTCATCTATGGCTGGAACCAGTATCTCTGGCCGTTGCTCATCACCACCGATCCGGAAATGAACACCATCGTCATGGGCATCAAACAGATGTTCCCCTCGGGCGATGATGTCGCCGAATGGCCGGTTATTATGGCCACATCCATTCTGGCAATGATCCCGCCCGTTATTGTGGTGGTTTCGATGCAAAAACTGTTTGTCCGCGGACTTGTCGACAGCGAGAAATAAAAAATGGCAACTGTAGAACTTAAGAATGTCAAAAAGAGCTTCGGCGCTGCGGATGTGATCCACGGGATCGACATGATGGTCGAGGATGGAGAATTCATCGTAATCGTCGGGCCATCGGGCTGTGGCAAGTCCACCCTCCTGCGCATGGTTGCGGGGCTGGAGACCGTCACCTCCGGAGATGTCCTGATTGATGGAGAGAGAGCGAATGACAAGGAGCCGATGGATCGTGACATCGCCATGGTGTTCCAGAATTATGCGCTTTATCCGCACATGTCGGTCCGGCAAAATATGGGCTACGGCCTGAAGATCGCCAAAATGCCGAAAGGTGAAATCGAGGCAAAGGTTCAGGAAGCTGCGAAATTGCTGCAACTGGAAGAATTGCTGGATCGCAAACCGCGGCAATTGTCCGGTGGCCAGCGTCAGCGCGTGGCCATGGGGCGGGCGATCGTGCGCGAACCCGCCTTGTTCCTGTTCGACGAACCCCTTTCCAACCTGGATGCGAAGCTGCGCGTTCAAATGCGCCTTGAAATCAAGGAACTGCAAGGGCAACTGGGCATCACATCCCTCTATGTTACCCATGATCAGGTCGAGGCCATGACCATGGCGGATCGGATGATTGTCATGAATGGAGGTTATGCCGAGCAGATTGGCACGCCCCTTGAAGTCTATGAAACCCCTCAGACCCTGTTTGCCGCCCAGTTTATCGGCAGTCCCGCAATGAATGTCTTCGATGCAACTGTCGACAACGGGATGATAAAACTTGGCTCGGCCGACATCGCAAAGGTCGCGCTCATGGATGGCCCGGTCAAACTGGGCATTCGTCCAGAGCATTTGCTCCGGCAAGATGATGGGCCATTGACGACAACCATCCAGATGGCTGAGCCTTTGGGAGCCAATACCCTGTTGCACGGCCATGTCGCAGGCACCGGGGAGGTGATCACGATCAGTCTTGCCGGTGTGCATCTGAACAATCAGGGCCAACAGACGATGGCTTTCTCCGTTTCTCCTGAGGACATTCATCTGTTTGATCCAGAAACAGGGAGACGCATCTCGATCTGAGGGCAGGACAGCAGGGTCGCCCATAAAGTGGGCGGCTAAGGCCAAGGGGGAAGGCGGCCAAAACCGATCTGTTCGGCGACGGTCAGCTGCATCGCAAGTCTCTTCAACAGCATAGGAACTCAGTTCAAAGTTCGAGCAGTTGAAAGCGTGGGTGGAAGAGTTCCTTCTGCAAGTGCGTCGTGCCTGATTGCGATGGCTGTCATCGGTCGGATGCCAATTCTGGTCTCCATGCCTAGCAGAGCTGGACATGGACCAGATACTTCCGCCGACTGAAGTTTCATCTCAATTCTCGACTGGTCGTTGAGCGCGCGCAGTGCCTTCTGGTTCGGGCCAATTTTGTGCCGACTGCATCGATAGGCTGAGCATGGTTGGTCATAAAAACACCCACCCGCTGCAATGGACGTCCGTGGTTGGGGCCAAGTGTCAGCGAGTGGGTGGCTTTCTTTAAAATCGGGAGCTGGCGATACCTCTAAAAACACACCACCAGCAGCCGATCGAGCAACGGAGCAGCCAGGGCGGAATGAATTCCATGACCCGAATGGCGCCCCATGTTGGCAAGCCGCGTCAGATTGCCAGATATTCCTCGCGCAGTTTCTTGTTGTCGAGCACTTCCTTGGCAGTGCCGTCAAACACCACTTTACCGGTATCAAGAATGACCGCCCGGTCGGCAAGTTCCAAGGCGCGAATGGCATTTTGTTCCACGAGGATTGTGGTGATGCCCTGCATCTTGATGATTTCGAGTGTCTTCTCGATTTCGTCGACAATCACCGGTGCGAGGCCCTCATAGGGTTCGTCCAACAACAGCACCTTGATATCCCGCGCCAGAGCTCGTGCAATGGCCAGCATCTGCTGCTCGCCACCAGACAGCGTCACCCCTTCTTGCAGACGCCGTTCACCCAATCGTGGGAACAGGTCATATATTCGATCGAGGCTCCAACCGATTGGCTCGGCTATTTGCGCGAGCTTGAGATTTTCTTCCACGGTCAAACCGGGAATGATCCGTCGATCCTCAGGCACCAGAACCATGCCCGCCCGCGCTGCCTCGTGGCTTGCCATGGTGTGCAAATGCTGGTGATCGAGCCAGACTTCCCCATAGGTGAGGGCGGGATTGTCCAATCGGGCGATGGTTCTCAAGGTTGAGGTCTTGCCCGCTCCGTTCCGGCCGAGCAAAGCCAGGATTTCCCCTTCATGCACATTGAAGGATACGCCTTGAACAATATAGCTTTCGCCATAATAGGCATGAATGTCATGCACCGACAGGAAGGCCGGGGCGGTCGCTGCCAAATTGGCCTGCTTGGAAAAATCGGGCCGCTCCTCTTCCGCTCTCGGAGAGGCTTCCATTGCAAGATCCGTCATGCTGCTTCTCCCAGATAGGCTTCCTTGACCTTCGGATGGCCTTTGATCTTCTCAGGCACATCTTCCACCAGTGGCGTGCCTTGCGCCAATACGGTAATGCGTTGGGCCAAGGAGAAGACCACATGCATGTCATGCTCGATGATGGCGATGGTGATGTCGTGCTTTTCATGGATCTCTTTGAGCAGATCGATGGTGTTGTTGGTGTCGGCGCGTGCCATGCCCGCCGTTGGTTCATCAAGCAACAGCAGTTTCGGCTGCTGCACGAGACACATGGCCATCTCCAGACGCCTCTTGTCCCCACGGGACATGGAGCCAGCCAACATGCCGAGCTTTTCGGTCATGTTGACCTCTTCAAGCATATGTTCAGCGCGTTCGACGATTTCCTTTTCAGTCGCAAGCGATCCAAAGGCATGCATACGAAAAGAGCCATCCCGTTTGGCAAAGCAAGGGATCAGCATATTTTCCATGACAGTCAGATCGGTGAAGATCTCTGGCGTCTGAAAGACACGGCTGATGCCCATCTGGTTGATTTCATACGGCGTCCGGCCAAGCACAGGTTCCCCCTGGAAGGTCACCGTGCCGGTATCTGGTTCCAGTTTGCCGACCAGACAATTGAGCAGGGTCGATTTGCCCGCCCCGTTCGGTCCAATGATCGCATGAACCGAATTCTCGGCGATTGACAGATTGACATTCCCCAAGGCCTGCAACCCGCCAAACCTTTTGTTGACGTCTTTGACTTCAAGAATACCCATTTTTGCAGTCTCCATTAGGCCACATGGGGGCTTGGTTTGGGGTGATGTTCCGGATCTTTGGGGGGGACATCGGACTTTTTGTTCTTTTTCAGCCAGCCATAGATACGCTGTCCGCCTTCAATCAGGCCACCGGGCAGGAAGATGACGACCATCATGAACAACAGACCGAGGGTCAGGTGCCAGCCCTTGCCGATGAAGGGATGCATCAGGAAGACGATTGTATCTTCCAGCCCATCCGGCAGCGCCGAGAACCAGCTATGCAGGATGGTGTCGTTGATTTTGGAGAAGATATTCTCAAAATACTTGATGAAGCCTGCACCCAGCACCGGTCCCATCAAGGTACCTGCACCGCCTAGAATGGTCATCAGAACCACTTCACCCGACGCCGTCCACTGCATGCGCTCTGCACCCGCCAGTGGATCCATCGCCGCCAGCAAACCGCCGGCAAGCCCGGCATACATGCCCGAGATGATAAAGGCCGCCAGCGTATAGGGACGCGGATTGAGACCGGTATAGTTCATCCGGGTCTGGTTGGTCTTGATTGCTCTGAGCATCATGCCAAAAGGTGAGCGGAAGATCCGCAAGGACAGATAGAAGACCAAAATCGCGATGATGGCACAGAAATAGTAGCCATTGCTGAAGGTGAACTGCCAGCCAGCCACGTCGATCTTGGTGGATTCATTCATCACGATGCCGAAGAAATGCGGTGAGGTTGGGCTGCTGTCACCCATCAGGACCTGCGGATCATCGCTATAGACCTGCAGGCCTGTTTCACCATTTGTCAAAGGCGTTAAAACCGAATAGGCAAGGTTGAACGACATCTGAGCCATGGCGAGTGTCAGGATCGAGAAGTAGATGCCTGAACGACGCAGGGAAACATAGCCGATCAACAGGGCAAACAGACCGGACATCAGTATCGCCAACAAAAGTCCTGGCACCACATTGTAGCTCAGAAGCTTGTACATCCAGACCACAGAGTAGGACCCGATGCCCAGAAAGGCGGCGTGACCGAAGGACAGATAACCCGTCAGGCCAAACAGGATGTTGAAGCCGATGGCAAAGATCCCAAAGATGGCAAAGCGCTGCATCAGATCAGGATAGCCCGCATTGAACTGCGCCAAGGCAGAGCTTTCCGGGAAGGGCTGCAGCAGGATTGGCGTTGCCAGCGTCAGGAATATGACGATCAGGAGAAAGGTCGTGTCTTTCTTGGTTAAACCCAGCATTGATTATTCCTCCATCACGCCTTTGCGACCCATCAGACCGCGAGGGCGAGTCAGAAGGATGATGATTGCAACAAGATAGATGATGATTTGGTCGATCCCGGGAATGATCGACTTGACCTCGTTCATTGAGGCAAAGCTCTCAAGGACGCCGAGCAGGAAACCTGCTAAAACAGCACCGGGCAACGAACCCATGCCGCCGACAACCACCACCACGAAGGACAGAACCAGGAAGTCCATACCCATATGATAGTTGGGCGAGTTGATGGGCGCATACATCACCCCGGCGAGACCGGCGACAGCCGCTGCAATGCCGAACATGATGGTGAAGCGTTTGTCGATGTTGATGCCCAGCAGCCCAACGGTTTCCCGGTCAGCCATACCGGCGCGCACCACCATACCGAACGTGGTGAATTGCAAGAAGGCAAAAACCACTGCGATGATGGAAGCGGAAAACAGGAAATAGACCAGACGCCAGTATGGATAAATGATCGTGTTTTCTGCAAAGCCGATCATCACACCGAAATCGAGAGAGCCCTTGAAGATATCCGGCGCCGGGGTCGGGATCGGGTTGGCGCCAAAGAAATACTTGACGATTTCCTGGATAACGATGGCCAGACCGAAGGTCACAAGAATCTGGTCCGCGTGGGGACGCTTGTAGAAATGCTTGATCAGACCCCGTTCCATCACATAGCCGACAAGCAGCATGACGGGGATGGCAAACAGGATCGCCAGCGGCACCGACCAGTTGACAATGGTATTGCCCGCCGCTTCACCAAACCAGTCAACCACATAGGGTTTTTCAACCTTCAGCGGGTTGCCCAGAAAGTCCTTCTTCGATGGATCAACGACGATGAAGGACAACGAGAGAAGTTTCTGCAGCGTCACCGCGCAGAATGAGCCAAGCATGAACAGGGCGCCATGGGCGAAGTTGACGACACCAAGGGTGCCGAAGATGAGTGTCAATCCCAGAGCGATCAAGGCATAGGCGCTGCCTTTGTCGAGACCGTTGAGGATTTGAAGAATGATTGCGTCCATTGGAAAGCCCGCATCGTTGAACACGGCGCGAAAAGCGCGCTGGTTCTAGTCCCAAATCAAGAGAAAGCCGTGCCGCAAATCTGCGGCACGGCCTATGGTCAAGTCAGCTTATGCGCCAGCGTTGCAGGCACCCAGCTTGGCGTCATCACCACCGAACATGGCGTGGTTCGGTGCATAGGTGACTTGGTCAACCGGGGTGACTTCGACAACTTCCAGCGTGTCGTAGGCCGTGGTTGGATTCTGCGCACCACGCACGACCAGCACGTCTTTGAAGCACTGGTGATCATCGGCACGATAGAGGGTCTTGCCGTTGCCAAGACCGTCAAACTCGAAGCCTTCCAGAGCTTCCGCAACACCGCACGGATTGAAGGTGCCAGCGCGCTCACAGGCATCTGCATAAAGCAGAACCTGTGCGTAGCAGGTCTGGGCGGAGTTGGATGGCGGACGGCCATATTTTTCGCCGAACGACTTAACAAAGGCTTTGGAGCCGGGATTGTCGAGCTGCCAGTTATAGTTCATCGAGCCCAGCACGCCCTTGATGTTTTCACCGGCACCAGCTGCCATCAGTTCAGAGTAAAGCGGCACGATGATCTTGAAGTCTTTGTTGTTGACCATCTTGTCGAGCAGACCGAACTGAACAGCGTTGGTCAGGGAGTTGACCATGTTGCCGCCGTAATGGTTCAGCACCAGCACATCAGCGCCAGCATTGATGACCGGTGCGATGTAGGACGAGAAGTCCGTGGTTGCCAGTGGGGTCAACACGTTGTTGACAGTCTGCCAACCCATGGCTTCGGTTGCTGCCTGCATGGACTCTTGCTGGGTCCAGCCCCAAGTATAATCTGCGGTCAAGTGATAGGCGCGGCGATCTTTGCCGAGCTCATTGCCAAGGATTGGAGCCAGTGCAGCAGCGGACATGTAGGCGTTGAAGAAGTGACGGAAACCATTGGCTTTGCGGTCTTTACCAGTGGTGTCGTTGGAGTGGGTGAGGCCAGCCATGAAAATGACGCCTGCTTCCTGACACAGACCCTGAACCGCAACAGCCACGCCAGAAGACGAGCCACCGTTGATCATGATTGCGCCGTCTTTTTCGATCATCGAACGAGCCGATGCGCGAGCAGCGTCAGACTTGGTCTGGGTGTCACCGGTTACGAATTCAACCTTCTTGCCGAGGATGCCGTTGCCTTTGAGTGCCTTGGAGCTGAAGGTGTTAAGGCAGCCGCCGTCACCTCCGCCATTCAGATGCTCCACAGCCAGTTTCTGCGCCAGAAGCTCGTCTGCGCCTTCATCGGCATATGGGCCGGTCTGCGGTACGTTGAACCCGAGGGTTACGGTCGAACCGGTAGGGGCATTGGTAAATGCATTCGCGTTCGAGGTAAAAATTGTTGGCATGGCCAAGCCTGCGCCGATCGCCGCGCTGGACTTGATCACACCACGACGCGAAATCAAAAGTTTGCTCATTAGGTTCCTCCCAAAATGGTGATGGCCAACTCTCCTCAAAGCGGCCGGGATGTGACACACTCTCCTCAAAGCCCGTCACGTCGTCTTAATCAGACACTGCAAAGCTACAGAGGCTTTACCGTAGAACACCATAAGACTTTTGTTCGAAATGCTGTCACGGGAATGAGTATGACTTAATTTATGTAGCCATTTCAGGTGCTTGGATGATCCCTACGCAATTGGAATAAATTGTCGATTGACCGTACTTTTGTGTAGCAATATTTCATTTTCGCCAATATTGATGAAATTATAAGCACTTTTGTCGAGGGGTTATTGTTAACGGCAAGTTCAAAAATGTGCGCAGTGGTGATGCGGAAATAACAATAAGAAGAATGACTTGATTCGATCTGCCATACGCCTCAGACGGGCAAGCCGAGCGACGACTGGCAAGCAGGGCAGGCGTTCGGCTGCGTCTTGACGCATTCGGGTTGGGTCGTTACGGATAGCCAACCGGTTTGGCACGTATTTTCAAGCGGATCATGCGCAAATGCCATAACAAGGAAATAGCAAGAATGAGCAGCAAATTCGGCACAAGTGGTCTTCGTGGGTTGTCTGTAGACCTGCTGGGATTTCCCTCCACCCAATATACCATCGCCTTTTGTCGCCATCTTCTGGCTGCTGGCCATGCAAAACCGGGGGATCCGGTCCTTGTTGGGATGGATTTTCGCGCCTCCAGCCCGGCCATCGCGGATCGGTGCGTCGCTGCCATCAGAGATTCTGGCTTTGAGCCGGTTTTTTGCGGGGCGCTGCCGACGCCAGCCTTGGCCTGCTATGGCCAGAAGCGACAGGCAGCATCGCTGATGATCACCGGTTCGCATATCCCGGCAGACCGCAACGGCATCAAGTTCTATTTACCCTCAGGTGAAATTACCAAGCAGGATGAAGTTGCGATCTGCCGCCATGCCGCCAACATAGCCGAGGTTGGATCGACGCTTGAGGTGGATGTTGCCCATGAAGAAAAACAAGCCGTCGCCCACTTCTCCGAGCGTTTGCAGGCTATTTTGCCTGAAAATGCGCTCAGTGGTCTGACAATCGGTGTCTATCAGCATTCGACCGTTGCCCGGGATATGCTTGTCGACATATTGCGCTTCTATGGCGCCACAATCGAGCCGCTGGGACGGTCAGAGGACTTTATTCCGGTCGATACCGAAGCTGTTTCGCCCGAAACCCTGTCTCTGTTGGCCGGTTGGGCCGAGAAAGGGCACTATGACGCTTTTGTCTCTGCTGATGGGGACGGTGACCGGCCTTTGCTGGCAGACGGGCAGGGGATTCCCTTGCGCGGCGACCTACTCGGTTTGATGACCGCCCGTTTCTTAAAAGCCGAAGTGGTTGTCACACCCGTCACTTCCAATTCCGGGATCGAGCGCAATGGTGACTTTGGTGTCTTGCGCACGCAGGTCGGATCGCCCTTTGTGATTGCCGGGATGGAACAGGCTCTGGCTGATGGGCGTGATCGGATTGTTGGGTTTGAGGCCAATGGGGGCTTTTTGACCGCGACCCGCTTCACACCAACCGGGACGTCGATTGATGCCCTTCCAACGCGGGACTGTTTCTTGCCCATCCTGTCTGCACTCTATCTATCAAAGAGCGAACGCAAACCCCTTTCATCCTTCGAGACCGCCTATCAGATGCCTGTGGCCGATGCAGATCGCCTGAAAAACTACGCGCAAGCCCGCAGTGGTGCGCTGATGTCCCATCTTTCAGCCTCGCGGGACAATCTGGATGCGTTTCTGTCACCCCTTGGCAAAGTCGCTGAGGTCAGCGTGATTGATGGATTGCGCGCAACGCTCGATGATGGTCGTGTCATTCATTTTCGCCCATCCGGCAACGCGCCGGAAATGCGCTGCTATGTGGAGGCCGCCGATGAAGGGGCCGCCAAAGCGTTGCTTGCTAAAGGGCTCGCTCTTTTGGAAGCGTTTGACGCCTGAGCATGACCAAGGGAACCAGACACGCGCGAGGTGGTCCTTCTGGGCCGCCTTTCTTCTTGTCGCGAGAATCATTGATACTTCGCGCGTGACACGTTGACGCGCCTTGGGTGGAGAGCCAGATTTCCTGCCGAATTTGGGGTGGGAAATTGATTAAAAAACGGGCAGTTCGACTGTGCAATTGCATAAACCATTCGTCTAGTAAGCAAAATCCATTGCTTTCGCGCTGAATAGCGGCGTCAACCCATGGACGGATCTATATAATTCGCCTAGAAATCATATTTAACGTGCGCAAAACCGAAAATGGCCTGCTTCAAAATGTCTTCGACATATGAAGGGTCTATAGCTGACGAAAAGAATTTTGAAACATCCTTGGGTTAGGTTTTGCAGCCGGGACGCCTTCAGATTTTTCCGCTCCGGGGCAATGGGTATCACGTCCGTCTCAACGGTGCCGCTCCGGGCAAACGCCATAATTTAGATGCACTTCGTGGAAGTGATTTTGCAATCCTGTTCTTGACCCTTGTGGCCTTGAACTAAGAATGGACAAGCCATCTCATGCCGACCAAGATTTTCCAGATCAAAATGAAAGAACAAATTCTTCGTCATTTGAAATATTCTCTCGGAAAGGACCCCGAGCATGCGATCCGTTACGACTGGCGGATGGCGCTGTCTCTTGCTCTGCGTGATATGGTCGTTGTTCCCTGGTTCGACAGCACCCGCAAAACCTACGATTCCAATGCCAAGCGTGTCTATTATCTCTCGATGGAATTCCTGATCGGACGTTTGGTCGAGGATGTCGCGATCAATCTGGGCTTTGAAGATGTTGCGCGCGATGCCATGCAGGATATGGGTCAGGACTATGACCAGATCGTTTCCGAGGAGCCCGATGCGGCGCTCGGCAATGGTGGTCTGGGGCGTCTTGCAGCCTGTTTTCTGGATTCCCTTTCCACGCTCGGCATTCCGGCCCATGGCTATGGGATCCGCTATGAGCATGGCCTGTTTGAGCAGGCCTTCGACGATGGCCGTCAGGTTGAAACGGCGGAAGGATGGCTTGCCCAGCGCAATGTCTGGGAGTTTGAACGCCCCGAAGTATCCTATGTCATCGGCTTTGGGGGGCACGTCAGCGAAACCGACGGGCGCACCGTCTGGTACCCGTCAGAAACCGTGCGCGCCTCGGCTTTTGATGCGCCAACCCTTGGCTGGCAGGCCAACTGGTGCAACACTTTGCGCCTCTGGTCTGCAAAACCGACCCGCAAGTTCGATCTTGCCAGCTTCAACCGCGGTGACTTCCTGGCTGCCAGTGCGCCAGAAGCCTTGGCTCGGACCATTTCTCGCGTTCTGTACCCGGACGATACCACCGAAAGCGGCAAGGAACTGCGTCTGAAGCAGGAATATTTCTTCACGGCTGCGTCCATTCAGGACTTGATCCGTCGCTATCTCTCAACCAACGAAGATCTGTCCAAACTGCCGGAAAAAGCCGCAATCCAGCTCAATGACACCCATCCGGCCATTGCCGGTCCGGAGCTGGTGCGGTTGCTCAGCGATATCCATGGCATTGAAATCCATCAGGCGATCAAGATAGCCCGCAAGTGTCTTGGCTATACCAACCATACCCTGTTGCCGGAGGCTCTGGAGCGTTGGCCGGAATATTTGTTTGCCCGCATCTTGCCGAGGCATTATCGGATCATCGAAATCATTCAGGAAGATCATCTGAAGGAAACCGGCTCCGATATTCGCATCATCAACAATGGCAACGTCAATATGGGCGAGTTGGCCTTCATCATGGCGCACAATGTCAATGGCGTGTCGGCCCTTCATACCGAGCTGGTCAAACAGACTGTCTTCCAGGACCTTCACAAGGTGTATCCGAGCCGTATCATCAACGAAACCAACGGCATTACGCCTCGCCGTTGGCTCTATTCCTGCAATAAGCCTCTGCGCAACCTGATCAATTCCACCATCGGCAACGATTGGCCGAATGATCTTGAGCAACTTGAAAAACTCGCCCGTCATGCCGATGATTCCGAGTTTCAGGCCCGCTTCATGGCGGCCAAGCGCCAGAACAAGGAACGCTTCATCGCCTGGCTCGGTGATCAGACCGATGCCACCATCAACCCCGATGCCATGCTCGACGTGCAGGTTAAGCGTATCCATGAATATAAACGTCAGTTGATGAACTTGCTTGAAGCGATCGCTTACTGGAACGAGATCAAGGAAAGTCCAAAGAAGAACTGGACCCCGCGCGTCAAGGTCTTCGGCGGTAAAGCCGCACCGGGCTACGCTGTTGCCAAGCAGATCATTCACTTGATCAACGATGTGGCCAAGGTGATCAACAATGATCCGGTGACCAAGGACTATCTGCAGATTGTCTTCCCGGCCAACTATAATGTCACCATGGCTGAGGTGCTCATTCCTGCTTCGGATTTGTCGGAGCAGATTTCAACCGCTGGCAAGGAAGCGTCCGGTACGGGCAACATGAAATTTGCTCTCAATGGAGCGCTGACCATCGGTACATTGGATGGTGCCAACGTCGAAATCCGCGACCATGTCGGGGCCAAGAACTTCTTCCTGTGCGGTTTGACGGCAGAGGAAGTGGTTGAGCGTCGCAAGGAGCATGACTATTCGCGCAAGGCAATCGAAGCCAGCCCGCGCCTCTATCGTGTGCTCAATCAGATTGCCAGTGGTGTCTTCTCGCCAGAGGAGCCCCATCGCTATGCATCCATCGTACACTTGATGTATGAGAATGACTATTTCATGGTGACTTGCGATTTTGATGATTATTTCAAAACGCAGCGCAAGGTCGATGCAACCTTCAGGGACGCAAAGACCTGGACCAAAATGGCAATTCTCAACACCGCCAATGTCGGCTGGTTCTCTTCTGATCGCACCATTCAGGGATATGCCAAGGATATCTGGGACGCCAAGTCGTTGCTATAATGGCGGGTCTTTGATGGCAGTGGACATCCGGAGCTCTTTCATGGGCAAACCGGGTGTCTTGATCGGTCGGCGGCCTACTCTCAAAGAGACACAAGCCTGACTTGCATCGCTTTCCTGCCCTAAAAGAAAAGAATTCGCGCTTAAACAAAGGGATAGGTGCGTTCGGCTGGTTTCAATTCGCATCGATTTGCTCTAGCCTGAAAGAAAATATCGGGAGAGGCAATATCATGACCAACATCTCCAAGCGCGATGCGCTCGCCATTCAGAGCGGAGCTCACAGCGATCCTTTTTCCATTCTCGGCCTGCATCATGTGGGGGACAAGCCTGTTATACGGGCCTTTTTCCCCGGTGCTTGGCACGTCGATGCCATCGATCACGAGACGGGCGAACTGATCGCCCAGCTCGAGCGGGACAAGGATGCTCCTGATCTGTTCTCCGCTGTCATCGAGGACCGGTCCGCACCCTTTGCCTACAAATATCGGATCACCAAGGATCAGCATGTCTGGACGCAAGAGGACCCTTACCGGTTCGGACCTTACATCGGTGAGCTTGATGAATATCTGCTGGGCGAGGGGACGCATCAAGCCCTGTGGCAAGTGCTTGGTGCCCATGTCACGACCCATGAAGGGGTCGAAGGTACGCACTTTGCTGTTTGGGCCCCCAATGCCCGCCGCGTATCCGTCGTGGGTAACTTCAATGGTTGGGATGGTCGTCGACACCAGATGCGCCATAGAGGCGGCACTGGTGTCTGGGAGATCTTTATTCCCGGCATTGAAGATGGGGAATCCTACAAATATGAACTGCTCAACCGACAGGGGCATCTTGTTCCTCTGAAGGCTGATCCCGTCGGCTTCGGGTCAGAGCATCCCCCTCGTACGGCGTCCGTCGTGCGCAAGCTGAATGGCCATGACTGGCAGGACGGTGCGTGGATGAGCAAACGCGGCGCGCTCAACAGCATCGATAAACCGATTTCGATCTATGAGGTCCATCTGGGTAGCTGGAAACGGGTAACCGAAGAAGGCAACCGACCCTTGTCTTATCATGAGCTGGCCCACGATCTGGTTGGTTATGTCAAGGATATGGGCTTCACTCATATCGAGCTTTTGCCAATCTCTGAATTTCCGTTCGATGGGTCTTGGGGCTATCAGCCGGTTGGTATGTATGCGCCAACCATCCGTCACGGTACATTGGAAGAATTCCGCGCCTTCATCGAAGCCTGCCACGCAGCAGATATCGGTGTCTTGATCGACTGGGTGCCCGGCCACTTCCCCGAAGATGATCACGGGCTGGGACGCTTTGATGGCACTGCTCTTTATGAGCATGAAGACCGCCGCGAAGGCTTCCATCCCGATTGGAACACGCTGGTTTACAATTACGGCCGCAAGGAAGTGGCCAATTTCCTCGCCGCCAATGCGCTGTATTGGCTTAAGGAATATCACATTGATGGCCTGCGCGTGGATGCCGTGGCCTCGATGCTCTATCGTGACTATTCGCGCAAGGAAGGCGAATGGGTGCCCAACAAGGATGGCGGACGCGAGAATTACGAAGCCATTGATTTTCTGCGCAACATGAATGAAATCGCCTATCGGGAAGCCGAAGGCATCGTGACTGTGGCTGAAGAATCCACCGCCTTTCCGGGGGTCAGTCAACCGACCTCCTATGGTGGGCTTGGTTTTGGCTTCAAATGGAATATGGGCTGGATGAATGACACGCTGCGTTACATGGCGCACGATCCAGTTCATCGCAGATATCACCACCACGACATGACCTTTGGCCTGCATTATGCCTTCTCGGAAAACTTCATTCTGCCGTTGAGCCATGATGAAGTGGTGCATGGCAAGGGGTCCTTGCTGAACCGGATGCCGGGCTATCCGTCGGACCAGTTTGCCAACCTGCGCGCCTATTACGGCTTCATGTGGGCACATCCGGGCAAAAAGCTGCTCTTCATGGGCGGCGAGTTTGCGCAAGGCGAGGAATGGAACCACGACAAGAGCCTCGATTGGCATTTGCTCAATCATGACTTCCAGCATGGGGTCCAGTCTCTGGTGCGTGACCTGAACCGGGTCTATTGCGAGGTGCCTGCACTTCATCGCTTCGATTGCAAGCCAGAAGGTTTTGAATGGATTGAGGCGAATGCACATGCCGATTCCGTCTTTGCCTGGATTCGTCGAGGGGAAGAGGGGGATGCCCCCGTGCTGGTCATTTGCAACATGACCCCGGTTGAACGAGAAAACTACCGGATCGGCGTGCCGCATCGCGGTCGCTGGCTTGAAATTCTCAATACAGATGCTTCCGCATATGCCGGGGAGGGCCGCGGAAATATGGGCGCTGCAGAAACCGAGGATGTCCCGTTCCATGGACGTGACGTGTCTCTGTCTGTGTTCCTGCCACCACTTTCAACACTCTATTTCCAGCTCGAAAGAGCATGACGTTCATTCAAAAGGCCTGATGTCCCGCCGACACAGGATAAGTTCTAGGGAGGTTGCCATGAAATTAGATCGCGAGACTTCAAGACTTGCAAACCAGTCGATGGCCTTCATTCTGGCCGGAGGCAAGGGAAGCCGCCTGCAGGAATTGACAGAGAAACGGTCAAAGCCTGCAATGTATTTTGGCGGCAAAAGCAGAATTATCGACTTTGCCCTGTCAAATGCGGTCAATTCCGGCATTCGCCGCATTGGCGTGGCAACCCAATATAAAGCCCACAGCCTCATCCGCCATTTGCAACGCGGCTGGAGCTTCTTCCGTGAGGAACGCAACGAATATCTCGATATCTTGCCAGCCTCCCAACGCATGGACACGGAAGCCTGGTATAAGGGCACGTCCGACGCGATCTATCAGAATATCGATATTCTCGAGAGCTACGGCGACAAATATATCGTTATTCTGGCGGGCGATCACATCTACAAACAGGATTATGCATTGATGGTTCGCCAGCATGTGGAGTCCGGTGCCGATGTGACTGTTGGCTCGATCGAGGTGCCTCTGGAAGATGCCACAGCTTTCGGGGTGATGAAGGTCGACGAGAATGACCGCATTCTTGAATTCTTGGAAAAACCTTCCAATCCGCCTCATATGCCCGGTGACCCGACCCGTGCATTGGCATCGATGGGTATCTATGTCTTTGAATCCAAGTTTCTTTATGAGATTTTGCGTGAGGAAGCTTCCCGCCCGGATACCAACAATGATTTCGGCAAGGATATCATTCCGCGCCTCGTCAAGCATGGCAAGGCCGTTGCGCATCCCTTCAGCCGCTCTTGCATCCGGTCCGGCCTTGAGCAAAAGCCATATTGGCGCGATGTGGGCACGATTGATGCTTTCTGGGAAGCCAACATTGACCTGACCGACTTCATTCCAGAGCTTGATATTTATGATAACAATTGGCCGATCTGGACCCATCAGGAACTGACCCCACCCGCCAAATTCATCCACGATGAAGAAGGCCGCCGTGGTCAGGCTGTCTCCTCCATGGTGTCCGGTGGCTGCATCATTTCCGGTTCTGCGCTCAACCGTTGTCTGCTGTTTACCGGCGTCAAGGCGCACTCCTATTCAAAGATCAGCGGCGTTGTGGCGCTGCCCTATGTTGAGATCAACCGAAAAGCTCAATTGAAAAATGTCGTGATTGACCGCGATGTAAAAATTCCGGCCGGGCTCGTTGTCGGTGAAGACCCTGAACTTGATGCCAAGCGTTTCCGCCGCACCGATAAGGGAATTTGCCTCATCACCCAGCAGATGATTGATAAACTGGATCTGTAAATGAACGTACTTTTTGTTGCCTCCGAATGTGCGCCCTTCGTTAAGACGGGCGGTTTGGCGGATGTGATCGGATCGGTTCCAAAGGCCCTTGAGGCTCTTGACCATGACGTTCGCATTCTGGTGCCCGCCTATCCGGCCTTTGACAAATGGCTCGACAAGGGTGAAGTGCTGATCGAACTGGATGACCTGTTCGGCGGCCCCGCCCGTGTCCATGCCGTGCGTGCCAAGGGGCTGAATATGCTGCTTTTGGAGGCAGCACATTTGTTTGACCGTCCCGGTTCGATTTATCTCAATCCGAATGGTGAGGATTGGGAGGACAATGCCATCCGTTTTGGGGCTCTCTCGTTGATTGGCGCCAAGATCGGGCTCGACGGCATTGGCGGCTGGAAGCCAGACGTGATCAATGCCCACGACTGGCAGGCGGGACTGGTTCCCGTCTATCTCAGCCAGTCTGGGCGGTCAGCACCGCCGGTGGTCATGACCATTCACAATATTGCTTTCCAAGGCCTGTTCGATTCATCGGTGCGTGGGCCGCTTGGGCTGTCTGAGGGGTTGTTCAATATCGACGGGTATGAATATTGGCACAAGGTCGGCTTCCTCAAGGGGGGGCTGGCTCTGGCCGACAGGATCTCCACCGTCAGTCCGACTTACGCAACCGAGTTGTTGACCCATGAGTTCGGTATGGGGCTTGAAGGATTGCTGCAATCGCGTCGCAATCACCTCAGCGGTATTTTGAACGGCATCGATACCGATACCTGGAATCCGGAGACTGATCCGGCTCTGATCAAGACCTATGGTCCACGGTCTCTCAAACACCGTGCCACCAACAAGATGTGGATCGAAGAGAAATTTGGCCTGCGCAGCAACGATGATGCGCCGCTTTTCTGCGTGATTTCGCGTCTGACGTCGCAAAAAGGGCTGGATTTGCTCCTCGATACGATCCCGACGATCATCAAGCGCGGGGCTCGGCTGGCCTTGCTCGGATCTGGCGATCATTGGCTGGAAAATGGCTTCAAGGCGATGGCGGAGCGCTTCCCCGGCACCATTGGTGTCGAGATCGGATATAACGAAGATCTGTCCCACATGTTGCAGGGTGGCTCGGATGCGATCCTCATTCCATCGCGCTTTGAGCCTTGTGGGCTGACACAGCTCTATGGTTTGCGGTACGGCACCATTCCTGTCGTGGCGCGCACTGGCGGACTGGCAGATACGGTGATCGACGCCAATGAGGCCGCTCTGGCGACAAAATGCGCAACCGGTGTGCAATTCTCTCCAATCACAGTTGACAGCCTCGACAAGGCGATCAACAAGACTTGTGATCTCTTTTCCAATTCGAAACAATGGAAGACCATGATGCGGCGCGCGATGACTCAGGAAGTTGGCTGGGATCAATCCGCTTCGCTCTATGAAAAACTGTTTTCATCCCTGATGCGTGAGTAGTCCCATTCGTACCAACCATTCCACCCGATACCACATTTCTGGCGGCAAACCCCATGCCTTGGGGGCTCACTTCGACGGAGAGGGCACCAACTTTGCCGTCTTCTCTGCCAATGCCAGTCAGATTGACCTGTGTCTCTTTTCCGACGACGGGCGGCGTGAGATTGATCGTATCACCTTGCCAGAGCGCACGGGGCCGGTCTGGCACGCCTATGTCGAGGGGTTGAAGCCAGGTACGCTTTACGGCTATCGCGCCCATGGCATTTATGCGCCAGAGCAGGGCCATCGGTTCAATTCCAACAAGTTGCTTTTAGATCCCTACACAAGGGAGATGCATGGCAAGTGGACGTCATCAGCCACATTGTTTGGTTACCAGAAAGGGGCCTCCGGCGGTGATCTGACCTTTGGGGCCGCCGACAGTGCCAGTTGCGTGCCGAAATCGGTCGTTTCCGACCCGGCCCTGAACCAGTTTTTGCGGACAGAAGCGGCGACGATCAACGGAAGAGACCTGATCTACGAGGCGCATGTCAAAGGCCTGACCAAGTTGCATCCGAAAGTGCCCGAAGAGATACGCGGCACCTATGAAGCTTTGAGCAGCGATGCCATGATCGACCATTTGCTGTCGCTCAATGTGTCCGCGATTGAGCTCATGCCGGTTCACGCCTTCATTGATGACGAGTTTCTGATCAATCGCGGCCTCAAAAACTATTGGGGCTACAACACTGCGGGATTCTTTGCCCTCGAACCTCGCTATATGGGGCCGAATGGTCTTCTCGGCTTCCGCTCGATGGTTCAGCGGCTCAAGGAATCTGGCATCAAGGTCTATCTGGATGTGGTCTATAACCACACGGCAGAAGGCAATCAGAACGGCCCGACCTTGTCCTTCCGTGGTCTTGATAACGCCTCCTATTACCGTCTGATCGCCGGTCAACCACGCTATTATGTCAACGATACCGGCACAGGCAACACGGTCAATGTGGCTCATCCCTATGTGTTGAGAATGGTACTCGACTCCTTGCGTTATTGGGTTCAGTGCATGGGCATTGACGGCTTTAGGTTTGACCTTGCCACTACGGTTTGCCGCGAAGAGCATGGCTTTGACCTTTATGGCGGTTTCCTTGATGCCATCCGGCAGGATCCGGTGCTTCAAAAGGTCAAACTGATTGCCGAACCATGGGACATCGGCCCGGGTGGCTATCGTCTGGGGGGCTTTCCGCCTGAATTTTCCGAATGGAATGACAGCTACCGCGACACCACCCGCCGTTATTGGAAAGGGGATCCGCAAACCACGCCGGATCTCGCCTCGCGTTTGCTGGGCTCGGCGGACAAGTTTGACCGCGCAGGGCGTCGGGCCTGGTCGTCGGTCAACTTCATTTCTGCCCATGACGGCTTCACGCTGGCTGATATCGTGCGATACAACAATCGGCACAATCTGGCCAATGGCGAAAACAACATGGATGGCCATGGGGCCAATTACAGCGACAATTGCGGCTTTGAAGGGGATACCGACGATCCGGTCATCAATGCTCGCCGCCACCGCCGCCAGCGCAATTTCATCGCCACGCTCTTCTTCTCTCAAGGCACCCCGATGTTGCTGGCCGGAGACGAAATCGGCAACAGCCAGCATGGCAACAACAATGCCTATTGTCAGGACAATGAAATTGGCTGGGTCAGTTGGGACAAGGCGGATGACAACCTGAAGGCCTTTGTGTCCTATCTGTCGGATTTCCGCCGCGATCACAAGACGCTGCGACAGGATCGCTTCCTTCATGGGGCCAAGCGGCCCGAAGACGATCAGCCGGACGTGCGATGGACCGACTTTTCCGGCTTCCCGCTGCAATGGCGCGATCCGGGGCTGTCTAGCATCTGCGTCACGTTGCGTTGCTGTGCCGAAGCGCCGACCTACGAAACCAACGACGACGTCGTTTTCCTGATTTTCAATCGCAGTAATGTGGCTGCGAGTGTTGTCCTGCCCCCACATCCTGAAGGGTACCACTGGGTCAGAGCAGTGGACACGGCACTTCAGGTCCAATCGCCAAAGCGTGAGCCACGCGACGAAACGACGGAGGTCTCCGGTTCGTCTGTGGTTGCCTTGATACTTGAAGTGGATACTGACCCATCATGAATGTCGACAAACTCAATCTGCTTGCCAGACATTTCGGAATTCACCCCAACTATAATGACTTTGACGGTAATCTCGTTAATACGTCGATCGAAACCCAGATTGCCCTGTTGAAGGCCAATGGTCTGGCGCTGGACAATGAGGCCATGATCGATGAGGCCATTGCCTTCTATGTGGCCGTGGAGGAAGACCGCTGGTTCCCCCATGAACTGGTCACCGGGGCAGGCTATGGCTATGAATGCAATTTTGGCCTCGGCGCAAAGTGGCATATCGAACTCGATGATCAATTGAGCGAAGACGTGCGGTCTCAGGTCCATCCTGACAGCCTGTCGGGTGTTGCTGATACCCATATCTCCCTGCCTGCACTGCCAGCCGGCATTCATGATCTCATTTGCGAGGTTGGAGGGCGCTGTGAGATTGTCACCATTATCTGTGCGCCGCATCGTGCGCCTGCAATTGAAAGTCTGACCGGAAAGTCACACATCTGGGGCCTCAATGCGCCGCTTTATGGCCTGCGCAGTGAGCGCAATTCCGGACTGGGGGACTATGAAGATCTGGCGCGTCTGGCTGAGTATACCTTGTCGCTTGGCGGCAGCTATGTTGGTATCAACCCGGTTCATACGCTGGGCTTCAATGATCTCGATGCCATGAGCCCTTATTCGCCGAGCCACCGCGGCTTTTACAACACGCAGCATATCGCAGCCGACTTTGTACCCGGTCTTGATCAGATCCCCGAGGCGCGGGCCCTGTTCCAGACGGTGGAAGCGCAATGGGATGAACTGCGCCGCTCTGAGAGCGTGCGGTATCGCGATCACCGGATCTGTCATAATGCCGCTTTGCGCGATCTCCATACCTTGTTCAATGCCCATGCGAGTACGGAAAGCAAAATGTGCTTCCAGACCCATCGGCAGGCAAGTGGTGACTATCTCGAGCGTTTCGCTCTGTTTGAGGCGCTTTCCGAGCTTTATGGGCAGGATTGGCGCCGCTGGCCGGCAGCTGTGCGAGACCGGGACGCAACTGCGCTCGATCAGCATCGTACCCGTCTGGCGGCCCGGATCGACTTCCATGCCTGGCTACAATGGGTCGCCGAAACCCAGCTTGCCGACGCGCAGCGCCGCGCCTCCGCCGATGGCCGCTCGATGGGGCTCTATCTCGATTTGGCAGTCGGTGCGCGCCATGGCGGTGCGGAAAGCTGGTGCGAGGCTGACAGTGTTGCCATGGGCGTTTCTCTGGGGGCTCCACCCGATCAACTCGGACCTGACGGCCAGAATTGGGGTCTGATGACCTATGCCCCCAAAAAGCTCGCCTTGAACAAATATCGCAGCCTGCGCAAGATCTATCAGTCGGCAATGCGTCATGCTGGTATCCTGCGGATTGACCATGTGCTCGGCCTCAATCGCAGCTTCTGGATCCCAGAGGATGGCAGCCCTGGGGCTTATGTATCTCAGCCAATGGATGTTTTCCTTGCCATTCTGTCCATTGAGGCGAATGCGTCTGGCACATCGATCATCGGCGAAGATCTGGGACTTGTGCCAGAAGGTTTCCGCGAAAAGGTTCAGGCGCGTGGTGTCTATGGTTATTCGGTCCTGCAATATGAGAAATGGCCCGATGGCGCGTTCAAGCATCCAGATGATCTGCGCCAATACAGCCTTGCCTGCTTCAGTACCCATGATACGCCCACGCTCAAGGGATACTTAAGCGGCAGTGACATTGTCTGGCGCGATCGCCTGAGTGGAGATGGCAGCCGCCACTCTCACGAAGCCAAGGAAAGTCGCCGACGGGATGTGTCGGCACTTGCTGCGATGAACGGCGAAGACGGCAGTATGGATGACAGTTTCGACCATCTGTTCGACGTCGTGCATGGAAAGCTCGCAGCCTCCAAGGTGGCGATGATATCCGTGCAGATGGATGATGTGCTTGGTCAGGAAGAGGCACAAAACCTGCCCGGCACCATCGATGAGCATCCAAACTGGCGCCGCAAATACGCGTTGAGCCTCACAGACCTTGATACAGCTCCGGGTTTTCAGAAGATATCGGACATGATGGAGCGCAATGGCCGCAACATCGACCCGCCTTCGGGACTTGAAAATCCAGACGAACAATCGATCCACTAGTCAAACAAAAAGCCCCGCAATCAACCGATTGCGGGGCTTTGTTATTCTGATCCGATGACCTGATCAGGCATCAGTCTCAACGGGTCTTAACGGCAGCCAAAGCGCCGCTCCCAACTCACGATGCGATTGACACGCCGTTGCTGCGAAGCGGTCAACCGACCCCATGGCGCATAGCATCGTGGGCCGAAAACCTGGCGAGCGCGGCGGGTTTTGAAGCAGTAGCCCTGACGGGCATAGATCGCATTGCGCGCATGCCACAATTGATTGCAGCTCATATATTGGTAGCTCTGTGCTTGGGCCAAACCGGTGAAGCTGAACTGACCTTCGGTGTTGGAGAGAAGTGAGCTCGAAATGAAAAAGCCGGTTGCCAGCAATAGGACCGACAGCAAGGAATGAATTCTAACCATGAAAGCCTCCGGGCAAGACCAACCACGCCTCGCCATGATGAACCTGAACATCCCCACTATACGCCAACGCGAAATGTTCAACAAGGAAGTGGGGTGTACTAGATCATAATAGGCAAGAAGATAGAAAGGCGTAGGGCCAGTTGGTCTGTCTTCTCTCCAACAGGGCCCACAAAAAAGCCGACCCAGAGGGCCGGCTTTCATCATGGATTCGAGACTACGCTATTCAGTAGACGTCGCGGACATAGCGTTTGTCTTTTTTGAGGCGGTTGACATAGTCGACAGCCTGATCTTCATCCAGGCCGCCATGTTCGGCAATCACATTATGCAGGGCTTGGTCGACATCTTTCGCCATTCGGGTCGCGTCGCCACAGACATAGAAATGGCCGCCTTCCTCGAGCGCTGCAAACAGGTCCTTGCCATTTTCCTTCATCCGCGTCTGAACATAGATCTTTTCTTTCTGATCACGCGAGAAAGCAAGGTCGAGGCGGTTCAATATGCCGGACGCCTGCATCTCAGCCAGTTCGTCCTTGTAGATGAAATCGCATTTTTCATGCTGATCGCCAAAGAACAACCAGTTCATGCCACCAGCACCCAGTGCTTCACGCTCCTGCAGGAAGGCGCGGAATGGCGCAATGCCAGTACCGGGACCCACCATGATCATCGGCACATCGCCATTTTCCGGCACTCGGAAGGCCTTGTTTGGTGAAATGAAGACCTTTGAAGCATCGTCACCAACGCGGTCTGCGAGGAAACAGGAAGCAACGCCCACATGTTTGCGTCCGTGGCTCTCATACCGAACAGACGCGATCGTCAGATGAACCGAATCCTCGAATTTCTTCGAGCTGGAGGAAATCGAATAGGCGCGATGCTGCAAAGGCTTGAACATCGAAACCAGTTCGTCAGGGGAAAACTTGACTTCCGGATGTAGCCGCAACAGATCAAGCGCATCCTTGGACCACAGATAGGCCTCCATGGCCTCCTTGTCGCCATGGCCAACAATGTGGGCCAGATGGTCGTCATTGGCCCGCTCGCACACCGCTTTGACGAACTCGCTGTTCGGGGTCGAAATCTCGAACTGACTGAACAGCAATGCCTCAAGGGACTTGTCCTTGCCCGCGATCGCCGTATCACCCGAGACACCCAGATGCGTCAGCCAATCGGCCACCAAAGCCGGATCGTTGGTCGGAATGACATTCAGTGCATCGCCCGCTTCATATTTTGGTCCGTCATTCGACAGATCAAACTCGTAATGGCGAATTTCCTTGGCTGATCCTTCGCCGGACAGGAGGCGATTGACCGTGACCGGAGCCTCAAATGGGTTTTTCCGGGTCCATTTGGATTTTTCCGGTTTCTGCGCAGCTGCCGCAGGGGTGACCGCATCGCCAGACCCGGCAGGCTTCTGCTTGGCAAGTTCAGCCAGAACCTCATTGGTCCAGCTTTCAGCCGGTTCTTCGAAATCAACATCGCAATCGACGCGCGGCACCAGCCGTTTGGCGCCCAGCTGCTCAAAGCGCAGGTCGAATTGTTTGCCTGCTTCACAGAATTCGTCATAGGCCGTATCGCCCAGCGCCAGAACGGCAAACTGCATATGCTCCAGACGCGGCGCGGTGGTGGCCTTAAATGCATCCCAGAACAACTCGGCATTGTCCGGCATTTCGCCTTCGCCATAGGTGGACGTGACGATGAAGACAAAGTCCATTTTGAGCAGGTCTTCAACTTCGATATCGTCGAGCGATGCAACGCTTGCATTGATGCCATTGGAGCGCATCGACGCCCCAAGATCTTCAGCAACCGACTCCGAGTTGCCCGTCTGCGTGCCAAACAGAATATGGGCGGTCAGGCTTGCGGTTGATTCCTGAGCGGAAGCCTGCTGACCCTGCAGCATCTGGGAGTGCAAACCGGCATAAAAACCGGCCAGCCATGATTTCTGATCGCTGGAGAAGGGCGCGTCATCAGGAAGAAACGGGAGGTTCATGATATGTGATCCGTTCGTTGGAATGGGCGAGGCGGGCGGAACGGCAGGTGTCCTAAGACACCTGCTTGATCAGCTCGATGCTGGACGTTGAAGCAAACAGAGCTTCAAAGTCGGGCAATGTGCCCATGGCTTCACGGTTCAGTCGATCCTGCAGCAGGATCCAGCCATAGGTTCCAATGGAATCCATCAGCCGGACATTCCGGTTGGACAGGGCCGTCTTGTAGTCTTTCATCCGCTTGTCGGACACCATCACGGCAATTTCCATGTCGGAATAGCTTGACAGAGCCTGACGGGCGATCGCCGCCAACTTGGTCATCAGCGTAAAGTCCTCGGTCAGGATCAATTTGCGAACGCCAGAATTGAGCGTTGCATCATCGATATCCTGCCCCTTGTAGCGGCCTTTGACGATCTGTTGCGCCATGTTGATGACGGTGTAGTTGTTGAGCAGCTCATACATCAGCTTGGTGTCGTTCTGACCCTGCTGAGGCACCATGCCGTTCGCGACCAGTTTGCCATCGCGATAGGCTTCCTTGAACTTACGGATCTGGTAGGAAACCAGAGCCTGTGCCAGCTCTTCGGTCAGCTCTTTTGGCGTGTTGGCTTTCAGGATCGCCTCATAGTTCTGGTAGGTTTCGAGCGCCAGAGGGGTCGCAAACTTGAAGTTAGCGAGTTCTGTTTCAAAATTCTCCAGAAGGAAACGGGCCTTGGCCGAATTGGTGAATTTTACATGCCGTTCCAACAGCGTTTTCACCGCGATCCGGTGCAGCTTGGCGCGGTCACTGTCCGTATCAAGGCGGTGCAGTTTGACCGAGTCATGGCTGTAGAGCGATTCCAGCTGATCATACGGATCATACTGATAGGCCACACCACCGGACATGCCGTTGCAGAAGCCTTTGCCAAAGCCACCAAGGTTCATGATGGCGCCATTGGTCATATATTCGCAGCAGAAATCGCCAACGCCTTCGACCACCGCCGTCGCACCGGAGTTACGAACACCGAAGCGGTCACCGGCTCCCCCTTCGACAAACAGGGCCGAGCCGGATGCACCGAACAGGGCAAAGTTGCCGATGAGATAGTTTTCGGTCTCTCCGCCACCCGGAGAATGGATGGCAATGTTGCCGCCGGATGCCCCCTTGCCAACACCGTCGTTGCAGGTGCCGGTATGATGGAACACCATGCCCGAGTTGCAGAAAGCAGCATAGGACTGACCGGCAGATCCATGGGTATGGATTTCCAGCAACTCCGGCTTGATCAGGTTGCGGCCACGGTCATCGGTATAGATTATTGGCATAGATGCCAGATGTTTTTCCGACAATTCATGCTGCAGCATACGCTCGATATCGATCGCCAGCTGGCCACCAACGGTCTTGTTGCGGTTGTCGAGTTTCTTCTCGACCACCAGCTTGACCCGGCTCTGATGACGCTGAACAGCCTGATTTTTGAAGTCTTTCAAGAGCTGGTTGTCGACATCAAAATTGGCTTCAAGATAGACAGGCTCCTTGATTTTGACCTCATGGACCACCTGCAGCATCTTGCGCAGATCCATTTGACCGATGGCGCTTGGATGCTTGACCAGATGCAGATAGTCCGCACGGCCCCGCGCTTCCTTCAGGCTCTTGAAGCCAAGGCCTGCAAGAATTTCGCGCACCTCGTGAGCAATGTTCAGCAGATACTGGGCCAGCGCCCGTGGATCACCATCAAACACTTCGGAGTTGGTGGTCAGACCGGCTGGGCATTTGACGTTGCAGTTTTTCGCCATGACGCATTTCAGCATCATCAGAGCCGTGGTACCAAACTCAAAGCTGTCCCCACCCAGAAGGGCCGATTTGACAACGTCGGAGGCCGTCTGATGGGCGTTCGAGCACCGCAGAATAACCTTCTCGCGCAAGCCATTGACACACAGCGCCTGATGCACTTCCGCAAGGCCGATTTCGGCAGCCCGGCCGGTGTTTTTCAACGACGTCACAGCCGCCGCACCCGTGCCACCGGTGTTGCCGGCAATGTTGATCACATCGGCGCCAGCCTTGGCCACACCAACCGCAATCGTGCCGATGCCCTCGGACGATACGAGCTTGACGATAACCCGCACGCGGGCTGCTTTTGCATCGTGGATCAGCTGTGCCAAATCCTCGATCGAATAGGTGTCGTGATGCGGTGGAGGGGAGATCAGTTCTACCCCAGGCGTGCCGCCACGGGCCGCCGCGATTTCCACCGTCACCTTCTTGCCGGGCAGCTGACCGCCTTCACCGGGTTTTGCACCCTGTGCGATCTTGATTTCCAGCTCTTCAAGGGTCGGGTCGGCCAGATAACCGGTCCAGACACCAAAACGACCAGATGCCAGCTGCTTGATGCGGCTGGAACGAATGGTGCCATAGCGGGTGAAATGCTCCCCCCCTTCACCAGAGTTGGAGAAGCCGCCGGCCATGTTCGTGCCATGCGCCACCGCTTCGTGGGCTGGCGCAACCAGAGCACCGTGAGACATGGCGCCCGAGGCCAGGGTTGCCGTTACTTCGTGCGCAGGCTGGATTGCATCCAGAGGAAGCTTCGGATTGGCCGACTTCACATGGTCGAAATAGAAGTTTGCCTGACCGGATGCCTTGATGTGAATGACATCATCTTCGGTTTCAAGGCTTTCGAGCTCCTTGCCAAATTTGCCTTTGAGCGCAACCGTCAGCGCGATCAACCGGTCATGGGTGGCATTCTCTGTCAGCGTGACGTCGAAATGACCTTCGCCATTTGAGTCCACAGTCATGCCGCGCACAACGAAGTTGTTGTTGCCAACCAGATCATGCTGGAACAAAGACTGCGCAAACTCATCCGCCGACATGGCCCAGTTGATATCGGCAGGGAAGGCCAACACATCACGCAGGGCGGCAGGACGTTTTTCGCGCTCCTTGAACAAATCAAGTGAGAATTTCCGATAGCTCTCGGTGATCTGGAAGGCGTCAATCTCTTCCGGCGTCAGACGGCTGAAGCTGGTATTCTTGTAGGCTTCCGAGCCTTTGCCATAGGCATCTTGCAACCGCGCGACTTGCAACAGGCGCAGGTCCGTCGTGTCGATGTCATCGGCATCCCCGGATGGCTTGTTGCTCTGGATCGGCTCTTCGGTCATCTCCACGAAGCCACGCACGGCGGCGGTGCCGTAGGTATGGCCAGCGCCTTCGGAGCGTTCCTTGAACAGGCCGAGCAGCGGAATGTCTTCTTCCTTCTCTACCTGACAGGCGCGTTTGTGCCAGTCGACAACGCTCTGCGCGATAGCGGCAAAATTCACGCCGCCAACCGTGTTGCGCATGTTCGGGAAGTAGCGCTTGAGGATTTCTTCGTCGGTATCAAGGAAGTTCGGCTCGAAAAACTCGCCGCCAATATAGCTTTCGGCGGTGCACAGACCGACCTTGCCCATGGTTTTCATCAACGACTTGTTGGCCGCCTTGATATAGCGGGCAATGCCAGCTTTTACTTCGGCAGCATCGCCTTTGGCGAACAACTTGGCACGGGCTTCAACAACGATTGGCATCAGCGCAGAGGCCCCGAAACCAAGGGTCGTCGCAACCTGGTGGGCCGAGGCGATCTGGCCGCTTTCGGCGATGATGGACACCCGGAAGCGCAAACCCTGCTCGATCAGCCGCTGGTTGGCTGCCGAGATCATCAGCGGCAGCGGGATTGCAGCCAGTTTTTGATCGACCATTGCATCGGACAGAATGATGATGCCGCCACGTTCACGGGCCGCTTTCTCCACCTGATCGCAAACCCCATCAACCGCAGCAATCAGGTCATCCTGAGCCTTGGCGCTGTCCGCATTGTGATCGATCTCGAACACCATCTCGATTTCGGTGACCTTCACATCGCTCTGGGCACGAATGGTGGCCAGATCGTCAGGCGAGAGAACAGGGCTCTGAACAACCAACTGCTTGGTTTCTTCATGATTGAAGTGGGGCTTTGGCCCCAGCGCCACACGCAGGGTCATGCCATCGGCTTCCCGCAGGCTGTCGAGCGGCGGGTTGGTCACCTGCGCAAAACGCTGCGAGAAATACTTCGCCATGCCGCCTTCCTGATTGGTCAGCGAGTTGATGGCGACGCCATAGCCCATGGCCGAAATTTTCTCCGAGCCTGCCTGCATCATCGGGTCGAGCAGGAATTTATAGCTTTCCTGATTGAGACCATAGGCAACCGAACGCTGAACATCGTTGAAGTCGGCGGATACTTCCGTTTCGCCTTCCTTCTGCGGCAGATCGGCAAGATTGTTGCGGGCCTTTTCGAGCAGGGCGCGATAATCACGCTTCTTGGCAAGCATTTCCAGCGCGTCGGCAGAGGTGTAGGACTTCTTCGTTTCGTGGTCGAAATAAAGCATGCCGCCAGCCTCGATCCGGCCACGACGGATAATGCTGTCCGGTTCGAAGTCAATCTGACCGGCTTCGGACATCACGCACAGATAGTCGTCGGTTTCAACCGAGCGCAGCGGGCGTAGTCCAAGGCGATCAAGCCGAGCACCGATTACGGTACCATTGCCGAAAATCAACGCAGCAGGGCCGTCATTCTTCTCTTCATAAAGAGAGAAATATTCGAGCATTACCTGAACATCTTCGCTGAAGCGACGATCATTTTCCCATGCCGGAGGCATCATTGCCACAACGGCGGTGATCAGATCCAGATCATCTTCTATCAGACGCCGTTCCAGCGTCTGGTCAAGACGGGCAGAATCCGACTGACCCGGAGGGGAATAGATCTGCTGGTTCTTCATCTGCGCGATTGCAGCTTCAGACAGACGGTTCTTTTTGTCGGTGTTCAACTCGCCGTTATGCGCCATCAACCGGAAGGGCTGCGCCATGGAAGGCTGCGGCTCGGTGTTGGTCGAGAAGCGGGTATGGAAGAACATCGAGTGAATTTCGTGGTCTTCGTCCATCAGATCGATGAAATAGGGAATGATCTCATTGGAATTGAGACGGCCCTTGTAAACCTGCGTATGGGCAGACATCGACAGGGGATAGAGGCCCTTGAGGCTCGGCTCGAGATAGGCCACCTCTTCGATCGACATCAGCGCATCGTGAATGCGGCGATCAAAGGTCTTGGCATCCATGTCATTGGGTTTGATAAAGACGACCTGATGCACCGTCAGCATAAATTTGACGGCAGCAGGGCGAATGACTGCATTGTTGACCGGTGCGTCACGCACGAGAATGATCCGCAGATCATGCTTCTCAAGGCTTTCCTTGATCAGCTTGTCGGCTGCATCCCAAGAGCGTTTGTCCGCAGGCAGGAAGAAGTTGCCAACGCCGAACTCACCAAGCTCAAGTTTGCTCATGCCTGTGATCTTGCGGAAGAAGGACAGGGACAAGTCGACGCATACCCCCGCACCATCGCCTACGCCTTCAGAGCTCATGCCGCCACGATGGGGAATGGTGCAAAGAGCTTCGTGCCCCTTGACCAGAACATCATGGGTCTGCACCCCGGATTTGTAGGTCATGAAACCGACGCCGCAACTGCTTTTTTCAAAGCTGTGGTCATAAAGGCCATAAGAATGCTGAGACTGTTCCAAACCGTAAGTCCTCACTTTTTAGGTCTGCGATCCGCATTCCGGGCTCTAATTGTGAACCCGAGAGGGACAGACCGCTGTCTTTTCTCGAAACCGGGCAGCTATGCCCTTAGTGACGGCGATCGTCTGGTCGCCGGCTCTGTCGCCAACGGCACCCGGTCCGGTGCCTCGCGCCCTGTGCCTTGTGAGAGTATCTGTGGCGATCTGCTCACATTTGCGGCATCCGTATCGAACTCTAGCGGTTCGGGGCGCAAAAATCCCGGACAACCATTGTAAATAAAAAGGTTGCCGAGAAAATAGATTTCAGAACTGCCCAAGTGCGTAAATGTTAAGCAAAGAACCGTCAAGCGTCGAAGGGCAAAAAACGAAGACATTTTGCACTAAAAGGCTGTTTTAAGGCTCAAAATGCGCAATTGTTTCTCTTAAGCCGTGAATTAAATACGATTGTTCCGTTTGCTAAAACTTGCAAAAAGGCCCGGATTTGTGGGAATTTCTGCGTCAAAAGGCCACAGTCATAGAGACTGTAGCCCATTTGGTTATGAAACAATTGTATTCAGTATCTTCTGTGGCGGCAAGAGGGCTGCCGAGCAAAGGGTCTGGTTATGAAATATGCGTGGCCTTTATGGGCCAAAGCGTGTGATGACCATATTGCCTTGCCGGTCATTATAAGCCCGCACAACGAATGGGCGCCCACCCTTGACCGCATTCATCATTGTTTGAATGCCGCGGCTATTGGTTCGGAATGTGCAGCCCCGAGAGGAGCACAGGCTCTGTACCCATTTGCCATTGTCCCGAAACATCAGTTTGTTTGGCTCTCCGGGTCGAAAACCCCGATCAGACCAGGCGCATTCGCCGCTGCGTGGTGCGCGTGCCGCAGCCCCGGTGGAGGCAGGACGAAAGGTGAGAGTGGCAAAGGCTTCCTGCGTTGACACGCGTTGCCCGGCAACGGCCTGCATCTGCTGGCCCGGATTGCACATCAGCACATAGTCATTTGCCGCCTGGGCGTTGGTGCCAATCGTCAAGCCTCCGACAAGAGCAATGGTTGCGGCAAAAGTGGAAGAGGTAAGCATTGAGCGAGACATGAGGGTACTCCATTGTTGAACTCTGACAGCTGCGTCACTCATGGGTCGTCGTGAGGCAGCGATCGGTTCAAACAAAAACAGAAGAAATGATACGTTCCTCAAAATGCGATGCTGAGTTCGAGGATTTGCACGCGCATCTAAGCCACGGCCTGACCAAAGGCCCAGCCATCGGTGAAGGTGAAGCGAAGCATTTCTCCAATTTTTGCCGGTTGGTTGGCATAGGCTGCGACAGATGTCTCGTCCGGCATCTGCAAATGCAGGCGGTAGCGTTCGCCCAGATAGGAACAACCACTCACGCGCGCAGCCAACCCGCACTCCTGATGCAGCTGTACATGCTCGGGTCTGACGCAGACACGCACAGCACTGGCATCTGCGAGCCCGTTCACGCTTTCGCTTTGGCGCACCTTGAAGACCTGTCCATTGACGACCACGTCTCGTGTCGCACCACCTCCGCAGCCCTCCAGATGACCAGTCAGGATGGCACTTTGACCGATGAAACGGGCGACCCGTTCGTTGGCTGGCTGCTGGTAAAGATCCTGTGGTCTGGCCACCTGTGCTATTTCGCCATCAAACATCACGGCGATCCGGTCCGCCATCGCCATCGCTTCTGCTTGATCATGGGTGACATAGACCATTGTGGTTTGGGTGCGGGCGTGAAAGTCCATGAAGGTCTGTTGCATCACTTCGCGAAGATGGGCATCCAGATTGGCCAGAGGTTCATCAAGCAGCACCGCATCGGGATTCATCACCAGACAACGGGCCAGCGCCACCCTTTGGCGTTGACCGCCAGACAGGGTGGAGGGTGAGGCGTCCGCAAAGTTAGTCAGGGACACCACATCCAAGGCCATCGACAGGGTCTCGTCCAGCTCACGCTGTGATACGCGGCGTATCTTCAAAGGGTAGGCGATATTGTCGGCCACCGACATATGGGGCCAGAGCGCATAAGACTGGAAGACAATGCCCATATTGCGCTCTTCGGGCGCCAGATGAATGCTTTCATTGGAAAGGATTGCATTGTCCTTTGCTATGATTCCGGCATTGGGATGCTCAAATCCGGCCGCCAGCCGCAGCATGGTGGTCTTGCCGCAACCGGACGGGCCGAGCAGGGCTATCAACTCCCCATCTTCGATATCGAGAGACACCGCTTTGAGGACATCAACATCACCAAAGCGTTTGCTGACACGATCAAAACTCAGCTTCGCCATGGAACCACTCCTTTGGGCAATTGGTTGCCGAGCAGTTCGACCAGCGCCATCAGCACCAGAATGACGGCGACCACCAGCACGGCAACAGCAGAGGCGAGCACGCTGTCGCCACTGTCATCCAGATTGAAAATGATCACCCCAAGCGTCTCGTTGCCCGAGGACCACAAAAGCGCGGACACGGTCAACTCATTAAAGGCCGTGAGAAAGACCAGCAAACCGCCCGCCGCGGCGGATGGAGCCACTGCAGGCAGCAGGATGTCGATGATCCTTCGCCCACGTGAAGCACCACAGGCCTGTGCCGCTTCTTCCAGATTGGGGTCCATCTGTTGGAAAGAACTGAGGACAGGTCTCAGTGATATGACAAAGAACCGCGCCAGATAGGCAACGAAGATGATTGCCAGCGTGCCATAGAGACTAACGTCAATCAGCGGAATGCGTTGGAAAGTCAGGATGCAGGCAATGGCCAACACGATCCCCGGCAGGGCATAGGGCACCTCGACCAAAACATTCAGCAGATAGGCCAGCCGGTTCTTCTCCCGGTTCATGCCATAGGCAAGCGGCACGGTGAGAGCAAACAGCATCAGGGCCGCGCCAAGCGAAAGGGCAAAGCTGTTGCCAAAGGCCCGAATCGTTGCCCCTTGGCGGAACAGCACTTCGCGATAGGCTTCAAGGCTGGCCGTTTCTGCTGATAGCGTCAGGCCAAAAGCAGGCACCAGAGAGGCCGAAATCAACGCCAGCATCGGAATGACAAAGATAATGCCGAGCAAAGCCCAAAGTCCCAGCTCGACCGCCAGACGATAGCGCCCCAGCGATAAGGCCAAAGGCCGCCCTACCACCCCATGCAGCCGAAAGGATTTGCCCCGAACCAGCCAGTGATGCAGCATCACGCCAATCGTGGCAATCAGCCCGATCAGGATCGCCAATATGGCCACTTCCGACAGGATCGACGGGCCAAAAGAGGATAGTTTCGAGTAAATCAGGGTCGGCAACATTTGGATATTGGCCGGAATGCCCAACATCGCAGGAATGCCGAAATTGCCTATTGCGGTGACAAAGGTCATGGCGATACCGGCAATCAACGCAGGGCTGGTAATTGGCAGCACAATATCGCGCCAGACCTGCCAGCTCGAAGCACCAGCCAGCCGTGCTGCTTCGACCTGTTCACGCGGCAGTTGGCGGAGCGCCGCCCGCAAGATCAGGAAAATGATCGACCCATGCTGGATGCCCAACAACAGCGCGATACCCTGAAAGGAATAGAGCGGCTGAGGCGAGCCCAGCGGTGGGGCAAGGTTCAGCATCTTTAGAAGAGCACTCGTTGGGCCAAACAATTGCAGCCATGACAGGGCGGTGATCTGCGGCGGGATCATCATCGGCAACATGAAGCAAAAGACGAGAGCGGTCTTGCCCCGGATGTTGGTCAACGCCACAAGAAAGGCAAACAGCCCACCAAGCAACAGCGCGATCAGCGTTCCCAGAGCCGAAATGGATACCGAGTGCCACGTCGCGTACCAGGTCTGGGATGCCTGAAAGACCGAAAGCAAATGATCCGATGAAAAACTGCCATCGATCAAGACGCCTTCAAGCATCAGACGCAGGATCGGAACCAGGCATAACAGGGTGATGATCGGGGCAAGAATGGGTAGAAAAAGGCCTGACCGGTCAGAAGACCGGCCAGTAAATGTGTGAAATACACCACCATACCCAATAGGGCGTGGGGGCATTATTTCACTCCGAACAACTCGGCAAAGTGTTTCTTGTTGTCATCGGCATTCTTCAGGGCAGCGGCAGGATCAAATGCCATCAGCTTGATCTGATCGCGAGCAGGGAAGCCGGCAGGCACAGCCATGTCAGACTTGGCTGGAATATATCCCTGATCCAGAACCAGCTGCTGGCCTGCATCAGACAGCAGGAAGTCGACAAACTTCTGCGCGGCTTCAACATTCTTGGCGGTTTTCAGAATGGCGACCGGCTCCGTGACGTAGGAAACGCCTTCTTTGGGGAAAACAAACTCAACCGGGGAGCCTTTGGCCTTATTGCGGATGGCGAGGAAATCGACAACCACGCCATATGGCTTTTCGCCAGACGCGACGGCCTTGAATGTGCCACCATTGCCACCCTTGGCACGTGCATCATTCTTTGCCAATGCTTCATAATAGTCCCATCCCAACTGGTCATTGCCTGTCAGGGTTGCCAGATGGATCAGCGCCGCGCCCGAATAAAGTGGGCTTGGCATGGCAATCATGCCTTTCATGTCGCCTTTGGCCAGATCCTGCCAGCTTTGGGGCTGATCCTTGACACCGGTATTATAGACGATACCGCTGGTGATCAGCTTGGTTGAATAGTAAAAGCCTTCCGCATCATAAAGCGCGGGATCATAGGCTGCGGCAAAGTCGGATTTGTGGGCCTGCAGATGACCTTCCTGCTTCAGGCTTTCCAACGTCACCGTGTCGGCAATCAGCAAGACGTCCGGGCGTACATCGCCAGCCGCGATTTCGGCCTGCAATTTGGCCATGACCTTGGTGGTGCCATCGCGCACCCAAGTGACCTTGATATCAGGGTTGGCGGCCATGAAGGCGTCAACGGTCTGCTGGGCATCCTGATTTGGCTGACTGGTATAAAGAACCAGGTCGCCGGACAGGGCTGGGGTCGCCAGACAGACGGCGAGAAGAGAAGTGACAACAATTTTCCGCATATGATTGCTCTCGAGTATGGAATCCGGGGGGCAGCGCAGGGCGCCGATAAAGACGGCATCTAAGGACCGAACGATGAAGCCGCCATGACGCGGATGTGAAAGTCCTTTGACAAACGCGCAACGGTTTGATGACAGACCTGTCGGATGAGGCAATCCAGACAAGTATAGGGCGGCAAAAGAAACCCCCCGTGTCTAGAGACAAGGGGGCTCGTTGTTTGCGCTGAGTAACAAGAAGCGACTGGATGGTCTTGTGCTTTTGCTAGCCATAGCGTTTGGACGCATAGCTTCCCGGAGCATCTTCAATCGGCGCCACTTTGCCGCCACCGATGGCACGCGCAGGCACGGTCTTGTCCCCATGCAGCAAAACCCATTGATGCCAGTCAGGCCACCACGATCCTGCCGTTTCTTTTGCAGCTGCCTTCCATTCCTCAAGCGTTCCTTCGACTGGACCGCCACGCCAGAATTGATACTTTTCCTTGTCTGGTGGATTGACCACACCGGCTATGTGACCGGAGCCCGACAGGACGAAATCAACCGGTCCACCAAACAGCTTGCTACCCTTGAAGACCGACTTGGCCGGGGCAATATGGTCTTCTGCGGTAGCCAGATTATAGATTGGCACCTTGATCTTGGACAGATCCAGCTTCTTGCCTCCGATTTCCATCTGGCCATTTGCCAATGCATTCTCATGATAGCATTTGCGCAGGTAAAAGGCGTGATTGGCAGGCGTCATGCGCGTGGAATCGGCGTTCCAATAAAGAAGGTCAAACGGGAAGGGTTCCTTGCCGCGCATGTAATTGTTGATGAAATAGGGCCAGATCAGATCGTTGGAGCGCAGCATGTTGAAAGCGCTTGCCATCGACTTGCCATCTAAAAATCCCGCTTTGTTCATCTGCTCTTCGAGATCGTCCAGCTGCTCCTCATCGACAAAGACTTTCAAGTCGCCCGCATGAGTGAAATCGACCTGCGTGGTGAAAAAGGTTGTCGAGTTGAGCCGCGCCATCCGTCGGGCCGCCATATAGGCCATGCCGGTGGCCAACAGGGTGCCGCCGACGCAATAGCCAATCGCATTGACCTTGCGCTCGCCAGTGATCTTATGCACCGCATCCATCGCAAACAGGATGCCTTCCTCGATATAGGCAAGGAAATCCTTTTCCCTCAGTGTTTCATCGGGATTGACCCATGAAATGACAAAAACCGTGTGGCCTTGTTCCACGCACCACTTGATGAAGCTCTTTTTCTCGTTGAGATCGAGAATGTAGAATTTGTTGATCCAGGGCGGCACGATGAGGAGAGGGGTTTTGAGCACCTCCTTAGTCATCGGGGCATATTGAATGACCTGACAAACGTCACTCTGGGCAATCACCTTGCCTTCGGTCACCGCGATATTCTCACCCAGCTTGAAGACCGAATTGTCCGATTGTCGAATGATCAGATCGCCACCGCCAGCCTTGATGTCTTCGGCCAGCATCTGCATGCCCTTGATCAGATTCTCACCGTCATTCTGCATGGTTTCGCGCAGCAATTCGGGATTGGTGAAGACATAGTTGGAAGGAGACAGCGCATTGACCACCTGACTGAGATAGAAGTGCGCCTTGTGCTTGGTATGGGCGTCAATATCCTCGGCTTCCTCGACCATATCCTGCGCCCAATGCGATGTGATCAGATAAAGTTGTTTGATGAAGTCAAAAAACTGGTTCTGGTCCCATTCAGGGTCGTTGAACCGGCGATCGTCTTTGGCAGGTGGTTCGATGTCAGCTTCTTCGCTTCCCATCATTTTGCGAACCGACTGGCCCCACAAATCCATATACCGTCCCCACAGTCGCGTCTGCGCTTCCATGGCGCGCTGCGGATCTGAGGTCCAATATTCACCAACCTTGCCGAATGTGCGCACCATCTGGTTGACCGCTTCGACCGTATGGTCATCTTTGCCATTTTCCCGCGGTTTCAGATAAGCAGAGGCAGCTTTGCCTGCTTCCTCGACGATCCGGGCGAAGTTGGTGGCGAATTTTTCGGGGTCATGGACCATATATTGCATGAAGTGGCTGGCTTGCGGCGTTTGGTTGTCGGCCCCGTCGGGCGCATCCTTGTTCTGGCCTTCAGTGGATTTCCCACCGTCTTTGTTGTCTTCACCCGACATATAAACCCCGCTTCTCGCTTGTTGCTTTCCCTGCAATCCATGCCTCTCGACCGAGAGGCGCGTGATGGCATTGCGCGAAGGGCAATGTAGACAACCGCCTGACATTCCCATGCAACCCAAGATCGATTGTCATAATAGGCGCATTTCACCCCATTGTGACAAGGGGGAACAACAAGGCAAACCCTCGATAGTTAGACTAATTCAAATTAATCGAACTTTCATCAGAATATTAGACACTCTTCTTGTGATAAAAAGTGCCTTTTGGCTTCTATGGCTTTGTCTGGACATATTGATTTGAAAAACATAGACCCCACATGCACGCCAAGAGGCGATCCGACAAGGCGACCATAATGTTGATGAAAGCAGACAACCTGATGACACGGCATGCGCATTCCACCGGCAAGATGATTGCCGCGTGCTGTGCCCTGCTGCTGCTGTCTGGGTGTTTGGCAACCAACCCGGATCTGGCAGATCCCGTTGTCGAGGCCAAGGCGCTGCCTGTCATCGAGCCCAAACCTGTCGCCAAGGATGAAAAGTTGTTGGTTGAGAAAAACCGGCTCAACAAATATGTCAACCAGCAGGCCCCATCCCAGTTGCGCTATTCGTTGCAGGTGCTCAATCAGGCTGACGCGGACGACGGAATTTATCCCACCATCGAGGATCTTTCCACTAGTCAGGACAATCTGCGCACCGAAGAGGAGCGCCGCAAGCTCGAAAATGAGCTCGAAGCCCTCAATCGCTGATCTCAATGCTTGGTGTTTGCACCGATCACCGTCCTCTTTGCGCGCGCATTTTCACGACCAATTGCAAATTGCATGTGCAAAAAGACAAAATTAAAGTGACAATGCGCCATGAAGTTGGCCATTTTCGGTAGCATTTTCACGGCCTCGGCCACCCAATTCTCCAAATTTTGTCAGGAGCCTAGCAATGGATGAGTTCCATAAGATTCGCCGCCTCCCTCCTTATGTCTTTGAACCGGTGAACCGGATTAAGGCGAAGGCGCGAGCGGCGGGCGCGGACATCATCGATCTCGGTATGGGCAATCCTGATCTGCCAACCCCGAAGCATATTGTCGAAAAACTGACGGAAACCGTGCTCGATCCGCGCACTCATCGTTACTCGACTTCGAAAGGCATTCCGGGGCTGCGCAAGGCACAGGCTGCCTATTATCAGCGTCGCTTTGGCGTCAAGCTGAACCCGGATACGGAAATCGTCGCGACCCTCGGCTCGAAAGAGGGCTTTGCCAATATGGCACAGGCCATCACCAGCCCCGGCGATGTGGTTCTGGTTCCGAACCCGACCTATCCGATTCACTCATTTGGTTTCATCATGTCCGGCGGCGTCGTTCGCTCGATGCCGGCTGAGCCAAATGAAGAATTCTTCCGGGCAATCGATCGCGCCGTGCGCCACTCGATTCCAAAACCGATCGCTCTGATCGTCAATTACCCGTCCAACCCGACCGCCTATACGGTCGATCTGCACTTCTACAAGGAAGTGATCCGGATGGCCAAGGAACATGACATCATGGTTCTGAGTGATCTCGCCTATGCCGAGATCTATTTTGACAACAATCCGCCTCCCTCCATCCTGCAGGTGGACGGCGCCAAGGATATCGCGGTCGAGTTCACATCCCTGTCCAAGACCTTCTCGATGCCGGGTTGGCGCATGGGCTTTGCCGTGGGCAATGAGCGGATGATCACGGCTCTGACCCGTGTGAAATCCTATCTCGATTATGGTGCCTTCACGCCCATTCAGGTGGCGGCAGCGTCGGCCTTGAATGGTGCCGACAATTGCATTCAGGAAGCCTGCGATATCTATCGCGCCCGTCGCGACGTGATGGTGGAAAGCTTCACTCGTGCCGGTTGGCCGATCCCCAGCCCCAATGCGACCATGTTTGCGTGGGTGCCTGTACCAGAACAGTTCCGCGAAATCGGCTCGCTCGAATTTGCCAAGCAACTGGTCGAAAAGGCCCATGTGGCTGTCGCGCCGGGCGTTGGGTTCGGGGAATATGGCGACGAGTATGTGCGCCTTGCCTTCGTTGAAAACGAACAGCGCATTCGTCAGGCGGCGCGCAATATCCGTCGTTTTCTGTCCAATTCCGAGTGATTGATACACAATAAGACATGCAGCGGGTATCCGTAAGGTCAAATGACGCCATCGCCGTCAGATTGACCTTGCGGACCCGTTTCGCCTTGCGTATGTATCAAATGCTGAAGACATGCAAAATTGCGGCGTTTTGCCGATTTGTTATGCATGCAGCTTTGATCTGCCCCAGAGTGAATTGACGCTGGACCGGTCTGCCGGATAGCATCAAGGCACCCTGCGCAAGCGGGTTATGGCTTCAGTACGGTCCTTTTTGCCGTGCGAGTAGCCATCTACCGACCCGATACCGCCAAGATAATGAAGAAGAGACTGGAAGATCTGCAAATGTGCGAACCCCTGAAGCTAGGCCTCGCAGGCCTTGGAACGGTCGGCGTTTCTGTTATCAAACGCCTTGAAGCTCTGGATCACGAACTGGCCCAAAAAGCCGGACGCACCATGCAGATTACCGCCATTACAGCCCGCAGCCGCAACAAGGATCGCGGCGTGGAGCTGTCGGCCTTCGAATGGTTTGATGATCCGGTTGCCTTGGCCAAGAGCGATAGCATCGATGTGTTTGTCGAGCTGATCGGCGGCGACAATGGCCCCGCCGAGGCGTCTGTTCGTGCCGCGCTGGAAAGCGGCAAGCATGTGGTCACCGCCAACAAGGCGCTGCTTGCCAAACATGGCAACGCGCTCGCCCGTCTGGCCGAAGAAAATGGGGTTTCGCTCAACTTCGAAGCTGCCGTTGCCGGGGGGATCCCCGTCATCAAGGCGCTGCGTGAAGGGCTCACCTCAAACAATATTTCGCGCGTTTATGGCATCATGAACGGCACCTGCAACTATATCCTGACCCGGATGGAAGAGGATGGGATCAGCTTTGAGGACTGTCTGGCCGATGCCCAGCGCCTCGGCTATGCGGAAGCGGATCCGACCTTTGATATTGAAGGCAACGATACAGCCCATAAACTGGCCATCTTGACCAGTCTGGCCTTCGGCACCGAGATTGATGCGGAGTCGATCTTCCTTGAAGGCATCACGTCGATCAGCATTGCCGACATCATGGCGGCTGATGATCTAGGCTTCCGGATCAAGTTGCTGGGGGTTGCCCAGAAAACCAACTCGGGCATCGAACAGCGCGTGCACCCAACCATGGTGCCAAAGGAATCCGAAATTGCGCAGGTCTCCGGTGTCACCAACGGAGTCGCCATTGATGGCGATGCCGTCGGGTCGATTACTCTGGCCGGTCCGGGAGCAGGGGGCGACGCAACCGCTTCTGCCGTGGTTGCCGACATTATCGACATCGCCCGCGGTTTGAAGGTTGCACCACTCGGCCGCCCTGTCAGCGCATTGAAGCCTTACAGCTCATCCAGTCTGGGTACCCATGAAGGCGGCTATTACATTCGTCTGACGGTCAAGAATCGCCCTGGCGCCTTTGCTTCCATTGCCAGCCGCATGGCAGAGTGCGAGATTTCCCTCGAAAGCATCGTTCAGCGTCGTGGCCGTTCCAGGATCGTGGAAACCGATGTGAACAGTTTGTCGCAGGAAAAGCCCAAAGATGTCATACTCCTAACGTATGAGACGACTGAGGAAGCTGTGCGTAAAGCCCTCGACGCGATAGAAAAAGACGGTCATATTCTGGCGTCGCCGCAAATGATTAGAATAGAAAGACTATAAGGACTTATTTTTTTATTGGATGCATCCGCATCCAGAGCATTGGTTCACGGGGAAACACAATGAGTGAGATTAGAGAAGCCGCAGTTCTCGACAGGATTCTGACCCTTGAGATCGTTCGTGTTGTTGAACGCGCCGCTGTGTCCGCTGCCCGCCTTAGAGGTCAGGGCAACGAAAAAGAGGCCGATCAGGCCGCTGTTGACGCTATGCGCCGCGAACTCAACCAGCTGCCGATCGACGGTACGGTCGTGATCGGCGAGGGCGAGCGCGATGAAGCTCCAATGCTCTATATCGGCGAGAAGGTCGGCAACAAGCTCGGCCCGAAGGTCGATATCGCGCTTGATCCGCTCGAAGGCACCACCCTTTGCGCCAAGAACCAGCCGAACTCACTTGCCGTTATCGCCATTGCCGATGAAGGCAGCCTGCTCAATGCACCAGACGTTTACATGGACAAGATCGCCATCGGTCCGGGCTACCCCGAAGGGCTCGTAGATCTCGATCGCACACCCATTGAAAATTTGACCGCACTGGCCAATGCCAAGGGTGTGCCGATCAGTGAACTGAATGTCTGCATTCTCGATCGTCCCCGTCATGCCAAGCTGATCGAGGAAGTCCGCCTGACCGGTGCCGCCATTCGCCTGATTGGCGATGGTGACGTGCAGGGCGTTATTCATACCACCGATCCCGACGAAACCGGCATCGATATCTATATGGGCATTGGTGGCGCGCCTGAAGGTGTGCTGGCGGCCTCTGCCCTGCGCTGCATCGGCGGCCAGATGCAGGGCCGTCTGGTGATCAACAGTGAAGAACAGCGCGAACGGACCATTCGCATGGGCATCGCTGATCCTTCCAAAAAGTTCGAAATGATCGAACTGGCTGGTGGTGACGTGACCTTCGCAGCAACCGGTGTGACCGATGGCAACATGCTCGATGGCGTGAAAATTGGCCGCGGCGTTATTAAGACCGACACGGTCGTCATGCGCTCCACCACCGGCACCGTGCGCTACATCAAGGGTGAGCATCGCCAGTTCGAGAAATTCCATCTCGATTGATCAACAGCCCGCTTGTGGCTGTGACCGATTTGAAAAAAGGCGGGCCTTGTGCCCGCCTTTTTGCTGTTTGTTGCGATGTGGAATGCTAGATTTCCGCCAACCCAACCGATTCCTCTTTAGAAACGCGGCCACCATGCTTCCTTCTGCCTGCAACGCCAAAGCCTATCTCAATGTGTCCTGCTCCGCCAAGGAACGCCGCTGGGTAGAGCAATTGGATGTGCGACAAATGGAGTTGGCCAGCGCCATCGCTCAAAGCTGCGACATTCCCGAAATTGTCGCGCGCGTGCTGGTCGGGCGCGACCAGACGATGGAAAGCGCAAAGGACTTCCTTGACCCCAGCCTCAAGAGCCTGATGCCGGACCCTTCGGTCATGACCGACATGGATGCGGCCAGCGCCCGGATTGCCCGCTCGATAGAGGCAGGAGACAAGATTGCGATATTCGGTGACTATGATGTTGATGGGGCCACATCCAGTGCTTTGATGGCAAAGTTCCTGCGCCATTGCGGCTGTGAGGCTAACATCTATATCCCGGACCGGATTTTTGAAGGCTATGGCCCCAATCCTGACGCCATTGATCACCTGATTGATGAGGGGCACAAGCTGATCATCACGGTTGATTGTGGCGCCACCTCCTTTGCCGCTCTTGAGCGGGCCAAGGAGCGCGGCACGGATCTGGTGGTGCTGGATCACCATCAGGTGGGGGAAAGCCTGCCCCCATGCACAGCGCTGGTCAATCCGAACCGGCATGACGATGTCAGTGGCCTTGGGCATCTTGCTGCGGTTGGCGTCACCTTCATGACCCTTGTGGCCATCAATCGCACCTTGCGCCAAAGCGGGTTTTACCAATCCCGTTGTGCCCCGCCAGACCTTTTGAGCTGGCTCGATCTGGTAGCGCTTGGCACGGTTTGCGATGTCGTACCGTTGCAAGGTCTCAATCGGGCGTTTGTCGTCAAGGGCCTGATGGTGATCCGGGCCAACAAAAATTGCGGCCTGTCAGCTTTGCAGGCTGTCTCGCGCATTTCCGGACCCGTGACGCCCTATCATCTGGGCTTTCTGCTTGGACCGCGGATCAATGCCGGAGGCCGGATTGGCGACGCGGCCCTTGGCGCCACTTTGTTGACCTGTGATGACGCAGAGCGGGCTGAACATCTGGCGGCCGAGCTTGAGCGTCTCAACAAGGAGCGGCAGGCCCTTGAGCAGATCATGCTCGAGGAAGCCATCGCACAGGCCGACCACATCTTGATGTCCGACCCGGATGCAGCTGGGCTTGTAACGTCAAGTCCCGATTGGCATGCGGGCATTGTCGGTCTGTTGGCATCCCGTCTCAAGGAAAGGTTCCGTCGTCCCGCCTTTGCCATTGCCATCAACCCGGATGGAACGGCAACTGGCTCTGGACGCTCGATCCTTGGTACGGATCTGGGGGCTGCAGTCCGCTCGGCTGTGGAAGATGGATTGTTGGTCAAGGGGGGCGGCCATGCCATGGCGGCCGGTCTCACCATTCAAAAGGACGATATTGATCCCTTCAAGAATTATCTCGATCAAAAGCTCCGCACGCAGGTCAAAGAAGCCCGAGCGCTCGATGACCTGAAGATCGACGGGGCGCTAACCGCAAGCGGTGCAACAGAAGACCTGATCCATCTGCTGGAAAAGGCAGGCCCCTTTGGAGCAGGCAATCCTGAACCGGTTTTTGTCTTTCCGTCCCACAAGATCGCTTTTGCCGATGTGGTCGGGCAGGGGGGGCATGTGCGTTGTACCATTGCCAATCAATCGGGCGGGAAACTGAAAGCCATCTGCTTCCGCGCCGCCGACGAGCCGATCGGTGCAATGTTGCTAGACAATCGAGGTCAGACCCTTCATGTCGCAGGTAGCCTGTCCCTTGACTATTGGCAGGGGCGTCCCTCGGTGCAACTCAGGATTATCGACGCGGCCAAAGTTACGGTCTGACTCCACTTGCCTCAAACAAGAAGAAGGCGCCGTCCACCATTTCGCGGACCGCGCCTTCTTTCTTATGCTTTAGAGCATTTCATCGACGGGCACATGGCCCGGTGATGTTATTTCAGGAGGCTAATCTGGTCTGTCTCCTCATAAGAAGGCATGTTTTCCAGCTGCTCCTGAGTGAACGGGGTATAGACATGCAGAATACCTTTGGCGTCGGCATAGACATTCAGCTTGTCCGCTTCCAGTTCAATCGGCTTGGTGTTGATGCCAAGGAAACCGCCAACGTCAACGATGTAAGCGTCTACCTGTTCATCGGAATCCAAAATGACATCGCCGACTTCACCGATTTCATTCAGTTTCTCACCATACACGGCAGTCCCGATCAGCTGCTCGGCACTCAACTTGTTCTGGTCGATCACCAACAAGTTCGCATTGGTCATTTTCTCAACACCGTCACGGTTGAATTCAGGTGCGGATTCAAGCTCTTCCTTGGTGGATGCCATCACCAGACGACGCTCGCCATCCCAACTCATCCATTGCAGGCGGTCGAAATTCACCGCGACGTCTTTCTCGCCCAGACCAATGAACCCACCGACGCCGACAACTGCGGCATCCACGGTGCCGTCACCATCCAGAACGATGTCATTCACATCACCGATGACCAGATGTTCGCCAGACTCGTTCTTCATCGTTGAATAGACGGTCTTGCCCATCAGGCCACTAGCCAGAATCTGGCCCGGCGTGGCAGCCAGATAGCCGTTCTGGCTTTTGGTTGCATCCTTGGAAACGTCTTTGGAAAAGATGCTGAACTGCATGGCCGTACCAGCCATGGGCTCGGACATTTCCATCTTGGTACCCTTGTCCATTTCTTTGGTTTTTGCCGTGTTGTCCATCGCATACACGTTGGTCGCCAGCACAGAGGCCAAAGCAGTCGTAGCAACAAGAATATTCTTCATCATCTCTCTCCTTGTATTTATTTGCGAATATCAAGAAAACGAAACGTTTATTTTCAAAAGTAAACGTCAATTCCTCTCGACTTGCAGGAGTAAAACGAACTGGATTGGAGATGGTTCCGAATTTCTGAAATTTTTTATTTTTAAATGAGCGGGAAATTATATTGGAAGTGTGATTTTTGCTTCAAATCCGCTTGAGGGATAGGAAATGTCAACCTGGCTACCAACCACTTTGTTGAGGCTGTGTTCGATCAGCACAGACCCAAACCCATTGCGCCTGTCTTCTCTCACCACTGGACCACCACTTTCCTTCCAGAGGATGGTTGCCGCCTGTTCGCCTGATGGTAGGCATTGGGCGCTCAAACAGATCTCAAGCCTTCCATCTCTCAAGGAGAGGGCGCCAAATTGCATGGCATTGGTCGCCAGTTCATGCATGACAAGCCCCAGCGCAATGGCCGCATCTGCATTGATGGCGATCGGCTGCCCTTCAATGGACACCTGTTCGGCATAATGGCTGGCATAGGGTTTGACCTGCGTCTTGATCAGACTGACGAGATCAATATCGTCCCATTCCTGATCAGACAACAGACTGTGGGATGTTGCCAGCGCGGCAAGACGGCCTGAAAAGGCACGTGTGAAATGCTCCGGAGACTGGGTGTTGCGCAGCGACTGGCTGGCCAGAGACTGAAGGATGGCGAGCATATTCTTCACCCGGTGGTTGACTTCCCGAAGCAACAGGCGTGTCTTTGCCTCATTGCGCTTGCTCTCGGTAAGGTCAATGGCCACACCCAAGACTTTCTTTGGCAGGCCATCTTCGTCCCGTTCGAACAAATGCCCCATCACCATAATGTAGTTGTTGGTGTTTCTTGCTCGAAACTCGAAGATCAGGTCATCTTTCGTGGCATCAATTTTGCTCGCTTCTTCCTTCAGGCGAGCCAGATCATTCCGGTCTATATGTTGGAGAAATGACCGGGTCGTGATGGTGCCGACATCCTTGATGCACATCAGCTCTCGCATACTCGCATCGCATTCGACGACCTGTTCGCCCTTGTCCCAGCTCCAGGTTGCCACTTGGCCTGCCTTGAGCGCCAACGCATAGCGTATATTGGATCTGGAAAGGTCGAATTTTTGCATCACGCGAGTACGGGCCGACTTTTTCATCTCATATAGCGACGCAACAAGCAGGGTCGAGCGCATCAACTGCTCGTCATCAGGGCCAGAGGCGTCGACCGGAAATACGAGACAAAGACAGCCAATGGCATGGGCCGCGACCGTGATTGGCACACCCCAGACCTGAAATGGCTGCGTTTCAGACACCAAAAAGGGCGGCTGCCAACCCGCTTGCTTCTTCAGGCAGGCAACGGCAATCATGTCTCTGCCGTCCGCCAGATTAATCTCGCAATCCTTCGTTTTGGCGAAGGCCTGATAGGAAACGGTTGTCGCCCCGACCAGCGCAATGAACGCCTTGTCAGCCCCATTCTGTACGCGGATCAACTCGATCAACGTGTCAAAGTCGGTGTCTGGAATGATGCCGGATCCAGTGATCTGATGCGCAATGCTCAAACGGGCTGGATCTTGCACCAAGGCGCGCTGGTCTTCTGTCAGGTCTGAAAAATGGATCATCCTTTTGGTGGCCTCAAGTCGGAAAATGATCAGCGTTCGGAGTGCTTCGGTCCCACTCGCAGCAAACACAATGCCTGTCTGCCGAGGTCCATCATGGATGAGCGTGCGCGCGTGAGTCCTGTTTTTAACGCGCCAAAAGGCCGAAGGTTCCAAACAAAATCAAAAATATTTTCGGCGCATTTCTCGGAACTATGGGCAGCACTTCCGCATTGATTGGGTGTCTGACGAACAACGAAGACGACAGACGTGAAAACTTGATATCGAAAAAGGAGAGTGTGTTATGGCTACTGCTGCCAACAAAACCAATTCTGCCAAAGAAGTTGATCTGAGCAAAGAGATCGAACAGCTTCGCAGTGATATCGAAGGGATCACTGATCTGCTTGCAAAGCGCGGAACCGAGGATGTGATCAATCTTCAGGATCGAGCGCGTGGTGCCGCCAAGGTCGCCGTTGAGAAGGCTCAGGATAAACTGACGGACCTCAATGAAGATGTCGGTCGTGCCGAAGCCCGTATGATGCTTGAAATCCGCAAGAAACCGCTCGCCGCCGTCGGGGTGGCCGCAGGTGTCGGTTTTCTGGCAGCCCTCTTGGTGCGTAAGTAAATCATGCAGGCTTTTGTCTCCATATTGGGCGAAATGCTCGGCCCTGGCATGAGGCGAGAGCTCAAGGGCGGTGTCGAGGACGGGCTGCTGATGATGGCAGCCATCCTCGCCGGCCTCTTGGGACTGGCCTTCGCGATGCTCGCATTGTTCATTTGGCTGGAACAGGCTCTTGGCCTGATGCAAGCGTTGTTGATCATGGCGGCAATCGCATTTCTTGCCTGCGCGTTGGTCCTTTATGCCCTTGCGAAAAGGCGCAAACGACGGGCGCGCATCCGTGCCGCAGCGCGTTCCGCTACCAGCAGCGATATGGCAACCCTGCAGATACTTCTGCGGGTGGTTCGTTCATCCCCCTTGCTGATGATGGCGCTGGGAAGCGGCATAGCTGCCGCCGGTTATGTCAGCCGAAAGCGCCCGGACCCCAAATGAACCAGTCACGCACCGGTTCAGTAACCCGAATTTTTATTCGGCATTCCACCGGTTGCGGCGTTCATCGCCCGCAGATCCAGCGTGGAATGCACACTTAGAAAGGACGGAAGATCATGACAGTACAAGCTGTATTGCAAGTGTCCCCCTCGGCGTCCCCCATCAATAACGGCCTTGATGACACCTATCGCAAAGACATGGCCGAAGCCTTGTCCGACATTCTTGGCTCGACCTACAAGCTGACCGTGGTCAGCCACATCTATCACTGGAATGTTGTCGGTCCGCTTTTCAAATCCCTCCATGAGTTGACGGAGGATCATTACACCGACCTGTTTGCCGCAACAGACGAGATTGCCGAGCGCATTCGTGCCTTGGATGCGGTTGCTCCGGTGAAGGGCGTGAGCTTTGACAGTTTCACCCCGGATCGAGACGATATCAGCGATCTCAAGGCGCAGGATATGGTGGAAGACCTCATCGCCATGCATGAGGATCTGGTCCGCACAATGCGCCGGGCAGGAAAACTTGCCGGCGTCAACGATGATTTGGTAACGGAGGATCTGCTCACTGCGCGGCTCTCCTTCCATGAAAAAGCCCTCTGGATGTTACGCGCCATCGATAGCGAATAGCCATTCCAGCCATCGACCAACGACATAACAACGGCAGTCTGTTCCTTTGAGCCTTCCTGTTGCGTGCAGCATGGAAGGCTTCTTTTTGCCTGTCGGTAACAGCCGCATCATGTTTGGGTACAAAAATAACCCGATGGCCAGAAACGGCCATCGGGTTGATCTGTCATCAAAGGGAGGATTGGGAATATCAGTCACTAACTGGCAAAGGGCTGCGATACCACCGAGGCAGATGAATTGTCAGGTTGGTAGGTTCCGTCTTCATCCAGCGAGAGCAATTCCTGCAAATGGGTACGGGCCCGATTGACCCGGCTTTTGATTGTTCCCACCTTGCAGTCGCAAATGGCTGCGGCCTCTTCATAGGACATGCCCGAAGCTCCCACCAGAATGATCGCCTCGCGTTGATTGTCCGGCAACTGGGCCAGTGCCTGCTGGAAGTCTTTCAGATCCATTTGGCCATGCTGGGCGGGCTGAATGGAAAGATTGTTGGTGAAGGTGCCTTCACTATCCTGTATCTCTCGCCCGGCCTTGCGCATCTGGCTGTAATATTCGTTGCGCAGGATGGTGAATAACCAGGCCCGCATATTGGTGCCGGGTTCAAAGCTGGACTGCTTCGACCACGCTTTCATCACCGTATCCTGAACCAGATCATCGGCCCGATCATGCTTGCCGCACAGCGACATGGCAAAAGCCCGCAGGCTGGGGAGTACGGAAAGCATCTCCCGTTTGAAGCTCATATCCGTCTTTTCCATTGGATCTTTTACCCCTTACCACTTGCATTGGCAGCACGTTCTGCTTCGTCCAGTTGCTCGAGCAAGTCGAGGAAGCGATCCGGAATGGCTTCCTGTTCAGTTTGTGTATAGAGCGCCTTGAGCTTCTGAGCGATGGCACTGTTGGGATCCAGAGCATCTCTGCCCGGTCCCGTCCGTCCCAGCATGTCGGAAGCAGTCAAGATGCCTGGATTTTTGTTTCCGTCTGTCATTTACAACACCTTCTCCGGCCACAAAATTGGCTTGGTCTTGCTTGAAAAACGCCCCATTTGCAAAAAAGTTCCCTTAGGCGTGGAACTTTTTTTCGGCTGGCGAATTGAGACATTATAATCCAATTTCGATTTTCTGATCGATTGCATCAAGGAGACTGTTCCAGATGACGCTTTCTAGCCGTGTTGCCGCGCATCTTCCCCTTCTTCGTCGCTACGCAAGGTCCGTGACGGGATCCCAAACATCCGGAGATGCTTTCGTGGCCGCAACTCTGCAAGCCATGATCGCGGATGTGACACTCTTTCCCGACACTGGCAATGATCGAGTTTCTCTCTACAAGCTGTTTTCCGATCTGTATCGTAGCGCCAATGTTGAGGTACCGCTAGCAAACTCGCCCTTTGGTTGGGAAAGCCGGGCACAGGCCAATTTGCAGAATGTCCCGCCCGTGCCGCGTCAGGCCTTCCTCTTGTCTGTGGTCGAGGACTTCAATCCAGAGGAAATCGCCACGGTCTTGGGGATTGAGATTGAGGCCGTTTCCGGTGTCCTTGCCGAGGCCTCCGAGCTGATTTCCAAGCAGGTTGCAACCGACATCTTGATCATCGAGGATGAACCACTCATCGCCATGGATATCGAGCATATGGTCGAAAGCCTTGGCCATCGCGTCACCGGCATTGCACGCACCCACGCCGAAGCGATGGTGCTTTACAGCAATGACAAGCCCAAAATGGTTCTCGCCGATATCCAGCTCGCCGACGGGTCGTCAGGGATCGATGCCGTCAATGATATTCTGCTCGACAGTGATATTCCGGTGATATTCATCACGGCATATCCGGAACGACTGCTCACCGGTGAGCGCCCTGAACCAACCTTCCTGGTCACCAAACCCTTCAACGAAGACATGGTGAAGGCACTGATTAGTCAGGCACTGTTTTTTGAGGGAAGGGTATAGTAAAAATACCAAGGAATAGGGAACAATTTCTCCGGTCTGAACGTTACATATATGTATCACAAAGGAGAAATGACATGCTTTATTATGCTTTGGTGTTTTTCGTCGTGGCGATCATCGCAGGCGTGCTTGGGTTTGGTGGTATTGCAGGCGCATCCGCCGGTATTGCTCAAATCCTGTTCTTCCTGTTTCTTGCCTTCCTTGCCGTGTCCGTGATCATGCATCTGGTGCGCGGGCGTTAGGCCTTGATCCCACATAAGAGACCTCAAAAAGCGTTTGTGACAAAGATCACAAACGCTTTTTTCGTATCTGATTGGCATATCCAATCTTTGGAAATGAAATAGTTTTGACCTAACGCTGGGACAACAAGAAGAAAGACAAAAGAAAACGGAGCCCAAAATGGCTCCGTTTCTTCTCAGACACTCGGTCTGTCACAGTGTGAGAAAGTGTCTATTGCCGCGAAATCCAGTGCTCGATATCGCGTTCGATTTCTTCCTCACGCTTGCCATAGCGTTCCTGCAACTTACCGGCAAGCTGCTTGCGGTTGCCATCGATCACATCCAGTTCGTCGTCAGTCAGGCGACCCCATTCAGCTTGCACCTTGCCCTTGAATTGTTCCCAATTGCCTTCAATCTGATTCCAGTTCATAGCAGATCTCCATTCTTAGTTGGTGATACGGACCACTGCGTGACCCTCATTCAATCAACGTGTGAGAAGGAGCAAAGTTCCTGAATTCAAAGTAAATTTCTGGAATTTGTAGCCTTCGCAACAAAACGCGACTTGCCGGGGATTGAGGCAATTTTAAATGCCAATTTGGTTGCGTAGTTACTATAATCGACCAGTTGCTAGGGACAGTCGGGAAACTTCATGCCCGGGTAGGACTGCCCCGGAAATGGACACTGCATGCACAGACTGATAGCCCCAATTGTCTTCTCGACGGTCATGATAATCGGAACCGGCATTTCGCTCACGCTGTATGATGGCGCTGAGCAGGCACGGGAAATGCGGGCCGAAGATCTCGCCGGCCAGTTGGTTGACCGGGTTTCATTGCGTTTGTCGCAGCATTTTGCCCTGTTGCGTGCAACCAACGCATTTTTCTCCGCATCACCTTCACGCATCAAGCATGAGCGGTTCGCCAGGATGATTGACGGTGTGGGGCTGCAAGAAAACTATCCCGGCCTGCAGGGGATCGGCTTTGCCGAAGCTATATCTGTCGATCAAGATGCCAGCATGAATGCGCTCTTGCAGCGCGACTATGACTATGACGTCAAGGTTTGGCCGGAGACGGATCAGTCCGAGCGCGCGACCATTACCTTGCTTGAACCCCTTGATGCCCGCAACCATGCTGCCATTGGCTACGACATGTTTTCCGAAGCCGTGCGCCGGGAAGCAATTCAGAAAGCATATGAAACCGGTGAGTTGGTCGCATCTGGTCCCGTCGAGCTGGTGCAGGAAATCACGTCGATCAAGCAGTCCGGCTTTTTGGTCTATAGCCGTTATCTCAGCGATCAGTCAAAGCAGACCGAGCGGAGCAAATCCCCCGACGATCAACCGCTCTTGATCGCGCAGAAACCGTTGCGCGGTGTGATCTATGCGCCCTTGAGGGCTGGGGATCTGTTTCTAACGGCTCTTGGTGATCGCCCCCGTCTGCCGATTGCCGTAAAAGCGCAGGATCTGGATGACAAATCCCGGATTCTGTTCGAGTCTGCCTTTTACGATGACAAGGAACGATTTGCATCCCAGGTCACGCGGGTGATCGATGTGGCGGGCAGAAAGTGGGTGCTGGATATTCGGGTGGAACCAAAGACTGCGCTTAACATTCAGGATATCGCACCTTATACGGCGATCGGGCTCTTCTTCCTGATGGCCTCAATGTTGGCCTGGATTACGCATTCGCAATTGAGAGCGGTGCAAACCGCCCACACCATGCAGCGCCTGACCCAGAAGAACCTGTCGGAAAAAGATCTGTTGCTGCAAGAAATGAAGCATCGGATCAAAAACTCCATTGCCCGCATTCTGGCAATGGCGCGGCAAACAGCGCATCATTCCGATGATCTGGATGATTTTTCCGAGAGTTTCACCGCGCGCCTGCAAGCAATGGCCAATGCGCAGGATGCCCTGACACGCTCTCACTGGCAGCGGGCGGATCTGGCGGAGTTGCTAACGCGGGAATTGGGACAGGTGCTGGGGGACAGCCAGTATGAGGGTATGATTTCCGGGCCGACAATCGAGCTTGATGAAAGCATGGTGCAGGCCTTCGCGCTGACCTTTCATGAGCTTGCCACCAACGCGTTGAAATATAGTGATGTAGCGCAAGACAACACCGCATTGCGGGTCAGTTGGTCGTTGGAACCCAAAGGCAAGGAACAGATATTGTCTTTGGTCTGGCAGGAAAGAAGCGAGACACCGGTTGAAGCGCCAAGTCACAAAGGATTTGGCACCAAGCTGATTGATGCCAATATCCGGGGTGAGTTGCGCGGCGCGATTGAGCGGCGTTATGAGGCAAATGGGTTGTTGGTTCTGATCACAGTGCCGATCACGGCGCCGAGGGAGAAAAAATCAGCCCGTTAGAGACGGGCTGGACGGCGGCCGCCTGGTCCCGCAAAAAACCACACAATGAGTCCGAGGAGCGGGAAGAGCAGAATACCCAGAATCCAAAGCAGTTTGACACCCGTGCTTTCATAGCTGCCAATCACCTTGATGATGGCATAGATGTCGAGAAAGAGGATGAGAAGGCCCGCAAGGCCATAGCCGGAAAACATTACACACTCCTGTCGCGTGTCAAAATGGATAATCAGTTTGGGTTGTCGAGACCGCATTCAACACTCAGTCTGATACGACCTCGTCGTTATCACCAAAAATGGGCGGTCAGTCAGCGAGGGTGCGCAGTTCAATCTCACTGATTGCCAGCGCGAAGTTGAGCCCGGTCTGCACCGAAACACTCAACGGTTGCAGGGCAATGGTTTCGCGAGAGCCGCCAATCAGCAGGTTGCCACCAGCCCCCACGCCAACCGTGGCCTGCGCACTGATGCCGCGATAGTCACCTGCCAAAGCGCCGGGGCGATAGCGGTCGGTGGTTGGGGCCAGAACCAGCCACGAGATCACGCCGTGATCGGTCGAGCCAATATCAATGCCGAATTTGTTGATGACGCCGAAATAGGCTTCGTCCGGCACACCGCTTTTGGCCGATTTGAAGGTGCAGGACAGATCCTTGGTTGATTGAATGATAAAGCCCTTGCCACCCTTCACAACGCAATCAAGCTTGCCAATCTCAACACGATCAATCGGTTTTGCCGCGCTGGAAGTCGCAAGAGCAAAAACGGGCAGGGCGGCCAGAAGAAGACTTTTTAGCATGCGATTCATGGTTCGAAACTCCAGATCATTGGTCAACAAATTCGTGTTTGGATCACTAACCTGCGATTAAGCGGTTCGTCGTCCTGTTCGTGTCGTCAACGCGATAGAAACGAAATTGGTTCCCAGAATCTGGACGACAGATGTTGAATATGGGGCATGAGAGAAAAGGCTCCGAGGGCAGGCATGCCGTTATTATCAGAGCTTAAATATTTGAAAATATGCGCTAAAATTTAATCTGTGCCTGATGTGCGAGATGACAGAATGTCTATCAATATCTCACTATTCAAAGGCTTGGCAAAGCAATGCACGGTAGGGAATTTGTTGGCATCCTGAAACGGATGGTGAGCGGGCATATGGCCAGAAATGAGGAGCACAGATAGACCGGGCCGTGTTTGCAATGCCTGCTCAATCAACGGCCACGCCAGTCTGTCATCATTCAGATGCAAATCGCTGATCAGCAGATCAAACCCCTCTTGCGAGACAATGACTGCTTCGGCGTCAGAATAGGTCGGGGCACTGTGCGCCGAGACACCCAGTGAAGACAACAAACGCTCGGCCAAGTGACGGTCCGACGGATTATCTTCAATGACCAGAGCCCGCAATTCTTGTGCGGAAAAATCGGGTACGACCGTCTCAGGGGATGCGAGCGGAAGGATAAGCCGGATCTTCGTGCCTTTCTCAGGAGCGCTGTCAATCTCGATGTCCCCACCACTTTGCTTTATGAAGCCATATACCATGGCAAGACCAAGACCGGTGCCCGATGAACCATCTGACCGTTCGGAATAAAAGGGTTCAAAAGCCCGCTCCTTGGTGTTGTTCGACATACCGACACCATTGTCACTGACCTCGATATAGGCGTTGCCATTGTCGTCCTGCCCGACTTCCAGTACGATTTTGCCCGATTGATCGATTGCCTGATTGCTGTTGATGCACAAGTTCAGCACGGCATTCTCAAGCTGCCCGGGATCCACCTTGACCATCAGGGGGGAAGGGGCAATCCGCGTTTCAAAACACACGTCTTCTTTCAATCCGACGCTGATCAAGTCCGACAGACCCTCAATCAACTCCGTCAAATCCAGCAATTCCGGTGCCAAAGCCTGCTTGCGGGCAAAGGCCAGCAGCCGTTGAACCAGCGATGTGCCAATTTCCGTTGCATTCTTGATCCGATCAATGAAGTCCTGTGCCTTGTCGCGGTCCGGATACCGTTCGAACAAATGGATGTTGGCTGTAATGCTGGATAGCACATTGCCGAAATCATGGGCCACTTCACCGCTGACCTTGCCAAGACCTTCGATATGGCGAATTTGCGTAAGCCGTTCCTCGACCCGTTTGCGTTCCGTCGCATCAGAAAACAGCCAAACGCCGCCGCCATCCACCAACGGGCTGTGTCGCACCTCTATGATCGAGCCATCCGACCCGGCGAGCACAGAAAAGCCCTCGAAAGCGTCCAGTCTGAGACAGTCCGGAACATCCTCAGCAAAAACAGTTTGGGCGAGCAGACCATCCAGACTTCTGTTGCCGATTGGCTCGCCGTGAGACAGTTTCAAGACGTTGGCAAAGCTGTCATTGACCGCCGTGATCCGGCCGTCCTCAGAGGTAATTGCCACACCATCGGTGATGTTGCCAAAAACGCGCTCAAACAGGGCATTTTTCAGCTTCAGCTGCCTGTTGCTGCGGTCAAGGCGCAAAGTGGTGGCGCGGAATTTGCGGAAGGAATGGATCAGCTTGGCGATCTCGTCATTGGCCGAAATCTTGAGGCTCAATTTGGTGCTCCGATCACCGCGGGCCAATCGCACCATGGCATGGGTGATGGCTTCAATATTCGCAGTCACATAGCGCGAAACGAAAAAGGCTGAAGCCAAGGCAATCCCGATGCTCAGTAGGCCGCCAAACAGGATCAGTACCTTGATCACATCGAGATTGTTGGAGGTTTCCCGTCGTCCCTGAGAGAGAAAGTTTTCAGCATTCTCGGCAAAGCGAGCGGAGAGGTCGCTGATATAGACGGCCTGCAATCGAATGCGGAACAAGGCATTTTGCGCCGCCAGCCGATGACTCAATTCACGTCTGCGGATTTCAAACAGGCCTTGGGACCCATCCGCCAACCAAGCCAATCTGGCGATGGCTTTTGTCTGAGATTGTCGCAAGGATCTGTTGCGCATTTGCGTCAGCAGGGTCTGATAGCGGCGATGATATTCCCCGACACCGAGCAAATTCTTGGAATGCGCCGCTCCAGACAGGGCGTTGCTCAAGGCCTGCAGCAGGAACCATGTCGAGCGGTCCCCGTCGATTGCATCATCGGCAATGGCATGGCCATAAAAATCCCGTTCCAGCTTGCGGATGGAATCCACCCGGATCTGCGTCACATTGCGCTCATAGTTCAATCCATTGGCCGACCCGATCAGATCCTTGGTGGCTGCTTGCATTTGACCGATGGCATCCGATATTTCTGCCTCATACGCATAAATGGGTGAGGATGCTCCACCCGTCTGCGACGGCCAGTTGCTGACAATATGCTCCAGCGTCGTGATCAGGGACTGGCCTTCTCGGTCGATCAAATACTGGGATCGATAATTGAGCAGGAACGGCGCCGAGGTTGCGATGTCAGACGAGCGTTTGGACAGTTCGAGCGACTTTGCCACTTGCGCCAATGTCTGGCTGTGCAGCGCCTGCATCTGCGTGTTGGCGCGGTCAAGACCATACCATGCGATGGCCCCGACGCTGATGGTGGACAGCGTCAAAAGGGCGAGCGCCATCGACAAACGCCCCTTGATGTCGAGCGGCGGGAGGAAGGTCATCACGCCGTCTCATCGTCAGGCTGTGGCACGAAGACATAGCCTTGGCCGCGACGGGTCTGCAGATGGACAGGTTTGGCTGGTACCGGTTCGATCTTGCGCCTCAGGCGCAAAATGAGCACATCAATGGTCCGGTCAACATAGTGGGACAGATCGCTGCCAATTTCCTCTAGCAGGCGGGGCCGGGAGATGATTTCGTTTGGATGCAGCAGGAAATATTCAAGTAGGCGATATTCCGCGTTTGTCAGGTGGATTTCTTCCCCGTCACCATCAAAGACCTGTCGATTGTCCCGGTCAAGATGACGGCAGCCAAAGGCCAGGATGTCATCGGAGGTCCGAGCCGGAGCTGGTGGCTCGAGCCGGTGGCCGTAGCGACGAAGCACGGCCCGCACGCGGGCAATCAATTCACGCGGATTAAAGGGTTTGAGGATGTAATCGTCCGCCCCTGTTTCAAGCCCGACAATTTTGTCGGTCTCGTCGCCAACGCCCGTCAACATGACAATGGGCAAATCCTGCTTCTGTCGAATGTTCAAGGTCAGAGTCAGACCGGATTCTCCTTCAAGACGCAAATCGATCAGGGCAAGATCCAGTTTCGGGTCGCTGCCCAGCGCAATGAAGTCTTCGCTGCCGCGCAAAGGCACCGGTTCAAATCCATTTTCAAACAGCAGGCTGGACAGAGACGCGCGGATCTCCGCATCGTCGTCAACAATGGCGACACGTGCTCTCCTCCCCATCATGTCTTCCATCTCACTCCTCCTGAGACTTGGCTTTCCTGCACCAAGCGGCGCTGAAAACCGGATGGCTGGGCGTGACTCCCTCCCAAGATGTCACACCTGCCTTCCTCTTTGGTCAGCCATTTGGTTACAGCTTTCAAGCAATTTGGATAGGAATGAAACATTGTTAACACGAATCGTCATTTCGATAAGATCTGTTAACCGGCGAACAGTCGCATATGCTATCGAGCAAAGGCTAGCCTTCTGACAAGACTTCCTGCGCCTTGGATAGGATATCCGGGATGAGAGAAAGGGGCAGGTGGTTGGAAAGCAATTTTCTGATCGGGAGGATCACATGAAAAAACAGATGCTGCTGGGCGTCGCAACGCTCACCTTTGGTCTTTATGCTGGTGGCGCCTTGGCTGCCGACAAGCTCAATGTTGTCTGCTCAAACGAGCAGGACTGGTGTGAGCTGATGGCTGACAATTTTGAAGTGGCCACAGGCATCGACGTATCCATGGTGCGCAAGTCAACCGGCGAAACCCTCGCCCAGATCCGCGCTGAAGCTGGCAACCCGAAGATTGACGTCTGGTGGGGTGGTACGGGCGATCCGCACTTGATCGCAGCGGCTGAAGATCTGACCCAGCCATCCGGTGCCGACACCAGTGAATTGCTCGGCTGGGCCGTCAACATGGCCGATATTTCCGAAGGCAAAACCATCGGCATCCATGCCGGTGCTCTGGGCATCGCCTACAATGCTGACCTTCTGAAGAAAAAAGGTATCAAGCCACCATCCTGCTGGCATGATCTCAAGGACCCTGCCTACAAGGGTGAAATTCAGGTTGCCAATCCCAACAGCTCCGGCACGGCCTACACCGAACTGGCCACGCTCGTTCAGTTGTTCGGCGAAGATGATGCCTTCAAGCTTCTGGCCGAAATTGGCGAGAATGTGAACTCCTACACCAAGTCAGGCTCGGCGCCTTCAAAAGCAGCTGCCCGTGGCGAAACCGGCATCTCCATCGGCTTCATGCATGACATGGTGAAACTCGCCAAAGCGGGGTTCCCGCTGAAAATCGTCTCCCCATGCGAAGGCACTGGCTATGAAGTCGGCGGCGTCAGCGTCATCAAGGGCGCCCGCAACGTCGAAGCCGCCAAGAAATGGGTCGATTTCGCCATCAGTGCAGAGGCCCAGTCCCGTGGACCCGAAGTGGGCGTATACAACGTGCCGTCCAACAGCAAAGCGACCGTACCACCAGAGTCTCCAGCGCTCGAAACGATCAAGCTGATCGATTATGACTTTGCCACCTACGGCGCCTCGGAAACCCGCAAGCGCTTGTTGGCTCGTTGGGACAAGGACGTCAAGCCTCAGAGCTAAGGCTTCGCTCCCCTAAAAAGGTCCGTTCGAGGCGGGATTGCTCTCCCGTCCCGAACGGATAGGGGCTATTGACGCCGTATCCAACCAAGGAAAAATCAATGTCACGCACAACCGGTCTCTGGCTGATTGTGGGAGCGATCGGCTATTGTCTGCTGCCATGGTACAGCCTTGAAGATCCTTTCTGGTCCTTTGGCTGGATCGGTACCGCAACGGATCCGGACATGGCGCCGGCTTTGCTGCAGGTTCTTCTTTTTGGCAAGCTCTATCTGCTCGCACCCATCCTTGCTTTCTTTATGATCGCCGCTCTGTTGCTCGCACCAATCAATCGGGTGACGCGCGCCAAAGTGAACAGCCTCATTGCGGTGTTCGGCATTCTGGCCACTGCCATGCAGGGCCTGATCGTGGTGCGCGCTGGTCCTCGCATTCTGAGTGATCTGTTTGTTGCCCTTGGGGGGCAAGATGGACAGGTAGGGTTCGGTGCCGGAGCCATGGTAACCTTGCTGGCCCTGCTGTTTCTGCTGACCACAGCCATCTCGGCCATGGGCAAGGGGCGGGGCGATGCCTTCATCATTGGTCTGATCGGCCTGATCATATCTTTGGTCGGTGTCTTTGTCTTTTATCCGGTTCTGCATATTCTCGTCCGCGCCTTCGAAATTGAGGGCGGTGACTGGTCCTTGTGGGAATTCTTCCCGCGTTTCTTTTCCTCCGATATTTGGGGGCTGGGTTGCTTGACCGGCGGCTCATGTGGTCCGGCGGTCAATTCTGTTTTCTTGGGTGTTTCGACCGGTCTTGGTACGACCTTGCTTGGCCTCGCATTTGCCTTGATCTTCACCCGCACGGATTTCCGCGCCAAGAAGCTGTTACGGGTGTTGACGATTATCCCCATCATCACCCCGCCCTTCGTGATCGGTCTGGCTTTGATCCTGCTGTTTGGACGCACGGGCACGATCACCCAGGTTCTGGCTGATTTGCTGGGCCTTGAAGCGTCACGCTGGATCTACGGCTTTGGCGGTGTGTATCTTGCCCAGTTGCTCTCCTTCACGCCGATTGCCTTTCTGGTGCTGATCGGTGTCGTGGAAGGCATCAGCCCATCGATGGAAGAGGCGTCCCAAACGCTCAATGCCAATCGCTGGCAAACCTTCCGCCATGTCTCCTTGCCCCTGATGCGCCCCGGTCTTGCCAATGCCTTTCTGCTCGGCTTCATCGAGAGTATCGCCGACTTCGGCAACCCGCTGGTTCTGGGCGGCAATTTCAATGTCCTGTCGACGGAAATCTATTTTGCCATCATTGGGACTGTGGCAGACCCTGCCAAAGCGGCGATCCTCGCCATCGCGCTTCTGACCCTGACCCTTTCTGCCTTTTTGGTTCAACGTCAATGGCTTGGCAAGAAGTCCTATGCCACGGTCACAGGCAAGGCAGATTCGGGCCGTCATGCGGCCCTCAACAAGGGTCTTAAATGGACATGCTATGCGACTGCCTTGCCGTGGGCAGCCTTCACCGCAATTGTCTATTCGATGATTGTCTTTGGCAGCTTTGTGAAGTTGTGGGGCTATGATCACAGCTTCACCCTGCATCACTATATCCGCGCCTTCAAGATTGACCTGAGCCATGGCTGGCGATGGTCCGGGGTGGCATGGGATAGCTATTTTACCACGCTCACCATCTCAACCATCGCTGCACCTTTGACGGCGTTGGTGGGCTTGGCGACGGCCTACCTTCTGGTGCGGCAGAAATTTGCAGGCAAGAGCGCCTTTGAATTCAGCACGATGCTCAGTTTTGCCATTCCCGGCACGGTGATCGGTGTCAGCTATATTATGGCCTTCAACTTCCCGCCGATTGAGTTGACCGGCACCGGTATCATTCTGATCGTTGTCTTCGTCTTCCGAAATATGCCAGTGGGCGTGCGCGGCGGCATCGCGGCCATGTCCCAATTGGACAAAAGCCTTGATGAAGCCTCGATCACGCTGGGTGCCAACAGTTTCACGACTGTGAGGCGGGTGATCGCCCCCTTGCTCGGGCCTGCCGTTCTGGCAGCGCTCACTTACAGCTTCGTGCGGGCCATCACTTCGGTCAGTGCTGTCATTTTCCTTGTCAGTGCGAACCATAACATGGCGACCTCCTTCATCGTCGGTCGTGTCGAACATGGGGAATTCGGTCTGGCAATTGCCTATTCAGCTGTCCTCATCCTGACCATGCTCACCGCAATCCTTCTCATGCAGGCCATCATTGGCAAACGCAAACTGCGCCGCACCGATCGCGTCGATCCCGCAGTCTGACCCCAAAGGGAGATAACCATGTCACAATTTGAAAAGGGCTCCGTGCATTTCGACGCTGTGGTCAAGAAATATGGCGCCGTGACCGCCCTCAAGCAACTCGACCTGTCGATCGAACCGGGTCAACTGGTCACGTTGCTGGGCCCAAGCGGTTGCGGCAAAACCACCACCTTGCGGTTGATTGCGGGTTTGGAAGGAGCCACCGACGGCAAGATCTTTATCGGCGGCGAAGATGTCACCCATCTGTCCGCCACCTACCGCAAGGTCTCGATGGTGTTTCAGTCCTATGCTCTGTTCCCTCATATGACCGTTGCGGAAAATGTCGCCTATGGCCTGACGGTTAAATCCATGCCGAAAAAGCAAGCGATCGAAAAAGCCGAGCAGGGACTGGAAATGGTCGGGCTCGCGGGCTTTGGCGAGCGTCTGCCGAGCGAACTGTCTGGTGGTCAGCAGCAGCGCGTGGCCGTCGCCCGTGCCGTGGTGCTGGAACCCGAGGTTCTTTTGCTCGATGAACCTCTTTCCAACCTTGATGCCAAGCTGCGCCGCCATGTGCGCGAACAAATCCGCAAGATCCAGCAGGAACTGCAATTGACGGCCGTTTATGTCACCCATGATCAGGAAGAGGCCATGGCTGTCTCGGATCGGATTATCGTCATGAAAAACGCTGAGATCGCACAAGAGGGAACACCGCACGATCTCTATGAAAGCCCGAACTCTGCCTTCATCGCCGACTTTATCGGCGATTCCAATCTGGTTGAATGCGACATCCTCAAGTCCGGATCCGATGGCACGGAAATTCAACTTGGTGCCCAACAACTGATGCTGCCAGTGCAAACGGATCTCAAAGGACAAGCCAAAGCCGTGTTGCGGCCTCATCACATCAACCTGCATCCGGCCACGGAAAAGGACGCCTTGATCGGTGAAGTTACCTATGCTGCCTATCTCGGCAACGAGATGCAATATACGGTCGAAGGGGCGTTCGGCGAGTTATTCGTCATTGCTCAGTCCATCGGGCAGCCCATCAAGGTCGGTCAGTCCGTTGGCATTGGCATGTCGATTGACGACTTGCGCCTTGTGCCTATGGACTGAGAGACCAACTGGATCAGAAGATGACTGCTATGAACAACATTCAGACTTTTACCACCTTCAAGGCAGCCATCTTTGATCTGGATGGTACGCTCATTCATTCCGAACATGCTTGGGAAAAAGCCAAAATCGATGTGCTGGCCCGCTATGGCATCGTGCCGGATCAGGCTGTTCTCAATGCCTACATTGGCCGAGGCATGAAAGATTTTCTCAACGAACTGCTTGATGAAAGCGCAACCGACGCCCTGAAAACCGAAATCAGCAATCAGGTCGGCGCCTTGGCCGATGACCTGCTTCCCATTATGCGTGAACCGGTGCTCGGGGCTTCGGATCTGCTGAAGGATCTGGCGGGCAGGGGATTGCGCATTGCGATTTGCTCTTCTGCACCCCGTCGCCACATCTTGAGTGCCATGGATGCGCTGACAATCAGCGACCATGTGGAACTGATCGTGTCTGGTGCCGAGTTGCCAATCGGCAAACCGGATCCTTTGCCCTATCTCACCACGCTTCAAGCCTTGAATCTTCAGCCGCACGAAGCCTGTGCCTTCGAGGATTCCATTCCCGGTGCGCACTCCGCTCACAAAGCCGGTTTGGCCGTCTATGCCATCGGACAAGGCTGTTCTGACCGGGCATTCGACTTCTGTGATCTGCAGGCGGAAAGCTATCTCGAGTTGTCGCTCTGACAGAGTGAAGCCGACCCAGTCCGGGAACCCGGCTGAAATAGTCCGAACCGTTTCACAAAAAATCATGCACAGCATCAAAATGTTGCGCAGAAGCGAACAAGTTGGGCTTGTCATTTAAAGCTGAATGGCTTCACACGCCTCTGAGGTGTGAAAAAAATTGTAAGCTTCTTACTGGAGTGAAAAAAAAGTTACACAATTCCCTGTTACTGCGTTGTCAGCTGGTAGGAAATATGTCTACATTTCCAGACTGTTTAATAACAACATATCAGCAATCCTTTGCGCGGCCCAAAAACCGCAAACCTTTCCGCAAGTGACATTTGCAACGACACCAAGGGGAACAATCCTATGAAACTGTCTGTTACCATTAAATCCGCTATGCTGGGTGTGACTGCACTCGCTGGCCTTGCTATCGTTTCCAGCGCCGCCCAGGCCGAAGAATTGCGTCTGCTGACCTGGGGTGGCTATGCGCCGGACGAAGTGGTCAAGATGTTCAAGGAAGAGACCGGCATCGACGTGAAGGTCACCAAGTCGAACAACGAAGAAATGATCGCCAAACTACGCGCAACTGGTGGTGGCGGCTTCGATCTGGCCCAGCCTTCTCAGGACCGTGTTGCCGGGGCTCAGGCTGAGAACCGCATCTACAAGCCGATGGATCTCTCCAAGATCGACGCAAGCCAGTTCATCACTTCGATGCTCGAGGCCACCAAAGCCAACACCACCTTTGAAGGCGAAGTCTATGGTGTGCCACATGTGTGGGGGACGTCTGGTCTGGTGCTCGACACCAAAAAGGCTGGCATGGTCAAGGACTATACCGATCTTTGCTCTGACGAAGTCAAAGGCAAGGTTTCCTATCGCCTCAAGCGCCCAACCCTGATCGGTTTCGCTTTTGCCATGGGCGAAGATCCGTTCGCTGCATATGGTGACAAAGACGCCTATCAGGCGATCATGGACAAGGTTCAGGAAAAACTGATTTCCTGTAAGTCCAACGTCAAAACCTACTGGGAAGGCGGCGACTCGCTGCTGAACCTCGTCCGGTCTGGTGAAGTCACTGCTGCCATGGCATGGGATACCGGCGGTTGGAAGCTGAACGGTGACAATCCTGATGTAACCTTCGTTGCGCCAAAATCGGGCGCTCTGGGCTGGATCGACACGTTTGTTCTGCCGAAAAAAGGCAAGAATGACGACGCTGCCTATAAGTGGATCAACTTTGTGATGCAGCCAAAAGTGGCAGCCATGATCACCGCGTCCGCAGGCAACTTCACCGCGTCCAAAGGCGCTGACGATTATGCCGAAGACAAGCTGAAAGCCCAGTTCAAGGCTTCCTTCCCAGCGGCAGATCTGGACAATATCAAATGGTATCCAACCGTTCCGGCTGGTCTGGAAACCATCGAAGGCAAAGTGCTCGACCGCGTCAAAGCGGCTTCCAGCAACTAAGATCCTGATCTGAGAGTAAGGCACCTCACGGCTTGGCCGTGGGGTGCTTATGTGCGTCCGTATCCTTCAGGCCGCATCCTGCAAACTGTCCTGAAATCCCGCCGAAGCCAAAAAGAGAAGACCTTGCCATGAGCCAACCGCTAGACCTTGAATGTCGAAATCTCGTCAAGACCTTCGACGCATTCACTGCCGTCGACCATGTGTCGCTTCAGGTGCCGCAGGGCTCATTCTTTTCCATTCTCGGACCCAGTGGTTGTGGCAAAACCACGCTCTTGCGCATGCTGGCTGGTTTTCTGGAACCGACTTCAGGAGATCTCGAAATCAAGGGCAAGTCGATGCTCGGCGTGCCGCCCAACAAGCGGCCGGTCAATATGGTCTTCCAGCATCTTGCCTTGTTTCCGATGATGAATGTCGCCGAAAATGTTGCCTATGGACTGAAGCGTCGGAAGATGGCCACCAGCGAGATTGATCGCCGCGTTAAAGATGTGCTGGAGCGCGTTTCCCTGCCTGATGCCGGCTCGAAATCGATTGATCAGTTGTCCGGTGGTCAAAAGCAGCGTGTCGCAATTGCCCGTTCCTTGGTCCTTGAACCAACGCTTCTTCTGCTCGACGAACCGCTCGGTGCGCTGGATCTCAAGCTGCGTGAGCATATGAAAGTGGAACTGAAACAGCTTCAGGCCCAGATCGGCACCACCTTTGTTTACATTACCCACGACCAGTCCGAAGCTTTGGTCATGTCTGACCATGTGGCCGTGATGAATGAGGGTAAATTCGAGCAGGTCGGCACACCGCAAGATCTCTATTACAATCCTCAAACCGCTTTTGTGGCCGGTTTTGTCGGCGATGCCAACCGCTGGTCTGGTCAGGTTTTGTCGGTGTCGGGAAATCAGGCGGTGGTCACCCTTGATGAAGGCGGTGAAGTGGCCGTTGAGGCGGCAACCGACGCGCCGATTCAGGTGGGGGGCAACATCGAATTGTTCGTCCGTCCAGAAGCCATTTCAATCGAACGATCCAGCGGCGAAGTCAGCCGCACCCATATCGAAGATGACCACAATGGTTTGGTTGGTCATGTCACCAATTTGTTGTTTGACGGTGCCAACAGCCGGGTTGAGGTTTATGATGAACTCTCCGGCCATACCGTTTTGGTGACCTTGCCGCAGACGGGGGAATTCGCTGATCTCAAGCGCGGCGAAACCGTGCAGTTGGCATGGAAGATCGAGAAATCCCGTGCCTATCCCAGCCAACCCAAAACAGCATAAGGTGAGGGTCGTGATATGACATCTTCAAGCAAGATGGCCTTCAAGGCGAGCACATTGCTCTTGATGCTGCCACTTCTCATCTGGCTGGTTTTTCTGATTTTGCTGCCCCATGTGGATCTTCTGATCGTTTCCCTGCGGGAAAAACTGGGCTATCGGGACTATGTCTTCAGCCTTCAGAACTATACCGAGTTCTTCACCGAGCCGCTCTATTGGAACACCTTCCTGCGGACGGCGATCATGTCGATCATTGCCACCATCATAACCCTGATCATTGGCTTTCCCATTTCTTACTACATCGCCAAAATAGCCAAGGGTCGTCTTCGGGCGCTGCTGTTTTTGGCCTGCCTGCTGCCTTTCTGGGTATCGGAACTGGTGCGTACCTTTGGCTGGATGATTTTGCTGCGCGAAAGCGGGGTCATCAGTTCGTTCCTGCAATGGACCGGGATTGTCTCCGGTCCGGTTGAGATGCTTTACAATGATGCATCGCTGATGACCGGTCTTGTCTATACATCGATGCTCTTCATGATCGTGCCGCTCGTCACTGTGCTCGACACCCTCGACGACAGCTTGATCGAAGCGGGCTATGATCTGGGAGGCAACGGTTTTACCATTCTGCGCGACATCGTCATTCCCCATGCGATGCCGGGCATCGCATCGGGCTGCATCGTCGTCTTCATGCTGACCCTTGGCAATTACCTGACCCCGACGCTTCTGGGTGGCAAGGACAGCCTCTGGTTCACCGAACAGATCTATAACCAGTTCATCACCCGGTTTAACTGGGAATCCGGCTCTGCTTTCGGTTTCTTGCTGTTGATCCTGTCTTCCCTCATCGTCTGGGTCGGTCTTAAGCTGAGCCGCCAGACCCTTGCCGATACAGTGAAATAGGAGGTCAGCATGATCCCATCCATTCCACAACCCAAGGCAGGCGTCCGGCTTTATCAGGCCTATGTCGCGCTGTTTTTCATCTATCTGGCTGCCCCGCTGATCGTGGTCGGTGTCTTTGCTTTCAATGATAGCCTGTTCCCGTCCATGCCTTGGGAAGGCTTTACGCTCGACTGGTTCATCGGTGATAGCGATCCACGTCTCGGTATTTTCAATGACGGTGCCCTGATGGAGAGCCTTGGCTATTCCGCTTTTGTCGCGGTCTGGGTGACCGTCTTGTCGTTGTTTGTCGGCACCTGTAATGCCTTCCTGTTTGAACGCACCAGCTTTCCCGGCAAGAACATGCTTTATGTGCTGGCGCTGACACCTCTGGTCATTCCCGGTGTCATTCTGGGCATTTCGATCCTCATTTTTGCCAATTCCATCGTCAACAATATCGAGGATGCCTGGGGCTATGAAATCGAAGCTTTGCGCCCAAGTCTGGTGCTGGTGATTTTGGGTCAATTCGCCTTTATCACCACCATCACGACGCTGGTCATCTCGGCCCGGTTGCGCAAGTTCGACATCTCTCTGGAGGAGGCCGCGCTCAATCTTGGCGCAACCAAGCTGGAAGCCGTGCGCACCATAACCATTCCCTTTCTGAAACCGGCTCTGGTTGGCGCAGGGATCATTTGCTTTTTGATGTCGTTCGAGAATTTCAACACCACGTTGATGTTGACAGGATCGGATTCACCGCTGACCATCACCATGTTTGACCGTCTCAAGCAAGGGTCAACCCCGGCGCTGAATGCCATCTCGCTGGTCCTGATGATCGTTTCCGCCAGCCTGGCCTTCATCTCGATCTTTGTGCAGCGAGACAAAAGCGGTCAGTAGGATCTATTGCCAATCGGCAAGCAAAAGGCGAGGGAAACCTCGCCTTTTTTGTTGCAACGCAGGGCCTCTCCTCCCGGTGTCAGCTGCATGGCTTGGTCGCAAAAAAACACTTCATTTCTGTGCACTTTTGATTGACTTTCAGGGCGTTCCGCAACAATTCTTCTAGGCACGGCAGGTCCGCTGGTATATAGCAGCCGACACCCGGAATGAATGAACCGTCACGCGTTCCAGTATTTCCCTTTTCCCAAATCTTGCTGAAAGCCAGTCATGGCCACACACACGCTTCTGCCGACGCTTCTGCGTACCGCCAAGATCGAAGATCTTGAGCAGTTGATGGCACTTGAAATCCGATGCTTTGCCGGGGACCGCATCTCTGCACGGTCTTTTCGCTCCTTTTTCAAAACCGACTCCTCCCGTCTGATTGTTGCAGTCGACAGGGATGATGCCATTCTGGGATATGCGGCCATTCTGCTGCGAGAAGGCTCAAGCGTAGCGCGGCTCTACTCATTGGCTGTGGATCCTGAAAAGTCGAGCCTCGGCATCGGCACCCAGTTGCTCGGCGGGGCCGAAGCCATCACCCGTGAACAGGCGTGTGATCGTCTTTCGCTTGAAGTGCGCAAGGACAATGACCGTGCCATCGCCCTCTATGTCAAGCATGGCTATGAGGTTGAGACCGAGCTGCCTGGCTATTATGAAGACGGTGCAGATGGTGTTCGGCTGGTTCGCCATATCGATCATATGCCAGAAGGCTCCAGCCCGGCCAACCGGTCCCGATTGCCGATCATTCTGGTAGATCGGTTGAAGGATTTGGCAACAGTGCCCAAGGGCTGCCACGCCATGACTGTGCGCGATTATTTGGCCCTTGAATATGGGGTGCCAGGCCGTCGTGTCATCAATCTGTCTCGCTCCTATGAACCTTTGTCCCTTGGTTATTATTGCAGTCTGCTTGCCAGCGCCCGCAAGGAACGTTGTCTGCCCGAAGCCGACGCCCTTCTCGACATCAACTGGAAACGGATCCACAAACGCGCTTTGCTGAGCCTTCAGGCGTTGCTCGATGAAAAAGGCGAGGACATCTATCCCGACGCGATAGACATTTATTTTGGCCGCACTACGGACAAGCGCTTCAAAGCCATTGCGCGTCAGGCGTTTGATCTGTTCCGTTGCCCGATCATTCGGATTAACCTCCAGCTTGAGCCGAAGGTCAAAATCAGGGACATCGAAGCGCTTGCCATCCATCGTCTGACCGAGGAGGCCCAACCCGTCTTCGATGCGGCGCTCAAGGCCTTTGTCAAAGGCAGCCTGCCGAAACCGGCGCTTCGCAAGATCCCCAGCACCATTGTCGGCATCTTGGTCAATCCCGATGAGGAAAGCCCGCCGAGTGATGCAAAGGCACTTGAATCCTTCGTCTCAGCAGCGGAAAGCGTCGATGCGCGTGCCGAGTTGATCACCGCCAAGGACTATCGCCGTCTGATGGAGTTTGACGCGCTTTTCATTCGCGAAACGACAGCGCTCAATCATCACACCTATCGTTTTGCCAAACGGGCCTTGCAGGAAGGCATACCCGTCATCGACGATCCGCATTCTATTCTTTGTTGCACCAACAAGATCTTTTTGGCCGAATTGCTGCGTTCAAATAGGGTTCTCACTCCCAAGACTGTAGTTTTTGACCGTCAACGGATGAAACAATTGGCTGATGATTTGCAATTTCCCGGTATCGTCAAAATCCCTGATGGCTGCTTCTCGCGCGGCGTGCACAAGGTGAAGGATGCCTCGGAACTCAAGGCGCTCGGCAAGGAGTTGTTCAAGCAAACCGACCTTTTGATGATGCAGGAATTTCTGCCGACAGACTTTGATTGGCGCATAGGGGTTCTTGATGGCCAACCGCTTTATGCCTGCAAATACTACATGGTCAGCGGCAATTGGAAGATCTACGAATATGAAAGGGACGGGTCGGTCAGCTCTGGCGATTCCGAAACCTTGCCCATCGCAGAGGTTCCGCAAGATGTTCTCAATGTTGCCTTGCGCGGTACCCAGTTGATCGGCAACGGCTTTTACGGCGTCGACATAAAGGAAACCGCCCTCGGTCCGTCAATCATTGAAATCAACGACAATCCAAGCATCGACTTCGGCATAGAAGACAGTGTCTTGGGCCCCGCGCTCTATCAGCGCCTGATGGCGGTTCTGGTCAGTCGGGTGGGGCGGCCCTAGAGGGCGGTCCGTGCGACGAGCGTGCCCAATACAAGCGCTGCCCGATTGGTCCAGACGGTACCATTCATCGCTTGGGAAAAAATATAAGCCCCGCCACGCAATGAAGTGCGGGGGCTTATTTTTGTAAGTGGTACTGGTTCACCTGATGGCAACCGAGCATGCCGGGGGCTCGTTAGTTCCAGAATTTAATCTTGTCAAAATCAACGGCCTTGAGCACCGCGCTAAGGACATCTGAATAGTCATCCGTCCACGGGCGCATATCACCTGCCTGCGGCTTGATCCAACGGTCACTGTCCAGCAGCTTTCCAAAGTGCGCCTCATCACGAGCCAGGACGATTACAGCACTTGGATGGATGTGCGGATGACTTGCGATCAGTTTGGTTGTTGTCGCTGGATTGAACACTGCAGCAAGACCTTCTGATTTTGCGGTTGCAGCCACCGCTTCTTCGAGGTTCATATTCTGGTTGCTGATATGCATCGTAAGAATGCCATCCGGCTTCAGCTTGCGGAAATAGAGTCGAATGGCTTCTTGCGTCATGAGATGAACCGGGATGGAATCTGATGAGAAGGCATCGACAAGAAGATAATCAAGTTCGCCATCAGGCATGTCTGCAAGGGTCAGACGGGCATCGCCAATGATGATTTCGGAATTGGGCGCACAGTCAGACACAAAGCGAAACTTGTCCGGATTTTTCGCAATTTTGACGACCAAACTATCAATTTCGAATGTTGTCCATTTTTCATCAGGCTTGGTGTGACAGAGCATGCTGCCGGTTCCAAGACCGATAATGGCTCCATGCTCGATCGAACCTCCTCTGCGGGCCTGCATTGCGCCAAGAGATTGAGCCATGCCTTCAGACGAATGATAGTAGGTGAGGGGAACCGGCTTATGCTTGAGATCTTCCGGTTTGGTGGACATGGCGCCGTGAACGGTCGTTCCATGCATCATCAGACGAAACGGGCCTTCTTCGCTCTGTTGAACTTTCACGACACCGAAAAAGGAACGGTCGAAAGAGCTTTCCACCTTGAACTGATGATTAAAGAAAGTTGCTGTGGCTCCCAATGACAGGAAAATCACGGCAAGGGGGATGGACTTGATTTGCAAAACCGAGGCGACGACAAAGGCCAAAATGGCAAAGACCACATTGGTGCCGTAGGACTGAAAAGCCGGGATGAGGCCAGTTGATGTCAAACCCAGAAATCCAAGACAGAAAATGAGCGAGACAAGCGCCGACACTTTCAGCTCATTTTTATTCTCGAGGCGCATTGAGAGGCTCAATATCAAAACAGCCAAAAGAAAGAGTGGGTATTCCGCAACCCAATTGAAGACCGCTGGCGCCAGAAGCGAAGTGAAGCACCCGCCCAGAAAGCCTCCGAAAGACATCCAAAGATAAAAGGCTGTGAGATGACGTGCGTCGGGTCGTTTTTGGAACAGCAGCAAATGACAATAGAGCGCGATAAAAAAGAAGGCCGACAGGTGCAATATCAGGGAAAACCAGACCGGCAATGCTGCGGGCAAGAATGAGCTGACGATGATCGCCGTGATGACGAATGGCAGGTATCTGGACAATGTCTTGAAAGAGACCAATGGTTCTTGCCGGAACACGAAAACAAACGTCGATAAGAACAGGGCCAGAGGAATGACCCAGAGAAACGGTGCTGATGCGATATCAACTGATATGTGTGCCGTTACAGAAACCAGAAGTCCAGATGGCAAGGCCGCCAGAACGATCCACCAGATGACGTCGGTCTTGGCGACATCCAGATTTTTGTGATTTGCAAATTCTGTTTCAGATGGAGAGGATCTTTTCTTGCCATTGATGACCAGCAACCCACATGAGGCAATCATCACTGACAGAATTCCAAATCCATACATCCAGAGCACGCCCTGATCTGTGAGAGAAAAAGAAGGTTCTATCAAAATGATATACAGGAACAGGGACGCAAAACTGCCGATATTGCTGGATCCATAGAGAAAGTAAGGGTCTGCTGCGTGTGGATGGTCCGTTCGCGAGAACCATGCTTGCAGCAGGGGAGCGTTTGCTGAAACCGCAAAGAACGGAACGCCCACGGACAATGCAAACAGAGCGAAAAGCCACATTGCTTGCCCTTCAGTCGGGGGGGACCCCATGACCGAAGTGATGGAAATTGGAAGAAAGACAAAGGCGACAATCGCCAGAAGACTATGAATGATCAAAGCACTTCTTGTGCTGGCCCATTTGGTAAGCGCATGCGCATAGCTGTAGCCGAGCAGCAAAACGCCCTGGAAGAAAACGATCGCGACAGACCAAACGCCGGGAGAACCACCAAGTTTGGGTAGAACGAGCTTGGAAAAATAGGGCTGGATTGAGAAGAGCAGAAATGCACTAAGGAAGATCGACACCGAGAAAACGGCCAGAAGGACAAAACTACTTTGTTGTGGCTTGTAGGCAATTTGCTTGTCTGCCAAATCACAAGACTTATTCATAATGAAAAGTTCCTCACTCCAGTTTTGGAGCGGCCAGACTATCTGGAAAGTGCAATCATTCAGTTAAGGTGTTTGGAGACAGTTGAATTGCTCCCGAATAAAAACGCGCATTCGCAAAAAAACAGATCCTTTTATTGTTGCCACTTACTGTCCTTTGAACCCTGTTCACCGACACCAGATGAAATCTGCAAGGCACCTCAAGGGTGCGTTGTTCGACTGAAAGCATCTCGCCCCACGGAGTAACGATGAGCACTGGCAAAAAGACAAGTTTCGCCAACCCGACATTGGCCGCAGTGGGGCCTGTGATCGCTTTGGCTTGTCCGCCATCTGACGTGTGGATGTGTGTTAGCCCGCCAGTTTGCGCATGATGGCTTCTATTGGGCCCCGCTTGAACCAACGCGTCCAGATGAGGGCATAGACAATGGCAACCAAACAGAACAAGAGAGATGCGCCAACGGTTTGTGCAACAGTTTGCCCGCCAAGTTTGTCGAGCGCTTCAAGTGTTCCCATGCCAATCAGAATATGGGCAATGTAGAGCGTCAGAGTTTGTCGCCCTGCTGGTAGCAGCAATTGCAGAACCCCTATCGCCCTAAGGCTATTGGAGAGCAGGAGACAGGCCCCCACAACAATGCTTGCCGTACCAACACCCGCGAGCGTGTATTGTGGCATCGGAGGAACAGGGGAGGTTGTCACAAGTGCCGAGAGCTCTGGAGCAATTGGTACGAGCTGGGCTATCAGTAAAGCACTTACACCCTGCGCCACGGCAAACGCAATTGCACCACCGATGACCAGTTTCCATTGCGTTGCCCGTTTGGCCAGCGATGCGCGACTGAGGACAATGCCGAACAGCAAAAAGCCGATCCACGGGATAACGGGGTGCCAGCCATTGAAGAACAGGTTTCGGACAAAGCCAACAGGCGTCCAGAAGCCGCTATAGCTGTAGTCGCTCCAATTCCAGCCTGCATCATAGTTCAGGGTCAGGATCATAAACGGAAAGGCGACGTTGATACCAAGCAATATCCAAAAAAGTGCACGTGAGCTGAGCGGCAGTAGAAACACGCCAAACAGAAAATAGAATGCATAATAATGCAGGATATCGGCTTCGAAGATCGTCATGTTCAACAGACCGATTACCAACAGAAAAATAGCTCGTTTGATGGTGACCGAGATCGTCTGATCAAGCCTGTTCTGCCCTGCCAAACCGAGGCCGATTCCTGCCAGAACGACAAAGGTGGCGGCAGCGCGCCCTTCAAGAGCCGTCGTCAGAAAGGATAGATATCCGTTGCCTCCTTCCGCCCCCATGGCGATCTTGAAATTCACAATTACCATGCCAGCAAAAGCCACAAAGCGGGCCAGATCGAGACCGTCGAGCCGGTTGGATGCAGGAGTTTTCTTCATTTCTTCCATCGCTGCTTTCTGCTTCGCATATTTGGTGTGAAAGATGGGGTGTCTGGCATCTGTCGGAAGGCGAAAGTCACTGGTACACTGTGACAAGGGCGGGTTCAGAGCACAGGGTCTGACAGATCACAGCCGGTTGAAAAGACCTTCATCAGACCGAAAAGCCCAAGAAACCAACACTTCGCAAATGTCATGGTTAGCCCTTTCCACGCGACGGGTTTGATGCTATGAACGAACGATCGTTCATAGTTAGGAAGCGAGTGTTGGAGTGTCAAGCCTTTGCCCGAAAATGAACCGCCCATCCATCCGCGCAAGTTCGAGATCACACAGGCTGCTGTGATCTGTTTTCTGGAGCGTGGTTATCACCAAACTGGTGTTCGCGATATTGCCAGACAGGCCGGGATCAGCCTTGGCAATCTTTACAACCACTTCTCCGGCAAGGATGCCGTTTTGGCTTTCATTGCCGAGTTAGAAGGCAAGGAGCTGGCCGGATATATCGATTTATTATCAAATCCAGATGACCCACGAGCTGCAATAGAGCAATTCATTGATGACTATGCAGTCTATGTCTCTCACCCGGAAAATGCGCTGCTGGGCTTGGAAATTCTGACCGAAGCCCTGCGCAATCCAATGATTGCCGACGTCTTTGGCAAAAATCGAAACCGCTTGAGCGATGCCTTGGTTTGTTGTCTGAACAAGGGCGCCGAGGCAGGCATATTTGTCCCTTATGACGACCCGCATGCTGTGGCCTGTATGATGTTGGACACACTTGAAGGATTGGGCCTGCGTCGATTGTCCAACAAAACGCCAAACGAGAACGGCATTCAATCCATTCGTACTTTTATTTTCAACGGATTGAAGCTTTAGCGCCAGCAAACATCGCGCTGGACAGAGCCTGTCTTTCGATCAAAAAGGCAAAGGTGCCCACTGCCTAGAGCGGGCACCTTCATTGTGTCGAAGCGCAAGGGAGAGAGTGGCGAGGCTAGGTTGCCGAACCGATGACGCTTTCGCTCTGCATTCGCCAATTGCTTTCGAGGAAGTTGGCGGACCCTGTCAGAATGGCTCTGGTCTTGAGGCGAATATCACCGCTTGACTCGCCGATCATCAGAGTAACGGCACCTGGTTCAACCATTCGTTTTCCCTCAGCCCCCGTAAAGCTCAGCATGTCGGTTGGCACAACGAAGGTGACCGTTTGACTTTGACCGGCCTCCAACGCCACGCGCGCAAAAGCCTTGAGTTCTTTCACCGGGCGCACAACCGTGGCCAGTTCGTCACGAACATAGAGCTGTGGCACAGCGACCCCGGCGCGGTTGCCTGTGTTGGTGACACAAAAGGACAGTCGAATTTCACCGGTTTTGCAGTCCGTTTGATCTTCCGCCAGCACGATATCCGAATAGGTGAATTCGGTGTAGCCAAGGCCATGGCCAAACGGGTAGGACGATCCGAAGTGGCGGGCAATTGGTGTGCCAGAGGCCTTGAAATTGTGGTTATAGAAATAGGGAGCCGCACCAGCGCTTTTCGGGATGGAGATGGTCAGGCGGCCTGAAGGTTCCACCGCGCCGGTCAAAATATTGGCCAACGCCACACCACCCTGTTGTCCCGACAAGAAGGTCATGACTTGCGCAGCAATCTTGCCTTCTAGTCCACCCAGAGTGTAAGGGCGGCCCGAAGAAAGCACCACGATGACCGGTTTGCCAGTCGCAACGACGGCCTCTAGCAGGTCCTGCTGAACTGCAGGCAGCTGCAGGCTGTCGACGTCGGATCCTTCGCCAACGGTGCCCGTCTGGAAGATACCGGACAGATCGCCGACGCAGACAATGGCGAGATCGGCATCCTTGGCCTTCGTTACGGCCTCCGGGATCATGTCAAGGCGCGTTGACAGGGAAGACGCCTGCTCCAGGCTGGTGCTATCGTCCACATCGCCTGGGAAGACAGGGGCTCCGGCCTTGCGCTCATCAAGAATGTTGCAGCCCCGAGCATAGGTGATCTCGACCTTGTCGCCAATCAGGGTCTTGAGACCCGCAAGCGGCGTGATGACATTGCCGATTTCTTCCTCTTCCTCGTTATGGATCAGGTGGACAGGGAAGCTATAATCTCCCAGAAGGGCCAGCGGGTCGTCTGCGGTCGGGCCGATCACGGCAATCTTCTTCTGGTCTTTAAGGGGCAGGATGCCGTCATTGGAGAGGATGACGACGGATTGTTCAGCCACCTCACGCGCCACGTCAACGGCTTGTTTGCTTTGCAACTGAATGGCGCTGTCATCGGCATAGGGCTTTTCGAACAGACCGATGCGGAATTTCTCGACAAGCACCCGCCGAACAATTTCGTCAATGGTCTCCTCGGTGATCTGGCCGCGTTCGACGGCAATCGCCAGGTCCTTGGCGCAATCATCACCGGGCAATTCGACATCGAGACCGGCATTGAAGGAAAGCGCGGCGGCCTCTGTTGTGTCGGCTGCAATGCCATGATGTTGATAGAGAAGCGAAACGCCCACATAGTCTGCAACGATCAAACCGTCAAAGCCCCAGTCCTCGCGCAGCACCTTGGTCAGCAGATGACGTGACGCGTGAACGGGTTCGTTGTCGATGTCATGATAGGCAGGCATGACCGAACCGGCATTTGCCAGCTTGACCGCCATCTCAAAGGGCAGCAGGAACATGTCGTTGAGCTCACGCCAGCCCATATGGACCGGTGCGTGATTGCGACCGCCTTCGCTGGCTGAATGGCCGGCATAATGTTTGAGGGTCGCCAACAAGTCGCGCTTCTCGCCCTGCAAACCTTTGACATAGTGGGTGGCCATCAGACCGCACAAATAGGGATCTTCGCCAAAGGTCTCCTCGGTGCGGCCCCAGCGGGCATCACGGGCCACATCGAGCACCGGTGCCAAACCTTGATGACAGCCGATCATGCGTGCTTCTTTGCCGATCTGCTCACCGACTTTCTCGATGAGCGCCGGGTTCCAGGTGGCACCATAGTTGAGCGAAGAGGGGAACAGCGTTGCTCCCTTGATCATCAGGCCAGAAAGGCATTCCTCGTGCGACATCACCGGGATACCGAGACGGGTTTGCTCAAGCATGAATTTCTGTAAATTGTTGAGGGCGCGAACACCTTCAGCCGGATCAATGCTGCGGGTTCCGAGCGGGCGTGTGATCTGGCCCAGCCCGTGCGACAGCATCTCGCGCAGGGTGTCGGCATCGCTCTCACCGGTAAATTGATCACTGCGCACCTGATGGTCGCCATTTTCGTTCAGAAACAACCAGACGGCATGCATTTGCCCGATCTTTTCTGCACGAGTCATGCGGGAGAGAAGGTCATCGGCTCGGGCTTCGGGGCTGAGGGATGGATCTTTATAGAGTTCAGTCATCTTTGTGGTGTCCTTTAATGCGCGCTTCAGAGCGCCGTGGCATCAAAGCTGATGGATTTTGGTGCGGGATTGAGGTGTGTGAGCGCATCACCAGCCTCGTCGAACAGGTGACAAAGCTCAGGCCGGATCTGGAACTTGATTGCGCCACGAAGACTGACCTCCGTCTCGTCCGAAACCTTGGCGATCATCGGAGCATCCGTGCTTTCGGAGAGATAGAGGAAGCTGTATTCGCCAAAATTCTCAACGGCGTTGAGGGCGCGCGAGAAGACCTGCTCTGTTACCGCTTCACCAACCGGTGTCATGTGTTCGGGGCGGATTCCGAGCGTCAATTTTGCACCGATCGGCAAATGTCCAGCAGAGACCGGAACAAACAATTCCTCGTCGCTATCGAGCTTGACACGAGCACCATCCTCGCTGGCCGCCACAAGGGTAACGGGCAGAAAGTTCATCGACGGGGAGCCAAGAAAACCCGCTACAAACAGATTTTTGGGTCGATGGTAAAGTTCAAGCGGTGAACCGGTTTGGGCGATCGAGCCTTTCGTGATCACGTCATCGCCCGCCCGCAGCAGGACAATTTTGTCCGCCAAGGCCATCGCTTCGGTCTGATCGTGGGTTACATAGATCATACTGGCTTCGGGGAACTTGCGATGCAGATTGGCAATCTCGGTGCGCATATGCACTCGCAAGGCGGCATCGAGGTTGGAGAGCGGTTCATCGAACAGGAAGACGGCAGGCTGGCGCACAATGGCCCGGCCAATGGCAACGCGTTGACGCTGACCGCCCGAGAGTTCTTTGGGCTTGCGTTCCAGCAGATTTTCGATCTGCAGGATGCGAGCCGCCTCACCGACGCGCTCAACAATCTGATCTTTGGGTGTCTTTGCCTGTTTGAGGCCAAAGGCCATATTCTCATAGACCGACATGTGAGGGTAGAGCGCGTAGTTCTGGAACACCATGGCGACGCGACGCTCTGCTGGCAGAGCTTCGTTCATGCGCTGGTCTCCGATTTTCAGCTCGCCCTGTGTGAGGGTTTCTATGCCAGCAATCATGCGCAGCAAGGTCGACTTGCCGCAGCCCGATGGCCCAAGGAAGACGCAGAATTCGCCATCTTCGATTTCCAGATTGATGTCATTGAGGACGGTGGCACGGCCGAACCGTTTCGCTGCATTGTCAAGGTGAATGCTGGTCATGACTGGAAGATCCTCTTTGCAGAGATGTCTGTGTTCGGCCCCAAGAAACCGCAGGGAACGCAGCCCGTTGAGCGGAGGAGCGGGAAGGGGATGTGGGTAGGCTGGGCGCAGATCTCTGTCATGGCTTATCCTTTCAGGGATCCGGCCATCATGCCGTTGACGATCTTTTCCTGACCGATGGCATAGACGATGATCAGGGGAAGCGTACTGAGGGTCACCACAGCAAGGATCGCCGGGATGTCGGCTGCATACTGGCCCTGAAAGTCCCAAACGGCGAGCGGCAGGGTGCGGGTGTCCGGCGAACTGGTCAGCACATAAGCGAAGACAAATTCGTTCCACAGCATGATGCCATTATAGATGGCTACCGTTGAGATGCCCGGCCCGGAGAGAGGGAAGAAGATCTTGAAGAAAATCTTGAACGGGCCGCAGCCGTCAAGAAAGGCTGCTTCTTCCAGTTCTTTAGGCACCTGACGCATAAATTCGGTCAGAATGAACACCGAAATCGGCAAGCTGCAGGCAACATAAGGACCGATAAGGGCGAACATGGTGTCATACAGACCCATATTCCGGATCATCAGATAAATGGGCACAAGAGTGACGTGGAGTGGCACGATCATGCCCGCGACGATCAACCCGAACAGCAGGCCGTTGAAGCGGAATTTCAGCCGTGCCAACGCATAGGCTGCCATGGAGCTGACCAGTACGATCAACGCAACCGATACGGATATGACGAACACCGAGTTGCGCAGATAGATCAGGAAGGAGTTATTGAGAAGCTGGAGGTAATTGTCAAAATTCCAGCTTTCGGGCGGCATCCAGACCGGATTGGTATAGGTTTCCTGCAATCCCTTGAAGCTGGTAAAGGCCACGAAAAGGAAGGGCAGCGTGGTCACCAGCAGCCAGAACAGGCCAAGCGCGGGAAAGGCAACTTTCGAGATTTTGAAGGCTTTCTTCTGCATCGCTCAGATCTCCGTTTCGAAGCGTTTGGACAGGCGCATGGAAACGGCGGCGATCACCGTGATGATGATGAACATTGCCGAGGCAATGGTGCTGCCATACCCCATCTCAAAGGAGTTGAAGACGGTGTGGTACATGTAGGTCGCCATCATTTCCGACGAATGCTCCGGCCCGCCGTCCGTCATCACATAAACGAGGTCGAAGTAACGCATGGAGCCGATAACCGCGAGCAACACGGCGGTGCGGAAGGTGCCCTGCAAATGGGGCAGCTTCAGGCGCCAGAAGATGGTGGACTGGCTTGCGCCATCCAGATTGGCCGCCTCAACGATCTCGCGGGGGAATGAGGACAGGGCAGCAAGGAACAGCACCATATAGAAAGGCACATTTTGCCAACAGACGACGGCAATGACAGAGCCAAGCGCAAAATCCGGGTCGCCCAGCCAATCTTGCGTCCAGTCATAAAGCCCAATCTCGGTGAGGATCGAGTTGATGGGGCCGAAATTGGGGTCGAAGATATTCTTGAACAGCACGCCAAGCGCGACGCTCGACATCAAAAGCGGGATGAAATAGAGGATCTTGAGGATCCGGGATCCTTTTGATGCCTCGTCCAGAACCACGGCCAGAAGAACGGCAATCGGCAACTGGATCAGGACGGAGAAAACCGCAAGATAGATATTGTTGAGCGCTGATTGCCAGAAAACCGCATCTGAGAGAAGCCTCTCCCAGTTGTCAAACCCGGTAAAGCGCGCACCGTCACCCAGCCCGTTCCAATCGAGGAACGACAGCTCGAAACTATAAATCAGCGGGTACAGCAGAAAAACCGACAAGAGAATGATCGCCGGGGCAAGAAAGACGATCGGGGCCAGCTTCTGCGCCCGCCGGTAGGATTGCCTTGAGCGAAGTGTCATGGATTGCACAGATCCATCCGACATGGGGAAGGTCCCTTCATTTGGCAGCAACCGGCCGTTGCCCCTGGGGAGCAGCGGCCGGAAAGATCGATCACAAGTCGACGGGTGTCTCTGAGGAGAGATTATTTGTTGGCAAGCTCTTTGGCGACCGCTTCCATCTTGGCTGCGGCTTCCTCAGGCGTGATGGAAAGGCCAAGCAATTGCTGTGTGGTGTCCTTATGGACCTCAGCAAGAGCCGGAGCCAGTTCCTGATCGTACCAGAGTTGGATGCTTGGTGCTTTGCCAACGGCTTCCATCACCCCAGCAAGATAGGGATCTTCCACCTTGGCGTTCTTGATCGGCAGGATCTTGTTATCTTCCATCTTCAGTTCCGCTGCACGATCATCGGTCGAGAATTTCAGCAGGTCGAAAGCGGCATCCTGATAAGGGCAATCGGCGTTGATGGAGATGTAGTTATCGCCCATGGTGCCAATGGCATTGTTGGGATTGCCCTTGCCACCCTCAACCGCCGGGAAGGTGAAGAAGCCGACATTCTTGGCAAATTCGGGATTTTCGTTGGCAATTGAGCCAAACTCCCAGCTGCCCATCAGTTCCATTGCGGCACGGCCCGAATAGAGAAGGCGACGGGAACCACCGATATCATAATCAAGTCCGTTGTATCCGCGGGCAAATCCACCAGCCTTGACCAGATCCTGAAGCATCTCGCCAGCCTTGATGAAGGTTGGATCTTCGAAGGAGCCGCCGGGTTCACGATCAGCAGCTTTCTGGAAGACTTCCGGACCGCCAATGCGATCGGCCAGATAAACGAAGAACATGGAGCCCGGCCATTTTGCCTTGTTGGCCAAAGCAAATGGAGCGATCTTGTTCTCATTGAGAACTTTGACCACGTCCATCAGCTCTGTCCAGGTCTTGGGAGGCTCGATGTTGAGTTTCTTGAAGATATCCTTGTTGTAGATAACAACCGCGACAGCTGTGCCCATGACCGGAAGGCCATAGGTGTCACCTTGATATTTGGCGGGTGAGAAACTGGCGGGCAGGAAACGGTCGGCGAAGTCCTTGTTCTTCTCAAGATAGGGCGTCAGGTTGGTGACTTTTCCTGCCTTGATATATTCACGCAACGGACCTCCACCCCAACTGGTAAAGACACAAGGTGCCTCATTGGCACCGAAGGCAATTTTCAGCTTGGTTTTGTAGGCGTCGTTGGCAATGTGGGAATCCTCGACCTTGAAACCGGGATTGGCGGCTTCAAAGCGGTCGGCAGCATCGCGAATGGTCGCGACGGTGCGTTCCTGAGTCTGCAAATCCCAGGATGTGATGACTTTGGCATCGTCGGCCAGTGCGCCTGAAACAGGCAGCAGACCAGCAACGGCGACGCCGCAGAGTAGTTTGGTGATACGGTTTGACAGCGTTAACTGCATTATGTCCTCCCATCGTTCGAGACTTGTCGGGATCATGATACGATCGCACAAGTTTACATCAGTAACGTTATCGGTAACGTAGTGTTTTGTCAATGGATTTGAATCTGCTCAAAAAGGTAGTAAGAAGAGCAGGAAAATGCGGGATTCTGCTGTGAAGTCCGGGACTTTCTTGACAAGGCACCACAAGAAAATATTCGTTGAGCAAAATGGCCAATGCACAAGAAACCTTGTTTTGAATGACACAGTCCAGCGCAGTGAGCTTCGCCGGATCCAAAAGTAACGTTACAGGATATCGTTGCCTTAGAATGCAACGAGCAAGCCAGACCAAATGAGGTTGCGCCAGTGAAAATGCCAAGACCCACCCTTGCTGATGTTGCAAGAGTAGCAGGTGTCTCCCGGATGACAGCATCCCGCGCACTCAATGACAAACCGGGCATGTCTGACAAAACAAGAGAAGACATTCAGCGCATTGCCAGCGAAATGGGCTATGTTGCCAATCCGATGGCGCGAAAGCTTTCGAGTGGTCGCACGCATATCATCGGCGTTATCGCCCAGTTGCACACCTCCTTCACCGGAGAGATGGTGATGGGCATCGGCACCACCATCCGGGGTGCTGGCTATGAAATGCTGGTCTACTCCCTGTCGGACAATGACACCCAACCTCCGTCCAGCGTGGTCAATTTGTTGCAGCAAGTGGCGGACGGCATCATTGTGCTGTTGCCCTATGAAGCGGACTATCTTGAAAAATTGCGCGATGCCTCCCTGCCTGTCGTGACGGTAGAGACCGTGTTTGACGAACCGACCTTCCCAGCTGTCATCACCGATGGCTATCAAGGAGGGCGGCAAGCCATGACACATCTGATTGAACTTGGCCACAAGCGCATCGGCTTCATCACCGGCAATCTAAAGCTTCTATCGGCCCGCAGCCGATTGAAGGCTTATCAGGACATGGTCGCGCAATATGACCTTGACGACGACCCGGCCCTGATCTGTGAGGGAGATTACATGCAACTGGGCGGTTATGATGCTGCCAAGCAGTTGCTCGCCCTTGAGAACCGCCCGACCGCGATTTTTGCCTCCAATGACGTCAGTGCACAGGGTGCCATGTCCGCCATCCGTGAAGGGGGACTTTCTGTTCCGGACGACATTTCACTGGTCGGGTTCGACGATATCGGTCTGTGCGAGCAGATGCACCCAACCCTGACCACCGTGCACCAGCCCCTACAACAGATGGGGCGCTCTGCCGTAAACATGTTGATGGCTATGATTTCCGGGCTGGACGTTCCATTCAACCAGATCACATTGCCAACGGAACTGGTGGTGCGACAGTCAACCGCCGCACCGAAAACAAACCGGAATTAGCGGCGGGTCAGCCGTCAGACGACGCCATGTCCATATCCCGTCCGATTTCACAAACGTCGGACGTAACTGGCATGAATAGCGGAACGCTGAAACGCTACTGGAAGCCCGCAAAATGGGATGAACGCGACCCAGAAAACAATGGCAAACAACGCGATGGCGCGGCTGAAATGATAGCGAGCCTCGCTGCCCAGTCAAACAAAAGGCCCCGCAACTCATTGAATTGCGGGGCCTTTTCGTCGAAAGTGGCACGCCCTACGGGACTCGAACCCGTGTTACCGCCGTGAAAGGGCGGCGTCCTAACCGCTAGACGAAGGGCGCTCGCTATCGGTGAGGCGGTTTATATGAGGCTTTGTCGCAAAGCGCAAGCGTCAAAGTGACTTTTTTAAACCGAAGTTGGACTTATCCAAACCCTGTGTGAAACACGAAAGAAAACCCCGATGCTACAAAGCACCAGGGTTCGATTTTTGGAGCCTTAATGGCCGGAGTCTGTCGGTTAACCGACAACCTTCAGATTGTCAGCATTTTCCTTGCCGTTGCGACCTTCGACCATTTCATATTCAACCTTCTGACCTTCGGTTAGGGTTGTCAGGCCGGAACGTTCAACCGCAGAAATATGAACAAAAGCGTCTTTGCCACCTTCGGCCGGCTCGATGAAGCCATAGCCTTTTGTTGGGTTGAACCACTTAACAGTTCCGGTTGCCATCTTCGATTTCCTTTTGACTTGTGGGCCTTCCCCTACGCACCTCATATACGTTGGGATGTCTATTTCACGAGCGCCAGAACAACAAACCCTCTCCGTCGATCCGCATATGTCCGGTGCCTGATGAAAAATCAACACGAAAAGAGTACATCAAGAATTACGTTTTCGGAAGAATAGAATTTCATCTGCAACTAAGTTTCATGAAATTGAAATAATTTATACCATTTGACCCAAGACTAATGGGCGCTATCCCAATGAAATATAGAGGGAAAACGACATCTAACCTTTTTGTATCAATGCAATCAAAACCGAAATGGAGCGCTCAAACTGACAAAATATGGGCCTTCTGCCACAAATTTTGCCACTGCTGAACGATAAATTTAGGCAATTTTCAGGCATATTGCAGACGAATGTCAGCCCTTCAGCCAGTCAAGTATGGTGTCCAAATTGTTGAATATACGACAATCCGGCAGAATTGGACGCTTGATCATGACCACATCCAAACCAAGTTCATGGGCCGCGGCTATCTTGTGATAGGATCGCTTGGCACCGGAATTCTTGGTCACAAGACAAGAAATTTCTTTTTCTTGCAAAAGCTGGATTTCTTCTTCGATAGTCTTGCCCGGCATGGCTTGGCAAAAGGAAAAGTTGCCCCCAAAGTCAACAACGTTGGCGGGCGCAATTGAACGCAGGAGGAAATGACAATCGGTGCGGGCTTGAAAGGGCTTTGCGGATTGTCGACCGACCGCCAACAGAACCCGCGCCCCCTGCGGTATGCATGTCGCCGCATCGTTCAGGTCTTTCGCTTCGATCCAGCACTTTCCTGCAAGAGGCTCCCATGCGGGGCGCTCAAGACGGACAAACCCTATTTGACACCTGTTGGCGGCCTGATGGGCATTTTGGCTGATTTGCGCTGCATAGGGATGTGTCGCATCAATGAGCAAATCAATGGCTTCAGCCTGCAGATAGGCAGACAGTCCATCAGGGCCGCCAAAACCACCAATTCTGATATACAGTCGGGAAAGATCGGTCTTTTTTAAGCGATCGCGAAAGGATGCCTTTGTCCCGTCTCCCAGAGCCCCGGCAAGAGAGAGGGTGACATCGTGCAATCCTTCATCGAGCAAGCCCTTTACCAGTTCGCGTGCTTCACTCGTGCCGCCCAGTATGAGGATTCTTCTGCCCATATGGTTCACGTACCCTATGCCGGATCGCTTGATTGGCGTTGCTCTGGCATCGCGACCGGGGTGCGTGCCAGCAATCGGCCATCACGACTCACCGCAACAATATCGACTCCCACCGGAGCATCGCGAAGTATCCGCAAGGCTTCCTGTTGCGCCCGCAGGGCAACAGCCCCGGCGACATCAACTCCGCACCGTTCTGCGTCTTCCAATATGGCCATTGCCGTATTGGCCGTACGTGATCGCTCGACCAAACCAGCATCCGCCCCCATGTCGGCCAGAAAGTCTGCCATCCAGTCGAAATCCACCTGACTGCGGCCGGAATGCAAATCCATATGACCCTGAGCCAGCTTCGACAATTTGGCAAAGCCGCCGCCGATCGTCAGGCGTGGAATGGGATTTTTGCGCAAATACTTCAACATGCCACCGACAAAATCGCCCATATCCAATTTGGCAAAATCGGGAAAGTCATAGAGACTGCAGACCACCTTTTCCGAAGTTGACCCTGTGCAGCCGGTCACATGCCCGTGCTTTTCAGCGCGCGCCACGTCAATGCCGCGATGGATGGAATGGATCCAGGCCGAACAGGAGAAGGGCACAACGATTCCCGTCGTGCCGAGGATGGATAGGCCGCCAACAATACCCAGTCTGGGGTTCCATGTTTTCTTGGCAAGTTTTTCTCCATTCCGCACCGAAATCGTGATTTCGATATCTGGCGAGAAACCATGTTCTTGTGATAAATTCATCACCACTTCGCGCATCAATTGCCGTGGTACCGGATTGATGGCCGGTTCTCCGGCAGGAATCGGTAATCCGGGGCGTGTCACCATGCCGACACCGTCTCCTGCCTTGAAGGTAACGCCAGAGCCGGGGACGCCCCAAGTTACTTGAGAAAGCACAAGGGCACCGTGGGTTACATCGGGGTCATCGCCGGCATCTTTGACGATACCGACTTGAGCTAGATCATCCTCAAGACGCTCAAAGCTCAACGTAAAGGCAGGTTGTTGACCCTTGGGCAAAGTGATAGTTACAGGGTCAGGAAAAGCACGAGTGACAAGGGCCGTCAGCGCCGCCTTCGTGGCTGCGGTCGCACATGCGCCAGTCGTCCAACCTCTACGCAGTGCCGTGCCTTCTTCTGGTTTTTCTTCAACTTCTGACATGGCTCAGATATACACCGCATATGAGCGTGGTGACCACGCTTTAGATGAAATTACAGGAAATAAGATGTCGACTGATCCGAAACTCGATACCGACAGTGTGTCCCTTTTTGAAGGTATGCCGGAATTTCTTCCCGGCTGGGTATGGCTCGTGGGCGCGGGGCCCGGTGACCGCGGTTTGTTGACATTGCATGCCATCAATGCGATCCGGCAAGCTGATGTGATCGTGTATGACGCTTTGGTCGATAAGTCCATCCTCTCTTTGGCGCACTCTGGCGTCGTGACCGAATATGCTGGCAAGCGGGGCGGCAAGCCTTCACCAAAGCAAAAGGACATCAACCTACGCCTGATCGCCCTTGCCAAAGAGGGCAAGCGTGTCCTGCGCCTGAAAGGCGGGGACCCCCTGATTTTCGGCCGTGGTGGTGAAGAAGCGTTGCAGTTGGTCGAAGAGAAAGTCCCGTTCCGGATTGTACCGGGCATCACTGCAGGCATTGGCGGGCTGTGCTATGCGGGTATCCCTGCGACTCACCGCGCAGTAAACCAGTCGGTCACCTTCCTGACCGGGCATGATCAGACCGGTGAATTGCCATCCGCGCTCGATTGGGATGCCCTGGCCAAGGGGTCACAGGTCCTGGTCATGTATATGGCCATGAAGCATCTAAGCTCAATCGTCGATAAGTTGATCGCTGGTGGCCGTCGTCCCGAAGAGGGGGCTGCTGTTGTGTGCAATGCCACCACACCGGAGCAGCGCATTCTGGTATCCACGCTTGGTGAAATCGTTGAAGACCTTGAGAAAACCGATCTTGCACCACCAGCCCTGTTTGTCATTGGCGATGTGGTCAAACTGCGTGCAGGGCTCGATTGGCTCGGCCATGCGCAATATGGCAAGGAGCTGATTTCCGATCCACTGGCAGCGCCAGCTTTGCATGAGACCGTAGACGCATGAGGCCAATGACAGGCACACCCGGTCTGATTTTGGCGGCAAGCAGTTCCAATTCAGGCAAAACAACCCTGTCGCTCGGCCTTCAGCGGCTCTTTATCCGCAAGGGTTTGAAGGTGGCTCCGGCGAAAACCGGGCCGGATTATATTGATCCGGCCTTTCATGCGGTTGCGTCTGGCCGTCCCTCCATCAATCTCGATCCTTGGGCGATGGCGCCAGAGGCGTTGCGTACGCGCAGTCACAAGCAGGCCAAGGGCTTTGATATGCTGTTTGTCGAAGGCGTGATGGGCCTGTTTGACGGCGCGGCCAACGGGCAGGGGTCAACGGCGTCGCTCGCCCGGATCCTCAACCTGCCGGTTATTTTGGTACTGGACGTCAAGGGGCAGGCGCAAACCGCAGCCGCCATCGCCAATGGCATCAAGATGCATGACCCAAATGTCACCATTGGCGGCGTTATTCTCAATCGTGTTGGCAGCGAAATCCATGAAGGCATGCTGCGCGATTCCTTTGACAAGATCGGCATCCCGGTGGTCGGCGCAGTGCGCGTGTCGGATGATCTGTCGTTGCCTTCTCGGCATTTGGGGCTGGTGCAGGCCAGCGAGCATCATGAATTGTCCAACAAAATTGATCGCATCGCCGACCATGTAGGTCAATATGTCGACCTTGATCACATGCTGTCGATTGCCGAGGCAGGCGCGCTGGCCAATGAATATGCGTCAGCAGGTCCCGACCACATGTTGGCCCCTTTGGGGCGCCATATTGCCATCGCCAAGGATGCGGCCTTTACCTTCATCTATCCTCATCTGAATTCTGAGTGGCGGGAACAAGGTGCTGAAATCTCGTTCTTTTCTCCGCTTGCCGACGAAATTCCAAATCCTGATGCCGATGCAATTTATCTGCCCGGCGGCTACCCCGAACTTTATCTTGAACAGCTGGATGCTGCCAGCCATTTCAAGGCCAGCATGAAGGCTGCTGCTAAAGCCAATATCCTGATCTTTGGCGAATGTGGGGGCTATATGGTGCTGGGGCGTGAGATCACCTCGAAAGAGGGTGTCGCATTCCCGATGTTGGACCTTCTGCCAATCAGCACAAGTTTTAATAAGCCTAAGTTAAAATTAGGCTATAGAAAACTTAGCCACAAATCAAACTTACCGTGGCCACAGGGCCTGAATGCCCACGAGTTCCACTTCTCCCAGATCACCTGGATGGGAGAGGCCGAGCCGCTGTTCGACGCGAAAGCAGCCACGGGTCGCGATGTTGGTGCCATGGGGCAAAAGGTCGGATCGGTGCACGGATCCTTTGCCCATATCATCGCTCCAAGTTACGCAGATTCGTGAGACTTCAAACCTGAAGATGCCCCGCGCCTCAGTCAAAATCACACAAAAAGGGTCAGCTCAGATGAGTTGACCCTTTTTATTGGCCGTTTTCGTTTGATTGCGCGGCACCATTTCAGTTTCACGCACGACCAACGCTGGCATGCGAGCAAAAAAACCCCGGAGAGAAAACTCACCGGGGCCGGGCGTCGAAGTTGGTTCCCATAAAACGTTGCTGGTTTTCGATGGTTTCCGCTTTACGCGTCGTCTTCGACTGCGCCCTTTGTTCCCACCCGCAGGACATGCGAGAAGTCAGCGTCATAGAGTTTGGAATCGGCAAACCCCTTGGCACCCATGGCCGGACCGACAAGGATCAATGCCGTGCGGGTGATTTTGGCCTCGCGCACTTTCTTGCGGATCGTAGACAAGGTGCCGCGGATAAAGGACTGGTCTGGCCAGCCGACGCGATAAGCAACCACAGCCGGGCAATCTTCGCCATAATGTGGGATCAGGTCACGCTCGATCTGCGGGATGTTGCGGACCGAGAGATGAATGGCCAAGGTCGCACCAGATGCGCCCAGTTTATCGAGGCTTTCCCCTTCCGGCATGGAAGAAGACTTCATTGCGGTGCGGGTCAGAATGATGGTCTGGGCAATGCCCGGTACGGTCAACTCGGTCCCCAAAGCAGCCGCCGCAGCAGCAAAGGCTGGCACACCCGGCACCACTTCGAACGGAATGCCAAGGTCATCAAGGCGGCGGATCTGCTCAGCAATCGCACCATAGATTGATGGGTCGCCAGAATGGACGCGAGCCACATCCTGCCCCTTGTCATGGGCTTCCTTGATGTCAGCGATGATCTCGTCGAGATGCATCGGAGCCGTATCCTTGACCAAAGCGCCTTCCGGGGCTTCCGCAACGGTGGATTCTGGCACTAAAGAGCCGGCATAAAGGCAGACCGGGCAAGACTGGATCAGCTTGAGGCCACGAACGGTGATGAGGTCAGGCGCACCGGGACCGGCGCCAATGAAATAGACTGTCATGTTTCAATTCCTGTCAGGGGGATGGGAGAGGGCAATTGCCGCCCGTCTCCTGTCCATGTTTCATTCTTTGTCGGCGTCGATGCGTTTGGCATAGCCGCGCGGTGTATAGGCCATCCAGCCATTGTCACCGACCGACCGGTCGCCGTTCTGCAAAATGCGGGACTGGGACGAGCCAACCAACACAACGGTCATCATGTCGACTTCATCCACTTCCAGCTCGCCAAGCGTACGAATGCGCAGATTTTCCTGCGGCCGGCCCAGGCTGGAGGCCAGCAATACAGGGGTTTCCGGCGGACGCTTGGTCAGCAGAATTTCCTTGGCACGGGCCAGCTGGGTCCGGCGTTTCATCGAGACCGGATTATAGAAGGCCACCACAAAGTCACCCAAAGCCACAGCTTCAAGGCGCTGTTCGATGGTTTCCCAAGGGGTCAGCAGATCCGACAGGGACACGGTGCAGAAGTCATGGCCGAGAATGGCACCAAACCGCACAGAAGCGGCCTGAAGCGCCGAAATGCCCGGCACATTGATCAGCTCAACCCGTTTGGCATCGTCCGACACGCCGCCATTGTCGGCTTCGCGGTCGAGCAATTCCATCACCAGTGCACCCATGGCATAGATGCCAGCGTCGCCAGAGCAGATGAGGGCAACATTTTTGCCTTTGCCTGCCTGCTCGAGCGCATAGCGGCACCGATCTTCTTCGCCACCTAGCGGGAAGTCGCTGCGCGATTTGCCTTCACCCAGCGGGCCAAGCAGGTCGATATAAAAACCATAGCCAACAAGCTCTTCAGCTTCGGCAATCCGGTTGGTGGCTTCTGGCGTGCGCCATTCCGACTGGCCCGGCCCAATGCCGACCACAGACAGACGACCGCGCGCTTTGCCCGGCAGATCGCCAACGAACGGAGCGACCGCCATGCCAACAGCACAAGTGGCTTTGTCGGATTTGACTTTCTCGACCAGCAGGGAACCGCAAGCCCCAACCGCTGCCAAGGCAGCGCCTTCGGCCACCCCATGGCAACCAACTTCCGAGTAAACCACATCGGACGGATTGGCCAGACGATCTTTCTGGGCTTCAAGCTCAGACGCCGGGAAGAAGCGGGCAGGGACGCCAAAATGCTTGGCTGCCGCATGAATGGCTGCTTCATCCATTTTCACGTCGATGGACGCAATCAAACCCAAAGCTTCAACGGCCAGATTGTTGTCGTCCAGCACCTTGGTAATGTGGTCGATCAGATGCTCGGCTGCAACGCCGCGCTCACAGCCAACCCCAAGCACCAGCTTCTGGGCGCTATAGACCAGCGCATCTGCGCCAGAGGCTTTCTCGACACTATTTTCAAGGCGGATCGCAGCGTCGTCGGCAAGGGTCAACTTGTCTTTCTTGACCCAATCAAGGCCTTCGGCAACCGAAACCGCTTCACCATTGACCATGCGGGCCATCAGCGGGCCTGCAGCGCGAGCATTTTGCAGCTTCCAGCCTTTTGGCGGATGATCAATTGCCATGCTGAACTTACAATCGCCAGCGGTGGTGACAGCGGCGTGGGACTTCATTCCTTCCGCAATCAGGCGGGCCAGATCGTTCGAGCCATGATGGCCACCCAGCAACGGCACCACAGAGGCCCCATCACGAGAGACGGACAGAACAGCGGGCTCATCGAATTTGCTGTCGAGCAAAGGCGCAACAGCCCGGATGACAATGCCGCTGGCGCAAATGGCAATGACATTCTTGCCTTCTGCAAACAGGGAGCGAATGTGAAGAATGCTGTCAGAAAAGACCTGATCCACGCCATCGGTGCCTTCCTTGCCGTGGACAAGGGCCACTTCACCCGCCCCTTGCAGGATCGTGCGGAACGATTTGGCGAGGTCCGCCGTGCCCGAAGTGACACAGACGATCACATTGGTGCGATTTACTTTTTCCATGCTTCGCCTCCGTCATAGATAAGGATCATTGAGAAATAAGGGACGCAGCTCTCATCAACATCGGCAAGGCGCATGACCTTTTCCGTTGGCAATGTGGCGCGTTCAACATAACCGGCATTGGCCAACAGACCATGCTTTTCGAGGATGGCGCGGATGCGTGGCATATGGCGACCAACCTTGATGATGACAAAGGAGCCACCCATCGCCAGACGGCGTTCCAACTCGTCGCTTTCCATGGGTCCGGGCAGAATGGTCAGCACATCGTTGCGACCAGCCAACGGCTGGGCCAGACGACCAGCGCACGCCACCAGCGAGGAGACGCCCGAGACGATCTCAATTTCGAACTCATCATGCAGGCGATCATGCAAATACATGAAGCTGCCATAGAAGAAGGGGTCGCCCTCACACAGAACCACCACGTCGCGACCGGCGCGCAAATGCTCGGCAATATCCTTGGCGCCTGCGTCATAGACCGTCTGGGCTGGGAAGCGCTCGGTTTTCATGGGCACCGGCATTTCGATTTCGACGCAAGCGGTGGAAATATGGGCCTTCGCAATCGACCGGGCGAAGCTTTCTCCGCCTTCTGGTGCGGGATAGGCCACAATATCGGCTGCAGAAATCAATCGGGCAGCCTTCAGGCTGATCAGTTCCGGGTCACCGGGGCCAACGCCGACCCCATAAAGTTTGCCATTACCATTCTTGTTCATTGTTTTCTCTTCGATCAACTGGTCTTGGGAGGACACATCTATTGTTTGAGAAAGACCCATTGGGTCACGGGCATTGCAGATTTCCAGCCATGAAGCGGGCCAACCGGCTCCGCTTTGGCGATCGACAGACGGGTCAAATCACCACCATGGCTTTGATAAAGATTGAGCAGGAGTTGTTCAGAACCCAGCGTGACCGCATGGGCCACCAGACGACCACCGGGCTTCAAGGCCTTGAGACAGAAATTGACGACGTCGGCACTCAGCCCGCCACCAATGAAAATCGCGTCGGGGGCTTCTTCACCGCGCAAACCATCAGGGGCTGTGCCATTTAGCAGCCGCAAATGGGGCACGCCCAGCATTTCGGCATTGTGAAGCGCATAGGCGCGCCGCTTTTCCTGAGGTTCGATGCCAACAGCGCGGCAGGTCGGATGGGCCCGCAGCCACTCAATGGCGATTGAGCCACAGCCCGTGCCCACATCCCATAACAGCGCATTGGGGCGCGGGGCTAGCTTGGCCATTGCACTGGCGCGAATATCCCGTTTGGTCATTTTGCCGTCATGATCAAAGGCATCGTCGGGCAGGCCCGGTGTAACCGGCAGCCAGAAAGGCATTTCCTGCGGCAGAGACACGGCGATCACATTGAGATCGGCAAAGCGGAACGCGTCGCCTCCCGCAGCAATGGCCGCGGCGTTGCTGGCAATGATCTTTTCCTCATCACCACCCAGATGCTCGAGCACCGAAATGGACGCTTGCTCAAGACCGCGCTCCACCAGTTGCTTGGCAACGGTGGCCGGCGACGTGCCGTCCTTGGACAGGATCAGTAACTTTGCGCCGGGCAGATAATGCGGCAGCAAGGCCGCCGGATTGCGACCATGGATGGTAAGCAATGTGGTTTTGTTGAGCGGCCATCCCATCCGGCTGGCGGCAAAGCTCAGGGAACTGGGGAAGGGCAGGACCCGCACTTCTTCCCACGGGAAATGCCGTGAGAAGGTGCCGCCAATCCCGAAGAACATCGGATCGCCGCTGGCAAGAACCGCCACCTTTTTGCCCCGCAGGCGTTTAAGGCGGGCAAAAACCTCCGACAGAGGGGACGGCCAGACAATGCGTTCGGCCTCAGGGGCGAGATCATCGGGCACCATCGCCAGATGGCGGGCACCGCCGAGGATATACTCAGCTTGTGCCAACAGGCTCCAGCCGAAATTGCTGATATCCTCGACACCGCTTTCGCCAATGCCGATCACACTCAACCAGGGCTCTTTTGCTACATCATTCATTCTATCACTCAATCAACCAAGATTTTCCCGTGGTTGATCCTTTGCTCCAAGGGCAGCGATGGCCAAGGCATTGACCGCAGCACTGGCAAGCGGCGTTCCGCCGCGACGCCCCAGAAGGGCCATGTAATCAAGGCCGAGCCCGGCGGCTTCATCAACGAGGGCCTGTTTGGATTCTGCAGCTCCCACGAAGCCAACTGGAAAGCCGAGGACGAGGGCTGGTTTGCCAGCACCTTCACGAACCATTTCAAGCAAGCGGAACAGTGCCGTCGGTGCATTGCCAATCGCCACAACGGCACCTTCCAGATGCGGGCGCCACAACTCCATCGCCGCGGCCGAACGGGTCGTGCCCATTTCCTTTGCCAAACCGGGCACCTGAGGGTCGTTCAGCGTCACCATCACTGCATTGTCCGACCCGCCATAGGCTTTGGTCAGGAACCGGCGGGTGATGCCACCAGCCACCATTTGCGTATCCACAAGGATTGGCTTGCCCGCCTTCAGGGCTGTCAGCCCCGCTTGGACCGCTCCGTCACTAAAGCGTAAATCTGGCACTAGATCGGTCATCCCTACAGCATGCATCAGCCGCACGGCAATCGGTTCGAAATCTTCCGGCAGGTTGGCGAGCGCTGCGCTTGTTTCATCACGGATGATCTGAAAGGACTGCTCGTAAATTGCAAACGGATCTTTTTCGTAACTATGGGACATTACAAACTCAAAATGCTCGGTCTTGATTGCCATTGAACGGCGTGTTGATAAGGGCGGGATAAAGCGTGGAAGAGAGAGGTGCCAGACGCTCAGATACCCACAAGCCATCAACAAACACATCACAGCGGGCAACTTGCACGCCGCCAAGTGGGCTTACTCCGATATCAGCATCATGTAGGTGGCGCATCGCCATAACTTTGGTCTCTATCCCTTGGACCGCACGGATGGAGCGGCCGACATTGGGTTGCACGAACCAAGGGCACTCGACACAGAGCACCTTGATCAATCATGAAAGCAGGGAGAGAGCATCATATGGGGACTGTGTTTCCCATACGGTAATCATTCCTGCAGGTCAGACTTGGTCTCCGACTTGGATCAACCGCACTGACTTGTTTTTCAGCTTCCGTCACGGGAAGCACTGCGAAAGTTGGACAAAGCATAACGCTGCGGCACTGACAGGCAAAGGGCCTTAGCTGATTTGTCCACCCTCCATCAGAATAGTACGTGTTACTACGTCCTCGCGAAACGCCCTGTCATGAGACACAACAATCATCGCTTGGGGCAGGGACACAAGGATCTCGATCAAACGCAGACGGGTCTTCTCGTCTAGGGCGTTGGTCGGCTCATCGAGCAACAGGATGTCCGGCTTCATTGCCAGAACGGTGGCAAGGGACACGAGCCGCTTCTGTCCACCAGACAATTTATGGGTGACGCGATCGCGAAATTCCGTCAGATTAAGCGCAGCAAGGGTCTCATCGACGATGCTCATTGCATCTTCCTTGCTGTAGCCCAGATTAAGCGGTCCGAAGGCAACATCTTCTGCAACGGTGGGGCAAAAGAGCTGATCATCGGGATCTTGGAAGACCAGCCCGACCCGGCGGCGCAGCAGGCGAAAATCCTCTTCCGTCTGATAGTCACGACCGAAAGCACCAATCCTTCCGGCGCTGGCCTTGTTCAGCCCCACCAGCACATGCAGCAAGGTGCTTTTGCCCGCGCCATTGTGACCAACCAGTCCAAGCCGTTCCCCCGCATGCAGAGCAAAGGACACTCCGTTCAGACAGGGCGCAAAGCCGTGATAGCCAAAATGCAGATTGTCGGTTTCAAGCAACGGGGCCATTTAAAACCTCGATCATCAGCATGGAAATCATCACCAAGCAGGCAAAGGAAAAGAAAAGAGCATCGCGCCGGGTGAAGGCCATGGTGTCGAGTAGATGAAACTGCCCCTGAAAGCCCCGGCATTTCATCGCCTTCATGATGCGTTCAGAGCGTTCGAAAGACCGGATGAGCAGCATGCCCACCAGATATCCGACGCTTTGATAGGTGTGCCAGCTGTTGGTTGGCACAAAGCCGCGACATTTCATGGCTGTCCGCAGGCGATGATATTCCGCATGCAGAACTTCAATATAACGCACGGTGAACAATAGAAGATGGACCAGCGCCTCAGGCACTTTCAGACGTGCCAGTGCGTGGCCGAGCGTCACCGCTTCCAGCGTGCCAACCAGCGACATGGTCACCATCACAATCGCATTGGCTTTGAGCAGGATGACAACTGCCTGATTCAGGCCTTCATAACTGGCAGCAAAGCCCCACAGCGTAAACATTGTTTCGCCCGGCGTGGTGAAGGGCAACATCACCAGAAGAAAGGCGATGAAGCCATCCATCATTGCAACCCGCTTGGCGGTTGACCAGAAGGGCAACCGTGCCTGAGTCATCAGAATGACGGCAAACAGCAGAGCACATGCCAGAATGGACATACTGGTCAGCTGAACCGCAGTGATCGCAAAAGCGGCGACACTGACAACCCGAACGCGCGGATCCAATTGGCGGATCCATAGTCGGTTGGAGACAAGCTTGATTGCCTCCTGCGACATTCCCTGTTCGGTTTTGATCTGGCCGGCCTGTTCCAGCAAATCACTCATGCATGTGCTCCACGTAATGCCATCAGTTGTTGCTATTGGTTTGCTTGCGGCGGGCAACCAGATAGAAACCAACCCCGAAGAGACCAAAGATATAACCTACACCGCCAAGAATGGACTGCATGTCATTCTTTTCTTTGTAGGCGGCGACTTCCTTGTAGAGGGGTTTGACTTCCCGGCGGACCGCCGAGGCGATGTCGGACTTGAAGGCCTTCAACTCGCTTTGCACCCCTTGGCTGATCAGCGCCTGCAAAAGGGCAGGGTCCACAGCTGTACCAGCAGTTGGCGATGCAGTTGCTTCGGCAGTTGTGGTCGAAGCAACGATCTTGTCGTTTGGCTTGTTCTCTGCCTTTACATCGTCAGAAGAAAAGATGTCCGGCAATTCATCCACTTCCATCTGGTAGGTGGCAATATGACCTTGCCCCAGATTGGCGCGGAATTCCAAAGCAATGGCTTGTTTTGGCGTATACTGGAAGACACCATCTTCATCGGTCTTGGTCTCGCCGAGCTTGTTGCCGTCCATGTCGAAGACTTCGACCACGGTGTCAACCGCCATGTCACCGCTGGAAAAGCCGATTTCCCCTTCGATATAGGTATCCTCGGCATAGGCAGAAACGACCACCTTGTGGGCCTGTGCAGGCAGTGCCATGACACTGGCCATCAGCAGCGCCCCACCGGCAATCGAGACTATGTGTTTGTTCAGTTTCATGATTTTTGGCTCATAACATGGAAGAGTTCTGGCTTGACGCGATAGATCAGATAAACCGCAGCAGCACTCAACAATCCTTCAACGATCATCACCGGAATATGGGCAATGAAAACCAGTTTGGCGGCGGCGACAAATGTCTCACCCGACAAGCCGAGGCTGATTGCCACAAACAAGGTTGTGAGCGAAACAGCCAACCCACCGGCAATGCCACCAATCACAGCAACAGAGCGGGCAGAGGCCGCACGCAGGATCATTGGGCGGGCCAACAAGCCGACGATCACCGCTGGACCAGCAATATTCAGGGCATTGACGCCAAGTACAGAGATGCCGCCAAAGGCGAAAAACACCGCTTGCAGCAACAGACCGACAAACAAGGCAGGAAAGGCTGCCCAGCCCAGAATGATGCCAGCTAGTCCATTCATGATCAGGTGTACACTGGAGAATCCGAGCGGCACGTGAATGAGCGAGGCGACAAAAAAGGTCGCACTCAACACACCGGCTGCCGGGATCAGTTCCATATCCAGTTTGCGAAGGCCCATTACCAGGCCGCCCACAGACAGGGCGGCACCGGCAATGACAACTTCGTTGGTCAGGGCGCCATCAATGATATGCATGACTTGGCTCCTTCACCAATGAGGAGGGACTACTTGACATCATAAGCCCGGATCCAGATGACAGCATCCTGAGACAGTTCTTTGCCTTCATGCTCAGTGTCAGGACCGGACCCCAAAGCAGCAAAACCCCAGAAACCGGCTTTTGGAATGCCGAAGGAGAAATAGCCATTGTCGTCGGAGAGTGCGACGATTGCGCCACCAGGCATGCCGCCAGCTTTTGGCTCGGTTGCGGCATTTGTTTCCATGTCGGGTTCAGCAGACAGATATTCGATTTCGATTTCCGCGCCAGCAACCGGTTTGCCATTGGTCAAAACGCGGCCGGTGAAGGTCGATCCGGCCAGAATGTTGGTTGGCTTGTTCAGTGGAACAATCTCGGTCTTCAGGCCAACGGGCTCGTTCCAGTTGGTCGGAATGCCGCCTTTGTTGATGTAGGACTTGGTGATCTGCTGAATGTAGATATCTTCGCTGCCTTCATAATAAGGTGCAGGCTCGACCACGACGATATAGTCGCCATTGCGTTTGGCTTTCAGGGTGCCTTCGAAGGCTGCAGCTTCGTTGCTTTCACCTTTGAAGGTGATCGGCTTCAAGCTGTCCATCAGATCGATTTTCTTGTCTTTGAAAACCGCAAAGAAGGCATTTGGTTTGCCCATATCCATGGCATGGCCATTTTCCATCGGGTGCCAAAAAATCAGTTTGAACGGAACATTGCCTGCTTTTTCCAGATTGACTTCCGGCGTGTAAGCCAGCTGGAAGTGAGCCTGCGCTGCTGAGGACAGAAGCATGGTCGCTGCTATGAGGGAAGCGGAAAGCGTTTTAAGCACGATAATCTCCTTTGGCATTTTGCCAATTTTTGGAGACGCGTAGGAGGTATTCAGTTTCTTGGGGAAGGACCCTGACAAGTGTGACGCTGCCAGACCCGCTCTTCACCAAACGCACACCCCGGCGTCTTGTTAAGAGTGCCACATGCGACACGATTGTCTCATGCGACGGCCTGATGGCAGGTCTCCTGGCTCACGGGTCTTGGCTCGAGCATCTCACCTTCCCAATCCCGAAAGGATCAGTGGTATACCGAGATGCCGGCTATCCGTTTACAGTTACGGGGGTAGCCATGGATTCAGCCCCTGTTGGGTACGCCTCACCATGTTCCCTTTTCATCTCATTGCCGCGCCTGGGCAAATAAGAACCATCATGCGATCATTTTTAGAACCGCCCCTTAGTCCCGTCAACGGCACCAAAGGCGATCCTTCTTGCATTTCTCTTTAGGTATAGTTTTTGAACGTGTAACTACCTAAGACTAAGGCTTAATCCATTGATCAAGCCTATGACTTGAGTGAAATCAAATCGCAAAAAATTATACGATATGATCAGAACTCAATGCCCTCCTGAGCCTTCACTCCGTCGCGGAATGGATGCTTGATCAGGGTCATTTCTGTCACCAGATCAGCCACTTCGATCAACTCATCCTTGGCGTTGCGACCCGTAATGACCACATGCGTGTCCTCAGGCTTGTCATTGACCAGAAAATCAACCACTTCCTCAATGGGCAGGTAATCGTATCGCAGGACGATATTGAGTTCATCAAGCAGCACGAACTGATTCTCAGGATTGAGAATTTCTGCCTTGGCAGCCGCCCAGGCAGCTTGCGCATTCTCGATGTCTTTCTGACGGTCTTGCGTTTCCCAGGTAAAGCCTTCGCCCATCGACTTGATGGTCACCTGATCGGGGAACTTCTCGAGCATGACCTTTTCGCCAGAATTCCAAGCCCCTTTGACGAACTGGATGACCGATATCTTGTGGCCATGACCCAGCGACCGGAACGCCATGCCGAACGCGGCAGAGGATTTCCCCTTGCCCTTACCGGTATGCACGATGATCAGACCTTTCTCGATGGTCTTGGTTGCCAGAATCTTGTCACGAGCGGCTTTTTTCTTGGCCATTTTTTCTGCGTGACGGGCATTTTGCTCTTCTTCAGTCAGTTGTTTTTTGATCATCCATTCATTTCCTCAAATGCGCCAGCGGATTGTCGAGATTGCTGGCTGTCTTCCAACATGAAGGCGGCACTGTTGGACCGAGGGACCCACAGGCCGCGCTCAATTGCCTCCAGAAAACGGTCCACCATATCATCATAGGCGGGCCGGTTCTTCTCTTTCAAGAAGTCAGCGACTTCTTCGTCTTCGATATAGGACTCGTACAATTGGTCAAAATGGTGGTCACCAACCGCATTGGTGGTTGCGGCAAAGGCAAAGAGATAGTCGAGCGTTGCAGCCATCTCGAATGCGCCCTTATAGCCATGACGCATGACACCTGCGATCCATTTGGGGTTCGAGGCACGACCACGCACAACGCGGGCAATTTCTTCATCAAGCGTCCGGATGACTGGGCGCTCAGCCCGAGAATGGTCATTGTGATAGACCTTAGGCGCGGAGCCCCTGAAGGTCTCTACACTGGCTGCCAGACCACCTTCGAACTGATAATAATCATCAGAATCAAGCAGATCATGCTCGCGGTTGTCTTGGTTTTGAATGACCGCATCCACTTTGGACAAGCGGGTCTTGAGATGGTCGGCTGCCTCACCGCCAAAATCGCCAGCGCCATAGGCAAAGCCACCCCAAGCAACAAACGCTTCGGCAAAGTCAGAGCGCTTGTCCCAGATCTTTTCATCAATCAGGGCCTGAAGGCCAGCACCATAGGCCCCCGGCATTGAGCCAAACACCCGGAAGGTCGCTTGCCGCTGGGCCAGATCACCAGACAGGCCCTTGGCTTCAGCCTCGGCGCGTTCACGTTTGACACGGGCAGCCAACGGGTTGGCATCCTCAGGTTCTTCCAACGCCGCAACTTTGCGGACCGCACTGTCAAACAAGTCGATCTGATGCGGGAAGGCGTCGCGGAAGAAACCGGATATACGCAAGGTCACATCAACGCGCGGCCTTTGCAACTCGGACAGTTTGATCACTTCAACGCCGGTCACGCGGCCCGAAGCGGATTCCCAAACCGGGCGTACCCCAAGCAAGGCAAGCGCTTGGGCAATGTCATCCCCGCCGGTGCGCATATTGGCGGTGCCCCAACAGGTCAGCACGATTGCTTGAAGCCATTCGCCTTCATCCTGAAAATGCCGTTCCAAAAGCCGCTGGGCCGACAATTCACCGATCGTCCATGCGGTTTTTGATGGCACAGAGCGCACATCAACCGCAAAGAAATTCCGCCCGGTCGGCAAAACGTCGGGACGACCGCGGGTGGGGGCACCCGACGGACCGGGAGGGACGAAAGCTCCGGACAAGCCAGCCTTCAAATGACGAAACTCATCGACGCCACAGGCAGCAATAGTCGGTGTCAGCTCATGATCGATCCAGTCAAGCACCGCTTTGGCCTTGTGCCAATCAGCGGGACAAGAGATTTCCTTGGCCACCAGCTTTTGGGCCAACAGCTCAATCCGTTCTACCGCATCGCCCGCATGACGCCACAGGGCTTCAGACTGTTGTTGCAGGATCTCTGGCATTGCCCCGTCCCAAGGGGCAGCAAAATCGCAATCAATCGGATTGAAGCATTCATTGGCAAGGACAAGGCCCAGATCATCACTGATCGCGCGATGAAGAGAATGATCCTTATCGTCATTGCCACGCGGCACCCGCGCAATCGCCACCATCAGGTCCGTGCGATAGCTGCCTTCCGGAGATTGCCCCAGAATATGCAGACCATCGCGGATTTGCAGCTCCTTGAGGTCACACAAATGAGCGTCGAGCTGCTGCAAGGCGGCTTCATTGTCGTCGTCCATCGCCACCCCGGCATCCTTGTCAAGGCCGGTGCGGGTGGCCAGAAAGCGGATTTCTTCGAGCAACTTTTCCGAGCGCCGCGGATCCACCCCTTGGGCGGTGTAAAACTCATCGACCAAGGCTTCGAGTTCTTCGCCAGCCCCATGGGATTCGGCCCGCGTCAGCGGTGGCGTCAAATGGTCGATAATCACTGCGCTGGTCCTGCGTTTTGCCTGACAGCCTTCGCCGGGATCATTGACAATGAACGGATAAAGATGTGGCACAGGGCCCAGAATGGCTTCCGGATAGCAAGCCTCGCTCAAGGCCAAGGCCTTGCCGGGTAACCATTCCAGATTGCCATGCTTGCCCGCATGGATCACCGCGTGCATGCCAAATTTCTCGCGCAGCCAGACATAAAAGGCGAAATAATTGTGCGGTGGCACCAGATCCGGATCGTGATAGGTTTCCTTCGGATCGATATTGTAGCCACGCGCAGGCTGAACGCCAACGACCAGATTGCCAAAGCGATGGATCGCCAATTGAAAAGCCCCATCGCGCACCATCGGATCCTGATCGGCTGGCCCCCAGCGACCGGTAATTTCGGAGCGCACCTTTTCCGGCAATTGATCAAACATCGCCTGATAGTCAGAAACGGACAACTGCACGTCGCTGATCCGTTCCGTTTCGCCCAAGGCGTTGGTGGGACCCGCCAAAATCTGCTGCATCAAAGCGTCGGAATCCGCAGGAAGCCCGTCAATCTGATAGCCATCCGCCAGCAAAGATTGCATCAAGCCAACCGCAGACGCCGGGCTATCCAGACCAACACCATTGGCAATGCGGCTATCCTTGTTGGGATAGTTGGCCATGATAATCGCCAGTTTGCGATCCGCTTCTTTGCTTTGACGCAACCGTGTCCAGCCAGCCGCCATCTTGGCCACAAAAGCCACCCGGTTGTCATGTGGCACCAATCGGACGGGTTTGAATTCGGTTGCTTTATCCAGCGCGCCTTCTTCTTTGAAGGCGATGGCACGCGAAAGAATGCGTCCATCAAGCTCTGGCAACACCACATGCATCGCCAAATCGCGGGCCGACAGACCACGCGGGCTCTCCACCCACGCTTCCTCGCTGGAGCCGGACAGGATCACCTGAAGGATTGGACAACCATAGACATCAAGGAAAGTCGGCTCATAACGCTGCCCGGCCTTCGACAAGGCGAAGGCGGATGTATTGAGGAACACCGCGGGGCGAAACGTTTCAAACGTCTTGTTGAGAAATTCCTGTGCCTCAGCGTCCTTGAGGCTCGGCACGAAGAAGGCAATGGCATGGAGTCCATTGGCTTCCAACGCCTTGCACAAGGCATCAATCGGCGCGGTGAGGGCACTTTGAATATAGGACCGGTAAACGAAGATCGGCACCACTGGCCGCTCCTCTTTGCCTTCAAACAAACTGATATAAGCCTCAAGCCCATCATCGCCACTAAAGCTACGACCTTCATGCAAAATGCCGACACGGGGCAGGGCGAGAGGCTGAGGGGCATCCGCGCGGTTCGAGTCGATCAAATGGCTCGCATAATCGAGCGCATGGATCATGTTGTCCTGTCCGCCCTCGACACAATAGCGCCAGAACCGACGGACAACCGCAGGGTCAACACTTGACCAGGACGCAAGATCTTCATCCCATTTATTGTCCCCCGGCATGACAAGCAAATGCATGCCAGTGCCGCGAGACAGTTTTTGCAATTGTTCCAGGCCATAGCGCCAATATTCCGCCCCGCCCAACAGCCGTAATACGATCAGCTTTGCATGTTGCGCCGTCTGTTCCACATACATGTCGACCGAGTAGGGATGCCCCAGCGCCATCAGACTGGCAAGGCGCACCCGATGGTCTTGCGACCGCCGATAACGGGAGGATTCAACAAAGGCGGAAAGCTCACTGTCGGCCGCTGACAGAATGAGAATATCGCCGGGGCTTTGCCCCAGATCGATTGCTTCATCCTGATCATCAATGCGGCCGGCTTGTGGTGCGAGAATATGCATGGGACTTGCTATGACCTTTCAAAATCAGGAGAGCGTGGCTTCTGCCGCTGCCTGATCAAAATCTTTAAGGCCGATCACCACCAGACCGGTCTTGGCTTCGCCTGATGTATCGAACCAGCTGTCAACCCGACGACCAACGGCCTGAATGACAACGCGGGCTTTCTTGCCCTCAAGCGCCGCATAACCCTTGACCCGCAGAATACCCGGCTGCGCCAGTGCCTTCTCAACACTCACCTTCACATCTTCCATCGAGGCAAAGACGCGCGGCGGTACGACAATGGAGTGGAACTCGTCATGATGATGATCATGATGGTGGTCGTGGTCGTGGTCATGATCGTCATGGTCATCATGGTCGTCATCATGGTCATGATCATGATGGTGATCGTGGGCGGCCTTGCGGCTATCCAGATCATCCTCAGCCACGGAATCAAGCCCCAGCAAAATGGCGGCTGAGACATCGCCATTGCGTGAGTGAATATTCTTCACGCCTTCGCGGGCATGTTCGCCGATGATCGCTTCAACCCGCGCCATACCTTCATCGTCCACCAGATCGGCTTTGGAAATGACAATCATGTCAGCGCATTTCAACTGATCGGCAAACAATTCCTCAATCGGGCTTTCATGATCAAGGCTGTCATCCTGCGCGCGCTGCTTGGCAATGGCGTCTTCATTCTGGCTGTAATGCCCATCGCTGAGCGCAGATGCATCGGCAATGGTCACAACTCCGTCCACCGTGACGGAGGCCCGCACGCTCGGCCACTGGAAGGCCTTAACCAACGGCTGAGGCAGGGCAAGGCCAGAGGTTTCAATGACGATATGATCCGGTTTCGGATCGCGCTTCAGAAGCATTTCGATGGTTGGCAGGAAATCATCAGCCACCGTGCAACAGATGCAGCCATTTTTCAGTTCGACCACATCGTCGGCAGTGCAGTTCGGGTTGCCGCAGTCGCTGAGCAATTCGCCGTCAAAGCCCATGTCCCCGAATTCATTGACGATCAGCGCGATTTTCTTGTCGCCGGCCTGTTCGATCAGTTTGCGGATCAGGGTTGTCTTGCCAGCACCAAGAAAGCCGGTCACGACAGTTGCAGGAATCTTTTTGTTGGAGGAGGCAAAGGACATGATGGACCTCTAATCTTTCATATCGGGAAATTCGGGAGACGGGTGCAGGCGGACGAGGGTGTTCTTGCGAACATGCTCTGGGCGCTCTCGCCAAACCGGTGCGCCGGTATCAGACGCAACATAAAGCCGGGAGAAGGAAAGTAGATCGTCGACGCGTTCATCAGACTTATCGAGGTCAGCAATCACATAGCCATATTTGCCAGCGCTGCGCAGGCTGACCGTGCAGGCTTGCTGGCAACTATTCATGCATTGCACAGGTTCAACGGCTAGCGTATCGCGCAACACATCGTCCTTGCCAACCGCTTCGACCAACCGGTCGTGTAGCAACTGGCCTTCGATGGGCCGGGCATCCGCTGCGGTGTCCGTAGGATCAATGCGCCGACAGGTCACACAGACCTGCATAAGCCCAGACTTCTTCGCCATTTCGCCTCCTGATAGGCCTGTTGGACAAGGCCGACTTGAATCGAGATAGACCGGGTAAAGTGGAGCATGCGGAAAAGGTTCCACGGCTCCGATCCTCCCCGACCGGTCGTGAATTGCTGCGGCAGGCAGGTCTCCTGGCTCGCGGTTTTGCGCCATTTCGCCTTCCCGGATTAAAAATCCAGTGGTCCTTTGAAATGGCAATCCGCTTACAGTTGCGGGGGCAGCCACGGTTTAGGCCCCGAGTTGGGTCATCCGCACCGTGTTCCCTTTTCATCCGCCTTGCCTTCTTGCAAAGCAGAACCTTCCGTAACTCCCCTTGTGCGGGATAACCCTAGGATTGTCAATCACAACGGACAGATCGAAAGGAGAAGTCTGTCAAAGGTCGAACATTCGACAGGAAAAATGCGAGGAATGACATCGAACCAACAAGCCAGCAAAAAGAAACCCCGCCAATCCGTCAGGACAGGCGGGGTATAATAGAAGCGCAGAGCCGTGCAATTATTCTGTGTAGAATTTGCGCCGCGCATCCTGTTCTACGCCGAGCACCATCTGCAACTCGGCAAGTTTGCGAAACTCTGCTTCGCGCTCTTCCTGACTGGCTGCTGCATTGAGGCGTTCATATTGATCGGCGATTGCCTTCTTTAGTTCGATTTCTTTGGGTAACGCGCCGGTTTCCTCCAGAATGCGATAACCCGCCTTCAAAAAGGTGTCGTCGCTTTGCTTGGGAGGTTTGGGCTTGCGTGCCCGCTTGTATTCATCAAGCAGACCATCCGCCTTGATCTTGGCGATGAGATATTCTGCGACGTCCTTGTTCGGCATGGTTCACTCCCTCAGAACGCTGGATCTTACTCTTATAATATAAGCCTCAAGTGACGCTTTTACAATCATTTCAGCGCGTTGGGTGCCAAAATAGGACCCATAAAGCGCGCCGTAAGAATGCAAAGATCACGATAGCATGGATGCGTAATCCAGATCATCAAGCCCGGCCGAGCGACGCGCCGCTGTCAGGGTGTTGGCCATTAACAAAGCAATCGTCATCGGGCCGACGCCACCCGGCACCGGCGTTATGGATCCGGCCCGCTCAACAGCACTGTCATAGTCTACGTCCCCGACAAGACGGGTCTTGCCTTCGCCGCGCTCTGGCGCATCAATCCGGTTGATCCCCACGTCGATGACACAGGCACCGTCCTTGATCCAGTCGCCCTTGACCATTTGAGGCCGCCCAACCGCAGCAACGACAATGTCAGCGCCACGCACGACATCCGGCAGGTCTTTGGTCCGGCTATGGGCAATCGTGACGGTGCAGCTTTCCGCCAGCAGCAAAGCCGCCATCGGTTTGCCAACAATGTTCGAGCGGCCAATGACAACCGCATTCTTGCCCGACAGATTGCCCAAAACCCGCTTGGCCAGAATGAGCGAGCCGGCAGGGGTGCAAGGCACCATCGCCTTGTCGCGCTCCCCTGCGGTCAACAAGCCGACATTGATCGGATGGAAACCATCGACATCTTTGTCTGGGCGGATCAGATTGAGCACCTTGGACTCGTTGATGTGATCGGGCAGCGGCAACTGCACCAGTATGCCGTGAATGGCCGGATCGTCATTCAAATCGCCAATCAGAGACAACAAGGCTTCTTCCGTGACATCATCCGCCAAAGTATGTTGCACAGAATGGAAGTTGCATTCCTTGGCGGCTTTGCCCTTGGAGGCGACATAGACCTTGCTGGCGGGGTCTTCGCCGACAATCACCACAGCAATGCCGGGCACCACGTTGGTTTCCTTGATCAGTTTCTCGGCTTCGATCGCGATTGTCGCGCGCAAATCAGTGGCGATGGCTTTGCCATCAATTCGGGTGGCGGTCATGCTGTTTCCCTCAAACCCATTGGCGACAAAATGATGTCGCTATGCTCTCAATTCCCGCCTACCTATAGCCCCGTTAAAACAGCCCTTCAATGTCGCCATTGTTATTAAGGTGGATAGATAGGGCTGCCGGTTTGCGCGGCAAGCCCGGCATGGTCATGATTTCACCGCAAATCACCACGACAAAACCGGCTCCGGCAGACAGGCGCACTTCACGAATCGGAACGGAATGCCCGGTCGGAGCGCCGCGCCAATCTGGATCAGTTGAAAAGCTATATTGCGTTTTGGCCATGCAAATCGGCAAATCGCCATAGCCTTGCTCTTCCCAACTGGCTAACTGGTTGCGAATCTTCTTGTCGGCGATCACTTCATTGGCGCGGTAGACCCGTTTTGCAATGGTTTCGATCTTTTCAAACAAAGGCATCTTGTTGGGGTAAAGTGGAGCAAATTGTGCATTGCCGCCATTGGCCAGTTTCGCCACTTTGTGAGCCAGATCGAGCGCACCCTTGGAGCCTTCTGCCCAATGGCGACAGACAATTGCCTCAATGCCAAACTTGGTGACATAGGTCTGAATTGCTTCTATTTCCGCGTCCGTGTCAGACGCGAAATGGTTGATGCCGACCACCACCGGCACGCCAAACTGTTTCACATTCTCGATATGGCGACCCAGATTTTTCAACCCGGCTTTCAGAGCCTCAAGATTCGGCTGGTCCAGTTCATGGTTGGTTGCTCCGCCATTCATCTTGAGGGCACGCACCGTCGCAACCACCACAGCTGCGTCCGGTGTCAGACCGGCCTTGCGGCATTTGATATTGAAGAACTTTTCTGCCCCCAGATCGGCCCCAAACCCTGCCTCCGTGACCACATAATCGGACAATTTCAACGCTGCTTTGGTGGCCACCACGCTGTTGCAGCCATGGGCAATGTTGGCGAACGGACCGCCATGAACAAAGGCGGGATTGTTTTCCAGCGTCTGCACCAGATTGGGCTGCATTGCTTGTTTGAGCAGCACCGTCATCGCCCCGTCTGCGCCAATGTCGCGGCAGAAAACCGGGCTTTTGTCGCGGCGATAGCCGACGATGATATCTCCCAGTCGTCGCTGCAAGTCTTCCAGATCGTCGGCAAGACAAAGAATCGCCATCACTTCCGAGGCAACCGTGATGTCATACCCGCTTTCGGCAACAAAACCATTGGCAACCCCACCAAGGCCGGTGGCAATATTCCGGAGTGAGCGATCATTCATATCAACCACCCGTCGCCATTCGACGCGGCGATTGTCGATCTCCTGTTCATTGTCCCAATAGATATGATTGTCGACCATGGCAGACAGCAGATTGTGAGCCGAGGTGATGGCATGGAAATCACCGGTAAAATGCAGATTCATGTCTTCCATCGGAACGACCTGCGCCAATCCGCCACCCGCCGCGCCACCCTTCATGCCAAAGCAGGGGCCAAGCGAGGCTTCGCGAATGCAGATAGACGTTTTCTTGCCAATGGCATTGAGCGCATCGCCCAGACCGACTGTCGTCGTCGTCTTACCTTCGCCTGCGCTGGTCGGACTGATGGCGGTCACCAGAATCAGTCGACCATGCTTGCGCCCATTCAGACTGTTCAGGAAGGTTGTCGAAAGCTTTGCCTTGTCGTGTCCGAAGGGAACAAGCTCTTCGGCAGGAATGCCCAGTTTCGCGCCGATCTCGCTGATTGGGAGAACGCTCGCAGCGCGTGCAATTTCGATATCAGTGGGCATGCAAACTCCTTCAAATGCTTCGCTCAACGCCATCACAAGGACAAGTGTTCATGGCGCATCTTTCATATCAACTCACAATTTCGCCAGACTTGCCATCCATCAAAATGGGGAAAAAATGACTTCTCTTCATCGAGGAAGAGACAAGCTCTTTGCAGATTGGATCCAGAATGCTCATATGTCGCGAACAATAAAGGAGCAATCCACCATGGGAAATATTCATTGGCTGGGGGCAGGGCTGTCTTCAGTCCCCGGTATTCGTCGTCTGATTGAAAATGGCCGCCCGGTCACGCTTTGGAACCGGACCGTCGAAAAAGCGGAAGCCGCCACGGCTGGCCTGTCTGGAAACTTTTCGGTCAAAGCCTTCTCGCTCGACGCCCTGTCTGCCGATGTTACGGCGGGCGATGTGGTCATCTCGATGCTGCCTGCGACCATGCATCTGCAAGTCGCAGAGCTTTGCCTGCAAAAGGATGCCCATTTCGTATCATCCTCTTATATAAGCCCGGAAATGGCCGCTCTTGATGCAAAAGCCAAAGCCTCTGAGCTTTGCTTCGTCAACGAAGTGGGCCTTGATCCCGGCCTTGACCATTTGATGGCCCATCTGCTGATGGCGGATTATCGTGCCAGCGATGTCTTTGATCCGACCAACAGTCACGATTTCCGGTCTTATTGCGGTGGCTTTCCGGCCAAGGCCAATGACTTCCGCTACAAATTCAGCTGGTCGCCTCTTGGCGTTCTGAAAGCACTGAAAAGCCCTGCCAAGGCGATCCTCGGTGGTGAGGAAGTCACAACCCAAAAGCCTTGGGATGCGATTTCCGATTTCACCGTGGGGTTGCCAAGCGGCGCGGAAACCTTCCAGTCCTATCCAAACCGGGATTCCCTTCCTTTCATGGATCACTATGGGTTTGAGAGTGACTGGTCAGTAAACACCTTCGTACGCGGCACATTGCGTTTGAACGGATGGTCCGACGCTTGGTCAGGCATCTTCAAATTTGTCGAGGAAGAAGCCGACGGCCCGGATGGCGAGGCCAAACTGGCAGCCTTGAGCGATCAGCTTTGGACCGATCACGCCTATGATGACGGCGAGCCGGATCGTGTGGTGCTTGTCGTTGACCTCAAAGCCTCCAAGGACGGGACCGTGGTCTGGCACAAGGATTATGTGCTGGACGCAAAAGGCGGCGCGGACTTCTCTGCCATGGCACGTTTGGTCTCCATCCCGGTCAGCCTTGCCGTGGAAGCCGTGCTGGACGGCGAATTGCCCAAAGGTGTTCAGGCCGCCCCAAGCAGCCCGACCATCATTCATCGCTGGTTCGAGGCACTCCAAGCCCAGGGCGATGAGTTCCATTTGACCGAACATGTCGCCTAAGACGCGCTTCGAACGGCGCGTATGACTCGCACACTGCGAAAGCCCGGCCAATGGTCGGGCTTTTTGTTATCCTCAGTGCATGGCTGGCCAGCGCCGGGCGCTCGGCAATCTGTCTCCTGCAATCCAATCACCAAGACAGTTTGTCAGCCAACGCCCGGCATTTTGCCGAACCACCCATTCATCCCCCTTGCCGTACCCGCATCTCTCCAGCAAAGCTTTGTTTCAAAGACAGTTTTCAAAAGCTGCACCCAAGCAATCACCTTGTTGGAGACCCACATATGAACGCTAATGCAAAGACAATCCATTGGCTTGGAGCAGGGCTTGCCTCTGTTCCCGGCATTCGCAGATTGATCGCCAAAGACTATCCTTTGAAGCTCTGGGAACGCGATCTCGACAAGGCCATTTTGGCGACCCGTGGACTTGCAGGCCAGTTCGAAATCTGTGAAGCAACTGATGGAGCGCTCGAGGCGACCATCCGAGCCGGCGATATCGTGGTGTCCATGCTGCCAGCCTCATTCCATCCAGCAATCGCTCAATTGTGCCTTGAATGTGGAGCCCATTTTGTCTCCTCTTCCTATATCGGCCCTGACATGCAGGCCCTTCATGACGCCGCCAGAGAGAAAGGGCTGGTCCTAATCAACGAGGTTGGTCTCGATCCGGGCATTGATCATTTGCTGGCTCATCTCTTGATGGATGACTATCGCAAGAGCAGCCATTTTGACCCCTCAAACAATCATGATTTCCAGTCTTATTGCGGCGGCTTTCCTGCCATTGCCAATGACTTCAAATACAAATTCAGCTGGTCGCCGCTTGGCGTATTAAAAGCCCTCAAAAGCCCGGCACGGGCAATTCAGGATGGCCGCGAGACCGTGATCGAGCGGCCATGGGATGCGGTTGAAGACTACCCGATTGAGTTGGCATCCGGCTTTGAAACTTTCCAATCCTACCCGAACAGGGATTCCCTGCCATTCATGGCCGAATATGGCATTGGAGAAGACTGGAATGTGACGCGCTTTGTACGAGGAACCTTGCGTCTGGCTGGATGGTCAGAGGCATGGGCAGATATTTTCAAAACCATTGAAACGACCCATAGTGAGAATGATGACGCCGAGCTTGCCCAACTGTCCGACCGCCTCTGGGCAGACCACGCCTATCATGAAGGTGAGTGGGACCGGGTTGTCATGTCAGTGGAATTGAAAGTGACCCGCAACGGCCAAACGCTCTGGCATAAGGCCAAAAGTCTCGACAGCTACGGCACCAATCAGGCAAGCGCCATGGGCCGTTTGGTGTCGATCCCCGTCAGTCTGGCGGTGGAAGCCATCTGTCATGATGAATTGGCAGCTGGTGTTCAGGCTGCACCTCATCATCCCGCGGTCATCCGCAGCTGGCTTGAAACCATCGCTGAACATGGCGACATGATCCACCATGCAGACTATTGCCTCAAGGCCCGCATGGAAGCCGCCGAATAACAATCTGAATAAACAATCTGAATAAACAAAAAGCCCGGAGCGTCAAACGCTTCGGGCTTTGTCATAACAGTTGAAATGAAGGGTCATGAGACCTTTTTGATCACTTCCTGTTTGGCTTGTTGTTTGGTCAACAGCTTGCCTTGCTCGCTCTTGGCCAGCAGAGCGCGTGCCTTTTCATATTTGTCGTCATACCAGAACATCGTGCAGCCATTGCAGCCACGACCACAACACCCTTCGGTGCCAAGACGCGGGCTCTTGGTCGACCGCTTGGTCTGGTCCGCGTCCATCGCCGCCTGTAGCTTGACATTCTTGCGCTCATACAGCCCTTCATCGCCCCGACCCAATTCCAGATCATGGGCCTCGGAATCATGCTTCAACCGCTCCCACTGGGCAGGGGTCAAGGCGCGTTCCTTGCGCAAAACCGTCATCACGGGCACATGCTGGCGCAAGATCTCGGGGTCTTCATGGTCAAACAGCGAAAACGGAATCCGCACCTGCGGCTTGGTGCCCGGATTGATGATGGTCTCGATTTTGCCATTCTTGGCATCTTCAAATTCATACAGGCGGATCGGGATCGGCGAACGCAAATATGGCGACACCAGCTCGATCACGTCACCAGCCTCCAGCCGGTTCTTGACGTCAACAATGAAGGCATCCTCGCGCACTTCCGACACCATGCCGGCAAATTCCCACTCGGCAAAGGTCGATGTCTCTTCATAACCATGGGCGTAATTGGTCAAGCGACCATCATGGAAGGCAAGGGTATAGCCACGGTTTGGCACAGTCGCCAACTCTTCCATATAGGCTTCCGGGTCCCAATTGTCGCGATCTTCATACCAGTCATCAATCGCCATGCGATAGGCACGCGCCACCAGAGCCACATAATAAGGGCTCTTGCCGCGCCCTTCGACCTTGAGGCTGTCGACGCCAATGGAGAGATAATCAGACAGCTTTGGCATGATGCACAGATCGCGGCTATTCAGAATATAGGAGCCGCGCTCATCCTCAGTAATCTGCATCAGCTCGCCGGGGCGCTGTTCCTCTTCAAGGAAAAAGTCAAACAGCTCCATATTCTCTTCCGACAGTTTCAATTCGCGCACGGTGCCGTCGCGCAGCTTCATATGAACCTTATATTTCCAGCGGCAGCTATTGGCGCATGACCCTTGGTTGGCGCCGCGCTCGGCCATGAAGTTCGACAGCAAGCAGCGGCCCGAATAGGTCATGCACATCGAGCCATGAACAAAGGCTTCGAGCTTGATGTCCGGGCACTTCTCCCGCACCTCGGCCAGTTCCTTGTACGAAACTTCACGCCCCATCACCACCAGCTTGGCACCCTGCATTTCCCAGAATTTGACCGATTGCCAGGAACAGACATTGGCCTGAGTCGAGACATGCAGTTCCAGCTCGGGGGCTTGCGATTTGACGAACATGAAGACGCCGGGGTCAGCCACGATCAAGCCATCTGGCTTCACCTTGCGAACGGTCTCGACATATTGCGGCAGCTTGTCGATATCCTTGTTGTGGGAGAACAGATTGAGCGTCAGATAGACCCGCTTGCCGTGCGCATGGGCGAATTCAATGCCCTCAACCACATCATCAAGGCTCATCTGAGACTTGGTCCTCAGCGACATGTCTGGTGTACCCATATAGATGGCATCCGCACCATACAGCACGGCCATTTTCAGTTTTTCAAGATTGCCCGCAGGCATCAACAATTCTGATCGGTCCGGGCGAATGGATTCGGTCTGATCCGAATTGATAGCGGTCACGCTGGCCATATGGGTCTCCTTATTGCCTCGCAAGGCGTGACTGATACCAAAAGATCCCTATAAAAACCACCCCAAAGCGCGACATTCTTGCTGTGGGGATTGCCAGATTTTGTACTGGCATTGAACAAAATCAATTCAAGCGGGTGCATTATTTCTTATACTTGCGATAATAGAAATATTGCATATGCGTTTGGGCAAGGCGCAACAACCACGCAACAGGGGGCGAGAATGGAGCTATCCGGTGAAGTGTTGTGCGCAGCGAACGCTGCGGAGGTGCGGCAACGGTTTTTCAACCCGATCTTGCTGAAAGCCTGTTTTCCCAATTGCCAAGACATACAGGAAGTGGCCCCGGGGTGGTTTCATGTTCGCCTGTTGCGTTGGGGAGACGACAAAGAGGAAACCCGGCAGGAAATCCGCTTGCTTCCTGGTGAGCACGACAACGCGTTCACCATGACCTCCAAAGCCCTTGACGAGAATGCGACTATCCTTAGCAGTCACAACAGCATCCGACTGGAAGAAAGAGCAGAGGGCACCCTTCTGACCTATCATGTTTCCCTCGAACTGGGAACCTTGACCGATGATCCCGCGTTTGATCCCAAGAGGACACTCATGTTGGCCTCGCAACTCTTCGAAGCGATCGCAGACAAGGTAAAAAAGGAGAAACTCCCAATGACAGATAAGGAAAAGGAAGCTGAACTGGAAAAAGCCATGCACAAAGCCGAGGACGCGGTTTTGGAACTCGAGCAGGAAGCAGAAGGAGCCGCTGCAAAAGGGTTTTTGGGCGGTGCACAAGGCTGGGGGCTGATAGCTCTGGGTATTCTGGTGTTGGCATTGCTGATTTTTTACCGTTGATGACCCGCTGTCATCAGTGAATGGAAAGACCACAAACAGGGAGGAGCCGATGCGTGCTGCCCGCAAACAGCAATCTGGCGCAACGGCGTATGAGGCATGCCTCGCTTGGGCGCGGACTCTTGTCGCCTTTTTTATATTCACCGTGAGCACCTCTGTCGCTTCGGCGAGCAGCCCGCTGGTGAGTGCCGAATGGGTCTTGAGCAATCTGGGAAGCGAAGATGTCGTTTTTGTCGATCTTCAACCTGTCAATGGATATGCCCGCGTCCACCTGCCCAACGCAGTGAATACCCAATATGGCCAATGGCGTCAGCGTCGGCCGGTCAAGGGCAAGGCCTTGCCGGATATTGCCTATCTCGAAAAGCTGCTTGGCAGCCTCGGCATAAAGCCGACCGATCACATTGTCCTTACCCCAATTGGCATGAATGCAGGTGAAATCGCTGTTGCGACAAGAATCTATTGGACCCTCAAAGTCATTGGACATGAAAAGGTGTCGATCCTTGACGGTGGCTTGATTGCCTATAGTCGCTTGCCAAAACCCATTTTCACCAAACAAATGACCCGTGTGAGGGCGACAAAATATACTGCAAACCCCAATCCCGCCATGGCACCCTCGATGGATGACGTGTTGACTGCGTGGAAGAAGGGTATGGCCATTTTTGACTATCGCTCGCATGAAGAATATGTAGGCAAGGCGGGCGGTCCACGTCCCGGTACGATCCCCGGAGCGCAAAATCTGCCATTTGATCAGCTGGTTGAACCCAAGCAGGGTGGCAAATTCCTCACTCTGGAGCGCGCCAAAGCTTTATTTTCCACGCAGGGCATGGATCCGATGCAGGCTCATATTGGCTTTTGCAACTCCGGCCACAGGGCATCTTTGGCCTGGTTCGTTACCCATGAGCTGCTCGGCAATAAACAGGGCTTGCTGTATGATGGATCGATGGCCGAATGGCAGCAATATCCGGACAATCCAATCGCAGTGCCCAAATAGAGTTTGCTGATGAAGGTGGGGTCTAGTCCGGTTTTTTGCGTGGTGGAAGAATGCGTCCCAAATTGGCTTCCTGAGCATCGCCAGCTTTGAGATGATGCATCAGCAATTCCAGATCACGCTCACGGACATCCGCTTCGATGTCCTGAATGCGTTCGGTCGATATGCCCAGATGATCAAGTGCGGCGCGGCCGAAATTAATGCCGCTCTCGAAGGTCTCGCGCACCTGAAAATCAACGTCACATTTGGTCAGCTCCACCGCATGGGCGCGGTCAGTTGCCCGGCAAAATATTGCGGCTTTGGGGAAATGTTCCCGGATCAGATCGATGGATTTTGCCATTACGATCGGATTCTCGACGCAGAGCGCAATCAACAAAGCCTGTTCCGCACCGGCCAGTCTGAGCACATCCTCGCGTGTGGCATCGCCATAATAGACCGGCAGGCCATGACGCCGGGCGACAGCAATACGCTTGGTATTGTTATCAATGGCCACGATCCGCAACCCCTCCGCCATCAACATCTGCGAGACGATCTTGCCGAAGCGACCAAAACCCACCACCAGCACATGCGGTTCGCTCTTGTCGACCATCTCTAGTTCGGGCTCGATGCGCTCCGGGTAGCGATTGGCCAGATAGCGCAGGGCCGCATCATGGCCTTTGCCGACAAAGGGCGTCATCACCATGGTGACAATCACGATCGCCGTCATGACTGTGAAAGCAGGACTTTGCAAACCCGCAGCTGATGCGGCGGCAAACAGGACGAACGAAAATTCGCCAGCCTGTGGCAAGGCAACCGCGATATAGCCGGCATCGATACTGGAAGAACCCGTCACTCTGGCAAGCAGCCACAGGATCAACCCCTTCAACGCCATCACCACCACGACACCAGCGAGAATGATTGGCAACTCCGCCAAGGTCACCGGCAAATCGAGCGTCATGCCGACCGTCATGAAAAACAGTCCCATCAGCAGCGAACGGAAGGGAAAGATATCCGCTTCCAGCGTGTGGCGAAAGCTGGATTCCGCCAGCATGATTCCTGCCAGAAACGCCCCCAAAGCCATCGATAGACCGGCCAAGTGCATGATCCCGGCGCTGCCCAGTGCCACCAACAACGCAGCAGCCAGCATGATTTCACGGGCCTTTGTGGCAGCCAGCATGGAAAAGACATGGGACAGCAGATAGCGCCCCACCAAAATTACGATCAGCACGGCCGCGACGGTGATGCCAATCTGACTGGCAACACTTTCATGACTTTCCACCCCAGAAGAAGGCGCTACAATGCTGACCATCGCCAACAAGGGGACGATCGCAATATCCTGCATCAACAGGATTCCAAAGGCCCGTTGACCATAAACGGTCGAGAAGTGTCCGCGCTCTTGCAGGATTTGGACGGCAAAGGCCGTGGAGGACAGGGCCATACCGAACCCACCGACAAAGGCGATTGGTTGGGACAGACCAAACAAGGTGAAAACCGCTCCCAAAACCAGTCCAGTCAAAACAATCTGGCTGGTTCCAAGCCCGAAAATATCGGCCTTCATGCGCCAAAGGCGCTCAGGTTTGAGCTCCAACCCCAAAACAAACAGCAGCAGCACGACCCCTAACTCGGCAATAGGGACGATGTCTTCTGTCGAAGGGATGAAGGAGAGACCAAACGGGCCGATAATCATGCCTGCAATCAGGTAACCGATGATCGATCCGACCCCGAGACGTTTTGCAATGGGCACGGCAATGACGGCGGCGCCAAGGAAAACGATAGAGTCAGTTAGATATGAAAAGTCGGCTGAGCTGGCCATGTTACCTCAAGCAAGGGATATGGGGAGAGGAAAGAACCTCAATCTCCCAAAGCGGCGTGATTCTAGTTGCATTATAGTCTTTACCCACGCCCCTGAATATCGCTTACCTAGGAGTTATACGAAAGCCGCAATTGAAAAAGCCCGCCACGCAAAGGCATGGCAGGCCGGACTATTTCGAAAAATCGGCGACAATTTAGCGTCGCGCCACCCTGCGGCGCTTCTTATTGCCACATCCCCAATACCAGTCCCGTCGATTGCCCACATCAACATGCACATAGGACGAGCGGCAATAGAGGCCGACGCCGCCAATGCCGGGCAGGGTGCGGGCAAACTTCACCAATGCCTGCTTGCTAACGCCCGGAACGCGAATATCCGCAGCCTTGCAATACATGTGCTGGGAGTTCTTTGCCCCACGCACCCGTCGATTGTGGGACTTTGACCGATAGCCGGACGTGATGACGACTTTCTTGCCATAGTGCTTCTCAATCTTGGTAAGCAACTTCACAAGGTCAGGCTTAAGACAGCCAAGCTGAACCTTGCCATGGGCCACCAGAAACCGCGATTTGCCGCTGCGGACCGGCTTGCTGTCCAACCCGTTGGCATAGGCCATCACAGTTCGCTTGGACATGCTGTTATGCGTACTGGTCGACATGGTGACACCATTGTTGCCAGTGGTCTGACACCCCGCCAGAACAAGTGCAAGAATGGCAAAAAGCCCAGATTTGAAACTCAACATCTATACTACCTCATCGCGGACACCGAGGGCCCACATCGTCATGGCGCAGCGAAGGTTGGGGGACACGGCTGCGCACAAGGGCTCTTGCCACGCAACACAATGAAGGTGCATGAGCGAAGGCCAAAAACAGTTCGCTTGCAGGGCCGGTCAGGCTCTGTTGCGGCGAACAAAAAACTGGAATTCGAGCCCTTCAAGGGCGTTCATCGGTGCGCCCGGACTTCATCGCCGCGCGTCGTTCCTTCGGATCTTTTTTGTCTTGCGAAGAAAGACGCGGTCACCATGGGGTACTTCTGTTGAACCCCAAAGGCTGACATGAGGGCAGCATCACGCATGCCGTCACGAAAGCGTGACCGGAAATGATGGTCAACTGTGACAGCATTAAGGCGTTGGGGCTGATCAAAAGGCCCATTTTTACGAATATTTGCCTCAAAAGGGCAGGTTTAATAACCGAATGCTTAATAGAAAACCCGAGCGACCAGCGGGATCGCTCGGGTAGGATGCAAATTATATCATTGCACCTGAAACAAACTTACCACTTGCCGGTATTTTCCATCGAAGCCCAAGGCTCCTGTGGTGGCAGGCTATCACCTTCCTGCAGCAACTCGATGGAGATGTTGTCCGGTGAGCGAATGAAGGCCATGCGGCCGTCACGTGGAGGACGGTTGATCGTCACGCCGGCATCCATCAGCTTCTGACAGGTTTCATAGATGTTGGGAACACTGTAGGCGAGGTGACCGAAGTTGCGGCCTTCATCATATTCTTCCGGATCCCAATTGTGGGTCAGCTCGAGGCAATTTTCATATTCCCCGTCAGTAGAAAGGAAAATCAGCGTGAAGCGACCGGATTCATAGTCGTTTCGGCGCACTTCCTTCAGACCCAGTTTGTTGCAATAAAAGTCGAGAGACTTTTCAACGTCGGCGACGCGCACCATAGTGTGCAAATATTTCATGGTATGAATTCCTCGATTCAAACAAAGACCAGTTCAGACACGGACTCGGTCATTTACGTAAGCACAGGGAGCGGTGGATGCAAGACACAGTTTCAACCCGACATACACAGGACCCCGCGCAACTGCTTCTGAAGCTGATTGATGAAGCCTCTTCCATCGTCGCCTTTACCGGTGCGGGCATCAGCACTGAAAGCGGTATTCCCGATTTTCGCTCCCCCAATGGCATTTGGTCGAAAATGGAACCCATCCAGTTTGCCGATTTTGTTCGCTCTGAAGCCGCACGACGGGAAGACTGGCGCCGCCGTTTTGTCATGAACGAAGAATTTGCGATCGCCGAGGCCAATGAAGGGCACAAGGCGCTTGTGCGCTTGCAGGCGATGGGGAAACTGACCTGTACCATCACGCAGAATATCGACGGGCTGCATCAGAAAAGCGGGCTGTCCGATGACCATGTCATCGAGATCCATGGCAACAGCACCTATGGCGCTTGCCTTGATTGCCAGACCCCAATGTCTCTGTCTGATGCAAAGACCCATATCGAGACGCATGACAAAGCGCCACGCTGTGACGCATGTGGCGGTCTCGTCAAAGCGGCTGTCATTTCCTTCGGGCAGGCAATGCCTGAAGACAAGATGGACGATGCCCTCACACATATTCAGATGTGTGACCTGATGATCGTGTTGGGATCGTCGCTTGTGGTCTATCCTGCAGCACGTCTGCCAGAGATCGCCAAACGCAATGGCGCAAAGCTTGTCATCATTAACCGCGACCCAACGCCACTTGATGACATGGCAGATCTTTGCGTGCATGGAGAAATCGGCAAAGTTATGCAGTCCATTCGTTGATCTGGCAGCATTCAAACAGGCCCAGATCCGGCATTGCTATGCAGACCAAACACAAAAAGACAGCGACTCCCGCTTTCTACTTATTTGGACTGTAAATAGACGAGCGATTTTTTGCCCATGCGTGAGAAAAACAGGGCGCAAAAACGAAACCTGCAAAAAGTAAAAAATTATTGATGCACTCACGGTGGCAAATGGTATCCTCCTTTTGAGAATCGACCATAGTATTGAGTCGGGAACGAGGCTACGCAAAGCATTGAGGCACTAAGATGGGGGTGAAAAACGCACCGGAGCGGCAACCCGTTGAAAGTGAAGCATCTGAGGACCAGTCTGTTGACGTCATTCAGGTTGCTGGCAAGATCAAATGGTTTGACGTAGCCAAAGGCTTCGGCTTTATCATGGCTGATGACATGAGTGCCGACATCCTCTTGCATGTGACTTGCTTGCGTCGTGACGGATACCGGACCGCATATGAAGGCGCTCGGATCGTCTGCGAGGCGCTCAAGGGTCCCAAGGGCCTGCAGGCCCTTCGAATTCTGTCCATGGACGAAAGCACAGCCCTCCATCCTTCCCAACTGCCACCTGCCAACACCCATGTCAAAGTGACGCCAACCAGTGAGCTGGAGACCGCTTGGGTCAAATGGTTCAATCGGGAAAAGGGCTTTGGTTTCCTCACGCAAGGTGAGGGGACCCCGGATATCTTCATTCACATGGAGACTCTGCGGCTTTATGGCCTGACCGAACTACGCCCGCATCAGGAAGTTATGGTGCGTTATGGACCAGGGCCAAAGGGCAAGATGGCGACCGAAATTCGGCCCTCTACTGGCGGCCACATTCCACCATCCCATTGAGTTTTGCGGCATTGCTCGGCCAATGCACGTCGAAAATCACCTCTCAGCCTTGTGTTCATGCAGCAGTTGAGGCGTGATCGGCTTTTGTATTTCTGTGGCTATTTGACCCTTGAGCGTGTGCTGAAAGATTCCTCTCGCAATGATAGCATTGCTGCGGTAGCCGATAACCAAAGCAGGAACCGTTTCGGGCGTACTGCTCGGGCACTCGTGCAAAAGAGCGCCTGTTCGTGTCGACTACCACCCCCAACTTTGCTTGTTGAACAATCAACATTGGTTGAGCATCTCGACCTCACTCGTGGAAATATTGTATGATCCATGCAAGCGGCAGAGTGCATCGGCCCTTGGTGAGTTCTGAGCGCGTTGCGGGTCTCTTATATTCCCTTGTTGTTCTTTCAGTTGCAGTCGAGACATGTTCATGGCCTCAAGATTTTTTGCGTTTATGGTTTCCTTGGTAAAATGCTGTCTGGCGGTGAGTCTGATGTTTGTCACACTCTGCGTCATTGGACCGGGTACTTTCATCCAAGCTCAAGCCAACCCGACAGCGAGCGCTGACAAAATGAATGCTAAACTCATCATTCAGTCCGGTGAAAAGCGACACAATTTTTCAATAGAAATTGCCGACGATGATGCCACGCGTGCCAAGGGTCTGATGTATCGCACCAAAATCGCGCCGGACCACGGCATGCTGTTTGACTTTGAAAAGACCGAACAGGTCTATATGTGGATGAAAAACACCTATCTTTCCCTCGATATGCTGTTTGTCAGTGCCGATGGCACCATCCGTCATATCGTCAAGAACACCACGCCCTTGTCCCAGTCGATCATCAGCTCCGGTGGCCCGGTGCGCTATGTTCTGGAAGTGAAGGCCGGGACTGCAGACCGACTGGCACTTTCTCGCGGCGACAGGCTCCTGCATCAATTGTTCACACCCCCCAAGGCAAAATGACGAGGTGGGTGACTTTGCGCTTGCTCCTTTTGAATGCGGTTGCTATTCAATCGCCATCTTCGTTGGCTGCATAACGCACCCTTGCGAAAATATGTCGGAGCGTAGCGCAGCCTGGTAGCGCACCTGATTTGGGATCAGGGGGTCGGAGGTTCGAATCCTCTCGCTCCGACCACTTCTTTCAGCAAATGATTGAAATCTGTAGGCACGGGCAGTATCTTGCTCCGGCGTGGTGACTCATGGACTAGCACCACCAAAGGGGAGAACATCGATGGCAAAAGCGCGCATTTATCAACCGGCAAGGAATGCAATGCAGTCCGGCATGGCCAAGGCCAAGCATTGGTGCCTGAAGTTCGAGCCCATTCAGGGTAAGAATGTTGAACCCTTGATGGGCTATACAAGTTCCACAGATACGCGCCAGCAACTCGATTTGACCTTTGAAACCAAAGAAGATGCAATTGCTTATGCCAAGCGTCATGGCATCGACTATCAGGTGAGTGAGCCCAAAAAGCGCAAGCGGATCGTCAAGGCCTATTCGGACAATTTTGCGATCAACCGCATTGATGGCAATTGGACGCATTGAGTCCAACCCCACATTTGCCTGAAGAATGCATCACAGAAAACCAAAACCGTTTTTGAGCCGATCAGACAATCTCTCGTGATCCGCGCTCTAACAATGTCTTGCATTATTCTGTCCCAAGCAGGTATTGCCGAGGTCTGACGACACCGGTGAAAAGACGCCATTGCGTCCTGTGGCCGGGTCAGACGGGTTTTCAAAATCCTTGTTTGGCAAGTTATCAGACGCATGCGTCGCCCTGATACTGGTCAAACGGACACAGCCTATGGCGCGTCATTCACAACTGGTCTCAAGATTTCCAAAAAACTGATTGAAAAGCACCAGTGAGACCCTTAAAAGTGGCCTCCAAATTGCAGTAATCTCAAATGAGATGCGAGACGGACCTTTCCGCATCTCGCCGCATGCCGGCCGAAGCAAGAATATCTCATTGTTTCAACGTGTTGGCCCCTTAGCTCAGTTGGATAGAGCAGCTGACTTCTAATCAGCAGGTCGAGGGTTCGAATCCTTCAGGGGTCGCCAGCTTTTCCAAGGTTTCAGCCGTGCATTGCCGGTGGTTTCTTCTAAACCCAACCTCTGCGTCAAATAATCCAAGCCACACCTTCAATCTTGCCAATGGTTTGACCGCGTGAAACGATAAGTGCCTCTTGACCCCGCATGTGAGGCGATCATGTCCATTTTTGACTCCCTGCTTCCCATTTTGTTTCTGATTGTCTTGGGTACGGTGCTGCGCTGGACCCAGTTGGTCAGCAGCGACGTCATCGAGGGTATAAAGAAGCTGATCGTCAGTCTGATCTTGCCGAGCGTTCTGTTCACGGTCTTTCTCGACATGGAGATGAAGATCGCCTATCTGGGACTTTGGTTGCTCGTGGCGCTAATCTGCTTGGGGCTTTATGGGTTGGGACTTCTCTTTGGGAAATGGCTGGCGCCGCACCATCCCTGGTTTCCATTTTTGTTCACCGGCTTTGAATATGGCATGTTGGGTGTAAGCTTATTTGGTGGTGCCTATGGCATGGAATCGGTTGGCTATATTGCTATTGTCGATCTGCCGCATGAATTGTTCATTTGGTTTGTCTTTGCACCAATGCTGATGGTGCGTCGAGATGGACGTTCCAACCCGTCGGCGATCCTGAAAATGTTTGTGACATCTCCTGTTACCTTGGCATTGTCGGCCGGGCTTGTGCTAAATGCACTGGGACTCGCTGAGATTGTCAAAACAGCACCCGTTTTCTCAAGCTTTTATGCAACATTCAAACTGCTAACCGTCATGGTTGTGCCGCTGATCTTGCTGGTTGTGGGATATGGCATCAAGGTCCAACGCGAAGGTTTGGGAGATGTGGCTCGATTGGTGATCCTTCGGTATGGTCTTGTCGTGCCAGCGGCCTTGCTGCTCAATCACATTGTGATCGACGGGTGGCTCGGCTTGGGGGCTGGCTTTCAGGCCGCATTCTTTATTTTGCTGATATTACCACCACCCTTCATCATTCCTCTTTTTATGCAAAAGGCGAGCGAAGAGGAAATGGCATTTGTGAGCAACAGCTTGGCGGTATCAACCGTTATCAGTCTGATTTGTTTTAGTCTCTATTTGATAATAAACCCGATTGTTTGAAGCACCAATCACAATGCCCAGCCAACAGTTCAACAACACTGAGGCTTTCTGGAAAGTCATAGCAAAGTCGTGATTGGATAAGGACGGGTTAGTTGAGAGCGTCGATATTCAAAGGGATGCGGAGCTTGATTTCCGTATTGTTGTCCCGACGGCCCATTGCCCAGCTGCCTTGAAGACGCTTGAGGATATGATCAGCCACGAGAAAGCTGCCTGTCCGCTCTTCGCCGAACAAGTTGGAGAGTTGCATGACCTCGCGGCCTTCATAATCATAATTCTCAACTTCGGCATCTTCGGATGCGCCGAATTCGGAAATGAAAATCTCCAGATTTGTTGGCTGCAGCTCGTAACTGACTGCGATGTCGCTGGCCATTTCCCCATGACGAATGGCCCCGCGAAGCGTAATGGTCAGCAGATCTTGCAGCAGCATGGGATCAGACAGGATGATGGAATCCTCAACCTGTTCGTAGAAACTCACCCGTTTGCTGAACTGCTCAGCCTCCAAACTGCAGGCTTCGACCGTGCTTGACAGCAACTGACTGACGTCGAACGGCGAGAGGACGACTTCTGATCGTTTGTGGCCATTGCTCAGACTCGCATTCATATAGGGCATTTCATTGCGAATGCCCGACAGACATGCGATCGCATCGGCCAGATGACTTTTCGCCTCCTCCCTCGTGTGGTTGTGAAGAGACGACATGGCTAGCACGGAATAGCCATGCACCTTATCCAACTGAGACCGCAATGACCGCATCCAGGCATCGGTCCTTTGGTCTTCGTCGAGATGGTGCTGGGTATTGGCGCGGCGTTTTGATGCCGCGTAAAACACCCGTTGCAACAGTTTCTCTAGGGTAAGATGGGATAGATTCTGCTTGGCTAAGAAGAAGTCGGCACCGGATTCAAGGCTCAAACTCTGAAAGCTTTCATCATCCAGCGAAGACATGACCACCATCATATGCGGAGCGCCTGATCTGGAGGCGAGTTCCTGCAGCAGGGAAACAGACGATTCTTCTCCCATCCAATAATCGAATAGATAAAGATCGAACTCTTGCTGGGTGCAAAGACGGCGCGCCTCTCTGAGAGACGAAGCCGTTTGAACCTTCAAGTCGAAACCGTTTGCCTGTTGCAATAGCCAGCTAACATAGCGAATGTCGATCGGATCATCGTCGATCAACAGACACGACATCTGAACCGAATGACCCCCATAGTCAGCGCCATCAGAAACAGGGCTAGTTTCCGATATATCATCCATCAAACTGCCAGCCATAGTCTTCCCCCAAGCTCCAGCCGTCTCTTAAAGGTAATAGACAAAGCGGATTTCACAAATGCAATTTAATGGAGAAGCCTTCCCGGCCAGAAAAGTCTTCTGACAAAGTCCAACCGTGACGCTTGCATACCTGGGCACAAATACTCAATTTCAGCCCGGTACTCATATCGATGTCATTGGTGCTGATGGTTGTGAATGGCTCAAATAGTCCGGATTTTCCCGTGGTTTCAAAAACATAACCAGAGACCGAAATGTCGAGCGTCCTCGCGAAGGGTGAAACCTCGTCCGAATGCAATGATATTTTGATCAACGGCGACAAATCATAAGATTTGAACAGAAATATCAACAGGTTGTTAAAAAGGAGGGTCAGCAGCATTCTGTCGGCTTGGACCAAAATCTCTTCATCACTTGCAAAAGTGACTCGATCATCACCAAGCCCCAAGCTGAGTCGGCATGACTCTACGATTTCGACGAAGGAAACAGTCTCGCAGTTTAGTGGTAGAAAATGCGCGGAACTGAAGGCGCGGATTTCATCCAGTCGAATATCAAGTTCTGCCGCCCGGTTCTTGATCATATCGACAACGGTTAGCGTCTCCTCATCAACCACTCTCTGGGTGTTCTGAACCAGTATTTCGCTAAGTTGAGCGATTTGCCTGACAGGTGCTTTGACATCATGGGCTATACGCCGACTGACTTCATGATACGACTTGGAAGAGTGTGGGAGATGGTCGTTGGCCTGTGCTTGAGCATGTTGATCAAGCTGCCTTTCCAATGCATAAATATAGTCAAACAATTCATCTCGAGAAAGAAGAGTAAGATCTGTCACATATGCACCCAAAAAACCATTGATTGATCGGTCGCGGTCGCGATCCGGTCCACAGGCTGAAGACTAGCACGAGAGTCCGCGCGTCGGTCAAGGAAAGCCGCATCCCCAAGGAGGGTGAGACGCTCACGCATTTTTCTCACAGCTGGCTTCACTGAATGGCAGGCAATTTGAGCGTCACTTTCGTTCCCACTCCGGGCTGACTTTCAATCAAAACACCTCCCTGATGACTGACGGCAATTCGATCCACGATCGATAGTCCCAGCCCGGTGCCTTCCTGAGACAGCTCCGGTGGCAATTTGCAGCGCCCAAATGGGGCTTTTGCGATTTTGATGTCGTCTTGGCTCATGCCGATGCCGGAATCCTCGATCGACACACAGTGGGTTTCGCCGCATGAATGTACGCGAACCGCAATATGCCCGCCATCTGGCGTGTATTTTATCGCGTTGGACAGAATGTTGACAATGGCTTGCGTAATCAAGGACGGCTGACAATAGACCGGAATGGCCTCATTTGATGGAGAAAGATCCACGTTGATGGACTTGTTCTGAGCCAAGATCAGCACAAGCTCAAGCGCCTTGTCTACCAACAGATTAAGGTTGGCCTGTTCAAACGGCCCACCAACGCTGTTGATCTTGTCGCTCGCGCTTAAGACAAGATTGTTGATCACTTCGAGCAAATGCAATCCGCCCGACCGGATCAAGTTGGCATAGTCACGATACTGATCTGGAACCGGCAAGTTGAGGCAGTTGCTTGAAATGATCTCTGCATACCCCATAATTGCATTCAATGGCGTCTTCAGATCGTGGCTCATGTTGGCATAGAAAGCATTCTTCGCTCGGGTCGCTTCCTCAAGATCAAAAATGGCCCGATGAAGCTCTTGTTCCAGTCTGTGATTGTGCAGAGCGGTGGTTATTGTGGCTTCCAGCATTTTAGAATTGAGCTGTTCTTTGTCGATACAGCTGACAGCACCGGCTTTGAGGGAGATCTTTTGGATATCCGGGGCCAACATCCCTGTAATCAGGATCATCACGCAATCAGACTGACGGCCGCCAAAAGCGCTCATAGCAAGCACGCCGGTGTCGTCTCCCAAACAGAAGTCAATCAGAACAACATCATAGCGACGGTGAGTGGCAGCAAGCTTGGCTTTGGCAAGAGAAGACGCTCGGTCAATTTTGGCGCTGTATCCTTTGGCTTCGAGCATGAAGCGTTTGATGATGTGAAAATCAAAATCATCATCTTCAACAATGAGCACACTCAACTGCTCTTTTTGCGCAAGAGATTGTCCATGCCAGCCCTGATCATCATTTGGGACTGGACAGCTCTCAACGGCGTCCAACAATTGACTCTCATAACGCATAAGTTCGCCCCCTTTCCAGAAACTGGCATACGAACTAACAACGCAAAATGGCGACATAGGTGATTCTTCCTACGTAAGTTATTTGTAACATGCAAATATAAGATGATCAATCGCAATACTTTCACTCCCCTGGCCGTTACTTGAAAATAATAGACAGAATCACTCAAAAGCATGGAATCGGAACTGGATATTTGCTGCACTACCGACCATGTTTGAAATTCATTTGTGACAATGACGATTTCTTTCACAATTGAAGTAGTGCAATCATGTGGCGGCAAACCTCAAGACAAGCGCGTCCCGCTGCGCAACCCGATGGAGTGGTAGCAACACGTAAGGCTTTACTGCACTGCCATTTATCCAACGCGTGCACACCCTCAGTTTACACAGTGAATTCATTCCTTTCCCTGTGCAAAGGGTATCAAATCCGGTAAGACAAGCCATCTCTCGATCCTTTTTCGCCGCGAGCGGAAGTGACAAGACAAAGAGGCTACCATGTCTGACACCGGCCTGTTTCCAAACGATCCGTCTTCACCGGACAACCAGCCACGCTGGCAGTCGGGCCCGGCTCAGCCACAACCTGAACCAGATTGGATCACATCACTGAGTGATGCGACGGAAAACTGGCTCTCTGCCCTTTGTTCCTCACGTCTCAAGGCCTTTCTGGCGCTGATGCTGTTCGCCTTGGTGTGTTTCATGCCCGGCTTTAACACCATTCCTCCCGTCGATCGTGACGAAGCCCGATTTGCGCAGGCCTCCAAGCAAATGATGGAAAGCGGCGACTATGTCGATATCCGCTTTCAGGATGGCACCCGCTACAAGAAACCGGTTGGGATCTACTGGCTTCAGGTTGCCGGTGTCAAAATTTCAGGGCAGGGGGAAGATGCCGGTATCTGGGCCTATCGTCTGCCTTCCATGGCCGGTGCGTTGCTTTCTGTCGGCTTCACTTTCCTGATTGGCATGCGTATGGCCTCTGTCCGTGTCGGATTTCTGGCAGGCATCGCCATGTCGGCTGCGATCTTGCTTGGGGTCGAGGCACGATTGGCCAAGGCCGATGCCATGTTGCTCGCGACGATCCTTGCCGTGCAATGGCTATTGTGGGAGCTCTATGAAAACCGAGCAGGATTGAAGCGCTATCAGGCCTCCATTCTCTGGGTGGCTCTGTCTATGGGCATTCTGATCAAGGGGCCGATTGTCCTGATGGTCTCGGGCCTGACCGTCCTTTTGCTCGCCGCACAAGAACGCTCTTTTGCATGGCTGAAGGGCACACGGTGGAAGCTTGGTATTCCGTTGATGTTGTTGATCACGCTGCCATGGTTCATCGCCATTGGCCTGCATACGGACTGGGCTTTCTATGTTGACTCGGTCGGCAAGGATATGTTGGCCAAGGTTGCCACAGGCAAGGAATCTCACGGTGCGCCTCCGGGAACCTATCTCGCAATTTCCAATCTGACATTCTGGCCTGTCTCCATTTTTCTGCTCTTGTCCCTTGGCTGGGTCTGGAACCAAAAGAAACAACATGCGGTGCGCTTCGCCCTGTCTTGGATCTTGCCCACCTGGGTGATCTTCGAGCTGGTCTCCACCAAGCTGCCGCACTACGTCCTGCCGACTTTCCCGGCATTGGCTTTGTTGACGGCCTTGGCATTGGAAAATCGCGCAACGAGCTGGAATAAGCTCTGGGCCAAAATTATCGCTGGGTTCGTGCCGCTGATTGCCGCCATTCTCGGCATCGGCGCCCCGATTGCCCTATTCATCATTGAAGGCGTAATCAACCCCGCAGCGCTGGGGCTGGGCCTTGTTGCTGTTGGTCTCAGCCTGTTGTCCTTCTCGGTTCTGGTGCGTGGGCGGGTGATGGCAGCCTTCCTATTGGCAGCACTCGTGGCTCCGGTCCTGTATCTTTCGATCCATGGCACCATTTTCCCGGCCCTGAACAATGTCTGGCTATCAAATCAGATGGCAGCATCTGTCAATCGCAACAAACCCTGCGAGTCGATCGAGTTGGCCAGCGTTGGCTACAGCGAGCCAAGTCTGGTCTTTTTGATGGGCACGGATACGCAACTGATCGATCCCAGCCAAACCAAACAGGCCGCTGACTTTCTGATTGAAGCAGGGTGCCGGATGACCATCATTGAACAAAGCAGGGAACCTGCCTTCCTTGAAGCCATCGGCAACCGGGCCGACCTGATCGAGGCCGTCGATCACGTGAAGGGTTTTAAACTGAATGGTGGTAAGTGGCAAAGTTTCGCCCTATATCGGATGAAAATGTAAGCCAGACCGCAAAACCAGACCACCAGCCCGGCCTCGTGCTGAGACAATTTTGGAACAATTCATGTCCCTGCTTGCCTCTATTCCCCGTGCTATTTTTCGCCTGAAAGACCAGTGGAAGCACTTCCGCACGCTTCGCGCCGTCCGGTCTTTTCAGGTGCGGTCCGGGCATTTTGGCTCCGCTGTTCGGCATCCCGATTGGCTTTTGATCCTCGCGGTCGTTGTCAGTCTCATTGCCATTGGGTTTCTTTTCGTTGATCAAGCCGCCGGCCACTGGAAGTCAACCATCTCGCCGCAGACCTATGCCTTCTTTCGCACATTGACGGAAGTCGGCAAGTCCGAATTTCTTTTGGTGCCCGCCGCCTTGGCCATTCTCCTGCTCGGCTTGCTTTCGTGGGACCATTTGCCTCGGTCGGCCAAGGCAGTGCTGACCAACTACCAACTGTTGGGACTCTATGCCTTTGTTGCTGTCGCTGGCTCGGGCATCTCAAACAACCTTTTCAAAATGGCCATCGGACGCGCACGGCCGCGCCATTTTGATACCCTCGGTCCTTTTCATTTTGACCCGCCGGGCCTGTCCTCGGGCTTTCAGAGTTTTCCATCCGGTCATTCGGCGACAGCAGGTGCCATGGCGATCATTTTCCTTCTGCTCTTTCCTCGCCTCAAATGGATCTGGCTTGGTCTGGGGCTGTGGGTGGCCGCATCACGCGTCATTGTCGGGGCGCATTACCCTTCCGACACGGTCGCCGGTTTTGCCTATGGCGCAAGCTTTGCGTGGCTATTGGCCCTGTGGTTTGCCAACCGCCGCTTGCTGTTCCGTGGTGAAAAAGGCTTGATCCGCTTGCCCTCCAGTCGCCCACTGGCTATATCGAAGCTGCTCAAGGCTCTTCACTTCCTGCGCCACAAGGCCTAGGACCAAGCCGAAGTGCAGGGCGACCGGCGTCCGAGAGCAACAACAACGCCCGATCAAGGGCAAGTTCGGAAGGCATTCATGCTTGCACATCTGCCCCCCATGTCCCATGCGCTGGAAGTCAGCGTGGTCATTCCCTGCAAGAACGAGAAAGACAATTTGGCCTTTCTGATCGACGAAGTCGGCAGCGCTTTAGCCGGCCGGCCATTCGAGCTTATCATCGTTGACGATGGGTCGGATGACGGGACGGATCAGTTGCTGCAAGCTTATTCCATCGAACGCCCTTGGCTGCGCCATATCCGCCATGAGAAATCCTGCGGCCAGTCCAATGCGGTGCGAACCGGATTGCTCCATGCACAAGGGGAGTTCATCGCCACTCTTGATGGTGACGGTCAGAATGATCCGGCCTTCTTCCCACAAATGATCGACGCTCTGAAAGCTGGTGATCCTGACCACGCACTTGCCGCTGGTCAGCGGATGAAGCGCACCGACGGCTTTGTCAAGAAATACGGCTCACGATTGGCAAACAGCATCCGTCAGTCTTTGCTCAAGGACAATACACGCGATTCCGGCTGTGGTCTCAAGGTGATCCGCCGTCAGGTCTTTCTCAATTTGCCCTTCTTCGAAGCCTGGCACCGGTTCCTGCCTGCCTTGGTCGTTCGTGAAGGACTGAAGGTCGTCCATATCGATGTGATTGACCGTGGTCGGTCCCATGGCACCTCAAAATATGGAATCTTTGATCGTCTCTGGGTCGGCATACTCGATCTGCTCGGGGTTTATTGGTTGCGCAAGCGTCGCAAGAAAATTCCGGTGATCAAGGAAATTTCTTTGACTGGTCAGAATGGACCTGAAACCTGATCATGCGTGAACCTGCAAATGCTCGCGGCGGCGGTCTGTACCAGACCTTGCGCCCCTATCTAAAAGGCCTGATCATGATCGGGTCTCTGGTCGCTATTGGTTACGGCCTCAAGGCGATCGGCATTGCGGATATGTTTGACGAGCATTGGGTCGACGCGCAAGTCAAGGGCAGGGGCGTTTCGGGATATCTGCTATTCGTCGCCATGGGTGGTCTATTGGCAGCGGTCGGCTTTCCGCGTCAGGCCATTTCATTCATGGGCGGTTATGCCTTCGGCTTTCTGGGCGGCACTGCGCTCGCCGTATTGGCAACCAGTTGTGGCTGCATCCTTTCCTTCACCTATGCCCGCCTGATGGGGCGCGGCTTCGTTCAGCGCAATTTCGGCAAACGCGTCGCACGCTTTGAACAGGTGCTGACCGGCAGCCCCTTCGTCACCACGCTGTTGATCCGGTTTCTCCCGGTGGGCAGCAACCTTGTCACGAACCTCATCGCAGGGGTCACCCATGTGCGGGCCATCCCCTTCGTGCTTGGGTCTGCGGCCGGATATATTCCCCAAACCGCCATTTTTGCCTTGATGGGCAGTGGCGTGCAAGTGGATCAAACCGCACAGATCGGCGTAGGGGTCGTCTTGTTCGTGATTTCCGGTGCCTTGGGTGCCTATCTGTATCGTCACATCCAACTGGGCAAGCGATTGGAACAGACCAAAACGAGTGTCGAACTAGCGCTCGAAGATGATGAAATCATGAAGGACGTCATCTGACACGAGTCATGAGGGCAACAAAAAAAGGCAGCCACAGGCTGCCTTTAAGTGTTTTCAAGATCAATTCGCCTACTTGGCTGAGCTCAAGGCCGCGAAGCCACCTTCCAGATCCTCTTTCAGGTCTGAAACATCTTCCAAACCAATGTGCAGCCGGATCAACTGGCCGGGCTCATTCCATGTGGTTGCCGTGCGATAGTTCCGCGGATCAGCATGAATCACGAGGCTTTCAAAGCCACCCCAACTATAGCCCAGACCAAACAGGTCCAGAGCATCGATGAAGGCGCAAGCCTGTTTCTTGCTGACATCTTTCAGCACCACGCCCATCAGGCCGCACGCGCCTGTAAAGTCCCGTTTCCAGATGGCATGACCGGGATCCGAGGGCAGAGGGGGATAGAGCACCCGATCCACCTCAGGCCGCGCTTCCAGCCATTGGGCCATCTCGAACGCACTTTCCTGATGCTGCCGCAACCGGATGCCCATGGTACGAAGGCCGCGCAAGGCTAGATACACATCATCCGGCCCGACATGATAGCCCATCGCGCCATGAACATCATAAAGACGCCCCCAAGCCCGCTCGTTGGCCGAAATGGTGCCCAGCATCACGTCAGAATGGCCAACAATATATTTGGTGCCCGCCTGAATGGTGATGTCCACACCATGTCCCATCGAATCAAAATAGAGCGGCGTACCCCATGTATTGTCGAGCAGAACCAGAATATCCCGATCCTTGCAGGCAGCAACGATGGCCGGAATATCCTGCATCTCGAATGTCTGCGACCCGGGCGCTTCGGTGAACACCGCAGACGTGTTGTCCTTGAAGAGGGTTGCGATTTCCCCTCCGATCAGCGGGTCATAATATTGAACCTCGACGCCCATTGGTTCGAGAACAGTCTTGGCAAAGTTACGGGTTGGCTCATAAACGCTGTCAGTGATCAGCACATGATCGCCTGCTTTACACGCAGAAAGCAGGGCCAGTGAACAGGCCGCAAGCCCGGAGGGGGCCAAAACGGATCCGTGCGCTCCCTCAAGGTCGGTCAGTGCATCGGTCAGCGCATTGGTGGTTGGGGTTCCCCGACGGCCATAGGCAAATTTGGATTTGCCAGAATAGAGTTGCTCGGTCGAATCAAACACCACAGTTGAGGCGTGAATCACGGGTGGATTCACAAATCCATCCTGTTCTTTTGGCGAGCGTCCAGTGGTCACAAGGCGGGTGGCAGTCTTCAGTGCCTTGGTGTTTTTTCCAGTATGATTTTTCATTGGTGACCTTTTGACTAGGTTTGAGCTCCACAGAGCGCGGCAGATTCATCGGAAATTGATCCCGCTCCGATTAAAATATTTCAAAAACCCGGTGTTAAGAAACATTTTTCATGGGAATCGACAAGTTTCGTGGATATCAGGTCACATTTCCTCTTGACCGAGATCAAATAATTTCCTTCGATAGCGGTGTCAATTGCACATCCTGCAATCGACCAAACAATGAAAGAACACGTGGCGGGATGCATCCAGTTCGGATTTTCCCGACAACATGTTCAAACTTGCAATCAAATCTTTCCTATCGGGCAACGAACATAGGCTGCAATATGAAAAAAGCTCTTCTCTCCGTACTTATGGGTTCTGCAATGGCTGTCGGCGCAACTGCTGCTGGCGCTGCCACTCTTGATGACGTAAAGGCCAAAGGCGCCGTACAGTGCGGTGTGAGCCAGGGTCTGCCAGGCTTCTCCAACCCTGATGATCAGGGCAACTGGACCGGCCTCGATGTCGATTTCTGCTACGCGGTTTCCGCTGCAATTTTTGGTGACGCTTCGGGCGCAAAATTCTCCCCACTGTCTGCTAAAGAGCGTTTCACCGCCCTGCAGTCTGGCGAGATCGACGTGCTGCCGCGTAACACCACCTGGACCATGACCCGTGACACCGCTCTGGGCCTGAACTTCGCTGGCGTAAACTATTATGACGGTCAGGGCTTCATGATCCGCAAGTCTCTGGGCGTCTCTTCCGCTCTGGAACTGTCTGGCGCATCTGTCTGCACCAACACCGGTACCACCACCGAGCTGAACGTGACCGACTATTTCCGTTCCAACAACATGGAACTCGAACTCGTTCAGTTCGAAAAAGCTGACGAAGTTGTTCAGGCATACGATTCCGGTCGTTGCGACGTTTACACCACGGATGCTTCCGGCCTGTATGCACAGCGCCTGAAACTCACCAACGCTGCTGACCATGTCGTTCTGCCGGAAATCATTTCCAAAGAGCCACTTGGCCCAGTTGTTCGTCAGGGTGACGACCAGTGGTTCAACATCAACAAATGGGTTCTGTTTGCAATGATCAACGCTGAAGAACTCGGCGTATCCCAGGCCAACGTTGATGAAATGAAAGAAAGCTCCAACCCTGCAATCCGTCGTCTGCTCGGCGTTGAAGGGTCCTTCGGTGAAAATCTGGGCCTCGGCAATGACTGGGCTTACAACGTGATCAAAGCCGTCGGCAACTATGGTGAAAGCTTCGACAAAAATGTCGGTCCGGACACCCCACTTGGCATTGCACGCGGCGTAAACGCTCTGTGGTCCAAAGGTGGTCTGATGTACGCACCGCCAATCCGTTAATCAATTGGATTACGCCCCGGCAGATACCACGAATCTGCCGGGGTAATTTTTTTGTTCGCGACAAAACAGCGTAAATACAATCATAACCCACATAAGTGGGAACGCTTGGCGTCGCGTCTCGATAGCCTGGTCAAAGCAATAACGAGCAACAAGACCAGTCACCAACGAGGCACAAATGGCTGCTAACTCTCATCAGGCTGGGGATGGTTCCTCGGCCAAGGGCTCGATATTTAACGATCCCAAGGTAAGGGGCTACATCTATCAGATCGTTCTTGTCGGCGGTTTGGTCTATTTGGTCTGGAACATTGTCCAGAACACCGCCCATAACCTTGAGAAACAGAATATCGCATCCGGTTTTGGCTTTCTGGACAATACGGCAGGCTTTCTGCCCAACCAGTCCCTGATTGACCTCTCCGCAACCTCAACCTATGCAGAAGCCCTGCTGGCGGGTTTGCTGAACACCTTGCTTATTGCAGTGATCGGCATCTTTTTCGCCACCATTGTCGGCTTCGTCATGGGTATTGCACGGCTGTCGAATAACTGGGTCATTTCCAAGATGGCTACGGTCTATATCGAAATTGTCCGCAACATTCCGCTGCTGTTGCAGCTGTTTTTCTGGTACTTCGCTGTTCTACGGACCGTTCCGCATCCAAAGCAGTCGCTGGATTTTGGCGGGGGCTTCTTCCTCAACAACCGCGGCTTCTTTATGCCAAAACCAGAATTTGGCGAAGGATCGGCTCTGATCCTGTATGCTCTGATTGCTGCGGTTCTCGGCGTCATCATCATGTACCGATGGGCCAAAAAGCGGCAAATGGCAACGGGCCAGCGATTCCCGGTCTTCATGACAGGCCTTGGCATGCTTATCGGCTTGCCTCTGGTTGCCTATTTCGTTGCCGGCATGCCGGTCACCTATGATCTGCCAGCGCTTAAAGGGTTCAACTTTGCCGGTGGCATGAAGGTTATCCCCGAATTTGTAGGCCTCTTACTCGCTCTGACAATCTATACCGGCGCCTTCATCGCCGAGATTGTCCGCGCAGGTATTTTGGCGGTCAGCCACGGGCAAACAGAAGCTTCCTATGCATTGGGTGTAAAGCCAAGCCATACGCTGCGATTGATCATCATCCCGCAAGCGATGCGCGTGATCATCCCGCCGCTGACGAGTCAATATCTGAACCTGACGAAAAACTCGTCCCTTGCGGTGGCGATTGCCTATCCAGACATTGTCTCGGTTGGTGGCACCGTGCTGAACCAGACAGGTCAGGCAATCGAGATCATTGGCATCTGGATGCTGGTCTATCTGTCCCTGTCCTTGATAACCTCCATGATAATGAACTGGTACAACCGGTCCATTGCCTTGGTCGAAAGATAGGAGAGATCGATGTCTGATATTCAAGCTGAGCAATCAGTCTCCTTTGTTCGCAAGGAAATGACGCCGGAAAAACCTGCGCCTTCCAGCATCAGAGGGCCCGTGCATTGGATGAAAGAAAGCCTCTTTTCCTCCGTGTCCAATACCTTGCTGACATTGTTGGGGGTATACCTGATCTATCTTCTGGTGCCGCCGCTTATTCAGTTCGCTTTTGTTGACGCCGTCTGGGAGGGCACCAACCGCGAAGCCTGCGTTGACACGCATGGGGCCTGCTGGGCCTATGTGAAGGCCTATTTCCCGCAGTTCGTCTATGGTCGTTATCCAGTAGAGGAATACTGGCGGGTTAACATTGTTTTCCTCGTTGGTGCTCTGGGACTGGTCCCCGCGCTCATTCCAGCTTTGCCATTCAAGCGTGAAAACATTCTTTTCATGGTGCTGGTCTATCCAGTGATGACCTTCAAGCTGTTGACCGGGGTGTCCCTGTCTTTCGAGACCTGGATTGCCGAATTTGTGATTGCAGTTGCCATTCTGCTCGGCATCGGCGCGGTGACTGCCTACGCAACCAAAAGCCCGATCAAGCCGCTTATGATCATCATCGGCGTCATTGCACTGGGTTTTGCGGCCATTCTTGCCGTCATGTCGATCGATTTTGGTCTGATGCCGGTTGAAACCGCAAAATGGGGTGGCTTCCTTGTGACCCTTGTGATCGCCATCACTGGCATCGCGGCATCCTTGCCTTTGGGTATCGCCTTTGCGTTGGGACGTCGGTCGAAAATGCCGGCCGTACGCCTCGTATCGGTGTTCTTCATCGAATTCTGGCGTGGCGTGCCGCTGATCACCGTGCTCTTCATGTCGTCTGTGGTGTTGCCACTCTTCCTGCCGGAAGGGGTTACATTTGACAAGTTGCTGCGCGCGCTGATTGGTGTTGCGCTCTTTTCCGCAGCCTATATGGCCGAGGTTGTCCGTGGTGGCTTGCAAGCCATCCCAAAAGGGCAGTATGAAGGGGCCGACGCACTGGGTTTGACTTTCTGGCAATCAACCGGACTGATCATTATGCCGCAAGCGCTGAAACTGGTTATTCCAGGCATCGTGAACACCTTCATCGGCTTGTTCAAGGATACCACGCTTGTGCTGATCATCGGTCTGTTCGACCTGTTGGGGCAGGTGCAGCTATCCTTCACGGATCCCAACTGGTCAACGCCATCGACGTCTCATACGGGCTATTTGTTCGCAGCCTCGATCTTCTGGATCTTCTGCTTCAGCATGTCCCGTTACTCAATTTTCATGGAAAACCGGCTGCACACCGGTCATAAACGATAAGCTTTAGGAGCACACTATGACTGATAAAACAGTTGACGCCTCCGAAATCCACGCTGACCGCACAAAGATGCATATATCGGACAGCGAAGTTGCCATCGAAATCGAAGGCATGAACAAATGGTATGGTGACTTCCACGTCCTTCGTGACATCAATCTCAAGGTCATGCAGGGAGAGCGTATCGTTATCGCCGGCCCATCCGGTTCAGGCAAATCCACGATGATCCGCTGCATCAACCGCCTTGAAGAGCATCAGGAAGGCAAGATTGTCGTAGACGGCATCGAGCTGACCAACGACCTCAAGAAAATCGACGAAATTCGTCGTGAGGTGGGCATGGTGTTCCAGCATTTCAATCTGTTCCCGCATTTGACCATTCTTGAAAACCTGACTTTGGCCCCGATCTGGGTGCGCAAGATGCCCAAGAAGGAAGCCGAAGAGATTGCGATGCACTATCTTGAGCGCGTCAAGATCCCTGAGCAGGCCTTGAAATATCCCGGCCAGCTCTCCGGTGGTCAGCAGCAGCGTGTGGCGATTGCCCGCTCGCTCTGCATGAACCCACGCATCATGCTGTTTGATGAGCCAACCTCAGCGCTCGATCCGGAAATGATCAAGGAAGTGCTCGATGTGATGGTGGGTCTTGCCGAAGAAGGCATGACCATGCTCTGTGTGACCCACGAAATGGGCTTTGCCCGTCAGGTTGCCAACCGCGTGATCTTCATGGATGCAGGCCAGATTGTTGAACAGAACGAGCCGGAAGCCTTCTTCACCAATCCGCAGCATGAGCGCACAAAGCTCTTCCTCAGCCAGATCCTGCACTAGGCAGAAATTGGGTTTGAACAAACTTGAGGCCCGGTCCATTGGATCGGGTCTTTTCGATTGGAAACCAGAACAAGACGTGATGAGTTTTTGGCATGACAACAGAGACAGTCGACAAATTGATCCTCTTGATGCCGGAACAGGAAGCTGACTATTTTGCGCAGCGGCTTTCTCATGTTCGACCCGAGCTGCAAACCAGCATTGCCCCGGACAAGGCAACGCTCGAAGCACTCTTTGCCAAGGCACCGACCTCGGTATCCCTATTTGGCTTTCTGACTGATGTCATCGTACCGGAAACGATGCTGTCGCAACTCGACCAAGCTCTCAATATCCACCCGGGACCGCCATGGATGCCCGGATATAGGCCCACAAAGACACTTTTGAAAACTGGGCAGAGGGCCTATGGCGTGACCCTACACGCAATGGCTCGCGACGTGGATACCGGACCGATCATCGCGGTCCGGCGATTTCAGGTGCCGCAAAGGGCGACACTAGAGCTGATCGAAACCATGGCCTATCAGCATAGCTTGCAACTGGCTCTTGACAATTTGGATCTAATCGCCGGGCACAAAAAGCCAATTTTTCACCCAACCGAACGCTGGGGAAAGCAATAGAGCGTGAAATGGCGCTAGGCTTCGGAGAGGATCGGACTGTCTTCCTTGGATGCCCATTCTGTCCAGGACCCATCATAGAGCGACAGGTTCGTCGCGCCAATCGTGTCCAGCGCCAAAGTCAGCACAGCCGCAGTTGAGCCAGATCCGCAAGACGTGATGATCTTCTTGCTCAGATCGACACCCGCTTCATCAAAAATCTGCTTCAATACATCAACTGGTTTCAAGCATCCGTCTTCGTCCACCAAAGTGACAAAGGGCACATTTTTCGAGTTCGGCATGCCGCCCGATGGTAAGTTTGGCCGTGGTTCAGGCGCAAGGCCACGCCAACGCTCTTCAGACCGTGCATCGACAATCTGCGCTTCCGGATCCTCGATTGCCTTGAGCATGTCGGCATAATCTTTGACCGCGCCATGATCGAGCCGCGCCTGAAAGCGACCCGTGACCCGGTGCGTCGGCTGATCGGTGAGGGGGCGTCCCTCGCGCTTCCATTTCGGCAAACCGCCATCAAGCACATAGACGTCTGACACGCCCATGGTGCGGAATGTCCACCAGACGCGCGGGGCTGACCAGATTCCCTTGCTGTCATACACGACGATCTTCTGGCCAGTTGAAATGCCAAGCGCTTCCACCGAGGTTGCAAAATAGTCCGGCGTTGGCAGCATATGTGGCAAGTCGACACTCAAATCAGCGACAGCATCCATGTCAAAATAGATTGCGCCGGGAATATGCTCTGCTTTGTGTTCGGCGATTGGATCTCTGTCTTCAATGGGCAGAAACCAGGAAGCGTCCACGACAACGAGGTCCGGGCTATCGAGATGGCCTTCGAGCCAGTCCGTGCTAACCAGCCATTTTGTTCTTTCACCCATTGGAACCTCCCAAACATCTGCCGCATCGGCATACCGAAAATCAAACCAACCCTAGCCAACGAGGTCGACCGCGAAAAGAGCCAAGCCCATTCATGCACCAAAAATGTATGGCAGCGAGGAAGTCTGGCACGAAAAAGCCGGATACAAAAAAGGCCGGGACTGCCCGACCTTTTCATTTCATTCAAACCACAGCGGCAATCATTCACCCGCCAGCTGTTCCCAGCAATCCATTGCCTTGGCCGCATACATCAGGGAAGGGCCTCCGCCCATATAGATCGCGGTGCCAAGAGCTTCTTCGAACTCGGCCTTTGTGCAGCCCAGCTTTAACAAGGCGCGGGTATGGAAGGCGATGCACGGCTCGCACCGCTGACCAATGGCGATTCCAAGCGCGATGAATTCCTTGGTTTTGGAATCAAGCGCGCCGGGCTTGTCAGCCCCGGCTGACATGGCGGAAAAGCCAGCCATGGTGTCCGGAATATCCTTGCGCAAGGTTCCGATTTGTTTGGACACATCAGTCATCAGCTTTTTATAGTCAGTCGCCATGGGAATCCTCATTTAGTCAGCGTCTTTCGAGCCAGATGCCCACAAGGAGCATCGAACAAATGACAGCAGGGTTGTATCTCGCCAGATAATCATGCCCGAACAGGCACCCGGGAGCAGATCCTGTCGTATCTGCATGATCGTCTTACGCCTCTGCCAACCGTATTTCAATTATCGTGAAAATATAGGCAGTGCATAACCATTACTCTGGCTGTTTATGGCAGCAGAGTGCCATAAACCCACCCGCTGCCAATGAACTTATTTGTCGCAAGTCTCGGTTTCCACAAAAGGTATGAAAAAAGGGCGCCGCAAGGCACCCTTTTCATGGTCACATTGTTAATCTTCATCAGGCCTCGGCCACCAGTGGCGGCTTGACGCGGCTCTCTCGGGTCAACCATTGCGGCACAGGCAGGCCCTTGGAGGCCAGAAAATCGGGATTGTAGAGCTTGGACTGATACCGCGTGCCATAGTCGCACAGAATGGTTACGATCACATGGCCCGGCCCCAATGCTTTTGCCAACTCGACTGCACCGGCAATGTTGATTGCTGATGAGCCACCAAGGCACAGGCCTTCATGTTCGAGAAGATCAAACACATAGGGAAGGGCGTCCTTGTCGGCGATCTGGAAGGGATGATCCACGCTCAGGCCTTCCAGATTGGCCGTGATCCGGCCCTGACCGATGCCTTCTGAAATCGAAGATCCTTCAGATTTCAACTCACCATGCTTGTAATAATTGTAGAGTGCGGCGCCATGCGGGTCGGCCAGACCGATCTTGATATCCGGGTTGTGGGCCCGCAGACCCTGAGCGGTTCCAGCCAGCGTACCGCCAGTCCCGACAGCGCAGATGAAACCGTCGATTTTGCCATCCGTTTGGTGCCAGATTTCCTGCGAAGTGGTCTCGATATGAGCCTGACGGTTGGCCACATTGTCAAACTGGTTGGCCCATATGGCTCCATTTGGTTCACTCTGATTGAGTTGTTCAGCGAGACGCTGGGACACCTTGACGTAATTGTTGGGATTGCGATACGGCACGGCTGGCACTTCCACCAACTCCGCGCCCGCAAGGCGCAGCATGTCTTTTTTCTCCTGAGACTGGGTCTCAGGAATGACAATCACCGTGCGATAGCCAAGAGCATTGGCGAGCAGCGCAAGCCCGATCCCCGTATTGCCGGCGGTGCCTTCGACAATTGTGCCACCGGGGCGCAAGCTGCCATCAGCAACAGCTTGTCTGATAATATAGAGGGCGGCACGATCCTTGACGGACTGCCCCGGATTGAGGAACTCCGCCTTGCCAAGGATTTCACAGCCCGTCGCCTCACTCGCCGCATTCAAGCGAATAAGGGGGGTGTTGCCAATTGCATTGGTCACATCTGCACGGATTTCCATGGGGTCGCTATCCTGTTCTGGTCTGATTTCATGGATGGAATGTAGGAAAACCGCGCTTTGGAAACAAGCCAGTCCCAATGCGTGAGGCAATACAAAAACCGCGATTTTTCGTACATGACACCATCTGCGGTGGCTCGGTCTCTTACGATCCAGCTTCAGGGCAAATTTTGTCATGCCGCCCGGCTTGCGAAAAAGACTTTTTCATGCACAACGGATCGGGACCTGCATCGGGAGCAGCCGATCAGAATGAACCCAACTGCAAGCAACTGTGATTGGACAAGGAGCGATTGCATCTGACTATGATGTCAAACAATGGTTATTGATGTTGCGCCCCATAGATGCCATGGTTGCATCAGTGGATTAGCGCTTCAAAAACACTTGGCAACCAACAGGTTGAAGACGGGGAAGCATGGAAAAGAGCCTTTTTCAATTTGTCTGGCGCTACAGTAGGACACAGCAGATCATCCTGTTTCTGATTACGCTGCTTTCCTTTCCTATCCTTTACTACACGCTTGAGCTTCCCAAGCTGATCGTCAATGACGCAATTTCAGGAAAGAATTTCCCGCGATCTCTTTTGGGAGCCGAATGGGGGCAGATCGACTATCTGCTGCTCCTGTGCTTCTCCTTCCTTGGCCTCGTAGTGATCAACAATGCAGTCAAATATGTGTTGAATGTCTATCGCGGGCTGGTGGGTGAACGGATGCTGCGCCGCTTGCGCTATGATTTATATAAACGCGTCCTGCTGTTCCGTTTGCCTCGTTTTCGCAAGATGAGTTCCGGTGAAATCATCCCGATGATCACCTCGGAAGTAGAGCCACTGGGCGGGTTTATCGGCGATGCAGTGGCGTTGCCCGCCTTTCAGGGCGGTCAGCTCCTGGTCTATCTGGTCTTCATCTTCGTGCAGGACCCGCTGCTGGGCGTCGCAGCGATCACTTTCTATCCCGTTCAGGGCTATATCATCCCCAAACTGCAAAAGCGGGTGAATATGCTCAATAAGGAGCGTGTCCGCAATGTCCGGCGTATTTCCGACCGGATCGGGGAAAGTGTGCAGGGCATCACAGAAATCCATGCCAACGACACCGCCCAATGGCATCTGGCAGAATTGACCGACCGGCTACACGCCAATTTCACCATCCGGTTTGCGGTTTTCCGCCGCAAATTCATGATCAAGTTCATCAATAACTTCATCAACCAGTTGACCCCCTTCTTCTTCTACTCGATCGGCGGATATCTGGTGATCAAGGGCGACGTCAGTTTTGGGGCATTGGTTGCGGTTTTGGCTGCCTACAAGGACTTGGCGGGTCCATGGAAGGAGCTGCTCGGCTATTACCAGAATCAAGCCGATGTACGCATCAAATATGAGGCCATTGTCGAGAATTTCGATATACCCGATCTGTATCCAGACACTCGTATCTCTACGGAACCGACTGAAGATCTGCTCTCTGCAATGGCAGGTCAAATGAAACTCGATCATGTCACCTATGTGGGAGATTCTGCCGGGCAGGAGCTGTCCGCCATCACCTTGTCGATAGACCCCGGCGAGACGGTTGCCTTGGTGGGAGGAGATGGGAGTGGCCGCACCGAACTGGCCGCCATGCTAGCAGGTTTGCTGTCGCCCAAATCGGGTCGCCTGACGGTAGGAGGCAAGAATCTTGAAGAAATGCCGGAAAGCGTCATCGGACAGAAGGTTGCCTATATCGGCCCATCGCCGCAGATCTTTTCTGGCACCATTCGATCCAATCTGCGTTACAGCATTCGCAACCGGCCAATTTCCACCCCCGAAGCGCTTGATGATCTGGCCGATCGCATGCGGGAAGCCGAACTGACCGGCAATACACCCTATGTTATTGAAGCCATTTGGGAAAATTATCAAGCGGCAGGCGTTGCGACACCCGAAGAACTCGACACCCGCGCTGTCGAATTGTTGAATCATGTGGGACTTGGAGATGACATTTACCAGATGGGACTGCGCTCTCGCTTTCCTGAAAATCTGGATGAAAAGACCCAGAATGCCATTCTGATGGCGCGTAACAAGTTGTTCGATGATGTTCAGGCAAACCGCAACCTGTCCTCCAAAATCGCCTTCTGGATCAGGGATGCGTTCAACCCCACTGCAACGCTCGCTGAAAATCTGCTTTTTGCCACCTCCGCCGATCGTCATACCGAAGTCGGCATGCTGTCGGAAAATGACCATGTGCGTGCCTTCCTCAACCAAAGCGGTTGCCGCAAGCTGTTTGTCGAAATCGGCATAGCTGTGGCCGATGCGATTATCGAACTCTTCTCTGACATAGACGGAGACAGCGCTATCCTCGAGTCCCTCGACCTGATGACTGCGACAGAGTTGGTTGAATATCGCAATCTTGTTGCAAAGGCACACAGTCAGGGAGCAGAAGCGCTTGAACGCTGGGAAACACGCCGTTTCATCGCGCTGGCCTTTCGCCTCAGTCCCGCTCGCCACCGTCTGGGTGTGTTGTCAGATGAGCGCGCCGCACAAATCGTCTCCCTGCGGGAAGCCTTTCGGCAAAGCCTGTCTGAAGAGGATCGCAAGGATTTCGCCTTTTTTGATCGCGACGCAGTCCATCCCTATTTCTCCATTTCGGAAAATTTGGTCTTCGGCCTGCCACGTGCGGATCGCCGGGGCAGCCAGGAGACCGTCGCAAGGCTGGTCTCTGACATCAGCGAAGAGGTAGGCCTCACGGCCTATATCATGCAGGCGGGGCTCGACTTCGATGTCGGCGTGATGGGCAGCGTTCTATCCGTCGGGCAAAGACGCAAAATTGCGCTGGTTCGTGCCTTGCTCAAACAACCAACAATCCTCATCGCTGACGATCTGCTGCAAGGCACATCCGAAGATCAGGTAACCCACGCTTTGGTGGAACAGGCGATGGCCAATAAGACCGTCATCTGGGGCGTCAATCGTCCCGACTTGGCACCCAATTGTGATAAACTCCACATCATGCAATCAGGCCGGATCGTCCAGTCCGGCGCACCACAAGACATTCTGGAGACTGTCTGATGCTAGTGATCCGCGACCGACAACAGCAACAGGACACCTGCCTTCATCACCGGAGGAAACACTCATGGGCTTGAATACTGAGGTCGAAACGCTCAAGAAAGTGCCCCTCTTTAAGGGCATCGAAGCGGCCAAGCTCAAGCTGTTGGCCTTCATCAGTGATCGATTGTTTTTCACTCAAGGAGAGCATCTGTGTGATCAGGGTGAAACAGGCGATGCCGCTTACATCATACTGGATGGCACAGCCGATGTTCTGGTTGATACGCCCGATGGTCCGGTCAAGGTTGCCGATTTCACCGTCAATGACATTGTGGGTGAAATCGCTATTCTTTGCGATGTGCCCCGCACAGCAACCATTGTAGCGGCGACGGATCTGGAAGCTTTGGCAATTTCTAAAGACAACTTCCTTAAACTGTTGCGAGAATTTCCAGATGTTTCATTGGAAGTGATGCGGGAATTGGGTCAGCGCCTGGACCGGATGAACAAGGAACTGACCTTGCTGAAGTCGTGAACCGGCGCATGGCACCAAAGCCGTAACAGGAGACAACATTGAGTGAAGTGGTAAAGGTACGGTTTTGGGGCGTTAGAGGGTCAATACCCTGTTGCACACCGGAAACGAGCCGCTATGGCGGCGACACAGCCTGCATTGAGATTTCCTGCGGCGATGATGTCATCGTGATTGATGGCGGCTCTGGCATCCGGCATCTCGGGCTTGATCTCATCTCCCGCGGAACAGAGCAACTGGATCTGTTTGTCACGCATTATCATTTTGATCATCTGTGCGGCATGCCTTTCTTTTGCTCGGCCTACAATCCCAATGTGAAGGTGAGGGCCCATGGCCCGATCCTCGACAACGGCGTGACCTTGCATGATGCCTTGTCAAAACTGATGGAACCGCCGCTTTTTCCGGTGACCACCACACTTCTGACATGCACCACCTTCAGTGAATTTACCATCGGCGAGACCATGGAACTCGATAACGGTGCCAAAATCCAAACAATCCGGCTGAACCATCCAGGTGGGGCCTGTGGTTATCGGATCGAATGGAAAGGGCGTGTCATCGCCATCGTCACTGATTTTGAGCATGAAGCAGGTGGCCTTGGTGAAGATATCAAAGCCTTTGTCAGTGGTGCCGACCTGATGGTTTTTGATGCGATGTATACAGCAGAGGACTATCCCAAATATGTTGGCTGGGGTCACTCCACCGATGATGTGTGTCTGCAACTGGCGAAAGAGACATCGGTCAAGCAATCCATTCTGTTTCATCACGCACCTTACCGTACGGATGAAGCACTCGATCAGATACAGGCCCATGTCAATGCCTCATCAAATGGTGTCACCGTCGGTCGGCAAGGCATGGTGGTTGAGTTGCCTGCCGATTTGTCAGACGATCAAACGCCGGATTAAACACGCTATACAGATTGTGTCGCAGCGCTCATATCAATTTTGATTGCCAACATCATGACTTTGCCAAAGATCCTCCGGACAATCATCAATATGGGCCACAATCGGCCCGATGAGCATGTCCCCCGGCGTGTGCTTAGAGAAATCCAGACACAGGAAGAAGCCGCCGAAATCCTGATCGGCTGGGTTCAGTTGTTGGTTATCTGCCTGTTCGGCACACTCTATCTCATTGCGCCTCGGGCGGAAGGCGGCAATCTGGGGCATAATTTCGTGCCCATGGCCCTGGTCGGCTATCTGCTGTTCACCCTCGCCAAGCTCTTTCTGGCCCACCGCCAATTGCTACCCAACTGGCTGATCATTCTGTCGATTCTGATTGATGTTTCGATGTTGCTGGGGATCATTTTCAGCTATCATATCCAGTATCTCCAGCATCCTTCATTTTATCTGAAATCGCCGACCTTCCTATATTTATTCCTCTTCATCGCTCTGCGGTCCTTGCGGTTCGATGCTCGCTATGTGCTTTTCACGGGTGCTGTCGCGGTTGTCGGTTGGATAGGAATGCTGGGCTATGCGCTTTTTTCCGACATGGACGGTATGCTGATCACGAGGAACTATGTCACCTACATCACCAGTGACTCGATTCTGATTGGAGCAGAACTGGACAAGATATTTGTCATCATCGCCGTGACCATCATTTTGACATTGATGTTGCTAAGAGGCCGCAGTCTGCTTTTCACGGCGGTCAAGGAACAGACAGCAACGCAACAATTACAGCGCTTCTTCTCCGATGATGTTGCACGTTCAATTACCGATTCTGACGAGGTGATGCAGGCCGGTGAGGGGGAGTTACGCGATGCGGCGATCATGCTGGTTGACGTACGGGGCTTCACCCGAATTTCCGCAGATCTGGCGCCCGAACTAACCATCCAGATCCTTGCAGACTATCAATCCATAGTCGTCCCGTTGATCGAGAAGGCCGGTGGTTCGGTCGACAAATTTCTGGGTGACGGCATATTGGCCACTTTTGGCGCGGTCACTGTCATCGAGAATCCCGCAGCCCGAGCTTTGGAGGCCGCAGAATCAATTATCCTGACCATGGCTGAAAAGTCCCATGCCTTTACAGAACTGGGGTGGCCGGAGCCCTTCAGGATAGGTGTCGCAGTGGATTTTGGTCGCGTGATGGTTGGCGTTATTGGAGTGCATGATCGCCTTGAATTCACGGTGATTGGCGATGCGGTCAACCGGACTGCCAAATTGGAAGATGCCAACAAGGCGCAACAATCATGCCTTGTCACGTCCAAAGCCTGTTTCGAGCGGGCCGTCGAGGATGGTTTCACACCGGGATCCCGAACCGATCACCGCATAGGCGTGCCGGTTGCAGGATTGCCTGACCCGATCGATATTGTCGTCTGGCCGGAGCCCGAGAGACGAGCTTAACGGGGCCCGTCAGTTGGCCATGCTGGCTGCAGGATCGAATATGCGCTGCCAGAGGAAACCAAACAGGCGACTGTCGAGATGTCCACGCACATGCTCTGTCGGCATCAAGGCCACCGGATCCTCAGCGGCGTCTGGCCGAGCGGCCAATGCGAAGTTGAACCCGAAATGCGGTGGATAGCCCATCCGCATGTCGGCAATATAGATGCGCCCTTCCGTCTCGGCCAAGCGATAAAATCCATGAGAAAAAGCCACGACCTGTTGCGCTTTTGAACCATTTGTCAGTAAGGCGATCAGATCAGAACGTCGCTCTTGCGTCCTCAGTGCGATTGGCTTGTCCGCATCTTCCAGCAACGACCGCAAACCATAATGAACCTTGTCACCTTCGCGCACCATTACATACCAAAGCACCGAATTGCCAAAAGTTGGCGTGACATAGACATCATCAATTTTCGTTGCCGTGGCGGCCATCTGCGCTCTGAGCTTTTGCTCTACCTGATTTTGCGCGATCAATCCCCAACCGAGATAAAGGGTGGAGAAGAGCAGGGCCACAATTGTGACGGATCCAGCACGTGTTGCTCGGCCATCTGGCCGCACACGACCTCGCACCAAGATCCAGATGGTCGCAAACAACAAGGGCAGAGTATAAACCGGATCAATGATCGATATCGACGCAACCCCGACCGGTGCCTGAGGCAGCGTCGGAATGATTTCCTTGAGACCCCAGAATATTTGCGTACCGTAACTCGTCAACGCATCGAGCATGATGTGAGTGAACAGGATCAGCCACGCCATATAAATCATGCGCATTGGTGCAGCACGCGCTGTCTTATGCAGGCGACTGATCATCAACCCAAGGGGAAAGGCTGCCAAACCCGTCAGAATCAAGGAATGCGACCAGGAGCGATGCATGACGAAACTGTCGATCGGGTCCACATAGCGCACCAGCACATCCAGATCGGGCAGGGTGCCCAAACCGATCCCCCACAAGGCAGCCTTGCGCCCCAAATGGCGACCACCCACTGCATAGCCGACTGTTGCGCCCAATACCGCCTGCGTCAAGGAATCCATATACTGCTCCAACCTGCCTGACAAATGACCTGTGTCTTGCTCATCAAGTCTTGGCAGCATGTAGGCCCTTCATCCACCAGATACAAGCGCCAACCCTTTGATAGGTGGCTTTTCGTGTGCGACAGCTGGAATGCAACACAAGATCGCAAACATAAAAAACACCCCCAGCCGATTGGCTGGAGGTGCCTTTTAGTGTGGGGAAGAGGAGCCTATTTGGACAGGCCGATGCGTTTCAGGAAGGCTTTGTGGCTATCAACCATTTTGGCGGCTTCCGGCGTTTTCTTGGCCCATGCATCCCACGCGGTTTTTGCAGCGCTGCGGAACTGAGCACGATCTTCTGCGGACCAGTCATAGGTGGAGACACCCATATCGTCCATTTTTGCAAAAGCTTCGCCGTTTTCGATCATCGTGATCATCACATAGTCAGACATCAGCTTCTTATGTGCGGTTTCGATGATGCGTTGCTGGCCTTTGGACAGACCATCCCAGGCATCCTGACGGCAGGCCAGCTGGTCAGAAGACATGGAGTGGAAGCCCGGATAGGTGGTGTGCTTGGCTACGTCATAAACACCAAGGGAGGTGTTCTGAGCGAGTGTGGAAGCGTCAGCACCATCAACAATACCGGTTTCGAGAGCGGTAAAGATTTCGGTGAAGTCCATGACCACAGGCTTGGCGCCAAGAGACTGGAAAATTTCTGTTTCCAGGCCCGGAGGAGAGCGGAATTTGAAGTTTTTGAGGGCACCAATGTTAGGCAATGGCTTGGTTGAGTTCAGGGATTCCTGACCACCAACCTGTGCACCGACGAAGTGCATGTTGTATGGAGCATAAAGCTCATTGATCGCTTCGCGACCGCCGCCAAAGTTGATCCATGCCAAATATTGCATTGGGGTGTCATAGCCACCCATTGTATCGGCAACAAACTGGAAGGCCGGGTTTTTACCGGTCTGATAAGACCCGTTGGTCATATCACAATCAAGAATACCCGTGGCAGCAGCGTCAAAGGTTTCAGACGGTTTTACCAAAGCAGCCGAATAGAAGAATTCGACCTTGATCGAGCCTTCAGACATCACTTCGATATCATCGACGAACTTGGCGAGCAGTTTACCCTGTGTTGATTCTGGCGCCATATGCGATTGGATTCGCAATGTGACATCTGCAGCGCTAGCCGCAGACGTAAGAATGCCGAAGCTGAGTGCCGTAGCCATCGCCAGTTTAGTTGATAGTTTCACCTGAGTGTCCTTTCAAATATTGGAACTACCAGGCGCCCGGATCAAAAGATTCGGGCTCCCCCAAAAGACCCGCGAAAGGGTCGCTTGATCGCCTGAAGAGACTGTGTTTCTCCATATCAGCCGACTATCAGTCGGTCTGAATCCCCTCTTCAGACAATTTCTAGGCGCACGACCATCATGGTGGTATCCGCGCGTGCCCATAAATCAGATACACATCCTCACATTGAAGACGCCGGTTTGTTAAGATTCTGCAGCAAGTGGTTGGTCAGATGCTCACGCACCGCATCAGCATCCTTCTCAAGCGCAGCATCCAGAATGCGCTGGTGATGATGAATGTTGGCAGGAACCTTGTGGAAGTCTCTGTCTTGGAAATTGAGTTGCTGTCGATGACGGAAGAAAACACTCTCATGCGTCTGGATCAGAACGTCATTCTGGCAGGCAGAGATCAGCGTCTTGTGGAAGTCCAACTCGGCATGCATCCATAGCATCAGCAGTTCCGGAGACGGATCTTTGTTATCCTTGGCTCGGGATTCAATATGCCCCAGAGCATAGTGCGCCGCGGACAGCTGCGCCTCCCAGGCAATGCCTCCGTTACGCACGGAGTGCACCGCACCCTCGCATTCGAGCAGAATGCGAAAATGGGTCAATTCATCCTGCAACTGGTCAGATTGAGCAGGCTTACGAAACCCGCGCTGCTCCTGAAAATCGACAAGTCCAAGCGTTGAGAGCCGGAAGAGGACTTCTCTCATTGTCGAAGCCGAAACCCCATAATCCATCCGCAAGTCTTCCGCACGAATGCGTTGCTGAGGTGCAAATTCAGCGCTGACCATCCGGTCGCGCATATTTTCGAACATATCTGCTATTTCTGACATTTTACCACAAAGATGTTTGTGTTTAAAAATCACGAGATAACGCATAATTTCATAATTTTTGTATAATCTCAATGTTTTTCTTGCGGCCTTTGGTTTTGGACGTTAACTTTTATCCCTAGGAGCTAGCCTCGGCCTCACTTATCCAAAGGCCTAATCGGGCAGCCTGATGCATTGGCAAGGAGTTGGAGGATTCCAAGATTGTCAGCGTTGGGACGCACGGTAGGCCAGGGAAGTCCGCGCCAGTCCATCACGTTCAGCGTCAGGTCTGTTCTAAAAGATGGATATCCAGTTGGCTCTCAAAGCCGGATAAAGATCTGGGGGGTTGCATGAAAACCAGCGCATGTTTCAAAGCACCATTGGAAGGTGACCGCTGCCAACGATAGGCAGCAGTTGACTACCCATCGCAGGTTAACCAGCGATGGGTGCTTCAATAGTGCACATGGACCCAACTACCCGATGTTTCATGACCGGCTCTGTGAAAATACCAGTTCGCATAAGGAGGATAGGTTATGCGAGTGTCTACCGGGGAATTGCGAGAGTGGATCATTCCCTCCGCATTTCTGATTTGCGGAGGATGGGTTGTCTGGCACATGCCGGCCTTTATCCTTGATATTTATCCGCCCGAGAACCAAAGCCTCGTCGACATTATGAGCCAGCTGCATGCCAGCAAGGATATCGCACCGGGGATTCCGGGTTTATTCGGAGGTCATGCCGATCCCATCGACTGGCTGGCAATGGTGCTTATTCCCATATTGTTTGTGATTGGCTGTTTAACCGTCCGGATTGCACCCAAAGAGTATCAGCACTGGAGGCAGGTGGATCGCCTCTCATTGTTCGTCTCTCGTGTCACGATGATCATCATCATCAGCATGTCGTGCATCATGCTTTACGAGGTGTTCCTACGCTATGTCTTTGAGGCCCCGACACTTTGGGCCAACGAAATGACCCAGTGGCTAGCCTGTTTCGTGTTCCTGTGTTCGGGTCTTTATGCGATGCAGCAAAGATGCCACATCCGCATTTTCCTGTTCTATGATGTCGTCCCCCGCACCATACAGCGTGTGTTTGACATCATCGCGGTTGCGACGGTTTGCCTGACGGCTTTCTTCCTTGTCTATGGCAGTTTCTATCAGGTTTTCGTCAACAAGTTCTACAAATGGGAAATGTTCGGCACAGCCTTTGATCCTCCCATTCCGGCGACTGTTCTTCCCGCAATTCTGATCGTCATATCCCTTATCGCCATTCAGTCCGTCATCAATCTGGTTGCTGACTGGAACGAGAAAAAGGTGCTGCATAGCGCCGCCGATGAAGTGGATCAGGACGAGATCGATACCCTCAAACGCACTGTTGGAGTCGAATAATGGACGTCGGAACAATCTCAATCGTCCTTGTGGTGGCAATGTGCATGTTGCTTGCCATTGGTGTACCGCTGGCTTTTGCTTCATTCTTCCTGGCCGTTCTGGTCATGGTCATGAAATTCGAACCCGCATTGCTACTTGACCCGTTTACCTTCGGCGAAGGCTTGCTAACCGGAAAGGCAGGAACCGGGCCTCTCTATATCCTGACACAAAAGGTCTTCGGCCTACTGACCGACTATGTCATGATATCGGTGCCGCTATTCATTTTCATGGCCGCCTTGCTCGAACGCTCTGGCATCGCCAAGGAAATGTATAAGGCTCTTGATTATTGGCTTTCGAGTGTCCGGGGCGGTGTCGCAATCGTAACGTCCCTGATGGCCGTCATCATGGCCGCCATGTCGGGCATCGTCGGTGGTGAAGTGGTGCTGCTGGGGCTGATTGCTCTGCCTCAAATGCTCAAGCTTGGTTACAATCAGGAACTGGCAGTCGGCACGATCTGTGCGTCCGGCACGCTGGGAACGATGATCCCGCCATCGATCGTCTTGATCATGTATGGCCTGATCACCGAGACTTCAATCAAGGCTTTGTTCACCGCAGCCTTCCTGCCTGGCTTCATGCTTGCCAGCTTCATCATTCTTTATATCGTCATTCGCACCCAACTGCATCCTGAACACGCCCCATTGCCCGATCCCAAGCCGGGTGATCCGACCGGACGGCAAAAGATGGGTATGTTCGGTGCATTCTTGTCCATTCTGTTGGCAGGTGTCTCCGCTCTTCTGCTGCTGCGCGTGTTGTTCTTCACTGTAACCGGTCAGAATGCCAACCTTGGTGAAACCGCAGATCCCATCGCGTTGGGTATGTCTTGGCACATCCCTTATCTGGCGGGCTTTGTCGTCTTGGGTCTTTTCCTCGTGTATGTTGTTTTTGGCCGTGAGCGATCCGCTTTGGGCTGGAAACACGGCAAAGGCCTTGTCCCGCCTTTCACCGTCATCAGCGTTGTGCTCGGATCAATCTATGGCGGCATTACCGGCATTACCGAAGCTGCGGGCATGGGGGCGTTTGCCGTCTTCGTAATTGCCTTGCTGCGGGGAGAGGCGTCCATCGGCCTGTTGTGGGATTCCATGATGCGGACGATGAAGTCCACCGGCACCATTTTGTGGGTCACCATCGGTGCGGCGGCTTTGGCCGGGTCATATACCCTGTCCGGTGGGCCGCGTTATATTGCGGATATGATCGTCGGATCGGAAATGCCGACCATGGTGATCCTCTTGACCATGATGCTGATCCTTCTGTTCATGGGGGCCTTCATGGACTGGGTCGGTATCGTGCTGTTGATTATCCCGGTCTTCCTGCCAATCGTGCAAAGATTGCCGATTGAGGAAATCGGCTTCATTGGTCAACTGGACCCCAACATGGTCTCCATTTGGTTTGGTGTTCTATTCTGTATGAATATGCAGGTGAGTTTCCTCTCGCCGCCCTTCGGGCCCGCGGCATTCTATCTCAAGTCCGTCGCGCCGGACCATATCTCTCTGACGGACATCTTCAAAGGCTTCCTGCCCTTCATCGGGGTGCAGGTCTTGGCGATCTCCATTCTTCTGATATGGCCAAACATTGTGACCATACTTCTCTGATTGAAAGGACCGCATCGGGTTCCGCTCCCAGTGGGCGAAATCCGGTGCGTCACTCCCGCCGTTTTGACGGCAATGCCGGTGCCTTCTGACACCATGCATGAATTGGCGAACAATTCTGGCAACCCGCTGGAAGGGCTTCGCACGCGGTAAATCCGCACAAATACAAAAGGTGACATGATGAAAATACTAGTGACTGGTGCTGGTGGTTTTGTTGGACAGCGCGTGGTGCGAGACCTTGTCGAGCGCGGCGCAATAACGGTCGATGGTACCGAGCAGCCTGTCGATGCTGTTTATGCCTGCGATATGTTTGCAGACGGTGTTGAAGGGTTGGCGAGCGACCTTGATAAAGTCGAAGCGCTGGTCGGTGATCTGACCGATACAGCTCTTTTGAAAAGGATCGACGAGATCAAGCCAGACATCTTTGTCCATCTGGCCGCCGTGGTCAGCTCGGCTGCAGAAGCGGACTTCGATCTTGGCATGAAGGTCAATGTCGACGCGCTGAGAGCGCTGATCGACAGCTGTCGCAAACAGCCAAAACCGCCGGTTTTTGTCTTCACATCCTCAATCGCCGTCTTCAGCTGCGCGGGCAATTCCGACATTGACGAGGACCTGACCCCCATGCCGCTTTCTTCCTATGGCATGGAGAAGGTCGTCGGCGAGTATCTCGTTCGCGACGCCAGTCGCAAGGGCTTCATCAAGGGACGCACCATTCGCTTCCCAACCATTTCCGTTCGTCCGGGCAAACCGAACAGTGCAGCATCCAGTTTTGCCAGTGGCATCATTCGTGAGCCACTTTCCGGTGAGCAGGCCCTGCTTCCGGTATCCCGCAACACGCGCTTGCATCTTGGATCGCCGGATATGGCCGTCTCCTCCGTCATGCATGCCATTGCTCTGGGTCAGGATGTGATCGGGGATCGCGGCGCGATCACTTTGCCGGGCTTGAGCGTCTCCGTTCAGCACATGCTGGATCGTCTGGAAGCCATTGCCGGCAAGGATGTGGTCGCCCATGTCAAGGACGCCCCGGATCCCAAGATCGAAGCGATTGTTGTGACCTGGCCAGGGGGCATTGCAACGCCTAAGGCAGAGGCATTGGGTTTCAAGGCAGATGCCTCCTTTGATGACCTCATCACCTCCTACATGAATGCAAATCTGTGAGCAACACGACCCGCAACGGCGGCTGACCTGTCTGGTTGGCCTGCCGTCAAATTTGGAGATAGCAAAATGAGTAAATACAGGTGGACGCGCGACAATTGGCCGATTGCCTGTGCGATGATTCCCTTCTCCCCGGTGCTGCCGGACGGCTCTCTGGTGCAAGACGCGCCAGCCGAGATTTGGGCCGATGCACTCATACAGGTGGCAGAGGAAGGGTTCACCGAACTAGACCCCACGGATAGCTGGATGCGGATTGCCGATCTGGAACCATCCCGTCTTGACGAATTCAAGGCCGTGGTCAAGCAAGCTGGTTTGACCATCCCTGCCATGTCGACATCCCGCAAATGCGTGATCGATCCCGAGGTCGGCGATCAAACGCTGGCCTATTGCCACCGTTTTCTGGATACCGCAGCAGATGTTGGCGCCAGCGAAGTTGCATTTGGATTTTTCGGTCCCTTCACGCCAGCGCAGGAAAAGGCGCTGTGGTTCTGGCTCGCCGAGGGCTACAGCAACCCCGATGACCCTGCGACATGGAAGCTGGCGGTGGATCGGATCCGCGAACTGGCCGATCATGCAAAGGAAAATGGCATTTCGATCGCCATGGAAATGTATGAGGACACCTATATCGGGACACCGGACAGCGCGGTACGCTTTGTCACTGATGTGGACCGGGACAATGTCGGCATCTGCGCCGATATCGGCAACCTTGTTCGCTTGCATCGTCCGATGGACAAGTGGAATGACATGCTGGCGAAGGTCGCTCCCTTCATGAAATATTGGCATGTGAAGAACTACACGCGCGATGAAGACCCGGCCACAGGCAGTTATGCCACGGCACCGGTTCCGCTTGAATTCGGGGTAATCAACTATCGCGAAGCCATTCGCATGGCACTGGCAGAAGGCTTTGCAAGCCCCATTCTGCTGGAAAGCTATGGTGGAGACGGGCTATCGGTTTGCGGCAAGAACCTGCAAACCCTCCGCCGCATCCTACCGCGCGACTAGGCTCTGTCCGACACATCAAAACCCTGCCGACCGGATCTGGTCGGCAGGGTTTTTGTCTTTTGCTCACCGTAATTTCTTTGCCCGCAGGCCGACAATGTCAATGACTTGTTGCAGCCCCGCCCTGCATGCCTGCCAGAGAAGGCAAGGCGGGGCACAAGCCCGTCAAGCCCTCAACCAACCGAGCGTTTCGTCAGTTGGTGTTGAGCCGGGCTTGTATTCTGCACCAAGTGGCGTTGTCCATTTGAGGCTATCGGCCACTGCAAACAGGAAGGGATAGTTGACTTCCCCATGATCCGGAGCCCCACGGTCTGGCACCGAGGCAAACTGGATATGACCGATGTGGGGTAGCAATCTTTCCAGCCGGTTAGCCAGATCCCCCTCCATGATCTGCAAGTGATAGCAGTCAAACATCAGTTTCAGGTTTGGTGCACCAACTTCCAGAATGATGGCCTTGGCCTGCTCTGACGTCGCAAGGAAATAGTTTGGCGCGTCATAGTGATTGAGTGGCTCGATCAGGATTGTAATGCTGTGTGCCTCAGCCTGTTTGCAGGCATAGTTCAGATTGTCAACGAAGGTCGCGTGAGCCTTCGGGCCACCCGCAAAGCCGGCCATGACATGCACATTCGGTGTTCCGATGGCAGCGGCATAGGCGACCGCCTGATCAATGGCCGCTCTGGCTTCCTGCTCGCGACCGGGAATGGCAGCAAGGCCATTGTCACCGGCGGCCGTGTCGCCACGCACCGTGTTGAGCCCGAGCATTGTCAGGCCGGTCTCATCCAGCGCCTGTTTCACGTCTTCGGCCGGATAATCGAACGGCCAATGGCATTCCACAGCATCAAATCCGGCGGCTTTGGCCGCCCGAATGGCATCTGGAAGTGCCAAGTCACTCCAAAGAAACCCCAAATTTGCTGAAAACTTCGTCATCACTCCCACTCCACGTCAAATTTCGTAACCAAATTCCTGATTTGCTCCTCACCCAGACCTCGGGGATGGAGGCCGCGCGTCATCATCGCCAAGCGCGCCGTATCCTCGAGTTCCTCGATGGCGTTGCATGCTGCTTCCACATCCTTGCCTGCGACAACCGGGCCGTGATTGGCCAGCATCACGGCCGAACGTTTGCCCGCCAGCCCGCGGACGGCATCTCCGATTGCCGCATCGCCCGGCATGAAGAAGGGCAGCAACTTGACCTTGCCAAGCTTCATGATGGCATAAGGCGTCAGATGCGGCAGAAAGTCATCCTCATTGGCATCCGGCATCATCGACAAGGCAACTGAATGACAGGAATGCAGGTGAACGACAGCACCAGCCGTCGACCGGGTGTCATAAAACGCGGCGTGCAGGGGCATTTCCTTGGTAGGCTTGTCCCCGTCGACCAACTTGCCTTCTGTGTCGAAGCGGCTGAGTTTACCCGGGTCGAGCCGACCAAAACACGAGCCGGAAGGGGAAACCAGCAGGCCTCCATCCGCAGTGCGGGCCGAGATGTTGCCTGTTGAGCCGCCAGTTAAACCACGATCAAAAAGCGACTTTGCCAGCAGGCACATCAATTCCCTTAATTTGGATTCCTCGCTCATGCTGCCTCAAGCTCCTTCAAGCGCGCCAAAGCATCGGTAAAGAACCCCTCTGACCCGAAATTGCCGGACTTCAGGGTTAAGGCGACCTTTTTGCCTGCTGTTTCACAGAAGGACCATGGCACACCGGGTGCAATTTCGACGCTGACATCGAGCTTGTTGATACCCAGTGCCTGGGTCACCGCACCCGATGTCTCACCACCGGCGATGACAAAGCGCTCAGCCCCCTGATCGCGTGCAGCAACCGCCAGCGCAGCCAAAGCTTCTTCGACAAGTTCCCCCGCCTTCATGACGCCCAAGGCCTCTTGCGCTGCCTTGACCTGATCAGGCTCTGCGGTTGCATAAACCAGAGGAGAATCGGCAAGATCCTGCTCAGCCAGCCAATCGAGGGCAGCTTTCGGGCCATTCTGAGCCAGTTCCAGTGGGTCCAGCCGATAGCTGGGCGCTGTTGCGCCATAGGCTGCAACCTGTGCCCGTGTCATGGCTGAGCAGGAACCGGACAGGATAATGGCTTTGTCGGCAAGATGAGGAATTTCGGTCTTCCCGGCATCAGCAGAAAGCAGCCCTTGCTCCAGATACAACATAGGCAGCGGCATAGCGATGGCACTGCCACCCGTCATCAGAGGCATGTCCTGACAGGCCTTGGAAATGGTGAAGAGATCCTCGTTGGCCACAGCATCGACAATCACATGGGCCACCCCTTGCGTCTTCAGCTCGTCCAGTCTTTGCTGAAGAGCCTCAGGGCCTTTGGCAACACAGAGCCTATTAGCGAGCCCGACCGGTTTGCTCACCTGAGGCTGCAACAGGCGCATCAGGTTGCTGTCCTTCATGGGGGTCAGGGGGTGGTCCTTCATCGGACTTTCTGCGATTGGCTGTTCACCGACAAACAGATTGCCCATGAAAATTGATCGTCCATTCTCGGGGAAAGCCGGGCAATAAATCGTCTGTTTTGCGCCGATCTTTGTCATCAGGGTTTCGGCAATCGGTCCAATATTGCCTTTGTCCGTTGAGTCAAAGGTCGAGCAATATTTCCAGAAAAACCGCTGTGCACCTGCCTTTTTGAGCCATTCATAGGCAGCGAATACATCAGCGAGCGCTTCATCAAGCGGTGCGGTGCGGCATTTCAGGGCAATGACCTCGAAGGCCGCCGTATCGACAGGCGGCTCGGTCGGCAAGCCCATACGGAGTGAAACCTTGACGCCGGAACGCGCGAGCAATCCGGCGAGGTCGGTTGCACCGGTAAAATCATCTGCAATGCAGCCAAGCAGGGTAGCCATGAAAAAATCCTTCCAAAGTGGGTGTCCAAGGTGACGAAACAGGCGACCTCATTTGGGAGTGAACCAGTGGAGCTGTTCAGATAGAGGCCGCCTGTTCCAGTCGGAGGAAACGGAGTATTGATGCCTATTCCATACCGGGCAGCAAGATGCCGGCATTGCGCGCATAGACCTTGGCGACCGCTGAATCATCTTCGCGACCAAGCCCTATCCCGGCAGCCGTGACATATTGCTGCAACGCTGCTGCGGTGATCGGAGCGCTGAATTTCGCAGACTTGGCGATGTCCAGCACGATACCCAGATCTTTGAGCCAGATTTCAATTGCCGAATGCGGTTTATAGTCTCCGGCAACAATGTGCGGTGCACGGTTTTCCAGCATCCAACTGGTGCCGGCACATTTTGAGATGACTTCGACAAAGGTGGCCGGATCAATCCCTTGGGTCACCCCGAAGGTGATCGCTTCCCCCATGGCTGCAATATGGACGCCAGCCAGCAACTGATTGACCGCTTTCATTGCAGAGCCAGCACCGGCACAGTCACCAAGCCGGAAGACGGTTTCCGCGGTGGCCTCGAACATCTCTTCGGCAGCGGCATAGGCTTCAGGCGTCGCTGCTGACATGATGGAAAGCTGGCCTTTGGCAGCCTTCACCGAACCGCCGGAAATGGGAGCATCAACGTAGAGAACGCCATGCTCGGCGCATCTGGCTTCCATCGCACGGGCAAAGTCCGGCGCTACGGTGGCACATGAGAGGACAACGGCGCCCCTTTTAAGCCGGGGAGCCACCCCATCGTCTCCAAACAGGACGGCTTCAGTTTGAGCCGCATTCAATACACAAACAACCACAGCATCGAGACTGGCGGCAATGTCGGCGATGGGAGCGGACTTGCCGCCTTCAGCCGCGAGCCGCGCCATCTGGTCGGGAACGACATCATAGCCATAGGTTTCATGCCCCGCTCGTATCAGGCTCTGGGCCATGCCATACCCCATGGAACCAAGACCAATTGCTGCAACTTTCTTTTGGGACATAAGATCCTCCCGATCCAACGCGCACCCGCAGCAAGCACCCTTGCCAAGGTCGCGGATTGTTTGTATTGTGATCGGTATCGGTATCGATACCGTTATCGGTAACAAAATATTGAATGGAAGCCGTCATATTGTCAAGTTGCAAAGCCATTTGTCGGTCGTGATAAACAGGGCTTGTGATAAACGCGGTAAAGTCACGCATGAAAAGGGATGAAAATCGAATGGCTCGTGTCACATTGTCAGATGTCGCTAAAGCCGCGGGCGTCAGCAAGATGACGGCATCGCGCGCCCTGCGGGAACATTCTGATGTTGCAGCAGGCACGCGCGACAAGGTCAGAAAGATCGCTGCCGAGATGGGTTATATTCCCAATCAGATGGCCTCGATGCTGTCTGCCAAATCAGTGCCGATTATACCGATGATCATCCCGTCTATCTCCAACAATGTATATGCGGATATTGTCGCTCACGCGCAGCCTGTGTTGCATGGGGCGGGGTATCAGATGATGCTGATTAACACCGACTATTCTCTGGGGCGCGAAGAACAGGCAATCGAGGCCTTGATGGCGTGGTCTCCGGCTGCTCTTATTGTCTCCGGGATCGAGCACACAGACCGCGCGCGGGGGCTTTTGCAAAGGGCAGGGGTCCCGATTGTTGAAATGATGGATTTGCCAGACAGCCCGATTGATCTCTCGGTCGGATTTGACCATGTCAAGGCTGGCAATGAAATGGCGAACTATTTGCTCAATCGCGGCTATCAGCGGTTCTGCTTCTGTGGTTGTCAGTTGCAGATGGACAAGCGCGCCTACAAACGGTTTGAAGGCTTTCGGAACGTCCTTCTTGCCAAGGGGGCTGAAGAACCGATGCTGATTGACATCGACAAGAATGATGACATTTTATCAGATGCGGATTTTGATCGGCTGATTTCTGCGGACCCCGCACCTGATTGTATCTATTTCAGCAATGATAATCTGGCAGTCTCAGCCTTGCTGATGGGTGCCAAACGCGGCTTATCCGTCCCCGATGATCTGGCGATAGCCGGGTTCAACGATATATCGATCGGCAGGCAAACAATGCCGCAGCTGACAACGACACAGTCGCCACTTGGTCGGATCGGGGAACTGGCGGCACGGTACGCGTTGGACGCCATCGCAGAAAAGAAAATCTCGCCACGCAGTCTCGATCTCGGATTCAAGCTGCTTCCTCGCGAAAGTGCCTGAAACAGGTCGGGCGCTAAACAAAAACCCTCTGGTCCGGATTATGGAACAGAGGGCTTGTTCGTTTGGAAAATTCAAGGTGTCATCACGTGATGCGTTTAACGCTGGCGAGGATCTCTTCCTTCTCAAACACTTTTTTCCAATCATCCTTCATTAGGGTCGGAATGCCGAACTCGATGGCCTTGTTGCAGGCATCGGAAAAGACACCCTGACGTTCCTCGAAAATCACGGCTGCAAGGATGTTCATGTGACCCAGCAGGAAGTCGCGAGCACATTCCTTGCTGACCCCGGTCTTGATGACTTCATCCATGGCTTGGCGCATGACAACCAGCAATGAGGCACACACGGTTTCGGACAGGCCCGGCTCCAGAAATGCCATCTGTTCGACGGTGCAGCGGTAGGTGTTGGCAACCGGAGCATAAATGGCGCGTGCCACCTTGTCACCCAGATCATAATGCTCTTCCGGCCCTTGCATCAGCGCATTGACAACACCCTGTTTGGCATAATCACCACCGAAATGATCCTTGCGACCTTCCGGCGTTGACTCGTCATTGAAAATTGGCGGGTGACAGGGATGCGTGACGAAGTAGGTGATGTCTTCACGTTCGGGAAGATAACCCGCATAAGGAGCGGCCGCATCCAGCACGACCACCATGGTGCCAGAGGCAAGGGTAGGGACCAAGCTCTCGGCAAGCTTACCGATCACGGTGTCCGGCACAGCGAGAATGACCACATCTGCGCCATCAATGGCTTCTGCCTGAGCAACGGCTTCAACACCATGTTCCTTCTTCAGCAACGCTTTGCCTGCGTCGGACACTTCCACATGGCGCACTTGAAAATCTGTTTTCATCAGGTTGCGCCCCAGACGCATACCCATTTTACCGCCAGCACCGAATAAAGCGACGACTGTCATGGTGGTGACCTCCCTTTCTTGAACAGCTGAACAAAAAAACTTCAACTGGTATGATGACCTAATGATGATATCAGTATATATTCAGCCTGCATTGTCAACTCAGCTATCAAAGTTGGCTGCTTTATTCGCTGAAATTTCTCGGGAGAACGCATTGGATCCGCATAACCACGACGAAACATTGTCGCACAAACCTTGGGTGACCTGGTATGGAGACGACTTCACGGGCGCCGCAGCCGTGATGGAGGTCCTCGCCTTTGCCGGACTACCAACGATCCTGTTTACGGAAATTCCCTCCGATAGCTTGAGGCAACGATTTTCTGACGTGAAGGCAATCGGATTGGCTTCCACAGCGCGGTCCAAAAGTCCTGCATGGATGAGAGATAATCTGGCGGATCCTCTTGCCTGGCTCGACAGCTTCAATGCCCCCTTGTTGCATTACAAAATCTGTTCGACCTTTGATTCCTCCCCCGAAATTGGTGCAATCGGCACAGCAATCGAGGTTGGCCTTACGGTTCGACCGGCCCGTGCAGTTCCCATGATCACAGCTGCACCGCAGATGCGTCGCTATCAGGCATTTGGCAATCTGTTCGCAGGCACCTTTGAAGGGGTTCACCGGCTTGATCGACACCCGGTGATGTCCAGACATCCCGTCACACCGATGAGCGAGGCCAATCTGCTAGTCCATCTTGCCCGTCAAACGGTTCTGCCCAGTGCCCTTATCGATCTCGAGGCCTTGTGGAGCGACCCGCAAAAAGTGCTCAATGTGGCACTTGCCTCCCGCATAAAGATTCTTTCCATCGATTCCATGGAGGAAAGATCAGAACGAGCCGCTGGCAAGCTGATTTGGGAAAATCGTGATGCACTTGGCTTTGTCGTTGGCAGTCAGGGAGTTGAATATGCACTCGTCCGACATTGGATCGACCGTGGCTTGTTGACGGAACAGTCCGAGCCACCCGCCCTTGATCCTGTTTCCCAGATTGTTGGAGTGTCGGGGTCCGTTTCACCCATGACCGCCGAACAATTGGCCCATGCAGCCAAGGACGGCTTTGAGTTGATTACCTTCCGAGGCGATCTTGCCTGTGGCGAAGAAAGCGACCTGCATCAGGAAGTCGAGCGTGTGGTCCGATTGTCTCAGGATGTCATCGCGCGGGGAGCCAGCCCTCTGGTTTGTTCGGCTCAGGGAACAGATGATCCGACGGTAGAAGCCTTCCACAAGGCACTGGCCAACAGCACCATCGATCGTTCTATTGCCAATGAAAGAATTGGCGTGTCACTCGGACGCGTCCTTGATGGGATTTTGAAAAGCACCAGTATCAAGCGCGCCATCATTTCAGGCGGCGACACATCAGGCTACGGCCTGCAGCAATTGGGAATTCAGGCGCTGCAAGCCAAGGCAGCAACGATTCCCGGTGCATCCATTTGCAAAGGCTTCGGCGATGGCCATCACGACGGACTGGAAATTGCCCTCAAAGGCGGGCAAATGGGCACAAGGGATTTCTTCAGTTGGGTACGCAGCGGCGGTGGCGCGCGATAACGCACACCGGACCGCCCAGCCTTTATCCGGCGGTCAATTTCGGGCTGGGCGGGGCACTCTTTCGAGAGAGCGGCAAAGACAAAAGTTACTGTTTGGCAGGTGTGGGCGCATTGGCACGATCGAGGTGGCGAACCATGTCTTCGACCGCGGCCTCTTCGTCGCCCGCTTCCATATGATCAACAATCTTTCTGTGTTCCTTGAGAGAAATGCTCTCATTCCCAACCCAGTGCAACAGATCGTATTGATAGTCAAACAACCATCGCAACATCGCCTTGGACGCCGCCGCTATGATAGGATTTTGGGTGATATCCGCAATGCGGGCATGAAATTGAATATCCGCTTCCACGAAGGCTTTCGGATTGTCGAGGGCATTCTGCTGCCTATCCAGCAGGGCACGCAAATCGCGAATATCATCAGGTTCCGCCAGACGCGTTGCTTCTCTGACCATGCCACGCTCAACCATACGGCGCGCCTGTTTGAGATGATCAAAATTTTTCGGAGAAGAATAAAGCAACAGGCGGGCAATTTCGTTGGCATGATCGAGTACCGCGGTCGCCGTCAGTTTATTCACGCGGGACCGCTCGCCATGTTTGATCGTGATGAGCCCCTGGGTATGGAGCGATTGAAGTGCCTCCCTGACCGCAGGGCGACCGACACCGAACCGTTGCATCAGGTCACGTTCCGACGGCAGATAGTCATCGGCGGCGAACTCACCAGAACGGATCATTGCGTGCAATTCATCCAGCACCTGATCAGACAATTTCTGGCGTACGATCTTGCGTTCCACTCTGGCATCATTTTTCTCAGTCACGCTTACTGTCTCCCGCTTCGATCAACCGCGAACGACCCTATCAGATCGTATTGTGCGGCATTCTTCACTCTTACTGTCGAAGATCCATTCCGTCCAGACACCATCCGCCAACCAGCCATGTTGCAACCCCTTTTTCGATGCGACGATCAATCTGATCGAATTCACTGGGAAAGGTTAAGCAACAGGTATTATGACAATACCAGTATGGCAAGCAATATATGGGAAGGTCTCCATGCAAAACCAAACCTCAAGCAGCAACATTATCACTGTCACTTACAGGATCGAAACTGCGGGTGACCCTGAAGCGATTGCGCAAAAGATGGCCGGGGACCAGTCAACGGGGACCTTCACCGCGCTGCCCAATGAAACCGAACAGGTGCGTGCGCGTTGTGCAGCAAGGGTCACGGCGGTGCGCCCGTTAGCCCCCCATGACACACCTTCTCTGCCAGACCCAGACACCCGCGGTCCGTATCATCGCGCAGACATTGACATCGCCTTTCCGCTTGAGGCCATTGGCATCGACATTGCCGCCTTGACGACAATCGCCTTTGGCGGGGCCTATTCCATGCGCGGCGTCAGTGGCATTAGAGTGATGGACGTCGATCTACCCGATGCGTGGCAGAGCCATCCGGGGCCACAATTCGGCATCAAAGGCTCCCGCGCCCTGATGGGTGTCGACCATGGGGTGATGATAGCCTCGATCATCAAGCCATCTCTGGGCCTTCTGCCTGAAGAAACAGCCCCGATCATTGACGAACTTTGTGCTGCCGGAGTGGATTTCATCAAGGACGACGAAAAGCTGATGAGCCCCGGCTACTCGCCACTTAAAGATCGCGTCAAGGCCATCATGCCAGTGATCCGGGACCATGAGCAAAGAACGGGCAAGCGCGTGATGTATGCCTTTGGCATATCGTCTGCCGATCCGGATGAAATGATGCGCAATCACGATATGGTTCTTGAGGCCGGAGGCAATGCTGCGGTCATAAATATCAACGCCATCGGTTATGGTGGCATGAGCTTCTTGCGCAAGCGTTCGAGCCTTTGCCTGCATGCACACCGCAATGGTTGGGACATGATGACCCGCAATCCCGGCATGGGAATGGAATTCGCTCCTTACCAGAAAATCTGGCGTCTGCTTGGCGTCGATCAGTTTCAGATCAACGGGATCCGGGCGAAATATTGGGAATCGGATGAGAGCTTCGTCAAGTCCTTCAAGGATTGCATGACGCCTGTCTTTGACGATAGCGACCGGCCCTTGCCAGTGGTCTGTTCCGGGCAATGGGGCGGGCAGGCGATCGATACCTACAACCGAACCGGCAAGACGCTTGATCTGATGTATCTTGGAGGAGGAGGCATCCATGGCCATCCTATGGGCATCGCCGCCGGTGTGCGCGCCATCCGGCAAGCATGGCAGGCGGCCGAGGCGGGGCTCTCATTGCATGAGATGGCAAAGTCCTGCCCGGAGTTGGCCGCATCCCTTGCCAAATGGGCTACGCCCTGAAGGAGGATCACGCCTAATGCAATTGCTGCCAGTTTTTGCCCATCAAGGACCACAGCGATGGATCACTCGTTTGGTGAAACAGATCAGCAACAGGATGTGGCGCCCATCACCCCAATGCCTCTGAACACGCAGAACAGGGCTTGATCAACAGTTCCTTATTTGGCCATTCTTTAGAGCGATCTGGGTCAAAACAGAAGACCTGAAGATGCTTGGGCAAAGCATCGACGTCAGAGTGGGAGCCGCGAGACACTGTTCTTAGTAGAAGGCAACGAGACGGGCTCCTTCTTTTCACGGCCTTTATTGCTGAAATCACAGGTGGCTGGTCAGAGTGAATGATTTTCCTTCCACCATCGTTTGTGGCTTCCGAGACAGCCTCGTGACTGAACGGAATTTGGTATGGTTCTAACTGATAGCAACACTTATTGTATCAGTCATAAAATCATGTATACTGTTGAGACATATCATCGCTGCGATGATCTCAAGAAAGCCAATTCCATGCTGCAAAATACCGACCTTAAGGGCGTCGTTGGCGCCGTTATCACGCCTCTCAACGAGACCTTTGATATTGACCTTCCATCGCTACAGCATCACTGCAACCAGTTGCTCGCCGATGGCTGCTCCTACGTTTCTCTGTTTGGCACCACAGGCGAGGGGCCATCCTTCTCGGTACAACAGAAACTGGATATATTGCAGGCAATGGCCGATGGCGGCATGGATATGTCCCTTCATATCCCAGGCATCATGACGGCATCCCTTGATGACGCTGTCGCGCTCTATAAAGCCTACGCAAAGCTGAAATGCCGCGCCGCTTTGATCATTCCGCCCTTCTTCTACCGGGATGCGGATGTTCAGGGAATCGCGGACTATTATCAGGCAATCGTAGAAAAGGCCGGCGATCCGGGCCTTGAGATCGTGCTCTACAATTTCCCGCATTTCAGTGGCATCACCTTCACCGTGGAACAGGTTGAGGCTGTTCTCGAAAAACTGGGAACGACGGTCATCGGGATCAAGGACTCAACGGGAGATCTAGAAGCCGGTCTGAAACTGATCCGTGCTTTTCCTCAATTGTCTGTCTTCACAGGCAGCGATGTGATTCTGCGTCAGATGGTTGATGCCGGTGGCGCTGGCATGATTGGTGGAATGACCAATCCATTTGCCAAAGATTGTGTGCAACTTTATCGTGGTGGTGTCTCGGAAGGCTTCGTCAAGAGAGCTTGCATGCGCATCGAGACCGTTGACGGCAACGGTGGCTTGGCCGTACTCAAGGCGCTGATGGCTGAGCGGTATGGGAACCCGGCCTTTGCGCGCGTGGTGCCGCCATTGCGACCGCTCTCCATGGACAAAATGGCCGAAATCAAGGATGCCTTGAAGCTGGCTGAGGCTGCTGCACTCTAGGCATCGGATCAAGGGAGCGAGAAATGACCGGAAACACACTAACCGAACAGACCGAGGCAGCGGTCAGCGTCAAGCAAATGGCCTATGAGTTATTTCAGGCAGCTTTGTTCGATGGCAGGTTGAAATCCGGTCAGTTGGTCAGCCAGAAAGATCTGGTCAAGCTCCTTCATCTCTCTATCGGTGCTTTGCGGGAACTCTTGCCGCGCCTTGAAGCCGAAGGTCTGGTCACGGTGGTTCCTCAACGGGGCATCCAGATCACGGCAATCGACCTGCCCATGATTCGCGATGCCTTTCAGATGCGGGCCGCCCTTGAACGGGAAGCCACCATTCACGCGGTCCGCAACATGCCATCCATGATTCTGGAAGAGCAGCGCAACCAACATCTTGAGGTTCTAGAAGCCTTGAAAAACGGGGCTACAGATGACCTGCTCAATCTTGGTCAGGAGGTTGATTCCGAATTCCATGATTTATTGATCCGCTCCACAGGCAACGAAATCATGATTCTGGCCTACAAAATCAATTCCATCCGCATTCGTCTCATCAAGCGCGAGCGTATCAGCCTGAATGAGCAATTGCTGCCCAACACATTTGCCGATCATCTCGCGATCATCGATGCCATTGCTGATCGCAATGAGGCCCGTGCCATTGCGGCCATGGATACACATATTTCCAATGCCCGGCAAAGAGCGACGGAGTTCTGATCAGTTATGCCTGCCCCATCTGGAGTTTGCTGGACTATCCCGACACGGTTACGCTGCCAACATCTTTCCGAACCAGTCGGGCTCTATGAATTCTATATCAATGGTGAGCAGATCGGTCACGACGTGATGGCTCCTGGCTGGACAGACGATCTCCAGCTGGTTGAGTACCAGTCTCACGACGTGACCGATCATCTCTTGGCTGGGACCAATTGCCTTGGGGCAATCATTGGTGAGGGATGGTATTCTGGACGCGTTGGACACAATCAACGCCGTGCAGGCAATCATGATGGCAGACGCCCGGCCATGCAAAACCTGAGGCGGCACGCTGTCAGTCGGCGAGGGACGTTGACCAGCTTACTCCTTGCTCCATCACACAATTCTCCATCACACAATGTCAGCCCAATCGCAGCTGGAGTGATGACTGAGCATGGCTCCAATTTCACGCTGGAACCGGGACAATACAGGCAGATTTCGCAGACTGAACAGGTTTGAGCACATCTAAAATACAAACGACTTCTTTTTCAAAGTGAAAAAGTCGGGAGGGAAATATGGAAGACGCATTTTACATTGGGATTGATGTTGGATCTGCCAGCACCAGAACCGGGGTCTATGACAAGGACGGGAACCGACTGTCCTTCGCCACACGCGCGATCAAACAGTTTCACCCAAAAGCAAACTTCGTCGAACAATCCTCAAGCGACATCTGGCACCAGATTTGCGAGGCAACACACGAAGCGATCAAGAAAGCTGACATCGATCCGCAGAATATTCGCTCGGTTGGCGTCGACGCCACTTGTTCCCTCGTCGCGGTCGGAGAGAATGGTGCCCCTATCTCGGTTGATGAGCATGGCGACCCCGAGCGCGATATCATCATGTGGATGGACCACCGCGCCGATTTAGAGACCAGTGCGATCAATGCAACCAAACATGACGCTCTCAAATATGTGGGCGGAGAAGTCTCCATCGAGATGGAGCTGCCGAAAATTCTCTGGCTGAAAACCAATCATCCCGACCGATATTCCAATGTCTGGCGCTTTTTTGACCTTGCTGACTATCTCATTTGGCGCTGCACGGCTGCCGATGTTGCCAGCACATGCACATTGACCTGCAAATGGAACTATCTGGCCCATGAAAACAGATTTCCTGAGGACATGCTGCAATCGGTTGGGCTTGAAGATCTGACGTCAAAGGTCCCTCCGGTAGTCGCGCCTTTGGGGGATGCTGTCGGCACCATTGGCAGCAAGGCGGCAAAAGACCTTGGCATCCCGGAAGGCGTCACAGTCGCAAGTGGCATTATTGATGCGCATGCGGGCGGCCTTGCTCTGTTGGGAGCCAAGCCAGAAGGTGGCCTTGCCCTCATATCAGGGACTTCCAACTGCCACATGATCGTCAATCGTGAACCGGTCATGGTACCCGGCGTCTGGGGGCCTTATTGGGGCGCAATGATCCCGGGCTACTGGCTGGGTGAAGGAGGACAAAGCGCGGCCGGTTCTCTGGTCGAATGGACCATTGAACAAAGCGACGCAAGCGAGGAGTTGAAACAGGAAGCAGAGCGTCGAGGCATGCATCCGGTTGCCTTGCTAAACGAATGGGTTGCCGATCTCGAAGCCCGTGAGCCATATCCGACGCGCGACTTGCATATTCTGGGCGACCACCACGGCAACCGCTCCCCACGCGCCAATCCGCATGCACGCGGTGTGGTGTCCGGTTTGACCCTTGAAAAGGGACGGGACGCGCTTGCCCGTTTGTATCTCGCCACCTTGCAGACTGTCGCCTATGGGACCCGTCACATCATTGAGGAAAAGACAAAGGCCGGCCATTCCATTGACACGCTCTATGTCTGTGGTGGCGCGACGAAAAATCCGCTTTGGCTGCGTGAATATGCCGATGTTACGGGTTGTGACATTCACATGGCCGCCGAAGAAGATGTTGTAACACTCGGCGCCGCCATTCTTGGCGCTGTCGCCAGCGGCGATTTCGGATCCATTCCAGAAGCCAGCGCGAAACTGGTTCGTCCGGGTGAGACCGTCAAGGCGAACCCCGACAAGGCCGCATTCCATGACGCCAAATTCAAGGTCTATCTCGCGCTTTACGAAAACCGTCAGCAACATAACCGCTTGATGGCCGATGCCCTTGCCAGTGCATGAAAACCAGAATCATAGAGGAACTCTATCCATGCTAAAACTTCCGGAACAAAGCCCATCCATCGTGGCTGGCGAGAAAGAAATACTGGTTGTGACCAATGCAGATTTGCGCGAAAGCGCCAATGTGCCCTGCTGGCCGATCTATCAGGACTATTCAGAGCGCCTAGAACGTGAGCTGACCGCTCAGGGCTACAAGATGGTGCGGGCCCATGGCTATGATGAAAGCCGCGGCCATGGCTTCATTTCATCCCAAAAAGAAGGATCAGAGCTCTTCTCCCGCATTGATCCCGACGCCCCGCTGATTGTCTTGCTGACCGCCTGGCAATATTCCCATCATATTGCCCCGTCTCTTGCATCCCATCGCGGCCCCATCTTGCTGCTCGCCAACTTCGATGGCACGTGGCCCGGGCTGGTCGGCATGTTGTGCATGGCTGGCTCTCTGACGTCGCTGGGTGTCGAGTATGCTCGCCTCTGGTCTGACAGTTTCGAAGACGATTTCTTCAAACAGGGACTGGCAACCTGGCTGGAAAGCGGCAAGATCGATCATAATCTCTCCTATCTCGAAGATGTCTCGTCCGATCATCCGGTTTTGCAAACCCCGGCAGGCAAGGATGGCATCAAGGTCGGAGAATATATCCTGCGCAACAAGGCGATCCTGGGCCTCTTTGACACGATGTGCATGGGCATGATGAACGGCTATTTCCCGATCAAGGCGCTGACCGATATCGGGATGCCGCTTGAAGGTCTGTCCCAATCGGCTTTGCTGGTTGAAATGGAAAAAGTGCCCCAAGATCTGCGGGAAGCCTGCCTCAAATTCTATGAAGATCGCGGCATGCAGTTCCAGTGGGGCGAGGATGAGGCAACCGAACTCACCCGCGCACAGGTACTTGAGCAATGCGCCATGATGATTGCTATGGCCCGATTCACCAAACGCTTCGGGCTGGCCGCGGTCGGCGTTCAGTATCAGCAGGGCCTGAAAGACTGTTGCGCAGCGTCAGACTTCGCCGAAGGAGCTATCGGCTCAACCGAGCGCTTCCCGATCCCCGATGAAGACGGATCCATCATTTGCGAAGGCAAGCCCATCCCGTGCGTCAACGAAGTCGACATGGGAACAGCCATTCCGCAGACCATGCTGTTCCGCCTGCTCGACGCCATGGGGCTTCCATCCGAAACCACCTTGCATGATGTCCGCTGGGGCAGCGCGTATGAGGGCACATTCTACTGGGATCTCGAAATTTCCGGGGCTGTGCCATTCGAGCATATCAAGGACGGGATTGCCGGTGCGAAAGGTTACCGCCAGCCGCCGATGTTCTTCCCGAAAGGTGGGTCAACCATTGCCGGTCAGTGCAAGGCTGGCCGTTTCATCTGGGCCCGCGCTCATTATGTCGGAACGGACGTAATCATGCATATCGGCACCGGTGAAGCCTTCGAATTGCCAGAGGATGAATTTGAACGTCGCCGCAAGGCCACGACCTATGAATGGCCTTTGATGAATGCGACCCTTGATGGCGTAGAGCGCGACGACCTGATGGCAGGACACCAGTCCAACCACATCACAATTGCCTATGTCGCCTCAGACAAACTGCAAGACGTATTGCGTGCATTCGTCGCGCAGGCTCTCACCCAGGGGATAAAGGTCAAAATTGCGGGTTCGGCAAAAGACAGCCTTTAACCGCAGAGCTTTCCCACTTACGAACCCTATTGGATTGTAGGAGGGAAAGGGAAACCAGACAAAGCCTATGCCGCCATCAGTGTGACACCTGATTGGCGGCATTGCTATGACTAGATCTGCGGTGATCCTTGCGGAGTGAAATGCAGCTACGATTGAACAACTTGTTGGGAGCGCGTGATCAATTTGGGACTTATGCCAAGCGCTCAGAGTTGCTATCATTATTCTGGTCTGCAACAGGAGACCATACATGCTTGAACTTCGACCCAATTGTGAACTCTGTGATCGCGACTTGCCTCCGGAGAGCTATGATGCCCGGATCTGCTCATACGAATGCACCTATTGCGCCGATTGCGTGGAAAAGATCCTGCACAATGTCTGCCCCACTTGTGGGGGCGGCTTCACTCCGCGACCGATCCGCCCCAGCAAGGCCTGGCGAAGCGAGAAGAAACTTGGCCTTGGCCATGATCCCGCAAGCAGTGACAGAATCCATACAAAATACTCAAAAGAAGAAATTGAGACGCTGGTCTCAAGGATCAAGAATTTAAAACCCCACGAACGCTAAAGACGACCTGCTGGGACTTTATGAAATGCCCGGTTCTTGACACTGTTGAAAGACGCTGCGGCGGGCAAAATCGACAGCCCACCCGCCGCGATTATTCACTAAATACGGGTCTTTGGCGCAGCCTTGCGGTTCGAGTCGCCCGAATTTGGCTCACCTTTCGGCTCGATCAGCAGCAGTTTGACCTCGCTGGCGGCCCGCGGTCGATGCACCACCCCTTTGGGGACAACAAACAATTCTCCCGCTTTGATGGTACGTGATGGCTCCCCTTCAATATCCATCTGTAACTCACCTTCCAGAACGAAGAAAAAGTCATCAGTCGTGTCGTGTTTGTGAAATTCATACTCACCGAGGATTTTAACAACCATAATCTCATTATCGTTATAATCGGCAACGACATGCGGGTCCCAGTGCGTTGAAAATTGCGACAGCTTTTCCGCCAAATTGACTGACTGCATTGATGATTTCCTTCCAGTTGTTGTTATATGTATGTTTGTGACGTCCTTAGGAGAATTACGATCCAACACGAACGACAAACCAGAGAAAGAAGATCACATGACCTCACACCGGGTCTTGAACGATCGTGCACGAGCGATTGGGTGGTTGCCGCTCCCTGGCAGACTGGCATCCAGCGGATCGAGGCCTATTTCTCAGGTGAAGCCTACGCCCCGCATCGTCACGACACCTACTCGATCGGTTACACGATCAAGGGCGTCCAGAGCTTCGATTATCGTGGCGTGCGTGCTGATAGTCTCGCAGGGCAGGTGATCGTCCTCCACCCGGACGAAATTCATACAGGCGAGGCAGGATCCGAATCCGGGTTCCACTACCGAATGCTGTATGTCGAGCCGTCGCTGTTGCGCTCGGCTTTGGGGACGAGGACCAGTGCACTTCCCTTTTTGCGTGAAGCAGTCCTTACGGATCGCCGCTTAATGCTCGCGCTTCATGCGGCATTCACCGATATGGACACGACACTCGAAACGGTCGCGATGGATGAGCTGGTCGTGTTGCTGGCTGACGGGTTGCTGGCGAATGACAAATCCGCGCAGCGAGCAAATAGCACTCTGATCGATTTCGGTGCGGTAAAACGCGCAAAGGACTTTCTTGACAGCAATCTCGATCAGGTCGTCCACTCCAACCAACTGGAGAAAATCACGGACTTAGACCGGTATGCTCTGTCTCGCCAGTTCCGCAAAGCATTCGGAACCAGCCCGTATCGATATCTGACGATGCGTCGTTTGGATCAAGTGAGAGGCGATATCGCAGCGGGCGCAAGTCTGGCTGACGCCGCTTTAAGAGCCGGTTTCAGCGATCAGCCGCACATGACGCGACAGTTCAAATCGGGTTTTGGAATGTCACCCGGATATTGGCAACGTCTGGTTCAACGCGTTTGAGATTGTCAAACAACCTCTCGTCATCAAATCATTCTGTAGGTCCAAACGGTTCAGATAAGTTTGTCTGCGTGCGGCAAAGGCATGGCCGCTTTACGTCTTGTCGCGGTCCATGCCTGATCATTGATCCCCGGCGCATCAAACAATTGCAAAGCTCCAGCTCAGTTTTCTCGTCTATTCTTACACCAAATGGCTCTTTGACGCTCTGCGCCAATCGACTCTGGGTCCTCTCAAAATGTCCACCTGCTGCGAGGGGTTACAAAATCTCGGTAGAAAAAGTGCGTCCTGATCGGTTAGGATCAAGATGCACTTTCCCTGATCGTTCATCAGAAGAGACTTATCCTCTTGCCCTGAGCGCTTTGGTGATTGGCAAACGTGCGGCTGAAATCGCGGGCAGGGCACCACCAATGGCTCCGATCAAAAGGCCGACCGCCCCCGCCTTGACGATCACCTCATCACTGACCACCAACTGAAATGCCATGCGGGCATGGTTGGCCCCAAGGGTGCTGGCTTGCCAACCGTTGAAAACCAGCCAAGAGGCCCCGAGACCCAACGCGACGCCGAGGATCGCCAGCAGCACGGCTTCAAGCCATGTGGCAAGAAAGGCAGAGATGCGGTTGAAACCGAGCGCACGAAACGTGGCGATTTCAATTGTCCGGTCTGCCAGCGAACTCATCATGGTATTGAGTGCACCTGCCGAGGCACCGATGGCCATCAGCAATGCCACAGGCCAGCCAAACAAACGGATCAATCGGGCTGTCCCCGCTGCCTGATCGGCATAAAGCGCCGCTTCTGTGACGATGGTCAGGGGACTTGGGGCAAGATCGGACAGTGCTGCCTGCAGTTTGGATAAGGCCTGATCCTGTTGAGCCGCCAGCCGCACTCTAAGGCTTTGTATCGCACCGGGCCTGTCGAACGCGGCGCGGACGGCGTCGAGATCGCCCCAGATTTCGGATTCAAAGACGCTGCCATGGGCAGATATGTGCCCGACAATACTCCATGTCACCGGCCCCAGCTGCACCTTGTTGCCGACGGCAAATCCCGGATAAGTGGCGGCCAATTGATCGCCGACCATGATTTCGCGACTACCGGGGGTGAATAGGCGTCCGGCTGAAAGGCTGATGCCATCGCGAAGGGATGGGCCGGATGGGTCCATACCGCGCAGGGCCAGCATGTCGCCTGCTATCATTGCTCCGTCTGCGCGATATTGCACTGGCGTAATGATTTCTCGTGACAGAAGCGGATTGCCCGCCTTGTCGCGTTGCGCACCAATATCGCCAGACAGCGCCATGATTTTGCGCACAATATCGGCTGAAAGCTCTGAGTTGGCCTCACTATTGGTGCCCCCCCCAAGAATGATAGCAATCTGGCTCGAGCCCGCGCTCTTGAGCGTGCGCTCAAAGCCTTGTGCCATGGCCAAAAATCCGCACAGGACACAAACGACCAGCATGATCGATCCAACCATCGAGAAGGAAATCGCAAGGCGTCGCGGCAAACTGAGAAGGGTCGCACGGCTCGTCGCCACACATTGTCTGATAAAAAACTGCATGGATATTACCTCATTTTAAAAGAAGACAAAATTGGCGTGCGCATGGCTGATAAGGCAGGCAACAATCCGGCGATCAAACCGAGTAGCACCATGAAGATTGCTGATTGAAGAGCTGTGGACACGCCAAGCACGAGCCCCAGCTCAGCAGGAGCCGCAAGGCTCGCGACTTTCGCAAGGCCAAGGCCTAAGAGGCCGCCGATAACAAAGACAAACAGAGCCTCGCCAAGAACCATGAGTAGAATATGCCATGAGCGAAGACCGAGCACTTTCAGCACCCCGATCTCGAAACGACGTTCGCGCAAGGCGAAAGTCATGGTGTTGGTGACAATCATCAACAGCGTAATGAACGAAGCTCCAACCACAAGTGTCACAACTTGTTTGACATCGGCATACTGGCTGAGAAAGGCGCTCAAAAACTGCTTTTCAGACATGGTGCGGGTCGGAGCGGCAGAATTGGCGAACAGCGTATCAATCTGGGCTGCTAGCTTTTGCGGCGTGACATTGCTGTTTGGCTTGAGAGCAAAGGTCGATGCCGTGTTTGCTCCACGCTCTCGGCCCATATTGATATAGTCATAGTGGGCAATCATGAAATAGGTGTCGGTGCTGGGACTGGCACCGTCAAAAATGCCAGCAATCTCAAAGTGCCAGTCGCGATCACCACCGCTATGCTTGACGCGAAAGGCCTTCAGGGTCAGCCGGTCACCAACCTTCCAGCCTTGCGCGGTTGCCAGCGCCCGACCAACAAGCACATTGTCTCGCCCGGTTTGAAGCGCCCCGCTCAAGGCGGGCGTCAGGCCCAGCTCCTTGCCACTCACCTCCATCAACTTCTCCGGATCCCCAGCGGACACCGCAACGACATTGCGGGCATCTCCGATGCTACCGCGCAGTCGCATGACGGGGCTGACCGCAGCCACACCATCCAGCGCCTCAATGCGCGGCAAATAGGCCATCGGCAATGCTCCGCCTGTTGCACTCATCACCCCCAGAAGCGTATCACTGGCTGCCTCTGTGCCTTGGGTGCCATTGATGAAACTGGCCGTGACGCCATGGATCAGAAAGGCCATTCCCACTGACAGCATAAGCAACAGGCTGCGCACGGGTTTGCGCAGGGCACTTTTGCGTGCAAGTTTGAAAAAGGTCATGACGCCATCTCCATCTGGTCGACAAAGACACCCTTGTCGAGATGAAGCGTCCGGCCAGCCTTGGCTGCTGCCTCCCCATCATGGGTGACCATGATGATGGTTTTGCCCAGCTCACGGTTCAGGAACCCGAGCATCGCCAGCACCTCGTCGGCTGATTTGCGATCGAGATCCCCGGTCGGTTCATCGCATAGCAGCAAGGCGGGATCACTAACGATGGCGCGAGCGATGCCGACACGCTGCTGTTGACCTCCCGACATGGAGGCAGGGTTTTGCCTGCCCCGACCGCTAAGGCCGACGAGATCAAGCACTTTTTCCACCCGGTCACGTCGTGCGCGCGCCGACAACGGTTTCAAAAGTAACGGCAACTCAACATTCTCCGCCGCATTGAGCATCGGCAGCAGATTATAGAACTGGAAGACGATGCCGAGTTGATGCGCCCGCCAGCCGGAGCGAGCCGCTTCCCCCATATGGTCAAGCCGCTGTCCATTGACGTGGATCTGGCCCTCATCGGGACGGTCGATCCCGGCAAGTAGATTGAGAAGCGTCGACTTGCCCGAGCCGGATGGCCCCATCACGGCGACAAATTCACCGCGTTCAATGGTCAGGTCCATCTTGTCGAAAATGGTCAGGCGTTCCTTGCCCGTCCGGTAGCCTTTGGTAATCTTGCGAAGGGCAATAAAAGGGTCTGAGCTGTTATGTCCAGTCATGGCTGTTGGGTTCCTTGTTGCTGATTGGAGGATGGGTCCGGTTTGGTCAGGATGATGCGAATGCGCGCCGCCATGCCTGGGCGGATGCCAACGGGCGGGTTTTTCGGCACTAGCCGAAGGCTGACGGTGCCCTTGGCACTATTAACCTCCGGTGCTATGCGCTGGATTGCGACGGCAAATGGCTGGTTGGCAAAGGCGTCAAGCGTGGCTTCGCCCTCCAGTCCGGAGGTGAGGCCGCCCAACGCCTTTTCTGCCACATCGGTATCGATCACCAACTGGTCAAACCGGGCGATCGCGACAAGTCCATTGGAACGAATGGCGTCGGCAAAATCCGGCACCCTATCGCCCTTATGCGCAGCGACTTGTAGCACTGTGCCTGAGATCGGTGAGCGAATGATGAGGTCGGCGCGCTTTGCTTCGGCGTCACGCAAGTCGAGTGCGCTCTTGTCAGCGGCGACACGGGCCTGTTCCACCATGTTCGTCGCTTTGAGGGCCGCAACTTTTGCCTTTTGAAGCTCGGTATCCGAGACAATGCCGCGTTTGTTGAGCCCTATATAGCGTTTGAAGGTGGCGTCCTTGTCAGAAGACGCGATGCGTGCCGCTTCAAGGGCAAGCACGGCTGCCTTTCTTGACGCGATGGCTTGCTGCACAGCGAGGCGGAGTTCGAGATCATCAAGGGTGACAAGCGCTTGGCCAGACGTGACTTTATCACCCGGCTTGACCGAGACTTCTGTAATTCGGCCCGCATATTGGGCAAAAAGGGTCACTTTGTCGGGCGCAACCACATAGCCCGAACCCGTCACTTGTGCAGGGACTGCCACTCGAATCGCTGGCTGGAGGCTTTTGACCTTGCCCTCCAGCATGGAGTCTGGCTCGGGTCGCGGCGCTGCTTGGGTGAGCGGTTTCTCAGCAGGTGCGCCCAGTATTTCGTGAAAAGCAGCGGGCAGATCGGGTTCAAGAAAAACGACCGATCCAATGATGAGAAATGCGCCCGCTGTTAGCAAAAACCCCCTTTTGCGGGAGAAGAGCTGCCGCGCCGAGGGCTGCATTCTGTTCGTCGGATGATCGACGGGAGCATCGTCTGAGAGAGAGCGCAGCGTCTGGGCGATTTTGCGTTCCTGTTCGGTGATCATGTTCATTCTATCGAGGTCCGGGGTTGGTGTGCGAACTAGACACAGCCAACATCGGCGCCGCACCGCAGAAGTGCGACCTCAATCATGAAATGATACGAACTGAATCGCGATCTAGTCCTTTTCAGTCCGGATTGACGGGGATGCTTCGTCCGTCTGAGAGCCTTCGGTCTGGGCCTTGCGCCACTGCAAGGGCGTCATGCCTGTCACGCGGCGGAATTCTCGGTTGAAGTTGGATTTGGTCTGAAATCCGACGTCCAACATGATGGTTGTCACAGGCACAGTGTCAGCCAGAAGGCGTTCACAGGCTTCTGCGATACGGAAATCATTGACATATTGCGAGACATTCATGCCTGTCCTTCGATTGATCGCTGCTGATATCTGTCGCGAAGGAATAACGGCCTTTCTTGCAAGACGATCAAGGTTGAGATCCAGATCGCGATAGATCTGTTTTTCGGTCATCAGCATCTCGATGGCGGCCATGGTTTTTGCATCTTCCTCGTCTTGGAAACTTGCATTCTCATCCGCCTGCGAAGCGGTGTCCGAGCCGCGAAGCGAGTCTGGGGATGCGCGACTGCGACTGGCAACGGCGACCGCAATGGAGAGAAACAAAAGCGTACTGATGCTACCCATTGTGGCGGCCAGCGCCATCCACTGCGCGTCATAGAAGATAGCATTGATGCTGATGAGAGTATCCAGACTGGCTGAAAAAATCAGGACGAACGCGCTATATAGAAGCGCACGATGCGCCGAGCCTGCGCTTTCCAATGAGGCAAGGCGAAGCTCATCAGGGCCGCGCCACACTCTGTGCAGGATGAGCAGCGCATAGATAATAAAGATCAGAATGATCGTCCCGTCGATGAACTGCGGTAAGCGAACCACAAGCAAAACCAGCATGATGACTGGCGACAGGGCATGCGGCATGAGCGCGCCCAAGCTTTGCTTTTGCACCGAGCCGGTAAAATGCAGTGCGCCGCGGTAGACAAACACAGGCATAATAGATGCGAACAGTGGTGTGACCAAGCCTGCCCATTGCAAATGGTAGCCAAAGCGCAAGCCCATCAGTATCGATTGAAACGCCGCCAACAGGATTAGTAGCAAAAAAGGCCAGTTTCGAGGCCGCTCATCATTGGTCCTGACCATAAAGACAAACAGGACGAGCAGTGGCAAGGTGACAACAAAGGACAACGGGACAAAAATCATAAAAGTCTGACGCGTTTCGGCTCGAGTAACGAGGATATTTTCACTTCTTGAGTTGCATGATCAGGGCAGCGACACAACCGCCTTATATGGCAAAGGTTGCTTCATTCTCAAAAAACTGATCATCAGACCAAAGACTTCGCATCCTAAGCATAAAACCAGATCCTGTCTGCCACCTTGTCATAGGGGAGTTTCGATCACTGAAGTGCCTTGCAGTATGGACTTAAAATATGTGGCACTTTGTCGAGGGACAGAAAGCCAAAAGCGGATTTGCAGTAACGGCTCACCGAGCAATGTCGACCGTGGCCATGATTGCAAATGCCTCTGCTCAACTTTTCTTAGAAGCTTGTAATGACAGTTGCGCCGACAGACTGGAACTTGTTCATGTTCATCAGGGCCTGAGGGGCCTCTGCCAGACAGATCCTGTCACCCACCAGACGAGTGGGATCCAGTTTCCCTGAGGCAATCATATCCAGCATCGCTCCATAACGATGGGCTTGCATACCGTGCGACCCGAGGATTTCCAACTCCTTGCCGATAATCTTCGGCATCGGAATCTGTGGCAACGTATGATCGCCCAACATTAGCCCGACCTGAATATGTTTGCCGCGGGCACGCAAATTTTGAATGGAATTGAAGCAGGTTACGGGATGGCCAAGAGCATCGAGTGAGACATGCGCTCCGCCTTTGGTCAATTCTATCACCGCTTCAGGCACATTTGCGACCGACGCTCCATTGATGGTGGCCACCGCTCCCAACTCGCGCGCCAAAGCTAGCTTCTCATTATCAATATCGATGGCTATGACATTGGCTCCGACAGCATTGGCAATCATCACCGCCGACAGGCCAACCCCACCACATCCATGGACTGCCAGCCACTGACCAGCCGAAGTCCGGCCCTGATCAACCACCGCGCGGAACGCGGTTGCAAAACGGCAGCCAAGGCTGGCAGCCGTGGCATATTCCATGCCTTCTGGCAGGGCCACCACATTGAGATCGGCCTGATGAATAGGGACATATTCGGCAAACGATCCCCAATGGGTGAAGCCGGGCTGCTCTTGATGATCACAAACCTGCTGATGGCCCGCATGGCATTCAGGGCAAGAGCCGCAACCACAAATGAAGGGAACCGTTACCCGATCACCGACACTCCATTTGCGTACGTCTTTGCCGACCGCTTCGATAGTTCCGGCGAGCTCATGCCCCGGTACGTGCGGAAGCTCAATAACGGCATCGTGCCCCATCCAGCCATGCCAGTCACTACGGCAGACCCCGGTTGCCTGTACCTTGATCACCACTCCATGGGGTGCGGGGCTGGGATCAGGCAATGTGGTGACCTTGGGGGCTTCTTCGAATTTCTCAAACAATACGGCTTTCATGATGGGATCCTTCAAGAGCAAAGCTTTTGCCAATTCTACTCAGTTTCATTGAAAGGGCCTTGCAATTCTTGCTTTGATGTCAAAGAATTTTTGCAAGGATCCTCCAAAATCAAACAAAAAAAGAAAAGCACCTACCCCAATGACAGATATTGACAAAGTGAATGCCGAAATTCTCGACCTCCTTCAGAGTGACGGGCGGATGTCCAACGCGAAGCTCGCCCAGCGTCTCTCAATGAGTGAAACACCCTGTTGGCGCCGCCTGAAAAAGCTGGAAGAAAATGGCATCATCGAGGGCTATCAAGCCAATCTGAATCGCCGAAAAGTGGGGCTGGGTGTGATGGCTTTTGTCCAGTTGAGATGCTCGGAACACAGTCAGGAGGCCACGCAACAATTCCAGCATATCATCGAAGATTGCCCCAACATCCTATCCTGCCATAACACCACAGGGGATGACGACTTCCTGCTTGTCACTGTAGCAAAGGATCTCGATGACTACAGCGCATTCGTAGACCGGGTCTTGCGCAAACTCCCGGGTGTCACCTCCATTCGCTCCAATCTTTCGCTCAGGGAAATGAAGGCTTCAAGCCGCCTTCCAATTCCGCGCTGATGTGGTCAAGCGGATCTCACGCAGTTGCAAGTGCATCGCGATGCTGTCGAATGATACTCCGACAGAATTCTGCAACAGCTTGGATGCGACGTGACTGCACCAAATCAGACTGCGTGACGAGCCAGATTGTCTGATCGATGCCAAGCTCACCGTCCAGACAGATCAGTCCGTTCGACCTTGCCAGAAAATGCGGCAGAATTGCAAACCCCACCCCGGCGCGGCAGGCCGCCAGTTGTGTTGCAACACTTGATGTGCTCAAAGCCGGCGCGCGACCTTGCAGGCGACTCTCCACCCATTGTGCGGCAGGCAGATGGGCCTGAGCCTCGCCCCAAGTGATAAAGTCGTCTGCATCGAAATCGGCTGCATCCGCATTGCTCCCCCTGTGCTCCAGATAGACATCCGAGGCATACAGGCCGTAGCCCAACGTGCCCAAGCGCTGAAGCGACACATGGCCTCGGTCTGGCTTGACCATACGCAGCGCGAGGTCGGCATCCCGGCGGTGCAGGTTCACCGTGGCGACATCTGTCACAATATCAAGTGTCAATCGTGGATATTTGGCACGGAATTCGGGTAAGTTGGGCAGGAGCAATCCGGTGGCAAAATTCTCGGCGGTCGCCAAGCGGACACGCCCTGAAACCTCAGGGCTTTCCGCCATCCCGGAGGTTAGAGACCGTGCGGCGGCTTCCATCTCTTCGGCGCGTTCAATCATCGCGGCACCATCTTCAGTCAGGCGATACCCGGTCTGTTGGCGCAAGAAGAGCGGCTGTCCTACAGCCGCTTCCAGTCTCTCCATACGGCGTGACACTGTGGCCAGGCCAAGCCGAAGGCGTTTGGCCGCACCACTCAAGGTGCCTTCACGACTGATCGCCAAGAATATGCGTAGATCGTCCCAGATGAGCGTGCCATCAGCGTCATGTTTTCCATTCATGGAAATCAGATCTCCATTTCAATGCCTACCATCCAATCCCGGAAAATGGCATATGTCCGACAAGCGCACAACATTCGAAAGGGAAAAGAGATGAAAAAACGACATCTGTCAGAGGGGTTTGAAGTGTCGGCCCTGGGATTGGGATGCATGGGAATGAGCGAGTTTTATGGCCCGAGGGATGATGAAACCTCGCTTGCGGTGCTGAACGAAGCCGTGTCCCGTGGGATCACCTTTCTCGACACCGCCGATATGTACGGCCCCCATCACAATGAGGAACTGCTGGGACGATTTCTATCGCAGAGCGGCAGCCGCTCACAACTGAAGATAGCGACCAAATTCGGCATTGTTCGCAAACCAGGCGAATATGCTCGCAGCTTGGATATGAGCCCCGCCTATCTGCGGCAAGCCTGCGAAGCGTCGTTGACACGTCTCGGAGTGGAGCAGATCGACCTATATTATGTTCATCGCGTAAACCCGGATCAGAACATCGAAGATACTATGGGTGAGTTGTCGCGACTGGTCGAAGAAGGCAAGATCGACCGGATCGGTCTGTGCGAGGTGAGTGCCACCACTTTGCGTCGCGCCCACAATGTCCATCCCGTCACGGCTTTACAGACGGAATATTCGCTCTGGTCACGCGGTGTCGAGGCAGAGATACTGCCGGCCTGTCGCGAACTCGGTATCGGCTTCGTTCCATATTCGCCGCTCGGGCGAGGGTTTCTGACCGGACGCTTCCAAGCGGCGGGGAAATTCGGAGATGACGACTTCCGCAGCTTCTTGCCGCGTTTTCAACAAAGCGCAATGAAACAGAACATTCGGATCGTCGAGGCCGTGCAGACCATGGCGCACCAGAAAGGGTGTACCCCTGGTCAAATCGCCCTCGCTTGGTTGCTTGCACAGGGAGACGACATTGTTCCCATCCCCGGCACCAAGCGATTGAGCTACCTCATCGAGAACATCGCGGCTGCAAACGTGAGTATGACACCGTCCGATATGCAAAGTCTGGACGCCATACTATCCACCATCCCGGTGACCGGTGAGCGTTATACCGAAGAAGGCATGAAGGGCGTCAACGCATAGCTCCTGGTTGGAAAGTTCCCCGATCATTTGCACTGTTCGGGTTTCTGACCCATTTTCCATTGCATTCTTCATACAACAGTCTTTGTCGTCTAATGATGATGGCTGATTTTTAACGAAAAAGGGCCTCCTGAACTTAATCAGAAGACCCTAATATGGCTCCCCAGGCCGGACTCGAACCAGCGACCCAGCGATTAACAGTCGCTTGCTCTACCAACTGAGCTACTGGGGAAAACTCTTTTTCGTTAGCGCTTCAAAGCGTCTCAACGTTGGTGAGGTGGTTTCTAATCGAGCTTTGCCGTGTTGCCAAGCCCCTTTTTTCAACTTTTTCGCTTCTCTTGTGGAAGAGTGGAAAAGCGCCCGGAATTGTCACGTTTTTGAGAAACTGGATATTCACAGCACCAACCCCATCTATAAATCATCCCCTTAGCAGCGAGCGATTCTAGGGTGTGGATCACATCCACCACGGGCCATGCCCGACGGAATCAAGCAAAGGACTAACAAACCGAATGATCAAACCAAAGCGTGAATTCAAAATCGGCCGCTGGACTTTCCCCATTCCAGGTTCTCCTTTTGGCCGCTACTGCCTTGGTGTTGCTCTGGTCATTGGTGGAATCCTCGGATTTCTGCCAATTCTGGGTTTCTGGATGATTCCTCTGGGGCTGGTGGTCCTTTCGGTTGATTTGCCTTATCTGCGTAAATATCGCAGAAAGTGGGAAGTGAAATTTGAAAAACGCCGTCGGGAAAAACCCCAAAAATCCGACGGCCAATAAATCAGGAAAACCCTTGATGGATGCACACAATGCCCGCACCAATTTCATTTTTGGCGGGGCGCGGTCCGGCAAAAGCCAATTTGCAGAAACACTGTGCCATGAGAGCGACTGTGATCTGCTCTATGTGGCAACATCGCCTGTGATCAAAGGAGACGCAGAATATGCCGATCGCATCAAGATGCATCAGGATCGACGTGGGCCACGCTGGCGGGTCATCGAAGAAGAGCTGGCTCTGGCCGAGATACTCAAAGCCGAAAGTCGCCCTGATCTCGCCATCCTGATCGATTGCATGACCCTGTGGCTGAACAATGTGCTCTATCACAATCTGTCCCTTGAGGACCGTCTCAAGGCCTTTATCGATGCGATGCAGACCTGCCAGTCCAGGATTATCCTGATCTCGAACGAAGTGGGGCAGGGCATCGTTCCTTCCAACCCGGAAGTCAGAGGCTTTCGTGATCATCAAGGGCGCCTTAATCAGACCCTCGCTGCCCATTGCGACCGCGTCATCGAAGTGCGCGCCGGCCTCCCACTCATTCTCAAGCCAAACCAGCAACCCGCCATCACGCTCTGAGCCAACATCAACGGCCCGCGCCAACAAAAGCAAGAACAAGGAAGCCCCTCATGTCCGCGATCATGTTTCAAGGAACCGGTTCCAATGTCGGCAAATCGATGCTGGTGGCCGGATTCTGCCGCTATCTGACTCAACAGGGTCTGAAGGTTGCTCCCTTCAAGCCGCAAAACATGTCGAACAATGCGGCCGTCACCCACGAGGGCGGGGAGATTGGTCGGGCGCAGGCCATGCAAGCACTGGCCTGTGGACTGGAGCCAAGCATCCATATGAATCCGGTCCTGCTCAAACCGCAAAGCAACATCGGCTCTCAGGTGGTGGTACAGGGCAAATCCATTGGTCAGATGATGGCCCGCGATTACGCGGCCAACAAGCAGAAATTGCTTACATCCGTGATGGAATCCTACAACATCCTCAAATCCCAAGCCGACATTGTGGTGGTGGAAGGTGCGGGCAGCGCTTCGGAAGTCAACTTGCGCGCGGGCGACATCGCCAATATGGGCTTTGCTGCCGCTGCCCAGTTGCCGGTCATCCTGATTGGGGACATTGATCGTGGCGGCGTCATAGGCTCGCTGGTCGGCACCGAGCGCATCGTCACCGATGAGGATCGTGCCCTGATCAAGGGATATGTGATCAACAAATTCAGAGGCGATCCGACCCTGTTTGATAGCGGCCTTGATATCGTTACCAAAGAAACAGGTTGGCCGGATTTCGGTGTGTTGCCATGGTTCGATTTGGCAGGACGCCTGCCTGCTGAAGACAGCGAGGATCTCTCCCGCGACGCCGCCGCTGCAAAGCGCGATGGTCGGCTGAAAATCGCTGTTCCCGTGCTGCCCCGTATCGCCAATTTCGATGATCTGGATGCCCTACGCACAGATCCAGCCATTTCAGTGGAAATGATCCGTCAGGGCCAGACCATCCCGGTTGATGCGGACCTGATTATCCTGCCGGGCTCCAAAACCACCATCGATGATTTCAAGGCAATGCAGGCCGAGGGATGGGATATCGACATCAAGGCTCATGCCCGCCGTGGTGGCTATGTACTGGGCCTGTGCGGTGGCTATCAGATGCTGGGAAAGGTTATCCGCGACCCTGAAGGCATTGAGGGCCCGAAAGGGGCTGTCTGTGAAGGTCTCGGCCTTCTGGACATCGAAACCAACATGGCTGCAGAAAAGCGCACCGTACAAGTGACTGGTCACCATGCCGCCAGCGATCTGCCGATGCATGGCTATGAAATCCATATTGGCAGCAGTGACGGCCCCGACCGCGCTCGCCCGATGTTCCGCATTGAAGGCAAGGAAGAGGGCGCCATTTCTCGCTCCGGCCGCATCATGGGCAGTTATGTCCACGGCCTGTTCAATCAGGATGACTTCCGCAAACATTTCCTCACCCAGCTTGGTCATGAGGCAAGCAGCCATTCTTATGAAGCGATGGTCGAAGACACCCTTGACGCCTTGGCCGATCACATTGGCAAGCATCTGAAGGTCGACGGCCTGCTGGATGTCGCAAATAGAGGCATCTAGCCCCGCAAGAGAAAACAAAAAGAGCGCCAATCAGGCGCTCTTTTTGTTTGCATTTGCTTCGAATTGGGCTGTCAAAGAAGACAAAAACCGGCAATCGCTGCAATGGCCAGAAACTGGACGATCAGACTGGAGCGATAGAGCCGCAAGGCATCGCCGACTTCCACTGGGCCGATATCCACCCGGCCGCCATCATTGACAAATGGCTCGTCAACCAGCTTGCTGCCATAATAACGCGGGCCCGACAGGGCAATATCCAACCGCCCTGCGGTCGCCGATTCCGGCCAGCCGGCATTCGGTGAGCGATGCTTCGGTGCGTCCCGCTTGATCGCCGCCCAGACAGCACCAACGCCCATCGCCGCCCGCCCGCCAACCGGATGAAAGGGCGATAAGAGCAGCAACAACATGGTCAACCGCGCAGGCATCAGATTAAGCAGATCATCCAATCGCGCCGATGCCCATCCGAACCAAAGATAACGGTCATTCTTGTGGCCAATCATGCTGTCGGCTGTGTTGACGATTTTGTAGGCCACCAACCCGGGAAATCCGAACAGAGCGAACCAGAAGACAGGTGCGACAATGCCATCGGAGAAATTCTCCGCCAAGCTCTCAATGGCTGCACGGGCAACCCCGTCTTTTTCGAGGAACTTCGTCTCGCGCCCAACGATCATCGACACTGCCTGCCGCGCGGCGATGATGTCACCATCCTCAAGCGGTTTCTGCACCGCAAGAACATGATCATACAGGCTCTTTTGAGCGATGAGCACAGAGCTGACCAGAGCCAGCACGACACCTCCGAAAATTCCGAGCGATAGGAGGCTTTCTTGTAGAAGCCACGCCAACGCTGTACCACCCGCGAACAGGACGATGATCACCATCAATCCTGTGAGACGCCCGACAAAGGGGCTTTGTTCGGATGGGTGATTGAACAGTCGATCGCACAGGCCGATTGCCTTGCCAAACCAGACAACCGGGTGAGGGAACCGCGCCCACACCCAGTTCGGTTCACCCAGCAGGGCATCAATCGCAAGGGCAACGAGAAGAACAAGGAGGATTTCAGGCCCGAACGCAATCACCGGATGCTCGCCACGTCCAATGCTGCGTCGAGACGATCCAGCATCGCCTGATCCGTCGGAACACCAAAGCGGATATAGTCCGGATTGTAATCGAAGACGCGGGTCCAGATTTTTTGCTCGGCCAGTTTTTCATGCAGATCGCGTGCATTCTCTTTGAGAACCAGCCGGAACAACGGCGTACCTCCGGCGACATAGTATCCGCGTTTCTTCAGAATCGCATCAAGCTTCTCCGAGAAGTCGATCAGATTGCGGCGTTGCTCATCCTGCCATTTCACATCGCGCAAGGCTTGCCGACCGATGCGCAGGGCAGGGGTTGAGACGGCCCATGGGCCGAGCATGTCACGGATCTTGCTAATATGCGTTTCATGTCCCACCAGAAAACCGAGGCGCAAACCGCCAAGACCGAAAAACTTGCCGAATGATCGCAGCACCACGACATTGGGCATATCGGACAAGCGATCAACAACACTATTTTCCGGAGTCAGATCGGCAAAAGCCTCATCAACGATCAACAAACCTCGTTGCTTGCGCAACTTCTCGGCAATTTCAACCAGCGCATCCGGCGGCAACTTGCGTCCATCCGGGTTGTTCGGGTTGACCACCAAAAGACAATCGCCCGGGAAGAATTCCTTTGGCATTTCTTCAACCATGGCGACATCAACGCCTGCGCGCGCCATGGCGCGCTGATGCTCACTGTAGGTTGGCCCAAGAATGAGACAACTCTGGTTGGTGCCAAGCAGAACCGGCATCGCCTGAATCAAAGATTGCGTGCCGGGGGACGCAACGACCGAGATTTCATCGGGCACCTTATAGGCGGCTCGCGCGGCGGCAAGGCACTCAACCAGATCACTCTGATTGGGCAGGGCACCGATATCGGCAATCGCCTGTGGGCCATCAAATGGATAGGTGATCTGGTTGATGCCGCTGGACATATCCAGCCACTCTTCACGGGTCCCACCATACTTGGCCATGGCAGCGGACAAGTCTCCGCCATGCATCATAATATTGTCGTCACTGGCAACCATATCAACACTTCCATGTTCGAGGAGAAGCACGCTTAGCACATAGACTTTTTATCTAAGGGATGCAAACTATACGCGACGTCCGTTTGGTTAGTCCGCAATCGGAAAAACGCCCAAATCCTGTCTTTTCCGGCCAACACTATTCCAAAAGAGCAGGTCCGAGTTGATTGTTTCCACCGCGCAATTTACAAGACTGCACCACAAGATGGAAATCAGCATGACAATTAAAGACCTCATCGCCCGCAAGAATGCCTGGATAGACGAGAACCGCACAGGCGACCTACAGACAGCAAGGCGTCACAAGGACGCATCACTAGCCATTGCGGGCCAATATCGGGCCTTCGAGCGGATCCGCAAACAGCTTTTCAAGGGAAGCGTGATACGCGAACGGTTGGATGAGGTCGAGTTGTGCATTCTCGATGCACTTGTGGAATCCGGCCTCGCCGATCCATTGTCAAATGGCTGTTATCGGGCGGCAAGCGCGGAAAGCCGCCGTTATATTACCGGTGGCTGGTTGGAAGAAATCGCCTGTCTGGCAGCCCTTGAGGCCGGTGCAGATGAAGCGCTCTATAGCCAGCAGATATCATGGCAAAGCGATGGTTATTGGGGCGAGAATGAAATCGACATACTTGCACGCTTTGGCGATCGCCTCGCCTTCTATTCCTGCAAGGCTTATGGCGCCACCTATCGGCGCAAAAACGACCGCAGCCGCAAGAAACTGATGGAAGCGTTACATGAGGCCGACAATTTGGCCGACCATTTCGGCACCCCGAATGCCTTTGTCGGTCTTATCCTCTCGACCGATTTGTATGACGAATACAACAAGCGTCCAAAATATGAAGCTCTGTTCGGCAAGGCCAAGGCTTTGCATGTTGATCTGATTACTCTTGAAGATCTGAAATGGGAAAAACTTGTCAGCGCCATGGGGCGAGCCGGTCAAACGTAAGCCTCTAGCTGACTATTTACCTATAAGTAAAAACCACTATTCAAGTCCTTCCCAGTAATTCAACTAGCCGCCTTTCGCAGAAGTTACATATTTTTTAAAAGTATGTAAGAAAAATGTGAGAAGACATTGATTGAAGCCGTTGCTAGTTTATTTGCGAAACAGAATATCCTGCGGAGTTGCTTCAATTGGAACACCAAAGGTACTTTGCCAAAGGGGAGCCAGCGAGGTGGATCAATCCAGTGAGAAGCAGCGTCTTGAAGATCTCAAACACTATGCCTTGCTCGACTCTGCGCCGGAAGAATCTTTTGATCGCATTACCCGCATCGCAAAGAAAGTCTTCGGCGTTCCTATTGCGCTGATATCTCTAGTCGACGAGAATCGGCAATGGTTCAAATCACGCCAGGGGCTTGAGACTTGCGAAACCCCACGTGACATCTCCTTCTGTACCCACGCCATTGAAAAGAACCAACCTCTCATCGTCCACGATGCCAGTGAGGACCCGCGCTTTAGAGACAGTCCCCTGGTAACAGGCGATCCCAACATCCGATTCTATGCAGGCATCCCGTTGCGCTCGCCCAAGGGTTTCAATCTCGGCACTTTGTGCGTCATGGACCAGCAACCCCGCATAGCATCGCTGGAGCATATCGAAATCCTGCGCGATCTGGCCCGTCTGGTGGTAGACGAGATAGAACTCCGCGCTTTGGCGGCCTTTGACTGCCTTACAGGGATGCATCGACGCACCAAATTCATGGAAGTTGCGGAAACGGAATTGCAGCGCGCGACTCGTTACGGCTCCAACTTCAGCATCTTGATCTTCGACATCGACCATTTCAAAACCATCAATGACACGCATGGTCACGCCGCCGGTGACCTCGTGCTGCAAAAAGTTGCTGAAATCTGCAAAGCGAATCTCCGGTCCGTCGATATCGCATCGCGCTTTGGAGGGGACGAGTTTGTTGTTTTGCTACCGGAAACGAATTTGTCGGATGCCCGCGTGATCGCTGAGCGGCTTCGCCACCAGTTCGAAACCTGCCAAATCGAAGAAGGGGGCCATATCATGCAATTTACGACCAGCTTTGGCCTTGCAGATCACGCAAACTCGGACCTTAAGACCATCAACGCGATCCTGAATGAAGCCGACGACTACCTGTATGAAGCCAAGACCAACGGCCGCAACAAGGTGCTGACGTCAACGGCATAACCCGCGCCGAGATTCAAAATTCAATTATATGAGAAGAGGTTGGAGGCTCGAGCCGGAATCGAACCGGCGTACACGGATTTGCAATCCGCTGCGTCACCACTCCGCCATCGAGCCATCCATGCGTGTGGTGCATGGTCAATAGCAAAAGCCGTTGCCGCACTCAAGTCAATATCCACCACATTTTGATTTTTTTGTGAAGGCCGGGTGACACAGGCCCACTGGCACGTCAGTCTATGGATTGATTTTAAACAACAATGCTTGCAACTCGCGGTCAGCGGGCCTATGGAAAATACTCATAAGAGTGTCTAACATGCCCAGCATGTGCGACCAGCACCGGTTGCCTTGCCATCGGACCCAAGCACTGATCAGCAACGTGAGGAATGCGCCATGAACAAATTTCGACAAGCGCGTGAGCAAATGGTCGATAATCAGGTACGCACCACCGACGTCACCGACTATAATGTTCTGGACGCTTTCCTGACTGTACCGCGCGAATTGTTTGTGCCCTCAAAGAAACGATCTTTGGCCTATTCGGACGCTGACATCGAAATCGACAATGGCAGAATCCTTACCCAACCGTCTCCTTTGGCAAAATTGTTGCAGCTTGCAGACATCTCATCCGACGATCTGGTTCTGATTATCGCGTCGAATTCCGGCTATTCAGCAGCGCTTGCCTCTCGGTTGGCCAACACGGTGGTTGCGGTTGAAAATAACGACGATCTAACCCAACAGGCCGAAACTGTCATTTCGGAACTTGGATATGACAATGTTGCCATGATTTCCGGTCATCTGAAGGAAGGGGTGCCGACGCAAGGGCCTTATGATGTGATTCTCATCGAAGGCACGGTCGGCGAAGTGCCGCAAACCTTGCTGGATCAGCTCAAGGATGGTGGCAAGCTTGTCACCGTCGAAGGCAACGCACGTCGTGCGGAAGCCATCAAGATCCTTCGCACTGGCGACCACTTTTCCCGCATGTCCGCCTTTGACACCAACGCACCAATTCTCCCGGAATTCGTCAAGGAAGACGCTTTCGTCTTTTGATCAATCGCATACTGAGCAAAGACCCCAAGCCTCATCGTCGGCAACAATCTCCATACAACTGATGGACTTTGTTGCAGCTGCTATATTCAATTTTGCAAAACTTATCCCGCATCCAAGACTGCATAGCCTGCATGATTGTTGCCAGAAAGCAGCATTAAAGATTTTTTAACCATTAACCGAATTCTTCCGCTTTGCAAATTCGACTCAACCGATTATGTTCCAAGCAAAATTTGGCAGATGGGTGCCGTAAGAAAGTATGTTCTCCAAGCGCCAGCAATGGGGAATTCCAGATTTTTATGCCGCCACCACCCCAAAGTGGCGCGCTGGAAGAGACTAGATTATTGAAACAAGGTGGCTTGAAACCCGGAGAAACCGGGACGCAGGTCGCTGAAGTAGGAGTATTGGGTGTGGTTTGCCTTCGAACACTGACGCTGAGCGCCGCCACGGCGCTGCTATTCTCCCTCAATCCGGCGTCTGCTGAAACGCTCTCTCAAGCATTGTCGTTGGCCTACAACAACAATCCCACCCTGAATGCAGCCCGGGCTGAGTTGCGTGCAACAGACGAAAATGTTCCACAAGCAAAATCAGCCTATCGCCCGACCGTTAACGGCACGGCATCGGCCACCCGTTCTTGGTCCGAGCGCGAATATCTTTCCGGCTCTGCCCGCAACACACAGTCCACTTCTACCAGCCTCGGTCTTCAGGTTCAGCAGATCCTGTATCGCGGCAATCGCACCAAAAATGGCGTTGCCCAAGCGGATGCTGCCATTCAGGCCGCCCGCGAAGGCCTGAAGTCGACGGAACAATCGGTCCTGTTCGACGTTGCCACCGCTTACATGGACATCCTGCAAAATCAGGCAATCCTCGAGTTGCGCAAACAGAATGTGGCCTTCCTGCGTGAACAGGCCCGCTCGGCGCGCGACCGTTTTGCCGTTGGTGAAACCATCAGCACAGATGTCAGCCAAGCCGAAGCCCGTCTGTCCGGCGCTATTTCTCAGGTCAGGGTCGCCGAAGCCAATCTGGCAACCAGCCGCGCTACCTATCAGATGCTGGTCGGCAAAAAGCCCGGCAACCTGACCACCGGCTTTGCGGTCGACCGCCTGTTTCCGAAAACCCTTCAGGCAGCGATCGGGCAAGGCATCAACAGCCACCCATCCGTTTTGGCCTCGCAATATAATGTCGACGTCGCGCAGTTGGCGGTCAAAATCGCCGAAGGCGCGTTGTTGCCAACCGTTTCTCTGAGCGGCAACGCCAGCCGCAACTGGAGCAACAACAACTCCAACACCAATGTTTCGGGTTCGACCAATTCGGCCTCGATCACCGGTCAGGTCTCCATTCCCTTCTATCAAGGCGGGGCTGCGCATTCCAAAGTGCGTCAGGCAAAAGAAACACTTGGCCAACGTCGCATCCAGCTTGATCTGGCGCGCGATCAGGTGCGGGCAAACATTGTGTCGTCCTGGAGCCTGTTGGAAGCAACCATTCCGCAAATTGCAGCCGCACAGGCGCAGGTCAAGGCATCCCAGCTGGCAACCCGCGGTGTGATCGAAGAGCAGAAAGTCGGACAACGGACCTTGCTTGATGTCCTGAACTCTCAGGCCGAATTGATCGATGCGCGCATTGCTCTGGTGCAGGCACAGCGCGGACGCATTGTCGCTTCCTTCCGAGTTGCCTCCTCTGTCGGCAATCTCAGCGCCTCCAATCTGGGGCTGAAAGTCGCAACCTACGATCCAGCTGCACACTATACCGCAGTGAAAGACAAATGGTTCGGTCTGCGCACGCCAGACGGTCGCTAAGCCAATTGGTTAGCGTCTCCAATCACTAGCTGACAAAAAGGCCCGGCATGACCGGGCCTTTTTTTTGTAAGTCTGAAACAGAATAAGAAAAGGGGCCTCCATGAACGGACACCCCTTGCAAGAATATTTCGTTTCACAAGAAAAGAATATCATTCAATCAATGGAAACAAATCCTCTGTTGGTGATTGACTCGATAAGCATCACGAGCGCACGCTCCACCGTGGCCGCACGCACATTTGCACGATCCATTGCAGAGAATATCCGTCGCTCATGGCGCTGCTCCTTGCCTTTGCGTGACAGAGCAAAATGCACAAGACCGACAGGCTTTTCGGGCGTTCCACCATCAGGCCCGGCAATGCCAGTCACCGCAATTGCGATATCCGCATTCGATTTTTCCAGCGCACCATCTGCCATTGCACGAGCAACTTCTTCACTCACGGCTCCCAATTTGTCGATCAACCCGGCATCCACACCAAGCATTTCAACCTTGGCCTCGTTGGAATAGGTGACAAAGCCACGATCCAGAACGGCCGATGCACCCGCAACCTCGGTCAAGGTCGCGCTAACCAAGCCGGCCGTGCAAGATTCTGCAGTGACAATTTTGATTTCATTCCTGATGGCGAATTTGATGGCCTCCTTGGCCATCTCTGTGGCGACCGAATGCGCGTACATGGCTTGATCCTTGACTGAGTGATTGCAACTTGGGATAGCTACCCATCCGGCCGCATTATAGATCAGGATCCGGCAAATGTATGCAAGCACTTGCCAGTGCCGCAACACCCTCTTTTCTGCCAGTAAAACCAAGGCGTTCGCTTGTGGTTGCCTTGACGCTGACCCGCCCAATTGCGATCTCGCAGATGTCGGCAATCGTGGTGCGCATTGCCGGACGATGCGGACCAATTTTCGGCGCCTCGCAAATGACTGTCAGGTCAATATTGCCAATCTTGCCACCCAGCTCACGCACACGTCGTACCGCATCCTTGAGAAACAAATCAGACGGAGCCCCTTTCCACTGTGGGTCCGATGGCGGGAAATGTGTGCCGATGTCACCATCAGCGATCGCTCCGAGGATCGCATCCGTGATCGCGTGCAGGCCAACATCAGCGTCTGAATGCCCTTTCAGCTTCCTGTCATGCGGAATTGAGACGCCGCCAATGATCACGGCATCCCCGTCATCGAACGCGTGAACGTCATAGCCGGTGCCTAAGCGAATATCCGTCAGTGGAGCAGAAGAGCCCTGTTGGGTGGATGAGGTGCGTTCACGCATTGTCTTGTCAGCCATATCGAGATCTTCCGGATTGGTCAGTTTGATATTCTTTGAGCTGCCTTCAACGATCCAGACGCGCTCACCCGCCCATTCAGCGACCGCAGCATCATCCGTGAAAGTGAGATCATGTTGTTCGCTCGCCGCCTCATGGGCCGCAAGAATGAAGGGATAGTCAAAGCCCTGTGGTGTCTGCGCGGACCATAGAGCGGTGCGATCAATTGTCGCGGCAATATAGCCAGCGCCATCAATCTGTTTGATCGTATCGGTCACCGGACTGGCAACCAGACAAGCCTTGTGACTGGCAAGGGCATCAAGGCAACGCTCAAGAGTGTCGCCGGTCACAAAGGGCCTCGCTGCATCATGGATCAACACCTTGTCGGGCTGATGGGCCTCTAGAGCACGCAGTCCATTCAGAACCGACGCCTGCCGCGTTGCGCCGCCCATCACCGGAGCACAGAATTTCGCGCGCTCTGACGCTGACAAAGAGGAGAAAGCCGCCGCGTAGAGCGCTTCATCGCCTTCGGCAATCACGACCAGCGCCACGTCAATCACAGTGCTTTTGGCAAACACATCCAGCGTGTGGGCCAGCACCATTCTGCCCGCAACTTCGACATATTGTTTGGCTACCTGATCTTCAGGTCGGCGTGCACGACTGCCAGACCCTGCGGCGACAATGATGGCGGCTGACGTCATTTCGGAGCCTTTTCCGGTTTATGAATTCTTCCCAGCTGCTTTCAAACATATTAGACGAGGGGTCAAGGTGCTTTCTGGGGCTTTTGGGTGCAAAGGGTGTGAATGACTAAATATTGACCATCGAATTAGCTTGCACATTTATTAGGCATCTTTATACTGAGCTCCAATTGTAGCTGTATCAAGAGAGCTTTATGACGACTGCACCCCTCCATTCTGCCGCAAATCCACTGTCCATCGGATCGGTAACGGTACCAAACGCCGTTTTTCTGGCTCCGATGTCAGGCATCACGGATTTGCCATTCCGGGAGATCGCAAGGCGATTCGGGGCAGGGCTTGTGGTCTCCGAGATGGTCGCAAGCAAAGCGTTCGCTGTCGGCAAGGAAGAGATGCGTCTGCGAGCCGAAGGGCAGGGCATGGACATTCATGCGGTACAGCTGGCAGGCAACCGCCCCGATTGGATGGCCGAAGCTGCCAAAATCAGCGAAGGGGCAGGGGCCTCCCTCATTGACATCAATATGGGTTGCCCGGCCAAGAAGGTCATTTCCGGTTATTCCGGCTCGGCTTTGATGCGCGATCTCGATCAGGCCCTGAGTCTGATTGATGCCGTGGTGGAAGCCGTCGCAGTCCCCGTAACGGTCAAGATGCGCCTCGGCTGGGATGTTGACAGTCTGAACGCACCAGAACTTGCCGCTCGTGCTGAACAGAGCGGCGTGGCTCTGGTAACCGTCCATGGCCGCACCCGCAATCAATTCTACAAAGGCAATGCTGACTGGTCTGCCATCAAGGCGGTAGCGGATGCCGTCACCATTCCGCTCATTGCCAATGGCGATGTGCTCGATGAGAGCGACGCGCCCGACATTCTCCAACAATCCGGCGCAGACGGGCTGATGATCGGACGTGGCGCCTATGGTCGCCCTTGGCTTCCCGGCCACATTGCGCACTATCTGCACACTGGCTCGCGCCGGAGCGCACCTGAAAGCACAGCTCTGCTTGAGCTGATCTGCGAGCATTATGACCGGATGATCGACTATTACCCGGATGTGGTCGGTGTGCGCTGCGCCCGCAAGCATCTGGGCTGGTACATGGATACTGTGACCGAGCAGACAGACCTTAGCGGTTCACTCGCGGCACAACTGAGAAAGAGAATTTTAACAGCCGACGATCCGAAAGAGGTCCGCGCTGGCTTGCGCGACTTTTTCAGCGTGGCTGCAGAGAGGCAGGTTGCATGAGTGAGAGACAAAAGAGCCCGAATCCGACAGAAGTGCCTTACCAGTCAATGATGAGCGCCTTGCCGCATCCTGTCATCATGGTCGATGAGGACAGTTTTGTCATTGCAGCCAACGACATGGCACAGTTCTTCTTCCAGTCAAGCGCAACCTATCTGGCCCGACACAAATTGTCAGATCTTCTGCCCTTTGGCAGTCCGGTGCTGGCATTGGTAGAACAGGCCCGTGACCGGTTGGCTCCGGTCAATGAATATCGCGTCGACATCTCCAACCCGCGCATCGGTGTCGATAAGGTTGTCGATGTCTATGCCGGTCCGGTGCAAGACCGCACTGGCGCGGTCGTGGTGATGCTGCATGAACGCTCGATCGCCGACAAAATGGATCGCCAACTGACGCACCGAGACTCCGCCCGCTCGGTCACCGGGCTTGCCGCCATGCTGGGCCATGAGGTCAAGAACCCGCTTTCGGGCATCCGTGGCGCCGCCCAATTGCTGGAAAGCTCAGTCTCGGATGCAGACCGCGCCCTGACGCAACTGATCACCGAGGAAACCGACCGCATCGTGCGCCTGATTGATCGAATGGAAGTCTTTTCCGATCAGCGCCCGGTAGAGAGGGAAGCGGTCAACATTCACGTCGTTCTTGATCGGGTCAAGCAATTGGCGCACGCCGAGTTTGGGGACAAAATCCGCCTCACCGAGCATTATGACCCGTCCCTGCCTGCCGTTTATGCCAATCAGGATCAACTGGTTCAGGTCTTCCTGAACCTTGTCAAGAATGCTGCCGAAGCGATCCTTGATACGCAGGATCCGGAAATCGAGCTGACCACAGCATTCCGCCCCGGCATCCGCATACAGGTGCCGGGTTCTGCAGAGAAGACCTCTCTGCCATTGGAGATCTGTGTCAAAGACAATGGACCCGGCATCCCGAAAGAAATCGAGGATTGCCTGTTCGACCCGTTTGTTACTTCCAAGACCAACGGATCCGGCCTTGGATTGGCGCTGGTTGCCAAATTGATTGGCGACCATGGCGGCGTCATCGAGTTTGACACTGCAGGCCGCCATACCGTTTTCCGCGTCATGCTGCCCACCAGCGACGAAAGCCATTCATAGGAGTTTGGACCATGAGCAAAGGGACAATCCTTCTTGCCGACGACGATACTGCAATCCGCACAGTGCTCAATCAGGCCCTGTCCCGGGCAGGTTACACGGTGCGGCTGACCTCCAACGCCACCACTTTGTGGAGCTGGATTTCACAAGGCGAGGGCGATCTGGTGATCACCGATGTCGTGATGCCGGATGAGAATATTTTTGACGTGCTGCCGCGCATCAAAAAGGCAAGACCGCATTTGCCGGTCATCGTCATGAGTGCTCAAAACACCTTCATGACCGCCATTAAGGCCTCTGAGCGCGGCGCTTATGAATATCTCCCCAAACCTTTCGATCTGAAAGAACTGATCAATATTGCCGGTCGCGCACTGTCTGAGCCACGCCCCAGCCTGCAGGTTTCCGAAGAGGATGGGATGGACATTCCTCTGATCGGCCGGTCAGCCGCGATGCAGGACATCTACCGCATGCTGGCGCGCCTGATGCAGAACGACCTGACCGTCATGGTCACCGGCGAAAGCGGCACCGGCAAGGAACTGGTCGCCCGCGCCCTGCATGATTATGGCAAGCGCCGCAAAGGTCCGTTCGTTGCCATCAACATGGCGGCCATTCCCAAGGATCTGATCGAGTCCGAGTTGTTCGGCCACGAAAAAGGCTCCTTCACCGGCGCCCATGGCCGCTCGGCAGGCAAGTTCGAAATGGCCGAAGGCGGCACCCTGTTCCTTGACGAGATCGGCGACATGCCGATGGAGGCGCAAACCCGTCTGCTGCGTGTCCTTCAGCAGGGCGAATATACCACGGTCGGCGGTCGTACCCCGATCAAGACCAATGTTCGCATTGTCGCCGCCACCAACAAGGATCTTCAGTCTCTCATTCATCAGGGGCTGTTCCGCGAAGATCTGTTCTTCCGTCTCAATGTTGTCCCGATGCGCTTGCCGCCTCTGCGCGAACGCTCTGAAGACATCAAGGATCTGGTCCGCCACTTCTTTGCCATTGGTGAACGCGAAGGCCTGCCGGTCAAACAACTCCAGCCAGAAGCCCTCGACGTCATGCTGCGCTATCGCTGGCCGGGCAACGTGCGAGAGCTGGAAAATCTGGTGCGGCGTCTTGCAGCCCTCTATCCGCAGGAAACCATCACCAGTGTTCAGATTGAAAATGAACTCAATCAGATCAGTCTGACTTCGGAAATCCAGCCAGAACAGAAGGTTCAGAGTCTGTCCGGCGCGATGGAATCCTATCTGGAACAACTATTCAAGGAATATGGTGACAGCCTTCCCCCTCCGGGCCTTTATCATCGACTGCTACGGGAAATCGAGTTTCCCCTGATTTGTGCGTCTCTGGCTGCAACCAAAGGCAACCAGATCAAGACTGCCGAGCTCCTCGGGCTGAACCGCAACACCTTGCGCAAGAAGATAAAAGACTTAGAAATTCAAGTCGTTAGAGGAGCCTGATACATTATTCGAGCTCTTTGACACACAACATCTGTGACTTTTCCGACACAGTTTCTCCGTTGACCATGGACAGGCCCTCCAAGACCTGTCACATTTAGGCAACAATTCAGAGGAATAGAAAGGGCCTGCTTCTTCCAAAAGCCAGGCCCTTTGCGAAGGAAACGCCGCGCGTGTCGAGTATGTCTCATAACGAACCCAAACAAAAAGCCTCCTTGTGGCGTGACCCGTTGGATACACTGACCGACAATATCAGCGTCAGCGCCAACCAATCGGACAAGCGTAGCTGGTCGCGCATCGCCGGCTTGATCATGGTCATTCTGGCCGTGCTGTCCGGGATAGTTTCTTTCGTCATCCTGCTGGGTCTTACATCCATTGAGCCAACCGAGCAGGTCATCGGCATTGCAATGATCATCAACGGGGTCATGCTGGTGTTGCTGACCCTGATGATCGGTTGGGAAGCAACTCGAATGCTGTGGGCGCGCCAGAAGGGCCGCGCCGGGGCAGGGCTTCATATCCGGGTGATGGGCCTGTTCGCTTTGGTGGCAGCGGCCCCGACCATTCTGGTGGCCATTTTTGCCTCTATCACACTTGATCAGGGCCTTGATCGCTGGTTCTCGTCGCGCACGCTGGCCATCATCAACAGCTCAAAAACAGTTGCCGATGCTTACAATCAGGAGCATGCCCGTGTTCTGCGCAACGAGCTGCTCGGCATTGGTCGTGTGCTGAATGAATCCGAACCCTATTTTCTGTTGGCAGAAGACCGCTTCAGGGCAATCTTTGCGCGTCAAACCCGTATTCGTGGCATTCCGGCTGCTTTTGTGGTGGACGGCGAGGGAACGGAAATGATGGCCTCACCAAGTCGCCTCAATCAGCCGGTTCCCAGAATGCCAACCAAAGATTTGCTGGAACAGGCCCGCAGTCAGCCCGTATTGATCGCGTTGGGCGAGTCCAACCTCGTCGCCGGCATCATGCGGCTGGATGAGTTTAGCGATGCCTATCTCTTCATTGTGCGCGTGATTGATCCGGTGGTGTCGAACTTCCTGCGCATGACATCGGAGAATGTGCAGGAATATCAGGCATTTTTTGAAAGCCGCTCGAGCATCCAGACCGCCTTTGCCATTCTGTATGTTGGTGCGGGATTGATCATCCTGCTCTCCACCACATGGTTCGCCATTGGCTTTGCCAACACCCTTGTTTCGCCCATCCGGCGCTTGATTTCGGCGGCAGAAAGCGTCCGCAACGGCGATCTATTCGTTCAGCTGCCGATCGATCAGCGTTCGTCTGATTTCAGCAACCTCAACAACACCTTCAACACCATGACCATGGAGCTGCGGTCCCAGCGGGATGAGTTGATTCTCGCACGCGACGCGATGGATGCCCGTCGACGGTTCACCGAAGCCATGTTGCAAGGGGTCAGTGCCGGTGTCATCGGTGTCGATGCGACTGGATTGATTACCCTTGCCAATCCGTCGGTTCAGGACTTGCTCAATGCAAGGGAAAGCGATCTTCTCGGGGAGGATTTGCGCAATGTCTTGCCCGAGATCGCTCCGCTGGTTGAAGGGGCCGAAAGCAAAATCGGGGCGCACAAGGAAGAACAGGTCGCCATTGTGCGCGACGGCATAGAACACGCCATGCGCGTCCGCGTCACCTCGGAACGCGGCGAAGAAGATGTGCATTCCTATGTCGTTACCCTCGATGACGTGACCGATCTCGTATCTGCCCAACGGTCAGCTGCATGGGCAGATGTCGCTCGCCGCATTGCCCACGAAATCAAAAACCCGCTGACACCCATCCAATTGTCAGCCGAGCGCCTCAGACGACGCTATGGCAACAAGGTGGCGGAAGATGACCGCAAGGTGTTTGACCAATGCGTGAACACCATCGTGCGTCAGGTTGGCGATATCGGCCGCATGATCGATGAATTTTCCTCCTTTGCCCGCATGCCCAAACCGGTATTCGAGCCCGGAGACCTGTCCGAAGTGATCAAGCAATCGGTCTTTCTGATTGAGGTGGCCAATCAGGATATCACTTTTAACACAGACATACCGGAGAAGATGCCCGGATCATTTGACCAAAGGCTTCTGTCGCAAGCGGTTGCCAATGTGGTCAAGAATGCCACGGAAGCGATTGGCAGGAGCGAGGACAAGGCAACCTGTCCCGGCCAGATCACCGTCTGCGGTAAAGAAGATGCGGACGCCTATTGCGTTCGGGTGATCGACAATGGTGTCGGCTTGCCAAGCTCCAACCGACAAATGTTGCTCGAGCCCTATATGACGACGCGTGAATCCGGCAGTGGTCTGGGATTGGCGATCGTAAGAAAGATCTTGCAGGAGCATGGCGGATCTATTCATTTGCGCGATGCACAGGAAGTGTCTGATTTTGCGAGTGGTGCCTGTATCGAAATGCGGGTGCCAAAGGTCGCGGAATATCAGGATGAAGGCGCTGACGATGGATCGGAGGCAAACTACAATTCCGGATTGGGATTGCCAGCCAGCCCTGCAACCAAGACAAGTGAAGGAGAATGACCATGACGGCCGATATTCTCGTTGTTGACGATGAAGTGGATATTCGCGAACTGGTAGCGGGCCTTCTGGAAGATGAGGGTTATGAAACCCGCATGGCGGCCCATAGCGACGAAGCGCTCGAATTGATTGAGAAGCGACGTCCATCACTGATATTCCTTGACATTTGGCTTCAAGGATCGCGACTGGATGGCCTCGCCCTGCTCGCTGTCATCAAGCAGAAACATCCGGAGCTGCCAGTGGTCATGATCTCTGGTCATGGTGGCGTCGAGACTGCGGTGGCAGCCATCAAACGTGGGGCCTATGACTTCATCGAAAAGCCCTTCAAGGCTGACCGGCTGATACTGGTTGCTGAACGCGCCCTCGAGGCTTCGACTCTGAAACGGCAGGTCAAGGATCTGAAGTCTCGTTCTGGCGACACAACCAAGCTGGTTGGTTCGTCCAGCGTCATGAATCATCTGCGCCAGACCATCAACCGCGTTGCCCAAACCAACAGTCGGGTCCTGATTTCGGGCCAGTCCGGCTCCGGCAAGGAGCTGGTCGCACGCTGCATCCATCAACAATCCCACCGCGCCGACAATGCCTTTGTGGCTTTCTCTCCCATCCAGTTCAATGACGAAGATCTCGAAATCGCGCTGTTTGGTACCGAAGCCGATGGCACCAGCGCCCGCAAGATTGGCGTGCTGGAAGAAGCCCATGGCGGCACCATCTATTTTGAGGAAATCGCGGATCTGCCAAGCGAAATCCAGAGCAAACTGACCCGTGTTCTGACAACCAGCAAGTTTATTCGCGTCGGCGGACAAAAGCCGGTGCAGGTCGATATCCGCGTCATATCCTCCACCGCCCGCAACATGCAAAGCATGGTTGAGGAGGGGCACTTTCGCGAAGATCTATTCCATCGTCTCAATGTGGTTCCGCTCTCTGTTCCAGCCTTGGCAGACCGCCGTGAGGATATCCCGGAACTGGTTTTGCATTTCATGGAAATGCTCTCCTCCACCTCTGGCCTGCCAGCCCGCAGGATCGGTGAAGACGCCATGGCGATTTTGCAGGCGCATAACTGGCCGGGCAACATCCGTCAATTGCGCAACAATATCGAGCGTCTGCTGATTCTCACCAAAGGCGACGAACAAGCCATCATTACCGCCGATCTTCTCCCCTCGGAAGTCGGAGAAACCGCGCCCAGTGTGCCGGGCAGCGGCGAAGCGGGCGAGCAAATCATGTCTCTGCCACTGAAGAAAGCCCGTGAGGTGTTTGAACGGGAATATCTCAAAGCCCAGATAGCGCGCTTTGGCGGCAATGTCTCAAGAACCGCAGAATTTGTTGGCATGGAACGATCCGCTTTACATCGAAAACTCAAGAGTCTGGGTGTGGTTTAGCGTTTGCACAGCCAGAGCGAAAGCAAATGGCATCCCGGTCATGCACGGAATTGAACCTAGGCATGCGTTTAAGAGATTGGGCTGAATGACAAAATATGCCATAAAGCAGGCTCGACAAGACTTTGTGGCAGGACCAGTTGCATGGTGAAGGGTAGGGCAGTGCTTTGGCTGACACCTTCCAACATGCAAAATAAATAGAAGGCAATCGGCTATGAAAGTGGTGATTTGCGGCGCGGGGCAGGTTGGCTATGGCATCGCCCGGCATCTGGCATCCGAGCAGAATGACGTCACGGTCATTGACAGCTCACCCGCTCTGGTTTCTGCCATTCGCGACTCTCTCGACGTCCGAGGCTATGTCGGTCACGGCGCACATCCCGACGTGCTCGCCCGTGCCGGAGCAGATGAAGCCGACATGATCATTGCAGTCACCCTGTATGACGAGGTCAATATGGTTGCCTGTCAGGTTGCGCATTCAATTTTCAATGTTCCGACCAAAGTGGCACGTGTCCGCGCGCAATCCTATCTGGAAAAACACTGGGCTGATCTCTTCTCGCGCGAACATCTGCCAATCGACGTGATCATTTCACCAGAGGTGGAAGTGGGCGAAATGGTTCTTTCGCGCATGGCGATGCCAGGAGCCGAAGACACCGTCCGTTTTGCCGATGGTGAGGTCCTGATGATCGCCATCGAATGCTCCGAAGAATGCCCTGTTGTCGACACACCCTTGCGACAGCTGACCGAACTGTTCCCGGATTTGAACGCAGTCGTTGTCGGTATCCGGCGCAACGCCACCCTGTTTGTGCCGCACGCCGAGGATCAGATGCTGGCGGGTGACCGCGCCTATGTGGTTGTTGAACGCGAACAGGTCTGGCGTACATTGAGCATTTTCGGACATGAAGAAGGGCAGGCCAATCGCGTGGTCATAGCAGGCGGGGGCAATATTGGCCGCTATGTCGCCCTGGCCATCGAGGAACGGCGCAACCGCACGCGCGCCAAGGTGATTGAGCTTAATCGCGACCGCGCCATCAAGATTGCCAACGATTTCAACGATACGATCGTGTTGCAGGGCAGTGCACTTGATCGCGACATTCTCAAGGAAGCAGACATTCGCGACACCGACACATTGATCGCCCTAACCAACAACGATCAGGTCAACATTCTGTCCTGCGCCATGGCCAAACGCATGGGCTGCAAGCGCACCATGGCACTGCTCAATGATTCTCACTATCCGGATCTCGCTTATGATCTAGGGATTGATTCCTACGTGAATCCGCGCTCCGTTACCATCTCCAAGATCCTGCAGCATATGCGCCGGGGTCGCATTCGAGGCGTTCATGCGGTAGAAGATGGGGCCGCGGAAGGCATCGAGGCCGAAGCACTCGAAACGTCACCACTGGTAGGCCGCCCGTTGCGCAGTGTCGAGTTCCCCGACGGGGTTCGCGTTGGTGCCATCTATCGCGACGGCAAGGTGCTATCCCCCAATGGAGACGTCTCCATACAGGCCGGCGACCGTGTGATCCTTTTTGCTCTCGCCGATCGCGTTAAGCAGGTGGAGCTTTTGTTCCGCGTCAGCTTCGAATTCTTCTGATTCCGACGGATATCGAGACCCATGATCGCGATCCTCTATTTCCTGTCGATTTTGCTTGGCGCCCTAGGCGGGTTAATGCTGCCTACGGCCCTTGTCGCCTTGAGCGCAGGAGATAGCGAACTGGCAGGATCCTTCCTGCTGACATCCGGCCTGACCGGTTTTTTCTCTGGCGGGGTCTATTTCGCCTTGCGCGGCCACAAGAAGGAACTGGTCAACGCCCAGACCTTTTTGCTGTGTGTGCTGGCATGGTTCGGCCTGCCATTGGCCGGGGCCTTTCCGTTTGTCATTTCCGGTCAACTCAACGGCATCGATTCCTTGTTTGAAGCTGCGTCCGGGTTGACCACGACGGGTTCAACTATGTTTCGCAGCCTAGCCGATGTACCAACTGCAATGATTTTTTGGCGGGCGATCTTGCAATGGTTCGGCGGGCTTCTCACCCTGTTGAGCTTTTTGCTCATTCTGGCCCCGAGTGGCATCGGCGGCTTGCCCAATCAGCAGGTTGGTGTGATCGAACGCAATCTTGGCGATGATGCGGGGCGTCTGCTTTATGTGGTGCGCCAAATTGCGGCAGCCTATTCGGTTCTCACACTCACGCTCGCCTGGTTGCTGATCATTGCCGACATTCCCCCTTTTGATGCTATCTGTCTCGCCTTTTCCACTCTGTCGACTGGTGGTTTCATGCCAATTGACGGAACACTGGCAGAATATGACAATCGACTGGCGGAACTGATCATCGCAATGGGCATGATCATAGGCTCAACCAGCGTGCTCTGGCATCGAATGGCGGTACGCGGCAAGTTCCCGTTGCTGCGGGAGCATATGGAAAGCATAGCCATGCTGGTGTTGGTGCTTAGTCTGGGCTTGCTTTATTCCATTGTCTTGTTCCGCTTGGCAGGCAGTGCCTCCGTCTTGCCGCCATCATCGGCGCTGCGTCAGGGTTTCTTTGCCGCCATTTCGCTCATTTCTACCTCGGGCTTCGAACTGCGCCATGCCGACGTCACCGTCCTGCCAAGCCTGCTCGTCATCTGTGTCGCCTTGGTTGGTGCCACACCATTTTCGACCGCAGGCGGTTTGAAACTCTATCGAATCGGCGCGATGACCCTTCAGGCAATGAGCGAAATTAGCCGTCTCATTCATCCCTCATCAGTGCAAGGAGGCAGGATTGGCCGCAGTGCCTTTACTGTCCGATTGCTCAAGGCAATCTGGTCCTCTTTCCTGTTGTCGATGATTTTGATTGCCGTGGTTGCCGGCATGGTGACCTATGACATTGGTCACTTCGATGGCGGTCTTGTCGCTGCCATCTCCAGTTTTTCCAACATCGGCCCCCTCTATACAACGGGCTGGAGTCAGGTGGGCGCTTGGCCGGCCTATTACGACATGGATTTGATTGTCAAATATGCCCTGATTGTCACGATGGTTCTCGGGCGCATCGAAATTATTGTCTTGCTTGGGGCGTTAAATCTGAATTTCTGGCGTCGTTAGGACGAGATATAGTGCAACCCTGTGCATCTCAAACGCCAATACTAGCAACGCATTCATCTTTCAACGCATTTGCAAGGCTTTAGACTTGTCAAAAGTGAATATTTATAACAATTGTCGCTTGGCAATCGAACGGATATGGTTAAACTGTAAAGAATCGGTCCCTAGAACCGTTTTAAAACGCTAAATTTGCAGCAGCATGGCATGTGTGGGGATGTTGTGCTGTGTGCTCGGCATCTATTTCCCCCAATTTGTGGACAAGACCCGTAATCAAGTTATGCGGTTGCAAAAGGATCAGAATGTCACTGGTCTATTAGGAATGACTGCGTCATACTGCAACCGTTTTCCGGGTTAATAACCGAGTGATGAAATACAACAATAAGGCAGGACTTATGGCAGAAAGAGCCCAGAACCTCCAGGATACCTTTCTTAATCACGTACGTAAGACGAAGACACCATTGACCATTTTCCTCGTCAATGGCGTGAAGTTGCAAGGTGTTGTAACCTGGTTTGATAATTTTTGCGTGCTGCTGCGGCGTGATGGGCATTCCCAACTCGTTTACAAGCATGCAATTTCTACGATCATGCCAAACGGCCCGCTGTCTCTTTTTGAGGCTGGCGAGACTAACGAGAAAACTGAGGGCTGATTGTCCGATTTCAAAGATATGGGAAACGGGGTCGCTGAAAAAGGCGAAGGCAAACTGATTGATCGCCGAGCAACCCCGACCCGCGCACTTGTCCTAGTTCCGATTCTTTCCACACCGCTGCAAAACAAGGCCGCCGCTGAAGGTCGACTGATCCGGCGCACAGATGACGCACGTCTGGAGGAAGCCGCCGGATTGGCCGCAGCGATTGAGCTTGATATCATTCACGTTTTGCGCGTTCCTCTGAATGCCTTGCGTCCGGCAACGCTGCTGGGCACCGGCAAGGTGGCCGAACTGGGCCATCTTATCAAGGACGAAGAGATAGAGTTGGTCATAATGGACCACGCCCTGTCGCCAATCCAGCAACGCAATCTGGAAAAAGAATGGGGTTGCAAGATCCTAGACCGTACCGGTTTGATCCTTGAGATCTTCGGCCGTCGCGCCCAGACCAAAGAAGGTCGACTGCAGGTAGAGCTAGCCCATCTCAATTATCAAAAAGGGCGGTTGGTTCGCAGTTGGACCCACCTGGAACGCCAGCGCGGTGGCATTGGCTTCATGGGTGGTCCCGGTGAAACCCAGATCGAGGCTGACCGACGGGCCTTGCAAGACAAGATCAACCGCCTTGAAAAAGATCTCGAGCAGGTGCGGCGCACCCGTGGCCTGCATCGCAGCAACCGCCAGAAAGTGCCACACCCGGTTGTCGCTCTGGTCGGTTATACCAACGCTGGCAAGTCGACGCTGTTCAACCAGCTGACCGGCTCCAACATCTTTGCCAAGGATTTGCTGTTCGCGACACTCGATCCGACACTTCGCACATTGGCTTTGCCTCATGGACGCCAGATCATTCTGTCCGACACGGTGGGTTTCATTTCAGATTTGCCGACGCATTTGATCGCCGCCTTCCGCGCGACACTGGAAGAAGTGCTGGAAGCTGACGTCATTCTTCATGTTCGCGACATTGTGCATGAAGATACCGGCGCACAGGCTGCCGATGTGGCCAGCGTGCTCCATGATCTCGGTATCGAAATTTATCAGGATCCACGAGTCATCGAAATATGGAACAAGATTGATTTGCTCGAAGAGGAAGAGCGGCAAACAATTCTCGACCGCGCCGCTTTGCAGCAGCCGTCACGCACGACAGGCCAGTTGCAACCCGTCGCCCTGTCAGCAACGACAGGCGAGGGCACCGATATCCTGCTGCATGAAATCGAAGTCAAGCTTGCACAGAATGACAACATTCTGTCGATCCATCTCGGCTTTGAAGATGGAGAAGGGCTCGCGTGGCTTTATCGTCATTGTGATGTTCTGGAACGAAATGACAGCGAAGACGGCATTGACCTGACGATCCGGGCACCGGAAAAGCTACAGACCGAATTGCTTAATCGCTTTCAGGTCAACTGATGTGTTTGAGCGGATAATGAGAAGGCCGGGAAGGCAACATAACCTTCCCGGCCTTTGGCATTTCCCTATCCTTCAAGCCCCTGCGACTGGTTCGCGCAGCCCCCCCCAAAAAAATCCAAGACTCTTCAGCCTTAATTTTTCTTGGCCTGCTGCCAAAGCTGTTCCATCTCATCAAGTGAGGCAGCTTCGAGCGAGCGGCCCTGCTGTTCCAGCGCCTGTTCGATGAAGCCAAAGCGGTCGCGGAACTTCTGGTTGGTCGCAGCCAGTGCCTCATCGGGCTCCACATGCATGTGACGCGCAAGATTGGCCACAGCGAACAGCAGATCGCCAATCTCATCCTTGATGGCCTCATCATTGGTGCCGTCGGCCTGATCCAACTCAGCCCGCACCTCTTGGGCTTCCTCGATAATCTTGTCGAGCACAAGCTTCGGGTCATTCCAGTCGAACCCGACTCTACCGGCCTGCTTTTGCAGTTTCACCGCTGCCTTCATGGACGGCAACCCGCGCGGCACATCATCCAGCAGACCCTTCGTCCCATCTTCTAGCCCCAACTCGGTCCGGTGGATGGCACGCTCCGCTTTCTCTTCCTGTTTGATTGCTTCCCACGCCTCCCGCACCAAGGCTTTGCCACGCTCACCCGCATCGCCAAAGACATGAGGGTGGCGGCGGATCATCTTCTTGGTGATGGCATGAACCACATCGCCGAAGTTGAAGCGCGCCGGCTCGTCCGCCAGTTCACTGCCCATCTGAGCATGAAAGACAACTTGCAACAGCAAGTCTCCCAACTCCTCGCGCAAATCATGCATGTCATTGCGCTCGATTGCATCTTGCACCTCATAGGCTTCTTCGATCGTATAGGGAATGATTGATGCAAAGGTCTGCTCAATGTCCCATGGACAACCGCTCTCTTTGTCGCGCAACCGTTGCATGATCTCGACAAGCATCTCAATGTCGCGGGAAGGGGCAATTGTCATGGTTGGCTCATTTTTCTGAATGGGAGGAGAGGGAGGAAGGCGGCTTGCACCCGGTGATCATATCCCGTTTATGCCCAAAGCCCTTGCGCTTGGCAATGGAGAAGCCAGCGGCCTGCAAATTACGCCGCACCCAACCGGCCGCCGTGTAACTGGCCAGCGTGGCATGATCGGTACTGGCATCAAACACAGCCTGCATCAACGCCCCCGACCATAGGTCCGGATTGGTTTTCGGATTGAAGCCATCCAGATACCAGGCATCGACGGCGACAGGCATTGTAGCGAGTGCATCCACCGCGTCACCGATATAGAGCAGCAGCCGCACCCCATCAAAGGACAGTGCCTGCCAACCAGCCTGCTCCGGCTGCCATGCGGCCGCCAACTGATTGGCCAGAGGATGCAGAATCTCCCATGGTGACAAAGCGGTCAGAAGGCTCATCCGATCCATCGGATATTTCTCTACCGAAACAAATGTCAGTGACTGTTGCGCAGAGCGCGCCGAGCCATCCAAACCTTGCACCGCTGACCCGTGAGCAAGCCACGTGGCGAGAAAGTTCAATCCGGTACCGAACCCCAACTCACCAATCACCGGATTGTCGCCCGCCCACCAGCGATCCGGCAGGCCATTGCCATCAAGGAACACATAACGTGTTTCTTCCAGACCGTCGGTGCGGGAATAATAGGTATCGTCAAAGCGTGTGGATTTGGGGGTCAAATTGTCCAGCCAGACAAGTTCGGGCTGTTTAGGCATGGCTTTTTTCCGGCAAAGGAGTAGGTTGCAGCAAACAATACGCGGCTTTAGTTTGCCGCCAGTCTACCTGTCATAAAAAGAAATGAGCCCCATGCCAAGCCCTCAAACGCCTGTCACCCCAACTCTTGCCAAACAGCACCATGACGTCATCATCATTGGCGGTGGTGTCTTTGGCCTTTCCATCGCTCGCGCCACTTTGGCCGCGGGTTTGAGCACCATGCTGATCGACAAAGGCGAAATCGGGCAGGGCGCCAGCTATGGTCTATTAGGGGCGCTGCTGCCCCATATGTCTGAAAGATGGAATGAGAAAAAACAATTTCAATTCAATGCATTGAAAAAGCTTTCTGAAGTTAAAGTGCAACTTGAGGAAGAGACTGGAATGTCCATTGGCTACGACCGCTGCGGCCGCGTCGTTCCACTGGCAACCGCCAATCTTCGCGAGCGTCATGAAATCCGATCCAAGGAAGCCGAGACTTTGTGGAATGGACCAGAAACTGGTTATTTTCACCGAGTCTATGAACCAAGCGATCTCAATGGCTGGCTGAATACAGACCTTTGCCCGGAAGGCTATGCCTTTGACAATTTCTCAGCCCGGGCCAATCCGCGCGCCTATTGTGCGGCAGCCAAAGCATCGGTCGAGAAACGCGCGGGCACTTTGCTGGAATGCACGGAAGTGGTCGACATCAAGGACAATGGCAACGGTGCTGAAGTAACACTCAAGAGCGGCGAAACGCTCTCTGGGGGCATCGTAGTTCTTGCTGCAGGCTATCGCAGTTTCCCGATGCTCGAACGTCTGACAGGTCTTGAAGCGCTTGGCAAAGGCATCAAGGGTCAGGCCTTGATCGCCAAGGTCGGGCAGGCGGATGGATTGCCCATTCTTTATGACCGCAAGATCTACGTCGTACCGCACGATGGCGGCGTTTGCGCCATAGGCAGCACCACAGAGGAAGAATGGGACGACGAGAACAGCACAGACGAGCGCTGCGACGACATCTGGGCTCACGCCAACACGCTTTGCCCAATGCTAAAGGATGCTCAAATCCTGCAACGTTGGGCAGGTATTCGCCCAAAAGCAACCAAGCGAGACCCGATGGTCGGCTTCCTGCCAAACTCCAAAAGCGTCTTTGTCGCCACGGGCGGTTTCAAGATTGGCTTTGGATTGGCATATGACATCGCTCAGGTATCCGTAGAACGGATTGCTGGACTGGAAACAACGATCCAGTTGCCTGCAAGCTTCGAGATGGCCCATCATCTTGATGGCAAAGACTGGTAGCATCGATCAACGCACATCACCGTGGCGGCGCGTATGCCGTCACGGTGTGAGCACATGATCAAGGGCAGTAGCGCAAGTCCGCAAGAGTGGAGCGGGGCAATTTGAAAATAAATTGAGACCGATATCACGGTCCCAATGATCATATATATAATTCGTGTAATCTATATTATGGAATTTTTATCTTAAAGTCATTTTGAGGACCACTCTCGATTGAGACTGGATTATATAATAAAAACAAAGACTAATCTGATATTCTTGATTCACTTACTTCAAACATCACACCAGTCATCCGCATTATCTGGAATCAACGATGTCTCCTATGGACAACTGCATAACGCGGCAAGGCCCAAAGACCAAAGACGTAGCACAGCTATCAGCTATCAGCTATCAGCTATCAGCTATCAGCTATCAGCTATCAGCTATCAGCTATCAGAAAATGTTGGAGCAAAAGAAGCTGACTGTCCAGCACCAATGCATGCTCATGCATCAGTCCGCTCAGATGCGGTCAAAGGACAGAACCATCCCGTCATAGGCCGGAACCACATTGTCCGGTAAGGTCCGGCACAAAGTGTCATAATCCATGTCGACATGCATGTGAGTCAAAATGGTTTTGCGCGGCTTCAGCCGCTCCACCCAGCTCAACACCTCATCGAGGGAGAAATGACTTGGATGAGGTGCATAGCGAAGTGCATCGACGATCCAGACATCAAGGCCCTGCAGCATCAGCTCGGTCTCAGGCTCGATGTCACTGACATCGGAGCTATAGGCCAGATTACCGATACGAAAGCCCAGCGAGTGAATGTCCCCATGCACCTGATTGTAAGGCATGGCATCAATCGTCCCTGCAGGCCCTTCGACAGAAACCAACTGGCCATGCTCGATCAGGCTCGGATCCAGGATCGGAGGATAAGAACTACCAGGTGGTGTTTCGAGACAATAGCCAAAGGCTTGCTCGATCCGTTCCATCGTCATTGCATTGGCGTGGATTTTCACCCGCTGTCGACGATTGAACACAAAGGCCCGCAAGTCATCGATACCGTGCAAATGATCCGCATGCGGATGGGTGTAAACAACACCGTCGACCCAGTTGATTCCCGCCGTCAGCATTTGCTGGCGAAAATCTGGACCGCTATCGATCAGCAGTCGAGTGACAGTGTCACCGTCGAACTTTTCCACCAGTGCAGAACAACGGGTGCGGCGGTTCTTCGGATTGTTTGGGTCGCATTTGCCCCAGTCATTGCCAACCCGTGGCACGCCGGGAGAAGACCCGCATCCGAGAATGTGAAATTTATAGCCGCTTTCCGTCATTGCTTTCCTCAAGTCGCAGGATCCGCAGTCTAGCTGCGCTCTGCCTTGCTGAACAGACGGAAAAAGTTGTCTGTGGTGATCTGCGCAATCGCGTCCTTCGAGACACCTTTGACGTCAGCCAGAACCTCCGCCGTATGCGCCACATAGGAAGGCTCATTGCGCTTGCCGCGATATGGCATCGGTGCCAGATACGGCGCATCGGTTTCCACCAGCAACTGATCAATTGGCACTTCAGCAACGATATCGCGAATATCCTGAGAGCGCTTGAAGGTCAGAATGCCGGAGAGGGAGACATACATCCCCATTTCAACGGCCCGCATGGCGAGTTCGCGTCCCGACGAGAAGCAATGCAGAATGGCTTTATAAGGCCCCTCTTCCATCCCTTCACTCAGGATCGCGATCATGTCCTCATCCGCATCACGCGAATGAATGACCAGCGGCAGACCGGTCATCTGCGCCGCCTTGATGTGGGTGCGCAAGCCCTGAGCCTGCGCTTCCCTTGGGGCATTGTCATAGAAATAATCAAGCCCTGCTTCGCCGATCGCCACGCATTTGGGATGCTCCGCCAGCTTGGCAATATCGTCTGCGCTGAAATCCATTTCCTGATCCGCATTATGCGGATGGGTGCCGACCGAGCAGAAGATATTGTCATAGCGTTCCGCAATGGCCTTGATCTGATCAAACTTGCGAATATGAGTGCAGATGGTCACCATATGCCCGACGCCTGCCAATTCGGCACGCCGGATCACATCGTCCAACTCTTCCTTGAAATCGGGAAAGTCCAGATGGCAGTGGCTGTCGACAAGCATGGGTCGATTTATTCCTCTTCTTCGGTCTTCTCAACATAGCGCGGGAAGACCGGGCTTGGCTTGTCAATTGGCGTGCCAGCTTTCAGGCGATGCTCGGCACCTAGCGAGGCAAAGCTGCGCTCCTCATCAGCCAGTGCAAATAGATCCAACAACTTGGCCGCAGAGGTCGGAATGAAAGGCTGAGCCAGAATACCAACCTGACGGATCACTTCCGCCGTGACATAAAGAACCGTCTTCATCCGTTCCGGATCACTTTTGCGCAAGGCCCAAGGCTCTTGTGAAGCGAAATAGCGGTTGGCTTCGCCAACCACATCCCAGACGGTTTCAAGCGCCTTATGGATCAGCTGCTTGTCCATGAAGGCCTGACATTTTTCCAGCATCCCATCGGCCTGGACCAACATCGCTTTGTCTTCAGCGCTATAGTCCCCCGGTGCAGGCAGAGCCTTGTCGCAGTTCTTGGCGATCATCGACAAAGAACGGCTAGCCAGATTGCCCAGATCGTTGGCAAGATCGGCATTGGTCCGGTTAACGATGGCCTCGTGGCTGTAATTGCCATCCTGACCGAACGGCACTTCGCGCATGAAGAAGAAACGGGTCTGATCAAGACCATATTCTTCAATCAAGCCAAAGGGATCGATCACATTGCCAACCGACTTGGACATTTTCTCGCCGCGGTTGAACAGGAAGCCATGGGCATAGACACGCTTGGGCAGTGGAATGCCTGCGGACATCAGGAAAGCAGGCCAGTAAACCGCATGAAAGCGAATGATGTCCTTGCCGATGATGTGAGTGGCATTGGACCAATAGTTCTGGAACTTCTCACTGTCCATGTTCGGATAACCAAGCGCAGTGATATAGTTGGTCAGCGCATCAACCCAGACATACATGACGTGATTGTCTGTGCCCGGCACCGGAATACCCCAGTCAAAGGTGGTGCGCGAGATTGACAGATCGCGCAGACCGCCCTTCACAAAGCTCATCACCTCGTTGCGGCGCTCGGACGGGCCCATGAAATCCGGTTGGCTTTCATACAGCTCCATCAGCTTGTCCTGATAGTTGGACAGACGGAAGAAGTAGCTTTCCTCTTCGGTCCATTCCACTGGCGAACCCTGTGGGCCATAACGCACGCCATCTTCGCGCAGTTCGGTTTCGCTTTCAGCATAGAAGGCTTCATCGCGTACGGAATACCAACCGGCATAGCTGTCGAGATAAATGTCGCCAGCCTCTTCCATTGCCTTCCAGATGGCCTTTGACGCCTCATAATGGCGCGGCTGCGAGGTGCGAATGAAATCATCATTGGAACAGCCAAGGGCCTTGGCCATTTCTTCAAACACAGGCGCATTGCGGTCCGCCAACTGAGCGGCGGTCAGTCCCTGCTTCTCCGCCGTCTGTTGCATCTTCTGGCCATGCTCGTCTGTGCCGGTCACAAAGAAGACATTGTAACCATCCAGCCGCTTGAAGCGTGCCATGGCATCCGTTGCCATCATCTCGTAGGCGTGCCCGATATGAGGCGCTCCGTTGGGATAGGAAATGGCGGTGGAAATGAAAAACGGTTGCTTGTCAGTCATGCCGGATGTCGTCTTTTCAAAAGGTTGTTGTCTCGATGCGGGATTTCCAGATGATAGCGACCTTGATGTCGCCGCAACAAATCGGGCGACCATGAGGGGTCGGGCTGGAAATGGTCACCTGAGGTTTTGGGCGAAGGGGCCGGTTGCGTCAAGGCTTTTCATTGATGCTTGCCCGTTTATGGTCAATTTGCCCCCATTCGTCAGGTACACAATCTGGTAATAGCTGACAGTGATGGGAGAAACTCAGAGGCCTTTGGAGGCTTTTGCCACCATCCGCATCACGGCGATGACGGCTTGCTTCTTGTCGAGATTGAAAATGCGGGTTTCGCGCAAGATAGAACCTGCTTTCTCCCAGGCCTCGGCCAAAGGGTAGAGGTCGGCCCCGCTCACATCCCCCTTCCCGCCGCCTTTATGCAGCTGATTGGAAAGGTGGCGGTGAACAAGATCAGCAAACCCATCGAACCGTTGATCCTTGCCGCGCTGATCAACCATTTCCGCAAAAGCACTCAGGCTTTCATAATCAGGATTGTAAGGGGGCTGCAACAACCGCTCGAAAGCGTGGACCAGCACCAGACCTTCATCGCTTTGCAGTTCGGCAGCCTTGCGGATTGACCCGTCACACAGAATGCTGAGATCTGCCACCTGATCACCGGATGCTATGTCCAGCCCCATCAGGGCTTCCGACAAAACCGGATTTTCGAGCGGAGCGAAAGACAGGCGACGACAACGCGACCGGATGGTCGGCAACAGGCGCCCGGGCGCGTGGGAGACCAAAAAGAAAATAGCATGCTTGGGTGGTTCTTCGAGTATCTTCAACAAGGCATTCGCCGCATTGCCATTCAAATCGTCAGCGGGATCGACGATACAAACACGCCAGCTATTTTCACCCGCCGTAGAGCCAAAGAAGCGCACGGTTTTGCGCACTTCATCAACCGTAATTTCGGTGCGGAATTTCTTGGTTTTTTGATCATAAGGACGATCAATCGCAAGCAGATTTGGATGAGCATAATTGGCAACCAGTTTGGCCGCGTGGCTGTCGGGACTGACATCAAGACTGCTAGGTCCGAAACGATCACCAAGCAGGGAATCCCCTGCAGACATCCCTGACGACCCCAACCCTTCATTGAAAATGAACCGCGCTGCCCGATAGGCAAAGGTTGCCTTGCCAATCCCTTTCGGTCCAGTCAACAACCATGCATGATGCATCTTGCCCGACTGCCAAGCGGACAAAAAGGTCTCTTCCGCCTTGCTGTGACCGAAAAACTGCTCTTGCTGGTGCGGAGCTGCCAATCCTTCCAGACTATCAAAAATCGGAAAATCCAGATCCATATCCGCCATCTAAGCCTCTACGCTTTCACGCTTGTTGTCGTCCTGATCCGACAGGAGCTTGGCTTCCACGACTTGCCAAATATCTGCAGCAATTTCATCCACGCTCTGCGACGCATCAATCACCTTGCAGCGCTTGGGATCACTATAGGCAAGTTGCAAAAAGGCATTGCGTCGGGCTTCGTGAATGACAAGATCTTCGCGTTCGAACCGGTCGGCAATCTCGTCAGCGGACCGTCTTGCATGCGCTCGGCTCATGCCCACTTCAGCGCGCAAGTCCAGAATAAGTGTCAGATCCGGCCGCATGCCATCAATGGCAAGACGCTCCAGCTGATCAACCAATTCAGGGGCCACACCACCGCTTTCCCCTTGATAGACTCTGGTGGAATCCATAAACCGATCGCACAGAACCCACTGTCCCTGTTCAAGCGCAGGCTTGATCTTGCTGTCCACATGATCAGCACGGGCCGCGGCAAAGAGGATCGCCTCACCGCTTTCCCCCAACCCCATCTGATCGGCGATGCCTGACAGCAAAACATGCCGCAAGGCTTCCGCGCGCGGTGAGCCGCCAGGTTCACGGCTTTTGATACAATCGATATTCTGCTTGGACAAACGCTCTTCAAGCAAGCGTATCTGGGTGGTTTTTCCGACCCCTTCGCCCCCTTCAAAGGTTATGAATTTGCCTTTTCGCATAAATATCTCGATTGTTGTTTCAGTGGCACCACGCACCGGCGCCGACACCCTGCGCGAATCTCTACAAGCCGATTAGTCAGGCAGACGCTCCGACAAACAAGAGGCTTTTCATAAAAAAGCCTCTTGCATACACGCCTTTGTGTGACCCTTAAAGAATCCCCTATGTGTCAAACGCGCGATAGCTGAATCACAGCCATCCAAGCAACAGTTCTTGAAGACCATCCATGGCGCGCTGGCTCAGTGTTCCCTTGCCTACCGAATGACCGGTAACCAGCGGGGTCTCCAAAATGACTGTGTCATCTGACCAGACCTTGAGGGTTGCCACCTTGGCTCCCTCCTCTAGCGGCGCTTTCAGCGGTCCTTGATAGTAGATGCGAGCCTTCAGCCGGCCTTCCTGCGACCGAGCCATGAAAACGCTGACAGGGCGTTCACTGACCAGCATTACGCTGGATTGATCCCCACCATGCACATTGGCAGTCGCGATTTCCTCATCGGCATCATAAATGCGTTTGGAGGTAAAGGCCCGAAAGCCCCAACCCATCAGTTTGCGGGCTTCTTCACGACGCTCTTTCTTGCTTTTCATGCCACTGAGCACGGCAATCAGACGCTGATCCCCCTGCTTGGCGGACGAAACGAGACCATAGCCGGATTTTTCGGTGTAACCGGTTTTCATCCCGTCGGCTCCTTGCGTAAACCCAAGGGTGGGATTGCGATTGCGCTGGGTGATGTTGTTCCAGGTGAACTCGGGAATGGAGAAAAAGTGATAATATTCCGGGTAGGTTTCGATGATGTGCCGCGCGAGGATCGACAGATCCTTGGCGGTCACATGCTGTCCCTCTGCTGGCAAACCGGTGGAATTGACAAAATTGGAGCCGGTCAGACCGATATCCTCGGCGCGGTTGTTCATCAGTTGCGCAAAACTCGCCTCATTGCCCGCCATGCCTTCGGCAACAGCAATACAGGCATCGTTGCCCGATTGCACAGTGATGCCCTGAATAAGGGCCTCTAGCGGGACACTGGACCCAAGCTTTGCAAACATGGTCGAGCCGCCCGAATTGGCGCCGCCCTCTCGCCATGCAAATTCTGAGATCAGAAACTCGTCTTCCATAGACAAAGAGCCGGTCTTCAAAGCATTGAAGACGACTTCCAACGTCATCAATTTCGCCAAAGACGCAGGAGGAATTTGCTCATTTTCGTTTTTGCTCAAAAGCACTGATCCAGAATTGGCATCAATCATGTAGGCCTGTTCAGCCTTGGTCTGAAACACTTGAGCCTCGGCAGACAGGCCCGGCAAGACAATCAGACCGGCTGTCAGAAGAGCGAAAAAATTATTACGCTTGCAAAACAAATTTAGCATTCTTACCTCGTAAAGTCTTCTCAGTTGGGGGAGAGTCCCTCGCCTCGCCAATCCCAACAATCAATGAAACCCACTTGGTTCTTCAATGGCTTTCTTATGCATGCAGGCAGTAAACACTGAGCCACGATCTGTTCGGCACAACATCAATCATCAGCATTAGACCTGCATGGCCTGAATCTCTGGCGATAGTACAACGCAAACCCAAAAAGAAAAAGGAGAGGACTGGCCTCTCCCTTCAAAACTGCTTGAATATGCGTCAGAATTTCCAACCCAAGGAAAGGTTATCCAGACCCCTAGCCTCGTGGCAGCCCGAAAGATTGCCGCAGCAGGTCAATATCCCCCACGCCGACACCTGATTTGAGCGCAGTCAGACGCAGCAACACACGCCCATCGACCAGAGCAACCATGTCGACCGCACTCAATTGGGCAAACTCTTCTGCCAAACGTTTGGCATAGGCAGGCTTGAACACACCCAGCTTGATCGGCTCGCTCAGCGAAACGGCATGAGAGCCATTATGATGTTTCACATAACCAGCGGCCTCGCGGGATAAAATTTCGGACATCTCCCTTTGGTTCGGCTGCGACACGATCGCATCGATCGCAGCGTGACCTGCCGCAATCCGGGTTTCAATCGCAGCGTAATTCAGCTGGATCGGAGCCAACTCGACCAAAGGCGGCAAATCGCCTTTGGATGGCAACACCGCTCCATCGCCCACCAGATCAATCGGTGCCCAAGAACCGGCTGGCGCCGGCGCGGACAACTCGACCGGACTTGGTGCAGACGCCTTCGAACCGAGCGGCGGCAAGTGGGCAAGAAGATAATTGCCCCGTTTTTTCGTTTTCTGTTGCGGCTTGGCAGAGGCAACCATGATCCGCTGAGGCGCATCGCGGTCGCTGCCATTGCCTGGTAAAGACTTCCGATCGTCACCAATCCGCTGGCCCGGCCCACGATAGGACGCCTCGAGATACGTACGATCCTTGCCGTCCATCCGCGCCTTGCCGACATATTTCACCCGAACGTTGGCAATCCCGTCTCGTTTGAAATCAAGCACTTCTGCCACGCGTTTTGACAAATCGATAATCCGATTGTGCGCATAAGGGCCGCGATCGTTGATCCTGACAATCACCGAGCGACCATTTTTCAGGTTGGTCACTCTCGCATAAGAAGGCAGTGGCAGTGTCGGGTGGGCTGCCGTCAAATCATGCATGTCGAAAATTTCGCCATTGGCAGTCAGACGGCCGTGAAAATCATCGCCATACCAAGACGCCCTGCCCGTTTTGTTATAGTTGGGCTGGTGTTTTGGCACATAAGTCCGGCCAGCAACTTTGTATGGTCTGCCAACCTTGTAATGCCCACCACCTTTTCGGAAATCTGACCGCTCGTTGGCCACGCGCGCACTCGCAGATACCCCATATTTCGGGTCATACTTGCCCTTGCTCGGTGAGCCCGGACCAGACGAACATGCTGCCAGCAGCATGGATGCAGCCGCAATGGCACAAAACGTAAAAGCTGATTTCTGGCCCGACACAAGACCAGACGAAGGGCGAGCCCCCATGGCGGAAATCCATTTGATTGACGTGTTCATGTCGACAAAACTCACAACTCGAAAGCCGACGCACCCGTCCCGGCGGTAACGTGAATAATCAAGGTTAACAAGGCCGAGACCACATACAGGATCCAGTTTAGCTTGCAAAAGACTGTTATTCCTGAATCTGGGTCAAAATTCCAGCAAAAACCACGCCTTCCGCTCCACATGGTAAAGACTTGATTAAAAATTCCAAAGCCATATACGTTGGCTCTTTAACTATGAGGCAAGCCCAATCCCCCTTGACGTTGGCTCTCAGAGATCGCCCTTTCAGCGTTTTTCAACAGTCAACGCCCTTTTTGTAGCGAACGCTTGCATTTGCCAGCAAATAGCGGCAAAAGGGCGATCAGCCACACACTGTGGAGAGGTGGCAGAGTGGTCGAATGCTCCGGTCTTGAAAACCGGCGTGCGTGCAAGCGTACCGTGGGTTCGAATCCCACCCTCTCCGCCATCCCCTTGCATTGGCAAATGATCTCAACAACTTATTGATATCTTGAGGGTTTGACTTCCCGCTGTTCCATCAGACTGTTGTAGCGTGCAATTTTGTATGAGGCGGCGCGCTGGTCCCGAGTCTAGCCACGAATAAGGCGGCGCAGGGAGCAATCCCACGCCGCCGTCAATTGGCTTCCACAGCGCGATGTGGTGCCTGGCAGGAAGCCTTGAGCGTCTCCCATCTCGCTTGGGCGCTGCATGACATTCCGTCCGATCCGTTCCATGCCTCCTATGATGCAGCATCCCTTGATGACATCCAGCTGGTCCATTGCGCCTGCAGCCCCTGTTCCGGCCAGCGCGGCGGCAAGCAAAACCATCACCGAAATCGCCTTCCGCTGGGGCTTTAATGATGCAGCCCATTTTAGTCGATCTTTCCGCCGCTGCTATGGTGAAGCCGCGCGCGTCTTCAGAAGTCGTTACCCGTGAAAATAAAAGCCAAACACGGTTGAAACCGCCCACGACTGATAAGGCCATTCTGCCTTTTGATGCGCTGAAACGATGATTCTGATCATCGGCAACAATCGAATCTCTCTATTTTAAATGTACCTATATTCCACGTACTTATTTAGGATTGCAGCTGAGCCGGATATTGGACCTGATGGTGCTTTATGCATATTTGCGAAGAAAATCATTCACCCAAACCACATAGAGTAACCTGTCGTTTTCATAGACTATCGTGTTATTTTCTACTCGCCGTGGTTGCGGTTGCGGGAGAGCTATAACACAATTCAACGCGCTTGGTTCCCACGGAGCCAAGGGAGGAAAAAGTCATTCTGCGCGAGTGCGTTAAGCCAATTTGAGGGGGGCGGCAGGTATGGCGAGGGATTCCAATCCAGCGCTGGAAATGCGCGATATTTCCAAAACCTTCGGGGCTATTCGCGCTTTATCCGATGTATCTCTGACGGCCTATGGCGGTGAAGTTCACGCTTTGATGGGTGAGAACGGAGCTGGCAAATCGACGCTTATGAAAATCCTGTCGGGCGCTTACAAGTCCGACAAAGGTGGAGAAGTCCTAATCTCAGGAAATGCCATGCCGACTGGCAATCCAAAGATTGCAAAGGCATATGGCATTGCTGTCATTTATCAGGAATTGTCTCTCGCACCCAATCTCACTGTCGCTGAAAATATTTTCCTTGGCAACGAACGCGCTCGTTTCGGGCTCGTCAATCATGCGGCCATGCGCAACGAAACCCAGCCTATATTGAACCGTCTGGGCGTTTCGTTCCTCCCTTCCACGAAAGTCAGGGATCTTTCTCTTGGCGAGCGGCAATTGGTAGAAATCGCACGCGCCCTGTCGGCAGATGCGCGCATCATTGTCATGGACGAGCCGACAACCGCCCTCTCCAGCCGGGAAACCGAGCGCCTGTTTGATGTCATCGAAGCCCTCAAACAAGATAACATCGCGATCATCTATATCAGCCACCGTATGGAAGAAGTGTACAAGCTCGCCGATCGCTGCTCGGTGCTGCGCGATGGCAAATATATCGGCACGCTGGATCGTCAGGAACTGAGCGCTGAACGCCTGATCTCGATGATGGTTGGACGGGAGCTGTCTTCATTCTACAAAAAGGAACACCGAGCCGAGGATCTGTCGGACATTGTCATGCGCGTTAAAAGGTTGGGTGACAACCGCAAGGTGCGCAATTGCTCATTTGAGGTCCATCGTGGTGAGGTGCTCGGCATCTCGGGGCTGGTCGGCTCTGGCCGGACAGAACTCGCTCGTTTGATTTATGGAGCGGACCGCAAAGAAACGGGCCAGATTTTTCTTGATGGCGCGCAGGTTGACCCACAAAGCCCCGGTGATGCCCTGTCCAAAGGCATCGCTTATCTGACCGAAGACCGCAAGCAGTTGGGGTTGTTTCTTGAGATGTCGATCTCAGACAACATCAACATGTGTGTGATGAGTGAAGATGCGACAATGGCGGTTCTCAAAAACTTCGCCAAAGCAACTCAAAGGTCCGGCAAGGCATTTGAGGACTTGTCCATCAAAGCGCCGTCCGCGTCGGTTGTGGTCGGGTCTCTGTCGGGCGGAAACCAACAAAAGGTGCTTCTTGCCCGCCTTCTCGAAGCAAAGCCCAAGGTCATTCTGCTGGATGAACCCACACGTGGTGTCGATGTCGGGGCCAAGTCGGAAATTTATCGCCTGATCGATGAGTTGGCTCGGCAAGGGATGGCAATCGTCATGATTTCCAGTGAGCTACCGGAAATTGTTGGCGTGGCTGACCGCGTCCTCGTGCTGCGGGAAGGCGAAATTGCAGGCGAGGTCAAAGCCAGCCAAGCCCAACCCATTCAACAAGAAGCGATTATGAGGCTTTCAACGGGTACGATCGCTGGAAGTCACCCCGCACAATAATTAGCAATGCGCCAAAAGGATCGTTCAAGATGAGCTCTGCTCCGACCTCAAATTCCAAGAATTCATCCGCTCAATTCAAAGGCATCATTCGGGCTTTGGGCATGTTGCCTGTCTTGATCCTGTTGGCGCTCGCCTTTCACGCCCTGACAGGCAAGTTTCTGGCGGCTGGCAATCTGTCCATTGTCTTGCAGCAGGCGTCCATCAACATCGTTTTGGCCGCAGGCATGACCTTTGTCATCTTGACCGGCGGCATCGATTTGTCGGTGGGCTCCATTTTGGCAGCATCGGCCATGGCCGCCGTGATTATGTCACTCATTCCGGGGCTGGGATGGATCGGCGTTCCAGCCGGGATTGCTCTGGGGCTTGTGTTTGGTCTTGTCAATGGCGCCTTCGTGGCCGTTCTGAAATTACCGCCCTTTATCGTGACATTGGGGTCACTGACGGCGGTGCGCGGGATTGCCCGGCTTCTGGGTGGCGACACCACGGTGTTCAATGCGGATCTGCCCTTTGCCGTGATCGGGGACGGCACCATTCTTGGTGTGCCAATCCTGGCGATCATTGCCATTTCCGTGATCATCTTGTCCTGGTTCATCCTGCGGCGCACCATTCTGGGCACCTGGATTTATGCCGTCGGTGGCAATGAGGAAGCGGCGAGACTGACCGGTATCAAGGTGCCGCTGGTGCTGCTGTTCGTTTATGCCATGTCTGGCATGATGTCGGGCCTTGGGGGGGTGATGTCAGCCGCACGCCTCTATGCGGCCAACGGCCTGCAACTCGGTCAGGCCTATGAACTTGACGCCATCGCGGCGGTTATTCTTGGCGGCACCAGTTTTGTTGGTGGCGTCGGCTCCATTACGGGCACTTTGATCGGCGCGTTGATCATAGCTGTCCTTTCGAACGGCCTGATCCTCACTGGTACCTCGGACATCTGGCAGTTCATCATCAAGGGTCTCGTCATCATCGCGGCGGTCACGCTGGATCGTTTCCGCGGGAAAAGCACGACCGCCTGATCGACAAGCCCATCTTCAAACTTGTTATCCATTTTCCAAGGGAGGATTTAAAATGGGAAAAGCACTTAAACTCGTACTGGGCGCAGCAACCGCTTTGTCCGTGTTGGCATCGGGCGCAATGGCCGCCGATAAGGAACTCAAAAGCATCGGGATTTCTGTCGGGCTGCTCGGCAATCCATTCTTCGTTGCCACCATCAAAGGCATCGAGGACCGTGCACGTGAAATCAACCCAGATGTTGAAATCACATCCGTTTCTGCGGACTATGACCTGAACAAACAGGTCAGCCAGATCGATAGTTTCATCGCCAAAGGCGTGGACATCATCATGCTCAATGCAGTGGATGATACTGCGATCGCACCGGCTGTGAACCGCGCCAAAAAGGCTGGTGTGACGATTGCTGCTTTTGACGTGTCCGCACCTGGCGCAGATGTCACCGTGATGACCGACAATGTGGCAGCTGGCCGCAAAGCCTGCCAATATATTGTCGATGCGCTTGATGGCAAAGGCAATGTAGCCATCATCAAAGGCCCGTCGTCCTCCTCGCTCAACGACCGCTTCAACGGCTGCATGGGTGTATTTGAGAAGAATTCAGATATCAAGGTTGTCTCCAACGACCAGAATGGTCTGGCCGCGCGCGAAGGCGGCATGAATGTGATGCAAGGTCTTTTGACCCGCTTCTCCGATCTTGATGCTGTCTTTGGTGCAAATGATCCAATGGCTCTTGGTGCGCAACTCGCCGCCAAGCAGCTGAAACGGACCGACATCATCATCACTGGTGTTGATGGGGCGCCTGACACTGAAAAAGCGCTGGCCGATCCAGATTCCCTGATCAAGGCATCCGCTTCGCAGGATCCCTATGTCATGGCTGGTGAAGCACTAAAAATGGGCTATGATTTCTTCAATGGCAAGAAGCCTGAAAAAGACACCGTCTTGATCGACCCTGTCCTGATCACGGCAGACAATCTGAAAGACTATAAAGGCTGGACCTCTCCTCGCTGATTGCGAGATGAGCGAACGTTAAGACAAAGGGCCGGAACCATCGCAGGTGGTTCCGGCTCTGTTTGTTTGTGCTGCGAGAGCACCCATCAAAACCACCCTCCCCGCCATATCCCTTTGAAGATCGAAAGAGCGAGACAAGGCAGGCAAAAGTTCCCTTGTTCACGCTTGATTTTTACTGTTCCCAAAAAAGGGTTAGATCTTTTTGTCGGTTACCAGCCTGAAGCCCAAATGCGGCGGCGGGGTACCAACCGCGCAGCCGCCACGCGCCGGGTCTCTGACCAGAAACGGAATAACGGCCATATGCTCCCCGGCAACGTAAAATGCAGGGCAACGCTGTTTGGAAACTGTTCCACTTTCACCGACATAGCAGTCATCGGTCCATTCCCAAACGCTGCCATCCAAGTCGGCAATCCCTTGTGCATTGGTAGAAAAGCTGCCTCTTTTCTCCAAACGCCGGGACTTGCGTGCATTGACCAGATAGTCAGACGCCCAACGTAGAGAAGGATCGGAAAAGATTGGCTCAGGCTTTTCGGGCAAGACAGGTTTGGCCATAAACTCCCATTCCTTGGTGGCAGGCAGCCGGAAGGGATGATTGGCGCGTTCCGAGATCCAGCGAACATACTGACTGATGTCGAGATAGTTCAATCCAGTGGCCGGCGCATCCGCTGCGGTCAGTCCCTTTGGTGGGCGAAGTTTCTCAGAACAGACGCCCTCGGCATGACATGCATTCCATTCGGCAACGGAGACTTCGTATTTCTGGACGAAAATAACGCGCCCATCCGGCAGTTGAACGGACGTTTCGGCCATTTGCGGCAAATAGGCCCGATTGGGAAGGGTGCCGGAGCGATATAGCATATATACCGCTCCAGCGAGACACAGCATCACCAGGCAAAGAATAGTCAGGGGCTTTATCCCTATTCTGCAGTGGGGGGGGGAGATGATGCTGGTCATATCTGCAGTCCTGTCGTTATTTGGCCCCTAGGAGTCAGACTGAGGTTGCCCTTGGAGCAACGACCTGCTCCATCAGTTCATTGTCCCACTCCCCATCGACGACGAAATGGGCTGTGGCGCCAAGCAATGCAGCCTCAATGAGATTGTGGTTCACATAGGCATAGACACCGGGCTGCTGGAAGGTATACAGGGCCGCACCTGCACTACCACCGCGAATAAACCAGCTTTCAAGACCGGTCTGCGGCGCGTCGGAGAAGGAACCGGCCTCCCAGACATATTCTCCATGCCCACCAATGAGATGCGGGCGTGAATCGCGGTTGGCCTGATTGTGGATCATCAGAACAGTTTCACCCACTTTTGCCCGCAAGGCGTGATCTCCGGTCAGTGCACCAACCGATCCGTTGAAGACGGAATGGGTCGGAACAAGAGTCCGCATCGCGTCAATGCTGTCGGCATAATCGTCGCCGGCCGCTTCGTAGGTCTTGTAGTCTCCATTCTCGTCTTGCGGCAGATAGAAGTCCTGCTCACCGATATAAGCGATGCTATCGTAGCGCAGCGGGTTGCCATCACGATCCTTGAGCCCATCGCGCGGCAATACCATAACCGCACCATTCATGCCGTGCGTAACGTGATAGGGAATCATCGCTCCACCAGGGGCGCAGTGATAGGTGAAGACACCCGGTTTGGTCGCCTTCCAACGCAACACAGCTTCTTCACCCGGATAGACATGGGTTAAACCACCGCCACCCAACGCTCCCGTCGATGCATGGAAATCGATATTGTGTTCCATGATGCTGTTTTCCGGGTTGCGCAGGGTCAACTCTACATAGTCACCCTCATGCACGATGATGAGTGGTCCGGGCACAGACCCGTTATAGGTCAAGGCCCAGATACTGGCACCGGTGTCCTCATCAACCGTGATCAACCGTTCTTCGGTCACCAGTTCCACTTCAACAATCTTTGGACCACCCTTGGCGACCTGATCATGCTTTGGAGCAAAAGGAGGATCGACAAGCTCTTGCTTGACGCGTGTATAGCCAGAAAGATCAACCGGTTTCGCTTTGGCCTTCGTTTGCGCTTCTGCTTCAGCGCTTACAAACTTTGCGGAAGGGCTACGAGGTGTTACGGAACGCAAATGAGGCATTGCCTGAGATGAGGCTGCTCCCGCTCCGACGGCAACAGCTGCAGCGCCCCCCACGAGGCCACCCCGCAACAGGGCGCGGCGATTAAGATTGATGCTATTCTGTTTTCCTGACTTGAACATTGCGTCCTCCGGTCTCTTGCATGTCAGTAGAATTCTGCGTTGGGTGTCTTAGAGATTTGAGAGTTGCTCTTCAAAGCGTGCCTTGGCTTTTTTGGGAATGCGCCCTTCAAGGAAGGAAGCAGGTGCCTCTGCACCATCGCCCACAGCGATGGTCATCACCATACCCATGGCGAAATGTGGTTTACATTCAATTGCATAGAAACCTTCTGTGGTCAGGGTAACCTCGATTTCTTTGCTCATCTTGCCTTTGAACGGCTCAGCCCCTTCCGGGATACGCCCTTTGACGGTTTGAGCATTGTGGCCCTTGTCGGTGGGAATGAAGCGAACCGTATCGCCGCTGGCGATGCGAAGGAACTCGGGCTCAAAGACCATGCGTTCCTTGCCGCTCTTGTTGAGCATTTTGACTTCGAAAGTCTCCGCGAGAGCAACGCCTCCCATAAGACCCGTTGCGATTGCTGTTGTGATCAGTGTGCGAAGCATGTGTCGATATCCTCATTGGTTATTGATCTGTTGCTGTCGAAGCTACATCGCACGAGCAAAAGAACGTTGTTCTGGCACAACCTTCTCAATAGTTTTCCGGGCAGCAACCGAAATGAGTGGTGGAAGTTGTGCGCATGAAACGCTAGAAAACGGCTATGGGAGAAGAAAAACCGCCAAAGACAATGCCGAGGCTTGATGAAAGCCTTCTGACGCATATCCCGCCCTTCTCAAAGTTGGCGCTGAACGAGATTCGTGAGATTCTCGATCAGGCAAGTTCGCGACGCTATAGCGAAGGCGTTGCCGTTTTCTCGGAGGGCGGAGCCGCCGATCGCTTCTTCATGCTTCTGGACGGCTATATCCGCGTCATTCGTGTGACAGAGACCGGCGAACAAGTCATCGCTCTGCATATCCCATCGGGACAATTGTTCGGCATTGCCAAGGCCCTGGGGCGCGACACCTACCCCGCCACAGCGGTGACGGCTTCGGAGGCCATCATTCTAAGCTGGCCGAATTCCTTATGGGATCGCTTTGTGACGAATTATGAGGGCTTCTCAACCGAGACCTACAAGATTGTCGGCAAGCGGGTCGGTGAAATGAACATGCGTCTTGTGGAGATGGCAACTCAGCAAGTCGAGCAACGGGTGGCAAACGCCTTGATGCGTCTAATTAGCCAGACGGGCCGAAAAGTGGACGATGGAATCGAGGTCGATTTTCCGATCACACGGCAAGACCTGTCCGAAATGACAGCGACGACATTACACACCGTTTCACGCCTCTTGAGCGGCTGGGAAAAACAGGGGCTGATCAAAAGCCGCAGGAAACGCATCCTCGTGACCGACCCCCATGGTTTGATGTTGCTCAGTCAGCAACGTTGATGGCTGCGCGAAGTTCAACCCGGAAGCTTTCTTCATCCAGATCATATTCGGCACAGGCGTCTGCTATTGTGTGAAAGGGGTTCACCAGACACCCCACGCACAGCATTTTATGGTGCAGAAACACACCTACGGTCTGAGGCCATGTTTTCATAACCTCATCGAGCGTCAGGTCAGGATTTTCCAGATTTGCAATGGTCATCGGTCAATATCTCCTTCCTGCCATTCTAGGGAGTTGATCGCCTCAAACGTTGTTCCAGCGCAAACTTCGCCTTTACGAAACACGCTAGCTATTGCGGTATTCCCGATTGATTTGGAGGCCGTCGATGGCAGAAATACTGACAAAATCGCGGGCAAGGAATGTGTTTTACGGAGGCTCACTTTTCTTCGTTGCCGTCTTTATCGCCCTCACCGTGCATAGCCATTATTATGTACTCAACAATTCTACATCCAAATTGCCACTGACCGAGGAAGTGGTGTTGGGCAAACGGGTCTGGGAGAAAAACTCCTGTATCAACTGCCACACACTTCACGGTGAAGGCGCGTATTTTGCCCCCGAAGTTGGCAACGTCATGACCCGTTGGGGTGTTGCCGATGATCCCGAAGGGGCGTTCGAAACCCTCAAGACCTGGATGGAAGCCCAGCCTTCGGGCGTCGAAGGCAGACGCCAAATGCCAAACTTTCATCTGACTGACGAAGAGATCCGAGGGCTCGCAGAATTCCTGCGTTGGGCTGATCATACGGACACGCAAGGCTGGCCGCCGAACGACGCGGGCTAAGGGAGAGGACCATGAAATATCAATCTCAAAAGGTGGCCAAGGCCTATTTCTACTGTGCCATGGCACTGTTTGGCGTGCAGGTGCTTGGCGGACTGCTGGCTGGCTGGATCTATGTCTCGCCAAACTTTCTATCCGACCTTGTACCATTCAACATCATCCGGATGATCCACACCAATGCGTTGATCGTCTGGTTGTTGCTGGGCTTTTTCGGAGCGGCCTATTTTCTCGTCCCCGAAGAGGCAGAACGAGAGCTTTTCTCGGTCAAACTGGCTTACATCCAGCTTGCACTATTGATGGTGGGCACGCTGGGTGCCGTGGCTGGCTATCTGGTCGGCATTCATGAAGGACGTGAATTCCTCGAACAGCCACTCTGGGTGAAACTCGGAATTCTGGTTGCTGCAGTCATCTTCCTGGTCAACATTTCGCTGACCGTTCTGGCTGGGCGCAAAACCGCAATCACCAACGTGCTGCTGATGGGTCTGTGGTTGTTGTCCCTGTTGTGGATTTTTGCCTTCATCAATCCAGAGAATCTTAGCCTTGATAAAATGTACTGGTGGTTCGTTGTTCACCTGTGGGTGGAAGCAACCTGGGAACTGGTGATGGCTGCGATCCTTGGTTATTTGATGCTCAAACTGACCGGTGTTGACCGTGAAGTGGTCGAGAAGTGGCTCTATGTCATCGTTGCCACCGCCCTCTTCTCGGGCATTTTGGGGACGGGACACCATTTCTACTGGATTGGTTTGCCGGGTTACTGGCAGTGGATCGGCTCCATCTTCTCTACATTCGAGGTAATCCCCTTCTTCCTGATGATGTCCTTCGCCTTCGTCATGGTCTGGAAGGGACGCAAGAACCACCCCAACAAGGCCGCTTTGTTGTGGTCGCTGGGGTCTTCCACGGTTGCCTTCTTTGGCGCTGGCGTCTGGGGCTTCTTGCACACCCTGCATGGGGTCAACTTCTACAGCCATGGCACGCAAATCACCGCAGCCCATGGGCATCTGGCCTTCTTTGGCGCCTATGTTGCCCTCAATCTGGCGGTCTTCACTTACGCAATGCCAATGCTGCGCAACCGCGATCCTTATAATCAGGTGATCAACATGGCGAGCTTCTGGCTGATGACCGGTGGAATGGCCTTCATGACCTTCGTTCTGACCTTTGCAGGAACCATCCAGACGCACATGCAGCGTGTGATCGGCGACTATTTCATGGAAGTGCAAGACAGCCTGTCGGTCTTCTATCTGATGCGCTTTGGAGCCGGTGCAGCGGTGGTATTGGGGGCCCTCGCCTTCATCTATTCGATCGTTGTCGCCCAGAAACGTGAAGTGATCGCGCCAGGATCAGCCAATCCGGCCCCAGGAGAATAAGGAGATGAATATGCAGATGCGTAACCAGATCCCTTACTATTTTCCAACCGGTAACGAGTGTGATCTCTTTGAAACCGCATATGACAAAGGTCTGCCCCTTCTTTTGAAGGGGCCGACCGGCTGCGGCAAGACACGGTTTGTCGAACATATGGCAGCACGCATGGGCAAAAAGCTCTATACCGTTGCTTGTCACGATGATCTGTCTGCAGCAGACCTGATCGGACGTTACTTGCTCAAGGGCGGGCAGACACAGTGGGTTGACGGGCCTTTGACACGCGCCGTCCGAGAAGGTGCGATCTGCTATCTCGACGAAATCGTCGAGGCCCGCAAAGACGTCACCGTGGTGTTGCATCCCCTGACAGACACCCGGCGGACCTTGGTCATTGACCGCACCACCGAAGAACTCGTAGCCCCTCCGGGCTTCATGCTGGTCGCCTCCTACAATCCCGGCTACCAAAATGTGCTCAAACGCCTGAAGCCCTCTACAAGACAACGCTTCTTGTCGATGTCCTTCGACTTTCCCGATCCGGAAAGTGAGATTGCCGTCATCTCGAGTGAATCCGGGCTGGAACCTGGCCGCGTTGCGCCTCTTGTCCGCCTGGCAGGGCACATCAGAGCTCTCTCGGGTATGGATCTGGAGGAAGGTGTTTCCACGCGTCTCCTGATCTACACTGCCAAACTGGTAGCTGGCGGTATGGGGATTGATCAGGCCATCACCGTCGCAATCATCGAACCTTTGACAGACGAACCAGATGTGAAGACTGCTCTGAACGATCTGGTTTCAACGATCTACGGGTAACCTCATGCATTTGCTCGACTTGATGGAACCGGAAGAAACCGTTGGCAACCTCTGGCACGACTTGGCCAGTGGCATGGGGATCGACGCCAGCTATCCCGATGAAGCGGTCTCACTTGACGGTCTGGGCACCAGCCTTCTGTTGCTTTTCCGGGCATTGGGAGGCAGTCCATCCGTCGATTTGGTGCCATCTCCCGCCACGCTTGTACAGCATCGACGGCCCCAGTTGCGCAAGCTCGGTGCCGAGCGAGATCGTGAATGGGTGGCCAGCTTTGACGCAGAACGCCTCCGGTTGCCGCCGGCCATCTCCCATTTTCCAAGCCGCGCACTCAATCGTGCCTGTTACTTCTGGCTGACGGCCCTTGCGGCTTTGAACCGTCCTGAAGACGACATCAACACCTCGCCCCAAGGAGCCTGTCCGCAACAAGACTGGGCACAGATTGAAGCCAACCGTAAGGCAACGGACCGGTCACTTGAGGCTTGTCCCGGATTGGCCGCGCCCTTCGAGCAAATGCGTCTACATCACCTCAGCCAGCGAAAGGCTTTACCCAAGGCTGGTGCTGAGGCACAAATTGAAGCTGCACTCTTGGCGGTCCTCGGCAGAGAGAGCGTGGATCGTCCATCTCTAAACAAACAGGGACGCAACCACGCTCCCTTCATGACGGTTCCCCTCTGGCTGCGGTTCGATCACCGCCAAGCGGGGTCATCAAGTCATGAGCAGACAGGCGATGACACCGCAACGGCACCATTTGGTGCGACAACGTCGCGCAAGGTGGGAGAGCGAAAAGAGCAAGAGCAAACCAACCGGAAAGACAGCTTTGTCATTCACAGGTTTGAATCAATCCTGTCGTGGGTCGAGTCCATGAACATCAATCGCAGTGTTGATGATGACGATCTCGACAATGCCCAAAAAGCCGCCGAAGATCAGGATCGCATCACCCTGTCCAAGCATGACAGGCGGATTGCCTCCCGGCTCAGACTTCATCTCGACCTGTCGCCTGCCGACAGCCTGCATGAAAAACTGGCGGGAGAATTTGTCTATCCGGAATGGGATCACCGGACACGAAGCTATCTTGATGGTCATTGTCGTGTGCTGGAAGCCCCCGCGCACCCCGAAGCCAGTGACAGCTTCGTTGCCGATCCGCGCCGCATTCGCGCAGTCCGCAAACAGTTCGAAGCCCTCAGACCCAGGCGCAAAATACAACCGCGTCAGATCGACGGTGCCGAGCTCAATCTGGATGCCCTGATCTGCATGCAAACAGACCTCATGGCAACTGGCTATGGCAGTGACCGGATCTGGATGGATCAACGCCAGAGCGAGCGCGACCTGTCCGTCGCTTTCCTCATTGACACCTCCCGCTCCACGGAAGCCGCGATTGGCGACACCTCGGTGATCGATGTCGCCAAGGACGCGATGACGGCGCTTGCCTTTGGCATCGATGCCGCGGGCGATCATCTGGGGATCTGGAGCTTTTCCTCGCTCAAACGCGATCGTGTCTTTTTAACCAAGGTCAAAGACTTTGACGATCCTATGAGCCAAACCATCGCCGACAATATCGCCTCTCTCAAACCGGGACATTTCACCCGACTGGGTGCAGCGATACGCCATGTTGCCAGCAAGCTGGAAAAGCAACCTTCCACGCGCAAGTTGCTGATCGTCCTGACAGATGGCAAACCCAACGATCTGGATCACTATGAAGGCCAACACGGCATTGAAGACAGCCACATGGCGGTGCGAGAAGCGCGTCGAGCCGGTCTCACCCTGCATGGTGTTATCATAGACGAAGATGGTCAGGACTGGTTCGCACGGATCTTCGCACGCGGTGGCTTCACACTGCTGCCTGACCCCGAGCGTCTGCTCAGGGCCTTGCCTGAAATCTACCGCACACTGACAAGAGATCAATAAGAAGGAAGATCGACATGCGTTACCTGACATTCGCCCTCGCCATGCTGCCAGTCTCCGCGCTTGCAGCCCCTTATGATCGCCCCCTCCCGCAGGCCCAATCAGCCACTGCAGAATTATGGTTCGCACTGGCCAGCGTGACATTGATTGCCGCGCTATACTGCGTGCACCGTGTGGTGTCTCGGCGATGAGAAGGACAGGCTGGTCAGTGGAAAAAATCACCTTGGCACTCTATCCTTTCGGGGCTGGAGCGATGGCCGTCAATGCCTTCTTCGCGTCCCTAATTTTCAGCTGGATCGGAGGTCCGATCCTTTCCACCACCGCAGCAATTGCGATTGGAGCCGTGATCGGCCTGCCTGCCACCTATGCTTTCGCCCGTCACATCCGGGCACTCATGGATCAGGCCGATGCAGGACCTCATCACTGACTCTGTGTAGCCATTTTCACCCAAGGATCACGCAAATGAGCCAATCAACTGCAGACCAAATGAGACGCTGGCAAGGACCTGCAATCCTGAGCTACGGGTTTCGTCCTTTCTTTCTTCTGGGAGCCATCTGGGCCTCGGTTGCGGTGGTGGTTTGGATTCTGGCTCTGTCCGGCAATCTCACGCTCTCGAGCGAAATGGACCCGGTGTCATGGCACGCCCACGCCTTTCTGTTCGGCTATACAGGCGCGATTATCGCTGGCTTTCTGCTGACCGCCGTTCCCAATTGGACTGGTCGTCTGCCCGTTATAGGTTGGGCGTTGGCAGGGCTTGTCGGCCTTTGGATTGCCGGTCGTATCGGTATCCTTTTTTCACAAGCCTTGCCATACTGGGTGGTGATAGTCGGTGATCTGGCTTTCCCGATTGTGCTCGGGCTGGTCATCCTGCGCGAGATCGTGGCGGGCAAGAACTGGCGCAATCTGATCATCCTGTTGCTTCTTGTCGTCTTCACGCTTGCCAACCTTCTGTTCCACATCGATGTGCAGAATGGGTACTATGCGGCACAAGGATATGGGGCCCGTTTGGGGCTGGCAGCAGTCCTATTGATGATCGGCGTCATCGGCGGACGCATCGTGCCCTCCTTCACACGCAATTGGCTGGTGCGTGAAGGTTACAAACAGATGCCCGCCGCACCCATGCAACGCCTCGACAAACTGGTTCTGCTGGTGAGCATACCGGCATTCATTATGTGGGTGCTCTGGCCAGACTCTCCACTCGCGGCGGCCTTGTTGTTTCTCTTCGGTGTTGGACACACAGCAAGGCTAGGGCGCTGGAAGGGCTGGTTCACACGTTCCGAGCCACTGGTGGTTATCCTGCATCTTGCCTATCTGTTTCTACCGCTGGGGGCATTCGCCATGACATTTGCAATTGTCCGTCCTGACATTCTGCCAGCCTCGGCAGCACAACATCTCTGGATGGCGGGCGCACTGGGCGGCATGACCTTGGCGGTCATGACACGGGCATCCCTTGGGCATACCGGTCAACCTCTTCATTCCGGTATTGGAACCTCCGTCATCTATCTGGCGATCATGGCGTCAACCATCGTCCGGTTCATCGCCGGTTTCTGGCCCGAAGATATGCTCTACCACATGGCGGGTGGGCTCTGGTTCGTTGCATTCGCCGGTTTTGCCATGGTCTATGGACCGCTTCTGCTGCGGCCACGGAGCTGAAACATCGGTCAGCCCGGATCAAGGCAGATGAACGACGCGACCGCACATCTGTGATGGGTTTGATTATCGCCTAGCCAACATTGGCAAGATCAAACCCCACCGGGTCTCTTGAGGAGAGCCGACTTTTTCGAAACCAAGTTTCCGATAGACGGCGATTGCCCGTTCATTGTCTGGATGGGGATCCGTCGCAATCACTGGTGCCCCATCATCGAACAAGGATTGCATTCTCGTGGCGATGAACGCCGATCCATGTCCGATACCGACCATGTCAGCCTCACCGATAAACTGATCGATCCCCCGGGATCCCTTGGGAAGATAGGAGAAATGGTGCTCTTCCCATCCATGCACTGCATAATCCTGCATGAAGGCAAAAGGACGCGCAGCGCGTGAAACAATCCAGCGCGCCACCCGAATATCCGCCAAATCCGCTTCAGAATAGGGTTCAGATGCATCCCACCATTCGACAACATGCGGGGTCTTCTGCCATGCTTCCAGCAAGGCAAGATCATCCAAGGTCACTCTTCGAAATGTGTAATGGCTGGCTGAGGTCATCCAGTAATTTTATCACATTGTCTGAGGGTAGGCATGGCAATATAGGCTGGAATAGTGCCCTGGATCCAAAGGAAAACCGAGACATATTCCAACCAAACCACGTCTACCCTCTCCCCACATCATCATCAGCGGTTCGCGGAACAGAAAAGCCTCGAATGATTGCCAAACAAGTCCTTTCTTCAAAGCGGCCGTAGCTGGTCAGCTCCGCTTTTGCAGATGCTCAAACAGCCGCGCGATGGCCTCGGCTCCGGGATCAATGTGCCCTTCCAACTGCTTGGAGCTGATATAGGCCGCACGCCCCGCTTTGGCGCTCAGCATCAAGGCTGTTTCATTGGCACCATCACGGGCTGCCTTGGCAGCCGCTGCAATACCGTCACCCAACGCGTCAAGAGCCGGAGCCAGCGCGTCGACCATCGTCCGGTCCCCCAAACGAGCCCCGCCAATTTCCTGCATTCGAGCAAGCCCCGCTTGAAAGGCCTCGCGTGCAGGCAACCCGCTGGATGCGCCATCGCCTGTCGCCGCAAAGAAAATGGCGAGCAAGACACCAGATGAACCGCCCATGGTCTGGCTCAACTCCAGCCCAATGGCGCGATACAGTTGAGTATGGTCAGCCAGTGGCAAACGATCCATCGCATCAATCAGGGCACGCGCGGCCCCGGCAAGGGTTGAACCGGTGTCACCGTCGCCGGTCTTGGCATCAAGGGCATTGAGATCATCCTCCGCAGCAATCAACACCTTGCAACAGTCGATCAGAAACTCCCGCGTTGCTGCATGATCACTTGGCAGTGGGGTGATCGGTGTCAAGCCATCTGGCAAGGAGACAGTTTCAACCGGAGCAATCTCACAAACCCCCGGCCACGCCGCCACAGGTGTCGGCTGATCCAGCAACTGGATTTCCTCATTGCTGGCGGGATAAACCGAAATCGAGAAGCCATGCATGTCAAGGGATGTCATCAAGGCAGCCGGGCCAACGATATACTCGATCTTCTCACCGATACGGGACTGGCTCAACTCATACAGCAGCACATTCATCTCAAGGATCGACGTGCCGCCGAGATTGTTGAGCAAGACAACATAGCGCTCTTCGGTCATCAGGGTTTCGAGCTTTTCAACCATTGCCGACATGGCTTCCCTTGCATGGGTGAAGGCAACCTGCTCAACGCCCGCCTCGCCATGAATGCCAAGACCCAGTTCGGCCATACCTTGCGGGATACGGTCTTCCTTTGGAGATCCGGGAACGGAACAGGTGCTCAGGGACATGCCGATGCTTTTTGTCCCTGCAATCACCTTGCGGGCCGCTTCGGCAATCGTTTCCAGATCCTCACCGCGTTGGGCCAAAGCTCCTGCAATCTTGTGCACGAACAGGGTCCCGGCAATTCCGCGCGCCTGCGGCAGATCCGGAAGAGCGATGTCATCATCGACGATGACCATCTCAACCTTGAGGCCAAAGGCCCGCGCCCGTTCAGCAGCAAGGCCGAAATTGAGCCGATCTCCGGTATAATTCTTGACGATCAACAGACAACCCGCCGGACCGGTGACCGCGAGAATGCCAGCCAAAACCGCATCCACGCTTGGTGAGGCGAAAATGTCGCCACAGACCGCTGCGGTCAGCATACCTCGGCCGACAAACCCGGCATGAGCCGGCTCATGCCCCGAGCCACCGCCTGAAACAAGAGCAACCTTGGAGCGGTCCCAGTCCTTGCGGGTCACCACCTTGATGTGAGGATACCCGTCAAGGCGCAGCAATGTCCGTCCTGATGAGGAGACAACGGCATCGATGGCTTCGAGGACCATGTCTTCCTTTTTATTCATAAAATGGGCCATAGTGTTCCCCTAGTTGGCAATGCGATCGCCATCTGCATCAAAGTAGAATGGCTTCTCTGGCTGAATTTTGACAATGTCACCGCTATTGAGGCCCGTATGAGCGTCGGTCACGGTGACCAGATCATGATCTTTGAACGAGAGATGCAGCCGGGTCTGATCTCCCAGATGTTCTACCCGTTTGACGAAACTATCCTCCCCGGCCCCCTGCTCTATCTGTTCGGGTCGGAGCCCGATTGACTTCGCATTGGCAGGGGCATTGGGAAACAGATCCGCAGGCAAAATATTGATGCGAGGCTGCCCAAGGCGGCTGGCCGCATAAATGCTCACCGGATTTTCATAGATGTCGCGCGGCGTCCCGAACTGGACCAGTTTTCCGTGATCCAGAACGCCCACATGGGTCGCGATGGTCATTGCTTCCACCTGATCATGGGTCACATAAAGCAGTGTCGCTCCGGAATGGGCCTGAATGCTTTTCAGCTCGATCCGCAAATCAGCCCGCAGCTTGGCATCAAGCGAGCTGAGCGGCTCATCCATCAGATAGATGGATGGATTACGCACCAGCGCCCGACCAATGGAAACGCGCTGCATTTCACCACCGGACAGGGCCGTGGCCTTGTTGTCCAGCTTGTGCGAGATCTGCAGGATTTCAGCCACATGATTGACCTTCTCGACAATCTGATCTGCCGGTGTGTTCAGCAGGGGTGACTTGAGCGGAAATTCCAGATTTTGCCGCACCGAGAGATGCGGATAGAGCGAATATTGCTGGAACACCATCGCCACATTGCGCTGGGCCGGTGTCAGTCCCTTCATTGACCGATCGTCAATAAAGATCTCGCCGCTATCGGGCACGTCCAGCCCCGAAACCATGCGCAAGGTTGTCGTCTTTCCGGCACCGGTCGGCCCCAGCAACACAACAAAGGCACCATCAGGAATGGTCAGGGAAACATTGCTCAAGGCAAGGTTGTCGCCGAATGCCTTGGTGACATTTTCCAATCGAACCTCAGCCATGATGCAGCACTCCTTCATTCGCTTCCGACACCAAAGCACGTCCCTTGGTGCCTTCAAAAACGGTCAGGGTGCGTTCATCGAAGTGAAGCCCGACAGTCTCGCCTTCTTTCACCGGCACTTTCGATGAAATGCGGGCCTTGATGACCCCGTTTGGCGTCTCGAGAATGACGATCTGGGTCGTTCCGAGATATTCACTCGTCAGCACCTTGCCCCGATAAGCGGAGGAGTCAGAAAAATGGATATGCTCGGGACGAACGCCCAGCGACAACTGACCCTCAGCCCCTTCGCGCAACACCGGCACCTTGATCTGATGCCCATCCAGCGAAACGGAACTGGCCCCCGACCCGATCATGCCTTCAAACTCAAGAAAGTTCATCGACGGCGAACCGATAAAATCCGCAACAAACTTGGTTGCAGGCCAATCATATATCTCCTGCGGCTTACCGAATTGTTCGACAACGCCATGATTCATCACGACAATCTTGTCCCCCATCTGCATGGCCTCGAGCTGATCATGGGTCACATAGACGGTGGTTGCTCCCATCCGGTCATGCAGCGCCCGCAACTCCTCGGCCATATGCTCACGGAACTCCGCATCAAGCGCGCCCAGAGGTTCATCCATAAAGAAGGCCTTGGGCTCACGCACAATGGCTCGCCCGAGGGCGACCCTTTGTCGATCCCCACCGGACAAACCACCCACGGGCCGATCCAGCATATGCTCAATGCCCAGAATACAAGCGACTTCGTGAACCCGCTGCCTCGCCGCTTTCTTGGGCATGCCCTGACTAAGCAGAGGGTAGGCCATATTCTTCCCAACATTCATGTGCGGATAGAGCGCAAACATCTGGAAGACAAAGGCAATATCGCGCTGGGAGGCAGGCTTCATGCCCACTTCCTCACCATCGATATAAATTTGTCCACTGGTCGGCAGTTCGAGCCCTGCCATCATCCGAAGGGTTGTGGTCTTGCCACACCCGGACGGCCCCAGAAGCATGAAGAATTCACCATCTTCGATTGTGAAGCTCGAGGACTTCACCGCAGTGAATGCACCGAAATCCTTGCGCACATTTTCAATTCTGATCTGTGCCATGAGTCACTCCGGAAAATGGCTGACGATGATGAACATCACAGTGCCAACCAGCGTTATGATGAAGGAGTAGGTGAACAGCGACATAATCATTGGCTGCATCAGCATGACCACTCCAAGTGCGATGAGGATGGATGCCACCATCTCCCAGGGGCCACGTCTCAGGCGCAGCAAACCATTGACAAAATTCGTCATTTTCTTACAGCTCCGAACGTGATGCCACGCAGCAGATGTTTGCGTAGAAGGATGGTGAAGACCATGACCGGTAGCAGGAACAGGGTTGCGCCTGCCGCAACAGCCGGCCAGTCCTGTCCGCCGACACCAATAATCGTTGGAATGAAGGGCGGTGCTGTCTGGGCGGTGCCAGAGGTCAAAAGAACCGCAAAGGCATATTCATTCCACGCAAAGATCAGACAGAAAATCGCAGTCGAGGCGATGCCGGTGGCGGCCTGAGGCAAAACCACCTTGTAGAAGGCCTGAAACCGCGTATAGCCATCAATCAACGCTGCCTCTTCATATTCGATGGGTATCTCGTCAATGAAGCCATTGATCAGCCAGACAGACAGAGACAGATTGACCGCCGTGTAAAGCAGGATCATCCCGGCATGAGTGTCATTCAGTCCCAGTTGCCGGAACATCAAAAAGATCGGGATTGCAACGGCAATTGGCGGCATCATCCGTGTGGAGAGAATGAAGAACAGCAGATCATCCTTCAGCGGCACCCGGAACCGGGAAAAGGCATAGGCAGCAGCGGTCCCCAGAACGATTGCAAAGAAGGTGGACCCAAAACCGATGATCACCGAGTTGAAGAACCGTTCAGAAAAGCGGGATGGGCCAACAATGGTGTTGCCTTTCTCGCGCACCAGACGCTCATACCACGGCATGTCATCGGTGATCTGTGTGGTGTCATTCTGATTGATACGGGTCTGCGTGGTGAACAGGTTCACATACCCCTCCACCGTCGGTTCAAAGACCACTTTGGGTGGATAGGCGATGGAATCTGGCGAGGATTTGAAGCCCGTCGCGATGATCCAGACCAACGGCAGCATTGTCAGCAGCGCGTAGGAAATGACCAGAATGCCGGCGAGCCATTTTTGCCGTTTGGACGGCTCTGTGACGGAGAAACTCATCTTTCTTTCACCTTGTTGAGCGCCTTGACATAGATGGAGGCCAGACCGAACACGGTCACGAACAGAATGACCGCATAGGCAGAGGCATAGCCCGTGCGCCACTTCTCAAAAGCCTCACGCTTGAGGTTGATAGAGGTGAGTTCCGTGGTTGAACCGGGACCGCCACCCGTCAGCTGAACCACCAAGTCGAACATCTTGAAATTCTCGATGCCGCGGAACAGCACCGCCAACATCAGGAACGGCAGCACCATCGGAATGGTAATGGTCCAGAATTGCCGCCACTTGCTGGCCCGGTCACATTCCGCCGCTTCATAAATACTGTCGGGAATGGAGCGCAGACCGGCCAGACAGATCAGCATCACGAAGGGCGTCCACATCCAGGTGTCCACGATGACGATGGCCCATGGTGCCAGAGACACCTCCCCGATCATCGTAAAGCTGGATGGATCCGCTCCGGTGAAGAATCCGATGATGTAATTGAACAGACCAATTTGCGGCTGATACAGGAAAGTCCAGAAGTTGCCGACCACCGCAGGCGACAGCATCATCGGCAGAACAATGATGGTCGTCCAGAGATCGTTGCCTTTGAACTTCTTGTTGATCAGATAGGCCAGAGAAAAGCCGATCAAAACCTGCAATATGATGGTCCAGACCAGAAAGTTGGCCGTTGCCTGCATCGTGATCCAGATGTCATTGTCTGTCAGGATGCGTTCATAATTGCGCAGCCCGATGAAATCGACGTCACGGTTGGGGCGGTTGACGCGATAGTTGGTAAAGCTGAGATAGATCGTCCAGATCAGCGGGAAGATGTTGATTGCCAGCAACAGCACGATTGTTGGCGCAACAAAGATCCATGCGATGGCTCTGTCCGACAATCCTGTGATCTTATGAGCGACATCCGGCGGCGTGGACCGCGCAGCACGCTCCAATACAGATTCCGACATAACAGTCTCTTGAAAAAAGGGTGCAGGCTGGCAATGCCGGGACGTCACTTTGTCTCCGGCATTGCCGTCTCACCAGGAGGATAAACCGGGCTCAGAGAGGGCTATTTCTTGCCTTCATCCTCAAACACTTCGTCCCAATCCTTGACAAGGCTGTCCAACGCTTCTTTCGCTGTGCCCTGTTCGGCAATGACGTAATTGTGCACGCGGGACTGCATGGCCAAAAGCAGATCGGCATAGGCAGGCTCTGCCCAGAAGTCTTTCACAATCGCCATGGAGTCGAGGAAGGTCTGCGCAAAAGGCTGGCTTTTTGCAAAGTCCGGCGCTTCCACAACAGCTCGGAAAGCAGGTGCGCCGCCGGCATCCCACCATTTCTGCTGAATCTCGGGCTGTGCGAACCACTTGATATATTCAAGAGCGGCATCCTGCTTGGAAGAATAGGAAACCACAGAGATGCCCTGCCCGCCCAACTGCGCGAAGTGACCACCGGGGCCTTTGGGGTTGGAAAAATAGCCAGACTTGCCACCGCCGACATTCGGATCAGCTTCAACGCCGGGCCAGATGAAAGCGAAGTTCATCTGCATGGCCACCTGACCGGATTTATAGGCGTCGATATCTTCGGACATGTACCAATCCGAGGAGCCCGGAGGGGTGCAGCAATCATAAAGCGACTTGTAGTATTCAAGCCCGGCAACGGCTTCCGGAGAGTTCACAAACCCTTCCAGTTCGTATGGCTTGTTCGGATCCTCATACTTGAAACCGTAATTGTAGAGCGCATTGGTCACACCCATCGTGATGCCTTCCGAACCACGCTCGGTATAGATGGCCGCTCCATAGACGGTCTTGCCATCAATTTCGCGTCCCTGGAAGAATTCGCCGATCTGTTTGAGCTGTTCCAGTGTCTCAGGAGCATCCAGCTTGTAGCCGTATTTCTCCATGAATTCCTTTTGCAGCTCGGGGCGTTCAAACCAGTCCTTGCGATAGGTCCAACCAACCACGTCTGCATAGGCGGGCAATGCCCAGTAGTTCGGGGTATTCTTTGGCCATTCCGAATATCCGGTCACGGTCGCCGGAATGAAATCATCCATCGAGATTCCCTCTTTCTCGAAGAAATCATTCAGTTTGACATAATGGCCATTTTCTGCGGCGCCGCCGATCCACTGGCTATCACCAATCATCAGGTCGCACAGTTTGCCGCCAGAGTTCAATTCGTTGAGCATCCGATCAGCGAAATTCGGCCATGGCACAAACTCGAAGCTCATATTGTGGCCGGACTTCGCTTCGAAATCCTTGGAGAGCTCAACAAGGGCATTTGCCGGATCCCACGCTGCCCAGCACAGGGTCAGATCCTCGGCCTTTGCCGCAGCGCTACCAAACAGGCAACTGCCGACGGTCAGCCCCAAAATTGCAGCAGAATTCAAAAACTTTGATTGCATGTGATGTTCCTCCCAATGTCGACCTCGCAAAAGACAAAGCAAAGCCGTCTCGAGCACTGCCGTGCCCAAGGTGCAAACCGAAACCGAGGCACGAGCCTCAACTTTGGTATGATTTCACTCCCTATTCGATGAAATGCCTTAAAAACTCCCATTTACATAAGGCCCATCGCACTGTCACCATAACTGAGGTACGTGCGTCAATTCAAGAGAAAATTTTAACTCTCTTTACCAATCAGCTTGCTTTTCAAGGCGGTTTGTTCGAAAAATCTCATATTGAGGTGACCACCTCAGAACCAGAAGAGGGTCAAATGAGGCCAACAACCAAAGATCTCGCAGAAGCCGCAGGGGTAAGTCTTGCCACCGTTGATCGCGTGCTCAACAACCGGCCAAACGCCAGCAAAAGATCCATTCAAAAGGTGAATGAAGCCATTGAAAGAATTGGTTTCGTCCGTAATTTTGCGGCGGTCAGTCTGGCCCGCAACAAAGCCTACAGAGTGCGCTTCATTCTCCCCACTGCAGGGGATCTCTACCTTGAGGAACTGCTCAAGCAAGTCGGTCATGTCAATGAAAGCCTTCAGCAGGAACTGGCCTCAGCGGACACCGTTCAGCTGCCGATGAATAATCCACATGCCGTGGCAAATTACCTCTCCACTCTGGATGTAACCGACGTTGATGGCATCGCCATTATGGCCCCGGAATCGCCGCAGGTGCGCGATGCGATGACCCGACTGGGGGAACGCAACATCAAGGTCGTTCAGTTCCTGTCAGGACAGGAAAGCCATGACGATCTGGATTTTGTCGGGATTGACAACTTCGCAGCCGGAGCGACCGCGGCACGCATCATTGGGCGATTTGTTGACAAGCAGCCCGGCAAAATCATGGTAATTTCGGAAACCATGCAGTCGCTGGACAGCATCGAGCGTCGTCTGGGCTTTGATCAGATCATCAATACCGAATTTGGTCATCTCTCTGTCTTGCCTTCACTGGAAACCTACGCCGATGACGCTCGCGCCCACAGGATCATCGCCAGACAGGTTGAGAGAAATGACGATATTGTCGGCCTGTATGTGATGAGTTCCGAAGCCCGCGCCCCCGTCGTCCAATGTGCGCGATCTTGCGATCTGGCGAGCCTGACCGTGGTTGCCCATGAACGCACACCCTTCAGCGAACAGGCTCTCAAAACCGGAGACATAGACGCCATCATTGCGCAAAACCCGAACAGCGCTGTACGCAAGGCCGTGCGGATGCTGCGCACAAGAAGCGAAAACAGAGAGCCAGACCTGAAACAGGAAAATCTACGCATCGAAGTCTTGCTGAAGGACAATCTTTGAAAGCCAGCTCGGTGGAAAAATCCAAAGGATGAACCGATGGGGTAAATCGTTGACGACAAACCGCGCTTCGATAGCGCCGTGATATTCGAACAATTTGAAGCAACCATTTACAAGAACTTTAATATACTTCCCGTTTAACGACATTGCTGATTATTAATTACTTTACTCATGTGTGATAAAAACACGTTGCTCAAAAAGCCTATTCAAGAATAGAGCCGGGATCAATTTCAGGTCCCTAGGAAGAATGGCGGGGGACAAACACATGACAAACGAAGCTTGCCAGTCGCGCACGCTAAGCGATCGTATCGTTGGATTATCAGACTGGCTTACCCGACTAGACTATTTCGTTGCCATTCGTCGCGGTTTTATTCTGCCCTTTCCACTGATCATGATTGGTGCCCTTGCCCTTCTTGTCAAACACTCGCCCTTTCACATCCTTGAAAGCACCATTCCAGATAGGTGGCAGTCATTTCTGGTAAAGACCCTGGATTTGATCATCGCCGGCACCTTTGGCATCGCAGCTTTGGTCGTACTCATTGGATTTGCCACAATCCTGTCCCAGCTTCACAACAAAAAGCCCGACAGAATCATCGCAAATCCAATAGTGACGGTCACTGTCGTGCTGTGCTGCTATCTGGTGCTTGCTGCGCCCGCCATGGGTGGGGACCTCAGTGCGGCCATGAGCCTGAGCCGGGGGCTGTTGACGGCCGCATTGACCGCATCGCTGGCCGGTACGATTTATTTGAAAATTCTAGAAGTGCGCTGGTTCCGGTTGCCTGTGACCGGATTAACCCACGACCCATTGGTTGGAGATGTTTTTGTCTCCCTCCCCGCGGCAGCCATCACGATCATTATCTTTGCAGGCGCAAAGGCTGCTTTGATCCTTGGCGGCAATGCCGATATACTTCAAAGCATCAACACTCTGATTTCCGCTCCATTCAAGGGAGCTGAACTTGGTCTCCCTTTCGCCATTGCCTATGAGACGGCCGCGCAAGTCCTTTGGTTCTTTGGGTTGCACGGGACCAGCACTCTGCATGTCGTATCGGAACAGTCCTTTGTTCCTGCCACCATTGAAAACCACGCCTTGGTGGCCAATGGTCTGCCGCCACAGCATATCGTCACCACGCAATTGATCCATCTATTTGCGCGATTTGGCGGATCGGGAAGCACCCTCAGTCTGATTTTGGTCATGTTGTTTGCTTCGAAATCGACCACATACAAGCGCTTTGCTCTGATCGCCCTGCTGCCCGCCATGTTCAACATCAACGAACCGCTTCTTTTTGGCATCCCGATCATCCTCAATCCGATCTTCGCGATTCCCTTCATCCTGGTCCCTATCTGCCAAATCATCATCGGTTATCTGGCCATGTCTCTGGATCTTATGCCCCTGACTTCCTACCCGATCGCCTGGACCACACCTGCTCTGATCAGCGGCTATCTGGTGACTGGCTCCATAGCCGGTTCTGTGGTGCAGATGGTCGGTCTGGCCGTTGGCTGTGTGATCTATTATCCGTTTCTTCGCTTGATGGAGCAGCTATCGACCCGACGCAATCAGCATGTGCTTGGCAATCTGATGAAGGCCTCGACCCTCAATCCACTTCAGGGACAAGCTATGCGACTAATAGGCCAACTCGATGAAGAAGGTAGGATGGCGCGCGCATTGGCAGACCAATTGCAGCGTTCGCTCAAAGGAAAAACCGACCTCTTTCTTGAATATCAGCCCCAGGTCGATATCAAGAAGAAGAGGGTCATTGGCGTCGAGGGACTTTTGCGATGGGAGCATCCACATTTCGGGCGGATCGCCCCGCCCATTACCGTGGCACTGGCGGAGGATCTGGGTGTCATCAACCAACTTGGATATCGAGTGCTGGAAATCGCTTGCGAGCAACGTGTGAAATGGTCCAAACATCTGCCACATGATCTGCTGATTTCGGTCAATGTCGCACCAAGGCAGCTCTCTGAAAAAGACTTTGACGTCCGCGTGCTGCAAATTCTCGACAAAGTGGGATTGTCACCGAAGCTGCTCGAATTGGAAATCACCGAGTCCACCGCTCTGCTGCCGGAGATGCACTCCATCGACTGTCTGACGCGGCTTCGCGATGCTGGCGTCAAAATTGCACTCGACGATTTCGGCATGGGCTACACATCACTGCATTATTTACGCCTACTTCCGCTGGATGTGGTCAAGATCGATCGCTCTTTGACCATTGCCAACAGCGTCAACGAACAAATCGTCAAAAGCATTCAGGAACTGACTGCTTCGCTCAACATATCAACCATTATCGAAGGGGTCGAAAGCGACGAGCAGGTCGAGACTTTTGCTGCACTCGGCTGCTCGGTCTTTCAGGGTTATCTTTTCAGCCGGCCGCTGTCTGCCGATCAAATCGTACCTTTTGTCGATAACATCGGCACCTCAACGCCCATACCGGTGACAGATCCCAACTTGCTGTTTTTGGATACAGAACACCAACGGGCTTCAGCCTAACCTGAATTGGGATGCAAGCAACGAGGCCCCCAAAGGCTCGACTAGTCCGAAAAAAGAAGGGCGGAACCGCATGTCCGCCCAACATCAAGTCATCTTCTTTGCAATCGACAGACCAGTGAGCACTGGATTTGCCCTCACGAACAGGCAGCCCTGATCGCCTGCTCGAAATAGTGATAGTCATGCCCGCCGACCGGCTTTCCCCAATGCGGAGGAATGATCACCCGGTAGCGCGGTCCACTCGTGCGATAGTACGAGTAGATGTAATAGCTAAGGCCATTCCGGCAACGGATGACGGTAATATCAGACTCCTCTCTATTGGGTGCCGCCGACTGATGGAAACGCTTCACGACGACATAGGCATTTGCCGGAGGTGTCGAGACCATCAATGCGCCTGAAAGGACCAGACTAACGGAGATGGCTCGGATGATCGATTTGCTTATTTGTCCCCCAAACATGGTTCCTCCAATTTCACCACACTTATACCAAACACGATCTGCCTGTGCTCGGCCGACAGTGTTCCAACGGGTCAAAATATTTCACTGACCGTGGGATCTCGCAATTGGGGTAGATGTACTAGGGGTTTATGCCCAATAAGACAGTGTGAGCTGGCGCGCGGTGGTTCGCGAAGGGCAGGAACAATAAAGGCTTCACACTGAATACGCATTGCTGCTGAGACATCCTTTCACTATTCTATCCGTAAGACAGCGTTGGAGAAACCGCATCCAATTGGGAACGGTCCGACGTGAAGACAAAAGTCCAGTAAAGGCAATGATCCATGTCCAAACAGATTGTCGGCGGCGGCCACAAGAAGGTTCTTTACACCCTCAACACACTGCGCCAGATCGGTGTGGTGAAGTCGGCCAAAGCCTTGACGAGCAAAAACACCTGCAAGTCCTGCGCTCTTGGCATGGGCGGTCAAGCGGGCGGCATGGTCAACGAGATTGGCGAATATCCGGCGGTCTGCAACAAAAGCGTTCAGGCCCAGTCGACTGATATTCAGCCGCCGATCCCCAATGCACTGTTTGACAAACACACCATCGCTGAGCTTCAGGAATTGACCGGCCGGGAGATGGAAACCCTCGGTCGCCTGAATGTTCCCCTATACAAGGCGCAAGGAGCAACATCCTTCACCAAAATGGATTGGGAGAACGCTTTGCAGATTGTGGCGGACAAGTTGAAAGCCACGGACCCGGCCAGAAGCTTTTTCTACTCCTCAGGCCGTTCCTCCAATGAAGCCGGTTTCCTGTTTCAATTGATGGCCAGAATGTATGGCACCAACAATGTCACCAATTGTTCCTATTTTTGCCATCAAGCCACAGGCATGGGGCTGGGATCGACCATCGGCACCGGCACATCAACCGTTGAACTGGCAGATCTGACGGGATCCGATCTGATTTTCGTGATTGGTGCCAATCCAGCCTCCAATCATCCACGCTTCATCCATAAGCTGCTCGAATGCCGCAAACGCGGTGGTCACGTGGTGATGATCAATCCGGCAAAAGAACCGGGTCTGGTTCGCTTCGCCTCCCCCAAAAGCGCCAGAGCCATGATGACTGGCGGTCGCGATGTCGCCTCTCATTATCTTCAACCCAAGATTGGAGAGGATCTGGCACTGTTCAAGGGGCTCGCCAAGGCGCTGATTGAAGCAGGCAGTCTCAATGACGCTTTCATCGCCAACCACACCAACGGCTTTGACACATTCTTGGCGGATATCAACGCCACGACATGGGATGAGATCACCAACAGATGCGGCGTTCACCGCGCGCAAATCGAAGAGGTCGCCGCTATTTATGGCCGAGCAAAGTCCGCGGTCTTTGCATGGGGCATGGGCATGACCCATCACCTGCATGGCGTCGAGAATGTCGAAATGATTGCGGCCCTCGCCCTGATGCGCGGCATGGTGGGCCGCCCTGATGCCGGCCTACTCCCCTTGCGTGGCCATTCAAATGTTCAGGGCGTAGGCACGATTGGCGTCAAGCCGGTGTTGCCCCATGAGATCATGGCCAAGATGGAACAGGCGTTCGGCATCACGCTGCCGGACACAAAGGGTCTTGATACCATGGCGTCCCTGTCGGCAGCGCATGACGGCAAGATCGATTCAGCCATTATCATGGGCGGCAATCTCTATGCAGCCACACCTGACACCAAATGGGCAAAAGAGGCGTTGGAGCGCATCGGCTTCAAACTCTTCATGACCACCACACTCAATCAAGGTCACGTCAATGGACTGGGCGATGGCGAGGTTCTGATCCTGCCGGTCACCGCCCGCGACGAAGAATGGGAACCGACCACACAGGAAAGCATGTTCAACTATGTCCGCCTGTCCGATGGTGGTATTCACCGCCTCGACAATGTGCGACCAGAATCCGTCATCCTGTCTGCTATTGCCTCCCGCCTGCTGGGAGATGACATCATTGACTTCAAACAGTTCGGCAAACATAGCCAACTGCGCAAAGCCATTGCCAATCTAGTTCCCGGCATGGAAGAGCTTGCCGACATCGATGTAGCCAAACGGGAATTCCACATTCACAACCGGATCCTTCACAGCCCGGACTTCAATATGCCTGACGGCAAAGCGCGCTTTGTCACCCACGCTCTGCCAACACAGGAAAAGAGTGACTTCATCCTGTCCACCATGCGCAGCGAAGGTCAGTTCAACTCCATCATTTATGAAGAAAAGGACACCTATCGCGGCACAAAGACCCGCTGGTCCATTCTCATGAATGCAGACGACATGAAAAGACTGGGCATTGAAGCAGAAGCCAAGGCCAACGTCACCTCACCCAACGGGACGATGAACGGGGTGACCGTCTATCCCTTCGGACTGCCTCAAGGCTCGATCCTCGCCTATTATCCCGAAGCCAATATCCTGACCGATACCAAAGTGGATCCGCGCAGCAAGACACCTGCCTTCAAGTCAGTTCCCGTCCATGTCACGCGAGCGAAATCGCCGCAAACTTAAACGCGCCTATCGCAGCAACAATTGCCGGTCTGATCTGGAGGACAGGACGGGCTCTCACAGCCCCTGCCTGACTGACAGGAAAAAGCTGTGATATTTTGTCGTACATCGCAATTATTGCATGTTTCGTCACATAACCGATATCCACCCCTCTTAGGTCTGAAGCCTGAATGGAGACAGCACCCCGACCACATGCCGCTGTCATCCGTTTCGTTGCATTTGGACCAATTGAGGGACTATCATGAATTTTTCAATGATCAAGACGCTGACCCTGACCGCAGCTTTGCTCAGCACGACCGCGATGTCTGCCTTTGCAGACGGCCATATCAAGAATATCGGCGAAGTCACCGCCCTGATCCCGGAAGCCTCCACCGCAGTCGACCCTGCACACGCCACCATTGATGGCGCCTCCGGCGACACCGCTTTTCCCTATATCTCTGCCATGAAGCCACTCGCCACCGTCGGCGAAGTGGACAAGATGTCCGGCCAGCCACTGACCGGCTATCCCGATGGCCATTCCGCCTGGTTGATCGACGAGAACACTGTTCGCATCGCCTACCAGTCCGAAAGCTACGGCCCGATGTCTTCCGAGACTGTTGCCCAGAAAATGGCAACCGGTGCCACCTTCACCGGCTCTCAGGTGCATGTCATCGACTTTGACCGCATTGAGCTGGCCAGATTCCTTGGCAACGACAAGATCTCTGCCGAGATCGTCAAAGGCTCCGGCCATCTCTACAATCGCATTTTCAATGTCTTTGGCAATGAAATGAAACCGAAGTCCGAAGGCGGCGTCTGGGGCAATCAGACCAAGCCAGACGGCACCGTCGTCGACTATGCCCCAAAGATGCAGCTGAAAGAGGCTGACTTCTTCGTCAACTCCTTCTGCGGGTCCTGGTTCGAGCCTGCCAACAAATATGGCGCGGGCATCGGCTTTGCTGACGACGCCTATCTGATGGCCGAAGAGTGGAACATCCAGCGGATGTTTGACACCACTGAAGATAAGAAAGTCGTCAAATCCGAAATCGACACACACGACACCATGGGCCTGGCTTCGATCGTCGTCGACGTGAAAAATCAGGTTGCCTATACGGTCCCAGCCCTTGGTCAGACCGGTTATGAGAAACTGGCACCGCTCAACCCACAGCATCCTGACTATGTTCTGATTGTCGCCTCTGGCTACAACCATGATGTCGAGCCTGCACCACTGAAGGTCTATGTCGGCAAAAAGGGCGTTGGTGTTGACGGCAAACCTCTGCCTTCAGATGCCTCCGAGCGTGACCAGTTCCTCGCACGCAACGGCCTGCTTTATGGCAAGCTCTATGGTCTGGCTCTGGCCAACGACAAATTCGCCTCTCTTGGCATCGAAAAAGTTGACACCAAAGAGAAAATGTTCGACGCCTATCTGACAAACGCCGACGCACCCAACAGGTTTGATGCCGTCTTCGCGCCCACGTCCTATCAGTGGGCAGGCTGGGACAAAGGCGTATCCGTCCGTGAAACCGAAATGCTGAAATGGCAGGACGCTGGCGAGCAGCCAGAAGGACACACTTTCTTTGTTGGCGATTCCAAAGCCGAGCATCCTGCCGTTGATCCAGACATCACCAAGACCCGTTACGTTCAGGCCATGACCTACAAGGGCGGCCTGCTCGGTCTGGATTTTGGTGATATGAAAGCGGTCTTTGATGCAGCCAACGGCGATTTGCCAGCCACCCTTCCTGTCAAGGCAACCCGCACGGTTGCAGCCGTTGACGGAGCCCTGACCATTGATGTGGCAGACAAAGGCATTAAGCATGGCGGTGAAGGCGACCATTCCACCTGGCAGGATGGCTCCGCTAAGACCGTGGCACCTGATGGCCTTTACTGGGTCAAGGCTGCAGACAAGGACGTTCTGTTCCTTGATGAGGATTCCGGCAACGCCCTAGGCGAGCGCAAGATGGCGCTGCCTCTGAACGCCGCAGACATGACCCTTGCAGAGCCCGGCAAAGGCTATCTGCTGGCAATTGCTGGCGGCAAAAAGAACCCGCGCGCTGCCAACAAGATCGCCGCTTATCCGGGCACCTTCAAAAAGGCAACCTCGACCGAATTCTCCGGTTCGTGGAATATTTCCTCCCTGATCGCCAAGAAATCGGACGGTTCCTTCTACACCGCGGACGAACTGGCAGGAACCGGCCAGCAGAAGATCAACGGCACCATCGCTCTGAACGACTCCACGCTCATCGGTGTTGTTCAGCATAAAGGCGAAAGCGCTGGCGCAGTGAAAGAAGTCAAGGCCGACCAGGGCGGTCAGCTATTCATCTTTTCGCCAAACCTGCCAAAGTGATTTCCCTTTAAAGACAAGCAAACCGTGGCCGCGCAAAGCGGCCACGGCAGACATCATCAAGCCAGAAAGCCGCCACCATGCCCCGCTTTTTCCTCGCAACGCTTATGTTGTTGATTGCAGCAGCCTGCCCTGTCCAGGCGAAGGATGACGGACTGATCAATGCCGGCAAAATCCTGTTTGAAGACAATTGCATCGAATGCCACGGCGAGGATGCGAAATCCGGTGATTCCGGTGACATCCGTGATGCCGACCTGCAACAGGTCACCATGGCAACCGGAGGCTTCGAAACGATGCCTGACTTTGAGTTTGAACGCGAAACAATCGAAGCGTTAGTCGCCTATCTCAATAGTCTACAGTAGCTTGTCTTCATGTCATTGCACATGAAATTGAGTGCAGCAGCCCTAACCCCGTTGCGCAAGAAAGGCTTCGAACGCAGCCAGAGTTCTTTCTGAGACATGATGCTCGATGCCTTCTGCATCGGCCTCGGCTGTTTCCTTGGGCACCCCGACAGCCACCAGCAAATCGACCACGGAACGATGCCGCGCCCGCACCTTGTCGGCCAGCTTGGCGCCTTTTTCTGTCAAAAAGACCCCGCGATAGGGCCGAGACATCGCCAAACCTTCCCGTTTCAGTCGTGCAATGGACTTGGTTGCAGTGGGATGGGCCACCCCCATACGCTCCGCAATGTCAGCAATGCGCGCCTCCCCAAGCTCTTGCATCAGATCGCCGATCATTTCGACATAGTCCTCAAGAACCGCCTTGGCTTGCGCCTCCCGAGCGCGGGCAAATCTCTGTGCCTGCAAGGTCTGCTTGCTCATATGTCCGTCCTTATCCTTGGCTCGGCTTTATGCCGTATTGTCTGGCGGTGAACTCAATCCCGAGATGCAACGGCCGCTTATCGCGAACACACCTGCGATGGCTCGGATCAATTGATCACGCCTCATTATCCTTTATAGCCATGGGTACAGTTTGACCTTTGGAAAATCAATTTGTCAAATCGCATAAATATAAGGCGCGACATATTTGCCTATTGCACGAGATGTAGCCTTGGCTATATTTCTAAGCCAGACTACTTTTCACCCAAAGCCCTGAAGAAGTTCGACCAGCATGTTCGCCACAGATCAAACACGAGAAGGCATGAATGCCGTTTTGTCAGGAGAAAGGCGCGGTTTTCGCAGCAAACTTCTCTTTGCTGGCCCCGCTGTTATCGCCTCCGTCGCCTATATGGATCCCGGCAACTATGCCACCAACATTCAAGCGGGTGCCGGATATGGTTACAAACTGCTCTGGGTGGTGCTGGTCGCCAACCTGATCGCCATGTTGTTTCAGGCCCTGTCCGCCCGTCTGGGCATTGTCACAGGCAAAAATCTGGCTGAATTGTCACGGGATAACTTCTCGCCTGTTATGGTCTGGGTGATGTGGTTCGTCAGCGAGATTGCCGCCATGGCAACCGACCTTGCAGAATTTTTGGGTGGAGCCATTGGCCTTGCTCTTTTGTTCGACATGCCGCTGATGGCAGGCATGGGGATCACAGCGACAGTCACCTACGGTATATTGCTTTTCGAAAACAAAGGGTTCCGACCGATGGAGCTGATCATTGGCGCCATGGTTGGTGTCATTGGTCTATGCTATCTGGTGGAGATTCTGATTGCCCCGATTGGCTGGGGCGATGCCGCAGTCGGCATGGTCACTCCCGAACTGGCCGACGCCACCGCGCTGACCATCGCCGTTGGCATCATCGGCGCGACCGTCATGCCCCACGCCATTTATCTCCATTCCGGCCTGACCCAGAACCGATCCGAAATCCGCAATGAAGAAGACCGCAAACGGGTGCTGAAATTCTCCAACACAGAAGTGGTCATCGCTCTTGCGATCGCAGGCATGGTCAACATGGCCATGGTCATGATGGCATCGAGCGCCTTTCATCAGGGCCATAGCGAAGTGGCCGAAATCGAGACCGCCTATCACATGCTCACCCCTTTGCTCGGTGGTGCAGCGGCTGGCGTTTTCCTCATTTCGCTGATCGCGTCGGGCATTTCCAGCTCTGTCGTCGGCACCATGGCTGGCCAAATGATCATGCAAGGCTTCCTGCGCTTCCGCGTGCCCTTGCTACTCCGCCGGCTGGTCACCATGCTGCCTGCCTTTGTGGTGGTCGCAATGGGTGCCAACGCCACACAGGCCCTTGTCATCAGTCAGGTGATCCTGTCTATCGCCCTTCCAGTGCCGATGATCGCCCTGATCATTTTCACCTCTCGCAAAGACATTATGGGTCCTTACGCCACAGGTCCCGTCGTCCGCCTGCTGTCGATGATCGGTGCCAGCGCAGTGCTCAGCCTCAACTTCATTTTGCTGGCTGATGCTTTTGGTGTGCCTATACCCTTCCTTGCAGGATAAAGGGAACTCACCATAGCGCCTTTGTAACGAACTGTAACTGGCTGCAATCCTGTTACAGTCCACGACACATCTGCTATTTTTTGACACAGTTGTGCGACGCAGCGGGACTAGTATCTTGGTCAAATATCCATGAAACTCTTGGACCGGAGTTCAGCTATGTTGACCAAGAAACCCAACCAATCCCTTTTCCGCCGTATTCTGTTCTGGACCCATCTGGGTGTCGGCATCGCAACAGGCATCGTTGTGTTCGTGCTAGCCCTGACCGGCGCATTGCTCACTTATGAAGCCCAGATCAAAGCAGCCTATGAGCCATCGGTGGCCCCGAGCGTCGACAAGGCCGAAATGCTGTCCACCGATGAACTGGTGGCCATTGCCCGCCCTGTCTTTTCGGGCCGCACGACCACGCTTGACATCTACAAAGATTCCACAAAGCCGGTTGCCGTGAAGGCGGGGCGGCACGATTACAAGCTGCTTGATCCCTACACCGGTCAATTCATTGCAACAGAAACGAATCCGAGCGAAGGTTTCTTTGAGTTTGTTGAAGACCTGCACCGCAGTCTGGCCGGCGGGCGCAACAGCGTTGGAGCTGACATTGCCAAAGCCGCCAATCTGGCATTTCTGTTCCTGATCCTGTCAGGCATCTATCTCTGGATGCCCAAAAGGTGGAAAGGGTATTTTCTGAAACAGCGCATCCTGTTCACCAAGATGCCGACCGCCAAAGCCCGGGACTTTAACTGGCATCACGTCTTTGCCTTCTGGATGCTGATCCCGCTCATCGCAGTGGTCGGCACAGGGGTGATCATCTCCTATGGCTGGGCCAACAAACTGGTGTTCGAGACCGCAGGCCTTGATGTCCCGATGGGTCGAGGCAAAGGTGGTGGCATGTGGGCCAAGTCCTCAGGCAGCGGCGTGTCGAACAAACCTGTCGAAGAGCTGGTTTCCTTTCAGGCCATCTATGAGAAAGCGCGCCTCGTACGTGACGACTGGAACAGCCTGTCCATCATCGTGCCGGGCAATGAGAAGGCAAAAAGTGTCGATGTGCTGATCGACCGGGGCAATGGCAAACAGGTTGCTTTGCAACAGCAGATCACCTATAGCCGCGAAACCGGAGACGTGATCAAGGAACAGGGACCGGATCAATTGGCCACACCAACCCAGACCCTCAAACGCTATATCCGCTTCCTGCATTCCGGCGAAGTCTATGGCATCATTGGCCAAACCTTGGCAGGCCTCGCCTCGGTGGCATCACTTTTCCTGGTCTGGACCGGTCTTGCCCTCGCATGGCGTCGCTTGATCAGTCCCCTCTTTGTGAAACGGGCCAAGCCAAACCGCACCCTGTTGCACAACTAGCCTCCAACAGGTCACGAAAACAAAGATGCGCCACCAACTGGTTGTTGGCGCATCGTTTTTGGCAGCAGGAAAAGCCTGCTCAATTATCAAACCGATAGACATCAATCGGTTGTTGCCGCCCCCGCAAGGTCTTCTGGCCGACAACTGACCACCCGGTACATTCAGCAACCGCATCGACGGTGGAGCCACCAGCCAGAGCCACAGTGCGGGCATCGGCTGCCACTTCCTTGCCAAGCTCCTGCAACCGCGCAGCAACATTCACCGTGTCGCCAATCACCGTATAATTCATCCGAACCTTGGAGCCGCTGATCCCGACCAGCACATCCCCCGTGCAAATCCCGATCCGCAACCGCATGCTTTCATCCGCGCGTGCTTCGAAGGCCGTCAAAATGTCTCGGGCCGCAGCCAGCGCCCGCTCCGCATGGTCAGGCTGTTGCACGGGTGCCCCCCAGAAGGCCATCACACCATCGCCAAGAAACTTGTCGACCGTTCCCCCAGCCTGATCAACGATGGTTGTCACCATCTCGAAGTGATCATTCAGCAGCGTCGCCGTTTCCTGCGGAGATTTTTGTGTCGCCAATGTAGTGAACCCGGCAAGGTCGGTGAACATGATCGTCATGTTGCGTAGCTCGGTCCGGTCAGCCCCGATCGCCGTGCCATCCATCACCTGCCGCACCACATCGCGCGGTACAAATTTGGAAAAGGCACCCAACGCCCGAAACGCAGACAGGATCGCACTGTTGGCCTCATCCAGTTCCTTCATCATCGACTCATTGAGCTCCGGCATCTCCTCGAGCGAAAGATTCTCCATTTTTCGCGCTGTTATTGCCAACCTTTCAATCGGTCGTCCAATCATGATGCTGATGAAAACGCCAATAGCCAGAGACAGCGCAACAATGCCCAATGATGCATAAACCATTGTCCGGTTTTCGGAAAAGACTGCGCCAAATATCTTGGCTTCCGCATGCAAACCGACCATCAAGGTGATGTTTGGCCGGGCAATGTCTGTCCAGGTAAAGACCCGCTTTCCTCTGTCTCCCCGGTCAATATGGGCATTCTCAATCGGCAAATCCCGATAATCCTTCGAATGGAGCCAGATGTTACGCAAGTCCCGATCGCCTGCATTGGCCAATGGCAATGAGCTGGGCGGCGCATCCGTGGTCCAGCTGGAATGAGCCATCAGGCTGGTCTTGTCGGCCAACAGATAGGACCGCTCCCGCTTCAAGTCACTCACGTCGGCAATTGTCTTGGACAAAGCTGCGGGGAAAAGGGTGATGGACACCGCATTGGCCTTGTTGGAGGCCGCTGGCAGGTGATAGAGCAGAGCTCCATCTTCCGGCACCTTGGACCAGCCCTTGGCAACCGCTTCAACAGAAGGATCTCCGGCGCTGGCCAACTCAACGGCACCCTTGGCGGTGCGCATCGCGGATAGATCCGAAAGCGTGATACGCATGGGAGCAGCACGCGCCGATAGCGCAGAGACAATCAGCGTTTCGCGAGCCTTGACCTCATCAAGTGGAGACAGCCCCAGATGAATCATCTGGGCAAGGCGCTCGACGTCATCAAGATGCCCATTGACGGCGTCCGACAGGCGCGTCACCCGCTGCTTGGTTTCCAAAGCGATCTGCTGACCGAGCAACTGTCGCGCATGCGAGCCCATGTAAAAGATAATGATCATCGTTGTGATGATCAGCAGTGCGCCGACGCTGACACCTAGCATCACCGAAATAGGCAACCGAGGCCAACGGCGCCGGTTGCTTGCAAGAGACTTTTCCATACCGATCGCCAATGATCCAAGAGAGCAAACCATCACCCCGCACGTGCGAGACGCATGCGGGAAAGCCTACTCATTTTGGCCATGGATGAAAAGCGCAAACCAAGTCACATCACCCAAGCAAATCACCCAAGACATGTGCCGCGCTGAAAGGCTCACCAATCAGGCCATCAGGCTTAGGCGACGAATGCCACGGCATCATCAAGCAAGGCTTGTTGACCAGTTCCACGATTGAAACTCCGGGTGAACAAGGCAAAGTCCTTCAATGGCATCGGTCGGGCAAACAAGTATCCCTGATAGGCATGACAACCCAGTTGCTGCAAACGCACTCTTTGTGCTTCCGTTTCGACACCTTCGGCGATCACACTCAGACCAAGGGTTTTGCCAAGGGCAACAATCATCTCGGCAATCGCGGCATCGTTGGGATCAATCAGGATGTCGCGCACGAAGCTCTGATCGATCTTGAGCTGATCGAGCGGCATTTCCTTCAAATAGAATAGAGACGAATAGCCAGTGCCAAAATCATCCAGCGAGAACAGAACCCCGTACTTTTTGAGATTCAGCATCTTGCAAATGCACTCGTCCATATTGCGCACAAGCATGCTCTCGGTGATTTCGATCTTCAGCTTGTCGGCAGGAGCGCCGCTTTCTTCCAGCGCGGAGATGACCGACCGGACGAACCCCTTGGCATGCAGCTGCACAGGGCTGACATTGATCGAGAGAACCAGCTTCGACAGGATCGGGTCTTTCGCCCACTCGGACAATTGCAAACAGGCCGTTTTCAGGATCCAGTCACCAAGGCTCAGGATCAGACCGGAGCTTTCCGCAATAGGAATAAATTCTGCTGGCGGCACCATCCCCAGATCGTCATGGGGCCAACGCAACAAGGCTTCAACACCGACAATTTGGCCGCCACTGTTGATCTGAGGCTGATAATAGAGCTCCAGTTTTCCCGCATTCAGGTCACGCTTCAGATCTGCTTCCAGCACGGCACGGCTATACGCTGCCGTCTGCATCTCAGGGTCAAAGAAACGAATGGCATTGCGTCCGGCCCCCTTGGCATCATACATCGCCATGTCAGCCTGTTTGAGCAATTCATCAAGCGACATGTCATCGGTCGAGAAGATCGCGATACCAACACTGGAGGAGCAGGAATATTCCACTTCACCCAGCTGGAATGGCATTTCGAAGCTATTGAGAATAGCCTGCGCGGTGTCCTCCGCCAAAAGGGCTGCTTCCGCTTCGCTCGTTGCATCAATACCGGTGAGCAAAACCACAAACTCGTCGCCGCCGAACCGGGCGATGGTGTCTCCGGCCCCGACGCAGTTGGTCAGCCGCTTGGCTACTTCCTGCAAAAGCCGGTCTCCCATGTCATGCCCGTGGGAATCGTTGAGAAGCTTGAAGCGATCCAGATCCATGAACAAAAGCGCGTTATAGGCATCTCTTCGCCGACTGTCCTCGATAGCGACCTTCACTTCTTCTTCCAGATGGGTGCGGTTTGCCAGACCTGTCAACTGATCATAATAGGCGAGATGCGTAATCTTTTCCTGATTGAGCTTCTCTTCAGTGATGTCCTGAACAATACCCACCAGCCAAAGCGGTTGCCCAGCTTCATCAAACTCTGCCACCTTGCCACGATCCCAAACCCAGATGATCTTCCCATCCGGTCGTTTCATCCTGAACTCGATGGAATATGGCAAATTGCGCTCGACCAGCATCTGCAGCGCCTGACGCACCTTTGATCGGTCTTCAACCAGAATACAGCTTTCGAACTCTGCAAAGGAACAGTCACTCCCCTGAACCCCGGTAATCAATTCCCACTGGTGATTATGCAGCACCTGATTGGTTTTTGCATTCCACTCCCACAAGCCTTCCTGAGACAAATCCAGAACCTGCTGCAACCGTTTCTTGTTGCGATCCGCCTCCACCTTCAGTTTGGTGATATCGGTGATATCCTTGGCCAGTACGAAAATTTTAGGATCGCCATTGATGTCACGAAACGGAATCTTGAGCGACTGGAAGTGGCGAGCCTCACCGGTTTCCGTATCGGTGGAATCCTCATAAACCTGCTCAATCTGATTCCTGTTCATCACGGCCTGAACATTTTCAAGGAAGAAGTCCGCCTGTTCCCGGTTGCCGGTAAAGTGGAAGTCATCTTTCCCAACCATGTCTTCAGGCTTAGCCCCATAAAGTGAGGCGACCGTTTCATTGCAGAAAACAAAATTGCCATCATAATCTTTGGCAAGGACGACGTCAGGCATGGCGTCAAAGATGCGGGTCAAAATTGCATTATGCTTCCGGTATCGCCGTTTGATCACGCTCATCAGAGTGAATGCACTGATCCCGTTGATGGCAAACACCACGGCAACTGCGAGTGGTCCAGCAATTGCCCCCTCGATCAAAGAAAGCGCGACCAGAATACCAAGGGAGTTCAGCAACACATGGAGCATCACCATGCCAGCCAGTCTCTTCCATGATAGTCCCGTGATGTTGAACATGCTCAACCCTCGCCTGCAATATGCTTGAATTTTGGACGCCTTAATCAGTAATTCGATTAAAATTAGAATCGAAATGTCAAAATAAACCTAATGCGCTTCCCACTAGTTGGGGCATTTGTGCAATGATTTGTTCATGTTAGCAGACAGGCGAGACAGAATGCGGTGCAACAGCACAGCCGCAGCAGGCAATAATGTCTAAAATTCTGAGGGGATCAAGGAATACGCACTAATGCGGAAGATCGCAGAAACCTGCGAAAGGTTCAGCGGATCTGTAGTTCCAGCTCTTGTCGCATCGATCGGTATTTGTGCCGCACATCACGCAAGGACTGAATGCGATCCATCAAGTCCTTAATCTTGCGCTCATAGTCGGCAATCGTCTGGCGAGATTGTGTGATTTCATTGTCCGACTGTTCCTCTTTGGCCGTAACGGCCTCGAAGGCCGCATCGAACAGGGCCGCTGTCTCACGGACATAAGCATCACTCAGCACGGACTTTGTTGATGGAAAGCGAACCTGCATATGCTCAATCAGGCGCATGATGCCAATGCTTTCCCACTCGCCGTCCACTTCGCGGATTTCGCCATTTTGAGCAACGAAGGCGACATTCTCCCGAATATCCGGGATCATGATCGACAACCGAGCCAAGGTTGCCCGGTCATTGCCCTCATGGTTGCGGAAGGCACTGTCGAACAGACGCAGAGCAACAGTCTGATCTGCTGCAGACAAGGCGCAATAGCTTTCCCGGAACGTCTTGTTGTCCAGCGCTTCAACGGTCTCGGAAAAAACCTTTCCGCTGCCATCCAGCTCTCCTCTGACGTCATCCAGACAAGACAGAGCGGGCGTTGAAAACAAAAAAACGGACAGCGCGAGAGAAGAGAGGCGTTTCATCACAACCCACAGGGTTTGGCAGAGAGACATTTTGAACCGCGCGACCATAAGTTTCCTATCGAAACCATATTTGGGACCCGGGCGACCAAAAATTGTAGGTCGCTTGTATCAACAAATCCCCCCGCTTGGGAACAGCAAAAGAGCAATCAGTGCGCCAAACCCTCAAGAAACTGTCGATATGTCGAGAAATTTCGATGATTTTCGTGTCCGCTTTGATAAAGCGCTTCGCGAGACCGCTCGATTTCGAGCATTGGAGTTTTACTTTGTCCTGAGTTCCAACGCTGCCAACCAAGACATGCAGCTGGAGACCGACCCGCCGAAGAATGACATGTCCTGGAGGGACTATGAAGATTCGTGACTATGTGAAAATTGAGAATGCGACCGATCTCAGTCGAACCGAAGTGGGACGGATAGGCACTGCAGTCATTTTCATTGTGGCAGTGATGATCTATTCAGGCAATCAGTTTGCCCATGTTGAACAATCCTTCTTGTTGATTGCAGCCTCGGTGATCGGAGCCTACATGGCCATGAATATCGGAGCCAACGACGTCGCCAACAATGTTGGCCCTGCAGTCGGCTCCTTCGCGATGACCATGACGATGGCAATCGGCATTGCCGCCATCTTTGAAGCAGGCGGCGCCATCATCGCCGGGGGCGAAGTGGTCAACACCGTCAAGAAAGGCATCATCAATCCGGCAGATCTGAGCAACAAGGATGTCTTTGTCTGGGCAATGATGGGAGCCTTGATGGGTGCGGCCATCTGGCTCAATGCGGCAACCTGGCTCGGCGCACCGGTTTCGACCACCCACTCGATCGTTGGTGGCGTGATGGGCGCAGGCATTGCGGCGGCCGGTTGGGAAGTCGTCAACTGGGGCTCAATGTCAAAAATCGCCGCCAGTTGGGTGATTTCCCCTGTCATGGGCGGCATCGTTGCGGCTCTGACCCTTTACATGCTCAAGAGACTGGTCTTCTTCCAACCCAACCCGGTGGCAGCCGCACGGCGAATTGTCCCGATCATGATTTCCATCATGGCTTGGGCCTTCACCACCTATCTTGCTTTGAAGGGCATCAAAAAGCTCATCAAGATTGATTTCAGCACGGCGCTTATGGCTGGTGCAGCGGTCGCGGTGCTCTGCTATCTGATCGTCAAGCCGATGGTCGCCCGGGCAACAAAGGACCTGGCTCCAGACAGGAACAGCGTCAACAGCCTCTTCACCGTGCCGCTGATCTTTGCGGCAGCGCTTCTCAGCTTCGCTCATGGTGCAAATGATGTCGCCAACGCCGTGGGCCCGCTGGCAGGTGTCGTCGAAGTACTCAGTTCAGGCTCCGGTTCCGCCAAGGTGAGCATACCCATGTGGGTCATGGTCATTGGCGCGATTGGCATTTCCGTCGGGCTGGCGCTGTTCGGGCCGAAATTGATCCGCACCGTCGGCAGCGAGATTACCGAGCTCGATCGCTCGCGCGCTTTTTGTATCGCGCTTGCGGCGGCCGTAACTGTGATCATAGCCAGCCAGCTCGGCATGCCAATCAGCTCCACCCATGTGGCATTAGGGGCTGTTTTCGGCGTTGGGTTCCTGCGTGAGTTCCTCGACCAGCGCATGGGCCGGGTGGTCGAAACCGTGCTGGCCAAGCATCAGGGCGACCCGGACATCGACCATGTCGAAGAGGTGCTGATGGAATTCAAAAATGCCCCGCTGGACGACAAACGCCTGATGCTCAGTGCGTTGAAAGAAATGGGTCCGGAAGCGGCCATCTCCGCCGCTCAGCAGAAAAAGCTGAAAAAGGCCCTTAAGCGTCAACTGGTCAAACGTTCGTCTCTTTTGAAGATTGCATCGGCCTGGGTGATTACAGTTCCGGTATCTGCCTGCCTTGCAGCCTTTTTCTTCTACACGCTGCGCGGCATGATGATCTAAGCAGACCAACAATCGCTCCATTGCGACAAACCCGGTCTCATCGAGGCCGGGTTTTTCGTTTGGATCATGGTGGCTTTTAGCAGCCACACGGCGTCAACTCTGCACTGTCAGAGGAACAATAGATCTCCTGGCGCGGAAACCCGATCACATGCCCATCAAAGGTTGCGCGAAAGCCGCCATTGGCCCAGCACCATTCCCCCTGCCCCAGCACCTTGTGCGACGCATCACAGCTTCGGCCCAAATAGATCTTCTCCGGGTTCAGTGTCTCGACACGCGACATCGCGCCACCCTCGATAAAACGAAAAACCGGATAGCTGGATGTCAGCACATATCCATCCTTGTTGCAGGACATGCGATAGGCATGGGCTTCAGAAGAAACATAATCGCCAGCCATAGCATGAAAGGAAAAACTGGAAAGAAACAAAAAACAAAGGAAGGTGCGCATCAGCAATGCCTCATATCAGGGGCCGCAACTAAGTGATTTCACTCTATCGTCGATTTAGCGACCGATACAAGAAGGGAAATCAATCTCCCTCCCAAACCACGTAGATACAAAAAAAATGAGGCCCATCACAAGGAAGGACCTCATTTGCAGCATCCAATGAAGCGAGTCCCCCACATATACTAGACCCTAAGGACACTGCCAATAATAACAAGTCATCGAAAACCAGCACCTTCATCATGCAGAAAATCTGGGACACAATCAAGCCCTACACTTGTACCAAGACGCTACCTATACGCGCATTTCACAAAAATATACCCAACTTTCTACCTTAAATAGTGATCAAATTATAGGCAACTCATATAGTTGACACCACTTTGACCTCTTCTGCCACGATCCGCAGATAGAAGATTGACATTCCATTCAATATACCTATAAAACTAGTTTATTCGAATTATTTCACGATGAGGTGCAAACGTTGAAACAGGAACAGGCCGCCCTTGGCTTTGCTGCAATCGGTTCGGAAGCAAGACAGGTGGTGTTGCGCTGTCTGGTGCGTGCGGGCTCTGAAGGTTTGAGCGTCGGCACCATTCAGGAGCGAACCGGCATCGCCCCCTCAACGCTGGCCCATCACCTGAAGTGCCTCGCAGCCGCCGAGGTCATCCTGCAGGAAAAACACGGAAGATCGATCGTCAACAGGGCCAACTTCGATCATCTGAAGCTACTGTCCACCTACATTCTCGACGAATGCTGCGCCGACGAGAGCCCCTGATCGGCGTTCAAATCTTTCATTCCATCAGATCATGTCACGAGGTTCCCCATGACGGAAGTCACCCAAGGTCTCTCCCCCACCTGGCGCTCCCAGCTCAATGGGTTGCTATCGCCATGGACCATTGTCATTCTGGCCCCGGTTTGCGTTGCAATTCTGGATTTTTCCAATCTGGTCCCGGTCACCTCAATTGCGGTCAAAGCTTTTCTGGGCACACTGCCAGTCATCGCATTTGCCGTCTTTCTGATTGCCTATCTCAAAGCCGCTGGCGCGGAAGCCATGGTAGCTGAAGCCTTCAAGGGCAAGGAAACCCGGATGATCTTTCTGGCCGCCTTGCTCGGTGGTCTCGCGCCCTTTTGCTCTTGCGAGGTAATCCCTTTCATTGCGGGTCTGCTGGCCTTGGGAGCGCCTTTGTCAGCGGTCATGGCCTTCTGGTTGTCCTCACCCTTGATTGACCCACCGACCCTTCTGATCACGGCATCGGCTTTGGGCTGGCCATTTGCGGTTGGCAAAGCTGTCTCCGCTGTAGCATTGGGGCTGTTCGGCGGCTTCGTCATTGCCTTCGTGATCAAAGCTGGCTGGCTGACCGAGCCACTGAAGAAAAACTCCGTCGGATGCTCGTCCTGCGGCTGTGGCCCCTCACCCTTTTCGGGAAAACCTGTTTGGCCCTTCTGGAAGGAAGACAAACGTCAGGCTCTGTTCTGGAGCGAGTTGAAAACCAATGCCCTGTTTCTGATCAAGTGGCTGGCGCTCGCCTACACGCTCGAAGGGCTGTTGATCACCTATGTCCCGGCCTCGGTCATTGCCGGTCTGGTTGGCGGGTCCGGCATCCTGCCGATTGGCATTGCAGCCTTTGTCGGCATCCCGGCATATCTCAACAGCTATGTTGCCCCGCCGCTTCTCGCCGGATTGATGGAACAGGGCATGAGTGCTGGTGCGGCCATGTCGTTCATGGTTGCCGGAGCCGTCAGCTCGATCCCCGCCATGGCGGCGGTCTGGTCGCTGGTCAAACGCCGAGTCTTTGCCCTTTATCTCGGGCTTGGGGTTGTTGGCGCCATTCTGTCGGGCGCCATCTTCCAATTGTTCATCTGATGTCACGCCCCGCCTTGATGATCAAGGCGGGGTTTCTGATCCCGGACGCCCCCCCAAAAAATGCAGGCAATCATCTCGCGAGGAACCCATGACTGGCATCGTAACACTGGAAATTGACTGCCGAGACCAAAACGGCATCCTGCTGGCCCCAACCGGCCTTGACACCCCGCACGAGCGCTGCCTTGGTCTACAGGTAAAGGGGGGTGTTGCCCAATCGGTCATCGAAACCCAAACCGGTCAAGGCCTGCAGCAAATCACCCCGCAAGCAGAAAAGCTTGTCCTGACCTATTCCTATCAGAATGATGACAGCGCCCAGCCCTATCCCGATGCGATTTTCCGTTTCCACAACAGTCGCTTCACCCGAGCGGCCGACGCCCTGTGTGAAGAAGCAAACACCATTGCGCCAGAGCTGACGGGCACGGACCGCATTCAAGCCATTGCCTGCGCCACCGCAGAGCGCTTCACCTATGGCCACCCGCCAGAACGGTTTTACGAAGGCCATGACGAGGTCCCTGCATTGGGATGCGGTGTGACCGAAGGCTCCTGCGTCGACATCAACACCTATTTCATTGCCGCCTTGCGCGCCACTGGCTTTGAAGCGGGCTATGTCACAGGCTATTTCTTCCCCGAAGAAAAGGCTGGTCTCTGCAATGACATGCATTGCTGGGTCATTAGCCGCCATAACGGCGTCTGCCTTGAATGGGACATTGCCCATCACCTGAAAATGGGCCGCAAGGCTATCGAGGCGGGCCTCAACCCCAAGCCCGGCTGTCGCCACGCTGTGGCCCACTCCATGGGATTGGACATACAAGCCCTCGGCATCAAGGACATGAAGCTTATCGCTGAGCCCATTTGGCTGCTGACAGAGGGTCAGCTCTTACCTTCATCTCCAGTTATTTCCAGAGTGGCGCTCTGACGCCCGACAAACAAAAGCCCGGACAAGGCACCATCTCATCCGGGCGTTTCTAAATTTGTCTTGAGGCTTATCACTTGAGGGTTGTGCGGGTGCCAGACGTATAAGCGGTGAAGCCCTTCACGAGTTTGTCCCGATTGCTGCCTTTTGGCCCAATCCACAAGGAGCAATGAAATGCGCGCCCCGCACTGCGAGCGGTCAGTGTCTTGCTATATTTCTTGGAAAACGGTTGGCTAGAATCGCGGATCACAGGTTTGAAATCCAGCTGACCCTTATACGCCAAAACCACCCAGCCGCGATTGTCCTTGTTGGGCACTGTTTTGAAGGACACAACAGGCTTTAGAAACTTCCCGGCCTTGTCTGCATTGGCGCAGGACATGGCGGTTGGGATCTGGTTTGAACGCATGAGTTTCTTGACCTGCTTCATAGTCTTACGATCAGAGTCCATATAGGCGTCCGCAGCAACACTTGTCACAGAAGCCGCAATGAACGAGGCCATCACTCCGGCAAACAAAAGGCGGGTTCCAATTACAGAAACGTTCATAATCCAACTTCCATCTTTCCAAATTGCGATTTTGCAACCCTACAAATACAATTTTCGGTTGTCTCTTGTTGATTTTGCTTATTCTTGATCAATAACTTTACTTACCCACGAAAAAGCGACCATCCCCATACAAAAAGCCCCCGGAAATATCACCTTCCGAGGGCTCTTAAGTTTATGGCCTGCCCGAACCGGGCAGCGTCAAACTCGCCTTATTGTGGCAGTTTGTCGTCGACGCCTTTGACATACCAGTTCATGCCAAGCAGGGTGCCATCATCCAGCACTTCGCCTTCTTTAATGGCCTGAGACCCATCCTGCTTGAAGATCGGGCCGTGGAACGGATGCAGGGTGCCTGCTTTGATGGCAGCAGTGGTTTCTTCAGCCATTTTCACAACATCGTCTGGCAGGTTGGTGAATGGTGCCATATGAACCATTTCCTTGTCGAAACCACCCCAGGTGTCTTCGGCTTTCCAGGTGCCATCCATGGCAGCCTGAACGCGAGACACATAATAGTCTGCCCAATTGTCAACGATCGCGGTGAGCTGGTTCTTTGGAGCGAACTTGATCATGTCGGATGCCTGACCAAAGCCGAGCACATTGCGCTCCGCTGCCACCTGCAAAGGTGCCGCAGAGTCGGTATGCTGGGAGATGATGTCAGCGCCCTGATCAATCAGAGCTTTGGCAGCATCAGCTTCCTTGCCCGGATCGAACCAGCTGTTGACCCAAACAACCTTGACCTTCATGTCAGGATTGACAGACTGCGCACCCAGCAGGAAGGAGTTGATGCCGCGCACCACTTCCGGAATTGGGAAAGAGCCGATATAGCCAACGGTGCCGGATTTGGACATTTTGGCAGCGATCTGACCAATCACGTAGCGGCCTTCATAGAAGCGGGAGCCATAGGTCGCAACGTTCTTGGAGCGCTTGTAACCGGTCGCATGCTCGAACTTCACCTTTGGATATTTCTTTGCAACCTTGATGGTTGGGTTCATGAAACCAAAGGACGTCGTGAAGATCATGTCGTTGCCAGAACGGGCCAGCTTTTCGATCACACGCTCGGCGTCAGGTCCTTCGGAAACATTCTCAACATACGTGGTCTCGACTTTGTCGCCAAAAGCGGCTTCGACAGCGAGACGACCCTGATCGTGCTGGTAGGACCAGCCCATATCACCCACCGGACCAACATAAACAAAGCCAATTTTGACCTTGTCAGCAGCCTGCGCCGCGCCCGCGGCCAGACCCAGAGCAACGGCAGCCGCCGCTACAAAAAGCTTTTTCATTTGAAGCATCCCTCTCATGGTTGCCAGATCCATTGACTGGATCCTTTGCTTGCGATTGCTGCATCCCGAACAGGACCATCCGGAATGCTGTTTGTTGGACTGTCGGCAGCCTTGCGACAGTCAATCATCGATCCGGAACAAAGGCCTGTCCAAGACAGGACGGGGTATTGACCCGCGCAACATTCCGGTTGCGTGAAATAAGTATCAAGGCGGCGATGGTCGCCAGATAAGGCAGCGCAGACAGCAGCTGGGACGGAATGCCCACCCCAAAGCCCTGTGCATGAAACTGCAGGATCGAAACAGCCCCGAACAAATAGGCACCAACCGCAATGCGAACAGGCAGCCAAGAGGCGAAAACAACCAGCGCCAGTGCGATCCAGCCACGCCCGGCCGTCATGTTTTCGATCCACAGATTGGTGTAGACCAGCGACAGATAGGCGCCGGACAGACCTGCACACAAACCACCAAACAGCACCGCACCAAACCGCACCCGAATAACACTATAGCCAAGAGCATGCGCGGAGCCGTGATTTTCACCGACCGCCCGGATGATCAACCCCCAGCGAGTCTTGAACAACAGCCAACTGACACCTGCCACCAAAGCGATGGCGATATAGAAGAGAAGATCCTGCGCAAACAATCCCCTGCCGATGATCGGAAGACTGGACAGAAACGGAATGGCAATCGGTTCGAGTTTGATGCCCGGCGTGCCGACAAAATGCTCCCCAAGCATCCCTGACAGGCCAAGCCCAAGCAGCGTCAACGCCAGACCGGTCGCAACCTGATTGGCCACCAGCCCCAGCGTCAAAAGGCCGAACAGAGCCGCCATGGCGATGCCGCCCGCCATCCCGGCCAGAATACCCAGATAAGGATTGCCCGTTGTTAGCGAGGTCGCAAAGGCACAGACTGCGCCAAGGATCATCATACCCTCAACCCCGAGATTGAGCACACCGGACCGTTCGACCACGAGCTCGCCAATCGCCGCCAACAGCAACGGCGTCGAGGCAGTAACGATCGAGATCAGCAATGCTTCTGCAAATTCCATCAGTGTGCCTCTTTGCTCACGGTCTTTGTGCTGACCAGTTTGATGCGATAGTGGATGAGCGTGTCACAGGCCAGAACATAAAACAGCAAGATGCCCTGAAACGCCTTGGAGGTCTTTTCCGATACGCCCAACTCAACCTGCGCGGCCTCCCCGCCCAGATAGGACAGAGCCAGCAGCAAACCGGCAAAGATGACACCAATCGGGTTCAGACGACCCAAAAAGGCCACGATGATCGCCGTGAAGCCATAGCCCGGTGAAATGGTCGGAATAAGCTGCCCCATCGGTCCAGCCACCTCGAGGATGCCGGCAAGACCCGCCAGAGCGCCAGAGACGACAAAAGCAAAGACTGTCATGCGCTCGCGCGAGAAACCGGCAAAGCTGCCAGCCCGCGGCGTTGCACCCAGAACCTTGATCTCAAACCCTTTCAGCGTGCGGGCAAACAGCACGAAGATGACCCCGGCGGCAATCACCGCGAAAACCGCACCTATATGCATTCGCCCTCCTTCAAACACACTGGGTGTCAGAGCGAAATCATGGAACAGACGGCTTTCGGGGAAGTTGAACCCTTGCGGATCCTTCCATGGACCACGCACCAGATAATCGAGCGCCAGCAGGGCCACATAGGTCAACATCAGGCTGGTCAGGATCTCATTGGCCCCAAAGCGGTTTTTCAACAAAGCCGGCAAATAGCCGAACAGGCCACCCCCCAGTGCCCCCATCGCCATCATCACCGGGAACGTCATGACACTTTGCCAGTCAGGCAGCAGGATCGGCGCAACCGACCCGCAAATAGCCCCAATGGTAAACTGGCCTTCTGCACCAATATTCCAGTTGTTCGACCGGTAGCAAATGGTCAACCCAACGCCAATCAAGATCAGAGGCGACGCCTTGACCACCAGCTCCTGCAGGCTCCAGCTGTCGAGCAGCGGCTCGACAAAATAGACGAACAGGGCCTGGCCGGGATGAAAGCCCAGCAAACCGAACATCACCGCGCCCGTTGCCAAAGTCAGCAGGATCGCCAGCAAAGGCGACAAGAGTGACATCATGTTTGATGCGGCGCGGCGTTTTTGCAATTCAAGACGCATGGGAGCCTCCTTCTTCAGAGGTCTTTTCACTTGAAACGACAGGAATGTCATCCAGATGAGGATCGACCCCATGGACGCCACCCATCAACAGACCGATCCGCTCCAGCGTCATGGTTTCAACCGGTTCGGCTTTTGACAAAGTGCCCTCATTGATCACGGCAATCCGATCGGCCACTTCAAAGATTTCATCAAGATCCTGTGAGATGACCAGCACCGCCGTCCCTGCACGCGCCAGATCAAGCAATGACTGTCGGATCAAGGATGCCGCTCCCGCATCAACACCCCATGTTGGCTGGGAAACCACCAGCACGCTCGGCCCCCGGTCGATTTCGCGGCCAACCACGAATTTTTGCAAATTGCCACCGGACAAGCTGCCCGCATGCGGGTCTGGCTCGCCCTTGCGAACATCAAAGGTCTCGGAAATACGGTGACCAATCTTGCCCGCTCTGGTTCGCTTGATGAAGACACCATTGCGTGTCAGCGGCTTGTCCGACCCGTGACGGGTCAGCAGCACATTCTCTGACAGGGATAGACCGGGAACTGCGGCGTGGCCCAGCCGCTCTTCAGGTACAAAGGCGGCGCCTAGATTGCGCCGCGCCGTCACGCCCTTGTGACCGACTGCTGCGTCATTGATCAAAACCGCGTCGGCTGCGCTGTCGCGTTCACCGGAAATGGCATCGAACAATTCAGACTGACCATTGCCCGCGACACCGGCAATCGCCACCACTTCACCACCCCGAACCTCGAGAAAAATGCGTTTCAGCTCGATGGAAAATGGCCCTTCGGGCAGCAGATCCAGATTGTCGAGACGCAGACGTACCGGCGCATCTGTCAGATCCGGTTTGTCGCGCAGCACTGGCTTGACGCTTGTCCCGACCATCAGGGTCGCCAACGATGAGGCCGTCTCTTCCGAAGGGGTGCAATGGGCCACCAGCTTGCCATGGCGCAAAATGGTAGCTGTGTCACACATCCGCTTCACTTCCTCTAGCCGATGACTGATATAAAGGATCGAGCGCCCTTCCTTGGCCAACCGGTCAAGGGTTTCAAACAGCAACTCCGCTTCCTGCGGTGTCAAAACCGAGGTCGGCTCATCCATGATGATCAGCTGCGGATTCTGCAACAGACAACGCACAATCTCGATCCGCTGGCGCTCACCAACCGAAAGATCTGCAACCAGATTGTGTGGCTTCAGCGGCAGACCATATTCGATGCTGACCTGTTCAACCCGCTTGGCAAGCGCTCCCATTTTCTGCCCCTTGGGCAGAGCAAGCGCGATATTCTCAACCACGGTCAAGCTGTCAAAAAGAGAAAAGTGCTGGAAAACCATACCGATACCCAGCTTGCGAGCATGGGCCGGATCGGACAGGCGCACAGCCTCACCCTTCCAGTAGATCTCTCCCGCTGTCGGCTCAAGCGAGCCATAGAGCATCTTTACCAGCGTGGATTTGCCTGCACCATTTTCACCCAGCAAAGCGTGGATTTCACCGGGCTGAACCAGAAGGTCAACGGAATCATTCGCCAACAATGTGCCAAATGCCTTGGTAAGACCCTTGGCTTGAAGTAAGGGGACGGCCGTCATGTTTGCCTGTCTTCATGAAATTCTTGAGGGGGGACATGGCCACCAAGACAAAGAGATTGACGAAGCAATCCACTGCCCGGTTTTGGGTCCCGATCCATGGCAAACCGGACATAAAGCATCGATCCGATCACCGCCAAATTCCTGTCCATGTTTAAGTGACATTCCTCTGACAATCTATACGGAAGTCATAGGAACCTGCAAAATTGTTGCCGTTTTTCAGCAGAAATTAGAGAGTTATTCAGGCAACCAACAGCAGTGTGCACATATCGTGATCGATGTCTATTTGAGTGATAACCAAAAGAGACTGAAAGATTTTCAGGAGATTCATGAAAATCGAGTCAGTCTGATAAAAGCCTTTTGAAAATAGGGACTTGTACTTATTGCACAAAAAACGACATCACTGACGCAATAAAACAGCTACGACGCAAAAAAGCGGACCAGCCCCTCTGATCCGCTTGCAACAGTGATTTGAGTGCATCAGAAACCGGATGCGACCCGTCAGCCATTGAACAGATCGGCAAAGAATTGTCGCGCATGCGCCAAAAACATTGCTGGCGCCAGTTTCAATTGCCGTTGCTGATGGGTGACAATCGACAGGGTATTATGCTGCAATTGCTCATCGGTCAGGGGCACGAACTGCAGGTCAGAATGATCCAGATTGTCCTTGAGACCAATACGCGTCTGGAAACAGATACCAAGCCCCCGCGCTGTCAATCGCCGCATCATTTGCAGGGTGCTGACTTCGGCAAAGACCGAAGCATCCTTGTCCGACTCCGCCAGCAGGCGATCAAGCGCAGTGCGCAAGGAGAGGCCTTTGGATGGCAGGATGATCGGATAATCGAGGCAATCGGCAAAAGCACAGGCACTGCGATTAACCAATGGATGATCACGCGTAGCCACAGCGCCAATCTCGAACGGATGAGAATAGTTGACCGCCAACAGATCATCATCTGGCGGATCAAAGGTGAACCCGATATCGGCATCAGAATCTGTTACCAGACGGGCGATCTTGTCCGAATGGGTTACTGTGATCCGCAACTGGATGTCCGGATAGCTCTTGCCGAATGAAGCGGCCAAATCGGACAGCAACTCGGTTGCCACGCTCTCCACGCTGGCAATTCGAACAATCCCGCGCTTCAAGCCCTTGAGCGCATCAAGCTCTGATGTCGTCTGCTCAAAATCCCGCAACACGTGCGTCACATGGCGCAACAGGATGTCTCCCGCAGGCGACAATTGCAATCGGCGCCCGACACGCTCGAACAGCGGCACACCGAGGCTTTCTTCCAGCCAGAGGATTTGTCGATTGACCGCCGAGGAGGCAACATTCAGTTCACGGCTGGCGGCCCGAATGGCCCCATGTTCGGCAACAGCCGCAAAGTACCGCATGGCGGGGGAATAAAGAAGACGTGCGCGATCCAGGGGTCTGCTCCACAAATTTGGGCTCGACCATGCTTGAAGACAATCCCGGCGAAAAGTCACATTGCCGTCAAACGCAGTCGGTCAGGATGAAAACGCAGTTTTTCGGACTGAAGTCCTTGAAATTGCTCTTAGCCAAGAGTGGCACATTCGGAACGGTGAAACAAGATTTGCGCGATGGATTTGGGCCAGACCCGCCCAAAGAGACAGATTTTTTGCGCACTTTTTTTGCATCAATCAGGAAAATCAGAGGCGATTTAGCGAACAATGCATCTGCTCCACATCGCATCAAGCCCGTTCTGCATCCGCTTCGGCCGCTTTGAGCCGCGCCAACTTGCGGCGACGGCTGGCGTCGAGCGCGATGATGTTGAGGATTTCGACCAGAACGGAAAAGCCCATCATCGCGTAAATGTAGCCCTTCGGCACATGGAAACCGATGCCATCACCGACCAACGCAAAGCCAATCAGCATCAGGAAAGAAAGAGCCAGCATCTTGGTGGTTTGATGCTTTTCGATGAAACGGGCAATAGGCCCGGAGGCCGCATACATGACCACCATCGCAATCACCATCGCCGCAATCATCACCTCGACATGCTCAGCCATGCCGATGGCCGTCACGATGGAATCAATGGAGAAAACCAGATCGATAACGATAATCTGGGCAATCGCCGCTCCAAACACATATTCCGCAGCGCCTGTGCGGATTTTTGTTTCATCCTCGTCGGTAAATTCCAGTTCCAGATGGATCTCCGCCATAGCCTTGTAAATCAGGAACAGCCCCCCGACGATCATGATCAGGTCGCGCCAGGAAAACCCGTGATCGAACAAGGTGAAGACTGGTTTGGTCAGCCCGATCAGCCACGTCAACGCAAACAGCAAAGCGATCCGGAAAACCAGCGCCAGCAGAATCCCAATCGCCCGAGCACGATTGGCCATCTGCGCAGGTAGCTTGCTCACCAGCACCGAAATGAACACCACATTATCGATACCAAGTACGATTTCCATCGCGGTCAGTGTCAAAAGACTGGCCAGAATGGTCGGATCCATCAGATCAGGAAACATAGCGAGCCCCTCGTTAGGCATGATGGTGTGTCAGGGACGCAGCAACATTGTCAGGCTCAACGCATTCACGGCGCCTCAGGTCCGAATTTTGTTGCGGCGATAGTGCAGGAATGCACCAATGGCGAAGAAATAAAGGCCTGTTGTGGTCAAGACAATCTGATCAAGCTGGTTGACCTGCATATCATTGAGAATGACACGCAATGCAAAGACGGACCATATGGCAACAGCGGCCAACGTGAAGGGTCGGAATTCCTTGACCCGCACCGGGTGAATGAATTCCACCGGTACAAATTGAGCGATCGCCAGAAACAGCACCATCCCCATCCCCAACACTGGCCCGGGCGTCCAGAGGAACAAGTAGAACAAAGCACCGTTCCACACGGCAGGGAAACCGCGAAACGCTTTGGATTCGGTCTTCATCCGATCATCGGCAAAATAGAGCCCGCCAGTCACGATGATAACACTCGCCGCGATCAAATCGAGCGGCTGAGGCAACAGATCGGCCCGCGCCAGCGCAAAAGCGGGAATGAATACATAAGTGGCATAATCGATCACGAAATCGAGACTGTCGCCACTCCAGTTGGGCAAGGTCTCGATCACCTTGAACCGCCGGGCCAGCGGACCATCCACCCCATCAACCAACTGCGCAACAAACAGCCAGAAGAACATGTCCATCCACTCTCTGTCGGCGGCCGCAACCAGCGCCAACAAAGCAAAGATCCCGCCGGATGCGGTGAGGATATGGATCATAAAGGCTAGAAATTTGTTCATTTGTCTTGCTTCTTATATCGAACCGAGCGCTGCAGGCGATCTGTCCAGATCCACCATCAACACCTTGCCACAGACCGGATGGTCATGAGTTCAGCTTGTCGAGCTGATTTGAAACGCGCCTAGAGCCCCAAAATCGTACGCCCGGCAGGCGAGATCGAAAGAACCATCAGACCCCATACAATCAGGAAGATTCCAATCCCGCGCGTCACCCACGGATTGGGAACAACCTTTTCAATACCCATCAGGAAGCCCAGAATGGCCATCCAGATGATATTCATCACGCCGACAGCAAACATCACCACCATCAGCGCCCATGTGCACCCGGTGCAGAACAGGCCCTGCTCCAGTCCCATCACATAGGATCCGGCGCGCGTTCGGAAGAATCCGCTCTCGCTCCGTCGATTGAAATAGGGAAATGGCAGTTGACAGCGCAGAAGGCAAGCCTGTTTTGCTGTGGTGAACTGATAAAAGCCTGCCAAAAGCAACGTTGAGGCAGAAAAAACCATCGACGCAGGCGCCATCACCGGCGACATGGTCTGAATCTCGGTCAGACCCCACTGGGCCAAGGTGGCGACCAGTGCAAAGCCGACCCAGATGGTCAAATAGCCAAGCGCCAGCATCAGGATCGAGAAGAACCCGGCCTTACGTCCCTTGCCTTCCTCGACAGCGGCATAGCTTTTGAGAATCGGTGCGGCCGTGGGCAACATCATGGCGACCGCCATCATGACCCACATGGCGAAGACGATTGAGAGATCCTCAAAACCCCATGCCCCCTGCCCCGGCATGCCGAAATGGCCAATCGCTGCCGAGGGAGCACAGACAGCTGCAATGAAAGCGCGGGTTGTGGCATCAAGGCTTTCAAAGCCGTTAAACACATTGAAAGCCGACATGCCCGGCCCCAGCGCTCGCATATCCATGTCGGGTGCCATGTCCACCACCATCGCGAACAGATAGAACCAGGCAAAAAGAGAGGCAATCGCGATGGCCACAAACAACAGGATGCGTGGCTTGGTTTCCGCAGCTGCCAGCTCGGGATGCTCTGCCCTAAAGCGCCGCATTTGCTCATGCAATTGCCGCGAACTGCTGGTATCGAAAAATGCACTGAGAAAACTCATCTTGGTCCAAAGTCCGTGCGTAGGAATGGTGAGGCGCACGGGTTGGATCCGGGCCTTGGTGGGATCAGAAGTAACCCATATATCAAGCCTTGTCATGCGCTATTCTGTCACAAGTCCAACCTTGTCGACGGATGGAATAAGGCCTATTGAGGGGTGGAAGTGGAACCAAGAGCAGGGTAAGAGCATGTCTAGGGCGATAAGTCTTTGACGTCAAACAGGTTGAGGTAGGGAATGCAGGATCAGAATGTGGTCAAAAAGATCGATGTTGCCGTGGTGGGCAGTGGCCCGGCTGGCCATGTTGCGGCCATTCAAATGGCAAAATTCGGCCTCAGCACCGTTCTGATCGGCCCAGCGCACAGTGGTACCGATGGTCGCACCACGGCCCTGCTTGGCAGCTCGGTTTCTTACCTTGAGCGCCTGGGGCTGTGGCAAGCGGTAAAGGCCGAAGGACAAGCCCTACGCGTCATGCGGTTGATCGATGATACAGGCCGTCTGTTGCGTGCCCCAACCACCGAATTTGACAGCTCGGAAATCAGTCTTGAGGCCTTCGGCTATAACATCGACAACAACAAGCTGGTCGCCGCCTTGCATGCCGGTTTGGATGGCACACAGGACAATCTCATCGAAGATCAGCAATTTGCATCTTCTGTTTCTCTGGACGAAGACAAGGCCAGCATCACCATGCAAGATGGCACCATATGGCAGGCCAAGCTGGCGATCGCCGCGGATGGCCGCCAGTCGCTGGTCAAGGCAGCCGCGAACATCGAGATGCGCAAATGGTCCTATCCGCAAGCTGCTTTTGTGCTCAATTTGCGGCATGGCTCAACCCCGCACAACAACACATCAACCGAGTTTCACACCAAGACGGGCCCCTTCACTTTGGTGCCCTATCAGGATGCCTACACATCCAGCCTCGTTTGCGTGGTCACCCCGGAAACAGCAGCAGAGTTGAAGGCAATGAGCCACGAGACGCTGGCATTGGAGTTGGAACGCCGCGCCCATTCCATTTATGGCGCGTTTGAAATCCTGACCGAGCCTCAGGTCTTCCCTTTGGCCGGCATGGTTGCCAAGGGCTTTTGCGGCCCCCGTGCAGCGCTGATTGCCGAAAGTGCCCATGTCTTCCCGCCCATCGGCGCTCAGGGACTCAATCTCAGCCTGCGCGATATCGAAGCATTGGCCGATGCCATTGAAGATCAGGGTACCACGGGCTTGCAGGATCCCGGCAACGACAAGCTGCTCGCTGCCTATGATCGCTCACGCCGTGCCGACATTTGGTCGCGCACCGCTGGCGTCCACATGCTCAATATGTCGCTGTTATCCGCGCTGCCCTTTGGTCAGGGCGCCCGCACTGCCGGTCTTGCGTTGGCCAATATGGTGCCATCCTTCCGCCGCTTCATGATGAAGGCAGGTCTAGACGCCCCCAGCCGCATCGGCTCGGTCGGTGGCCCGGCAAATGACTAAAGCTGCCAATCAGAAGGGCAACACATTCTGCGTGATGAGATAGAGAAAGAAGGTCACAGTCACCACTGAGACAAGCGTGCCGATCATCACCGTACTGGACGCCCGCTCGACATAGACATCATATTGCTGGGCAACGATGAAGACATTGGCGGCAGGCGGCAGGCAAGCCATCAGGATCGCCGTCTTGATCCAGACCTCCGGCACGGTGCCCAGAAAGCCCAGCAGCAAGAACAACAACACCGGATGCAGCACCAGCTTGATCGGCAGCAAAACCGACAGCTCCCCCGGAATCCGTCGCACCTGCCGCAAGGCAACCGCCACCCCCATTGCAAACAGAGCGCAAGGGGCCGCCGCGCCGGACAGGATCCGCAGCATTTCAGCAATCCAGCCGGGTGGCTCAAAATGAATGGCGGCGGCCAGAACACCCAGAATGGTTGCAATGATGAAGGGATGCAAAAACACCTTCTTGACGACATAGAGCGTCAATTCGCGGCCACTTTTCTCATCCGTTCCACTCAAGGCCATGAAAATCGGGATCAGGGTGAAGAGCAACAGCGAGTCGAAACAGAAAATCAGTGCCGTGGGCACCGTCGCCGCCGGCCCCAGCGCAGCCAGTGTCAGCCCCGGCCCCATATAGCCGATATTGGAATAACTGCCGGCCAACCCCTGAATGGTGGCCTCCGCCATATTGCCCTTGGTCTTCCACAAACCGAACACGAAGGCCAGAGTGAAGACGATATAGGTCGTCACCGTGGTCGCCACCACAAAGCTCCAATTGGTCAATTCTTCCAATGGCGTCTGGGAGACAAGCCGAAAGAACAAAGCTGGCAAGGCAATATAGACGACAAAGAAGTTCAGCCACGCTAACCCACCCTCTGGCAATCTGGTGATCTTGCCAGACAAAAAGCCCAGAAAGATCAGACCGAAGAAGGGCAAGGCCAAGGTGAACAGGTCGCTCATGGATAACTCGTTTGGGATGTGGCGCTGCAGCGCAGGAGGCGGAAGGATGCTCAAAGCAGGACTAAGTGTGTATCCCTAGCCTTTCAAACTTGCAAACCAAAATCAATGGCTCGCTCGAGACAGTCCTCTGCCTGCTGCTCAGCTATTGTCTGGCAGTTGTCCATCAGTCTTATTGCGTTGCAGCAAAAATTGCGCTGCTAATAGAGCAACGAATGCGCCGCACAATGACGGGTCACGCCCATGGGCCTTCCATGACCGCCCTGCCATGTCGAGCGCCTCAGGGAGGATAACAGCATGAAAACACCATCAGCCTTTTACAAGCCACTGGCCATAGGCGCGCCGACCCCGTTTCGCGAAAAACCGGTCCGCGTCGAGCGGATGATCCACTTTGTCCCACCGCATATCGAAAAGATGCGAGCCAAGGTGCCAGACCTGATCGCCAAGGTCGATGTGGTGTTGGGCAATCTCGAAGATGCCATCCCCGCAGATATGAAGGAAGCCGCCCGTGCAGGCTTCATCCAGATGGCCCAAGACAACGAGTTTGGCGAGACCGGTCTATGGACCCGCGTCAATTGCCTCAACTCCCCGTGGCTGCTTGACGATATCACCGAAATTGTCTCAGCGGTTGGCAACAAGCTCGACGTGATCATGCTTCCCAAGGTCGAAGGTCCCTGGGACATCCATTATCTTGACCAGTTGCTGGCCCAGCTGGAAGCCAAACACGGCATCGACAAGCCAATCTTGATCCACGCCATTTTGGAGACCGCGGAAGGCGTCAACAATGTCGAGGCCATTTGTGCCGCCTCCCCGCGCATGCATGGCATTTCGCTGGGACCGGCCGATCTGGCGGCCTCGCGCGGCATGAAGACCACTCGCGTCGGTGGCGGACATCCGGGCTATCGGGTATTGGCCGATCCGGTAGAGGGACAGACCCGCGCCATCTATCAGCAGGATCTCTGGCACTATACCATGGCAAAGATGGTTGATGCCTGCATGGCCCATGGATTGAAAGCCTTTTACGGCCCCTTTGGCGATTTCTCTGATCCTGAAGCCTGTGAAGCCCAGTTCCAGAACAGCTTCCTTTTGGGCTGCATGGGAACATGGTCTTTGCATCCAACCCAGATCGACATTGCCAAACGGGTTTTCAGCCCAGAGGTGGATGAAGTCAAAATGGCCCTGCGCATTCTGGAAGCCATGCCGGATGGCACCGGAGCGGTGATGATCGACGGCAAAATGCAGGATGACGCCACCTGGAAACAAGCCAAAGTGATCGTCGATCTCGCTCGACAGGTCGCCACCAAAGACCCGGAAATGGCCGACGCATATGGTCTGAGCTGACAGGTCCCCCGAAAGCCACAAGCCATTGCATTCAGGCGCTTTGGCCTGTGGCTTGCCCGGCTCAGACCCGGCCATGCCCGTTCACGAAACGGTACAAGTCCGCCATCTGTGAAATGTCACTTGACTTCACCTCTATGATCTAGTCTTTTCTGCGCTCCTGCCCGCAGCCTGATTTCCTGCATTCAATCATTGGAACTGATCAGTGTTTGTGTGGTAGGCTGAGAGCAGCCCGAATATATGGCTGCCAGCATGGTCCCCCCCGAGATGCCCGGCATCAACAGACCGACATTGACCGGGATGAAACCATGCTGTCGCAAGCAACAAGCATTGCTTCTCCACCAGCAAGGGAAGACAATGCCTTTCAAGAGGGTAGCGGAGCCTGAAGACATGCCAGAAATGAAAATCGCCAAATTTCAGATTGGTCAGGTTGTGCGCCACCGTGTTTATTCCTTCCGTGGCGTGATTTTTGATGTCGACCCTGAATTCGCCAATTCAGACGAATGGTATGACGCGATCCCCGAGGATGTGAGACCGCGCAAGGACCAGCCTTTCTATCATCTGTTTGCCGAGAATGAAGACACAGAATATGTGGCTTATGTTTCCGAGCAGAATCTGCTGGAAGACAAGAGCGGAGAACCGGTACGCCATCCGCAAGTGCGCCAGCTATTCAAAGGCATGAAAGAAGGCATCTATCAGCCTGAAGATGACCTTGTGAACTAATAGCCAATCAAGTTTGATCAATAAAAAAGCCGCGCTCCCATCTTGGAAGCGCGGCTTTTTTGGTATGGCAAGATGGCCGACCGGTGTGTCAGCCAACCGACGAAGGACGGCTTAGTTACCTTCGGCCTTGTTTTTCTGCTCGAGCAGCTTCTGACGCTGTTCTTCTGCACGCTTGCGCAGCAGTTCCTGAAGCTTTTCCTGCTCCTGAGCGGTTTTGCGAACGTCGATCGGATCACCATCGTAGCTCTTGGTGAAGCCGGTCAGCGTCAGTTCAAACCGTACAGGCTGGGCCTGCTGGTTGAGAGCGGTCACGACGATCTGCGCACCTTTCTTCATGGAATCGATGAAGGTGTCATCCACCGCCATGTCAGAGAAGCAGGCATTGGGGAAACAGATGGAGAATGTGCTCTTGAGCTGCTTGCCCTTGTCGATCTGCACCGTCAGGCCATGACGCAGCAGCATGCCGGGGGTCAGAGCGACCACCAGAGCCTTGCGTTTGGCGCCTTCAAGTTCGCGCACAGAGACAGAAGCCAGAAACTGACCGGTTTCAGCCTTCATTTCCTGGGTGATGGCACAGAGCTGCTTCTTGCTCTTGGGATCTTCGTTACAGAATTTCAACCAATTTTGCTGTGCAAGAGCTTCGGCGTCGATTTCCTGCGCCTGAGCATTGGTGCCCGGCGCGGCAAGGGCAACCAGCGCCAGAAAAGCGGCGGTTGTAACTGGCTTGATCCATTTCGAAGCCTTGTCAATCATGAGCATGAAAGAGAATCCCGATATTTATAATTCAGTGTTCGCAGGAAGGCATTTCCCGGTTCTGGTTTCAGTCGTCGTACTCTGTCAGGTCGCTGCCCGCACATCAATCTGCGCAAATCCACTTTGGACGCGCTCTTGAACGCAAGCCAACTCCACAACAGCCCCGAATCCCGTGTCAGCCTCTTCATTCACAACGAATTAGGCAGAATAGTGACTGTCGTACTTCTTCTACAGGGTCAAATGCAAAATTTCCAGTAGGCTGAACTCGTATGTGGCCGTTTTCCCGCCCGTGTTAGATAATAGGGTCTGATTTGATTCCTGCCTGCCCTAACGCCAATGGCATCCTCGCTGAACACCATTGGCCTTGAACTGCCCATTAGGAGCTTCATATGCCGATGACGAGTCCGCCCCGCTTTGCCAATGGATCCGACAAACTTGGTCGTCAGCTCCGTCAGCTCTGGCAGACAGGCGTCCTGACGCTTGGACTGATACTGACGTCAGGTCCGGTGCTTGATAGTGTGGCGCATGCTGAACCGACCCATGGCATCGCCATGCATGGTACACCAAAATATCCAGCCGACTTTGCCCACTTCGACTATGTCAACCCGGACGCTCCCAAAGGTGGCCGCATCCGGTATGGCCTTAATGGCAGTTTTGACAGCCTCAATCCCTTTCTTCTGAAAGGGGTGGCCCCACGCGGATTGTGGGATGTCGATTATGGTCTCAATGTTTATGAGCCCCTGCTCGCTCGCAGCGACGATGAAGCATTCTCCCTCTATGGCCTGATCGCTGAATGGGTCGACATGCCTGAGGACCGCTCCTCAATCACCTTCAAGCTCCGCGATGAAGCCAAATTCTCAGACGGCCATCAGATTGATGTCGAGGATGTCAAATTCACTGTCGCGTTGCTGCGCGACCATGGACGCCCGGCCTACAAGAGCCGCATCACCCGCATCATGGCCATCGAAGAGCCCGGCGAACGCCAAATTCGCTTTGTCTTTGAAGATGGCTCCGACCGTGAGTTGCCTTTGTTGATCGGCATGCTGCCTGTCCTGCCAAGCCACGCCATCAAGACCGAGGATTTCTCAAAATCTGGCATGTATCGCTTCGTGGGTTCCGGGCCATATCTGATCGATGATGTTGATCCGGGCACCCGTCTCACACTGACGCGGAACCCCGATTACTGGGCAAAGGACCTGCCGATCAAGGTGGGGCAGAATAATTTCGATACCATTGAAATAGAATATTTCCGCGACAATACCGCCATGTTCGAGGCCTTCAAGAAAGGGGCCTTTGACCTGTTGCCCGAAAGCGATCCGGCCCGCTGGGCCAATCAATATGATTTCAACGCAGCAAAGGACGGCCGCGTTGAAAAGCTGACCCTGCAATCCGGTCTCCCCAAGGGAATGTCGGGGTTTGTTTTCAACACACGCAAACCGGTTTTTGCCGACCGGACCGTTCGCCGCACTCTTGCCACCCTGTTCGACTTCAACTGGGTGAACAAAAATCTCTATCATGACCTGTTCACCCGCACCGCTGGATATTTTCAGAATTCCAGCCTGTCGTCCCTTGGCCAGCCGATGAGCGAAGCCGAGAAAACGTTGCTGGCACCTTATCTGGACGGCATCGACAAAGAGATCCTTGAGGGTACATATGAGCCGGTTTCCGCTGCTGACGCCCGCGACATGCGTAAAGTGATGCGACGGGCCATCAAGGATCTGGCTGCAGCAGGATACGGCCTCAAGGGTGCGGTCATGACCCATCTGGAAAGCGGCCGCCCGCTGGCCTTTGAGTTTTTGGCCACCAGCAAGGAACAAGAACGGCTAGCCCTGTCCTATGCCCGTATCCTTGAAAAAATCGGCATTACGATGTCCGTCCGGGTGGTGGATTCAGCGCAATATTGGGAACGACGCAAGGTGATGGATTTCGACACGATGAAAATGTCCTGGAGCGCATCGCTGTCTCCGGGGAATGAGCAACAGGCCCGCTGGCATTCCTCCCAACGCGACAAGGATGGCTGGTTCAATCAGGCCGGTGCCGCCGATCCTGCCATTGACGCGATGATCGACGCTCTGCTCGCCGCCCGTACGCAAGAGGATTTTACCGCCGCCGTCCGCGCCTTTGATCGTGTCCTGATCAACGGCTATTATGTGGTGCCAATGTTCCATAAAAGCGACCAGTGGCTTGGACTTTGGAAACGCATTGCCATGCCCGGAGACGACGCAAAGGGACGCCCGCTCGCAGGCTATCGACCCACCACTTTCTGGTATCGCGGCGAATGACACGATCAGCATTGTTCCGAACTCCACCAAGATCGCAACAAGGGGCTGTGTCGCCCCTTGTGGAATCATGTAAACTGTTTCCAACTTGCGTATCGCGTCCAAGAGGGAAAGAGGCTTGAAATGCTCCTCAACACGCCAGATCACATTGAAACTTATCGAGCATCAGGCCTGTGGGGAACTGAACGCATAGACCAGCGCTTCGCCCATTGGGCGCAGGAGCGCGCAGACGAAATCGCACTGATTGACGACCAAACCCTGCATACGGTTTGTGGACGACAACCCCAATGCCTGTCCTTTGGCCGTGCATGGCGACGCGTGGTTGCGATTTCCGAGTTCCTCTCCGGCATTGGAATGAAAAGTGACACGGTGGTGGCGGTCCTGCTGCCCCCTAGCGTCGACGCAGCCATCCTGACCCTTGTCGCCAGCCGCATGGGGCTGATCCTTGCCCCCATTCCGTTGACTTCGGGCGAAGCCGACATCCGCAACTGCCTCGAACAGGTTGGCGCCAAAGCCATTGTCTGCTGCCCCCATTATGAAAGCGAACCGGTCGGCGAACGCGCGCGCAATGTCGCCGCTGACATGTTCTCCATCCGCTTTGTCTTCTGTCTGGGCGATGGTGCCCCTGAAGGCCTGATCGAACTGCAATCGATGATGGACGATGAGGACACGGCTCTCGATGAAGAGACCTTGTTCGACATTGCCCCCCTGCCCGACGCCAATTCCGTTTTGGCCATTCATTGGGCATCGGCTGGCAGTGTGGTCAGCAAACCGTTGGGCCGCAGCCACAACCAGTTGCTGTGCGCCTCGCGCCATGTCTACGAACAGACCGGACTGGAACCCGGCGATTGCCTGATGATGGCCTATCACCTCTCCGGCCTCACAGGCTTTGCAGCCGGCATCATCACCGCCTTTGATGCGGGCATTCGGTTGCAATTCCATCAATTCCGAAACCTTCAGGGTTTCAATGCCGCTTTGTCCGAATATGGCGTCCAGCACATCATGCTGCCCGGCGGTCAATGGCGCCATCTCCACCCGGAGTTGGTCATGGCGGTTCGCGAACAGCTCAAGAGCATCTCATTGATCTGGAGCCGTTCACATGCCCAAGGGGACGTATTCCCCGAGAACGAAACCGCAGCCCGATTGCTTGATGTGACCAATTTCGGCGAACTGGCTTTGCTTGCCCAGATCAGACGCTTGCCCGGAGAAATCGGCTCGGTGCCCCTTGGCACCATCGAAGCCCGCAATGTGCCCGGTGCGGCCTATCTCGAGACCCATCTTCTAGGCGTCGATGAAACCAAAGCCAAGACCGAGAATGGTGTCGTTGGCGGTGAATTGTGCCTCAAGGGGGCAATGGTACCAACGGCTGCATTCCCGTCCGCAGGTGCTATCGAAGGCACGCCCCTGCGCATGACCGAGCATGGCTTTGTCCGTTCCGACGTCGCCTGTCAGTTGGTCACCGAAAGACATGGTGACGAGCGGGCCCTGTTCCGTCCCCTTGGTGACATTTCTGATCTATTGTCGATGGGTGGCTTGACGGAACGCGCGGTCGACATTGACACCCTTTACAAGCAATGCCCGGGGGTCACCGATGCCGCCGCCTTCACCGCACGCTCATCTGACGGGGGACCGGACCACTTGCTCGCAGCCCTTGTGGTGCATGATGAGGAAACGGCCCGGGAAGATTTCTATGCCTTTCTAAAAAGCTGCAAAGTATCCTCGACCAAATGGCCACGCGATATTCTGTTTGTTCAGGCCATTCCGCGCTCTACCGATGGCCGCGTCCAACGTGGAAGTCTGATTGAAGCCGCAAAACTTCACAATGTTGCCTGAACCTGTCTCAAGCACCAAAAACACCAATAACAAGCATACTGAGAGGGTCGCATGGCCAAGCAGGCATTGATTTTTACCGATCCGGACTATGGTCTGGATATGCCGCAATGGTCCGACATGCTGACCGAGGCGAATTTTGCCGTCTGGTCTCATTGTGTCCATTCCGAGGACAGGCCCGACGACGTATCCATGGCGGCCGACATTCTGCTGGTCGACCTGTTGGACGTCAGCAAGGACCGCGTGGCGCTCGTCGTCGAACGCGCCTCAGCCCTGCGCAAATCTCTAGGCTTCTCTCAGGCAAGGGTGCCGATGGTCGCCATTGCCGACCCCTCGGTGGCCCTGAGGGAAGAGTTACTCACGCCCTTTGCCGATGTGTTGAAACCGCCTCTCACGCTTGATCTGATCAGCAACCGCTTGACCTCACTGATGCGGCTGGCAACCATGCGAAGAGAGGCCGAGCGGCGCTCGAGAACTTTCAAACGTTTCGGCGTCGGCCTGCCGGTGGTGCCACCCCCAAGCAACCTTGAGAACCAGTCCCTTCTCTATCTGGGCTCCGGCATGGCCTTCCTGCCCGTCGAATGCGCCCTGCCCGAAACCATCAGCACCACAGCGGCCCTGACACCGGCAATGGCGCTCCATTATCTCGAGAATGAGAGTTTCGATACGCTGGTCGTCGAGTTGAGCGACTATAACGAGCATCTGATCCACTTCATTGGGGACCTGAGACGCAACCCGAACTATTTCTCCTTCCCGATCATCCTGCTGTGCCACAAGGAAGCGACAGAGGACGGTCTTGCGGGGCTGGCAGCAGGGGCAAACGACATCGTGACCTTCCCCTTCTCTGAGCGTTTCTTTGAAAACCGTATCGAAATCCTCGTCAATGAAGAGCGCTATCGCCGCCAGCTGAAAAAAATCTTCAACGAAGCCCGGCTCTTGATGCCAACCGACGCCACCACTCGGCTCTATTCGGAAGAATTTCTCAAGGCCCATCTGCAAGTGCTGCACGAACAGGAAAACACAGCCAGCATGACCTTTGCGGGGATCGATATCTCGTTTGATCTCGTGCAGGGTGAGAGGCGCGAACAATCTCCAAGCCCTGCCTTGCTGGCACGGGTCGGCCGGATGATCTATTCCCTGATGCGGGCCGAGGACTTGCTGGCCCGCCTCGACAATGGCCGCTTTGTCGCCTTTTTCCCCGATACGGACCTGTTCGAAACCCGAATTGCGCTCCAGCGCATTCGCTCCATCGTACAGCTCAGCCCCTTTGTCGAGCAGAATAGCGGCATGGGGGTCAATGTGGTGCTCGACTTCTCACTGCATCATTGCGACAGCAACAAGGTCGATTTCGACATCGAACGAATTTTAAAAGACCTGTTCGAAAATCCCGTCGTCCGCTTCTGACAAACAATACGCTGAAATATTCGTCAGCCTGACGCTTGGGCAATCTTCGCCAACTGGGTCATGATCACCGCCGTACCCTTGAGCCTTGCGCCGGGATTGTTCCAGTCGCGCGCAAGGAAAATCCGCTGATCCGGGCGGATCTTGGCCAGCAAGCCCTGCTCGGTGATGAACTGCACCAACCCCTGCGGATTGACAAATTCGTTGTTGCGGAAACCGATGACGGCCCCTTTCGGCCCGGCATCGATCTTCTCGACATTGGCCTTGCGACACAGCCCCTTGATATAGACGATCTTCAACAGATGCTTGACTTCATCGGGCTGCGGCCCGAAGCGGTCGGTCAGCTCGGCACCGAACTCGTCAATCTCATTGGCATCCACCAAATCGGCCAGACGGCGATAGAGGCTGAGGCGCAGCTGAAGATCGGCGACATAGCTGTCGGGGATCAGAACAGGCGTGCCAATGGATATCTGCGGCGACCATTTGTCTTCCATGATCGTCATATCCCCGGAGCGCAGCGAGGCGACCGCTTCTTCGAGCATCTGCTGATAAAGCTCGTAGCCAACTTCCTTGACGTGACCGGATTGCTCTTCGCCGAGCAAGTTGCCCGCCCCGCGAATATCCAGATCGTGGCTTGCCAGTTGGAACCCGGCCCCGAGGGTATCGAGGCTTTGCAGAACCTTCAGGCGACGCTCGGCGGTCGGGGTCAAAACCTTCTTGGCTGGCACGGTAAACAAGGCATAGGCACGGGTTTTCGACCGCCCCACACGACCACGCAGCTGATAAAGCTGGCTGAGGCCAAACATATCGGCACGATGAACGATCAAGGTGTTGGCTGTCGGAACATCAATGCCGGATTCAACAATCGTCGTCGACAAAAGCACATCAAACTTGCCGTCATAGAAGGCGGTCATGATGTCATCCAACTGACCAGCAGGCATCTGACCATGCGCCACGGCCACCTTCAGCTCCGGCACCTGCTCCTCCAAGAAGGTCTTGATTTGGGCAATGTCAGTGATACGGGGACAGACATAGAAGCTTTGGCCACCACGGTAGCGCTCACGCAACAAGGCTTCCCGGATCGTCAGGGCATCGAAAGGTGATATGAAGGTCCGGACCGCCAGACGGTCGACAGGCGGCGTGGCAATCAGCGACAATTCCCGTACCCCGGTCAGTGCCAGTTGCAAGGTCCGCGGAATCGGCGTTGCAGACAGGGTCAAGACATGCACATCAGCCCGTAATTCCTTCAGTCGTTCCTTGTGCTTGACGCCAAAATGCTGTTCTTCGTCGATGATCAGCAATCCCAGATCGCGGAACTCTATGCTCTTGCCAAGCAAGGCATGGGTGCCAACGACAATGTCCACCGAGCCATCCTTGAGGCCCTTCTTGGTCTGGTTCAATTGCTTGGTCGAAACCAACCGCGACGCCTGTTCGACAATCAGCGGGAAACCGGCAAAGCGGTCTGCAAAAGTCTTGTAGTGTTGCCGAGCCAACAAAGTGGTTGGCACAACGATGGCAACCTGTTTGCCATTCATCGCTGCAATAAAGGCCGCCCGCAGTGCGACTTCCGTTTTGCCAAAGCCCACATCGCCGCAAACCAGACGATCCATTGGCCGACCGGAGCCCATGTCGTCAAACACCTGTTCAATGGCGTTGAACTGGTCCTCGGTCTCGTCAAACGGGAAGCGCGCAGAAAATTCGTCATAAAGGCCTTCAGGCGGTGTGATCCGTTCGCCCTGTCGCAACTCGCGCTCAGCCGCAACCTTGATCAACTGATCCGCCATCATGCGGATCCGGGCCTTCATTTTCGATTTACGCGCCTGCCAGGCAACGCCACCCAGTTTGTCGAGCTGGGCTTCGGTGTCCTCCGAGCCATAGCGCGACAAAAGCTCGATATTCTCAACCGGCAGGAACAGTTTGTCGCCACCTGCATAGTGGATTTCGAGACAATCATGCGGCGCACCCGCAGCATCCACCGTCTGAAGCCCCATGAAACGGCCGATACCATGCTCGATATGGACGACGATATCCCCCTGCGACAAGCTGGTCGCTTCGGTCAGAATGTCAGAGCTTTTCTTGCGGCGGCGTTTGGAACGGATCAGCCGATCGCCCAGAATATCCTGCTCGCCGATCACCACATCCTTGTCCGTCTCAAAGCCGCTTTCCAGCTCCAGAACGGTCAGGCCCACCTGCTTAGCAGTGATCACACTGCGCGCCGCCCATGTCTCATACGGCACAAGCCCGCTGATGCCATGGTCAGTCAGAACCTGATGCATCCGCTCTGCTGAGCCTCTGGTCCAGCAGGCAATGGTAACCCGTTTCTTTTGTTCTTTCAGGGTCTTGATGTGCTCAATCACAGCATCGAACACATTGACATTGTCCGCACTGCGTTCCGCAGCAAAGGTGCGACCCTGTTTGCCACCAAGGTCAATGATTGTCTCGACACCGGTTGGCGGCACATCAAACGGCGACATACGGATGCGGGTCTGCGTCCCCAGCCGACTGGTCCATTCTTCCTTGTCGAGATAAAGCAGAGAAGGCTCTATCGGCTTGTAAGGCACGCTTTGTTCCAGCCCGGACTCCATCCCTTCCTTGCGGGCGAGATAGTGATCCTGCACCAGATCCATGCGCTCGCCGATGGCATCATCGCTGAGCGGGTCCAGCAGAACCGGCGCGTCTTCGGTAAAGTCGAACAGGCTTTCCAGATCATCATTGAAGAAAGGCAACCAATGCTCGATCCCCTGATAACGTCGCCCTTCACTGACCGCCTGATAGAGCATGTCATCGCGGGTGGACGCGCCGAAACTGGCTGTATAGCGACGGCGGAAACTGGAAACTGCCTCATCGGTCAGCACCACTTCAGAGGCGGAGACCAGTTCGATTTCGCGCAATTGGCCGACAGAACGCTGGTTCTGCGGATCAAAGCTGCGAATGCTTTCAAGTGTGTCACCAAAGAAATCAAGCCGCACCGGCTCCTCAGCCCCCGGCGCAAACAGATCGAGAATGCCGCCACGCACCGCATATTCCCCCTGCTCGCGCACCGTCGGGGTGCGCAGGAAGCCGTTGGTCTCAAGCCAACCAATCAGGTCGTCCATATCGACACAGTTTCCCGGACGGGCCGACCAGCTCTGTTTGCGCACCGACGCGCGGCTCGGCACCCGCTGGAGGATCGCATTGACGGAGGTCAGCAACACGGTTGGCTGACCGAAGGTCTGGTAGGCCATTCGGGACAAGGCTGTCATGCGCCGGGCCGAGATTTCGGCATTGGGAGACACCCGGTCATAGGGCACGCAGTCCCAAGCTGGAAACGAAACACAGTCCAGCTTGGGTGCAAAATAACGCAAGGCCTGTTCCATCGACGCCATCCGCCGATCATCACGGGCAACATAGACCGCAACAATCTTGCGGTCCTTATTGGCCTTGAGATGAGCAGCAGCCACTTCCGCCAGCGCATAGCCTTCCAGTCCGTCAGGCACATGGGTGACGTTGATCATCATCGAGGAGGACAGGGCGTCAGAAAAATTGGTCATTGCGAAATGTGGCTCATCAAAAGGCGGGAACAGAACGGCAGGCAATTGCCTTATGGCACAAAAGACACCCTAAAGGCCAGAAATGACAAAGGCGGCCCGATAGATCGCCCAGAGAACGAAATGTCGGACCGCCTTTGAAAAATCCAAATCAGAGCAAGCCTGTTTCGAAATTCTCGTGGTAGTTTTTGATTTTGTAGAAGAGCGGGCAATCAAAGGCTTCCGGCACGGGCAACTCATCGGTGAACCACTGAATCAAATCGCGGTCAAACTGATCGAGCAGCATTTCCAACTGCCCCAGTTCCTCATCACTGAGATTGTCCAGCTCGCCATCGACGAAACGGCCAAACATCAGGTCCATTTCCTTGATACCGCGATGCCAGGCACGCATGAGAATCTTTTTGCGGCGGACATCAAGCCCTTCACTGCTACGGGTGGTACCTTGGGACATGGTCTAGCTCCTATGAGGGTCTTTTCAAAGTTGGTTCTGTATAGCGCCTGTCAACGCACTTGTCAGCATCTGATCGATCAGCTATCACAAAACAAATGGTGAACATGGATTGACGTTATACAGGATTTTGTCCATGCTTCGCATGATTTGTCCATTGCCCCAAAAGAGCCGATCAAAAGAGCCACACCATGCGCCCTAGCCACCTCAACAGCTACTTTGCGTCCCTGATGTCGCTCAAGGGCGTGGGACCCAAGATCGCACAAGCCTTTGCCAAGCTATTGCGCGGTGATGTTCTGCTCGAAGCCCGGCGGATTGATCTGCTGCTGCATATGCCGGTCGGGGTGATCGACCGCAGCCTGCAGTCCGATCTCGCAACCGCCCCCGAAGGGGCCATCGTCACAGTCAAGGTGACCATCGACAAACATCTGCCGCCACCACGCAACAATCGCCGTGTCCCTTATCGCATTCTCGCCCATGACGAGACGGACGATCTGACCTTGACCTATTTTCATGCCAAGGGAGGCTATCTCGAAAAGCAATTGCCCGTCGGCGAAATGCGTTACATTTCGGGTCGGTTGGAGCGGTTCAATGGCGGCCCACAAATCACCCACCCGGATCATGTGGTCTCGGAAGCCGATTTTGCCACCATGCCACTGCTGGAACCCGTCTATCCGCTGACGGCCGGGCTGTCGGGCAAAGTGCTGCATAAGGCCGTGCAAGCGTCCCTTGATGATCTGGAATCCTTGCCCGAGTGGCAGGATCAGGCTCTGATGGATCGGGAAAAATGGATGCCCTTCGACGAAGCGCTCCGGCGTGTCCATCTGCCGCACGATCTCGCTGATCTGGAAGAAACCTCCCCGGTCCGCAAGCGCTTGGCCTATGACGAGTGTCTCGCCAACCAGTTGGCACTGGCACTGGTGCGCAGCAAGGTGAAAAAATCCGCAGGCATCGCCCGTTGCTGGGAGGGCAAGCTAAAGGCAAAACTGCTCGCAGCCCTGCCCTTCACACTGACCGGCAGCCAGACGGAAGCCATCGCAGACATCGAGGCCGATCTGGCTTTACCTGAACGCATGTTGCGGCTGGTGCAAGGCGATGTCGGCAGCGGCAAGACCATGGTTGCCCTGATGGCCGCCGCCGACGTAATCGACTCTGGCTCGCAAGCCGCGATGATGGCGCCGACCGATCTGCTGGCCCGCCAACATTATCAATCCGTCAAATCGCTGTGCGAGGCGGTTGGCATCCGCGTTGCGGTTCTGACCGGCAAAGACACAGCCGCCACGAGGCGTGACACCTTATCGGCACTGGAAAAAGGCGACATCGACTTCCTGCTAGGCACCCACGCCTTGTTTCAGCAGACAGTCGTCTTTGCCGATTTGGGATTGGCCATCGTCGACGAGCAGCACCGCTTTGGTGTCCATCAGCGGCTCACTCTGTCGGCCAAGGGCGAAGCAACAGACTTGTTGGTGATGACTGCCACCCCGATCCCGCGCACCCTCGTGCTCACCCATTATGGCGACATGGATGTCTCCCTGCTGACCGAAAAGCCGGCGGGACGCAAACCGATCGACACCCGCACCATGAATCTTGAAAGACTGCCCGAGCTTGTCCAGCGACTGGCTCAAGCCATTGATCAGGGTGTGAAATGCTATTGGGTCTGCCCACTGGTCGAAGAATCCGAGCTGCTTGATGCGACCGCCGCAGAAGATCGCTACGCCACTCTAAAGCAGGTCTTTGGCAATAAGGTGGAACTGGTCCATGGCCGCATGACATCGGATGAGAAACGCTCCGCCATGGAACACTTCAAGGATGGCGACGCGCAAATCCTTGTCGCCACCACGGTGATTGAAGTCGGCGTTGATGTGCCCGAAGCCACCATCATGGTGATCGAACATGCCGAACGCTTCGGCCTCGCCCAGTTGCATCAGCTGCGCGGCCGAGTGGGCCGTGGCGACAAGGCCTCATCCTGCATCCTGTTGTTCAAGGGGCCGCTTGGCCAAGTGGCGCGCGAGCGGCTCAACATGATGCGCGAAACAGAAGATGGCTTCCGCATTGCCGAGGCCGATTTGCGGTTACGTGGAGAGGGTGACGTGTTGGGCACCAAGCAATCGGGCCTGCCGGGCTTTCGCCTGACCGACCCGGAAGCCCATAAGGGACTGATGGAAATGGCCCGCACGGAAGGCCGCCTGATCATTGAGACCAATCCGGATCTGGAAGGCATCCGTGGAGCAGCCTTGCGCGATTTGCTCTATCTATTCAGCAGAGACGAAGCAATCCGTTTGCTCAAAGCCGGTTAATCGAGCCGCGCTCACCGGCCCAGAACCGGAAAGAATTTGCGTTTTCTGCGCGTCTGTTTCGGATCGGAAAGCGTATCTGCTTCCTCTGATGGACCGTCACTTGGGGATGCATCTTCAGGCGCATCCACCTCAATCTGCGCGATGTCTACCACATCACTCTCGATGGTCTGTGGTTCGATACCGAATTTCTCGGCAAGCTTGTCCCGCTCTTCTTCAGCGGCATGTTTGGCAATGAAGTCTGGCGTCACAAGACCCGCAGAAATAACCAGCTTGGCAGCATCTTCAACACTCATATCAAGGATGATCACATCCTCCCGCGGCACGAACAGCAGGAAACCGGAGGTCGGGTTCGGTGTGGTCGGCAAGAAGACCGAGATGAACCCCTCGTTACTGCCTGTCCGATCGGCCAACCGATGCGACACTTCCCCCATGGTGCTGGTCGCGATAAAGGACAGCGCCCACAAGTCCCGCCGTGGATACTCGATCACCGCAGCCTTCGTGAAGGTCTGGCCTTTCTGGGAGAGGACCGTTTCGAATATCTGCTTGAGCGCGTTGTAAATGTTACGCACCAAGGGCATCCGACCCACCATCACCTCGCCGTAACTCAGGAAGGAGCGACCAACAAAGTTGGCTGTCAGGAAGCCCAGAATGGTCAGAATGATCAGCGAGAAGATAAGCCCAACACCGGGCACAGAGAACGGCAGATAATTGTCCGGATTGTAGATATGCGGAATGTAGGGTTTGACCGTATCATCGACCCACTGGATGAAGGACCACGTGATGAACAGAGTGATGCCGATCGGCGCGGCGATGACAAGGCCGGTCAGAAAGTAATTTCGAATGCGTGCGCCAAAACTCAAACCGGCATGCTCCTGAGAGTCTTTCTTGTCTTCGCCTTTATGTTTGGACATATTCTGCTTCTTCCTGTTGAGCGCACACCTGTCGAGCGACCTGACCGGGAGCGGGAAACCGCATCTCACACGTCTCGAACAGCGCACCATCGCTGACTTGCATGACTGGTCGGCATGACTGCATCAAAACAATCCGCCCACCGGGCACACCAGTCAACCTATCTTGTAAATAGTGCGGCGACGGGCATTTGAAAAGCACAATCAGCGTGTTTCGTGCCGTTTTCGTGATCTCTGAGCAATTGCACCCAGCGTTTCAACTGCCTATATGCTAGGGTGGCCGCGCACACAATTGAAGTTGCGTCGCAATCGCGAGAAGTCATTCATGGAACATTTGAAACGCCCATTCTTCATGTCGATCGGACTGATCCTGTCCGGCATTGGCATTGCAGGGGCATTTCTTCCCGTTTTGCCGTCGACCATCTTCTTTATCGGAGCAGCCTACTTCTTTGCCCGCAGCTCTCCCCGTCTAGAAGCCTGGCTTCTGACGCACCCTTTATTTGGGCCTCCCGTCGTCGCCTGGCAGGATCACGGCGCAATTCCGCGCAAGGCAAAATACCTTGCCTTTGCGGGCATGGCGTTGGGGTTCGTCTCATTTCTCTATCTCGTGCAGCCCGGACTTTGGCTTCTTGTCGGAGTGTCCCTGTTTTTCGCTGCCAGTGCTCTTTACGTCGGCACAAGACCAGATGGACCAACGCCCAATCCAGGCTCAGACCTATAGGTCTTTCCCTCCATGGCGGGGAAAAGGGCGCCATCGGGCGCCCATGCATGATGCAGGCGATCACTCCACCGTGACGGATTTTGCCAGATTGCGCGGCTGATCAACATCGGTACCCATGAAGTTTGCCGTGTGATAGGCAAGCAACTGTACCGGCAAAGCAAGAACGATCGGTGCGATGATATCCGGCACGGTCGGCATGACGATCGTCTGACAATCTTCAAGCCCGTTCTTGTCCGCCCCCGCCTGATCGGTAATCAGGATGATCCGACCATCACGGGCCGCCACTTCCTGCATGTTGGAAACGGTCTTCTCATAGGAAGAATCATTCGGAGCAATGACGACAACCGGCATGGTCTCGTCAATCAGGGCAATCGGTCCGTGCTTCAATTCACCCGCCGCATAGCCTTCCGCGTGGATATAGGAGATCTCCTTGAGCTTCAGCGCCCCTTCCATGGCCAGCGGGAAGTTGGTGCCGCGGCCCAAATACAGCACATGCTTGACCTTGGAAAGATCATGGGCCAGCGCCTCGATATCGTCGGAGGCTCTCAATGCCTGACGGATATATTTTGGCAGCTCACTCAGTGCCTTGACATAATCTTGCTCTTCCGCCGCCGAAATGGTGCCCCGCGCACGACCAGCCATGATGGCCAAGGCCAGCAACACCGACAACTGGCAGGTAAAGGCCTTGGTCGAAGCCACGCCAATTTCCGGTCCGGCAATGGTCGGAAAGATTGCATCGCTTTCGCGCGCGATGGTGCTTTCCTGCACATTGACGATGGCCGCAATATGCTGCTTTTGGGCACGGCAATAGCGCAAGGAAGCCAGCGTATCTGCCGTCTCACCCGATTGAGAGATGAAGAGGGCCAAGCCGCCCTCTTCCATCGGCATCTCGCGATAGCGGAATTCTGACGCAACATCGATATCGACCGGAATGCGGGCCAGACGCTCAAACCAGTATTTGGCCACCACGCCCGCATAATAGGCCGTGCCGCAAGCCGACATCGCAATCCGGTTCAAACTGGCAAAGTCAAAGGGCAGCTTGTTGTTAAACCGAACGGTGCCGGAAGCAAAATCAACATAGTGAGCAAGGGTATGCTGGATCACCTCGGGCTGCTCATGCATTTCCTTTTCCATGAAATGCTTGTGGTTGCCCTTGTCGACAATGTTGGCCGAAGCCTGCGCCGTGGTAGACCCGCGTTGAACCAGTTCGTTATGCTCATCAAAGATCGAGATTGTGGTGCGGCTCAGAACCACCCAATCGCCTTCTTCGAGATAGGTGATCTCATCGGTGAACGGTGCCAGTGCGAAAGCATCGGACCCAAGGAACATCTGTCCTTCCCCGTGACCAACTGCCAAGGGCGAGCCGCGACGGGCACCGATCATCAGGTCTTCCTCGCCGGAAAAGATAATCGCCAGCGAGAAAGCCCCTTCCAATCGGCCGAGCACAGCAGACACCGCATCGACCGGCATCTTGCCTGCATTGAGTTCATCCTGAATGAGATGAACAACGGTTTCGGTATCGGTTTCGGTCTCGAACACGTGGCCCTTGGCGGTCATCTCTTGGCGTAACTCGCGGAAGTTCTCGATGATGCCATTATGAACAGCGGCTACATTGCCCGCGACATGCGGATGAGCGTTGGTTTCGTTCGGGATGCCATGGGTCGCCCAACGGGTATGCCCAATGCCAATGGTGCCATTGAGCGGATTGTCACCCAGTAGTAATTCGAGATTGCGCAGTTTGCCTGCGGCTCGCCGCCGTCCCAACTGCCCCTCATGGATCGTGGCAACGCCAGCGGAATCATATCCGCGATATTCAAGGCGCTTCAAGGCATCGACGAGCAACGGAGCAACAGCTTCGTTACCAAGAATTCCAACAATTCCACACATGGCAATGTCTTTCCTGAAAAAGAGGGTCGTCGTTGATACGACGCGCAAATATTCATTTGCTTTTGGGTAACCCACGCAAACCGGATTCGCGAAATCAAATCAGTTTGCAGTTTCTAACGGCCCAGTCCTTAAAAGACAGGTGCCAAACGTAACCTTATGACTTTTTGGCCTTTTTCGCCCTGAAGGCAGCCGCCCAGCCGTCCTTTACAAAGGCCTTGGCACGGGTCACGGCAAGGGCATCAGCGTTAACGGGAGATGTGATAACGCTACCGGCCCCGACAATCGCTCCGTCCCCGATCTTGGCCGGAGCAACCAGAGCGGTGTTCGACCCAATGAAGGCCCCGACCCCGATGTCGGTCTGGAATTTGTTGAACCCATCATAGTTGCAGGTGATGGTCCCGGCCCCGATATTGGCCTTCGAGCCAATGCGGGCGTCGCCAATATAGGACAGGTGATTGACCTTCGCCCCTTTTTCGATCTTCGCCTTTTTGGTCTCGACAAAGTTGCCAATCTTGACGTCCGCTTCCAACTCGGTGCCCGGCCGCAGACGCGCATAAGGACCAACAACACAGCCTTCGGCCACGCTCGCCCCTTCCAGATGAGAAAAGGCGCGAATGGTGGCATGGTCCGCAACGCTGACGCCGGGTGCGAAAATCACATTCTGCTCGATCAATACATCCCTGCCCAGCTTGGTATCGTGAGAGAAAAAGACCGTATCAGGCGCAAGCAGGGTCGCCCCCTCTTCCATCGCCTTGAGCCGAGCCGCAGCCTGATAGGATGCTTCAACCTTGGCCAGATGAGCGCGATTATTGACCCCTTGCAGCTCCGCCTCTGGCGCTTCGATCGCCGTCACGGCAAGGCCGCGTGCATTGGCAAGCTCGACCGCGTCGGTGAGATAATACTCCCCTTGGGCGTTGTTGCTGCCGATGCTTTCGAGCAAAGACAGGATCACCTTGCCAGAAAAGCCCATGATGCCGCCATTGCAGAACGTGACGCCCAGCTCCTCAGGGCTGCAATCCTTGGCTTCACGGATCGCCACCAACTTGCCGGCCTCTTCGAGCAGACGCCCATAAGGCCCCGGCTCATCCGTTCGGAAGCCAAGCACCACCACATCATTGCCCTCAGCCAGCTTCTGCCGCATGGCAAGGATGGTTTCGGTGCGCAAAAGCGGCGTATCGCCAAACAGCACGATCACATCGTCGCAAGCTTCAACCAGATCGGCCTTGGCGGCCAGCACCGCATGGCCTGTGCCCAGCCGTTCCGTTTGTACGTGCGCATATACAGCGGGGTGAATGGCCGCTGCCGCCTTGTGGACAGCCTCCATTTCAGGCCCGACCACCACAGACACCAGTTCAACACCCGCGTCCCGCGCCACTTTGGTCACATGACCGGCCATCGACAGCCCGGCCACCTCGTGCAAAACCTTTGGTTTGCTGGACTTCATGCGGGTTCCCTGACCTGCAGCCAGAATGATCGCCTGGCATCTACGCTCAGCCATGAATGCTCTCCTTGCGGACAATTAGTTTTCTCTATGCTTCTTAGTTCATATTTAACTAAGGAACAATTGAGACACTTCATAGAACGACCCTTGCGGGACTCACAAAAAAAGACTTTGCTTAACGGAGCGTGAAACACAGATTCGCGCGTGAAGGAGGCAGTTTGTAATGGCGCGGCCAGGCAAAGCCATCTTCGATGTAGCCATGATGGCAGGTTGGGCATTTGCGGCAGTCCTGACCGGCTTGGTTGCCTTGACGATGGTGGATGACACCGGCGATTCCGCGACAGGCCCCAGTGTAGTAGCATCACTGGGCAACGACGATTCACGCCTTGTGACCGGCAGCATAGACCGCCAGAGCACCGGCACGGTCCGGCCGCACAATCTCCAAATCAACAATCCGGTTGCCCGCCAGAATGAAAGCTTCAATCCTTTTTCCGATCAGGTAAACCATCAATCGGACCAGATCCGCGATGTTTTGGCCGAACTGAGAGCCCTAAAGCGTGAAGTTGCCGCCTTCCATGTGAGCACCAAGCGTCTGCGCAGCGAAAATGATCTCTTGAAACAGCGTCTGGCCAAACTGGAACAGCCCCGAACAACGGATAATGCGCCGGTCCGCGTTGTGACCTTGCCGAAACGCGACGATGACCGGGTTCTTTGGCCACGCTCTGCAGACAACAACATGCCGATCGACAACACCGCCACTGGCTCCATTGCGCCGACTAACCCGATTCCACCAAGTGGCCCTGCTTTCGATCCCTTTCAGAAAAAGCCCCAGTCTGCGGTAAAAGTCTCTCAGGAACCACTGAATATGGATCTGACGGTTGAGGGACCCAATGGCCATATGATGCTGCCAAAGATCAAGCCAAACGAGCGTCCAGCCGTGCTGCAAAAAGCCCATGAGGGCCTCAAGCCAAAAAGCGAAGTGGTGGATGCCCCGCAACAGGCGCTCAATTCCAGCCAAACCTCCTTCGGACTGGATCTGGGGCAGTTCATCTCCATCGCCGATCTCGAAGGTGCATGGAAAGAAGTCTCGATCTCACAACGCGCGATCGTCGGCGATCTGAAACCTCTGAGCAAGATGGTCCGCAACGCCAACAACCAACTGTCCCTCGATCTGATCGCAGGACCGATCCAGAACGCAGCCCAAGCAGCCAACCTGTGCGCACAGTTGAAGTTTCGTGGCTATGCCTGTCGGGTTTCCGTCTATCAGGGACAGGCACTGGCAAGCCGCTAGAGCATTTTGTGCCCTCCACCCGCTCGGGCTGTCATCCCGTCTCAAGACGGATTGCGCCGCGACCAAGAGACGTATAAAAGCAACTCATCTTACGTAAACGCCCTGAGCAATCAGTCCCCATTTCAAGACTGACATGCCTTCAGCTTTGCGCCACCCTTGCCGATCCCTTCTTTGCCAGCTGAAGAGGCCACCCCGTGTCACCGCATCTCCTTGCCTATCTGCTGCTCGCAGCCAGTCCCTTTTTCTTTTCCTCCAATATCATTATTGGCTCGATCGCGGTGCGCTCGATTGAACCCTTCACCTTGACATTCTTTCGCTGGGGGCTGGCTTTCCTGATCATCCTGCCGATGGCATGGCGGGCGATGGCCAATCACCGGCACCTTCTGATGGCGCAATGGAAGCTGATTTCTCTCAATGCCTTTCTCGCCATGGGGCTGTGCGGTACCGGGGTCTACTGGGCACTGAAAAACACCTCAGCAACCAACGGAACATTGATCTACACCGCCGCCCCGGTCATCATCATTCTGATGGAATGGCTGTTTCGTGGCCGCGCCATCAGTTTGCGCGAAATTCTCGGAATCATCGCGGCGATCTGCGGCATTCTCTTCATTATTTTCAAAGGGAGTTTGACGGCTATGATGGCAGTGCAGTTCAACAGCGGAGATCTGCTGTTCGTGATTGCTGCAACCTCCTGGGCTATCTATTCCGTGCTATCGAAGAATGAAGCCCTGCGCCCCGTGCCGACCGTTGGCATGTTCGCCATTGTTGCCTTGATTGGCGCGGTGATACAGGTGCCCTTCATGATCTGGGAGCTGGGCACGACTGGGGCTTTCCCGACCACACAGGATCAATGGGCGAGCCTGATGGGGCTGGCCTTCATCTCGTCCGTTCTGGCCTTTATCGCCTACCAGTTTGGCATCAAGACCCTCGGCCCGGCGACGGCAGGCATCTTCATGTATTTCATGCCGCCAGTCGGGGTGGTACTCGCCGTTGTGTTCCTTGGCGAGCAGTTCCACACCTTCCATATGGTCGGACTGGTGCTGGTGCTCTCAGGGGTGATTATGGCAACATTTCCTGCAAGACAGTTGTTCCGCAAGACCCAACAGGCCTAGCCAACAGGATGCGTGCGCCCGCCTCAGCCAAGATTATTGAGGGCGGGCAGCATTTCCTGAAGCCAGAAGGCGGCATTCTGCACCTGACCGGTGACGAACAAAATCCCGGTCACGACCAGCAGACCGCCCATGAGCTTTTCAACCAGCCCCATATGCTTTTTGAAACGCTGCATCATGCCCAGAAACTGTCCGGCGAAAGCTGCAGCCAGCAAAAACGGGATCCCGAGACCGAGGCTATAGACCGTCAAAAGCAACATGCCCTGCTGCACGCTTTCCTCGGTTCCCGCCACAGCAAGGATCGTCGCCAACACCGGTCCAATGCATGGGGTCCAGCCAAAGGCAAAGGCAAGGCCGATCAGATAGGCACCGAGCAGACCGGCGGGTTTCCTCTGCACATTGACCCGCGCCTCGCGATACAAAAAGGCAATCCGAAACACGCCAAGAAAATGCAACCCCATGACGATAATGATTGCGCCTGCCACATAGGACAGAATGCCTGAATAGAGCTTGAGATATTGGCCAATGACCGACGCTCCGGCCCCCAGCAGCACAAAGACGGTGGTGAAGCCCAGCACGAAGGCAACAGCAGACAGGATGATCCGGCTCGCCGCCCGCTGCTTGTCATTGGTCCCGGTCAACTGGTCCATAGACACGCCCGCCATATAGCAAAGATAGGGCGGCACCAAAGGCAAGACGCAGGGAGAAACGAAGGAAATGAAGCCCGCCAGCAAAGCGCCGGGATAGGTTACGTCAAAGGCCATCGGATATGCTTCTCCTCGTATTTCTCATTGCCTGCCCGCCGACACTGCGCGCCAGACAGCAGCCTGCACCTGAAGGCCACAGTCGGGCCTATTGCGCCATCATGTAAGCGGGCTTCCCCCTCTCGTCCAATCACAGTCGCGAGAGGCCCCGGCTCCGCAGGCACCACTGTCTTTCCCTATTGCAGGCAATGGCGACCAAAGCAAGGGATGGAAAGGTGACATATCGGAAAGCTTGCGGCAAATCCCCTCACTGCAGCGACAAATGCTATGATATAAGACCGATAATCGCAGCCATTCGAAACCCGGAAATCACGCTGTTATGACCACTTGAGAGTTTTCCCACGAAAAATAGATTGAATTCCCTGTGGGTGTTGACTGACCTGAAAATATCTTTAAAAAGGCGCTCACCACACAAGGCGTGCCCGTAGCTCAGTTGGTAGAGCATCCGACTTTTAATCGGACGGTCGAAGGTTCGAATCCTTCCGGGCATACCAATCTCCCTCATAATCGGGACTGTATGGTTCGCTCAAAAAGCGTCCTCGGTCTGGTTTTGAGTGAAAAGTGGTAAGTTTTCTGAAAGCTTCATGCTTTAGAAAACACGGAACAGGTGCCCGTAGCTCAGTTGGTAGAGCATCCGACTTTTAATCGGACGGTCGAAGGTTCGAATCCTTCCGGGCATACCATTTCCCTTTCTTCTTCCTGAAATCCTATTGTGATTCCTTCCAGCTGCGGCTTTGTGTCCTGTATTGAGAGCCTCAAGCTGTGCCCAGCGTCGTGAAACAAGAGTTATTCACAGCGCTCCAGACTGCATCCCCCAACGCAACATGTGACAATTTAATAACTTGAAATTGCACGATTGTGACGCACTTTTTGCACCCTCTCTCCACCTCGCTGGATGAGGCAGCGACTTCAATTCCTTTAACATATTCGTGATTTTACTGATGAAGCGCAATTTTTGCGCTACATTATAGGGAAGACTTCGACCAATTCAAAAATTGACCGAAGCAATAACAGAGGAGACGCCACCACTTAGAAATCGGAGAATCATTATGAAACACGAAACCAGCAGCGGTTTCGCCGATTGGCAAACCGAACACTCAAAATCAGCGCAACAGGACAAACCTGCGCAAACCAAGATGGCAATGTGGGTCAGAGGCTTGTTCTTTGCCGCTCTCATGGCGGTTGGCACCATTGCCTATTCCACATCGTCCAAGGCAGACGATGCCAAGGCCGTCACAGCCAACGTGCCGGACGCACAGACAGAACCCGACATCGCCCCGTCCAACCTCCTGGTTTTGACGAAAGTGGATCGTGCGGCCATTCAGTTCGTCGTCAAAATGCACATTGCCAGCCTCAACCAGCAACGTGCCGACCTGTTTCACAAGACCTTCACAAAGAAGACTCAGGCCGCCTTCAATTCCCCTGACGAAATGCTGATCTTCTTCTCGATCCGCTATTTGCCGGTCGTTTTTGCGGAAGATTTTCGTTTTTCAGACATCAGCCTTGATGGATCAGTCCCCATCCAGCATGGCTATCTGACTGACAGACGCGGCAAGCGCTGGCGGTTGTCCTATGGCCTGCAAAATCTTGGCGACAGCGACTGGCGGATCATTTCAAGCGCCATTGTCTTTGCCCCGGGCGATCCAGCCTAACGCCCATATCGACCTGTTGTGAGGGATATCAGATCCCTCACAAGGCCACCCTTTCAGAACGAACGGAAGCTTTCCTATCAAAGGGCAGGCAGATCGCCGCGTGCCCAGCCTTCCTTGACTTCGGCCTTGTGATCGGCAAAACGGCCCGCTTCAATGGCATCCCGCATGCCCTGCATCAGAGCCTGATAATAGGCCAGATTGTTCCAGGTCAGCAGCATTGAACCAAGCGCCTCGTTCGATTTGACGAGGTGATACAGATAGGCACGGGAATAGTCGCGCGCTGCCGGGCATGTGCTTTCCGGGTCAAGCGGACGATGGTCGTCCTTGTGACGGGCATTCTTCAAGTTGATCTTGCCAAAGCGCGTATAGGCCAATCCATGGCGTCCGGCACGGGTCGGCATCACACAATCAAACATGTCGACCCCACGGCTCACCGCCTCGATCAGATCGTCCGGCGTGCCAACGCCCATCAAATAGCGCGGCTTGTTCTCCGGCAAGATCGGACAGGTCAGCTCCAGCATGTCAAGCATCACATTTTGCGGCTCACCCACGGCCAAACCACCAATCGAATAGCCTTTTAGATCCATCGCCTTGAGCGCCAAGGCCGATTCCTCACGCAGGCGCGGCACGTCGCCCCCCTGCACAATGCCAAACATCGCCTGCCCCGGACGGTCACCAAATTGCACTTTGCAACGCTCGGCCCAACGCAGGGACAGCTGCATGGCTTTTTCGATTTCTTCTTCGCTCGCAGGAAGCTTGGTGCATTCATCCAGCTGCATCTGGATATCAGAGCCCAACAAACACTGAATCTCAATCGACCGCTCCGGCGTCATCATATATTTTGCGCCATCGATGTGGGATTTGAACTCGACACCCTTCTCGCTCATCTTGCGCAACTGAGCGAGTGACATCACCTGAAAGCCACCGGAATCCGTGAGGATCGGGTAAGGCCAGTTGGCAAATTTGTGCAGACCACCCAGCGCATCAATCCGTTCAGCACCGGGCCGCAACATCAAATGGTAGGTATTACCCAGAATGACGTCGGCCCCCAGGTCCCGTACCTGACCCGGATACATGAACTTCACGGTCGCAGCGGTGCCAACCGGCATGAAGGCGGGCGTGCGGATCGTGCCGCGCGGCATGGAGACTTCCCCCCGGCGTGCCTTGCCATCCTGCGCCAGTAGCTTGAAGCTGAATTCCGTTGGGCGCGGATCTGGCAAAGGCTGGCCCAGCCCCATCCGGTCGGCGTCAATGGCAGGTGTGCTGTTCGGTGTCATGTCGGTCATTGTCTGGTCTTTCTTTCCCGGCGCAGGCAACCTCAAGGGCGCAGCAGCAACGAGGAATCCCCGTATGAATAGAAGCGATAGCCGTTCTTGATGGCATGCGCATAGGCTGCCTGCATCCGTTCCTGTCCCATGATGGCAGAAACCAGCATGAACAGGGTGGATTTTGGCAGATGAAAATTGGTCATCAAGCCATCAATCGCCCGAAAGCGATAGCCCGGTGTGATAAAAATGGCGGTATCACCGCAAAAGGGCTGCACGACACCCGCCTCATCCGTCGCGCTCTCCAGAAGCCGCAGAGAGGTCGTACCGACCGCAATGATCCGATTGCCCCGCGCATGCACTTCGTTCAATCTGGCGGCCATCTCAGGACTGATCTCGCCCCATTCCGCATGCATCACATGGTCTTCGGTATCATCCGCCTTGACCGGCAGGAAAGTCCCTGCCCCCACATGCAAAGTCACGAAGTGCCGTTCGATGCCTTTGGCATCCAGCGCATCGAAAAGCCGGTCGGTGAAATGCAGCCCGGCGGTTGGTGCTGCAACCGCGCCCTCTTCACGGGCATAGATGGTTTGATAGTCGGTCTTGTCGCGCTCATCCTCGGCGCGTTTCGACGCGATATAAGGCGGTAGCGGAATATGGCCCACCTCGGCGATCGCAGCATCAAGCGACGCCCCTTCGGCGTCAAACTGCAACACCACCTCGCCCGCATCCCCTTTCTCAAGGATGCGCGCGCTCAGATGGGAGCCAAACTCGATCCGATCACCAAGCTGGACCTTTTTCGCCGGCCGGGCAAAGGCACGCCAGGTTGCCAGATCTTCGCGTTTGTGCAGATTGAAATGGATGCCGGCGCGAATATCACCGCGCACCCGGGTTCCTGCCAGTTCCGCCGGGATTACCTTGGTATCATTGAACACCAAAGCATCGCCAGGCTGCAGAAAGTCAGCCAGATCGAGCACCCGGTGAGTTTCGAAGGCACCGGATGGTGGCACAAGCAACAGCTTTGCCTCGTCGCGCGGATCATGCGGACGCAAGGCGATATTCTCGGCGGGAAGGTCAAAGTCGAAGAGGTCGACGCGCATGAATTGGCTCAGTCATCGATGGGCGCATGGCTCATCAAGTGCTCCAGGCGCGATTTTGCAGAACAACACGGTATCCGTCCGGATCTTCAAAGGTGATCCCGACCTGATCCCAATAGTCATTGTTGGATGGGACGGCTTCATATCCTGCCTGCCGCATCATATCAACCCGTTTCTGCCATTCTTCGCGCTCAGGCAGGTAGAAAACCAGCAAAGCCTCATGATCCGGCGCCCGCGGCGCCGTCACACCATGCTCAATGGTGAATTCGAGATGATAAGGGGCATTGGGGTGACCGATGATCAGGCCATCAAAGCCGTTATGCCCCTCAAAGGAGCCAAGAAGAGCGAAGCCCAGACCCTCGCAATAAAAAGCTTTAATTGCTTCAAAATCGCAACAAGAACGAGCAACGCGCATTTTAGGAAAGTGAATGTCGTAACTCATGCAAGGTCCGGGCTTCGAGAAAGGTCTTAGACGTCAGCAGCGACGCGCATGGAAACGATGCTGTCAGGATCCTGCACCGGCTCGCCACGCTTGATTTCGTCGATATTTTCCATGCCTTCGATCACATCACCCCAGTAGGTATACTGGTTGTCGAGCCAAGGGGCACGGTCAAAGCAGATGAAGAACTGGCTGTTGGCAGAATTCGGGTTCATCGCACGGGCCATCGAGCAGGAACCGCGCACATGCTCGGTGGTGGAGAATTCAGCTTTCAGGTCAGGCTTGTCAGAACCACCAGTACCGGTGCCATGAGGGCAGCCAACCTGAGCCATAAAGCCATCGATAACCCGGTGGAACACGATACCGTCATAGAATTTTTCGCGCGCCAGCTCTTTGAGGCGCTCGCAATGGGCCGGAGCAAGGTCCGTACGCAGGGCGATGACAACTTTGCCCTTGGTGGTTTCCATGATCAGGGTGTTTTCGGGATCTTTGATCTCTGCCACTTGTCTCTTCCTTTTCTAAGAGAGTAGGCCCCGCTCCATTCTGCGATGGATATCGGAGCTGTTTGCAAAGGCCTGTCTTGGCAACAGCCCTTACATATTGAATTGCTAGGATTATTCGGCGTCAGCTGCAACCTGCATCTTGACTATAACGTCGGGATTTGCAGGCGGTTCGCCCTTTTTCAGGCGATCAATGAATTCCATGCCTTCGGTCACTTCACCCCAGACCGTATATTGGCCATTGAGCCAGGACGCGCGATTGAACATGATGAAAAACTGGCTGTTGGCACTGTTCGGAGATGAGGAACGCGCCATGCCCACCACGCCGCGTTCAAACGGACGGGCATTGAACTCGGCCTTGAGATCCGGCAGATCCGACCCCCCGGTGCCATTGCCACGCGGGTCGCCAGTCTGGGCCATAAAGCCATCAATCACACGGTGAAATTTTAGCCCGTCATAAAAGCCTTTGCGGGCCAGTGTCTTGATCCGCTCCACATGCTTGGGGGCAAGATCCGGCCGCATCTTGATGACAACACGGCCATGCACCGTGTCAAGATAGAGCATATTGTCCTTTTCGTCCGCGAAGGCAGTCTGCGATCCGCTCCAAACGAGAGTAGCCAGAAGACCAGCAGTCAGAAACAAGCGTCGGGTAAGGGTCATGTATTTTCCGTTCAGCTAGAGAGCTTTTTGTCAAAGGCCGCTTTAACGACATCGGGCACGAAGGGTGAAATGTCGCCCCCCATGACGGCAACCTGACGAATCAGACTGGCAGCAATATGGCGTACCGAGCTGCCTGATGGCAAATAAATGGTCTGCACTTCCGGCGCCAATGTTTCATTGATCCCCGCCAACTGCATTTCATAATCAAAATCGGTGCCGTCGCGCAACCCACGGATCATAATGGTCGCATCGGATCGTTTGGCGGCATTGATCACCAAATCATCAAACGTCACCACTTTCAGCTCGGTTTCCGTTTCTGCGGCAATCGGCGAGACCACCGCATGAATAAGGTCATGGCGTTCCTCCGGCGTGAAAAACGGGGCCTTGCCATGATGCACCCCGATGGCCAGCACCAACTCATCAACCAGATGGCAGGCGCGATGGACAATATCGAGATGACCAAAGGTGATCGGATCAAAGGATCCGGGATAAAGGGCGACTTTCTTTGACATTGTCTGCTTCCATTGCATTGCGTGCCTGCCCTTTTCAAGACAGGAAATATACAACGCTGTCAATAGTGCAATACTCGAATTCAGGCTTGCCTTCCAAAACGAATAATGAGAGACATCCGTAAAAATGAATAGGAGATGAACGCGATGCTCAGCCCTACTTCATATAGGTTTCGATAAAAGATTTTTTAACGTTGATTTCGTAATAATGCTGATAATTCGGGGATGTTGATATGGCTTCTATGGAAAAAACCAAATTCTTCGTGGCAACTGGCATCATGATTTGCGTGATGGGGCTTGGATTCATTGCATTGAGCGGCACGTCAGCCTTGTCTGATGGCTATGGCACTCCACTCGATATTTCGAGCTTGGGCTTTTTCGGTGAGTCGAACTCCGGCGCCTGCGTCGCCCAAAAAGGCACCAGCTCCTGCAGCAGCGAACTCGCGCTGGTCAACTGAGCTCTTGAGAACACGCCATTTCTCTTAGAGATCAAGCATAGCTCAGGCACCACGTGTCAGAGCTATGTATCAGAGCATTTTCCATTTTCTTCGATAATCAGAACACAAGATTCTGTCCTGTGCAGTTGCCAGCCCATGCAATCTTGACCATCTGACCAATAAAAAAGGCCCGTCTTGCGGGCCTTCTTTTTTATCTTGTCGCACATAGTTTCCGTGGGAGATTAGCTTTCATCTCCAGATGGTTCGGCGTCTGGAGGCGTTGCACCACCCTCGGCGTCCCCATCCAGCTCATCAGCATCTTCCACCTCGTGATCTTCCTCGGAGATTTTCTCCACGGACACCACGCGCTCGCCTTCGCGGGTCTTGAACACTGTCACGCCCTGCGTCGAGCGCCCCGCAATACGAATACCATCGATTGGACAGCGGATCAGCTGACCACCATCGGTCACCAGCATGATCTGGTCGCTTTCCTCTGCCGGGAAGCTGGCAATCAGCGGGCCGTTGCGGTCATTCACGGCCATGGCAACAATGCCTTTGCCACCGCGACCCGAGGTCCGATATTCATAGGACGAGGTCCGCTTGCCAAAGCCATTCTCAGAAATGGTCAACACGAACTGCTCGGCTGCGTCCATGGCGGCATATTTGTCACCAAGTTCAGCGCCAACAGCATCGGCTTCAACATCGCTCGTCTCCTCGGTCTCTTCGCCAGTCAAGGCACGGCGCATCGCACTGGCCCGACGCAGATACTCACTGCGCTCATCCGGCGTAGCATCGAAGTGACGCAGGATCGACATGGAAATGACCTTATCATCCTCTTCGAGACGAATGCCGCGCACACCGGTCGAGCCACGGCTCTGGAACACGCGCACATCTTCAACCGGAAAGCGGATGCACTGGCCATTGGCCGTCGTCAGCAACACATCATCATCCGCGTTGCAGGTCTCAACCCCGACAATGCCGTCATCGGACCCTTCTTCAAACTTCATGGCGATCTTGCCATTTCGGTTGACCAGTTTGAAGTCGGACAGCTTGTTGCGGCGCACCGATCCGGAGATGGTGGCAAACATCAGATCGAGGGTTTCCCAGCTCTCCTCATCCTCTGGCAATGGCAGAATAGAGGTGATCCGCTCACCTTGTTGCAAAGGCAGCAGATTGATTAGAGCCTTGCCCTTGCCTTGTGGAGCGGACAATGGCAGACGCCAGACCTTCATCTTGTAGGCAATGCCGCGCGAGGAGAAGAACAGCACCGGCGTGTGGGTATTGCCCACAAACAGCCGCGTGACAAAATCTTCATCCTTGGTCGCCATGCCGGAGCGTCCCTTACCACCACGGCGCTGGGCGCGATAGGTGGAGAGCGGCACACGCTTGATGTAACCGGCATGGGATACGGTCACCACCATTTCCTCACGCTGGATCAAGTCTTCATCGTCAAAGTCGGCGCCACCTTCGACAATCTCGGTGCGCCGTGGGGTGGCGAATTCTTCCTTCAGATCAAGCATTTCCTGCTTGACGATGGAATAGATCCGCTCACGCGAGCGCAGAATATCGAGATAGTCGGTGATTTTCTCACCCAGCGCATTCAGCTCATCGCCGACCTCGTCACGACCGATTGCCGTCAAACGGGCCAGACGCAATTCAAGAATGGCGCGGGCCTGTTCTTCTGACAGATAGTAAGTGCCGTCGTCATTGATCCGATGGCGCGGATCATCGATCAACAGGATCAAATCCGCCACATCCGTGGCCGGCCAGCGGCGTTCCATCAACTGGTTACGCGCGGTCGTTGGATCAGGCGCATTGCGAATGGTGCGAATGACTTCGTCAATATTGGCAACCGCGATCGCCAAGCCAACCAAAATATGGGCGCGATCACGGGCCTTGTTCAGCAGATATTTCGTCCGACGACTGACAACTTCTTCCCGGAACTGATTGAAGGCATGCAGCACGTCACGCAAATTCATCAGTTCAGGCTTGCCACCATTCAGCGCCACCATGTTGGTGCCAAACGAGGTTTGCAGCTGGCTGAAGCGATAAAGCTGATTGAGCACCACATCAGGCACCGCATCGCGCTTCAACTCGACCACAACCCGCATACCCAGACGGTCGGATTCATCGCGAATATCGGAAATACCCTCAATACGCTTGTCGCGCACCGCCTCGGCGATCTTCTCGATCATCGTTGCCTTGTTCACCTGATACGGGATCTCGGTGACAATCAGCGCCATGCGATCCTTGCGGATCTCCTCGACATCAACCTTGCCGCGCATCATCACCGATCCGCGACCGGTATTGTAATAGCTGCGGATGCCTGCCCGGCCCAGAATGATGCCGCCGGTCGGGAAGTCCGGACCCGGTGCATATTCGAGCAACTCTTCAGCCGACAAAGCCGGATTGTCGATCAAGGCAATCGAGGCATCAATCACTTCACCCAGATTGTGCGGTGGAATGTTGGTCGCCATCCCGACAGCAATACCGCCTGCCCCGTTGACCAGAAGGTTCGGAAAGCGGGCTGGCATCACGCCGGGCTCTCTCTCGGACCCATCATAGTTATCGAGGAAGTCAACGGTATCCTTGTCAAGATCGCCGAGAATGGCCTCGGTGACCTTTTCCAGACGACATTCCGTATAACGCATTGCAGCCGCGCTATCGCCGTCAACAGAGCCAAAGTTGCCCTGCCCGTCGATCAGCGGCAAGCGCAGAGAGAAATTCTGCGTCATGCGCACGAGGGCTTCATAGATCGCACTATCACCATGCGGGTGATACTTACCCATCACGTCACCGACCACACGGGCCGATTTGCGGTAGGGCTTGTTCCACTCGTAGCCATTCTCATGCATGGAATAAAGAATGCGGCGATGCACCGGCTTGAGGCCGTCGCGCACATCGGGCAAGGCACGGCTGACGATCACGCTCATGGCGTAATCGAGATAGCTGCGCTTCATTTCATCCGTGATGGAAGTGGGCTTGATATCGACGGTTAGTCCGTCGCCCGAATCGTTCATGTTTTTGTCTGTCAAAGGAGTGTCTCGAATCCCTGTCAAAAAGGTAGTTCTGTATAAACGATTTGCGCCGCCACATCAAAATTTTGCTCTTGCCCTGTTAGCAAATAGGCTGAACATTGTCGACCAGGGCCATTCCTGATATGCGAGTGGTTTCCATATGTTGTTGGCGGACCGTTTCCTCTGCGTTTCAGCCCTTGCCATCAGGCGCAAAAAAAATGCGGGAAAGTGAGACATGCTGCCATTTGATACATTGCTGAATGCCTTCGTTACCCTGTTCGTGACCATCGACCCGATCGGCCTTGCGCCAATCTTTCTGGCGGTCACCAGTGGCGCATCCAAGCAGGAACGTTTCAAGATCGGAACCCGCGCGGTGATTGTGGCCGCGGGCATCCTGTTGACCTTTGCCTTTGTCGGCCAGATCATCCTGTCAGTGCTTGGCATCTCCCTGCCTGCCTTCCGGATTGCCGGTGGCTTGCTGCTCTTTTTCATTGCCTTTGAAATGGTTTTCGAGAAACGCAAGGAGCGCAAATCAAAATCTGCTGAGGAAGCCTTGTCCGACGATGAAATGCACGACATTGCAGTTTTCCCATTGGCCATCCCGCTGATATCGGGTCCTGGTGCCATATCGGCGGTGCTGCTTCTGTCTTCCCAGTCCACCAACTGGGTCGAGATGACCTCCATTCTTGCCATCATTGCCAGCGTGCTGCTGCTGGTGTTGCTCACCTTTGCCATTGCAGGTTGGGTGGAAAAGGCCCTTGGTGACAGTGGCCGCAACATTCTAACCCGTCTGCTCGGCGTGCTGCTCTCGGCGCTGGCCATTCAGTTCATCGCCGATGGTGTCCGTGCCATGATCACCGGCTAACGCACAGCCAAACATGCCCGCCGAAAGGGGATGCTCCCAAAGGCAGGTGCACCAGGTACGTCCAATCTTGTCAAGCACCCGAGGCGGGCTTATCCTTCATTGCGGAGGACATGCGTATGAGTAACAAGACAGCCGAAGAGCTCGAGCTGAAAATCCAGATGGATGTCGGCGAGCTTCGTGCTCTGCAAGCAAAAGCCGAGGCGCGTGCGGGCAGTGACGCCCTTCCGGCCCAACGGCGATTGCGCTCCATCTATTTCGACACAGCCGATCATGCCCTGCGGAAAGCTGGCATCGCGCTGCGGGTGCGCGATGATGATGGCTGCTGGATCCAGACCATCAAGGCCAAGACCAAGGTTCAGGGCGGTGTGTCGAACCCGCAGGAAAGTGAAACCGAAATCGCAGGTCCAAAACCGCAGCTGGACCAAATCCTCGACGGTAGCTTGCGTGCCAAGGTCCAAGACGCAACCAACGGCGCGCTGGTCTTGCCCATCTTCGAAACCGTTGTTGAGCGCACCAGCTTTGATTTGCACACGGCCAATGGTGGCTGCGTCGAATTGGCCATCGATATGGGGCATGTCTTCAGCGACAAGGGCCTTCAGCCCATCGGCGAAGCGGAACTGGAACTGAAATATGGCAATGTTGCCGACCTGCTCGATTTGGCCGGGGCCCTGTTCGAAGGTCAGCATTGTCGTCTGGCCAGTCGCAACAAAGCCACCCTTGGTTACGTCCTGATCGGAGCGGAGAGCGCCAAACCGCCCAAACCCAAACCTGTCAGCTTGCCCGCTCTCACAACAGGCCAAAGCATCGAGCAGACATTCATCCAGCAAATGGACCCCATTGTTGCAGCGATCCTGCACAATTGGCACGTCATGACGCAAAGCCCCAATCCCGAAGGACCGCATCAACTGCGCATCAATCTGCGCCTGCTTCGCAGCCTGCTACGAGCCTTTCGCCCGGTGATCGACGGCCCGCCGCTGCGTGCCCTCGACAAGAAGGCACGCACTCTGTCGCGGCATGTGGGACAACTGCGCGACATGGATGTGCTGGTCGAAGACATCTATTTGCCCGTCGTCGCGCAAACTGACGGGGATTTGAGCAACGAGCAACGCATCCTGACCGGCCGGCTCAAACGCTATCGCGACATGGTCCGCAGGCATGTGCTCGAAGAGCTGGAACAATGGTCCCACGCCTCCTTCCAAATCGAGTTGGCACTTTTCACCCGACAGAAAGCCTGGCGCAAATATGTCTCCAAACCAGACAGGAAAGCACCCATCGACGGGTTGGCGGCCAAGGCACTGGACAAATCCCTCGGGCAAGCCAAACGTCATGGTGACCATCTGACAAAACTCACCCCGGATGAACGCCATGCCATGCGCAAGCGCCTCAAGACGCTGCGCTATCAGGGACAGCTCTTCGCCACCCTCTATGACACCGATAAAACCAACGCCTTCAACAAGCGTCTGAAGGCGTTGCAGAAAATCTTTGGCTACATCAATGACGTGGAAATGGCGGAAAAGCTTGGTGCCGTCACCCAATTGGCAGGCGGCAGCGACGAGAGCGATGCAGCCATCGTCGCCCATGTGCTTGAAACGCATCAAACCGAAGCCGATCACGCTTGGCACAAGGCAAAGAAACGCTGGAAACAATTCGACAAGGCCAAGATGTTCTGGCACTGAACCGCAAACCAATGCGGTCCCGCAAACCAAAAAGGCCCGATCCTGTGATCGGGCCTTTTTGTTTCATATCAGAAGAGACAAGCCTACATCGGCTTATCGACCCCTTTGAGCGCCACATAGATCGCGGGAATGACCAAAACCGTCAGCAGCGTCGAGGAAGCCAACCCGAACAACAGCGAGATGGCCAGCCCCTGAAAGATCGGGTCCGCCAAAATCACCGCAGCCCCGATCATCGCAGCCAGCGCCGTTAGCATGATCGGCTTGAAGCGGATGGCCCCCGCCTCCAGCAACACATCCTTTAGCGGTCGCCCTGATCCTTTTTCATGACCAACGAAATCAACCAGCAGGATCGAGTTGCGTACGATGATCCCGGCCAGAGCGATGAAGCCGATCATCGAGGTCGCCGTGAAGGCAGCATCAAACAACCAATGACCAAGCATGATTCCGATGAGGGTCAGCGGGATCGGCGTCAACACCACCAACGGCACTCGGAAGGAGTGGAACTGGGCCACCACCAAGGCATAAATACCCAGAATGGCGATGGCAAAGGCTGCCCCCATGTCGCGGAACGTGATCCAGGTCACTTCCCATTCTCCATCCCACAGGATCGATGTGACAGATTCATCCTTTGGCTGACCATTGAGCAAGATCTGCGGCTTGGGCAGATCGCCCCAATCATGGGCATCGATCTTCTCCTGCACCGCCAGCATGCCATAGATCGGGGCTTCAAAATCCCCGGCAAGGTCGGCCATCACCATTTCTGCCGCGCGGCCATTATGCCGGAAGATCGGAAAACTCGCCTGCTCCCGCTCGATCCGCACCACATCCCCAAGTTCGATCACACCACGTTCGCCCGGAATGGCATTCTGCGGCACCGGGATGGTGAGCAAGCGCTCGGAAATCGTCAGATCGGACCGATTGGGCTTGACGGCAATCGCAACCGGACGACGCCCGCCCCCTTTGTGGGAATAACCAACCACCTGCCCATTCAGATAGTAGCGAATGGTCTGATAGACATCTCCCTGCTCGACCCGATGATATTCCAGATTGTCTTGATCGATGCGAATGCGCGCGCGTGTCGTCGGGACACCGAAACTGTCATCGACATCGACAATGAAGGATACAGCGTCAAACAGCTTGCGCAATTCTGATGCCACCGCACGGCGGGTTTCCGGGTCCGGACCATAGATTTCCGCCAGAAGCGTCGAGAGAACAGGTGGTCCGGGCGGCACTTCAACCACCTTCAAAACCGTGCCTTCCGGCTGTGGCACATCAGCGATCAGGTCGCGGACTTCCAACGCCACCGCATGGCTGGTCCGGTCGCGGTCCTCCTTATTCACCAGATTGATCTGCAAATCCCCCTGCTCCGGATTGGTGCGGAAGAAATAGTGCCGTACCAAGCCGTTGAAACCAAAAGGTGCAGCCGTCCCTGCATGGGACTGGATCGAGGTGATTTCAGCGATGCCTTTGAGACGATCAGCCGCTGCCGCCAACAATCGATCGGTAGCCTCCAGACTGGAGCCTTCGGGCAAATCTGCGATCACCTGCAGTTCCGATTTGTTATCAAACGGCAACAGCTTGACCGTCACATCCTTGGAATAAATCAGCAGGGTCGAAGCAATGGTCGCCACCCCAACCAACAGCAAGAAAATCCAAGCCCGCCCGCGGCCTGACAGGATCGGTGTCGCCACGAGGCGATAGCTGCGCCCCAAAATACCGCCGTCAGCCGCTTCACTATGGCCGGGTTTGCCGATGAGATTCATCAGCCAAGGCGTCAGCATCACCGCAACAAAGAAAGATAACACCATCGCCGCAGAAGCCACCGCCGGGATTGGACTCATATAAGGCCCCATCAGCCCGGAGACAAACATCATCGGCAACAAAGCAGCCACCACGGTCAGGGTGGCAATGACTGTCGGATTGCCAACCTCAGCCACCCCTTCAATCGCCGCCTCGATCTTGGAGCGATCATCCTTCATCGCCCAGTGCCGCGCGATATTCTCGATCATCACAATGGCATCATCGACCAGAATGCCGATGGCAAAGATCAAGGCGAACAACGACACCCGGTTGATTGTGTAGCCCATCAGATAGGCGGCCGCCAAAGTCAACAAAATGGTCGTTGGAATGACAATCAAAACCACCAGACCTTCGCGTAGCCCGATGGCAACGCCGACCAGAATGACAATCGAAATGGTCGCCAGTCCCAGATGATAGAGCAGCTCATTGGCTTTTTCATTGGCCGTATCGCCATAATTGCGGGTGACATCGACACGGATGTCCTGCGGGATCAATTGCCCCTTCAATTGCTCGACACGCTCCAGGATGGCGTGGGAGATATTGACCGCGTTCGCTCCCTTGCGCTTGGCAATGGCCAGCGACACTGCGGGCAACCGCTCAAAGCCACCCTCCTCGTTGCGCGTCAGGTTCCAAACCCGGTGATCCTTCTGGCTTTGCCCAACCACGATTTTGGCCACATCCTGCACATAGACCGGACGCCCGTCGCGGCTGGTCAGCAACAGCAATCCAATCTCGGAAGCGCTCTGCAAGGTCTGCCCGACCGCCACCGGCAAGGACCGGTTCTGTTCACGCAACGCGCCGGTCATGAAGGAGCTGTTGGCAGACTGCACCTTGCCCACCAATTGCTGCAAGGTCAGGCCGTAAAGGGCCAGTTTTTCCGGGTCCGGTTCGATACGGATCTGGTCTGTCTGCCCCCCCACCAGATAGGTAAGGCCAATATCCTCGAGCTTGGACAGTTCCACTCTCAATTCATCTGCAATGTTATAAAGGGCAGCATCGGTCCAACGGTCGGCAACCGAGCGGTCCGGCGACAGGGTCAGGACGTTGATCGCCACATCATCGATGCCGCGCCCCACAACCAATGGCTCGGGGATACCGACAGGAATGGCCGAGAGATTGGCGCGGATCTTGTCATGCACCCGCAAAATAGCGGCGTCCGAGCTGGTGCCAACCAGAAAACGCGCCGTGACCACCACCTGATCGTCATAGCTGTTGGAATAGACATGCTCGACACCATCAATGCTCTTGACGACGGTCTCCAGCGGCTCGGTAATGAGCTTGACCGCATCATCTGCCTTCAAACCGTCTGCCCGGACATGAATATCGACCATCGGCACAGAAATCTGCGGCTCTTCCTCGCGCGGCAAGGCCATCAGGGCCACCAGACCCAGCGCAAAAGAGGTGATCAGCAAAAGGGGCGTCAATGGCGAGCGAATGAAGCTTTTGGCCAATCCACCCGACAGGCCGAGGCCCAGTTTTTTTGGGGATTTATTTTTGTCCATGCTCGCCCCCTTGCGGCTGGATCAGAATGTCACCAGCCTCAATGCCAGAGAGAATTTCGACCATCAGACCGCTCTGTTTGCGGTGACTGCGCCCCACTTGCACGGCGATGTCAGCTGTTTTGTCATCGGCCAGTCTGGACGTGACAAAATCAACCCCAAAGCGCGTGAAAACCAGATCATCAGGCACCAGCAAGGCGGATCGTTCCCCGGCACTGACGCGCACCTGAATGCGCTCTCCGACAAAATAGTCGCCCAAATCCGGAACCGTTGCATCGGCAAGCACACGACCATTGGCGATTTGCGGGTACACCTTGACGATTGTTCCAGTCCGATCACAGCCTTTGGCGCAATCCTGCCCTCGGGCCGCGAGCGCAACGCTATCGCCCTTATGCAAGAAACGCGCATGGCGCTCTGGCAGCGAAAGGCGCAATATATAATGTTCCTTGGCAATGGTGGCGACAGCCTCTCCGGGCATCACGACCGACCCGACCGTGATCGGCACATCCAGCACCCGACCCGTCTGTGGCGCCAAAACGGCGCCCTCTTCCAGCTGACGCACAATCACGGCCTTCTCGGCCTCAGAAGCCTCAAGCTTGCTTTTTGCAACGTCATATTGGGTGTTGATCTGATCGAGCCGTGCCTTGGTGGTTGACCCGCGCTGGAAAAGGGCCTGTGTCCGCTCCAACTCTGTCTTGAGATTGGCAATCTCCCGTTCCGCAGCGCGGATCTGCGCCTCGATGGCCTCAATCTGCAGATCAAGCTTTGGGTCCTTGACCAAAGCGATCACGGCACCTTCTTGCACAAGATCGCCCTCGGTCGCACTCAACTCGGTCACCGTTCCGGAAATGCGCACCCGCGCCGCAATCGCGTCGGTGCTTTCAACGGTCGCGAAGACCGCCTTTTTGTCTGCAATGGTCATTGCCTTGACGACAAACCCCTCCGCTTGCGCGGCAGTCACCGCCAAAAGCAGGCTCATCAGGCTTGCGACATGCAAAGAAGCCCTGAAAGGGTTGAAGAGTGGGTTTGAAATGGTGCGCATGGTTCTCATGCTCCTGCCTGAGTGAATTATATTAGTATTTACGAATATAAGAAACTATTTGCTTTGTCAAAGGCCAGACATCGCAATTCGCTATTTTCTTCTGCGCGCCCATCAGATAGGAATCAAACATCACTCTGTTCCGGGGCGACAGAAAGAGGAGAAGAGACTTGGCTGCTGGGTCCAAAAAGGTCATTTATGCCGCATTGGCAGGCAACGCGCTGATTGCCGTAACCAAATTCATCGCGTCATCCATCACCGGCTCATCAGCCATGATGGCAGAAGGCATCCACTCACTGGTGGATACTGGCAATCAGGGCCTGCTGCTCTATGGCATCCGTCGGGCCGCCCAACCCGCAGACAAGAAGCATCCGTTCGGCTATGGGTCAGAGCTCTATTTCTGGGCCTTTGTCGTGGCTTTGTTGATCTTTGCTGTTGGCGCAGGTCTCTCCATTTATGAAGGCATTCACAAGGTGCTTGAGCCCTCCGAGATCGCCGATCCGACCATCAACTTCGTGGTGCTTGGCCTTGCCATCTGCTTTGAGGGCTGGGCCTGGATGGTGGCATTCAAGGAATTCAGCAGCACAAAAGGCAAGAAAGGCTGGGTGGCTGCGGTCAAGGACTCTAAGGATCCTACCGTTTTCACTGTCCTGTTTGAAGACTCAGCGGCCATGCTGGGGCTGGTTGTCGCAGGCATAGGCATCGCCATCGCTTACTATTTCCACATTCCGTGGATGGATGGTGCAGCCTCCATTGTCATCGGCATCATTTTGGCGACAACAGCCTTCCTGCTCGCCTATGAAACCAAGGGGCTACTGATCGGGGAAGCTGCGTCAGACGAGTTGGAGAGCGAGATCGCCAGCGTGGTGGCCAGTCACCCGGCAGTGACGACCGTCAATGAATTGCGCACACTGCATCGCGGCCCCAACGAGGTTTTGTTGACCCTCAGCCTCGATTTCCGCAATGATCTGATGGTGGGTGAGTTGGAGAAGGTCATCGCTGACCTTGAAACCCAGATCAGGGACCGCTTTGACAGCATCCATCGGATTTTCATTGAAGCCCAGTCCTACAAGGACCATCTTTCCGTTGCCCAGACGATGAATGAGCAAGCCTGACCAGCACCTAGGCAACGCTCCTCTTGATTCTTCAAAAAGCCCCGCACTGCTACATGTGCGGGGCTTTTGTTTTGCCCGTCCTCGGCGCAAAATGGGTAAAGCACATCCAATCAGGAGGGCCACATGCGCTTATTCCCTTCATCTTTGCCGCACATCTGGAACGCCAGCCGTCCCCTTGCCTGCCTCATTCCTCTGCTTGGCTTCACCATGTCGGCAGAAGCGGGCAACTGTGACCGCATCCATTATGGCACCGAACTGGTCGACGATGTCACCTATTGCGCCAGCTCCATCCTCCCCAACTCGCGGGTCGCCACCTACCGACCGGGCAACCTTGAAGGTTGGGGCCTATCAAAGGCACACCGGGCCTGGTGCGAAGGCGCCTATGGCTCGGGCGAAGGCGAGTGGGTTGCCATGCAAGTCCGCCCCGGCACCCGCATTCGCAAGATAATGTTCCTGAATGGCTATCAGAAAAGCAACAAAAGCTATCGAGAGAATGCCCGGGCGCGGGACATAACGATCGAAACCGACCAAGGGGCACGCTTCTCTCATCGACTGGACGATCGCCCCGGCGTGCAGGAAGTCTATCTTGGTGGTTGGCACGATGTGCAAACCCTGCGGGTCTATATCGAGACTATCTATCCGGGCTCAAGATATGACGATCTGTGCCTGTCTGGAATGGCGCTGGATTTCGAAGATCTCCGTGACTTCGAATACCAGCAGCAATAGGTCAGGCAAGGCCAGACACAAGAAAACCCGGCCAAAGCCGGGTTTTGTATCGCATCGACAAGATCCGATCGGTCAAAATGGAATATCGTCGTCCAGATCGTCGCGGAAGTTGCTTGCCTGTGGGCTGCTCTGCTGTGGTCCACCACGCTGACCACCAAAGTCGCCCCCCTGCTGACCACCGAAGTTGCCGCCGGGACCACCAAAATCACCGCCTTGCTGACCACCAAAGTTGCCACCACCGCCGCCTTCGCCGCGATTGTCCAGCATGGTCAGATTGCCGTTGAAGCCCTGCAGAACCACTTCGGTCGAATAGCGATCCTGACCATTCTGATCCTGCCATTTACGGGTCTGCAGCTGGCCTTCCAGATACACTTTAGAGCCCTTGCGCAGATATTGCTCGGCAATACGGCACAGACCTTCATTGAAAATGACCACCCGATGCCATTCGGTTTTTTCGCGACGCTCGCCGGTGTTGCGATCCTTCCAGCTTTCGGAAGTGGCGACCGAGAGATTGGCGATGGGGCGGCCGTCCTGCGTGCGGCGAATATCCGGGTCATTGCCCAAATTGCCCACGAGGATGACTTTGTTCACACTACCGGCCATTCGATTGTCCTTTTTATATCTGATCTTTCCGGCCCGTTTGTAACGGGATTGAATTGTTCGCCAGCATAGGCAAGAACGAAGATCAGTTCCATCCTCTCTTGCTTCAATCCCCGACAATCCCGCAAAATGGACTGAAAACCTCGTCATTCCGGCTTCGATATCGATGCCTGATGCCATATTTTAAACGATTCACACCATAGAACAAAATGTGTACATTTTAAATTTGTCTCGCTAATATGACCAAAAATTGAATCACTCAAACCGCGTGATTGCCATAGGTTTGACAAAGCACTATTGGAAGCTGTGAAGGCGTCATCAGGACTTTCCCAGAGGAATGATCCTTTGCGCTTCGTCACACGTACCAACGACTTCAGCGATTGTGCCCACAAAGCCCATTGGAATACCAAGCGATCCGTCCCGAAAAGGTCTGTCATGTACAAGGATAACGAGAAATCCGTTGCTCCCTCCCAGGTTTCATCCCAGAAAATGATTTCGATTCGCGGCGCGCGGGAGCATAATCTCAAGAATGTCGATCTGGACATTCCGCGCGATCAGCTGATCGTCATGACCGGCCTGTCTGGTTCGGGCAAGAGCTCGCTTGCCTTTGACACCATCTATGCGGAAGGCCAACGGCGTTACGTGGAGTCACTCTCCGCCTATGCTCGGCAGTTCCTTGAAATGATGCAGAAGCCGGATGTCGACCAGATTGACGGCCTGTCGCCCGCCATTTCGATCGAACAGAAGACCACGTCACGCAATCCACGCTCCACCGTCGGTACGGTGACCGAGATCTACGACTATATGCGTTTGTTGTTTGCCCGCGTCGGCATTCCCTATTCACCAGCCACGGGGCTGCCGATTGAGAGCCAGACCGTCAGCCAGATGGTCGACCGGGTGATGGATCTACCGGTCAAATCGCGCTTTCTTCTGCTCGCTCCGATTGTGCGTGGCCGCAAGGGAGAGTTCCGCAAGGAGCTAGCCGAACTGGTCAAACGCGGCCTCACCCGCTTTCGCATCGATGGGCAGATGTATGACGATGGTGACCTGCCGACACTGGATAAGAAGTTCAAGCATAACATTGAGGTCGTGGTTCACCGCATGGTGGTCAAAGAAGGTATTGAAAAGCGCCTTGCCGACTCCCTCGAATTGTCTCTGGAGCTGGCCGACGGTCTGGCGATTGTCGAACTGGTTGACGAGAAGGACGATAAGGGAGAACCAAAACGCATCACCTTCTCGGAAAAATTCGCCTGCCCGGTCTCCGGCTTCACAATTCCGGAAATTGAACCACGGCTTTTCTCGTTCAACAATCCCTTTGGTGCCTGCCCGACCTGCGATGGTCTGGGCAGTGAATTGCAGATCAGTCCCGATCTTGTCGTCCCAGACACCTCACTCAGTCTCAAGGATGGGGCCATTGCGCCATGGGCCAAAGGCACCTCGCCATTCTATCGCCAGACACTGGACGCCCTTGCCAAGCATTATGACTTCAAGCTGACCGTGCCGTGGATCGAACTGCCCTTCAAGGCACAGGAAGTGCTTCTGTATGGCACGGGCGAGGAAAAGGTTCAGTTCGTCTATGACGACGGTGCCCGCTCCTACAAATCGCAAAAACCATTCGAGGGGGTCATTCCCAATCTTGAGCGCCGCTTCCGCGAAACCGAAAGCAACTGGGCGCGCGAGGAGATCGGCAAATACCAGTCAAGCCACCCCTGCTCGGCCTGTGATGGCCACCGCCTGAAGCCCGAGGCCTTGGCGGTCAAGCTCGACAATAAGCATATTTCTGAAGTCTCCAGCCTGTCGATCCGCGCTGCCGCTCACTGGGTGCGCGACCTGCCGGACAGCTTGACGCCCAAACAAATGGAAATTGCCGAGCGGATTCTCAAAGAAATCCGTGAGCGCCTGACCTTCCTCAATGATGTGGGGCTGGAATATCTGACCCTGTCGCGCAATTCCGGCACCTTGTCGGGCGGCGAAAGCCAGCGCATCCGACTCGCCTCGCAAATAGGCTCCGGCCTGACCGGTGTGCTTTATGTGCTCGACGAACCTTCCATCGGCCTGCATCAGCGCGACAATGCCCGCTTGCTCGAAACCCTCAAACATCTGCGCAATCTGGGCAACACCGTCATCGTGGTCGAACATGATGAAGACGCGATCCTAACCGCAGACCATGTCATCGATGTCGGCCCCGGTGCAGGCATCCATGGGGGACGGATTGTCTCACAAGGCACCCCAGACCATATCAAGAATGACCCGGCATCGCTGACCGGCCAGTATTTGTCCGGCGTTGAAGTGATTGGCGTTGACCACGAGCGCCGCAAGGGCAAAAAAGGCAAAAATATCACGGTCGTCAATGCCCGCGGCAACAACCTCAAAAATGTCACGGCATCGATTCCCCTTGGCACCTTCACTTGCGTGACGGGCGTTTCTGGTGGCGGCAAGTCCACCTTCCTGATCGATACCCTTTACAAGGGTGCAGCCATGAAGCTCAATCGTGCCCGTGCCATGCCATCCCCGCACGATCGGATCGAAGGCTTGGAACATGTCGACAAGATCATCGATATCGACCAGTCACCGATTGGCCGCACACCACGCTCCAATCCGGCCACCTATACCGGGGCCTTTACCCCGATCCGCGAATGGTTCGCCGGTCTGCCGGAAGCCAAGGCACGCGGCTATGCACCGGGCCGCTTCTCCTTCAACGTCAAGGGCGGTCGTTGTGAGGCCTGTCAGGGCGACGGGGTGATCAAAATCGAAATGCACTTCCTGCCCGATGTCTATGTCACCTGTGACGTCTGCAAGGGCCACCGCTACAATCGCGAAACCCTTGAAGTGGAATTCAAAGGCAAATCCATCGCCGATGTGTTGGAAATGACCGTCGATGAAGCCGCCGACTTCTTTGCCGCGGTGCCATCGGTGCGTGACAAGATGGTCACCCTGCAAAGAGTGGGGCTTGGCTATATCAAGGTCGGCCAGCAAGCGACCACTTTGTCGGGCGGCGAAGCCCAGCGCGTGAAATTGTCCAAGGAATTATCCAAACGCTCAACGGGTCGCACGCTTTATATTCTAGACGAGCCGACCACCGGTCTGCATTTCCACGATGTAGCCAAGCTGCTCGAAGTGCTGCACGAGTTGGTGAGTCAGGGCAATACGGTGATTGTCATCGAGCACAATCTCGAAGTGATCCAGACTGCGGACTGGATTCTCGACCTTGGCCCTGAAGGTGGCGATGGCGGCGGCCAGATTGTCGCTCAGGGCACGCCGGAGGATGTTGCCAAGCATGAGCGTAGCTATACCGGCATTTTCCTCAAGGAGCTGCAGGACCGCCGCAGCAAGCCGTAATTCTGTCCACAGCGCCCACTTTTTCCACATGGCGCGAAAATAGGCACTCCAAGACAGACGCCAAAAAGACGGAATCAGGGTTGGCATCGCATGATTGCCAGCCCTTTTTGCTGCAAAAACGCATGGCTTGTGCACATTGATATACAGAATTGTTGTCTTTGAACTAAATCAAACCCTTTAGCTCGCCTTATGTTGCAGTGCATAATATCAAGGCAGATTTGGCAGAAAATGCTGTTATTTTGCTCGTATTCACCGACACAAATTTCGGCCTAAGCGCTCTGTAGGCGCCAACTTACGTAGATACCTCTAATTGGAAGGTCGAAACCTGACCTTTTGGGTAATTTTTTAAACCATTGTAATTGCAAAGAAAATACATCTACTCACCATTTCTCAGGTGGGAAACCCAACTAGACTGCGACAATTTTACAGATTTGCACGAGATGCAGAACTGCTATGCAATATTGTGCAGTGCACATTCATTTCTGATTTGTTAGAAATATTCCAACAACAGTGATCAACAAGATCACTTCAGAAATTCAGGTTTCCTCCTCCTCCCAGAAACCTGATGGTTTCAAAACGACCTCCTCCCCGTTTTGAGACGTTCAATAAGCCCACCGGACCTCCTCCCCCGGTGGGCTTTTTGCTTTCCGCCTTTCTGAAACCCCGGAAACGGACGCAAGTCTCATCAATCAGCGCGCGCAACAGCACGCTCCCGGACAGGATCCATGCGCATTCTGTTATTTTGAAGGGATTAATGCAGTCCGGCTCAGCTTGCCTGTCGGGACGGGGATTCGCGATACCAGGCTTCCAACGGCTTGATGATTGGCAGAACGCCATTGTCGTGACGCCAGCTATCAACCGCGTGCCTTTTTCCGCTTTCCTTGTCCTTTACCACGGCTGTGGCGTGGGGATAACGACCATCAAGGAAAAAGCCGCGAGCCACCGGCGCAAGCACGGTGTGATATTTGAGCAATCCGTTTTTCTCGGCATAGGTCAGATAAGACGTGGTGTTGCTGGCTTCATCGATGCAATCCATTTGTCCTGCGACACCGGAATTGCGCATATCAAGCCCGCCAATATCCTTGTCAGAGCCGACAATCGGCCCAACCCGCTTCTCGAACCATTGAACGGCCTTGCCGATGGCTTCGCGCTCAGCTTCCGGGCTCGCCTTGCCACGCGCCAGAATGGACTTGAGCTTTGCCAGATCCTTTTCACCGGGTCTGAAACTGTGCTTCAGTTTGCACCCGAAGGCATGGCAAATGTAAATCTGGCTGCTGCTCGGCGCGCGATAGCTCATCCGCGAGGACCAATCGTCCAGAGAACTGGTGCTCTGGGTCTGGCACCCGGCCAGCAAGGCTGACAATCCGCCGACTAGGCAAGAAAAAGAAATGGCTTTGATGCGGGTCATGATGTGAATGAGTCGGCTCCGAAAGGCTGTGTCGCGTCTAATCATGTATCACCGCACCTGGGCAATGCCAAATGGAAAAATTCCAATAGACGCCCATCATGATGCAGATCTGCGAGCCAACGACAGGGCCATCTTTCTGCGCTCAAGGCACAAGTCAGGCTTTGCTTCTGAGTCGAAGGATGATAGGAAAACCCACTTTCCCTCGCTTAGCAAAGCTATCTGGAGTGTTGGCAGATCATGCAAACCAAAAAATCCGTTCGTATCATCGGCGCCGGTCTTGCAGGCTCTGAAGCCGCTTGGCAATTGGCCAATCAAGGCGTGCCCGTGATCTTGCAGGAAATGCGCCCTGTCCGCTCGACCGATGCCCATGTCACGGATCACTGTGCAGAGCTGGTCTGCTCCAACTCTTTTCGCTCTGACGACCATGAGGCCAACGCGGTCGGTCTGCTGCATCAGGAAATGCGAGAGGCGCAGTCTCTGATTATCTCCGCGGCCGATGCCAATGCCGTGCCTGCAGGTGGCGCGTTGGCAGTTGCGCGTGAAGCGTTTTCCGAAGCGGTCACCGACCGTTTGGCGGCCCATCCTTTAATCACCTTGGTGCGGGGTGAAGTGGACGCATTGCCTGATCCTGAGGCGGGCCTTTGCCTGATCGCCACCGGCCCCCTTACCTCCAAGTCACTTTCCGAGGCAATCTTGGCGGCAACAGGCGAGGAATCCCTCGCATTTTACGATGCCATTGCACCGATCGTCCATTTCGACTCGATCAATATGGACAAAGCATGGTTCCAGTCCCGCTATGACAAGGTCGGCCCGTCAGGCACAGGCGCGGACTATATCAATTGCGGCATGAACGAAGCCGAATACAAGGCCTTCATCGCGGCGATGCTGGAAGCAGACAAAGCTGAATTCAAGGAATGGGAAGAAAAGGCGAAATATTTCGACGGCTGCCTGCCGATTGAAGTGATGGCCGAGCGCGGCATCGACACGCCTCGCTATGGTCCGATGAAACCCGTCGGCCTGACCAACCCCCATGATCCGGATACCGATCCCTATGCGGTGGTGCAATTGCGCCAGGACAACAAGCTCGGCACCCTCTACAACATCGTCGGCTTCCAGACCAAAATGAAATATGGCGCACAAGCAGACGTCTTTCGCATGATCCCCGGTCTCGAAGAGGCCCAGTTTGCGCGCCTTGGTGGTATTCACAGGAACACTTTCCTAAACTCGCCGAAGCTGCTGGACCAGAGCCTGCGCCTCAAATCGATGCCTCATCTACGCTTTGCCGGTCAGATCACCGGCTGCGAGGGATATGTGGAATCAGCGGCGATTGGTCTGTTGGCGGGTCGCTTCATCGCAGCTGAGCTTGCCGGACGCACCCTTGCCCCACCGCCGGAAACCACCGCCTTTGGTGCGTTGCTTGGCCACATCACCGGGGGACATTTGATCGATTCCAACGGCGGTCAGCGCTCTTTCCAGCCGATGAATGTCAATTTCGGGCTGTTCCCACCCGTGGAATTTTCGCGCCGCCGGGAAGATGGCTCGAAAATGCGGGGGCCAGAAAAGCAGTTGTCGAAGAAAAAAGCGCTCACCAAACGGGCATTGGAAGACATCAAGGGCTGGTTGCAACAGGCATAGCCAGCCAACAGGCCTTGGGGCGCATCAGACAGCAGCTGCCATTCGCCAAATCGACCCGTAACAGCGCCACCGCGCCAAACGAAGCAACCTTGCGGGGTGCTTCTGGCGCATCCGGATCATCAAACGGGCCGGAGCAAGCCGCAAAAAGGCAGGGGCAATCTGGCTTCGTACATCCTTGGGCACCAGCTTCAATTCTGCCATTGCTTTGGCATGATGCATTTCAGCCAGCTCACTAAGGGTCAGAAGGGCCGCGGCCACGTTGGCTTTAGACTTGTCGGCAATCAAATCTGCCTGAGCCAAGCCATGGGCGGCAAAAGCATCGGCAGGCAGGAATAGTTTTTGCCGCTCCACATTTTGAGGCCAGTCAAACAGATGCTGTGCCAGACAGATCGCCATTGCGGCATGTCCACACAAACCGGAAATATCAGCAACATCCTTGCAAAGAATCTGTGCCGAGAGCATCAGGGCCAACGCTTCTGTTTCTCCCGCATAGGTCTCGAAATGCGGCATATCCGGCATCGGGTCATTATAGAGATCGAATCGACGCGCTTCGATGATCGGAACCAAACGGTCGATCGGCAATGCATGCCGACGCTGAACCGCTTTTAAGGCCGAGGCGACGGGTCCAACATTTCCCACCTCATTTCCAGGGCTCTGATCAACATTGGCGTCAGCGACGATATCCCGCCACCATGTCAGACGGATTTCTCCCATCGCGGACTCGCTAACGCGCGTTGGAATCACGGCGACATCAGCAAGGAAACATTGAAAAGCAAGAAAGTCAGCGCGAACAGCCTCAGGCGCTGTCAGGCTGGCAAAATACCGCACTGGATCAAGACGTTTCAGCTCGGACTGACAGAAGGCAAACGCATCATGCAGGTCTGACATGCTGGAGCACCTTTCGGCTCAATCGACAGGCAACAGGACGGCAGCGACGGCTCGATCTTCGGACAACAGGATATTGAGCGTGCGCACAGCCGCACCTGTATCCATCACATCCAGTTTCAGCCCTTCACCACGCAAGTGCCCTGCAACTTTGGGGTCCAACGGAGTGAGCCGGGGTCCCGTACCGATCAGCAGGATCTCGATGTCGTCTTTCTCTGTGAGAATCCGCTCAAAGCTCGCAAGGCTGAATGGGCCATCCTCAGGCAGGTCCCAACGGCGGGTGCCGCTCGGCAGGACCATCAAGGCACCTTGATGGGACATATCGCCGAAGCGAAAGCCACCATTGCCATAATAGTCGATGGGGTCTCGTCCGGGATAAAAGGCATCGACCATTTCGATACCAGCGGCCAGAGCGACGGCATTCTCGATGAAGCCATCGGCTTGAGGCGCGACGCCGGGCGGAGTGTCCCCCTGCCCGGCGCGCGGTTTTGGATTGGGATCGGGCTTGTCTTTGTTGCCCTTCAACCAGTTGAAAATCATCGGATCAAGAGGCCGTCACATTGCCAGCTTCGTCCGTTTCGGACGGCACCGCAACCTGTTCGGAGCGCAGCTTCAGGAAGATGAGCAACGGAGAGGCGATGAAGATCGACGAATATGTACCGACAAAGACACCCCAGATCATCGCGAAGGTAAAGGACCGGATCACTTCACCGCCGAGGAAATAGAGCGAGCCGAGAGCCAGCAAAGTGGTCACCGAGGTCAGAAGCGTCCGGGACAGGGTCTGGTTGATCGACAGATCCAGTACTTCCGTCAGAGGCTTCTTCTTATATTTGCGCAAATTCTCGCGAATACGGTCATAGACCACCACGGTATCGTTGAGTGAGTAACCGACGATGGTCAGAACCGCTGCGATGGTGGAGAGGTTGAACTCCATTTGCAGCAAGGCAAAGATACCAATGGTCAGGATCACGTCGTGCGAGGTGGCTATCACGGCCCCAAGCGCAAACTGCCACTCAAAGCGGAACCAGATATAGACCAGAACTGCGAACAGGGCAGAAATCACGGCAATGGAACCGGCACTTGCCAGCTCACCGGAGACACGGGGCCCGACCACCTCGACACGGCGATATTCCACCGTGTTGCCGAGGGTTTCCTTGACCAGCGTGACAACATTCTGCTGGGCTTTTTCGTGGCCTTCTTCGCCGGCATCCTGCGTCTGAACACGGATCAAGACCGTGTCAGGCGCACCGAACTCCTGTACTTCCACGTCCCCCAAACCAAGTGTGCCAAGTTTGGCGCGCATATCGCCAACATCGGCCACCTGTTCAGCGGTCTTGACTTCAATCAGCGTGCCGCCTCTGAAGTCGATGCCGAAATTGAGGTTGAAGATCAGGTAAAGAGCAATCGAGGCGATCACCAGCAAACCGGAGAGCGGAAAGCTCCAAAACCGATCTTTCATGAACGGGATATGGGTGCCATCCGGGATAAAACGAAGCGGTTTCATATCAGTCTCTCCGTTGGATCAAATAGGCAAGTTGGCAGGACGGCGGGCCTTGACCCATGTCGCCACCAGCAAGCGGTTGAAGGTGAAAGCGGAGAAGACGGTCGTCACGATACCGACAGCGAGGGTCACAGCAAAACCACGCACAGGACCGGAGCCGAGCGAGAACAGAATGATCGCCGCGATGAAGGTTGTGATGTTGGCGTCAAGAATGGTTCCCAGCGCCCGGCTGTAACCGGCATCAATCGCCGCAATGGTCGACCGACCGAAATTGTTTTCTTCGCGAATGCGCTCATAAATCAGCACGTTGGCGTCCACTGCCATACCCACAGTAAGAACGATACCGGCAATACCCGGCAGGGTCAGCGTGGCACCAAGGCCGGACAGAACACCAATGATCATGCCGACATTGACCACCAGGGCGATGTTGGCAAATACACCGAACAAACCATAGCTGATCAACATGAAGATCACGACGGCACAAGCCCCGACAAGACCGGCAACTTCGCCTGCCTCAATGGAGTCCTTGCCAAGGCCCGGACCAACGGTGCGTTCTTCAATGATGGTAAGATCGGCAGGCAACGCGCCAGCCCGCATCAACACCGCCAGATCATTGGCGCTATCCACTGTGAAGGATCCGGAAATGATACCGGAGCCACCGCGGATCGGTTCGCGAATGGAAGGCGCGGAGATGACCTCATTGTCAAGCACAATGGCGAAGGGCAGACCGACATTCTGCTCCGTGACGCGCGCAAATTTCGTTGCACCCGACGTGTTGAAACGGAACGAGACAACAGGTTCGTTGGTCTGCGGATCAAAGGTTGGCTGTGCATCATCCAGCTCATCACCGGAAATCAGCACCCGTTTGTTGACAAGATAAGGTGTGCGTTGGTCGGCAGGCAGAGGATTTTGAGGATCTTGCGCTTCGAACAATACTTCCGAGTCCAGTGGAGGACGGGTTTGCAGCGCATTTTCCGGCGCCATCGAGGTATCCACCATCCGGAACGTCAGCTTGGCGGTGGATTCAAGAATTTTCTTCAGGCGATCGGAATCCTGCAGCCCCGGCACTTGGACCAGAATGCGGTTGTTCCCCTCACGCTGAATGGAAGGCTCTGTGGTACCCAGTTCGTCAACACGTCGGCGGATCACTTCAATCGACTGCGCTACGGCATTCGAGACGCGCGACGTGATACCTTCCTCGGTCAGACTGAGACGGAACAGACCATTCTCATTGACATCAAGAACGGTTTCCATCGCACCGCCCCCTGACAGAATTGACGAGGTGACCGGTTGAACGAGGGTTTGAAGTTTCGTCCGCGCTGCTTCCAGATCGCCAAGTTCGCGAAGGCGTACTTGCACTGCGCCGTCTTTGACTGCGAGACCTCTATAACCGATCTTGTCTTCACGGAGCCGGGAGCGGACATCACCGCGCAGAACTTCAAGGCGTTCCTTGATGACACCCTCTTCCTCAACTTGCAGCAGGATATGGGCCCCGCCCTGAAGATCAAGACCAAGAACCAATTGTCCGGACGGCATCCAGCTTGGCATCGTGTCTTTGAGGAATTTTTCGGAAAAGAGATTGGGAAGAGAAAACAGGATGCCCACGATCACGGTGATCAGGACCAAACCCACTTTCCATTTGGCGAAATGTAGCATGCGGCTATCCTACCATTATAGGCAGAGCACCCGGCGCGAACCGGGTGCGACTTGAAATGAAATAAGGCTCAGGCAATCAGGCTTTGCCAGCAGGCTCGGTCTTGGAGCGAACTTCTGCAATCGACTTGCGAACAACTTTGATTTTCACGCCTTCAGAAAATTCAACGGTGACTTCGTCACCTTCGGTCGCGTTGGTGATCTTGCCCACCAGACCGCCACCGGTCACGATGGTGTCGCCACGGCGCACATTGGCCACCATCTCGGCGTGTTTTTTCACCTGCTGGCGTTGCGGACGGATGATCAGGAAATACATGATCACGAAGATCAGGACAAACGGCAGGAGTTGCAGAATTTGCGCGTCCATAGAGGCCTCCTTTGCGGTGTGTACCCACCCATCGGGCACATTCCGTGGATATGTTGGACCATGATTATGGTCGGGAATGGGGTCGAGCGGACTATAGCGATCCAACGACACTTTGCAAAGTGTCCGTGAACGGTTTGCAACGCTGTATCCAACTCTGCTAATCAAGGGCTAGACATAATGATCCTTTGCACAAGATGAAAGGGGCAACAGGCGGTTCCTCCCGTTTTTTCGCCACCTTTTCCGCGGCTTGGGACGCCAATCACGGAGCCTTTCCTTCCATGTCCGCCAGTGAGCTCGAAAGAATCGCAAAACTGCTGAAGAAAATCCACATCTCAATCGATCGCGCCGTGCCGCCAGAGACACCGAAAACGGATCTCAACGCGGCTGATGCCTTTGTTTGGCACGCGACCCCGGTCGCTTACCTCCAGCCGGTCACAAAGGTCAATCGTGTGGATATCAGTCTGCTCAAGGCAATCGATCGAAACCGCGACATCATCCTTGAAAATACCCGGCGCTTTGCCAAGGGCCTGCCGGCCAACAACGCACTTTTATGGGGTGCCCGTGGCATGGGGAAATCATCGCTGGTCAAGGCCTGTCATGCAGCGGTGAATGAGCAGACAGCAACAGAAGACCGCCTCAAACTGATCGAAATTGCCCGCGAGGACATCGAAAGCCTGCCGATCCTGATGAACCGTCTGCGGGGACGCACGGAACGCTGCATCCTCTTCTGTGATGATCTGTCCTTTGACAGCGGCGAGAATGCCTACAAATCCTTGAAGGCCGTGCTTGATGGCGGCATCGAAGGGCGCCCGGACAATGTACTATTCTATGCCACATCCAACCGCCGCCACCTGATGCCGCGCGACATGATCGAAAACGAAAAGTCGACCGCCATCAATCCCGGCGAAAGCGTACAGGAAAAGGTCTCCCTGTCCGACCGTTTTGGCCTCTGGATCGGCTTTCACAACTGCTCGCAGGATGACTATCTGGCCATGGTCAATGGCTATGTCGCTGATTATGGCATCGAGGTCGACCCAAGCGTCTTGCGCGCCGCGGCTTTGGAATGGGCCACCACCCGCGGCTCCCGCTCCGGTCGCGTCGCCTGGCAGTTCATTCAGAATCTCGCCGGTGAAAAGGGCGTCAAGCTACGCTGACAGTGCCCGAAACACCATCAAGAAAGCAATGAGTGAAGTGGTGGCTTTGCCGAATAAGGACAAAAGCCACCCCTATCCAGATCAAGACACCCTGCATATTTCCGCTGCGAAGCAACCCGGCTTAGCATAGTGTGCGTGGATATAGCTGACGGCCGGGTCTGCCAGAAACGCCTCGATACTGGTCCTGATTTCGTCACCACTGGCAAGATCCGCATGAACAATATGATGCGCCTTGTCGAAGGCCCGAAGGGAAATAACCCGGCGGGTCATGACGTCTGGCACTTGATCGATATAGTGGGCGGCCTGTTGCGGAGCCTCACAGATGAAAATGGCGTGACGGGATCGATAGGGCGATTGGACGGGCAAATGCTCATAATTGAGCAGCAAGGCCGTTTCACCAATTGCCATGTCTCTTAGTCCCACACGATCCGGAAAGCCTGGGCATTCTTCCACCTGATAGCGAATGACCCCTTGTTGTTTCAGAATGTCATCCGACAACCCGAACAAATGAGAAAACTGGTCAGGCTCCAGCCCGGAAATTTGAAAAGACATGGTTTGCTCCGTTTGAATACCAATCAATGTCCTGCATCCTAGGAACAGCCATCACCATCGGCAGCCCGTTTCTTGCTTGCCAACAGAAAAGCCTTCAGAAACAAAAAAAAGCCCCGGCCAAACCAATGACCGGGGCTTTGAACAGTCTCTGGGATCAACTTACAGAGCGGCCAAAATGCGCTCCAAAGCTTCCTGCACCTTGGCTTTTAGAGCATTCTGCTCTTCCAGCTTGGCCTTCTGCTCGGCAACGATGTGATCCGGCGCATTGGCAAGGAATTTCTCGTTGCCAAGTTTGGCTTCGAACTTAGCCGCCACTTTGGAGATCTTGTCGATTTCCTTTTCCAGGCGGGCCTTTTCAGCGGCCAGATCGATCACACCAGCCAGTGGCAGAGCGACGGTTGCTTCATTGACAACCACCTGCGCAGCCCCTTGCGGCACTTCGTCAGAGATCTTGATATCTTCAACACGTGCCAAACGCTTCAGCACAGCATCCTGATTGGCAAGGCGTGCTTTGGTCTCGTCACTGGCACCAACAATTTCCAGTTTCAACTGGCTGGACGGTGGAATATTCATTTCCGAGCGCACAGAGCGAACCGCGCTGATGATATCAACCAACCAGTTGATTTCATCGGCCGCACCCGTGTCGGCAATGTCATAGCTCGGCCAGCTTTCGGTGATCAGCAGACCATCGCGCGCCGGGCCGGTCTTGCCGGTTTCCGCCCACAGCTCTTCGGTGATGAATGGCATCAGCGGATGCAGCAGCAAGCAGATCTGATCAAGCACCCAAGCCGCACAGGCTTGCGTCTCACTCTTGGCATCGCTCTCGCCGTCGGCCTGCAAAATGGGCTTGGACAGCTCGATATACCAGTCACAATAGAGGTTCCAGACGAAGCGATAAAGCCCGTTGGCCGCATCATTGAAGCGATAGGTCTCGATCGCGTCAGACACTTCCTGCGCGGTTTTGGCCACTTCGGTGACAATCCAGCGGTTGATGGTTTCCTTGACACTGTTCGGGTCGAACCCTTCGACGCGGGCGCAGCCATTCATCTGGGTGAAGCGGGTTGCGTTCCACAGTTTGGTGCCGAAGTTGCGATAACCGGCGACGCGGCTCGTGGCGAGCTTGATGTCACGGCCTTGCGCGGCCATCGCCGTCAGGGTGAAGCGAACGGCATCCGCGCCATATTCTTCAACCAGATCCAGCGGATCGATGACATTGCCCTTGGACTTGGACATTTTCGCGCCATGCTCATCACGCACCAAGGCATGGACATAAACCGTGTGGAACGGCTCCTGCTTCATGAAATGCATCGACATCATCATCATCCGGGCAACCCAGAAGAAAATGATATCGAAGCCGGTGACCAGCACGTCGGTTTGATAATAGCGGTCCAGCTCAGGGGTTTTGTCCGGCCAGCCCAAAGTCGAGAAGGGCCACAAGGCAGACGAGAACCACGTATCAAGCACGTCTTCGTCGCGGGTCAGTTCAACCTCTTTGCCGAACTTCGCCTTGGCCTGCTCCATCGCCTCTTCTTCGCTGTAGGCAACAAAAACGGACTCGTCCGGGCCGTACCATGCCGGGATCTGATGGCCCCACCAGAGCTGACGGGAAATACACCATGGCTCGATATTTTCCATCCACTCGAAATAGGTCTTTTCCCAATTTTGCGGTACGAACTTGGTGCGGCCTTCGCGGACTGATGCAATGGCAGGTTCGGCCAAGGTCTTGGCATCGGCAAACCACTGGTCGGTCAGCATCGGCTCGATGACAACGCCGGAGCGATCACCGAATGGCTGCATGATCTTTTTGTTTTCAACGTAAGGCACGTCATTGCCGTCTTCATCCTTGGCAAAGACGCAGAGGCCTTCCGCATTGATGGCAGCAACAATCTGCTTGCGCGCTTCAAAGCGATCCAGACCGCGATATTCATCAGGCACAAGGTTGATGGCGTCAACTTCGCTCTCGCTTGGCAGATCGCCAGACTTGGCAATCGCAACAGCCGTGGCAGAGCATTCTGCATAAGGCGCGCCATCGGCCCGAAGTGCGGCCTTCATATCCATCAGGCGGTAGCAAGGAATGTTGCCGCGACGCGCAACCTGATAGTCGTTGAAGTCATGGGCACCGGTAATCTTCACCGCACCAGAACCAAAATCCGGATCCGGATAGTCATCGGTGATGATCGGGATCAGGCGGCGATGCTCTTTCGGACCGACCGGGATTTCACAGAATTTGCCAACAATCGGCGCGTAGCGTTCATCGGACGGATGAACGGCAACCGCACCGTCACCCAGCATGGTTTCAGGACGGGTCGTGGCAATCGAGATATAGTCCCGCTCTTCCTGGAAGGTGATGTTGCCGTCTTCATCCTTCTCGGTGTAGGTATAGGTCTCCCCACCAGCCAGCGGATATTTGAAGTGCCACATATGGCCATCGACTTCCTTATTCTCCACTTCGAGATCAGAAATCGCAGTTTCAAATTTCGGGTCCCAGTTGACCAGCCGCTTGCCACGATAGATCAGGCCATCGTTGTATAGCTCGATAAAGACCTTCTGAACGGCCTTGCTCAGACCCTCATCCATGGTGAACCGCTCGCGCGACCAGTCCGCCGTTGCGCCCAGACGGCGCAGCTGATTGAAGATCGTACCACCAGACTCGCCCTTCCATTGCCAGACGCGCTCGAGGAATTTCTCGCGGCCCATATCCCGGCGGGACGGTTCCTTGTTGGCCGCCAACTGGCGCTCGACAACCATCTGCGTGGCAATACCGGCATGGTCCATGCCCGGCTGCCACAGCACATCCTTGCCATGCATGCGGTGGTAGCGGATCATCACATCCTGCAGGGTATTGTTGAGCGCATGGCCCATATGGAGCGAGCCTGTCACATTCGGTGGAGGGATCACGATGCAGAAGCTGTCCTGCCCGTCCTTCTTGCCAGCACCTGCCTTAAAGGCACCGGATTGTTCCCACGCATCATAAAGGCGCGGCTCAACCGCCGCCGCATCGAATGTTTTCTCCAGCATCATACTTCCATATCGCAGGCATAAATGGGGTGTCCCCCTCGCCTGTCTCTCAAATGTCAGATCCCGGCCATGGCACGCCAAGCCTGATCAAAAAAGTCTCGGGTAAGGTGTAAATCCCATTCCGCCCCGGCCTGTCAACCATTTGAGAGGCCTTGCGCGCAATCTTGCGCCAACTGACGCATATTTCACGCACAAAAAGAACGCAAACGCATCAAAAAGGTGGCGAATATGAGGATTTCATAAGGGATTGGTGCGGGTGATCAGCGAAAATGCTGCTCACCCCTGGACACTCGCTCAATCTCGGCACGGACAAGCCGCTCGACCATAATTGGCAAATTCTGATCCAACCATGCCTTCAGCATCGGCCGCAGCATGTCCTCGACCACATTTTCCATGGTGCGTGGATTGTTGGACAAAACCGTATGGGTAAGATTGCCAAACGCACTGGTGACGATGGATGAAACCTCATCAGAGACCAATGGAGAGCCACGACCGACATCTGGCAACGGCCCTGTCGGCGTCGGTTCGGTTTCAATGCTCGCCTTGAGCATCTCCGGCACCTTCTGCTCCAGCGATTCCTGAACCTTCTGTTCCAGTGCAGATGGTTCGGGTTTTTCAGGTTCTGGAGCCGGTTCCTTTTCGGCGAACATTAGGTCGTCATCCCGCGGCTCGACCAGATCTGGCTCCTGCCAAGCGGTCTGAAGCTCGAGAACCTCTTCTTCCTCTTCCGGCTCGTCGGCTTCCGCCGCCATGGCCGCAGCCATGTCCATTTCGAGGTCTTCTTCCGGTTCTGGCTCTGGATCCGGGGCTGGGCTGTCAAACAGCGCATCCAAGTCATCCTGACTAAGCTCGGTATCGCCCGCGGGCAACTCTGCTTCAGGTTCTGGCGCACTATCTTGACTGATGGCAGCTTCCTCGTCGGAAATGATGCGACGAATAGACGCCAGAATTTCCTCCATAGAGGGTTCTTGAGCTGCACTGGAATTCGACATGGCCTCACCCGAAACTACTGACAAACTAGGTCGATGACCGCCCCACGCTCCGCCGTGAACATGATTCGGTTATCTCTTAACTATAGGCGGTTTCAATATTTGTTGAAATCCGAACAGCCAAAAACCGCCAAACAGATGTGGAGGGACCACCTAAATCCCCCAATTTTAGCGCCTTTCTGCGAGCAATTCGACCAAAGGCACACCAAAAACACCAAGCCAACCCGATGGCGTTGGTCATAGGAAAGCATTCCCCGAACTCAAAAAGGGACGCAATTGCGTCCCTTTGAAGTAAAAACCTAGCCTCATTAGCTGCTGACCAGATAGGGAACCGGATCAACCGGATCGCCCTTGATCCGCAGTTCGAAATGCAATTGCGGGCTATCCACATCCCCCGAGCGACCGGCTTGAGAAATAATCTGACCGCGACGCACCTGTTGCCCCTTGGACACCATAATCTTCTCGTTATGCGCATAGGCCGTCACATAGCCGTTTGCATGTTGCACAAGAACCAGATTGCCATAGCCCTTCAGCTTGTCACCCGCATAGATGACCGTTCCACTCTCTGCGACCCGAACCGATGTACCGGCAGGCACTGCGAGATTGATACCGTCATTGCGACCGCCATCACGCTTTCGGCCATAATTGGAAATGATCCGCCCCCGAACTGGCCAACGGAACTGTGGATCGTTTGATGCGACACGCGCGTCAGAGGGCTTGGATGGCTGCGAAACAGGGCGCGCATCGGACTGAACATCATCGGGCAGTCCGACAGGCTGGCTCAGCGCGGCAACTTTGCGTCGGGTCACCTTGGACTTTGGCGTTGAAGCTTTGCTGACAAACCGTGGTTTGGTTTTCGGCAGCTTGGCAAGCCGCAGCGGTGTTTTCACCTTTTGCTGAGAAACAGCAGTCACTACGGTCGACTGACGATTGATCGACGCAGTTGATGTGTAATCAACATTCTTTTGCGGAATCCTGAGACGCTGCCCCATGCGGATACGCGATGTAGGCGACAAACCGTTGACCTGAGCCAGAGTCTTTGTCGACACACCATATCGGCTGGCAATACCACTCAGCGTATCGCCGGGCATGACCATGTGACGGTTCTGCGCGTTGGCCTGCTGCTGATGACGCGACACATTCACGGCATAAGGGGTGTTGGACTGCAGCCGCAAAGGATTGGCCTTGGGCACCCGAAGCGCAATCGGCATGGTCGGCAGGCTGGAGGTCTGAACAGACGGCGACTGCCAACGGGTCTGAGGCTGCACGGATGGAGCCGGCTGAAGCTGCGCCTGCTGGTAGACAGGAATGATCAATTGCTGACCCGGTGCAATAAAGCTCTGATCTACCAATCCATTGACATCGGCAATTGCCTTTGCCGGAACACCATAGCGACGCGACAGCCCCTGAATATCGTCACCCGGCAAAGCAGTGATCATCGACCCGCCAGCACTGGTCCATTGACCACTGGTGCGGGGAGCAGAAACCCTCTGCTGGTTCAAGATCGGGCGATTGGCAACAGGCACGCGTGCATTTTGTGACTGGATCGCAGCGGGCGGCTGGATCGAAGCAGTCGATGTATAGTCGACCGCCTTTGGCTTGGGCGATGACTTTGGCAGGGAGAAGAATTTTGATATCGAGAAGCGACGTGTCTGCTCAACCGGCTTTGGCGGCATTGGCTGCGCTGCAATAGGCACATTCACCGTAGCACGGGGTGCCAAAGTCTGAGGCCGATAGGTCGCCAGTTGCGTCTGTTTCGCACGTGGCGCTGCTTTTGGCATACTGTCAAAGCGCGAAACAACAACCGGAGGCCCACTAAGAGGGGTCGAATTGATGGAACTGGTTGCAGTATAATCCGCTGAGCGCACATTCACCGGCACAGAGACAGGAGCGGTAACGGGCACCCGATTGCTCGCCACTGTGACCGGAACGGACTGGGTTGGCGCCTGCACGATCGGCGGCATCGGCTGGGAATAAACTGACTGCGGCGTTGCGCTTGGAATCGAATTGGTGACGAACTGTTGCTGTGCTGGCGGCGTTACATAAACCGTTTGAGGCGGGCTATAGACAGGGGCCGGTTGGGTGACAGGGCGTGCAGGAGCGACCGCAGCAGGCATCGACTGAACGGCAGCGCTCTGAACAGGCACCTGCTTGGTTGAGTTGGTGAAAATGCTTTGCTGATTGGGCGTATATCCCCTTTTGCTGGGATCGCCCCATTGTCGTTCCAAATCTCCACTACAAGCCGCCAGCGTCGCTGCAATGGCAACGATGGACGTTGTTGAGAGACATTTACGCAATACAGAATAGTTCATGCCAACACCGGTTTCAAACGCACTACACCCCAGGTTTGGCTACAATTAAACCGCAGTAACCTTTCCAAACCCTTAAAAATGCATCTAAAACTGTCGATTGGCTGAACCATCCAGCATTACGGATTCAGCAGAGATTCCAATTCACTGACAGGAGAAACAACACAGACAACGCCCCACCCGAAACGGGGAAACACCTAGCCTCTAGCTTAGCTTTCCGAGCGTGACGTGATCCGTCATATCCAGATTGAGTGGCGTCACCGATATCTGCTGGTTGTAAATAGCATGCAAATCGGTGCCCGGCTTTGGATCAAACCGGCGGCCTTCAAATCCAAGCCAGAAATAGCTCTGCCCGCGCGTATCCACCCGCGGCTCCACGCTCAATTGTGCCTGATCCCGCCGCCCTTGCTTGGTGAAAACAACATCTTTCACCTCATCGGGATGGCAATCGGGGAAGTTGATATTGAGCAGGGTCTGGAAAGGAAGATCGTGATCAAGCAGGCCTTTCACCACCTCCGCGCCTTTTTCTGTGGAACAGGTCCAGTCGACCCCGTCCTTTGATTGCCAGCCATAGGATTGGCTGAGCGCGAAGGAGCGGATGCCGAGCAGCGCCCCTTCCATGGCACCGGCCACCGTGCCCGAATAGGTCACATCTTCGGCCATATTCTGTCCGCGATTGACGCCGGACAGAACGAGATCGGGTTTTTCGGGCAACACATGCCCGACACCCATAATCACGCAATCAGTCGGTGTGCCATGCACGGCAAAGCGCTTTTCGCCCAGCTCACGCAGACGCAACGGGTCATGCAAGGTCAGGGAATGGGACATCCCGGACTGCTCACTTTCCGGAGCGACAATCCAGACATCATCTGAGAGGGAACGCGCAATTTTCTCCAGAACTTCCAGACCTGGAGCATTGATACCATCGTCGTTGGTCAGCAGAATGCGCATCTTTCCCTCTTTTCTTCAAAATTACGATCGCACACTTCCATGTGCGCGATACGGAAAACCCGCCAAACGGATCAATGGATCATACGCACCGAGTTCATGCGCTGATCACCTCAAGACCACCCATATAGGGACGCAAAACCTCCGGGATCACGATCGACCCATCGGCAGTCTGATAATTTTCCATGACAGCGATCATACAACGGCCAACCGCAACACCGGATCCGTTCAGCGTATGCACAAATTTCACATGCTTCTCACCGGGCACCCGATAACGGGCATTCATCCGGCGGGCCTGAAAATCGCCACAGGTGGAAACGGACGAAATTTCGCGATAGGCATTCTGCCCCGGCAGCCACGCTTCGATGTCAAACGTCCGGCGCGCGCCAAAGCCCATGTCGCCACAGCAAAGGGTCATGACACGATAGGCAATGCCCAGCTTCTGCAGCACGGCCTCGGCACAGGAGAGCATCCGCTCCTGTTCTGCGACCGAGCTGTCCTCGTCAGTGATGGAAACCATCTCGACCTTGTTAAACTGGTGCTGACGCAACATGCCGCGCGTATCGCGCCCAGCCGACCCGGCCTCGGACCGGAAACACTGGGACAAGGCCGTAAAGCGCATGGGCAACTGATCCCCGTCAACGATATTGTCACGCACCAGATTGGTCAGCGGCACTTCGGACGTTGGAATGAGCCAGCGGTCATCGTCGGTATGAAAGGCATCTTCGGAGAATTTCGGCAGTTGTCCGGTGCCATACATCGCATCCGAACGCACCAATGTCGGCACAGACACTTCATCATAGCCATGTTCATTGACATGGAGATCGATCATAAATTGGCCAATCGCCCGTTCCAGCCGCGCCAGCTTGCCCTTCAGAACGACAAAGCGCGAACCGGAAATCTTGGCAGCGGCTTCAAAATCCATCCCGCCCAATGCTTCGCCAAGTTCGTAATGTTCCTTTGGCTCGAAGTCCATCTGGGGAATATCACCCCAGCTGTGATGCAGAACATTGTCCGCTTCATCCGCTCCGGGAGGCACATCATCCAACGCAAGGTTCGGCAGGGTGCTCAGCGCTTCAATCAGTTCGTCCTGCAAGGCACGGGTCTTGGCTTCACCGTCCTGAATGATGCCTTTCAGGTCGCTCACCTCGGCCATCAGGGCCTGTGCCTTTTCCTCATCGCCCGAGCCCTTGGCCTTGCCAATTTCCTTCGAAGCGGCATTGCGCCGCTGCTGGGCGTCCTGCAAGGTCTGAACATAAGCGACGCGCGCATCATCCAGTGCGATCAAACGGGACGAGGAGGCTTCGGCGCCGCGCGCAATCTGGCCTTGATCGAAGCTTTCCGCATTTTCGCGTATCCATTTGATATCAAACATGACAATAGTTCCGTTTGTTGCACTGTCGCAAAATCTTTCGGGAGACCGACCGGATCGACACCCGCGCTCGAAGACAGCTTGGCCACGAGGCCCTGCCCGATAAGCAAATCAGGAAGGACACGAGTCGGCAAGATGCTAATGGTCGCGCGAAAAATAGGTAAAGGCACCAGAAGACGCAACCCCCATGCAGGACGCGGCTGTTATTCAGCCAAGTAACCCACAAACTGTGTTACTTCCGCAACGAAAAAGGGCGGCCAAGCCGCCCAATTTCGTGGAGATTTACTCCGAGAATTCCTCGCCTTCAAGTTCCTTCTCAAGGCGTTTCTTCTCAACCAGTTTCACCGACCAGATTGACAACTCATAGAGCAGCAACGTCGGCACGGCCAAACCCAACTGGCTGACCGGGTCTGGCGGCGTGAGAACCGCAGCCATTACGAAGGTCGCCACGACCGCATATTTGCGCTTGGCCTTGAGGCCTTCCGCATCCACCAGTCCGGCGCGCGCCAGAAGGGTCAGAACCACCGGCAGCTGAAACACCAGACCGAAGGCAAAGATCAGGGTCATAATCAGCCCCAGATATTCACTCACCTTTGGCAAGTGGGTGATTTGCGCCACCCCTGCCCCGGTCTGCTCCATCGACAGGAAGAATTGCATCGCCAACGGCATCACCACGAAGAATACCAACGATGCCCCTATGGCAAACAGGATCGGCGTGGCGATCAGAAACGGTGCAAAGGCCTGCCGCTCATGTTTGTAGAGCCCCGGTGCCATGAACATGTAGATCTGACTGGCGATGATCGGAAAGGCGATGAACAGCGCACCAAACAGAGCCAGTTTCAACTGGGTGAAGAAATATTCTTGCGGCGCGGTGAAGATCAGTTCGACCTGACGCGACTCGCCCACTGCCGTCTCGTAAGGGATGATCAGAATGTTGAAAATATCAGCTGCAAAGAAGAAGCAGACAATAAAGGCAATCGCGACCGCAATGACCGCTTTCATCAACCGGCTGCGCAACTCGATCAAATGCTCGATCAACGGAGCTTTGCTCTCCTCGATCAGTTCCTTGTCACTCTCAGTCATTTAATCGGCCTTTGCGCTGGATTTGTCAGCAGAAGCGTCTGTCTTGTCTTTGGAATCTTCAGCCGGTGCCGCAACAGGGGCCGGGTCGGCGGCCGGTTTGGCATCCCCCTCGTCCACCAGATCCGCAGCAGCCGTGTTGGCAGCTTCTTTTCTGGCGGCCACATCAGCCATTGCTTCGTCAAAATCCCAACTCGCTTCATTGAGATCTTTCTTGAGTTCATCGGTCACATCGTCAAGCGAGCCGATTTCCTTGGTCACAGCATCCTTGATGGCATTGGTCGGGTTCAACTTGCGTGCGTCACTGATGGTATTCTTGACATCCTCAAGCTCCGCTTCCCGCAGGGCTTCATTGAACTGGCCCTGAAAGTCTCCCGCCATCTTGCGCATACTACCCACCGTCTTGCCGATGGTACGCAACAGACCAGGCAATTCCTTTGGCCCTACCACCAAAATGGTGACGATGACGATGACGAGTATTTCCGTCCAACCGATATCAAACATGGATGCACACCGGCTCCGCTAAAGAGAAAAGAGAACAGGCGACGACGGACAAATCCCGGTGGCGCGACCCCGTCACGCCACCCTTGCACGCGCCACCAAAGCAAAGCAAAGCAATGCCTGCCAATGGTCACATGAACCGGCAGGCACGACAACAGGTCCTAGCTGACCTTGTTTTTCTCTTCGCTTTCGGATTCCACTGTCTCGGACGGCTTGTTTTCGATCGCGTCCTGCGCGGTGTCTTCGTCCTTGAGGCCTTTTTTAAAGCTGTTGATGCCTTTGGCCACATCACCCATCAATTCGGAGATTTTGCCACGGCCGAACAGCAATACGACCACAACCGCGATGATGACAATCTGCCAGATACCAATCTGTCCCATTTGAATTCCCTGTAATTGATCTTGTCGTTATAGGAAGCATAGCTCCCGATTATATTTATGCCTAGTTTGCTGGCACTGTTTCCTAGAGAGATAAGCCCTTTAGTCTTCCTTGGCAAATATCAGCACATCTTTTTTACGAAAGGATACACCGATATTCTCGCCAACACTGAATATCTGCCCGGCACTCGAGCGCACGAAAAACGGCTGATCCACCCCCTTGACCGAAATCTCATACAGATCCACTTCGCCAAGGAACATGCGCCGCCGCACCCTTGCGGCAATGGCCGGCACATAGGAGCCATCAATCGCCACATGCATTTTGACACCCTGCTGACGGACACAAACCATCAATGGCTGCTCTTCGTCAAAGCCCTCACAGGCAAAGTCACCGACCACCGTTCTGGCCTTGCCCGAGCGATAGACGCCTTCAATTTCATTGAGATCCGAGAAAAAGCGCGCAGCCCAATGATTGGCTGGATGATAGTAAAGCTCTTCGGGTTTCGCATATTGAACTATCCGACCATCCCGCAGCAGCACAATTCTGTCACTCATCCGCAAGGCTTCTTCCGGGTCATGAGTAACGATGATGCAGGTTGCGCCAATCTCACGCAGAACCGCCAGTGTTTCGTCGCGAACCCGGTCACGCAAACGATTGTCCAGACCGGAAAAAGGCTCATCCATCAACAGGATACTGGGGCGTGGCGCAATCGCTCGCGCCAAGGCGACCCGCTGTTGCTGCCCACCGGAAAGCATATGTGGATAATGGTCGGCATAGTCCGCAAGCCCCACGCGGCCAAGGGCAGCCAAAGCCTCGATCTCCGACGCCTTTGAGGGCAGATCGGTAAGACCAAACATCACATTGCGCAGGATCGAAAGATGGGGGAACAGCGCATAATCCTGAAACATCAGACCGACACTGCGCTTTTCGGGCGGCACAAAGATGCGACCGGACGATACTTCGCGGTCATTGATCAACACCGTACCCGCCGTCTGCCGTTCAATCCCGGCAGCGATCCTGAGCAGGGTCGTTTTGCCCGAGCCGGACTGACCGAGCAGGGACACAACCTCACCGGGCTTGATACTCAGCGAGATATCACGCAACACCTCTAACCCGTCAAAGCTGCAGGCGACCGATTGGAAGGTCAACCCGGCGGCAAAAGTGGTTCTCGCCGTGCCCCGGTGACCCCATTCGCCATTCTGTCGCTCTGCGCTCATTCAAAACTCCGCACTCGGTCTTCCCCAACCATGTAGCGCGACTGGGGCCCAAAACTCAAATTGAAATTGATTGAAACACTTATATCCAAAAGCAGGGCAACCACAACGTGGTCACTCATCCTCAAGTGCGACGGCCTCCAATGCCTCGGCCTCATCAGCATCAAGTGGATCTTCATCCTCCGCAAGATCCTCATTGTCATCGGGCGTCGGCATCGAGAATGCAGGCGGGAGTGCGGAATCAATCATGCCCGCCCCCTTCAATTCTTCCAGCCCCGGCAAATCCTGAATCGTGGTCAAATCGAAATGGACCAGAAACCGGTCGCTGGTGCCAAAAGTCACCGGACGGCCTGGCGATTTCCGCCGTCCCCGCACCCGGATCCATTCGGTCTGCAACAATACGTCCAGTGTCCCTCGCACTGTCGACACACCCCGGATCTGTTCGATCTCCGCCCGCGTCACCGGCTGATGATAGGCAATGATGGCAAGGGTTTCGAGCGCCGCACGGGACAATTTACGCGGCTCGATTGATTCGGCCTGCATCAGGAAGCCCAGATCTTTTGCGGTACGGAACAACCATTTTCCCTCGACCTCAATCAGATTGACCCCACGCTCCGCATAGTCCTGCTGCACCTGCCTGAGCAAAGATCGCACATCGAGATTGTCCGGCATTCTGAGTGCAATCTCACCGATGCTCATTGGCTCGACGCTGGCAAACAGCAACGCCTCCAGCATGCGCTTGAGCTGCAACCGCGCTTCAGCCGCCAGCGCTGACAGGTCGGGATCCTGTTCAAAATCGCCAAAATCCGGCAGCATGCCATCGTCTTGCATCATCGTGCCTTCCTCGGAGTACGAATATAAATGGTGCCAAAGGCATCTGTTTGCTTCAGCTCGAGCTTACCTTCACGCACCAGCTCCAGCGAGGCCGCAAAAGAGCTGGCCATCGCGGTCACCTTAATGTCGGTCATTTGCAGATAGCTCTTGAGGATCACGTCAACCGGCGTCCAGTCCGGCTGCAGCCCGACCAGTCGGGTCAGGACATCCCGCGCTTCCTGCAAGGACCAGACCTGCCGCTTACGCACATGGACCAACGAGACCGATTGCCGTTGCCGCAAGGCCGCATAGGACGTCAACAAGTCATAAAGAGAGGCCGAAAAATGGATCTTGCGGTTCAGCGACATATCTTCTGGCTGTCCCCGCAGGAAAAAGTCCTTGCCCAATTGCTGCCGCTCCATCAACGCACCCGCCGCCTTGCGCATCGCCTCCAGTTTACGCAAACGAAAGGCAAGCATCGCCGCCAATTCTTCCCCGCTGGGCTCGTCGCCCTCATCCACTTGCGGAATAAGAAGCCGCGACTTGAGATAGGCCAGCCAAGCCGCCATCACCAGATAATCCGCCGCCAGTTCCAGACGCAGTTGCCGCGCCTGTTCAATGAACAACAGATATTGTTCAGCCAATGCCAGCATCGAAATCTTGGTCAGGTCCAGCTTCTGTTGCCGCGCCAATGCCAACAAGAAATCAAGGGGGCCTTCAAAGCCCTCGACATCAACAATCAGTGCCTCTTCGCCGACACCTGCCTTCTGCACCAGATTGATGCCCGCCATGTCCGCCCATTTGTCTGCGTCATCATCGGCTGCGACAGAATCCGCCGCCTCTGAAGAGGCGTCTGAGGAAGGTGCATTGATTTCATCGTCTGTGACCGACATTGGATCGTTCCTGCAGCCTTACGCTGCAAATCGTATGGGCACGCGGGCAAGCATGGTTGTAGCAGTCTCTTTCATGCAAAAGACTACCCCCTTATCCCGGCACAACCAAGAGGATAACCAAAAAACCCGGCACATAGGCCGGGTTTTCTCTTAGTCTCAGACAGCCCGTCTTATCGAGTGGCAACCAGACAGTCGCCGCCAGCATTCTTGATGCTTTGACAGAAAGCAGTTGCCCCGGCACGGTCTCCAAACTGGCCAACCCGCACCCGATAGAAGGTGCCACGATCACCCAGATTGGCTTCTTTGATGTCCGGCTGATAGCCATTGAGGATTGGCAGGCGAGCCTGAATGTTGGCAAAGCTTGCCCGTGCCTGATCCGGCGTCCGCTGCGAGGTGATCTGAACGGTATATCCGCCAAGCGAGTCATTGTTGGCTTGAGCAACCGGCCGAGGTGGCACTGGCTGCGCCGGAGTGCTTTGCGGCACCAGAAGCGTCGGGCTGTTGCTTGCAGGTTGCTGAGCCACCGGCTGAGCCGGTGCTGCGGCCTGTGCAGCCTGCTGCAAAGCCACCAGTTCATCCGGCTTGGCGCGTGGCAGCGGCAGTCCAGTTGCCGCATTGCCTGCATCATTCACATTTGCATCTGTGTTGGTGTTGGCGTTGGCATCGGTCCCTTGCAGAAGGCCACCTTGTTCGATCCCGTTGTTGAAGGTCGAGTTCATCGCCTGCTCGGACGGGGTCTGGTTCAGCAATTGCTGGTCAACGGATGGCGCTTGAGTCTGGTTGGCCGTGTCACCGGAATTTGCCGTGACAATGGTGCCATCGGGACGTACCACAACAGTCCGCACCTCTTTGGGCCGCACCGGATTGGTTGATGCATCCGTATCCCCGTTCTGGGCAACGTTGGTTTCACCACCTGACAGTGAAATAACCCGTGGAGCCTGACCATCGCGGGTCAGTGCCAGTGGTTTTTCGGTTGCCGGCATCAGGGTGCTCGGTCCTTCGTCACTCTTGGTGCCATCGATGCGGTCGTAAACGGCAGCATTCTGATTCGGGATCACTTTGCCACCCGGATCATCGGGAACTTCCTTGACCGGACCGGTATTGGCCTCGACCACAGGGGTTTCGGTGCTGTCTGAATCGCTCTGACCAAAGCCCCAGGCGATCAGACCACCAACGGCAATCACACCCACCGCGGCCAAAGCAGTGATCAAACCTTTGCGTGATTTCTGCTGTTTGGGAGGCTGGGCGGTGGTCATGTCAGGACCGAGGGCAGAATAATCCTCATCCCCCAAATACGGAGAGCTTTCAGCCGCAGCCTGAGCAACACCCGGATCTGCATACGTCCCATGTGGGCCGGATGCCATTGGATAATCATTAGGGGCAGCATATCCACCTTGCTGCGCAGCATAGGCATCGGACTGGGCATAAGGCTGTTGCTGATAATGCGCGTCCTGATCCTGATACCCGTTTTCATAGCCAGCCTCCTGAGGCTGCTGATCGGGATAGCTGGAATAGCCATGCTCGCGACCACTCACATCAACCGCTGGTGCAACAGGTGCACGGTCGAGCATCGGATCGGGATAATGCGAAGACGGCTGAGCCGGAGCCTGATTGAACGCAGCAAACGGATCACTGGCCGGGTCGCTGGCAACAGGCGCACGCACCTCAGGCACGGGCTGGTGCACATAGCTCTCAGGCTCCTGCGGAGCGGCAGAAGGATAGTCAGGTGCACTTTCCCGCGCAGGCTGTGACCAGGAGGCCTGTTCCTCTTGCCGTGTCTGACGGGCAGACCGGTCAAGGGAAACGGAATCTGGTGCGGCTTGCCCCGGACGGAACCCGCTCATTGGATCTGCGGGATTTTCCTCTCGCACAGGTTCCCTCGACTGATAGCTTGGAGCCGCTTCCCGCTGGGACGGACGTCTCAATTGGCCATAGCTGCCACTGGTCGCCACATCGTCCGCATCACGCGCCGAAACGGCCGGAGCCGCAGGACGCTCAGCAGGGCTCTCGGTCGAACCACCCCGGATCAGGCTGCTCCAGTCATCAAGACTGGGTGCACGCCGCTCAGCTGCAGTGGGAGCCGCTGGCGCATCAGAAGCTGCAGGGGTTGGCTCATATCGTGGCGACGCCGCAACCGGCGGCGCAAGTGGAGCATCTTCAGGCTGCGCAGCCGGTTTTTCTTCGGCCGTTTTTGGCATCTCGAAGCTTTCTGGCTGGGACCCGCGCAAACCTGCAGAGAAATCCTGAGACGGTACGGACGCAGGCTGTGGCGCTTGCGGCGCCGAAGCTTGCGGTGCCGAAGCTTGCGGTACTTGCCGAGCCAGAGGATGTGGACGCGTTATTGGATCCGGCTCGCGCTCGGCCACCGGCTCAGATGGACGGGAGGCCGCATCAAGCCCTTGCTGCAAACGCAACTCGCGGATCAGCTCCTGTTCGAGCTCTCGCAATTCTTCTTGGGAAACTGCCGCAGGCTGCCCTTTCGGGGATGCTGCAAAATCGAAGTCCTGATTGACGATTCGATCCAGCTCAGCGAGTGGATCCTCTATCGCCTGTCCCGCATCGGGTTTAGGCTGCCCCTGCTCGTTGGAGGAGGGCCAGCCTGGAATCGGCGGAATGGGCTTCTTGTCATTGGTATCAGACATGACGATTTGCCTTTATAATCATACTCTTCACTCGTAATGCCTGGCAAAGCTTGTCTGGAACTGGGTCCGAGGCGACATTATCGCATTTCTTCTGGTGCCGTCACACCAAGCAAGCTGAGGCCCGTAGCAATGACGGTCGCAACAGCTTGAACAAGAGCCAAGCGCGCTTGAGTCATCTTTTCATCTTTAGCGTTAATAAAGCGTAATTGCGGCATTTCCTTGCCTTTGTTCCACACAGAATGGAAATATCCGGCAAGATCATACAGGTAAAAAGCCACCCTGTGGGGCTCTTGTGTTTCAGCAGCACCTGCTGCAATACGTGGAAATTCAGACAGCTTGCGAATAAGGGCCAGTTCAACTTCGTCCTCAAGGGCGCTCAGATCGGCTTTTGCAAGATCAGCCTGAGCAACTGACAGATTCGGAATCTCGGTTGCTGCCTGACGGAAGATCGATGCCGTCCGGGCATGCGCATATTGCACATAAAAGACCGGATTGTCCTTGCTCTGCTCGGTCACCTTGGCAAAGTCGAAGTCGATGGTCACTTCGGACTTACGGTACATCATCATGAAGCGCACCGCATCGCACCCCACTTCCTCGACCACGTCGCGCAAGGTGATGAAATTTCCGGACCGCTTGGACATTTTCAGCTGTTCGCCATCGCGCATCAGGTTGACCAGCTGGCAGATTTTGACATCCAGTCCACCCTTGCCTTCGGTGATCGCCGCAACGGCTGCCTTGAGGCGTTTCACATAGCCACCATGGTCAGCCCCCAGAATATCAACCTGTTGGGCATAGCCACGTTTGAACTTGTCAAAGTGATAGGCAATGTCGTTGGCGAAATAGGTGTTTGAGCCGTCCGATTTCTTCAGCGGCCGATCGATATCATCGCCAAAGTCGGTAGAGCGGAACAGGGTCTGTTCGCGATCTTCCCAATCATCCGGCAACTGGCCTTTTGGTGGCGGCAATGTGCCGACATAGACCTGCCCCTTGCCCGTCAACCAGTCGATGGCTTCCTTCACCCGATCATGCTCGCCGTGAATGAGGCTGCGTTCGGAGAAGAAGACGTCATGTTTGACATTCAGTGCCTCAAGGTCGCCGCGAATCATGTCCATCATCTTGTCGACGGTGAAGGCCCGCACCAGCGGCAGCCATTCTTCTTCTGAAGCTTGTTTCAGCTTGTCGCCATGCGCCTTGGCCAGAGCCTCTCCGACCGGCACAAGATAGTCGCCGGGATAAAGCCCTTCGGGGATATCGCCGATTTCTTCGCCCAGCGCTTCGCAATAGCGCAAATAGGCAGAGCGAGCGAGCACGTCGACCTGCGCACCTGCATCATTGATGTAATATTCACGACACACATCATAACCGGCAAAGTCCAGCAGATTTGCAATACAGTCACCCAGCACCGCGCCACGCGTATGGCCCACATGCATCGGGCCGGTCGGGTTGGCAGAGACATATTCGACATTGATCTTGGCACCCTGCCCCAGATCGCCGCGGCCAAAGTCAACGCCGCTCTCGACAATGGTACGCACCACGCTGCGCCAGAAATCGTCAGACAGGGTCAGATTGATAAAGCCCGGCCCCGCGACATCTGCTTTGGCAATGTCGCCATCTTCCACCAGAGCATCGACAATCTTGTTCGCCACGTCGCGCGGCTTCATGCCCACCTGCTTTGCCAAAACCATGGCAGCATTGGTCGCCAGATCACCGTGGGACGCATCGCGCGGCGGTTCCACATTGACCCGTGACAGATCAAGCACCGCCCCATCGCGTGCCGCAAGATCCGTCTTGCCAACAGCAGCAACAACCCGTTCGGTAAACAGCGTAAAGACGTTCATTTCATTTCCAGTCTGATGTCTTGATGGACCGCAGCCCGGCGCCAACCTGTTCGGCGCACGGCTCGACTGCATCGTCCGTTTCTTTCAAAGCGTCCAAGGGACAAGGGCATGTCTCACGACACTTGACCTGTTCAGATCAAGCCCGGTGAGGAACAGCTTGCTCGCATCAAGCCGTCAAGCGGCTCTGTCCCTGTTCTTTCAAGGGTTCGGCTACGCTCTAGCGCAAATCCGGGGTGACGTCAAACAATCGCAGATGCTCCAAAATGGCAAACCGATCCGTCATCCCTGCCATATAGTCCGCCACCCGTCGGGCAAACACCTCCTGGTCGCAATCATCCAGCCCATAGCGCCATTCCTGCGGCAAGGTCTCAGGACCGGTCATGTGGTAGGTGAACAGATCGCGCAGCACCTGTTCCGCATTGCCCATCACCTGCATCACATGCGGATCTCGATAAACCCGTTCAAACAGAAACCGCTTGATTCCGGCCTCCGCCTTGGCCATGTCCTCGGAGAAACAGACAATGGTCTGCCCCGCTCGGCGCACAGCCTCCACATCACCGGGCGCAATCTGTTCGAGATTGGCCATCGAGGTCTTGATGACATCTTCCACCAAGCGCGTAATCAGGCGGCGAACAATCTCATGCACCACCCGCGGCTCTTCCAGCCCCGGATAGCGTGTCCGCACCTCGCGCAGCGCCTCCCCCGCCAACGGCACATCGTTTAAGTCATCCAGCGAAATCAACCCGGCCCGCAAGCCATCATCGATGTCATGGGTGTTATAGGCAATGTCGTCAGCCACGGCAGCCGCCTGCGCCTCGATGCTGGCATGGGACCACAGCATCAGATCCTGCTGCTCCGCATAGACACGAATGCCAAATGGCAGACCATCGGCGTAATGGCCAATGCCGTTGCCTGCCAGATCCGTCAGCGGGCCGTTATGCTTCACCAGCCCTTCAAGGGTTTCCCAACTGAGATTGAGCCCGTCATAGTCGGCATAATGCCGCTCCAGCTCAGTGACCACCCGCAAGGATTGGGCATTGTGATCAAAGCCCCCATAAGGCTGCATCAAATCATCCAGCGCCCGCTCCCCCGCATGACCAAATGGCGTGTGCCCCAGATCATGAGACAGAGCCAGGGCTTCGGCCAGATCCTCATCGACCGACAAGGCACGGGCAATGGAACGGGCAATCTGACTGACTTCGATCGTATGGGTCAGACGGGTCCTGTGCAAATCGCCTTCGTGATAAAGAAAGACCTGTGTCTTGTGTTTGAGCCGACGAAAGGCCGAGGAATGAATGACCCGGTCACGATCCCGCTGAAACGGCGTCCGCGTCGGGCTGTCTGCTTCCGGGACCAGACGCCCCCTGCTTTCCAGCGGTTGAACCGCATAGACAGCTCTGGGCTGCGCACCGAAACCGATCATTGCCGACATATTATCATCCATTTTGCATTCAACAATTCGCAAGCCACGCGCCAAGACCATTGACTTAAGCCCAGCCTGCCTTAACTATCAGGGTAACTCGAACACTGTGTGAATGTCTGACCAAATTGGTCCATCCACAGAAGACACATCACTCTTCTAGGCAAGTGATTGAGGATCGGGGCCATGTCGGCCCACTTCTCCACCACCACGAACCAGAAGAGCAAAACGGGACACTTTTCCATGTCACAAACCATCACAGTCACCGATAGTGCCATTCGCCGAATCGCCTTCATCCTTTCCAAGGAGCAGGAAGGCTCGATGCTGCGTATTTCCGTCTCCGGCGGTGGCTGCTCGGGTTTTCAGTATAATTATGATCTTGTCACCCAGAAGGAAGGGGACGATCTTGTCATTGAGCGCGACGGCGCTGTGGTTCTGATTGATCCAATGACCCAGCAATATATGGAAGGATCCGAGGTCGACTTCGTTGACGACATCATGGGACAGGCTTTCCAGATCAAGAACCCGCTGGCCACCGCCTCCTGCGGCTGCGGTACCAGTTTCGCGCTCTGAAACGCGCAATCATCCCCTCGTAAAAGATTTATCGCCCGGACGGGCAAAGGCAAACTCCATGCGCATCGCAACCTGGAACATCAACGGCATCAAGGCCCGTCACCCCAACCTCCTGCGCTGGCTGGAAGAGGAACAACCGGACATTGCCTGCCTGCAGGAAATCAAGTCGGTTGATGAGGCTTTTCCGCGTGGCGAGATCGAGGCGCTTGGCTACAATGTCGAAACGCATGGCCAGAAGAGCTTCAATGGCGTGGCCTTGCTGTCCCGCACACCCTTTGAGGAAGTCAATCGCGGCCTGCCCGGCGATGACAGCGATGAGCAGGCCCGCTTTATCGAAGGCGTTTTGGCAACCGACAAGGGCCCCTTGCGGGTCGTCAGCCTGTATCTGCCAAACGGCAATCCGGTCGATACCGACAAATATCCATACAAGCTCAACTGGATGCGCCGTCTGATCGATTGGAGCCGGAACCGGCTCGAGCTGGAAGAAGCCTTTATCCTGTCCGGTGACTATAATGTCATCCCGACGGCCGACGATGTCCACGACCATGAGGCATGGTGGGGCGATGCGCTCTATCGCACCGAGACGCTGGAATTGTTCCGTGAGTTGAAGGCCCTTGGTCTGACTGAAGCCTTCCGCGCCTGCAATGCAACCCCGCATCTTTATTCCTTCTGGGATTATCAGGCCGGTGCATGGCCACGCAATCACGGCATCCGCATTGACCATCATTTGATGTCGCCAGAAGCAGCCAATCATCTCAAGGGCTGCATCATTCAAAAAGACACCCGAGATTGGGAAAAACCATCCGACCATGTCCCGGTGATGCTGACGCTCGATTGCACACCGCAATAGAGCGCGCCCATAAAAGACCAACAAAAAAAGCGGACCGTTTCGGATCCGCTTTTTTTGTAGACTAATCTCTGCCGGGTTTAGCGTTTGCCGCCATAAACCCATTCTTCGGCCATGACCACGGCTTTCTTGCGCGTTGTGTCATCAGCCAAAGCAAAGGCGGCTTCCTGACGGTCCAGCACCACAGGATTGCCGGAATCAAGCAGCCGCGCAATGGTCAGCCATTTCAGGCCATTGACCGGTTGGCGAGGCACTTTTTCCCCTTCAAGCAACAGATCACCCAGCTGCAATTGAGCCTTGATATGTCCCTTACGCGCAGCCTTGTTCAACCAGCGGGCAGCCTGACGTGGATTGGTCTTGCCATTGCCTTGATCCAGATAGGACAAGGCCAGGTGATACTGAGCATCAGGGTCACGGAAATAGGACGCGGCATATTGCAGGATTTCGTGTGCCTTCTCGCGATCAGGCCGCACCTTGCTCTTGATACCGACTTTGAGAAACTCACTGAGTTTGACAAAAGCGTTGGACACATAGCGCGCCTCGATCGAACCGGGTCGCGCGTCGCCATGCTGGGCCACAATGCCATTGAACAGATCGAATGCCCGTGCCTGATCTTTCGACACGCCATCCCCTTCTGCATACATCCGCCCCAGCTTCCACTGAGAAACCATATGCCCATTATGCGCCGCATAGGTCAGCGCATCGACAGCCGTGGTCTTATCGCCGAACTGATAGGCCTGAGCACCGAACCGGAAAGCATCATCCGGTTTCGCGCCACCTTGCAGCATCGTGCGAGGATCAAAGGCAGAACCCGGCGTTGACACAATGCCTGCGACAAGCGCAGTCATGGCCAAGGCACATGCCCTGCTCAGCCATTTGCCGTGCATCCCGTTCATGTTAATCACCGAACGCTTCACCATTCTGTTGAGCTGGCCTCATATCGGACCTGCTTCATTGCTTTCGTCCGCGTGGTGCGGCTCCCTGTCTCATGGGTGTCACAGACAACGGACATCCCAATCGCGTTTGCGCCTGACTTGTCTTCCAATCATGTCGATAGTTTGACGAAACGACGAAAGTGTCTGACGTGGTAAACGGCGATGGTCTGTCTCTGACCTGCCTGCTCAGATCTGTCTGAGGTCTGTTTTGGCAGTGTCGGGGGCGCTTCCTGAGTCCGTCTGCAAGACTGTTTCTGGAAGCAACCTCCGGCGTCGCGCCTGTGTCCCGTGATCCCAATTTGTCAGCATAATGTGGCTGAAGCCGGGCAGAAACCATGAAGCAACATGGTTAACGAATTACTTTCTTGTAATCCGTGTCTTTTGTGCAACGCATGACCGTTTGGCAACCAACATACAAAGGTTGACCGTCATGACGAACTTCATATGGAAAGACAAAAAGAAGGCGTTAGCCGTAAATCAGATCGGCCCGCTTCTCAAAGGCCGTTGAGAATTTATGAAAGGCCTTGTCAAACATGGCCCCCATCAAACCTGCCAGCATGCGGCTGCGGAACTCGTAATCGATATAAAAAACGATCACCGACTGATCATCCCGCCCCTCAACCGGCTCAAAGGTCCAGCGATTTTCCAGATGCTTGAAGGGCCCGTCGAGATACTCCACCAGAATCTGATGGGTCTGGGGCTTGACTGTCACCTTCGAGGTGAAGCTTTCTTGCACCATCTTGTAGGCCACCGTCATGTCGGCGACCATGATAGCACCATCCGCAGTCACCTTCTCACCGCGGACATGCAGGCTCTTGCACAAAGGGACAAATTCCGGATAGCGACGAATATCGGCGACCAGATCAAACATCTGCTGGGCGGAATGCTGAACCGTCTGGCGGGTCTCAAACTTCGGCATGAGTGGGTATTGTCCTCACTCAGCGTCCGAGTTTGGCAAGCCGAGCGGCTTTCAGTTTGGCAAAATCCTCGCCTGCATGATGCGACGAACGGGTCAACGGATTGGCCGACACCAGCATGAAGCCCTTGGTATAGGCGATGGTCTCATAGCCTTTGAACTCTTCCGGCGTGACAAAGGACATCACCGGATGATGTTTCTTGGTTGGCTGAAGATACTGACCGATGGTCAGGAAGTCGACGTCGGCAACTCGGAGATCATCCATCAACTGAAGCACTTCGTTGCGCTCTTCCCCAAGGCCCACCATGATACCGGACTTGGTGAACATGGTCGGATCGATTTCCTTCACCTGCTGCAACAGACGGATTGAATGGAAATAGCGGGCACCGGGACGGACCTTGAGATAATTGGACGGCACGGTTTCCAGATTGTGGTTGAACACGTCCGGCTTGGCCGCAACCACTGTTTCAAGGGCCCCTTCCTTGCGCAGGAAGTCAGGCGTCAGAACCTCGATGGTGGTCTCGGGCGATGCTTCGCGAATGGCGTGAATGACATCGGCAAAATGCTGAGCGCCGCCATCGTCGAGATCATCCCGGTCAACGGAGGTGATCACCACATGCTTAAGCCCCATCTGCGCCACGGCCCGACCGGTATTTTCCGGCTCTTTGGGGTCCAGCGCACCGGGCATGCCGGTGGACACATTGCAAAAAGCGCAGGCACGGGTGCAGATCTCACCCATAATCATGAAGCTCGCATGTTTGTGCGACCAGCATTCCCCCATATTCGGGCAGCCAGCCTCTTCACAGACCGTGACGAGATTGTTTTCTTTGACGATCGCGCGGGTCTCTTTATAGGTGGGAGATCCCGGCGCTTTCACACGGATCCAGCTTGGCTTGCGTTGGATCGGATTGTCAGGCCGATGGGCCTTTTCAGGATGGCGTGGACGCGGAGCCGCTGGAGCCGGTGCGCCTGCATTTTCGGAAACCGTATCAATGATGGTGACCATTCACTCTTCCTCGCCATCCCGCTTTTCAAGAAACTGACCTGCTGTATCTGACCGCCTTCACACGGTCAAGCCGGTTAGCTTCGAACTTTTTGATAGATGAACAACACCAGGATCGCCCCCAGCGTCGCAATGATGGTTGTATCCAGCAAGGCATTCTGCACGAATGAAATGTGAAAGCGGCTGGCAATGAAACCACCCACAAATGCCCCAACAAGACCAACAATCAAATTGGTCACAAGCCCGTGATTGGACTTCGTGACTTTCTCAGCAATAAAACCGGCTACGATGCCGACAATGATCCAACCGATAAACCCCATATTTTCGCCTCTCTCACGCTTTGCATCCTTGGGCCTTGCCCACCGGATGATATCTTTAGCCAGTCAAACCCCTGACTGACTTCGATCAGAGCCCGAACCAATTGCGCCCCTTCCCATAAATAGCATCTTATTGGCCATCTTCAAGGAAAAGCACGCCCTCGAGGTCGGCTTCCCGACCCCGATGTCCGACACGGCAGACGAAGCCATCATCTCTCCAGAGAGACAATGTCGGCTTAGGACTGGATCATCATGCCATAAGCATCACGCACCGATTCCGGCATCATTTCCGAAAGGGTCGGATGCGGGAAGATGGTGTGCATCAATTCTTCTTCCGTGGTCTCCAGACCCATGGCGACACAGAATCCCTGAATGAGCTCGGTCACTTCCGCGCCAATCATGTGCGCGCCCAGCAGCTGGCCGGTCTTTTTGTCGAAGATGGTCTTGACCATGCCTTCCGGCTCCCCGAGGGCAATGGCCTTGCCGTTGGCGATGAACGGGAAGCGACCAACGCGGACATCAAGGCCTTTTTCCTTGCAGGCCTGTTCGGTGAGGCCAACGGAGGAGACCTGCGGATGGCAATAGGTACAGCCCGGGATCTTGCTCTTATCCATCGGATGCGGTTTTTTGCCAGCGATTGCCTCGATACAGACCACGCCCTCATGCTCGGCCTTATGCGCCAGCATCGGAGGACCGGCGACATCGCCAATCGCATAGATGCCTTCAACATTGGTCCGCCCATAGCCATCAATCACGATGCAACCACGGTCGGTTTTCACCCCAAGCTTCTCAAGGCCAAGATTTTCGACATTGCCCACCACACCAACAGCGGAGATCAAACGATCTGCCTTGATGGTTTCAGTCTTGCCACCTTTTTTCTCAACCTTGGCAACCACATTGTCGCCGCCCTTGGTGACGCTGGCCACCTTGGCTTCCGTCAAGATCTTGATGCCCTGCTTTTCCAAAGCCTTACGCGCCATGCCGGAAATTTCATCATCTTCCACAGGCAGGATCTTCGGCAGCATTTCCACCACAGTCACCTCGGCACCCATCGTGCGATAGAAGCTGGCAAACTCAATACCAATGGCACCCGAGCCAACAACCAGCAGGCTCTTTGGCATGATGTCCGGCTTCAGGGCATCAAAATAGGTCCAGATCAGCTTCTTGTCCGGCTCAAGACCCGGCAGAACGCGCGGACGGGCACCAGTGGCCAGAATAATATGCGGCGCCTTGTAAGTGCCAGCATCATCTCCAGTCACCTTGATTGCTCCCTTGCCTTCCAGCACAGCAGCCCCCTTGATAACGGTGACCTTGTTCTTCTTCATCAGGAAGCCAACGCCATTATTCAGCTGTTTGGACACTCCACGGGACCGTTCGACCACTTTCTGCAAATCGAAGCTGATGCCGTCTGCCGACAGGCCATAATCCTTGGCATGCTGCATATAGTGATAGATCTCGGCCGACCGCAGCAACGCCTTGGTCGGGATACAGCCCCAGTTCAGGCAGATGCCACCAAGATCATTCTTCTCGACGATCGCGGTTTTCAAACCAAGCTGGGAAGCGCGGATCGCGGTCACATAGCCCCCCGGGCCAGAGCCGACGATGATCACGTCAAATTCATTTTGTGCCATTCCTGAGGTTCCTCTACTGTAAGTCTTCGCAGCGGATCCGATCCGCCCCTCTTGCATCTCTTGCGCATGCCCGCACAACCGCCAAAGCATGCTGTCATTCCATCTTTCGTCACGCCAACAGGCCACCCTGCCCGCGCCATATCCTACATTGTTAAACGGATGGCCAAATTACAGCCGCTCACGCAGCTGCTAGCCTGCCGCTTCCCGCCCCATCAAGACAGGACGAACCATGACATTGCTGTCCATCAAATCCCGTTCTCTGGCCTTGTTGTGTCTCAGTCAGGTTGCCGTATTGTCCCTGTGGTTTTCGGCGTCCGCCGTGGCCCCAAGCCTTGCCAAGGAATTTGCTCTGAGCGGCGGTGATGTCGCGCTCTTGTCCTCGTCCGTACAGGCGGGCTTTGTCCTTGGTTGCCTGATCAGCGCTGCCCTCGGGCTTGCGGATCGCACTGATCCACGCTTGCTCTATGCCATTTGCGCGGTGGCTGGCGCGCTCGCCAACTTCGCCTTCTTGCATGTGGAACCGGGCACCAGTCTGTCGATCTTCTTGCGCCTGCTGACCGGCGCAGTGATTGCGGGGGTTTATCCGGTGGGCATGAAAATCGCCATGAGCTGGGCCAAAGGCGACGCAGGCATGCTGGTCGGCATGCTGGTCGGCTCGCTGATGATCGGATCGGCCTCCCCACACATCATCGCCTATTGGGGCGATGTCGACTGGCGCGCGGTGCTGTCTGCCACCAGCATCATATCCGCCGTTGGCGGCTTGTCGGTGATGCTGGTCGCCATCGGCCCCAACTTTGCCAAAAGCCCGAAATTCAAACTCGGCCTTGCCTTTGAGGCCCTGACCAACAAACCCATCCGCCTCGCCAACTTTGGTTATTTCGGCCATATGTGGGAGGTCTATGCCATGTGGACCTGGATTGTGCTCTATCTGGGTGCCAGCTTCGAGGTGAGCGGCATCGACAATCCCGGCAAATGGGCCTCGCTTGTTGCCTTCTTCACGCTGGCTGCAGGCGCGCCGGGTTCCATTTGGGGCGGACGCATTGCCGATAAGGTCGGCCGCACCCTGATGACCAGTGTGGTGCTCGCGGCCAGCGGCACCTGCAGCCTGATCATCGGCCCACTCTTTGGCGGCCCGGTCTTCCTGGTGGTTCTGGTTGCCATTCTCTGGGGCGCAACGGTCTCGCCGGACAGTGCGCAATTCTCCACCGCCGTGGGCGAATTGTCCAAGCCGGAAAATCGCGGCACGATGCTGACCATGCAGACAGCAATCGGCTTTTCCCTTGCGCTTGTCTCTGTTCAACTCATGCCCCATTGGATCGCCCTGGTTGGTTGGCATTGGGCCTTCACACCGCTGGTGGCGGGCCCGATCTTCGGAATTATCTCGATGCTCAGACTGAGACGCCTTCCGCAATCCCGACAATTGGCGAGCGGACGCCGCTAACCTACCTTTGCGCCGGGAGAACCGGGTCGCAGAGGCTGCGGCCCGGACAATGTGTGTCTTTCAGGGATGCCGGTATCAGACCAACATGCTCATTGGCTTCTCGATATAGGCCTTGAAGGCCGCGAGAAGCTGGGCACCAAGAGCACCGTCAACGACCCGGTGATCGCACGACAGGGTCACGGACATGACGTTGGCAACAGCCACCGCGCCATCCTTGATCACCGGACGTTTTTCACCAGCACCAATGGCAATGATCGTGCCATGCGGCGGGTTGATCACCGCAGAGAAGTTCTTGACGCCAAACATGCCAAGGTTGGACACAGCCGTGGTGCCACCCTGATATTCTTCTGGCAGAAGCTTCTTGTTACGGGCGCGGGCGGCATAGTCTTTCATTTCATTGGAAATGGCAGACAAGGCCTTCTGTTCAGCCTTGCGAATGACCGGTGTGAAGAGACCATCTTCCACCGCAACCGCAACACCAACATCGGAATGCTTGTGCAACAGACGTGAGCCTTCGGTCCAGGTGGCATTGGCCATTGGCACCTTCTGCAGCGCCATTGCCATCGCCTTGATGATGAAGTCATTGACCGACAGCTTGAACATTGGCTTGCCATCCGCATCAAGCGGCGCTTCGCCATTGATCTGACCACGCAGGGCGAGCAGAGCGTCGAGCTCCACATCCATTTCGAGATAGAAATGCGGCACGGTCTGCTTGGCTTCGGTCAGGCGACTTGCCACAACCTTGCGCATGCCACTATGCGGCACTTCCTCGTAAGTCCCCTCTTCATAAAGCGCCTTGATGGCATCATCGCTTGGGCCACTTGGTGCAGACTTGGCAGGAGCTGGAGCAGCATCGGCGGACGCTGCTTTGTCGGCCGCTGGAGCCGAAGCAGACGCACCCGCAGTGCCAGCTTCAAGAGCCGCATCAATGTCGCGCTTGACGATACGACCGCGTGGACCGGTGCCTTCAATCTTCGCCAGATCCAGATCATTGATCTTGGCCAGACGACGGGCCAATGGCGAGGAGAAAATCCGGTTGCCATCAGCCGAAGTTGCCACAGGACCAGCAGAGACGTCAGCAGCAGGAGCCGCAGGCGCTACCTCAGCTTTCGAAGCCTCTTCAGCAGGGGCTGCCGCCGGGGCCGGAGCGGCAGCAGGAGCCTCATCGATGGCAGAAGCGTCTTCGCCTTCCTCAAGCAGAATCGCAATCGGTGCATTCACGGAGACATCAGCAGAACCGGCTTCGACCAGAATCTTGCCAATCACGCCTTCATCAACGGCTTCCACTTCCATGGTCGCCTTGTCGGTTTCAATTTCGGCAATCACATCACCGGCAGAAACCTCATCGCCTTCCTTCACCAGCCATTTGGCCAGATTGCCGCTTTCCATGGTCGGGGAAAGGGCCGGCATCGTAATCGTTACAGGCATATCACTCTCCCTCAGGCGTAGGTTACGGCTTTGACAGCATCAATCACCTCGGCAATGCTTGGCAGGGCCAGCTTTTCGAGGTTGGCAGCATAGGGCATTGGCACGTCTTTACCCGTGACGCGCGCGACCGGTGCATCCAGATAGTCGAAGGCCTGTTCCATGATCCGGAAACCAAGCTCCGAGGAAATCGAGCATTGCGGCCAGCCTTCCTCGACGGTCACACAGCGACCGGTCTTGATGACGGAACGCAGCACCGTGTCCATGTCCAGCGGACGAACGGTCCGCAAATCGATCACTTCAGCATCGATGCCTTCTTTGGCCAGCTCTTCAGCCGCACCCAGCGCATAGGTCATGCCGATCCCGAAGGAAATGATGGTCACGTCATTGCCGCGGCGGGCAATGCGCGCTTTACCGAGCGGCACAGCGTGATCTTCCAGATCCGGCACATCGAAGCTGTGACCGTAAAGGATCTCGTTTTCGAGGAAGACCACCGGGCTGTCGGACTGGATGGCAGACTTGATCAGACCCTTATAGTCAGCGGCGGTGTATGGCTGAACAACCACCAGACCGGGCACGGACGAATACCATGCAGAGAAATCCTGACTATGCTGGGCACCGACGCGTGCAGCAGCCCCGTTGGCACCACGGAAGACAATCGGGTTGGTGATCTGGCCACCGGACATGTAAAGCGTCTTGGCAGAAGAGTTGATGATGTGGTCCATCGCCTGCAGGGCGAAGTTGAAGGTCATGAACTCAACGATTGGACGCAGACCCGCCATCGCGGCCCCGGCTGCAAGACCGGTGAAGCCGTGCTCGGTGATCGGTGTATCAATCACGCGTTTCGGACCAAATTCGTCCAGCATGCCCTGGGTAATTTTGTAGGCACCCTGATATTGCGCCACTTCTTCACCCATGACAAAGACACGGTCATCCTTGCGCATTTCTTCCGCCATGCCGTCGCGCAATGCTTCGCGTACAGTCTGGGTTTTCATGGGTGTGCCTTCCGGCACTTCTGGCTCTTCCTCGACATCCGGCACGGTCACTGGCGCTGGCTTGGCAGCTTCGGCAGGGACGCTCTCGGCAGGCGTGGCTTCTTGCGAAGCTGGCGCCGCAGGCGCTTCAACAGCGGCATCATTGAGAGCAGACTCGTCTTCGCCCTCTTCGAGGATCAAGGCGATCAGGCTGTTGACCTTCACCCCTTGCGAGCCTTCCGGCACCACGATCTTGCCGAGCGTGCCTTCTTCAACCGCTTCGACTTCCATCGTCGCCTTGTCGGTTTCGATTTCGGCAATCACGTCACCAATGGCAACCGCATCACCTTCATTCTTGAGCCACTTGGCCAGATTGCCCTCTTCCATGGTTGGAGACAGAGCAGGCATCAAAACTTGGATTGGCATAATCTCTACCTCTTACCCTTCAACGTAAATATCGGTCCACAGCTCGGACACATCCGGCTCGGGATCGTTCTGGGCAAACTCGGCGGCTTCGGAAACGACCGCACGAATATCCTTGTCGATGGATTTCAGCTCGTCCTCGGTCGCCATCCCGGCATCAATCAGACGCGCACGCACCTGCTCGATCGGATCATGGTCGTTGCGCATCTTCTGCACTTCTTCCTTGGAGCGATATTTCGCCGGGTCCGACATGGAGTGACCGCGATAGCGATAGGTCAGCATTTCGAGGATGTAAGGCCCTTTGCCTTCACGCGCCCATTCAACAGCCCGCTCGGCGGCAGCAAGAACAGCACGCACGTCCATCCCGTCAACCTGTTCACCCGGAATACCAAAAGAGGCACCGCGCTGGGAAAGGTCGGTGTTGGAAGAAGACCGCTCAACCGAGGTCCCCATGCCATATTTGTTGTTTTCAATGATATAGATGGCTGGCAGGTTCCAGAGCTTGGCCATATTGAAGCTCTCATAGACCTGACCCTGGTTTGACGCGCCATCACCGAAATAGATCAGCGAGACATTGTCATTGCCAAGATAATAGTTGTTGAAGGCAAGACCAGTGCCGATAGAGACCTGAGCACCGACGATGCCGTGGCCGCCGAAGAAATTCTTCTCGCGGCTGAACATGTGCATCGAGCCGCCCTTGCCCTTGGAATAGCCACCCTTGCGTCCGGTCAACTCCGCCATTACGCCTTTAGGATCCATTCCGCAGGCCAGCATGTGGCCATGGTCGCGATAGGAAGTGACAACCTGATCGCCATCCTTGGTGGCCATCTGCATGCCGACAACGACCGCTTCCTGACCGATATAAAGGTGACAGAAACCGCCGATCAGCCCCATGCCATACATCTGGCCAGCCTTTTCCTCAAAACGGCGAACCATCAGCATTTCACGATAGGCGTGAAGCTCCTGTTCCTTATCAAACTCAACAATGGTACGATTAACTTGGGTACGAGACCCTTTGGCCACCGTCTTCTTGGTGGCACTTGTTCCGGATGCTGCCATGCTGGTGCTCCCTCAAGCGTTTCCTTGAGCGCACCATAACTTAGAAATGCACGCACCGCAATTGCGTCATAGTCGCTATTAAGCACCTAAAATAACGCTTCATATTATTGACATTTCTATGGAATTTTATTTTAACTGATTTTCAGTTAACTGAACTTCGTAAACCGAATTCAAGTTAATTTGTCAAAATGACAATCTCATCAGGATGCGCGACATTCATATTGGCACGGGCCCGCTCTTCCATCATGTCAGGATCGAGAGTCTCACGACGAAACAACGCGATGCGATGCTCACGCGATTCACGCACCAGCCGCAAGGCATGCAGATCAGCTTCCAGTCCATCCGCACGCGCCTTCATGGCCGTCAGGGAATAAACCCCATACCCGCCATGCAACGCGTGAAACACAAAATACGCAAGAATCAACAGAAAGCTGATCGGCAGCATCAATTGACGCAGCACTGAATTTCGTCTCTGGCGAGTAGCCATGCCGTACACCCTAACTAATCGGCTTATCGAGCAGTACGCAAAACCCTTTCTGCTCGATACAGTCTCTTTTTACGCCTCCTAGCGTTAACAAACGCTTTCATTTCCCGTCCAAATCTCAGAATTGCAGACATTTTTGGTATATGAAAACTTAATAAATTCAATCAGTTAACGATTGATTTACAAAACTGAATCAAAGCGGCACAGCCAGACAAATTAGCTTAGGAACATTGCCCATTCATCAGGACAAAGTGAGCCGACCACCACATCGCCCCTTCATTTGATCTTGGTCATGGGAATATGCGATCAACAATGCGATGCCAGACAGAGCGCTCATTTCGGCTCACAATGTCCTTTGCTGCTTCTACTCAGCCTCCTCAATCGATCCCACCGGAAAGGTCGACATCCATCCACTTCCCGGTCCCTCATCACAAGGCCCGATCATGCCTCTTTACAGCCGCACACTCCCTGCCTTCACCGACTTGCGGGATTTCATGCGCTTTTGCGAGAAGAAAGGGCAACTCCTGCGGATCAGTGAACCGGTCTCCATGAAGCTGGAAGCCACCCAGCTACAACGCCGGATCATGGAGCAGGACGGCCCCGCCCTGTTGCTGGAGCATCCCATCTGCAGCAATGGCGCACCGAGCGACATGCCTGTCCTGCTCAATCTGTTCGGCACCGTGGAACGGGTCGCATGGGCCTTGGGCTGCGAAAGGGATGCCTTACTGGAGCTGGGACAATTTCTGGCCTATCTGCGCCAACCCCAGCCGCCGACCCGCTCGGAATTGCTGGGAGCCATTTCACCGTTGCTCAAAGCCGCCACCAGCCTGCGCGGCAAGATCCAGTCCGCCGCCTTTTCGCAAGAAGTGGTCGACACCGGCGACGCCATCAATCTTGATCGCTTACCAATCCAGACCTGCTGGCCCGGCGAACCAGCCCCTCTGATCACATGGCCGATTGTCATTACCCGTCCGCATGACAAACAGACGGACGATATCAAACACTATAATTGGGGCGTCTATCGCATGCAGCAAGTCAGCCGCAATCAGGCTTTGGTGCGCTGGCTGGAAAATCGCGGTGGCGCCGCCCATTTCCGCTCATGGCACCAACAGGGCGAAGACATGCCCATCGCCATAGCCATTGGCGCAGACCCTGCGACCATCATGGGCGCTGTCACACCCATCCCCGAAACACTGAGCGAAGCACAATTTTCCGGTCTATTCCGGGGCAAGCCAACCCAATTGGTCAGGGCCAAGACCCAGCCGCTGCTGGTGCCCGCCAATGCGGAAATCATCATCGAGGGCACTGTCTCGGCAACCGAAACCCGCCCCGAAGGCCCCTATGGCGATCATACCGGCTATTATAATGCAGTCGAACCCTTCCCCCTGATGACGGTCACTGCTGTCACCCGCCGCCATGAGCCGATTTATCTCTCCACCTATACTGGCCGCGCACCGGACGAACCCTCGGTTATTTCTGAAGCGATGAATGATGTCTTCATGCCGCTGGTCCAGCAGGTCTTCCCCGAGGTCACCGATTGCTGGCTGCCACCAGAAGCCGCCTCCTATCGCATTGCCGTCATCGCCATCGACAAGCGCTATGCCGGACAGGCCCGTCGGGTGATGATGGGCATGTGGTCCATGCTGCCGCAATTCAACATGACGAAACTGATCATCATCGTCGACAAACACATCAATGCCCGCAACTGGGCCGACGTCATGTGGGCGGTCGCCACCAAGATGGATCCGTCACGTGATCTGTTGACCATCGACAACACCCCGATGGATTATCTCGATTTCGCCTCGATCCGCGAAGGCCTTTCCGGCAAGCTCGGCATCGACGCAACCGACAAGATCGGCACCGAGACTGACCGCGAATGGGGGGCAGAGATGCGGATGGATGACGAGATCTGCACCAAGGTCGATGACCTGCTTGCCTCCATCCATGCGAAAAAACAGTGAGGCAGCCATGACCAATCCCACCAAAAAGAAAATCGGCATCGTGGTTTCTGGCGCATCCGGATCGGTTCTGGCACTTGAAAGCCTCAAGCTCCTGCGCCAGCTGGCAGAGACAGATCCAACGCTTCAGATCCACGCCATCCTCACCGACGGTGGCCGCCAGACCGCCTCTTTGGAGCTTGAGTCACACGAACAGGCACTGCTCGAAAGCCTGCCAGATCATCTCCATGATGATCGTGACCTGACCGCCTCCATCGCCAGCGGCTCCAACCCGCTGGACGCCCTACTGATCGTTCCCTGCTCGGTGCGCAGCCTGTCAGCCGTGGCGCACAGTCAGACCGACCGCCTGTCGATCCGTGCCGCCGATGTGATGCTGAAAGAACGCCGCACGCTCGTTTTGGCCGTCCGCGAAAGCCCGCTGCATCTGGGCCACCTGCAAGCCATGCAGATGGTCACCCAGATGGGCGGCATCATTGCCCCGCCCCTGCCCGCCTATTATCTCAAACCACAAAGCATCACCGAGCTTGCCCGCCAGAATGCAGCGCGCCTGCTGTCGCTTTGCGGCCTCCCGGTCGGCGACCTGATGCAACGCTGGCGGCCCGAGACGCCCTCTCAGAGCTGATTTCGATGATTCTAAACAGGATCGACCGGAATGACTGTAAAAAGGCCTGACAGCCCGCCTGTCTTCGCCTAAGGTCTCTTTGGCACGCCAAGGGACGAAAAAGGGGAAAGACATGCTGTTGTGGGTCGCATTGAAGCAAACTCTGGCAGGCGCTTGGCGCTTGGCCATTGGCATCATTCTTGGCACAGCGCTCTATATCTATTGCTTTCTTTATCGCGAAGATATCTACCGGCAGGTCCACCTTTCCACCCGTCAGGCCGTCGACTGGCTGGAGACACAGCCCTTCATCATGGATTATGCCAAATGGTATGAGCTGTTGAAGATCGATGACAAGCTTGCCTTTGCCCTCTATGTCCTGTTTGCCCGCATCGTGTGGATGTTCTTTGAAACAGTGATTTCCTATCTCTTCCGCAAAATGAGCGAAGGAGAAGGATAAGACACACAAAAAAGCCCGCCCAACAAGACCCACGAGCCCCTCAAGGGAACACGGCTCTTCCAGTTCGGACAGGCTGATTGTCTTAACGTGTGGACACAGAAACTGGTGCGTCAATCGGCAGAATGACCGAAGCATTGAGCAATTTGCGGAAAACCGCGAACCAATAGACGATATAAGCAATCCCGAAGGTTACGATCGACAAAAGCAACCAAATCACTGCATGCCCGACAATTTGCGCAAGCGTGAAATCGACATACAGTCGTCCGATTTTGTTTCCATGCTCATCAACCACGAATGTTCGGTTGATTGGTGCCTTGTTCAAATAATAGGGCATGACAAACAATGCCAAACCGAAGGTGATGAAAGACAGCACCACCCACAAGACAACCAACCCAATTCCCTCAATCAATTCCAATTCACATCTCAAACTACGCATTGCGCTTTTCCCAGATAAACTTTCAGCGGTCCGCCTTGACCGCAACAACAATAAAAAAGTAGTCACCACCAAAAGCCCAACATCAGAAGTGCAAGCATCCACAAAAAAACCGACGCACCCGTCAGGATGCGTCGGTTTCAATCTTGTCAGCTGAACCCGAAAGCCCGGCTCAATCCAGCAATTAGCCTTTGAGGATCGAGCGGCCAGCGAATTTCGCCATTGGGCCAAGCTCTTCTTCAATGCGGATCAGCTGGTTGTATTTTGCCAAACGGTCGGAACGAGACAGTGAACCGGTTTTGATCTGACCGCAGTTGGTCGCAACAGCAAGATCAGCGATGGTCGCATCTTCGGTTTCACCGGACCGGTGAGACATCACAGCGGTGTAACCGGCTTTATGAGCCATTTCGACAGCTTCCAGAGTCTCGGTCAGGGAACCAATCTGGTTCACTTTGACGAGGATGGAGTTGCCGACACCCATTTTAATGCCGTCACGCAGGCGTGCAGAGTTGGTCACGAACAGATCGTCGCCAACCAGCTGGCATTTGTCGCCGATTTTCTCGGTCAGCAGTTTCCAGCCTTCCCAATCGTCTTCGTCCATGCCGTCTTCGATGGAGATGATCGGGTACTTGGCAACCAGAGCTGCGAGATAGTCAGCCATGCCAGCGGAATCAAGCACGGTGCCTTCGCCTTTGAGATTGTATTTGCCATCTTCGTAGAATTCGGAAGAAGCACAATCCAGAGCGAGATAGATGTCTTCACCCGGCGTGTAACCAGCATCCTTGATGGACTGCATGATGAAATCAAGCGCTGCTTCGGTGGATTCAAGGTTTGGAGCAAAACCACCTTCGTCACCAACAGCAGTGTTGTGACCGGCTTTCTGCAGACCTTTTTTCAGGGAGTGGAAAACTTCGGCACCCATGCGAACGGCTTCAGCGATGCTGTCAGCGCCCACAGGCATGATCATGAATTCCTGAATGTCGATCGGGTTGTCCGCATGCTCGCCGCCATTGATGATGTTCATCATTGGAACTGGCAGGGTGCAAGCATTCATGCCGCCCACATAGCGGTAAAGCGGCAGGCCAGCAGCCTGAGCAGCAGCCTTGGCAACAGCCATGGAGGTACCCAGAATGGCGTTTGCGCCAATGCGACCTTTGTTTTCAGTGCCGTCGAGTTCGATCATTACCTGATCAAGCTGGATCTGGTTCTCGGCATCGAGACCAACCAGAGCGTCAAAGATTTCATCATTGACAGCTTCGACCGCCTTGGTCACACCCTTGCCAAGATAACGCTCTTCACCGTCACGCAGTTCGTGCGCTTCGTGCACGCCGGTGGAGGCGCCAGATGGAACGGCTGCACGGCCAAAAGAGCCGTCTTCCAGAACGACGTCCACCTCAACGGTAGGGTTGCCGCGGCTGTCCAGGATCTCGCGACCCAAGATGTCGATAATTGCGGTCATGTTCATACCTCAATTTGCATGGATTGAATGAAATCAGATGCTTGCTGTCTATCGAAAATCGTCACAGAATCCTAGGGCAGATTGCATCTTTTTTGCCAAATCGGAGCCTAGAGGAGCATTTTGACAGCCCCATAACGAACATTTGCCCTTTTCGTGTCCGACCTGTGCAAAACTATGCTTTAGTCGTAGACCGTTTGTATCGTATGTCGCACCGGCTTTCAGCGATGCGACCCGGACAAAGTTGGGCAAATCAAGTCCCTAGACCGCTCCTCTATTCATCGGTTTGAAAAAGATTGCAACGATACAGATCAAGGCGCTCTCCGGAATCCACATGAAGAAAATCCCCAATCAAGGCGAAATCCAACCGCAACAGCAGCTTGGCCGATGCGGCATTATGCCTTGAGACGATGGCGAACAATTCCGACAGGTCACAGGCCTGCCGCGCATGCTGCATCACCGCCAGACACGCTTCCCGCGCATAGCCTTTGCCCCAAAAGGATGGAAGCAACGCATAGCCGAGATCAATCCCCTCTAGTCCCTCCCTGTTGACCAACCCGCTCATGCCAATGGGCACGCCATCATGGGTTTCAACCAGATAGAGTCCAAAGCCATTTTCCAGATAGGAACGCTGCAACACGGTCAGCAGATAGTCCTCGGCCTCAGCAACGCTTCTGATGCCCCTGTCCCCAATATTGGCGTGGTAGGACGGCTCATTCAGCAGCCCCAGAAGAAAGGATGCATCCGACCGCTCGAACCGGCGCAAAACCAATCGGTTTGTCACAGCAATGATCATTGACCCTCCCGGGGAAACCTGCTTCAACATTAAACAAAGGCACGCACGTTTTGAATCGCCTTGATCCTTACCCGGATCTCTTAGGACCGGAGCTCTTAAGAAATGCACGATAGAGGCAACCAAAGCCAACCACCAGAGGCGATTGGCACAATCTGAAGACCTCTGGAGCGCCACATATCATTCAATCCATTGCAGCAAAAATGGGGATAGCCTTGACAAAACTGATCATAACCAATGGGGACAGCGCCGCCGACCTGTTGGCCGAAGCTGGCTATGAAGACACCATTTTGCCATGGCGTGACGTCTTGCACGAAGGCCCGATCCCGGATGCCGAAGACGATCTGTTCGGGCTGATTCGCAGCAAGTATCTTGCCGGAGACGACCAAAGTCAGGCCAAAGAAATCCTGCAAGATTTCAAGGATCGTCTGACACTGATGCGCGATCATAACCGCTTCGAGCGGATTGAATTATGGTTCGAGCACGATCTCTACGACCAACTGCAGATCCTGCAAATTCTCGACATGCTGTCCCGCTTTGGCCGGATCAACAATGTCTTCATCATTCAGGCTCCGACCTATCTGGGCATGCAAACCCCTGACAATATTGGTCGATTTGAGGAATTGGGCTTGCCGGTGCTGGACCGCATGTTTGCCTTCGCCTCGCGCGCATGGCGCGCCTATGCTTACGCTGGCCCCAAAGCGATCAACAAAATCCGACAGGAACCGATCCCCGGCTTCCCCTTCATGGGTCAGGCCTTTTTGCGTGCCTTGCAGGAACTGCCCGGCACGGATGGTCTGTCTCGTACCGAGCGCCAGATTCTCTACAGCCTTGATCGCGGCGTCGCCCGCCCGGGCATGCTGTTTGCACAGGTACAGAATATGGAAGAAGCGATTTTCCTTGGCGACATGAGCTTTTTCAAGATCCTTTCGGGCCTGCAATATTGCCCCCGTCCGGTCCTGACCGGACTGCCGCAGGAATTCAAGGCCCAGATCCTGTCTGACAGCCCACAGCGCAAAGAGTTCATCACCTCGCCTCTCCACATCACCGAGTTTGGCAAGGACGTGCTGGCTGGCAAGGCCGACTTCCTGTCAGAAAACGGCCTGCATCGCTGGTGGGGCGGCACAGAACTGACCACCAGTGACCATTGGCGATGGGATGACGAGGCAGAAAGCCTCACGCGGCACCGCGCGGCCTGACTGACACTCACGGACCCGACAAAAAAGGCGCATCCCCAAGGACGCGCCTTTCTGAATGCAATCAGTGAGGCTTTATCGACCGTGGGTCACGAGCACCAGCGAGACCAGAGATATGGCGGTCAGGCTCAAGGCTGGCAGAATGATCGCCGGATAGCCGAAGGTGGCAATCGCAAAGCCCCAGCCAACCAGCAAGGCCAGCACGAAAAGAACAAAAAGGGACACTTTGATGGAACTTGAGGAGGTTGCTGCTTCGCTCATTTTGGTCTCACCCTTCAAACTGGCGGCACTCGCACGCCGATCATTTCATTTGCCATGAAACGACATGGAATTCCGTGACGCTCAAACCACCCAATAGTTGGCAATCATTGCAAGTAGGTGTTTGCGCGTATGTTTCTTTCCCTTAAATAGAAACATCCAACCGAAATGGTAATTACAAATACGTAACTGTGCTCTTCTGCCGCACCTTTTACCCATGCCGGAATGCAGCAGAAAAAGACAAAGAAAAACCCTCACCGCAAAGCAATGAGGGTTTCTCGGACTTTCGCGATTTCAATAGCCTTAGGCTTTGGCCAAGGCATCAAATTGCTGCAACTGGCGCAACAAACCTTCAAGTTCCTTGATCGGAACCATGTTCGGACCATCACTTGGCGCCCTGTCCGGATCTTCATGGGTTTCAATAAACAGCCCAGCCACACCAACAGCAACCGCTGCTCTGGCCAGCACAGGGACAAACTCCCGCTGACCGCCGGAGGTGCTGCCCTGTCCGCCCGGCTGCTGCACCGAATGGGTCGCATCAAAAATGACCGGAGCACCCGTCTCAGCCATAATCGGCAGGCCGCGCATATCAGTCACCAGCGTATTGTAGCCAAAGGAGGTGCCGCGATCTGTCAGCATCACGTTGGCATTGCCACTATCAACTATTTTGGCAGTCACATTGCGCATATCCCATGGTGCAAGAAACTGACCTTTCTTAACATTGATGACAGCCCCCGTTTTGGCCGCAGAAACCAGTAGATCGGTCTGACGGCACAAAAAGGCCGGGATCTGCAAGATGTCAACGACTTCGGCAACCGCCTGGCACTGATCGGCCTCATGAATGTCGGTCACCACCGGCAGGCCATATTTTTCCTTGATCTCGGCGAAGATCGGCAAAGCCTTCTCAAGACCGATGCCTCTTTGAGAATTCAGGCTCGTCCGGTTTGCCTTGTCAAAGGAGGATTTGTAGACAATGCCAATATTCAGATTGTCGGAAATCTCTTTCAGGGCTGCAGCCATTTCGAGCGCGTGCTCGCGACTTTCCATCTGGCAAGGGCCAGCCAATACGGACAAAGGCAGATGATTGCCAAACTGGACCGAGCCAGCTGAAACAACTTTGTTGGGTGCAGTCATGATCTCATCTCGTTGAAGGTTGTTGGGGTGCTCTGGGCGCCGGCCCGAAGCCGCAACATCTGTGTCTGCCCAATAGGGCTATTGTGTGTTTTTGCATCGTCAAGCCTGCCGCAGCAGCAGGCCACAGCCACACAGGGCATCCGGCTGGACGACCAGATGTCCGGCATAATCAAAGTAGGGTATCTTTGCAGCATCGAGCGCCGCTTTGGCGCGCGCCAGATCAAGACAGATAATCAGTGCAGCGATCCCGCCATCCTGAGCCAGTGAAAGTGGCAAATCGAGCCCATAGAAGGTCTTGGCAGCCAGCGGTGTTAAAACTTCCAGCACGCCATGGCCGGTATCCACCACCACACCGGCACTGGTGGAACGCATTTCCCTCTGACCGGAAAAACCACCCAGAAACTCATGATGATCGGATGGATTGTCTGCGCTGAACACGACCGAGCAAAGACGCTGTGCGCCATTGGCATGCTGCTGATAGTCCGGTTTCCAGAAATGCTCGGGCTCATGCTTGTGATGGCAGATGAAGAAACCCGTATTGTCCATCAAGGCATTATGCAAAAAGCCGTTGGAGAAGCTGACCGTTTTTGTCGATCCATCTGGTTGGACCGCTTGGCGCTCGAAATCAAACTGCGGATAGGTTTCCAGATTGAGCGCCTGAAAGATTGCCAGATCCCGATCCACATTGTCAGATCGCAGGACCAGCATCGATGCCCCTTCCCGCTCTTCAAGAAAGGTCTGGTTGAAACGGGCAAAGGAGAAATCCCCTTCCGTCGCTTCAGGCATCAGGCTTTCGTCATGCACAGACAGAAGCTCAATGAAGGCCCCATCCAGCTGGACAAGGGCATTTTTGGTCCCGAACGGATGATAGGCCGTAGGCGTAATGGTAAAACCGAGAGAGCGATACAGCGCGCAAGCGGCCTCCAGATCCCGAACCGCCACGACAACATGATCAACACCACGCAACATAACCTATACTCCCCCAGCTAACCAACAGGACAGTTTCACTATGACCCAGTCCAAATCGGCATGGTTGACGGCTGGCCCATTTTGCTCAGCGGGTCAGCCATCCAATTCCAAATCCTCGACCGATCAGACCAGTCGGCTTTGCTCCACCGCAGCTCCGATGAAGGAAGCAAACAGTGGATGCGGAGCAAAGGGGCGGGATTTCAGCTCTGGATGATACTGAACCGCCACGAACCATGGATGATCAAGAATCTCGACCGTCTCCGGCAGAACCCCGTCAGGTGACAAACCGGCAAATTTCAGACCGCACGCTTCGAGCTTCTCTTTGTAGTCGATATTGACTTCATAGCGATGCCGATGGCGCTCATGAATGACGGTCTCGCCATAGATATTGGCGATTTTCGACCCTTCGATCAAATGGGCTTCATAGGCCCCCAAACGCATGGTGCCGCCCAGATCACCATCCTGTCGCCGGGTTTCCAGCGCATTGCCTTTGGTCCACTCGGTCATAAGACCGACAACGTGGCTACCAGCCTCACCAAATTCGGACGAAGAGGCATCCTTGATGCCAGCCAGATTGCGCGCCGCTTCAATCACCGCCATCTGCATGCCGAAGCAGATGCCGAAGTATGGGATTTTATTCTCACGGGCATATTTGACCGCAGCAATCTTGCCTTCGGCCCCACGCTCCCCAAAGCCGCCCGGCACCAGAATGCCATGGACACCTTCCAGACGAACCGTCGGATCGCTGTCGCCTTCAAAAATGTCGGATTCGATCCAGTCGAGTTTGACTTTGACCTTGTTGGCAATGCCCCCATGGGTCAGCGCCTCGATCAGAGACTTGTAGGCATCGAGCAGCGAGGTATATTTGCCCACAACCGCAATGGTCACTTCCCCTTCCGGGTTGCTCAACCGATCGACAATTTCGTGCCAGCGATCAAAATTCGGCTTCGGTGCGCCGTCAATGCCAAAAGCGGCCAACACTTCCTTGTCCAGCCCTTCGGCATGATAGGAAAGCGGCACTTCATAGATATTGTTGACATCCAGCGCCTGAATGACCGCCTCGGGGCGAACATTGCAGAAGAGTGACAGCTTGCGTCGTTCCGCTTCCGGGATCTGACGATCACAACGCACCATCAGGATGTTTGGCTGAATGCCGATCGACCGCAATTCTTTCACCGAATGCTGCGTCGGTTTGGTCTTCAACTCACCTGCACTCGGGATATAAGGCACAAGGGTCAGATGAATATAGATGGCCTGACCGCGCGGCAACTCGTTGCCCAGCTGACGGATCGCTTCGAAAAATGGCGTCGCTTCGATGTCGCCCACCGTGCCGCCAATTTCGCAGAGCACGAAGTCATAATCATCGTTGCCGTCAAGAATGAAACTTTTGATCTCGTCCGTCACATGCGGAATCACCTGAACTGTACCGCCCAGATAATCGCCCCGCCGTTCCTTGGTCAGGATGTTCTGATAGATCCGCCCGGTCGTGATATTGTCCTTCTTGTTCGAAGGACGACCGGTAAACCGTTCATAATGCCCCAGATCAAGGTCTGTCTCGGCACCATCATCGGTGACGAAGCATTCCCCATGCTGGTAAGGGGACATCGTCCCGGGGTCGACATTGAGATAGGGATCAAGTTTGCGTAGCCGACAAGAATAGCCACGCGCCTGTAGAGCCGCTGCAAGGGCCGCAGACGCAAGCCCTTTGCCAAGCGAAGACACCACACCGCCAGTAATGAAAATATATCGCGCCATGGACCTGTAGAGTACTTATCTTTGAGTCGATTCGCCAAACAAATCGGCCTCGTTCCACCATTTAAGTGACCCATGCCGCCCGCTCCGGCACCCCTGTGCCCGAACCACCACCCTTGATGGCAACAGACCCACAAGAAACGAAACAGACAGGCGATCAGCCACCCAGCGAGCGCGCGCGCCTCACCCCGACAGGGGTGTCAGGAATAGGAATGACGAGCGCATGACTTCAAAACCACCTATCTCAGATCGGGATAACCGCACATTTCGGCAGGCAGTCAACAGAAACCGGCCCATGCAGCGAGGCAAAGGCCGGTTGAAAAAGTGTCAGAATCTGGTCTCGCACGAGACAATTCCGCCTTACTCCGAGGTCGGAACCTGTGGACCGCTCGGGGTCGCAGGTGCCACCGGAGCCGCAGGTGCGGTTGGCGTCAACTGTTGCAGCTCGTCCAGAATACCGCCCTGACCCGGGGTCGCAGGCGTCTCGGTGCCGGTCTGGGTTGGCACATTATCCAGCACGTCAGCTGGGCTGCTTTTCTGCGAGGCCAGAATACCAAGACCCAAGGACGTAATGAAGAAGCCAGCCGCCAAAATCGCGGTGGTCCGGGTCAGCAGGTTTGCTGCGCCACGTCCGGTCATAAAACCGCCGCCGCCACCGCCGCCGCCGATGCCAAGCGCGCCGCCTTCGGAGCGCTGCAGAAGCACCACAACCACAAGGGCAGCAACAATCAGCAAGTGAATGACAATAACAACTGATTCCATCGTCCAACCGTCTCTTAAAACAGTCAATCGGGCCAACAAAGAACTGCGGCCCGACGCAAAAGGTTCATATTTCTTGGGCGTCTTCTACAACAAGACTCCCGGCAATACCAGTGCCAAGCTGAGTTTTTTCCGTGCGCCCTTGCCTATTTGGGAACAAAGCCACCAACAAACAAGACCAAAGGGTGCCATTGAGACACCCTTTTCCCTTTTCTCAAAGGTACAACGGCAAATTACCTCATCAGGGCCTAGCCGCTTTCAAGGCCTATTTGTAGGCGGCCAAAATGCCAAGGAAGTCTGCCGCCTTCAGGCTGGCGCCGCCCACCAGAGCCCCATTCACATTGTCAACACCCATCAGCTCAACAGCATTGGAAGCCTTGACCGAACCACCATAAAGCAAACGCATGGATGCCCCGTCTTCACCAAGGGCTTCAACCAACTGCTTGCGCATGAAGGCATGCACTTCAGCCACATCTTCAGCGGTTGGCGTCAGACCGGTGCCGATTGCCCACACCGGCTCGTAAGCAATAACGGTGTTGGCTGCGGTCGCACCCGCCGGAATGGAACCAGCCAGCTGGGACCCGACGACTTCGAGGGTTTCTCCACCCTTGCGCTCAGCTTCGGTTTCACCAACACAGATGATGGCAACCAGATCCTGCGCCCAGACGGCTTCCGCCTTGGATTTGACGACGTCATTGGTCTCGCCATGATCAGCACGGCGCTCGGAGTGACCAACGATCACGGCATCAGCACCAGCATCGGCCAGCATTTGGGCAGAAATGTCACCGGTATGGGCACCGGATACATTGAAGTGACAATCCTGCGCACCAATGGCAACCGCGCTGTCAGCCGCTTTTTCTGCAAAAGCAGCAACCAAAGTGAAGGGAGGACAGATCATGGTATCAGCTTTGGCAGCAAGCTCAGCGTCGAATCCGGCGATCAACGCCTCGAGTTCTGGGGCGGATGCCTTAAGGCCGTTCATTTTCCAGTTACCGGCGACGAGAGGTTTGATGCTCATATGTCTGATCCTTCAATCTGATGATGGGTCCAAAAATTGGGTCTGAGAGAAGAAGTCAAAACCGAACTGTGCCGCACCAACGCGCCACAAGAAAATGCCTCCGCCTCCCGGATTGCCCTTCTCATACTCCAACTTTAGGTGCATTTGCACGGCAAGGCTGCCATGCAGAGCTGTTTTCCCCCTACTTTTCTCGTGATTGGGTCACAAAATCCCCCTGATCGGATCAGATCACCAATCTTTCTGCGAACAAAATCCGCACCGTCCCCATTTGTGCCACCTTTTCAGCACGGATTGGGTTGCAGCTTGGACATGAGCTTTCTATGATCCGGCGAACATTTAAGAAAGGCAGACGGGCCGCCAAAAATGTATGAAACCATGACGGTTTGGTCTTTACCCGCCTGCACGATAGAAGGACACACCATCCCATGATGGACACTATGCGTTCGATGGCCTCGGGTTTTGTTGCCAAAATCCTGATGGGCCTTCTGGTTCTGAGTTTTGCGGTCTGGGGCATCGCAGACATTTTCTCCAATTTTGGTCGCGGTGCCGTTGCGACGGTTGGGGAAACCGAAATTGATGGCCGCGATTACCAAAGCGAACTGATTCTGGAAGTCAACGCGCTGTCAAACCGGTTGGGACGCCGTCTGACCAGCGCTGAGACAGCGGCCTTTGGTCTCCCCAATCAGGTGCTTGGACGCCTGATTGGCGAAGGCTCTCTCAATGATCTGGCCCGTCGTTTCAATATGGGCCTCTCGCCGACCGAACTGGCCAAGAGCATCGCTCAGGAGCCAGCATTTCAGGCGCTTGGCAAATTTGACCGCAACCAGATGAACCTCGTTTTGCGCAATGCAGGCACCACTGAGGATCGCTATGTGGTCAATCGTCAGAATCTCGAAGTCCGCCGCCAACTGGCCGCCGGACTGACAGGGAAAGCCACCCTGCCCGTTGCAGCATTGAAGGTTTTCAACACTTTCAGCTTTGAGACCCGCGACATTTCCTATGTGACCTTGAGCGAAGACACTGTCAGCGAGATTGAAGATCCATCCGATGCTGAACTGACAAGCTATTTCGAGCAAAAGAAGATGGCTTTCCGGGCACCGGAATATCGCACCTTCGAAATGCTCAAGCTCGAGCCGGGCGACATCATGGACGCTTCCAAGGTCACCGACGAAGACGCCAAGCATTATTATGAAACGGTCCAGAACCGTTTTGTGCAGCCAGAACGCCGCCAGATGCAGCAGATCCTCTTCAGCACGGAAGAAGATGCCAAAGCCGCTTCTGACAAGATTGCCAATGGCTCCACCTATGAAGACATCATGACCGAGCGCAATCTGACCGAGGCCGACATCGACTTCGGGCTGCTGACGAAGGCTGAAATCCCCGAAAAAGTGGCCGCTGATGCTCTTTACACATTGGAAGAAGGTCAGGTTTCCGACGTCATTAAGGGGCGCTTTGGTTATCTGTTGCTGCGCAACGCCAAGACCGAGGCCTCTCAGGCGTCCCCATTTGATGAAATCAAGGATCAGTTGAAAGCTGAAATCGCCGCAACCCGCGCCAAGGACGATGTTCTGAGCGTCTTCGACCAGGTTGAAGATGAACGCGCGGGCGGAGCAACCCTGAAGGAAGTCGCAGACAAGATGCAGCTGCCGTTGCGGATGGTTACCGCCATTTCAGTTGCAGGCGATCTGCAGTCCGGCGACAAAGTGACAGACCTTCCGGCGCAGGCAGATCTGCTGAAATCGGTGTTTGACAATGATGTCGATTTCGAAGCCGACCCGGTGGAAATCGAGGATTCCGGCTACGCCTGGTTCATGGTCAAGGATGTGATCGAAAGCCGCGACCGCACTCTGGATGAGGTCCGCAACGATGCCATTGCCGCATGGAAGAAGGACCAACGTGCGGAGCGCAATGCAGCCCGCGCTGCGGATCTTCTCAAAGAGGTCAATGCAGGCAAGAGCCTTGAAGACGTTGCGAGCGAACAAGGGCTAACCCTTGAGAAAGCCGCCAATGTCTCTCGTCAAGGCAGTGCGGCGCTTCCAACACCTGCCGTACAGCAGGCTTTCAATGGTCCCGAAGGTCACAAAACCAGCGCCGTTGAAGGCACGATCCAATATGTGCTCGTGGTCGACAAGGTCACCGAGCCGGACTTCGATGCCGATGCCCTGCAGATTGCGGGCCTCAAACAGCGCCTCAACGAAAATGCAGGCAACGATATGCTTGGTCAGTTAAGCGAAACCATCCTGCGCGACATTGGTTACACCATCAACGAAGCCATGATGCAGCAGATCGTCAATGGTGCCCGCTAAGAAGTGCCTTTCATCGACCAATTGACAGGTTATCTGTTCGGGACATCATACATGGTGCCCCGAACAGCCCCTCCAACAAAAAGGCCACTCTTATAAAAAGGCCGACCAAAGCAATCATATTGACGGCATCAGACCGGACGTTTCTGGAGAGCATTATGGATGAATTGAAGCCTTTTCTGGCGCACGTTGCCGACGGCAAGAGCCTCAGCCGCGAACAGGCCGTAGAGGCCTTTGACATCTTGATGAGTGGCAAGGCCACCCCGTCCCAGATAGGCGCCTTCTTGATGGCTCTGCGCGTCCGTGGAGAAACCGTCGACGAAATCACCGGTGCAGTCTTCGAGATGCGCAACAAGATGACGCGTGTCACGGCTCCCGCTGATGCGGTGGACATTGTCGGCACCGGTGGCACCGGCACCAAGACCTACAACATCTCGACCTGTGCCGCGATGATCATGGCCGGTGGTGGCGTGTCAGTCGCCAAGCATGGCAACAAGGCCCTGTCCTCTCTGTCCGGCTCAGGCGATGTGCTGACCAGTCTTGGCGTCAATCTCGCTCAGGATCCGGACGGCGTTGCCCGCTGCATTGAGGAAGCAGGCATCGGTTTCATGTTTGCCCCGAACCACCATTCCGCCATGCGGTTTGTCGGCCCGACCCGCGTTGAAATGGGCGTCCGCACCATATTCAATCTGCTCGGCCCTCTCTCCAACCCGGCAGGCGTCAAGCGTCAGCTGATCGGTGTCTTTGATCCCCATTGGCAGATCCACTTTGCCGAAACCCTGAAGGCTCTCGGCTCGGACTTCATCTGGGTGGTTTATGGTGCGGGTGGTTTGGATGAAATCTCGACCCTTGGCGAAACCAAGATCACGCAGTTGAAAGACGGCACCATATCTGAATTCATCATCGCACCGGAGGATGTCGGCATCAAACGGGCGACGATCGAGGATATTCGCGGTGGCACCGGCGATGACAATGCCAAGGCTCTGATGGCCTTGCTCGAAGGCGAAAAGGGCCCTTATCGCGACATCGTCCAGATGAATGCCGCCGCAGGTCTCTTGATCGCTGGCAAAACGGATAGCTATGCCGACGGTATTGAGCTGGCCGCAGAAATCATCGACAGCGGCAAGGCTCTGGCTGCGCTCAACAAGCTGGTGGACGTCTCCAATCGCGACTGATTGCGAAGATCCAATCGCAACCGACCAGACCCCAAAGTCATACAGATACAGGCTGAGACACGCTCCATGGCTGACATTCTCAAGAAGATCGAACTTTACAAGCGCGAGGAAATTGCCGCTGCCAAGGCTGTGGCAACGCTTGATGACCTCAAGGCACAGATTGCCGGTCAGGCCCCGGTGCGCGGCTTTTACAATGCGCTGAAAGCCAAAGTTGATGCGGGCCTCTATGCGCTGATTGCCGAGGTGAAGAAAGCAAGCCCGTCCAAAGGCCTGATCCGGGCCGATTTTGATCCGCCAAAGCTCGCCAAAGCCTATGAAGATGGCGGTGCGGCCTGTCTGTCCGTGCTCACCGATACGCCCAGCTTTCAGGGCCATCCCGACTTTCTGGTGGCGGCTCGCAATGCGGTTTCCCTGCCTGCTCTGCGCAAGGATTTCCTCTATGAACCCTATCAGGTCTATGAGGCCCGCGCATGGGGCGCAGACTGCATTCTGATCATCATGGCATCTGTCACCAATGAGGAAGCCAAGGCATTGGAAGAAACCGCCTTTGCACTGGGCATGGATGTGTTGATCGAAGTCCACAACGCCGAAGAGCTGGACCGCGCTTTGGAGCATCTGACCTCACCGCTGCTTGGCATCAACAACCGCAATCTCAAGACCTTTGAGACCAGCCTGCAAACCTCAATCGACCTTGCGCCACGGGTGCCGGACGACAAATTGCTGGTTGGTGAAAGCGGCCTCTTCACGCCAGACGATCTCGCCATGCTGGCCAGCAAGGCCCGGATCGAGACATTCCTGATCGGCGAAAGCCTGATGCGTCAGGATGATGTGACCAAAGCGACCCGCGATTTGCTGGCCCGCTAGGGTTTGAGGCAGCTTGACTGACGGGAGGATCACCATATGAGCGAAGCCAAACTGACCCATATCGACGAGAGCGGTGCCGCCCATATGGTCGATGTCTCGGACAAGGTGCCGACAAGCCGGATTGCCATTGCCTCGGGCCAGATCCGCATGAAGCGCGAGACCCTTGACCTGATCACCTCGGGCCAAGCCAAGAAAGGCGACGTGCTGGCCACCGCGCGCATCGCCGGCATCATGGCCGCCAAACGAACCCATGAGCTGATCCCGCTCTGTCACCCTTTGGCCCTGTCCAAAGTGTCTGTGGAGTTTGAAACCATTGAAGACCTGCCGGGCATTCGCGTCACCGCGATGGCCAAGCTGACCGGACAAACCGGCGTCGAAATGGAAGCCCTCACGGCGGCCTCCATCGCCTGCCTGACCATTTATGACATGGCCAAGGCTGCAGACAAGGGTATGGTGATCGACGCGGTGCGTTTGCTTGAAAAGACTGGCGGCAAATCCGGTCCATGGCAGGCTGCATCCTAAGCCAGATACGCGATAAGAAAGCACCATCATTGGGAGGCTCATTATGTCCTTGATGCCGGTTGAAGAAGCCCAGAAGCGCCTGCTTGCATCCATTCCCACGCCCGGCACGCAAGACGTGGTCTTGGCGGAAGCCTATGGGCGCATTTTGGCCGAAGATCTCGCAGCCCATCGCGACCAGCCGCCTTTTGCAGCCTCCGCGATGGATGGCTATGCGGTCCGCTCCGCCAACATCAAGGATCTGCCAACCAAGCTGCAAGTGGTCGGCGAAGTACCGGCAGGCACCCTCTTCCCCGACAGTCTACACAATTGGGAAGCGGTGCGCATATTCACCGGCGCCCCGGTGCCTGAAGGCGCGAATGCCATCCTTATTCAGGAAAATGCCGAGCGCGATGGTGCCTTTGTCATGGCTTTGGAAGCGGTCACTGAAGGGCAATATATTCGCCCCGCTGGCATGGACTTCAAACGCGGCGACGTGTTGATCAGGGCTGGCACCAGACTGACCGCGGGCAATCTGGCACTTGCTGCAGCCATGAACCGCCCCAGTGTCAAAGTCCGCATGCGTCCCAAGGTGGCGATCCTCGCCACAGGTGATGAACTGATATTGCCGGGGGAAAATCCACGCCCGGAACAGATCGTCGCCTCCAATACATTTGGCGTCGCAGCTTTGGCCCGCGAGGCTGGAGCCGACATTCTTGATCTGGGACTGGTCGGTGATGACAAGACAGCGATCGCAGCCAAGGTGGAAGAAGCCCGCGCTGCCGGGGCCGATATCTTGGTGACCAGTGGAGGCGCGTCTGTCGGGGACCATGATCTGGTGCAAGATGCGCTGACAGAGGCAGGCATGACGCTTGATTTCTGGCGCATTGCCATGCGGCCGGGCAAACCCTTGATGGCAGGCAAACTGGACGCCATGCAGGTGATCGGTCTGCCCGGCAATCCGGTTTCGGCCATGGTCTGCGCACTCCTGTTTATCTGCCCACTGGTGCGCGCGATACAGGGCGATACCGATCCGCTGCTGGTCGAAACAGCCGCTTTGGGCGGCCCGGTTGCCGCCAACGACAAGCGCCAGAGTTATCTGCGCGCCAGCCTCAGCCGCAATGCTCAAGGTGGCCTGATTGCCACGCCGTTCACCGGTCAGGATAGCGCCATGCTGGCAGGCTTTGCCCGCGCCGATTGCCTGCTGATCCGCCCGCCCCATGCGGCAGCCATGGACGCAGGCGCATCCTGCCAGATCATCCGGCTTTAAAAATCATCATGTGAAACGAAAAAAGGCTGCCCCATTGATGAGACAGCCTTTTTTCAATCACGATCAGCACGACATCTAGTCGACGAAAGCGCGTTCAACCACAAAGGTTGCCGGACGCGCATTGGAGCCTTCCTCCAGACCAAAATCTTCAAGCACTTTCTTGGTGTCATTGAGCATCGCCATCGAGCCGCAAATCATGCCACGGTCGGTTTCCGGATTGATCGGCGGTACACCGAGATCCTCAAACAGCTTGCCCGATGTCATCAGGTCGGTGATGCGACCCATACGGGGAAACTCCTCGCGGGTAACCGAGTTGTAGAGAACCAGCTTCTCAGCCGCAAACTCACCGATCAGCGGATCGCTCTTGCACAGCTCAAACAGCTCTTCGCCATATTTCAGCTCGTCAATCTCGCGGCAGGTATGGGTCAGGATCACCTGATCGAATTTCTCATAGGTTTCCGGATCGCGCATCAGCGAGGCGAAAGGCGCAATGCCCGTGCCGGTCGAGAACATGTAAAGACGCTTACCCGGAATCAACGCATCATTGACCAGCGTACCAGTCGGCTTCTTGCGCATCAGGATGGTGTCGCCGGGCTGGATCTTTTGCAGATGCTCGGTCAGCGGGCCATCCGGCACCTTGATTGAATAGAATTCCACTTCCTCATCCCAGGACGGGCTGGCGATGGAATAGGCACGGAAAACGGGACGCTCGGCATTCGGCAGGCCAATCATCACGAACTCGCCGGAGCGGAACCGGAAGGATGCCGGACGGGTAATCCGGAACTTGAACAGACGATCCGTATAATGTTCGACTTCGGTCACCGTTTCGGCAAAGACATTGGCCGGAATCGGAAAGACCGATTTGCTCGCAGCAAGGGCTTCAACGGCCTCGGCTTGTTGCGTCATAACAAACTCCTCTTGTCATTCTCTAACCAGTCCAGCAGCTTTTTCTTCAAGCGCTTCATCTACTGGCCGTGGGTGTTCTAAAAATGCAAGCACTGTCAGCGAGCGCGCGTCCTCTCGAACAAGATGATCCCACCTCATTCCAACACGACGACAACAGCCTTTGCCCTGTCTATGGTCAGGTGACCGCAAAAACCTTGATCTTTATCACCCGACCTCATTGTCTGGTGAAAAAGTTCATGAAAGCTTCATATATTCAAAAGCAATCAAAGGTGGCAAGCGACCATTGGTCACAGGGCCCATCCGCAGAACTGCGATGGAGGTCCGGTGCCCTGATATCGTTTTGGCGGGCAAAGTGCAACTAGCCTTATCGCCGCCGAAGGAAAATCAGCTCCTTCTTTGGCGCAGCCAAGTCCGGCTGGCAATTGGCGCGTCACCCTCATGGGCGGTCGGCTGGTAATAGTTGGTCACTTCAGGCCACTCACCCCGTTCGAGGCCAGCCCTCACCTTGTCACTGGTAATCAGGAAGCTGTCGACGCCACAACGCTCAAGAAACGGCATCTGGTCGAGGATAAAATGCCCCACCGCACGGATTTCACCCTTGTAGCCATAGCGCTCCTTGAGCAACCTGGCTGAGGAAAATCCGCGCCCATCGGAAAAGGCCGGAAAGGAGATAGCAATCAGCGCAATGCCATCGAGATAAGGGGCCAGAGCCTCAACATCATCGCCGGGCTCGACACAAACCCCGAAACATTGCGGCAGGTTGGCCCGCAACTCAAGCAACCGAATGGCTTCGGCAAAGGTCAGAATGGGACGATCGACATCTACAGGCGACTGGTCGCCTTCCAACATCTGCCATTTGTTTTCATGAAACGCCCGGTCCTTGTAAAGAGGCGCTCTGTGCTGGTTGTTTTTCGCAGTCATAGTCAGTCCTCTTACCATCAGATATGCAATCCGCACTCGGTCTTGTCGGAACCCTTCCAACGGCCGGCACGCGCATCTTCGCCGTCTTCTACCGGGCTGGTGCAAGGGGCGCAACCAATCGACAGATAGCCCCGTGGCACAAGTGGATGACCCGGCAGGCTATGCGCCTTGATATAAGCTGCTACATCCTTCGGACCCCAGGAGGCCAGAGGATTGACTTTCATCTTGTCGCCATCAAGCTCGAACACATTCAGATCTGCCCGATCATTGGTCTGGAAGCGTTTCCGTCCGGTGATCCAGCCTGAATAGTTTCTCATCACACGGGCCAATGGCACGGTTTTGCGCAGATCACAGCAGGCATCCTGACTGGTGATCCAAAGCGCCCCTCTTGGGTCTTTTTCCTTCAGATCATCCGGGTCCGGTGTTACCGCCTGCAAGTTGGTCAGTCCGAAATGCTCTTTCAACTGATCGCGATAATGCAGCGTGTCATAGAAATGCTTGCCCGTATCGATGAAAAGAACCGGATAGGACGGATCTATCTCGGCAATCATGTGCAACAGAACAACCGAGTCCGCACCAAAGGAAGAAACCAGAGGCACTTGCGCTCTGCCGCCATGCCCCGCCAGCCAGCGCAACACTGCTTGCGGTGCCTCGGAGCCGAAGGCCTCGTTCAGGCTGTCGACACCCGCCTGATCGGGCACTTGAAACTGTTTGCTCTCACTCATAAGCCCCTCACGCTGCTTTCTGGTCGCTTGGATAAAGCGCTTCTTTGAAAGGCTTTGGTCCGACCCGACGATAGGCATCGATGAAACGCTCGTCGTCCGACAGGCGCAGCCCGATATAGGTATCAATCACGGCCTCGATGGCATCAGTCAGTTCGGCAGCCGGGAAACCACGGCCAAGGATGGCACCAATCGAGGTATGCTCGTCCGACGATCCGCCAAGGGTGATCTGGTAAAGCTCTTCGCCCTTGCGATCGACACCAAGAATGCCGATATGGCCCACATGGTGGTGACCACAGGCATTGATGCAGCCCGAGATATTCAGTTTCAGATCGCCAATCTGCTTCTGGCGTTCAATGGCACCAAGACGCTCGGAAATATCCTGTGCGATCGGGATCGAACGGGCATTGGCCAGAGCGCAATAGTCTAGCCCCGGGCAAGCGATGATGTCGGTCACCAACCCGACATTGGCCTCGGCCAGATCCACCGTCACCAGCGCCTGATAGATGGCATAGAGATCTTCCTTCGCCACATGGGGCAGAACCAGATTCTGGGCGTGACTGACCCGCACTTCGTCATAGCCAAATTGGCTGGCGAGATCGGCCACCAAATGCATTTGTTCCGCAGTCGCATCCCCCGGCACGCCACCGACGGGCTTCAAGGAGACCGTGACGCTGACATGGTCAGACACCTTGTGGCCGTGAGTATTCTGGCTCACCCACTGGGAAAAGCCGGCATCCCGCGCCCGCGTCTCGGCCAGCTTGGCCGCACCGGCTGACGCATCGCGCAGCTTCGGCATGGCGAAATAGGCATCAATCCGCTCAATCTCTTCCTTGGGGATATCGAGGAAGGTCGACTTCACATGGGCATATTCCGCTTCGATATCGGCCTGCAACTGCTCCAGACCCGTCTCGTGGACGAGGATCTTGATGCGAGCCTTGTATTTGTTGTCGCGACGGCCATAGAGATTATAGACGCGCAGAACGGCTTCGAGATAGCTCAGGATATCCTGCTCGGCGACACCTTCGGCCACAAGCTTGGCAATCATCGGGGTACGCCCCTGCCCGCCACCGACATAGACGTCAAAGCCAACGCCGCCATCGGCCAATTGCACCAGCTGCAAGCCAATGTCATGAACACGGATTGCCGCACGGTCCTGTTTGGCTCCATTGATGGCGATCTTGAATTTACGCGGAAGGAAGCTGAACTCCGGATGCAGGCTCGACCACTGGCGAATAATTTCCGCATAGACCCGTGGGTCAGCCACTTCATCATGGGCCGCACCGGCAAAGTGATCCGTCGTCACGTTGCGGATACAGTTGCCTGATGTCTGGATCGCATGCATGTCCACTTCAGCCAGATCCTGTAAGATATCCGGCGTATCAGACAGCGACGGCCAGTTATATTGAACATTCTGTCGGGTGGTGAAATGCGCATAGCCACGGTCATATTTGGTTGCGACATCGGCCAGGCGATGCAGCTGACGGCTATCGAGTGAGCCATAGGGAATGGCAACGCGCAGCATATAGGCATGGAGCTGGAGATACAGGCCATTCATCAGGCGCAAGGGCTTGAACTCATCTTCGGTCAGCTCACCGGAAACGCGGCGTTCAACCTGGCTGCGAAACTGCGCCACACGCTGGTTTACAAAGGCGGCATCGAATTCGTCATAACGATACATGGTCTGGTCCTTGACTTGAAAATCCGTTAGGCGGCAATAGTGCGGCTTGCCCTATATGGTCACTCAGTCCGCAGCCGTCGAAAATTGGCGCTCGAGAGGAATGGCATCAAAAGGCTGAATGGTTGGTCCGTCCGACCGGATACGCTCCCGCAGCCGGTCTGCCACAACGTGGCCATTGTCCTGTTTGCTTACCGGGATGACATCAAGACTGACAATCATATCGCTCTGCTCACCAAGCACGGTCTGAGCCTCATCGCTCGTGTCATAAAGCCGCGCGCCCTGAAGATCCTCGACCCAGTGATGCGCTGCCGCCAGATACACGACTATGCCGTCAAGCAATCTATTGCCCGTTACAACAAACATGCTGTTTCTTCCCAATGGTATGGCAGCCGGACAAGCGGCGCCCAAATACGGTAAAAAGGGGTATTGAGTATCCCCTGCTGTCATTGTTGAACGAGATTTAATGGCTTTCCCACGCAGCAACAATGAAGAGACATGCGAAAGGCGAAAGCGATTTACCCACGCGGGCAAAGATCGAACGCCGTGCTACAGCAGACAGTCGGGATAAGATTTTATTCTATTCCCCCACACCACGAAAAAAGGCTTCCCGGCACGATGCGCCAGTGGGAAGCCTTTTTCCTCTCTATCGATTCTGCCAAGCAGGCAGAGCCTTGTCCTTGAAGCTTATTGCCGCAACAATGGAACAACGTTGCGTGGATTGATCTGATCGCGCAATGGGCGCAAGCTCACACATCCCCGTCCCGGCAAGAATCTTGCGCCGGGTTTACAGGCACAGGAGGTCCGCGATGTCTTGCGCATATTGGGATAGCGGCAAACGCACTTCTCGCCCCGCTTGATGGCCGTTGTTCCATCACAGCGCGGTGGCTGCGGCACGACCACCTTCTGACAGCCACGACCGGGCACAAACTTCAAGCCCGGCAGACAGCGACATGCGGTGTTTGACGTTTTCGCCATGAAGGGATAGCGACAATCGCAACGGTTGTTGCGCAACACTGTCGTACGGGCATCACAGCGTGGGGGCCGAGGTCGATCCAACCGCACACATCCCCGGCCCGGACGCAACTTGGTTCCACGCGGGCAGGCACAAGCCACCGGCGACCGGCGCACCATATTGTCATAGCGGCAAAGGCAGGCCTTGCCCCGTTGAATGGTCGTCGCCTGATCACAAGCAACCGGTTGTGGCCTTGGCCGATCTACGCACCCTCGTCCCGGTACAAGGCGACTGCCGCGCGGGCAGACACATTGGGTCGGCGAGATCTTGCGCATGCCATCATAGCGGCAGGAACAACGGTTGCCCCGCGGCCGGGTTGAGCGCAAATTACAATCCGGCAATGGCACCACAATCGGTGGATCAAAAACCTCTGGTGGCTCAACGACTGGCGGAGGAGGCAGAGGAACACCCTGAAGCGGTACATCCACACAGGACTGCCTTGAGCGATCCCCAATCGGCGTTCCGGCATTGGCAAACAACGCTGGTGACAAGTCGCCTGTAACAGCCATTCCCAGCAAAGCCTGCAATTCTTCAAGGCCTCGCCGCGTGTTCGGTCCCATCCGGCCATCCACCCCACCGGAGCGGATACCATTGGCTTCGATCAGCATCTGAGCTGCCGTCACTTGCTGAACCGGTGTCTGGCCCACACCCAAGAGAGCACAATTGTCAAACCGGCGATCTCGCGGTGGGGCTGCCAGACGCATATCAAGGGTCAGGCGATGGGTTTCCCCCGCCTCAATCCGGATTCTATCCGTAAGGCAAAGGACCGACGCGCCAATCACCCGAGAACAATGCCAGTCTCGCCCACGCGACACCCGTACATCAATCACATCGGTGCCAGAGAAGCTGTCGGTGACCATCAGACTGTCCGTATAGGCCCGATCGCCGCGGTTGGTCACCGCGATCGAGAAGGCACAGCGATAGGCGCGGTTTGCGCGATCAAGTGAACAATCACTAATGCTGCGCTTCAGAATGCTCAGCTCAGGTGGTGCAGGCTGGTCGGGCAGCGGGATGACCGGCGGTTCCTCTTCCCTCTGTTCGGGCTGCTCTTCTGGTGGCTGATATCCGATGCCCTGACAACCATAGATTTCCACATCCCCGACCAAACCACTGTCACTGCGATCGGGATAGGCGCCGTCATAATCGATGAAATGGCTCTTCCATGGCGGGCTATTCTCTTGCCGGGACAAATCGAATGGCTGCGCTTGCACCCCATCAATCCGCATCGCACCACCGTCTTTCAGGCGCTCATCCAGATTGGGCGCAAAGCGCAGACGTTCACCACTGCTCCAGAGCACATTCTGGCAGGCATCTGCGTCCATCTTGCCGTTTGCGTCATAGTCGGGCCCCAGCGCCACACCACCGGTGCCATTGCTATACTGACTGGCAAAGCCGATGGCATAGGGTTCGGGCTGAGCCCGCCAGCTGTCATCACGCTCTTTGACGAAGCGCAGCACCTCAGCCCGCCGCGCCTTGGTCACCTTGGAAAAATCGAACGAGCCGACACGCTCCCCACGCTGGGCAAGGATCATCGAACCATCAGGCCCAAAAGCAATATCAGTAATCTCAAGCGGAGGAACTCCGTCCGGCAGGATCAGTTCTTTGCGGGCATCAAACAGGAAGCCGCCATCACCGGGCGCAATACCAACCGACCAGATCTCCGGCCCGTCAGCCACGGCATAAAAGAGCCGCCCCTCATGGGCAGCCAAGCCCCAGACCCGTCGTTCTGCAGGGGCGAAGTGCCAACTCTCCGGATCCTCAACATCAAAGCTGGGATCACGAATATCAAGACGCGCCGTGCCTTCATGGGAGACCTTCGGCAGCCCGGCCAGAGACCGCGCTGTGGTTCCGTGGTCAAAGGCCTCGAGCACATTGCCATCCATATCAAGGCGGAAAATCATCCCCGTTTCCAGATCGGAGACGAAAAGTTGCTGGCTCTGTTTGTCAAAGGCAATATTGCCAAGGGCAGGCCCAGCATTGGCTTTGCCCGCCAGCTTGATCGAGGCAAACAGCGAGACTTCTCCGCTCACGCCATCCACTTTCCAGACGCTGCCCGGCGCATTGTCCGGGTTCGGTCCAAACAGCCCTTCCATAAAACGGGCATCAGCTCGCCCGGTCAGCAGCTTGTCTTCCTGCCCGTCTCCATTCTGGTCCGCACCGGAGATCGGAAGACCATAAGCTGACGTCGCCGTCAGATAAAGGCTGGGCGCCTCTGCGTCATCCAGTGCTATACCGAAAATCTGCCCGACCGCTCCGGCTGGAATTGTGACATAAGCGGGTCGTTTGGCTTCTTTGCCTTCAAACGCCCCCAAACCATCAACCGGAAAGACGGAGACCGAGGCTCCTTCGAGATTGATAAAGCCGTCCCCGCTTTCATTGGTGCCCGAAAAGCCAGACATCACAAGGCTCGGCCCCTTGAGAAATCTGTCATTTCCTGCCAACTGGCTGCCTTGAGTCCCAACCGTCACGGTTAAATCTTCGGGCACAGCGACCGGATCACGCGCCTTTGCTCCGGTGGAAACGATCGTCATGCCGAGAAGGAATGACGCAAGTGTCATCCAGCGCGACGCTCTATAGCAACTGATAATACACATTCGATATTGCTCCCCTCATCAGGCATCCTCACAACTGGTCAAACCAGCCCTGCCTGTTTGCGCTCCGAACAAGCGAAATATTGCCCCGGATCGCACCACACGCACGCATTGTACCATTCGATAGAGGCAGAATGAGGCAGCAAGCCAGAAAAAGACAAACTCTGGCAGTCATCCACCGCAAGTAGGCTAGTTTTGGCCTTTTCATGCGCTCCAGACCGTCAACCGTTGCAAGAAAATCACGCCCTAACCACAATCTGTAATTTATTAGATTGACTAGATACAACCAGTACACTAACAATCCTTTCAGTTGTATACAAAATTTAATTCAACTTATACGAATTACGCCTCATCAGGCCAGACTTAAGTGACCAATGACAGGCAATTCCAGAGCGGACTGCCATCCAGAGTGTCATTGACCGGGGGAAAAACAGTGAAAAGACTTTTCGTTCTTGTCGGCATTCTCGCCGCAACTGGCCCCGTCGGGGCCGCCGAACTGACCTACACGCCGGTCAACCCATCCTTCGGGGGCAACGCGTTGAACTCATCACACCTAATTTCAACCGCCAATGCCCAACGCACGGCGACTGCAACACCACGACCATCACCCAATCGGGTTACTCCAACGACCTGAACAGCGTCACGCAAACCAACACCGGCGATGATGACAACAGCATCACCGCAACGATCATTGGTGGCAACAATGGCTCGACCTATATTGGCGGTGTGAGAGAAACGCTCGACGGCTATGCAGCGAATGTGGGGGTTACCAACGGCGAGCTCATTCAGAACGGCACCGGCAACACGATTGAGCTGAATGTCAATGGCGAAGGGCAGTGTATTTTGTCTTTCTCAGCCACAGGGCAAGACGCGCTCTATCCCATCAAGCCGCAAAACTGCATCAATCAGTTGGCAAGCATTCGCGGCTGGACGCTGAAAAACAATCAGTTGATCTTCGTTGACGACAAAAAACTCCCTCTGGCAGCGGTAGGTGGCAACCAACAGCGCATTTCCGGAAGGTTCCTGCAAAGTGGAATGCCCCTCATTCTGGAAAAGGCAGCTTTGGCACAACAGGTCACAGCCTCCAGAAAGGCTATTCGCTGTTCCTATCTCGGCTATGGCCAAACCTGCGCCAAACCGCGACAATTCGCCCCCCCAGCGATGGGCACCGACGGAACAGCCGACATCAAGGCACTGGTCAATCTCAACGTCCGCAGCGAGCCCCGCAACAATGCCACGGTCAAAGCAGTCCTCAAACCGGAGAGTTGTGTCAAGGCAACCTTCTGCAGTCTCGCTTCTGACGGTCTTTGGTGTCGCATCAAACTCAATGATGGCATCGGTTGGATCAAGAAACAGGCCGTCAGGCAGAAGCAATGGCCGATCCTGACCTTCGTCAATGGCTGCTGACAGGCCGGGCAGCACCTTTGAGCCAATCGACGGGCGCAATCGAGTCATCTAAGAAGGGGAAATAAGGCAATCCGGGTAAACATACTTGCTTCTCGGTCGAGCCGACCGTCCCTTTCATAGATGATTGACGCCCCGTGACAAATCCAGCCTCTCCCCTTGCTTCCATCACACTCGCCTGCCCTTGGCTGACGATCCAGTTTTCCCGCACCATGCGTGTGTTGAGTTGGGCCATCGACCGCCCCGGCCTTGTCGAGGCCGACCGTATCCTGTGGCGAGAAGTCAAGAACCATGATCTGCCGGTTGACCTGGACGTGCGCACATGGCTGCAGCATGAGCAGGACAAAAACGGTTTCACCAATGCAGTCACGATGCTCACCTCACGCAGCATCACTCGATATGAGATTGCGTCTGCAGAAGTGGACGAGGTATCAGCGCTGTGTGTCGCAACCGTCGGTTTGTCGAACGCAGAACGGATCGGCGTGCGGGTTGATCATCAGGACAAGGACTGGGGTACCATCAACATTGCCGTGCTGCTTAGCGAAGGCCTGACCGAAGCCGCCATGCTCGAAGCCAGTTCGATTGCCACCCAAGCCCGGACAGCGGCCATTTGCGACGCGCACTATGCGATCCCGACCGGCCTTGCGACAGGCACAGGAACGGATTGCATCGCCATTGCCGCCCCCATCGGCGACACTTGCTTTGCCGGCCTTCATACGGCCATTGGCGAAGCCATCGGCAAGTCTGTCTATGACGCAATCGCCAAGGCTGTTGCCGACTGGATTATGGAAAATGATCCCGCCAACAAAGGCACAAAGGCTGTGTCCTGACTGGCACCCTCCCACCTTGAACAGCAGCGCAAGGCAAGAAACCGCGGTTACATGCGACGAATGCAGAATTTCCCCTTGCGGAACACAGAGGGAACAGATATGGTTTGTTCGTGATTTGTGCCACAGATGTCTCGCTTGATTCTCAGCCGGGCATTTTGCTTCAGACAGGAGACAGCAATGCTTACGCGAAAACAGCATGAACTTCTGATGTTCATCAACGAGCGCATCAAGGAAACCGGCGTTCCTCCTTCCTTCGACGAAATGAAAGATGCCCTCGATCTGCGTTCCAAATCCGGCATTCATCGCCTGATCACGGCGCTGGAAGAAAGAGGCTTCATCCGCCGCCTGCCCAACCGCGCTCGCGCACTCGAAGTGCTCAAGCTGCCAGAAGCGAACAGCCCTACTCTTCATTCCGCCACCCGTGGTTTCTCACCCTCCGTCGTAGAGGGCGGTTTGGGCAAGAAGAAAACCCCTCCCGCCAGCAAACCGGTTGCCGACGAACAAAGCAGCGGCGTCTCTGTCCCTGTCATGGGCCGCATTGCTGCCGGTGTTCCCATTTCCGCAATCCAGCATCAGTCTCACACCATTTCCGTGCCTGTTGACATGCTGCGCGGTGGCGAGCATTTCGCGCTTGAGGTGCGCGGCGATTCCATGATCGAAGCGGGCATTCTTGATGGCGATACCGTCGTGATCAAGAAGTCCGACGATGCGGTCTCCGGAGATATCGTTGTCGCACTTGTTGATGATGAAGAGGCAACCTTGAAGCGCCTGCGCAAGAAAGGCGGCTCCATCGCACTGGAGGCAGCAAACCCGGCCTATGAAACCCGGATATTCGGACCGGATCGTGTTCGGGTGCAGGGCAAGCTTGTTGGCCTAATGCGTCAATACTAATCGCGGCTGGTTCGATCGCCTCAAAGCAATCAACACAATAGGCCACCCAAATCCTTTGGCGAGCCCAGTTTGGGAGGCCAAAGGCCCGCAGGGCATCACGGTGTCTAATTCGATATCGCGGTTGCTGAATGCCACCGTTGATCAAGACACCTATGGCGCGATGACCAAGTAAGCGTCATTGCCAAATATGTGTCATTGCCAAGGGCGACGCCCCGCGATGAAGGATGCAACTTCGTGCAGCTCCCAGTGATGGCTTGCCGCAGTGCCATCATAAGTCGTTATTGGCCGTCTCGCTGCTGTATCCTTGGCGTTCGACACAGAGCTTTTGCCGCTTTTGTCCACGACAGGTCTTGCAATCTGCTCAAACCAGACAAAACGGCCCCCCCCCTCTGCCAACTCATCCGGTCCAATGCGATGGCGAGGTCCCGCACATGCGGCAGGAATAGGTAGCTTCGAGACGATGATGTCGTGCGTGGCACACTCTTCGTCAAAGGCAGACGCCTTGCGCACCAGACCAATCGAAAGCGCTGTCGGACGACCATCCGCCCGATGGAGACCAGCAGCAAAACAAGCAAGCCGGTCACATCCCGCCTTGGGCACCTTGCCCTCTTCCTCATGGCGTGTTGTCACACGCACAGCAGCGCGTAGCCCTGAAGTATTCCGTTCGCCTTCGGCATGAGGGTCGTCTTCTGCTCGGTTTGCGGCCAGCAAGCGGGCATCACCGTCAAAATGCAACAAAGAGGCAAAATCAATCGTGACGCGTTTCGAGCCGATCTGATGCCATCTCTGGTCTGTGCCTCGATAGGCCACCCTTGTGCCATTGCCAGAAATCCAGAGATCGGCAGGCACGACCAGATGCCAGACCAGCAGAGCGGCCCCAATCGGAGCAAGCGCCAGCCAAGCAAGCCCACCACGGTGGATGGCATAGGCCGCAATCGCCAGTACAAACAGCCACAAGACCATACCCTGCCCACTGACCACCAACAGCTGTTCATCTGTATGCTCGGCAATCCAACGCGCAGATGCAATCACCCGCTCCAGTCCCCAGCCGACCAGAGGCAATGTCAGCGCCTGCAACCCAACGGGCACCAGTGCGACGGAAACCAGCCCAAACGGCATGACAATCAGACTGATGATCGGCATCACCATCAAGTTGGCAATCAGGCCCAGGGGAGCCATCTGCTGGAAATGGGCAATGGAAAAGGGCAACACAGCGACACCCGCAATCAGGGAAGTTGCGCCGATTCCGCCGATCCAGCGCACCGCCGTGCGTATCAGCGCCATCCAGTGCAGGCCGGACGCGTGATATTGCGTTCCCCTGTCTTCCTGCTTTACCCGATAAGCAATGCGCATCACCCGTATTCGGTCATAGGAGGCGATCAGTGCAGCGGTGGCAGCAAAGGACATTTGCATGCCCGCCTCAACCATTGAATAGGGCTGAAAGAGGATCACCGCAATCAGGGCCAATGCCAGATTATGCAGGGTCAGTGCCGGACGCCCCAATATGATTGCGATCAGAAAAATCGCCATCATCAGAAAAGCCCGGATCGTCGCAACCGACCCACCCGACAGAACCAGATAGCTTGCAGCACAAATAAGGGCGATGGCCGCAGCCCATTGTCGGATCGGATATGACAAGGCCAAATGCGGCACCAAGGCAAACAGGGCCCGCACGCCCCAAAAGATCGACATGGAAACAAGCGCCATATGCAGCCCTGAAATGGCAAGTATATGCGCCAGACCACTCTGCCTGAGAGCTTCTTTCACATCACTGGCCAGATAGTCTCGCTTGCCGACTGCCAATGCTATGGCAAGGCCTCCGGCCTCCCCTTCTATCCGCTCCAAAATCTGCGTGGCGATCGCACTTCTCTTGCTTTCGATCCCGTGCCGCGCCCCATCCCACCATGCCACAACACCCGTATCCTGCGCCTTTGGCAGCCGCTCAATCTTGCGCCCCATATAGCCTTGCCCGCCGATCGAACGCGCCCAGAGATAGCGGGCATAATCAAAGGCACCGGGATAGGAAGGCCGTTGCAGCGGCTGCAATCTGGCCCATAACCGGATCCGCTCCCCCACCGCAAAACGCTCCCCCAACGCCTTGCGCACCAGCAGCAGACGCTGTGGCAACGGATCGGTTCCAATCCGGTCAATCGTCTCCACGCGGAGTGTCCAGCGTTCATCTTTGCGACCGTTCCGCTGCCGATAGTCGATATGATCAATCACCCCTGTGATCGCGCTGGATAGCTCTCTCTGCAAGACTGGGGTGGCCGCAAACTGCCCGTGATAACTGGCAACAGACAGGCCGGACAGCGCTGAGATGGCCAGCAGAAGAACAAAATCCACCAGCCCCTTTCTGGCCCGCCGCCATCCCCATAGAGCGCTTGCCAGCATCAAAGTTACCACAATCATGAAACTGGGCTCATCCGGCAGCGAGTAATAGGCCCCGGCACCAAACGCCATCGCCAGTGTGCACCAAAGAAAGCGGGCATTCCGGCACGCGCAATCGTCCCGCCAGCTTGCCGCCAGCTGCAGGCCTAGCGCCTCTATCATCAGATAGAGCCGCATCCAGATCCCGACAGTTGACAGAGAAGACGAAACGCGCATGTTGCCCACCGCTGCCCGCTGTTCAAGCGGCATCTCAGGCGTCAGCAGGTCCTCGAACTTCCCTTCAGACGACAGGACAGCCCTCTTTTCCCCTTTTTCCGCGCTTCCGGCACCCATGAGGCCTTTCACCCCGATATCAAGCTGTGTTAGATCCTTGGCAAATCACAATGCCGGTGACCGAACCCTTCCGGTTGATGCGCCCTCTTCTTCGCGGCGTCACAACCAACCTCAACCACCGGTTTACCTTATCCCGAATGACAGGTTATTGATAGCATTATGTGTTCTGAGGTTGTAACGCGCTTCGCACCATCGCCCACCGGGTATCTGCATATCGGCGGCGCCCGCACCGCTTTGTTCAACTGGCTGTTTGCCAAGGCCAACGGCGGCAAGATGCTGCTGCGCATTGAAGACACCGACCGTGAACGGTCCACTGACGCTGCCATTGACGCGATCATTGCCGGCATGGACTGGATGGGCCTGTCGCCCGAAGGCGAGCCGATCTCGCAATATTCCCGTGTTGAGCGTCACCGCGAAATCGTTGAGCAGCTGCTGGCAGAGGGCAAGGCCTATCGCTGCTATTGCTCGCCTGATGAGCTGACCGAGATGCGGGAAAAGGCGCGCGCCGAAAAACGCCCACCGCGCTATGATGGCACCTGGCGCGACCGCGACCCGTCCGAAGCCCCCAAAGGGATCAAGCCAGCCATTCGCATCAAGGCACCGCTCGAAGGCGAAACCGTCATTGAAGACAAAGTGCAAGGCACCGTTCGTTTCCCCAACAAGGACCTTGATGACATGATCATCATGCGTTCAGACGGCAATCCGACATACAATCTGGCCGTCGTTGTTGACGATCATGATATGGGCATCACCCACATCATCCGTGGCGATGATCACCTGACCAACGCCGCCCGCCAGACACTCGTTTATCAGGCGCTTGGCTGGCACACGCCAATCATGGCGCATATTCCGCTGATCCATGGCCCCGACGGTGCCAAACTTTCCAAACGTCACGGCGCACTGGGTGTTGAAGCCTATCGCGATATGGGCTACCTGCCTGAAGGCATGCGCAACTATCTTGTGCGCCTTGGCTGGGCTCATGGTGACGATGAAGTCATGACCACCGAACAAATGATTGAATGGTTCGGCTTTGACGGCATGAACAAGGCGGCGGCCCGGTTCGACTTTAAGAAGCTGGAAAATCTCAACGGCATCCATATGCGCAATGCCGATGATGCCGCCCTTTACGATCAGTTGATTGGCTTGTTGCCGCATCTCGAAGACGGTCAGGCCATGCTCGACCTGATTGATGAGGCCAAGAAGAGCCAGATCATGATGGCCATGCCAAGTGTCAAGGAGCGGGCCAAAACTCTGCTTGATCTGAAAGCGGGCCTCGCTTTCCTGTTCGACACGCGTCCGCTGGCAATGGAAGAGAAGGCCGCCAAGCTGCTGACCGATGAAGCCAAGGCGATGTTGGGCGATCTGCTGCCACGACTCGATGGCCTTGAAGAATGGAGCCTTGAAAGCACCGACGCCGTTGTTCGCGCCTTTGCGGAAGCCAAAGAGCTCAAACTTGGCAAAGTTGCTCAGCCCTTGCGGGCAGCTTTGACTGGCCGGTCCACCTCGCCGGGTATTTTTGATGTGCTGGTTGTGCTGGGCAAGGAAGAGTCTGTGGCTCGCCTGAAGGACCAGACTGCCTGACATCACGAACAATTGTGCACCACTATTTGCAGGGCCGGGCTTCATGCCGCGGCCCTGCTTTCATATATAGGAAGCACAAATGATAATGTTCTAGGCAAAAGCCCTCCAAAAGTTGATTCCCGGAGCCAAGTGCCCGTCCCATTTCAGATTTTGGAAACGGGAAAAAAACTTTACCAACTCACATTCTCTATCAGAATGTAACAATGCCTTACAAAATAGAGATCATACTATGGTAGAATAAACTACTGAAATTTATGAATTTTTCCCAATTCTCCGCAATAACACGCATGGAACAGACCTTGCAGATCAGGGAAAAATCATATACCGAAAGCACAGTTCCTTTGTTGCCTCGGAGGGTCAGCTGCGCCCAGACGCACCCTTTCATTCCGATTGCAACAGAAATTGTTTTCTAAATTTGGGAGTAGCCGAATGAGTGACAACAAAGCAACATTGAACGTTGGCGATAAGAGCTGGGAATTCCCAATCCATAGCGGGACCATTGGCCCGGATGTAATCGACGTTTCCAAGCTCTATGCCCAAACTGGCATGTTCACCTATGATCCAGGCTTCACATCGACAGCCTCTTGTGAATCCGAGATCACCTATATTGATGGCGACAAAGGCATCTTGCTGTATCGTGGCTATCCAATTGAACAGCTTGCTGAACAGGGCGACTTCTTGGAGACCTGCTTCCTGCTGCTGTATGGCCACCTGCCAACGGCGGCTGAAAAGCTCGACTTTGACACCCGTGTGACCCGTCACACCATGGTGCACGAGCAGATGAGCAAATTCTACACCGGTTTCCGCCGTGACTCGCACCCGATGGCCATTCTCGTTGGCGTGATTGGCGCTCTGTCGGCCTTCTATCACGACTCCACCGACATCACCGATCCGCATCACCGCATGGTTGCCTCCCTGCGCATGATTGCCAAGGTGCCGACCCTTGCTGCCATGGCTTACAAATACACCATTGGTCAGCCATTCGTATATCCGCGCAACGATCTGGACTATGCAGCCAACTTCCTGCATATGTGCTTCTCCGTGCCAGCCGAGCAATATAACGTGAATCCGGTTCTGGCCCGCGCCATGGACCGCATCTTCACGCTGCATGCGGACCATGAGCAGAATGCTTCCACCTCCACCGTTCGCTTGGCCGGTTCTTCCGGTGCCAACCCGTTCGGTTGTATCGCTGCCGGTATCGCCTGTCTCTGGGGTCCTGCCCATGGTGGCGCCAACGAAGCAGCGCTGAACATGCTGCACGAAATCGGCACCCCTGATCGCGTGGACGAGTTTGTCCGTCGCGCCAAGGACAAGGACGATCCGTTCCGCCTGATGGGCTTTGGTCACCGCGTTTACAAAAACTACGACCCACGCGCCCGCATCATGCAGAGCACCTGTCACGAAGTGCTCAATGAACTTGGCATCAAGGACGATCCGACCCTCGAAGTCGCGATGGCTCTGGAAAAAATCGCTCTCAATGATGAATATTTCATCGAGAAGAAACTCTATCCAAACATCGACTTCTATTCCGGCATCACCCTGCGCGCCCTTGGCTTCCCTGCAGAGATGTTCACCGTGCTTTTCGCTCTGGCCCGTACCGTTGGCTGGATTGCACAGTGGAAAGAAATGGTCGAAGATCCATCCCAGCGCATCGGTCGCCCACGTCAGCTCTTCTCTGGCGCAACGGCACGCGACTACGAGGCCATCGACAAGCGCTAAGAACGCTTATGCATCAACGGAAAAGGCTCCCATTCGGGAGCCTTTTTTGTATCCACTGCCATGCAACAGGACTGACCTATTTGGCACCCAAGTGGTTGAAAAACCGGATGCAAACCGTTGATCTATTTGGCAAGATGGTCCAGCACAATCCGCGCCACCTGTCCGCTCGGCGTGCCTTCGGGCAATTGCATACGCTCATCCAGCAGCTGCAAGGCGGCCATTTGAGCTGCCCGCTCCTGGCTGTCGGACAACAGCGGGAGCAGATGCGCCGCCAGCGTGTCCGCATTGGCATCCTCATCCAGAAATTCCGGAATCGCATTGTGGCCAAGCACCAGATTGGTCAGCACGAAGGAATGGGCCTTGAACAGAAATTTGAGCTTCCCCATAAGCCAATCGACTTTATAGGCCACAACCATCGGAATGCCTGCGAGCCCCAGCTCCAGCGTCACGGTGCCAGAGGCGGCCAAAGCTGCATGCGCCTGACGGAAGGCCGCGAACTTCGCCGCTTCTCCCTCCACGATCTCTGGCGCAACGGTCCAGTCTTGCAACCCCTCATCAATCAGACTGCGCAAATGACTGACCGCAGGCAAGATCACCCGTAGATTGGGATGCTGCGCCTTGGCTTGTGCCACCACAGCCCCGAATTCAACCATCAGGCGACTCACCTCACTGCGCCTTGATCCCGGCAGCACCAGCAACACCGGCGCGTCCAGCGGCCCTCTCTCGCCCTCAGACGGCCGCAACACATCCAGCCGTTCAATCAGAGGATGGCCAACATAGGAACAGGCGGGTCCACCAAGATCCTTATGGGCTTGCACTTCGAACGGCAGCAGAGCCAGCACATGGTCGACATAACGGGCCATTTTTTTGGCGCGTCCCGGGCGCCAGGCCCAGACACTGGGAGATACATAATTGACAATTGGCAAATCCGGACGCTGTTTGCGCACGCGTTTTGCAACGGCATGGGTAAATTCCGGACTGTCAATGATCAACAAAAGGTCCGGCTTGGTTGCCAGAATATCGGCAACCACCTCCATGCCACGTCGGTGCAATGCAGGATATTGCTTGATGATGTTGACCAGACCCATGACCGCGATGTCTTGCAGCGGAAACAGGCTTTTGAGCCCTTCGGCCTGCATGCGTTCACCAGCCAGCCCGGCAAAGGCAATCTGCCCCCCAGTGGCTGACTTGAGCGCCAAGACCGCACGCGCCCCAAGCTGGTCGCCGGACTCTTCACCGATCACGATATAGATGAGTGGTCTATTTTGCTCTGCCACGGCTTCCTCCTTCATCACCTGTTTGATGGTTACGAAAGACAATCAACCAATCACAGGCAAATGTCATCCAACCGACGAGATTGCAGGATCAGCCCCGAAGCAACGGCTTTCTGCACAGTTTCCTGTCGATTGGCACACAAGACCTGACCAGCGGCGCAAATGATCCCCGCCAGACCGGCCCGCTTCACATTCTCAACCGTGCGCGGGCCAATTGTGGGCATATCGAACCGCAGATCCTGCCCCGGTCGTGCCCGCTTCAACAACAGGCCTTCCTTGCCGAAATTCCAGCGAGCCCGCTTCTGCTCACGGATCTGAAACACCCGTTCCAGCATCTGGTCGGTGCCCTCAGGCCCTTCCAACGCGAGGATACGTCCGCCAGCCACGACCACTCCTTGCCCGGCATCAAGCGCACCGGTCAAAATAGCGGCCTCTGATGCCAGCTCGATATCGACTTCCATTTCATAGGATTTGACGGCCCCAACGCATAAGTCGTCGCCCACTACCAGAGACGGCGCAACATCGGGCACAGCCATCAGACGCAAGCCGCGGCGTTCAACGAAATTGGCGACCCCCGCCAACACACCCTCATCACCGCCACCAGCCATAATCTTGAGTATCTCAGGCAGCGCCTTCACGGCACCAAAATCGAGACGCACGGACTTGAAATCCGGGCGCGAGGTAATTGAACCGATAAACAGCACATCACGGATCTGCATTTGCTCAAGCAGTTTGAACAAGCGCCCGATCTCACCCCATTTGAGCCATGTATGGGGATGGCCGGAAATCCGGTCATCCGCCTCACCCACCAAACCAAACAGGAAATAGTCACGGCCCGAATTTTTCAGGGCCGCGGCCACCTCGAGCGGAAGATCATGACCGCCGGCAATGATGCCCACCGGCCCATCACCAGGCATTGTCATGGCTAGTCTTTTTGGTTGCGTGGCGTGCAAAGCGCCTTCTTGGTATCTGCGCGAATGAAGTCGATGATTTTCATCACATTTTCATCCTCGGCGAACATGTTAGCCACGTCATCGACCCGCTCGCTGAGTGTGCCTTCATCGGCGAATAGCAAGCGATAGGCGTGACGCAGATTGTGGATCTGCTCACGGCTGAATCCGCGACGCTTCAACCCGACAATGTTCAACCCGCCCAAATGGGCCCGGTTGCCAATGGCCGAACCAAATGGAATGAGATCATTCTCAAGACCGGACATGCCGCCAACGAAGGAATGTTCACCCACACGCGCAAACTGGATCACTGCAGACATGCCCGCGACAATCGCATGGTCACCAACCTGTACATGGCCAGCCAATGTTGCATGATTGACCAGAATGACATGATCACCAACAACGCAGTCATGGGCGATATGCGCGCCGACCATCAGATGGCAGAAATCACCCACACGGGTCATGCCACCGCCACCCTGGGTGCCCGGATTGATGGTCACATATTCACGAATATTGACATTGTCACCAATGACACATCCAACATCTTCCCCTTCAAACTTCAGGTCCTGCGGCTTCAGGCCCACAGCAGCGAAAGGAAAGATCTCCACATTCTTGCCAATTGTCGTGTTGCCATCGACAACGACATGAGAATGCAGCTTGCCCCCTGACCCGATCGTTACATCTGCGCCAATAACGCAATATGGGCCAATTTCGATATCATCGGCGAGCGTCGCACCCTCGGCAATGATGGCAGTTGGATGTATTGTTGCCATTAGTTATCTTCATTTCCTACGAGCATGGCGCTCACTTCGGCTTCGCAAACCTTGACGCCATCAACCTGGGCTTCGCACGCGAATTTCCAGATGGTGGCCCGATTGCGGATCTTTTTGACGTGAATATGCACCACATCACCGGGCACGACCGGCTTGCGGAACTTGCATTTGTCGATCGTCATGAAATAGACGACGCTTGGCGGGCCCATTTCCTTGCGATTGTTGACGCAAAGGGCACCAGCCGTCTGGGCCATCGCCTCAATCAGCAACACGCCTGGCATGACCGGCTGATTGGGAAAATGGCCTTTGAAATGTGGCTCGTTGATGGTGACATTCTTGATGCCGACACAGCTATCATCGCCGTCCATATCGATGATCTTGTCAATCATCAGGAAGGGATATCTGTGTGGCAGAAGTTCCATGACGCGCATGATATCTGCGCTATCAAGGGTCTTTTTTTCAGTCATGTTATCTTCCCTTCAGCACCCACATCCCGTCCAGATGGCCTGGCCCCTTACCAAGCAGTGCCGATTTTCAGTCTTATACAACAAAGATCAACCATGCCACCAATTTGGCGACCAACAAGCGATCCGAAGCGATCAGTTGCCCTTTTCAGCGAGCTTTTTCAAGGCCGCCATTTCGCGGAACCATTGCTTGACCGGTTTGGCCGGAACACCACCAAAGCGGCCCCCCGCAGGTACATCTTCGCGCACCACACTGACCGCGGCGATCTGGGCGCCCATGCCAATTGTGATATGACCGGCAACACCGGACTGACCGCCGATCGCAACGAAATCTTCCAGTCGTGTAGACCCGGAGATCCCCACTTGTGACACAAGAACACAATGCCTGCCAACTTCTACATTGTGGCCAATCTGCACCTGATTGTCGATCTTGGTGCCTTCACCGATGATCGTATCGCGATTGGCTCCACGGTCGATGGTGCTGTTGGCGCCGACTTCGACGTGATCCTGAATGATCACACGACCGACCTGAGGCACTTTCTTGTGGCCCATCGGGCTCATGGAAAAACCAAACCCATCCTGACCACAGCAGACACCGGGATGAAGGATAACATGATCCCCGACCAGAGAATGCTGAATCACGGCATTGGCGCCGATATGACAATTCCGACCAATGCGCACGCCCTGCCCGATCACCGCATTGGCACCAAGCGTCGTACCGCTTCCAATCTCGGCACCTGCCCCCACATTGGCACCCGGCTCAATGCAAACACCCTTTTCAACCTTGGCTGTCGGATGAATATGCGCCGCCTGAGAAATGCCTCCATCGCTCTCAAAATAGGGCAGAGGCTTTATCGCCTCCGGATAGAAGGCCGTAGAGACAATGGAAAAGGCGTCATATGGATTGCCGACAACCAGCGCGACAACCCCTTCGGGCACTTTTGGCGCATAGCGCTTGCTGCACAAGACGGCCGTTGCCTGGGTTGATTCCAGTAAAGGCAGATATTTCGGATTGTCGAGAAAAGAGATCTGCCCGCCAAGCGCCGTTTCAATCGGTGCAACCGCATGAATAGCCTCAGACGCATCAACGCCTTCAGGCAACTGAGCAGACACAAGTTCGGCGATCTCGCCAAGCTTCAGGCTCTCTACTTTATTGAAAAAGGTTGGTTCAGTCATGATTGCCTTCATAAAAAAAGCCGCCGCCCGAATGAGCAGCGGCTTTTTAATCTATTGTCCATGCATCAGAAATTGGATGCAGCGCCGAAGCGGATGGACTGGGTGTCATCATAGCTTTCTTTCGAAAGCGCATAGGCATAGTCAAGACGCAACATGCCAAACGGGCTCGCCCAGATCAGACCGGCACCAATAGAGGACCGGATGCCGCCATTGTCATTGTAGGTGCCGCTTGCAGCATCACTACCAAACAGTGTGCCAGCGTCAGCAAAAACCGAACCGCTGATACCAACTGTTTCTAGGCCACGGATCGGGAACTGGAGTTCAGCCGTTGCGTTGATATAGGTCTTGCCACCAATCGCATCACCGGATGTTTTATCCCGTGGGCCATAACCGTTAGGCGCAAAGCCGCGGATGGTTTCCCCACCCTGGTTAAAGGCATCAAGCAAACGCACATCGTCGTTGCCGTAACCTTCAATGTGACCGGCACCAACACGAACCATGCCGACGAGGCCCCAAGCAGGATACAATTCGCGATAATAGCGCGCATCAATGGTCGAGCGAACGAACTTCACGTCACCGCCAATACCGGCAAATTCCTGATTGAAGCGTGCAAACACACCTTCATTCGGCTTCTGCATATTGTCGAGCGTGTTGTAGATCAGACGATACCCAACAGCAGACTTGATGGTCGCTCCTTCAGCCTGTGACTGAAGAATGGCAAGCGAAGTACCGGTATAATCGGACAGTTTCTTTCTCTCAAACGTATAGTATGGGTTGAAAGTCAGATCACTGGTGATCGGCAGGCCAAACCGAATGGTTCCGCCGGTCCGCTCATAGTCATATTCGCGGGTCGCATTGTCTTCATAAGATTCCCGGAAGACATCGAAACCGGCGGCCATGCGGCGACCAAGGAAATATGGCTCCGTGAAGGAGAAGGAGTAATTCCGTTTACTGGTACCGAAACCTGTGGCTGCACGCAAAAACTGCCCGCGCCCCATGAAGTTTTTCTCGGTGATCGAGATATCCGCGATCAGCCCGTCCGTAGTAGAATAACCACCACCAATAGCAACGGCGCCCGTACCCTTCTCGACAACCTCGACATTCAGCACCACGCGATCAGACGAGCTGCCTGGGGCCGTACCGATTTCGACCTTTTCGAAGAAACCAAGTGCATTCAGGCGGCGTTTCGCACGATCCAGCAGAACACGGTTGAAGGCATCACCCTCAGCCATGTCAAACTCGCGACGAATGACATAATCACGCGTCCGGGTGTTGCCACGAATATTGATGCGCTCGATGTAAGCACGCGCGCCTTCATCAACCTGATAAACCAGATTGATGGTTTTGTTCTCGTAGTCGCGGTCGGCACGAGGACTTACCCGTGCAAAAGCGTAACCAGACTTGGAAATCTCGATGGTCATGTCTTCGAGCGTATCGGAGACAGCATCCTGACGATACACATCACCAGTTTCAGTCTTCAGCTGGGAGCGCAAGGCTTCGGCATCGACATCTGGCACGGCGCTATCGATTTCGACTTCGCCAATTTTATACTGCTCACCTTCATCAACCGTAATCGAAACGAAAAAGACATTCCGTTCACGATCAAGGTCGGCAATGGAAGAAACAACACGGAAATCAGCGTAACCATGATTGAGATAGAAATTGCGCAGAAGTTCTTCGTCAGCCGCCAGACGCTCAGCGTCATAGACATCATTCTTGGTGAACCAGCTCAACCAGCCGGTTTCCTTGGTTTTAATCACCCGTTGCAGACGGCTATCGCTGAATGCCTTGTTGCCAAGAATACTGACGCGGGACACCGCAGTCTTGTCGCCTTCATCAATTTCGAACACCAGATCCGAGCGATTGCGTCCCAGATCGATGACCTTTGGCTCAACCTTCGCGCCAAACCGACCGGACCGGCGATAGGCTTCGAGAATACGCTGCGCATCGGTGCGAATTTTGGTTTCGCTCAGTATGCCGCGGCTTTTCGAGGTAACGATCTGTTCGAGATTCTTGTCTTCGATGCGTTTATTGCCTTCAAAGGCAATGCGGTTGATCACCGCATTCTCGACAACGTCAACAATGAGGCTCGAACCACTACGGCGAATTTTGACATCCTGGAACAGGCCGGTCTGGTACAGCGCCTTCAGCGACTCATCCACCGCAAAAGCGGTGGCTCGCTGACCTGGCTTGACCTGAATGTAGGACCGGATCGTATCGTCGGAAACGCGGGCATTGCCGCGAACGTCAACACGGGAAACAGTCTGCGCAAATGCAGGGCTAATACTAAAAAGATCGACGGGACCAAGCGGAACGCCCACACTCATTACTGTTGCTAGAGCCGCTCCCCAAGCGATGGTCTTTAATTTTTTCATCAGCCCAAACACTCTTATATCTGCTTCATCAATTCGTTTTGGACACAAATGTGCCCACGAAATGGAATCTTTATGTTCATTAGGGTTTTACCCTGAATCTCACAAGGATCAACCCCCCAAGTTGCCCAATTGGGCTTATGACCACAGTCCGTTGCCGTTAAGCCACATCTTTCTTGTTGAATCCGCACAAACTTTCCATATGCGCAGACCCAACCAAAAAGAATCCCTTAGCGCAAAAATATCTGCGTTATGTCATTGAAAGTTGCAAAAAACATCAATGACAACACCATTGCCAATCCAATCTTGAAGCCAAACTCCTGACTCTTGGCAGACAGCGGTTTACCGCGAACAGCTTCAATTGCGTAAAAGGCCAAATGTCCGCCATCAAGCATCGGAACCGGGAACAAATTGATAAGCCCGATGCTGACTGACAGCATACCGGCCAGATTGACCAGCGCCACAAGACCCAAAGTCGCCACCTGCCCGGACACCTGAGCCACGCGGATCGGACCACCCAATTGATCGGCATCTTCCTTGCCAACAAAGATGCGTCCGATATAACCCAGCGTGCGCTCGATGATGAAATAGGTTTCTTCCACCCCACCCCACAAAGCTTCTCCCGGACCATATTTTTTCAGCTTCACGTCTTCTGGGCGAGACTGGTGACGAATCCCCAGCACGCCGATTTTTTGCTTATTGCCAAACTGATCGGTCACCTCGGTCCGCCGTGGTGTCGTCATCAGGGTAATCAGCTCACCATCACGATCGACAACGATCTTCAGGGTATCTTCTGAGCTCAAAGCCACAACCCGCTGAACATCAACGAAGGCCTCGATCTCGGTTCCATCAATGGACACCATGATGTCACCGGGCTTGAAACCGGCTTCCTCAGCGGCACTTTGCTCCACCACACTATCGACACGCGGCACCATCAGCGGCTTGCCATAGGCAAACAGAAGGGTCGCAAAAATGACGATTGAAAGAAGGAAGTTGGCGAATGGACCAGCCGCGACGATTGCCGCTCGTGCCCAGAGGGGCTGAGCATGCAGCGATCCATCTCGCGAATCTTTGCCCATAGCATCAAGCGCTTCCTGATCGGGAACACTTGCGGCATTTTCATCGCCTTCGAATTTCACATAACCGCCCAAGGGGATAAGGCTGAATTTCCAACGTGTTCCATGCTTGTCATAAAAGCCGAACAACTCGCGCCCAAACCCGATCGAGAAGGCCTTGATCGTGACACCGCACCAGCGTCCGACCATGAAGTGACCCAACTCGTGGAAGAAGACAACGATTGTAAGAACAAACAAGGCGGGAATTGCGTAGCCCAGCAGGCCGGAACCGGCTGAAAACACGCTCTGAAGAAATTCCATTCATATCTCCAATATCTCTGAGGCGAGACAATAATCCTCAGACTCTAAAGAAGGCTTAAATAGGGTGAAATTGCGCAGAGATCAACAGACGAGCCTTACGACTTCCGGCCTCAATTCACCACAACCTCAATCTTTGCCCTGAGGCGCCCCGAGAAGAGCAGAAAAGTCAATAAAATCAGCAGCCCGTTTCAGTGATTGATAACTCGCTTCAAAGTGAGCACTGAAATGGATGAAACCATGGATAACAGACGGCACCGGATCATAACAATGCGGCACCCCCGCTTCGACCATGCGCCCCGCAAGCCAACGCGTATCGTCAGCCAAACAATCGCACTCCGCCTCACACAAATAGGCTGGCGGCAATCCGGCCATATCGGCCTTGCTCAATTCCCCATAACGTGGGTCAACAGGCCCTGAGAGATAATCATCCCACATTTGCTTCATGCCTGCGGTCGCGAGCCCATTGCTACCATCACCATAAGCCAGATGGGAGGATGTATCGAAGGCGTAACGATAGCAGCCATACCAAAGAAGCAAACCGGAAATCGGCCAATCCTTGCCTTCGTCTCGCGCCCTCAGCGCAAGAGCAAGTGCCAGATTGGCACCCGCACTGTCCCCAGCCAGCACCAACTTGGCAGAGGTCGCATCCGCAATCGCAGCAAGTTGCCCGAACAATGCGTCCATTGCTGCTGGATAAGGGGCTTCAGGGGCCAGAGGATAGGTCAATCCATAAACCGTTCGACGGCTCAGCGCCGCGAGATCGGTCAGGATACTGCCATGGGTCACCAGATCGCATTTGCACCAGCCGCCCCCATGAATATAAACAATGACCGCATCCGAACGAATATCTGACAGATTGGAACGATAGATCCGGCCAAAGGCGCCATCCTCAGTCGTCACCGCATCATGATGTCGCCCCAGCAGGTCTTGACGAATCTCGCTGGAACGCCGCCGCGTCTCCTCAAGGCTGACCGGTTGATCAGCCGGGGGACGAAAGGAAAATCGCGCATCGACTTCCATCAGCTTTTTATCCGGAGTTCCCACCATGGCGCACCTCTGCTTGTCAGCCTGAGTTGAAAAGGATCGCAGTTAGCCTGCATTTTATACCAAGTTTGCCCGCACTTCGTCAGCCACGCACCTTGCCGCAGCGTCCGTGGCCAGCACCGCATCCACCGACCCGACTGGCCCCACCTCACCCAGCTGAACAAAGCGGTCCATCACCGCCTCGACCATGCGAGCAATGCCCCCAAACGGCAATTGATGATCCAGAAAGGCAGCAACTGCGACTTCATTGGCCGCGTTCATGATGTTGGGCAAATTGCCGCCAACCCGGAGCGACTCGAGTGCCAGCCCAAGACAAGGGAAACGCGCCATATCGGGCGCTTCAAACGTCAACTGGGCGATCTCGACAAGCGAAATCCGCCGCGTATTGGCAGCGGCCCGTTGCGGCCAAGCCAGACAATGGGCGACAGGAATGCGCATATCGGCGGCCCCCAGATGGGCCAACATGGAGCCGTCACTATAGGTGACCAGACCATGAATGATCGATTGCGGATGGACGATGACTTTCAGTTTTTCGAGTGGCATATCATAGAGATGATGCGCTTCGATCACTTCCAGCCCCTTGTTCATCAACGAGGCGGAATCGATCGTCACCTTCGCGCCCATCGACCAGTTGGGATGGTTCAGCGCCTGCTCGGGCGTTGCCTTCTCTATGTCGCCTTGCGCCCAGGTACGGAACGGCCCGCCGGACGCGGTGATCGTCACATCCTCGATTTCGTCGCGGTTGGCATCGTCGAAAATCTGGAAGATCGCACTATGTTCGGAATCAACCGGCAAGATGGGTTTACCCAAACGCCGCGCCGCATCCATAACCAGATCACCAGCACAGACAAGCGCCTCCTTGTTGGCCAGAGCCACCTGATTGCCCGCTTCGAGCGCCGCCATAGTCGGGCGAATTCCTGCCGCGCCGACAATCGCCCCGACAACCATATCCGCGGGCCAGGCAGCAGCTTCGGCCAACCCGGCCTCCCCGGCCCCGACAGCAATGCCCGTGCCAGACAATGCGTCTTTGAGCGCATCAAGGCACTGTTCATCTGCCACAGCCGCAAAGCCTGCCTTGGTCTCAATCGCAATCTGCGCCAGCTTTTCGACATTGCCGTTGGCGGTCACAGCACCGACGCGATACCGATCAGGGGAAGAAGAAATGATATCAAGCGAGGAGTCGCCAACCGATCCGGTCGCCCCCAACACTGAAATGACCTTCGGACCATGCTCCGTGGCCGAAGATCCAGCCGATTGAAGCGGATCAGCCCCAGAATCAGTCGCCTGATCCATCATTGATTCCTCCTACTTGTAATCATACACCCGTGGCAGAGTGCGCTTTACCAGACCAGAAAGCCGGTCGCCACAGAACCAATATCGGCAAAAATCAAACCGATCAGCGCGGCACAGACAACCGCCACCAGCAGTCCGTCCACCCGGTCCATCACGCCCCCATGACCGGGAATGAGATTGCTCGAATCCTTGACATTGAACAGCCGCTTCATGTGCGATTCTCCCAAATCCCCCACTTGCGAGACCACAGACAGACCTGCCAACAAAAGGGTCAGTTTGACGGTCGGGTCGATCTTGAGCAGAAACGCCACGAACAGCGCAAAAGCGGTGCCACCAACCAGCCCGCCAAGGGAGCCGGACCAAGTTTTTTTGGGCGAGACCCGCGGCCACAATTTCGGCCCGCCAAGGGACTTGCCGACAAAATAGGCCACCACATCCGTGCCCCAGACCACCGCAAACAAAATCAGAATGGCAGCAAAACCATGGGCACTATCGGCCCTCAGCGACAGAATCGAAAAACCGAATGCCGCCGCATAGATCACGCCCGAGGCGCACCACCGAGCGTAGGGATAGGAGCAGCGCGCAAACGCCAAAAACGCAGCACCAATCAGCGGAATGATCAAGGCCGCCTGCCAATAGCCAAACCAGAGACAAAGCAACGACGCCAAAATCGCCCCATAGCCGACATTGGCCGGCACACCGAAGGGCTGCTCACCAACAATGGTAACCCATTCCTTGTAGATCAGGAGGGTGACAACACCGAAAAAGAGCGCGAAGGCCACTCCACCCCACCAGGTCACAGAGAAGGCGGCGACGGCCAGCACAACACCAGACATGGCACGCACTGCCAAATCCGACCAATTCGCTTTGGGTTTCGGTTTCGGCTGGTCCTCGAAAGGCGAATTTGTCTCTTTATTCAGCGCCTTGTCTCCCGTATTGAATGCGGCTGCATCACTGGTCCGCGTGTCTGCAAGGCACTGCAAGCCTCACGATCCGGTTGCCACCACCTGAGCATCATCCGTCAAATCGTCCACCGCCAGACCACCAAAGCGGCGATTGCGGCGGCCATATTCTTCCAACGCCAGTTCAAGTTGACGACGGTCAAAATCAGGCCAGAAGCAATCCACGAAAATGAACTCGGAATAGGCAGCCTGCCAAAGCAGAAAATTGCTCAACCGTTGCTCACCACTTGTCCGCAGGATCACATCTGGATCCGGGATTTCGGCAGAATAGAGCGAAGCGGAAATCATCCCCTCGTTGATGGCATCTGGTGCAAGCCGTCCCGCCTGCACCTCGCGTGCGAGCGCCTGAAACGTCTCGACCAATTCCTGCCGTGCGCCGTAATTAAACGCAATGACAAGGGTCAAACCTGTATTTTTGCAGGTCTTGCTTTCCGCCTTTTCCAGCAATGCAACGATATCCGGCGCCAGTCCATTCCGGCCGCCAATCACCGTGACCCGCACATTCTGCTTGTCGAGGGTCGACAGATCCTTGCGGATGAAAAGCTTCAGCAACCCCATCAGATCGCGCACTTCGCTTTCCGGGCGTGCCCAGTTTTCCGAGCTAAAGCTGAACAAAGTTAGATATTGAATGCCAAGGTCGGCCGCATTGGCGACGATCTCGCGCACGGCGACCACCCCTTGCCGATGCCCTTGCGTGCGCGACAAGTTGCGCGACTTGGCCCACCGTCCGTTGCCATCCATGATGACTGCCAAGTGTCTGGGAACGACCATGGTCCTTGTCTGCGGCGTTTCCGCGATGCCTGTATGGCCACCCATCGACACTCATTCCTCCAACTGGACCGCAGCCCAGCCGGGCCATGACAGTCTGTTGTTTCATTTGGCAGCGCAGCATGCCGGTCGGCACAGCCACGCAACGGAAAAGCCCAAACAGGGTCCAAGGCTCCTTCACCGGAAGATAACCCACCGCACCTGCTCTGGGACCTCGAATTGATAAACGTGAGCGCCCCGAAAAGGGCGCTCACAATCGCTGCAATCCACCAGACGATCTCAGGTCAAATCCTAGACCTGCATGATCTCGGCTTCTTTGCCTTCGAGCATCGTATCGATGTCGGCGACATATTTGTTGGTCAAGTCCTGAATTTCGTCGGAATAGATACGCACTTCGTCTTCGCTCATGCCGTCTTTTTCGGCTTTCTTGCACATATCCATGCCATCGCGGCGCACGTGACGCACGGCAACCTTGGCATTCTCGGAATAGGAATGGGCAATCTTGACCATTTCCTGACGGCGCTCTTCGTTGAGTTCGGGAATGGGCAAACGAAGGAGCTGACCGTCCGTTACCGGGTTGATACCCAGATTGGATTCACGGATGGCCTTCTCGACCGCATTCACCATGCTCTTGTCCCAAACCTGAATCGACAGCATCCGAGGCTCAGGAACAGAAACCGTACCAACCTGGTTGAGTGGCATGGTCTGTCCATAGGCTTCCACCACGATCGGCTCAAGAAGGTTGACGGAAGCACGCCCGGTCCGCAAACCGGAGAGTTCCGTTTTCAGCACAGACACAGCACCCTTCATGCGACGTTCGAGATCGTCAAGATCCAGTTCTTCGGCAGACATTGTAAAGCCTCTTTATCGTTTCACGTGTTTCTCATTCATACCCGCCAAACGGCGTTTGAACAGTCATGATAGCAGCGGTCTCTCGTCCCCTGCCAGCCACGCCTCCTCCGCGCCTGACGGCCACATACCCACAAAAGCGGGAGCCGTTCTAATCCGAAACCACCGTCGCCCGGCCCGCGCCTTTGAGAATCGCAAGCAGACCGTCGGGTTCATGGATCGAAAATACAATTATCGGGATATTCCCGTCCTGAGCAAGGGCAATTGCTGCCGCATCCATAACCTTAAGGCCCTGTTTGAGCACTTCGGCGTGGGTAATTGTCTCATATCGCTCCGCATCCGGGTTGGTTTTGGGGTCTGCCGAATAAATCCCGTCGACCTGCGTGCCCTTCAACAAGGCATCACAGCCCATTTCTGCGGCGCGCAAAGCAGCGCCAGAATCAGTGGTGAAGAAGGGATTGCCAGTGCCCCCGGCGAACAGGACGACCTTGCCTTCTGCCAGATACCGTTTGGCGCGACGCTGGGTAAAACTCTCGCAGATCTTCGGCATATCAACCGCAGACAAGACCACAGCAGGCACATCGGAAGCATTCAGTGCATTGGCCATGGCGAGCGCATTCATCACGGTTGCCAGCATGCCCATATGGTCTCCGACCACCCGATCGCCCCCTTCAGCGGCTACCGAAACACCACGGAAGATGTTGCCACCGCCGATCACGACGCAGATTTCCGCTCCCATCGCGCGCGCTCTTTTGATGTCACCAGCCACCCGGTCAACCACACTGGTATCAATCCCGAAAGCCTGATCACCCATCAGCGCCTCACCGGACACCTTGAGCAGGATGCGTTTATATTTCAAATCTGTCATTGTCTACGACCCCATCGTCACGCATCAGCCAAAACCGATCTTGCGTGCTTGCGCTCATCCTGTCCGGCGGCAAGCCTGACAGCCAGATATCCGACCACCAGCCCGGCAACGATCACCTACAGGCAAATTTGGTAAAACTTGTGGCAGGACAGCCATGTCCGGCGAAGATATCGCATCCGCTCGCAGCAGGAACGAACGCAAAGAAAAGAGCTTCCACGACGCGCGCGCAAGCCGTCTCCACAAGCCGCCTCTGCATACACGAAGGGCGCTGGTTCGTCATCCCCAGCGCCCTTTGTTTTTCAAAGATTCACACCCCTGTCATGCAAACAGGGTGGAGCAGACCTTAAGCCTGGCCAGTTGCAGCAGCAACTTCAGCAGCAAAGTCTTCTTCTTTTTTCTCGATGCCTTCACCAAGAGCGAAGCGAACAAAACCAATCAGCTTGATTGGGGCGCCAACATCGCCTTCGGCATTTTTGATAGCCTGCTCAACGGTGTTTTCACCGTCAATCACGAAGGTCTGCTTCAACAGCACAACTTCTTCGAAGAATTTGCGCATGCGGCCTTCGACCATCTTCTCGATGATGTTTTCTGGCTTACCGGATTCGCGAGCCTGTTCGGAGAACACAGCTTTTTCGCGCTCGACAGCGGCAGGATCAACTTCTTCGGTGGTTGCAGCCAATGGGTTGGTTGCAGCAACATGCATGGCAATCTGTTTGCCAAGGGCGTCGAGCTTGGCAGCGTCGCCTTCGGATTCCAGAGCAACCAGAACGCCCAAACGGCCAAGGCCTGCGGCAGTTGCATTGTGCATGTAGGAAGAAACAACACCTTTTTCGACAGACAGAACAGCGCCGCGACGCAGGTTCATGTTTTCGCCGATGGTAGCAACTGCGTTGGTGATGGTTTCTTCAACCGTTTTGCCATCGCCAAAGTCAGCAGCCAGAATGTCTTCGTTCTTGCCGCCAGCAGTGATCGTAACGTCAGCGACTTTACGAACCAGAGACTGGAACTGCTCGTTACGGGAAACGAAGTCGGTTTCAGCATTGACTTCAACCAGTGCAGCTTTGTTGCCTGCTTCGGCAATACCGACCAGGCCTTCAGCGGCAACACGACCGGATTTCTTAGCAGCCTTGGACAAACCTTTGGTGCGGAGCCAATCGATAGAGGCTTCCATGTCACCATCATTTTCGGCCAGTGCTTTTTTGCAGTCCATCATGCCCGCGCCAGAAACTTCGCGGAGCTCTTTCACCATTGATGCTGTAATCGCCATTGCAGCCTCACGTCCTTTATAAAACAAGCCAATGGTCGCACAGACCAGTCCGCGCGACCCAATTGAATGAAGGCCGGGAAAATCCCGGCCCAATGTCTTTTCTCGCCTTAAGCTTCAGCAGGAGCAGCGGCTTCTTCGCCTTCAGCTGCTTCTGTTTCGACCAGAGCGGGCTCAAGCAGCCCTTCTTCAGCTTCACCAAGATCCAGACCAGCGTCGCCAGCAGAACGGGAAATACCGTCAATTGCAGCGCCCACGATCAGATCGCAGTAAAGGGAGATCGCACGAGCCGCGTCATCGTTGCCCGGTACCGGGAAGTCGATGCCGTCTGGGTCGCAGTTGGTATCAACAATCGCAGCCACTGGAATGCCCAGACGACGTGCTTCGTTGATTGCGATGGTTTCTTTGTTGGTGTCGATCACGAAGATCAGATCAGGCACACCGCCCATATCCTTGATACCACCAAGAGCGCGTTCCAGCTTGTCACGCTCGCGGGTCAGGGTCAGGCGCTCTTTCTTGGAGTAACCTTTGCCTTCAGCATCCAGAACTTCGTCAAGCTTGCGCAGACGCTGGATCGATTGGGTGATGGTTTTCCAGTTGGTCAGCATGCCGCCGAGCCAGCGAGAGTTGACATAATACTGCGCGCAAGATTTTGCAGCTTCAGCAACAGGCAGAGAAGCCTGACGCTTGGTGCCAACGATCAGAACGCGACCGCCACGAGCAACGGTATCGGAAACAGCCTTCAGAGCGTCGTTCATCAGAGGAACGGTCTGAGACAGATCGATAACGTGGATGTTGTTGCGAGCGCCGAAAATGAATTTGCCCATTTTCGGGTTCCAGCGGTGGGTCTGGTGACCAAAATGCACGCCTGCTTCAAGCAGGGAGCGCATGGAAACTTCAGGAAGTGCCATGGTAATATTTCCTTTTACCGGTTTAACCTCTGCGGGAGGTGGCCTAAAGCGGCACCGGATGGACAAAGGCTCATTTCTCCGAGCCAATACCCGCTCCCGCATGTGGATTCGAGGGGGCTTATAGGCGGTCTATCTCAGGAATGCAAGGCGCAAAGTCCCGTTTGGCGGATTCCTGCGGGATTTTCCCCTTTTCTCCGATTTTTACTCGCTCGCAGCCCGGCGAAAGGCTGCTGGCGTCATCCCGGTCCCGGCCTTGAACTGACGGGTAAAGTGGCTCTGACTGCTAAATCCACAATCCAGCGCCACCTGAGACAAGGCATCCCCCGCAAGGATTCGCGCCCGTGCCCGTTCAACGCGCCGTGCAGTGATCAATCCCTGAGGTGTCACGCCACAGCTTTCCTTGAAAGACCGCTGAAAGTGAAACTCACTCAGGTCCGCAATGTCGGCAAGGTCTTTCAGACGGATTACTTCATCCAGATGACATTCGATATAATCAACCACCCGCTTGCGCGTACGCGTCGACAAACCACCCTTCACCCGATCAAGGCGAACGGCCGATATTGAATCATTTGAAATGATATGATGAACAACATCCATCATGACCATATCCGCCCGCAAGGGGTCACTTTCCTGCAAGGCAGCATGAAGCGCCATGAAAGAAGATTTCAACCCACCCGCAGGCTGGTAGGTCACATCAGCCAGCGAAAAACTAAGGCTGTCACGCTCGGTCCATTCGCTAAACATCCGCCGCATTTCGGTATCGGGCAAATAGAGATGGACCATCTCGAGCGGTCGCGTAATCCGCCATTCCGAACTCTGCCCATGAGGAAAAATGCACATAGCACCCGGCCATCCCTCAACGGGCCTCTCATCAACACGCCAGACCCCTTCGCCGCCGCGCACATAAAAGCTGAAAGTATGACCGCTCAACTGATCATATCGCATATAATCATCACTGTTCGTCCAGATCGCACAAGACCTCCCAAACCCCAGATCAAGGCTGGCGGTATGGCTCGCGCTTGGCGAAGCATAGAGATAGCTGTAAACGGAATGGGACGGCGACTTCATTTGGTCTTTCTGCATAAGGCGGGAGATCAAAAGATGCTTTCTAACAGGTGAAACGCTCTGCGAACAGAGGCCCGATCTGCCTCCCACGAGACAGGCTTCACTATACCGCCTCGGACCGCACCAAGAAAAGCCCAACGACAGCTTCCAGACACCTGCATGATCATTTCACCGCAAGATCGTGCAAAACAAGCGGGAAAAACTGTCTTATCAAAAGCCTCCAAATTTCAAGGAGAGCATCATGATTGCCATCAGTTTCATTGCCACCGTTCTGATCTGGGGCACCACCTGGATCGCCATTGCCTTGCAGGTCGGCCCCGTGCCGGTGCTGGTTTCGGTTTTTTACCGCTTCGCGTTGGCTGGCATCCTGTTTTTGCTGTTCCTTGCCGCTTCGGGTCGCCTGCGCGTCCCAAACAGGGCAGAACAACCATGGCTGATTGCGCAGGCCTTCTGCCTGTTCAGTCTCAACTTCATCTGCTTTTATTCCGCAGCAAGTCACATCCCGTCAGGCCTAATCTCGATCATCTTTTCATTGGCAACGATTTTTAACGCACTCAATGCCCGACTATTCTTTGGCGATCGGATTTCCGGCCAAACCCTGCTGGCCAGTATCTTGGGCATTGCTGGCCTCGCCTTGCTGTTCGGCCCCGATATCCTGAGCGCAGAATCGGAAAGCACCCTTCAGGGCGTCGGACTGGCCATGCTGGGCACCCTGTTCTTCTCCCTTGGCAACATGGTCTCGCGCCGCAATTCGGCCGCGGGCCTGACGCCAGTCACCGCCAATGCATGGGCCATGGGCTATGGCGCTCTGATCATGCTTGCGCTGATCGGCCTGTCCGGTACACCGGTCATTCTGCCAACCAGCACCACCTATCTCGGCGCCCTCATCTATCTTGCCACCATCGGCTCGATCATTGGCTTCACCACCTATCTCTATCTGGTGGCCAAAATCGGCTCTGCCAAAGCGGCCTATGCGACGGTCTTGTTCCCGATCATCGCACTGGCACTCTCGACCCTTTATGAAGGCTATCACTGGCAATGGACCGGCATCGTCGGTCTCGTTTTGGCGCTCAGCGGCAATCTGGTCATGTTTGCCCGCTGGCCGAACGCCCGGCCATCCAAAGAGGCACAAAGCAGCCAACCGTCCGCAGCAGAATAAAGCATCTACAGGATCAAGTTGGGGTCAGAAGACCCCGACCTGCACATCGACAACCCCCTTGATCGCCTTCAGCGACCGACCCACTTCCGGTGAGACATAATAGGTGCCATTGATCCGCATCTCGACTTCGCAATCCCCATCATCCAGCATGACAATGACCGACACTTCCCCATCCCCCCGGTCATCCAGCTGAGCCCTGAGCGAATGCAGTGGCGTGTCATCTCGGACAAACACCTGCATCGTCTTGCGCACATTATCGCTTTGCAGCGGCCGCACATTGTTGATCCGCACCGACACCCCTTCAGGGCGCTCGTCGGCCCCCACTTCAAGGATCACCGTCTTACCCGGCTCCAGCTTGTCGCGGAAACGGTGCAAGGCTTCAGAAAACAACACAGCTTCATACTGTCCGGTCGGATCAGAAACATTGATAATGCCCATCCGGTTGCCGGTCTTGGTTTTGCGCTCCTGCCGTCCGGTGATCGTGCCAGCCAGCCGGCCCGCCGTTGCGCCCTGCTTGACCGCCACCTCAAAGGGCTGCCAGAGCTGAATGCGCATCTTCTCCAGCTGCGGAATATATTCATCGAGCGGATGAGCTGAGAGATAAAAGCCAATCGCCTGATATTCCCGCTGCAATTTCTCTTCGCTGGTCCAAGGCCGCATATCCGGCAACGGCAGAGGGGCCGCTTCCTCAGCACCGAACAATCCGCCCTGCCCCGAAGAGCTGTCACGGGCATGGCTTGCCGCCTCGCCCATAATCACATCAATCGAGGCCACCACCTGTGCCCGGTTCGGATTGAGCACATCAAAGGTGCCAGCAGCTGCCAAATTTTCGATCGTTCGCTTGTTCAGCACCTTAGGGCTGATCCGCTTGGCAAAATCAGCCAAATCCTTAAACGGCTTGTCACCCCGGACTTCCATAATATGTTCGGCGGCAGGCTGCCCTACCCCCTTGATCGCCGCCATCGAATAGATGATCGCGCCGTCTTTCACGACGAAATGCACTCCGGATTCGTTAATCGACGGAGGACGCACTTCAATACCAAGGCGCAAAGCATCGCGGCGGAATTCGGACAATTTGTCCGTATTGTTCATATCGAGCGTCATGATCGCGGCCAGGAATTCGACCGGATAATTGGCTTTCATATAAGCCGTCTGATAGGCAACCAAAGCGTAAGCCGCTGCGTGAGACTTGTTGAAGCCATAGTCGGCAAACTTCGCCACGAGATCATAAATCTCGGAGGCCTGCTCCCGGCTCACTCCGCGCTCTTCTGCACCATCACAGAAGCGGACCCTCTGCTTCTCCATCTCCTCACGGATCTTCTTACCCATCGCACGGCGCAGCATATCAGCTTCACCAAGGGAATAGCCCGACAGGATCTGGGCGATCTGCATCACCTGTTCCTGATAAATGATGATGCCGTAGGTTTCTTGCAGCACGGGCTGGAGCAGCTCATGCAAATAGTCCGGCTTTTCCTCTCCCCGCTTTCGGGCGCAATAGATCGGGATGTTGGCCATCGGCCCCGGACGATAGAGCGCCACAATAGCGATGATATCTTCAAATTGGTCAGGCTGCATATCGAGCAAGGCTTTGCGCATGCCCATCGATTCCAGCTGGAACACGCCAACCGTTTCGCCCTTGGCCAAGATCTCATAAGAGGGTTTGTCGTCAATCGGAATTTCAGCCAGATTGATCTCGATGCCCCGTTGCGCCACAAATCGCACCGCATATTCCAGCACGGTCAGCGTTTTGAGGCCCAAAAAGTCAAACTTGACGAGACCGGCCTGCTCGACCCACTTCATATTATATTGGGTGACCGGCATGTCCGAGCGCGGGTCTCGATACATCGGCACCAGCTTATCGAGTGAGCGGTCGCCAATCACGATACCGGCGGCGTGGGTTGAAGCGTGACGATAAAGCCCTTCGAGCTTGAGCGACATATTGATCAGACGATCAACAATCTCCTCATCCCGCCGCGCTTCATTCAGCCGTGGCTCCTGCTCCAAAGCCTCAGGCAAAGACACAGACACCGCGCCCTTCATCGGCACCATCTTGCAGAGCTTATCGACCTGCCCGAACGGCATCTGCAACACGCGCCCCACGTCGCGCAGCACAGCGCGCGCCTGCAGGGTACCATAGGTGATGATCTGCCCCACATTGTCGCGCCCATATTTGCGCTGGACATAGCGGATCACCTCTTCGCGCCGGTCCTGACAGAAGTCGATATCAAAGTCGGGCATCGAGACGCGTTCTGGGTTAAGGAAGCGTTCGAACAGCAAGGCAAAGCGCAAGGGGTCAAGGTCGGTGATCGTCAGAACCCAGGCAACCAGCGAGCCAGCCCCAGACCCACGGCCCGGTCCGACCGGAATGCCATGTTCCTTGGACCATTTGATAAAGTCCGAAACGATTAGAAAGTAGCCGGGGAATTTCATCGACTCGATAATGCCGAGCTCGAATTCAAGCCGATCCCAATAATCCTTCTCCTCCTTATCAGGAGCCAGACCATGCACGGCAAGGCGACGCTTCAGGCCCTCTTCGGCCTGCCGCCGCAACTCGGATGCCTCGTGTCTTTCCGCCTCTTCCGGGTCCGCATCCGCACCAGCGAACCGGGGCAAAATAGGGTTGATCGTGCGGGCCCGCGTGACACAGCGACGGGCAATCTCGATCGTGTTCTCAAGAGCCTCCGGCAGGTCGGCAAACAACTCTGCCATTTCATCCTGACTCTTGAAATAATGCTCCGCCGTCAATTGTCGTCGGTCTTCCTGAACCAACACCTTGCCCTGAGAAATGGCAATCAGAGCATCATGCGCTTCGAAATCCTCACGCTCGGCGAAATAGACATCGTTGGCCGCAACCAACGGCAAATTCATCTCATAAGCCAGATCTATAATTTGAGGCTCGACGATGGCTTCATGGGCAAAGCCATGGCGCAAAATCTCGACATAAAGCCGATCATCAAATATGTCGCGAAGCTTGCCGAGGCGCTCTCGCCCCAACTCCGTATGGTGATTGAACAGAACCCGGTCAATCGGTCCATTGCCACCACCCGTCAGGCAGATCACCCCTTCACCAAACTCCGCCACGTCGCTCAATAGCACGTGAGGCTCCTGATCATCATGGGGCACCAGAAACGACCGCGAGACCAGACGCACCAAATTGGCCAGCCCTTGATCCGTCGCACCGATCAGCACCAAAGTCGGAAAGTCGGTATGGCCAACGCCTTTGACATCCCCATCGGTGAAATCGACTTCGATCTGACAGCCAATGATCGGCTGCAGGCCATCACCAACGGCTTTTTGAGAAAATTCCAGCGCTCCGAACAGATTGCGCGTATCGGTCATGGCGACCGCAGGCATCTGGAGGCTTTTGGTCTTCTTGATCAGCTTGGCGACCGGCAATGCGCCTTCCAGCAAGGAGTAAGCGGTATGCACATGCAGATGGACAAATTTCAGATCTTCGGAGACCGCATTCATTGCTCACACCTCATGACCGGTCACCCAGTCAACAGACGGGTGCGCAGAACCAATAGACGCATCTCACAACAAACACAGAGCGCCACGACAGGCGATCCAGAATAAAAGTCAACCAACGAGTCGAAAAGGGAGACTTGGACTTTATCCCGTCTTATCCCGATGCCAGAACACAATTGCAGCTGAACCACGCAACGTCCGGGCACTTAGTCTCCTTTAAAAGAACTGGCAACAGCCTTCACTCTGCACAAGGATTTCCACAGACACAACAGGCCTGCACCAAACGACAATCAAACCAGAATTGTCGTCCAAACACTCAACATGGACATAAACGTGATCAAAGAGCCAAGAGCGAGAACATCACGGATAATCATAACACAGTCTCCAAATTGTTCCTCAATTGGGCTCATTATGTATTTGTTTTGTTCTTTTATCAAGAAAATTTCACTTTCAAGAAATTCAAATTATTATCTATAGATATCATATATTTAGTCAAATTTGTTCTACTTTTATTCACATCCTATGTAATTTTTTTGAAAGGCCCCGGATCATGTTTTGCGGAAATGTGGAGCCGGGTTTGTGAATTTGTGCATAAAGACATTTTGCCCACAGCCTGTCCCAACACTATCCACAACCCCCACAAGGAAAGTCTCGCATTCTGCTGACTTGTCCCCATCTGTCCACCAGTCGTGCACAGGCGAGCTGCCGGACAAGATGCCCCGCAACGAAAAGTGGAAGTAAAAGAAATGACAACCCGTTGCCCGTGACAGGGACCGGCTCAAAGCTCGACGATTTTTCCGTCGACAATCGTGATCTGACGATCCATCCGTTCAGCAAGAAACAGGTTATGGGTCGCGACCAACGCAGCAATCCCCGACTGCTTAACCAGAGAGTTCAACGCCTTGAAGACATATTCTGACGTGTTGGGATCGAGGTTACCTGTCGGTTCATCCGCCAAAAGGACCCGTGGCGCATTGGCCATGGCGCGGGCAATGGCAACACGCTGCTGCTCACCGCCAGACAACTCGGCCGGACGATGCTGGGCCCGATGATCGACCTTCATATAGGAGAGCAACTCCAGCGCCTTTGCCTTGGCTTCTGACGGCTTTTCACCACGAATAAGCTGCGGCAAAGTCACATTCTCAAGCGCTGAAAACTCTGCCAGCAAATGATGGAACTGATAGACAAACCCGATTTCATTGCGGCGCATCAGGGTCCGTGCCCGATCAACCGCCTGACCTTGTGGTTCTCCGGCGATAAAAACTTCCCCCGATGTAGGCCGCTCAAGCAGACCCGCTATATGCAACAGGGTCGATTTCCCTGCCCCGGAGGGTGCCACAAGCGCGACCATTTCACCGGCACGCACCTGTAGATCCGCTCCATCCAACACCACCAGATGTTTGTCGGCCTGCTCATAGGAGCGATGCACATCAACCAGCGCCAGCAGAATGTCGGGGTCAACAGGTTGGGTGTCAAGCATATCTGGCTCATACTGGAGGTCATAAGGGTTCGGAGCAAGCTCTGCTGGCTGCTGTTGCTGATCGTCGGCTGTTGCGACAGAGGGCATCACGGGCAAGCCCGACGGATAGGGCGTTTCGGCGGGTGCCTGCTTCGCTGCCTGTTCGTCCACATGATCGCTGGGGCTCATCTCTTCACGCGGTGTCAAGGCAGGCTCGGTTGGCGCCGGAGATGGATCTGCGGGAACGGACGCAGTTTGTCCGGATGGCCCAGACGGCATAACAGGCTGACCGCCACGCTCCTGCTCCTTCTTGCGGCGTTCTTCTTCCTCGGACAGGACAGGCCAGAAAAAGCTCTTTCTATTCATAGCGCAGCGCCTCCACCGGATCGAGCGTCGAAGCACGCCATGCAGGATAAAGGGTTGCAAGGAAGGACAGTACCAACGCAATGAGAACGACGGACACAGTCTCGGTCACATCCATATCCGCTGGCAATTTCGACAGAAAATAGAGCTCGGGCGAGAAAAGCTCGGTCCGCGTGATCCAGGAGACGAACTGCCGGATGCTTTCGATGTTGAGACAGACAAGCAGCCCCAGAATAAAGCCGGCAACCGTCCCGACAAAGCCAATAGCAGCCCCGGTCATCATGAAAATCCGCATGATTGAGGCGCGCGTTGCCCCCATGGTGCGCAAAATCGCGATGTCGCTGCCCTTGTCCTTCACCAGCATGATAAGACCGGAAATGATATTCAGCGCAGCCACCAGAATGATCAGCGTCAGAATGATGAACATCAGATTGCGCTCGACTTCCAAAGCCGAAAAGAAGGTGACATTGCGGAAACGCCAATCGGTGATGTAAATCTGCCGGTCGACGGCTTCCTCAACCATGGGCCGCATCTGACCAACAGCATCCGGATCATCGACATAGACCTCGATGGCCGAGACTTTTTGATCCTGATTGAAATAGGCTTGAGCTGCAGCAAGCGGCATGAAAATGAAGCTGCTATCATACTCACTCATACCGATTTCGAACACAGCCTTGACCTTGTAGGACTTGATCCGTGGCGCGACCCCCATCGGCGTCACAGCGCCTTTGGGTGAAATCAGTGTCACACTATCCCCAAGCACCACCCCCAGCAAGCGGGCAATTCGAGACCCAAGTGCGATGCCTTCGCCATCATCAAAGCCCTCAAAGCTGCCTTGCAAGACGTTGCTGGACACCAGCTTCAGCTTGGAAACACTTTCCCCGCTCATCCCGCGCACCAGTGCCCCAACGGCCCCACCCGGACCGGAAGCCAGAATCTGACCTTCGACGAACGGCACGACATAGCGCACGCCATCGACCCCTTCGACCCGCTTGGCGATGGTGTCATAGTCGGTCAGCGGACTGTCTTGCGGCTGGATGACCAGATGGCCATTAATCCCGAGGATCTTGTCGAGCAACTCCGTCCGAAAGCCATTCATCACCGCCATCACGATGATCAGCGTCGCAACGCCAAGCATGATGCCGCAGAAGGATAGCCATGAAATGATGGAGATGAAGGTTTCTCGCCTGCGGGATCGCAGATATCGGAACGCCATCATCCATTCAAATGAGGCGAATGGCGCTTTGGTCTCGGACGCAGACATTCAATTCTCCAGACGGAGCCGCCCACGCTCAGGTGCGTTGGGCAGCCCAACAAGCAGACATGTCGAATCAAGCAAATCGATTCCTGATGACATCAGTGTACAGGAAGAGACCAAAGCACCGACAGATGGTGTTTTGGTCATTCCCATAATCCGATGAGGGATCAGGAGGCCCGCTCCGCAATGATGCGCTCAACAACAGCATCAACAGAAACCATTTCCCGCTCGCCAGTAGCGCGGTCCTTGACTTCCACTTCATTCGACTTCAGGCCACGCGGACCGACAATCACCTGGGTCGGCAGACCGATCAGATCCATCGTGGCAAATTTCGCACCAGCCTGACCAGTGCGGTCATCATAGAGAACATCGATTCCGGCATTTCCAAGGCGCTCATAGAGCTGCTCACAAACAGCATCCGTATCTTCGTTGCCAGCCTTCATATTAATCAGGCCAATATCGAATGGAGCAACCGACTTGGGCCAAATGATGCCATTCTCGTCATGGCTGGCCTCGATGATGCCGCCCAACAGACGGGAAACACCAACGCCGTAGGAGCCCATATGAACCGGATATTCCTTGCCATCGGCCGCCATGACCTTGGCATTCATCGCATCGGAATATTTGGTGCCGAAATAGAAGATGTGACCGACCTCGATGCCGCGCGCCGCAATGCGGTCAGCTTCAGGCACCGCGTTGAAGGCGGCTTCATCATGCATTTCCTCGGTCGCGGCATATTCGCTGGTCCAGTCGGCAACGATACCGGACAGATCGGCATCAAAGTCGAGGTCATCGCCGGGCACTGCCTTGGTCAGATAATCGCGATGACAGAAAACCTCGCTCTCGCCAGTATCCGCCAGAATGATGAACTCATGGCTCAGATCGCCGCCGATCGGACCTGTATCGGCTTTCATCGGGATGGCCGTCATGCCAAGACGCTTGAAGGTACGCAGGTAAGCCACGAACATCCGGTGATAGGCCTCACGCGCCCGCTCCTCATCGGTGTCGAAGCTATAGGCATCTTTCATCAGGAACTCGCGCCCGCGCATCACACCGAAGCGTGGGCGGATCTCGTCGCGGAATTTCCACTGGATGTGATACAGGTTGAGCGGCAGATCCTTGTAGGACTTCACATAGGAGCGGAAAATGTCGGTGATCATTTCCTCGTTGGTCGGGCCGAACAGCATGTCGCGTTCATGCCGGTCAACGATGCGCAGCATTTCCTTGCCATAATCGTCATAGCGCCCGCTTTCCTTCCACAGCTCGGCTGGCTGCATGGTCGGCATCAGCAATTCGATCGCACCAGAGCGATCCTGTTCCTCACGCACGATCTGTTCCACCTTGCGCAGCACACGCAAGCCCAGTGGCAACCAGCTGTAGATCCCGGCCTGTTGCTGGCGAATCATCCCTGCCCGCAACATGTAGCGGTGTGAGACGATTTCGGCTTCTTTTGGGGTCTCTTTCAGGATTGGAAGAAAATAGCGGGAAAGACGCATGATGCTGGGCTCATTCTTTTGAAAAAGGGACGAACATGGTGGGCGCAAGTCGCATCAACCAAAGACGCGGATGATCTGCGCAGCTTAATCTGTTTCAGCCGTTTTTACAGACGACTCGTGGCGGTTCGACAGCAAACTGCATGAACAGCCATTCGGTCCCTGCTTTTTGCACAGAATTAGCGGCCACATCAAGGAAATCCCTTACTTCACGCACGCAAAATAGCCTCAGTCGCATCGAAAAACCGCTGCATCTGCTGATCGTAAACCACAGTGATTCACGAAATTGCGAAAAACTACGCAAGAGTCAAAAAAGAGTGATGACAAAAGGCTCTGTAGGGACTAGTCTGCCTTTCATAAATATAAGAGATATGCTCACCACAGTTATCTCATCTCGCGCGGAAAATGTCTTGGGAGGATAAATGATCTCTGGCGCGCTCTAGGGCTGCTGCCGCTCTCAACTAGCAACCAAAAAGCAAGTCGAGCAAAGAGATCACGTCGCGATACTTACAGAAGCAAGGCCTTTGGCCTTGCTTTTTTTATGCGCGCGTTTCTGAAGTCCGCAACCAGCAAAACCCTGATAGAGCGGTTTTTATCCAGACCAGCTTTTCCTCCAGCCTGTCCTCATCGGTCCGACCAATATAGACCGACATTAACAAATATATGACACTCGGCACTGTTTTCAGGTGAGCGGACCTAGGCCACGGGCCAACTGGCCACGCGGTTAAGGAAAAGCGCACCCAAAAAGAAGAGGGCTCGCTGTCTGAAGACAACGAGCCCTCTTCACTGGAACTGAACCTAGCCTCTGCCTAGCGTAAGCTATCTGGCATTGGCAGGAATGTCAGGTCATCAAGACCCAAGCCCTGAACCTCAACGGCCCAGTAGAACAATCCGAACAGTAGACAGGCCACAATCGTGGTGACCATAACCTTGCGCCACATCATGGCTCTGGCAGGAGCGCTGGCTGTCGTGCCAAGCCGTCTCTCGCTCAATTCCGCCTGAGTCCTTACCCCGAAGGGTAATACGAGAAACAATGTAACCCACCAGATGATGAAGTAGATTGCAAGGCCACTGATCAAACTCATTCAGTCGGTCCCGTTCCTGAAAGGATTAAACCTGCTCCAGCTCGGTCAGGGTACCGCAGAAGTCTTTTGGATGCAGGAAGATTACTGGCTTGCCGTGTGCGCCGATTTTTGGCTCACCGTCGCCGATAACGCGAGCGCCGTCAGCTTTCAGTTTGTCACGAGCAGCGATGATATCGTCTACTTCGTAGCATACATGATGGATGCCGCCCATAGGGTTTTTCTCAAGGAATTTCAGGATTGGGCTATTTTCACCAAGTGGCTCGAGCAGCTCAACTTTGGTGTTAGGCAGTTCAACGAAAACAACGCGCACGCCGTGGGTTGGTTCGTCCTGAGCAGGAGAAACTTTGGCACCCAGGGTGTTGGCATAGGTAGCAACAGCAGCGTCCATATCTGGAACAGCGATAGCAACGTGATTAAGACGACCAATCATTTCCTTCTATCCTTTCTATCGATTGCCCTGCGGTGAAGGAGTTCCTTCAAAGGGAGGCCAGCAGAGCCTAAAGAAAATGTACACACGTCATACCAAGTTGATCATCACCGCAACAGTTGGCTTTTTAGCCCAGTGTTGATGAACTTCAGAACGGACAGAACGTCGCACCGCTTCACGTAACACCTCGATATCTTTACGTTTTTTGGCCGGCATACCTTTAATGGCACCATAGATGCCAGCTTCAACAATTTCGATAAAAAGACGATTCTTTTTGTTGCGGTCGGGGATACCTGCCAAAGCCATTTGTGGACGACCCAGAATCTCTCCCTTTGTGCTGACCGTCAGCGCCACAGCAATGTGGCCGACAAAGGAGAGCTTGCGTCGCTCCTGAATGCCCATTTCCTCAAAAGTACCGACCAGCGATCCGTCCTTGTAGAGCCGACCGCCCAAATACTCGTCCCAACTCTTGACCATTCCGCCAGCCAGACGGGCCATCCAGCCATTGCGCACATGCAGCACTTCCTTGACGCCCATAGCGCGCGCCAAACCGGCATGGGCTTTCAGATGCATCTCTTCCCCATGCACGGGCACGGCGATTGATGGCTGCGTCCATTCATACATCTTGCGCAAGTCATCCCGCTTCGGATGGCCTGAGACATGCACCCGCGCATCGCGCTCCGTGATGATGGTCACGTCCTGCCGCGCCAGATTGTTGATCACTTCATTGATCTCGCGCTCATTGCCCGGAATGGCCTTTGACGACATGATCACCTGATCGCCCTTTGAGAACTGCACCGATGGATGCTCACCACCGGCAATCCGGGCCAGAGCCGCGCGTTTTTCCCCTTGCGATCCGGTCAGAATGGCGACCACCTTGTCGCGCGGCAGATAACCATAATCCTGCTCGGACAGGAATTCGGGCACATCCTCAAGATAGCCCTGCTCCTGCGCCACCTCGATGAAACGCCACAGGGCCCGTCCAACCACGACACATTGCCGGTCATTGGCCCGTGCCGCCCGCGCGATGGCCTGCACCCGCGAGACGTTGGAGGCAAAGGTCGTCACCGCGACTCGGTGTTTGGCCTGGCCGATCAAATGGGTCAGTTCTTCTTCAACATCCTGCTCGGAAATCGACGAGCCTTCGCTCAGCGCATTGGTCGAATCGCAAATCAGTGCCAGCACGCCCTCCTTGCCAAGTTCGATGAAGCGGGCAATGTCGGTGCTCTTGCCGACGCCGGGTCGGTCATCAAGCTTCCAGTCACCACTATGCAGAACCAAGCCATGCTCGGTGCGAATGGCCAGCGCATTGGCTTCGGGGATCGAATGCGAAACGGGAATAAACTCCACATTGAACGCGCCGATCTGCACCCGTGCCCCCTGCTCCACGCGTATGACCGGAATATCGGGCGCATCATGTTCATGCTCCCCCTTGGCTTCCACCAGATCCGCCAGAAAGCCCGTTGCATAGACCGGCACATCCAGCCGTTCCCAAAGGGAAAACAACGCGCCAAAATGATCCTCATGACCATGGGTGATCACCAGTCCGTCGATCCGGTCCCGCTCTTGCTCGAGAAACCGCATGTCGGCAAAAATCAGATCAGCACCGGGATGAGCCTCATGGGCGAAGGCCACACCGAAATCGACGATCAGCCATCTCTTGTCTCCCTCTGGCCCGACGCCATAAAGCGCCATATTCATACCGATTTCGCCAACGCCGCCCAGCGGCATGAAGACCAGTTCCGACTTACTCATCAATCTCTCTCAATCCCTTTCGAACGATCTTATCGAATGGCACCCGGCCAATACACGTCGCCCGCATAAATGATCCGCTGTGTGCCGTCCGGCAGGCGCATGATCAGGGCGCCCTGTTCATCGAGTTGTTCAAATGTGCCATGCACATCTTCATCGGGCAGGCGCGCCACCACCGGCTGGCCAACGCCGCGGGCGCGTAGCAGCCAGTCATCGCGAATCTCTGCCATGCCATCCCCACCATCCCACACCGAAAGCCGCTCATCCAGATGATGGGCGAGACGTTCAAACACCTGCTCCGGAGCAATATCATAGCCATATTGCAGCAAATCCGCAGCAGCCAACCCTTCGGTTGTTTCGGGATGATTGCGGCAGTTGATGCCAATGCCAATCACCACCGCCTGAGCGCCATTCAGCAAGGTGGTGGTTTCCAGCAAAATACCACAGATCTTCTGATCGCCCCAAAGCACATCATTGGGCCATTTGATCGTCAGCTCGGCCCTCTGAACCGGCGATAGCATGCCACTGATCGCGCGATGCACAGCGGTCGCCGCCACCAAAGGCAATTGCCCGATGGCCTTCATCGGGGCAGGATCAATCAGCAGAAGGCTGGCAGACAGGTTGCCCTGCTCCGAACTCCAATGCCGCCCGCGCCGTCCGCGTCCCGCAGTCTGCTCACCAGCCGTTACCCACAAATTGCCTGCCCTGCCATCTCTGGCCGCGTCAAGGGCATAGCGGTTGGTTGAGTCGATGCTTTTGAATGACAGATGACGATAGGCAGCAGGAATGTTGGACACGAGGGAAACTCACTCATCGATGCGCTGATGTCAGGTTCCTCGCGCCAACGCGGAAGACCGACAGCAGGGGAAATTCGAGTATGTGATCATCAGGCAGATGGCAGGTTGATTCCAACCCGCGCAAGTGATGTTCGGCAACGGTCCGATCAGCGCTTGCAAGCCGCCCAAATGACACCGCCCGAGGAAGCCCCCGGGCAGCAAAGTCTTAACACAACAATCGGTGTCTGTATCAAAAAATTGCCTTTGTTCCGCCTTTGGGATCAGAAAAAGCTCTTCGCAGCTTCCTCAGCCATCACCCGGATCGGGCCGATATAAAGCACCATGGTAAAAATAAACGCACCACTGAGGATCAGCACGGTTCTCAACTCCACCGGGCTTGCTTCAAAGCTGGGTGCGGGATCATCGAAAAACATGATCTTGACGATCCGCAGATAATAATAGGCCCCGACGACCGACGCCAATACGCCAATCACAGCCAGCGGATAGAGACCGGCCTCAATGGCGGCGAGGAACACAAAGAACTTGCCAAAGAAACCGCCCATCCAAGGCACTCCGGCGAGCGAAAACATGATCACGCCAATCAGGAAGGCCATTGGCAAGTCCGTCTTGGACAGCCCCGCCAAATCATCAATGCTCTGCACCATGCCATCCTTGCGTCGCATCGAAAGGATGGCAGCAAAAGCCCCCAGCGTCATGGCGATATAGGTGATGAGATAAATGATCAGCCCCTCGATACCCGCCGCATTGCCTGCCGCCAGACCAACAAGCGCATAGCCCATATGGCCAATCGAGCTATAGGCCATCAGCCGCTTGATATTCTTCTGCCCGATTGCAGCAAAGGCACCCAATACCATCGACAGAATCGAAATGAAGACAATCACCTGCTGCCATTGCATGTCGATCAACTCGAACGCCCCGAAGACAAACCGGACGATCAGCCCCATCGCCGCCACTTTCGGCGCGGCAGCCAAAAAGGCGGTGACCGGCGTCGGCGCCCCTTCATAGACATCCGGCGTCCACATATGGAACGGCACAGCGGAGATCTTGAATGTCAGGCCTGCGAGAATAAAGACCAACCCGAACACCACACCCAGCCCCGGCTCGTCGACATGCAGGGCTTCGGAAATGCCAGCAAAGGATGTGTGGCCGGTAAAGCCATAGATCAGGCTCATCCCATAGAGCAGCATGCCCGAAGACAGAGCTCCGAGAACGAAATATTTCAGGCCCGCTTCCGTCGCCTTGGCGCTGTCGCGTTTGATGGCAGCCACCACATAAAGTGCCAGCGACTGCAACTCCAACCCAAGATAAACCGCGATCATGTCGTTGGCAGACAGCATCATCAGCATGCCAAGGGTCGAAAGCAGGATCAGCACCGGATACTCGATGATGTCGAACTTTTCCGCCCGCGCATAGCCAACCGTCATCGCCAGCGCCACCCCGGAAGACAGCAGCACCAACAGCTTCATCAACCGGGCGAAGGGATCAAGAATGAAGGCACCATTGAAGGTTTCAACCTTGGCTTCCGGTCCGATCAGCAGCAGCACCCCGGCTAGGATCAACAACGCCACTGCCAGTCCTGTCACCACCTGACTGTTTCTTGAGCCACCAAAGGCGCCAATCATCAACAACACCATAGATCCCACCGCGAGCAGGATTTCCGGCAAAACCGGCATCAGGTCGGGAAGCGCAGCCAACTCAGGGGTCATGTTTCACTCACTTCTTTCAGTGGTCGCCGCGGCCCTATTGGGCCAGCATGGCAACCTTGTCCGCAGCAGCCAGAGCCGCCTGATAATTGTTGATCAGATTTTCCACCGCCGCAGCCGTGACATCCTGAATGGGCGCCGGATAGATACCGAACAGAACAGTCAGGAAGGCCAACGGCACCAGAATGATCTTCTCGCGTCGGTCCATGTCGAGAATGCCTTTGAGGCTTTCTTTCTCAAGCTTGCCAAACACCACCCGGCGATAGAGCCACAGCGCATAGGCCGCCGACAGGATCACCCCGGTCGTGGCGAAGAAGGCGAACCATGTATTGGTCTGAAACACACCAAGGATGGTCAGAAACTCGCCGACAAAGCCAGACGTGCCCGGCAGGCCAACATTGGCCATAGTGAAAATCATGAACAGGGTCGCAAAGACCGGCATCCGGTTGACCAGCCCGCCATAGGCAGAAATCTCGCGGGTATGCATCCGGTCATAAACCACCCCGACACACAGGAACAAGGCGCCCGAGACAATGCCGTGCGACAGCATCTGGAAGATGCCGCCCTGTACCCCCTGCGAGGTCATGGTGAACAGGCCCATCGTCACATAACCCATATGGGCAACGGAGGAATAGGCAATCAGCTTCTTGATATCCTCCTGCGCCAAGGCCACCAGCGAGGTATAGATGATCGCCACCGCCGAAAGGGCAAACACCATTGGCGCAAAGTAATCAGACGCCAGCGGGAACATGGGCAACGAGAAGCGCAGGAAGCCATAGCCACCCATCTTCAACAGGATTCCGGCCAGTATGACCGAACCGGCGGTCGGGGCTTGCACATGGGCGTCCGGCAACCAGGTGTGAACCGGCCACATCGGCATTTTCACCGCAAAGGACGCAAAGAAAGCCACCCATAGCCAGAATTGCATCTCGGGCGAGAAACTATGCGCCAACAGCTGGACAATATCGGTCGTGCCCGCATCCCAATACATCGCCATGATCGCCAGCAGCATCAGGACCGACCCGATCAGCGTATAAAGGAAGAACTTGAAGCTGGCATAGACCCGGTTTTTGCCGCCCCAGACACCGATGATGATGAACATCGGAATGAGACCGGCCTCGAAGAACAGATAGAACAGCACCAGATCAAGCGCACAGAAGACGCCGATCATCATGGTTTCCAGCACCAGGAAGGCAATCATATATTCCTTCAGGCGCTTGGTCACCGAATTGCGGCTGGCAAAAATCGCAGCAGGCATCAAGGCAGTGGTCAAAATGACAAACAGCATCGAAATGCCATCCACCCCCATGCGATAGGCGATGGTGGCACTCAGCCAATCGGCGCGCTCCTGCATCTGGAAGCCTGGATTTTCCGGGTCGAACTGGTTCCAGATCAACAGCGAGATCAGGAAGGTAACAATCGTCGTCCAGAGCGCCACATTGTTGATGTTGCGGCGGGCAATGGCATCATCCCCGCGCACCAGCAGGATCATCAGCGCACCGACAAGCGGCAGGAAAACGACGGTCGACAGCAACGGCCAGTTGTTCATTAGTGCGCCCCCCCGCTCAGCATGACGTAAGTTACCAGAAGCGCCGCGCCGATCATCATGGCAAAGGCATAGTGATAGAGATAACCAGATTGCAATTTGACCACCCGCTGGGTGACATCCAGCACACGGGCCGCAATGCCATTGGGTCCATAATGGTCAATGATCCGTTCATCGCCCCCCTTCCACAACACACGACCAATCCACTTGGCAGACCGCACGAACAAAAGGTCATAAAGCTCGTCGAAGTACCATTTGTTGAGCAGGAAACGATAGAGAATGTGGTGCCGTTCGGCGAGTTTCTTCGGGATCTGCGGTGAGCGGATATAGAAAAGGTAAGCTGTCACCAAGCCAAGCAGCATCATGACAAACGGCGCCAGTTTCACGGCCCATGGAACATTGTGGAACGCATGCACCAAATCATTCTCGGCCGAGACAAACAACGCCCCTTTCCAGAAATCATCATAATGATGCCCATAGAAGTCGCCAGCAAAGACCATGCCCGCAAAAACCGCACCGATGGCCAGCACCATCAAAGGCACAATCATCACTTTCGGGCTTTCATGGATATGGGCCTTGACGTCCGGGCTCATCCGCTCACGGCCATGGAAGGTCATGAAGACCAGACGCCAGCTATAGAAGCTGGTGAACAAGGCGGCAATCACCGTCAAGCCAAAGGCATAATCACTAAAGGCATTGTTGGCGGCAAAGGCGGATTCGATGATCGCATCCTTGGAATTGAACCCGGCAAAGCCGATCAAGGTACCCGGAATGCCAACACCGGTCAGCGCCAAAGTGCCGATCAGCATCAACCAGTAGGTCAGTTTGATATGCTTGGCGAGCCCGCCCATCTTGCGCATATCCTGCTCATTGGACACCGCATGAATGACCGAGCCGGCCCCAAGGAACAACAGTGCCTTGAAGAAAGCATGGGTGAAGAGGTGGAACACCGCCGCCCCATAGGCCCCGATACCCAGCGCCACAAACATGTAGCCAAGCTGCGAACAAGTCGAATAGGCAATCACTCGCTTGATGTCATTTTGAACCAAGCCAACGGTGGCAGCAAAGAAGGCGGTGGTCGCGCCAATGAAGGTGACCACTTCCAGCGCCGTTGGCGCCAGCTCGAACAGAGGCGACAGACGCGCCACCATGAAGACACCCGCTGTGACCATCGTCGCCGCATGGATCAAGGCCGATACCGGCGTTGGACCTTCCATCGCATCAGGCAACCAGGTATGCAGCAGGAACTGCGCCGACTTGCCCATGGCACCCATGAACAACAGAAGACAAACAGTCGTCAGTGCATCCCAATCCTGCCCGAGGAAATGGATCGTCTGTCCCTTGATGCCCTCTGCATTGGTGAAAATCTCGCTGAAGCTGATCGTATCGAACAGCACATAAACGCCGCAAATCCCTAGAGCAAAGCCGAAATCCCCGACCCGGTTGACAATGAAGGCCTTCATTGCCGCCGCATTGGCTGACGGTTTCTGATACCAAAAGCCGATCAGCAAATAGGAGGCAACGCCTACCCCTTCCCAGCCAAAGAACATCTGCAACAGATTGTCAGCGGTGACCAGCGACAGCATCGCAAAAGTGAACAGCGACAGATAGGCAAAGAAGCGCGCGCGATGCGGGTCCTCGTGCATATAGCCGATGGAATAGACATGAACCAGCGAGGAGACCGTGTTGACCACCACCAGCATGACGACCGTCAGGGTGTCCACCCGGATCGACCAGTCAATGGTCAACGCACCAGACTGGATCCATGTGAAGATGGAAACGATCCGCGTTTCATCATGGCCAAACCCGACCGAGAAGAAAGCAATCCATGACAACAGAGCGGCAATCACCACCAGCGCGCTGGTGATATATTCCGATGCCTTGTGGCCCAAAGACCGACCGAACAGACCGGCGATCAAGAAGCCCAGAAGCGGTAAAAAGACGATGGCCGAATACATGATACTCTCAGCCCTTCATCATGTTGATGTCTTCAACCGCGATGGAGCCGCGATTGCGATAGAACACGACCAAAATGGCCAACCCGATAGCGGCCTCGGCCGCGGCGACAGTCAGGATCAGCAGACCAAAAATCTGCCCCACCAGATCGCCCAGATAAGAGGAGAAGGCGACCAAATTGATATTCACTGACAGCAGGATCAACTCAATCGACATCAGGATGACGATGACATTCTTGCGATTGATGAAGATGCCGAACATCCCGATCACGAACAGGATCGCTGCTACAGTCAGATAATGGCTCAGTCCGATTTCCATCTTTCTGGCAGTCCCTTCTTCTCATGCCCTTGCAGGCCCACAGACAAGGGAACCGGTAGGCTATATGCCTTTGCCCGATTCCACTTTCTTGATTTCAATCGAATTCTCGATCGTCCGCGCCACCTGACGCGTAATATCCTGACGCTGAACATCCTTGCGATGATGCAGCGTCAACACGATGGCCCCGATCATGGCGACCAACAGGATCATCGCCGCGCTCAGGAAGTAATAGACATACTTGGTATAAAGCAGCGATCCGATCGCTTCGATGTTCGACATCTCGGCCAGATCAGGGATCGGTTCACCCAGATTGGCCACCACGTCGGGGCTGATCGCCCAGCCGCCAATGGCAATGATCAGCTCGGCCAGCAACACCAAACCAACCATCAGGCCAATCGGCATATAGCTCAGGAATCCCGCCCGCAGCTCGACAAAGTCGATATCCAGCATCATCACGATGAACAGGAACAGAACCGCCACCGCGCCGACATAGACCACAATCAGCAACATCGCCAAAAATTCTGCCCCCAGCAGCACGAACAGAGCAGCGGCATTGAAGAAGGCAAGGATCAGGAACAGCACCGAATGAACCGGATTGCGCGCCCCGATCACCATCAGCCCGGACCCGAGCAGGACCGCCGAAAAGAGATAGAAGAAAAAGCTCTGAAGAATCATGTCTTTCGCTCTGAAGCCCGGTCTTGGGCTTCCCTTCCGTTATTCCTTGCCCCGCCCATCAGCGATAAGGCGCGTCCATTGCAATATTGCGAGCCAGTTCCAGCTCCCAGCGTTCGCCATTCTCCAGCAGTCTTTCCTTGTTGTAGAACAGTTCCTCGCGGGTCTCCGTGGCAAATTCGAAATTCGGCCCCTCGACAATCGCCTCCACCGGACAGGCCTCCTGACACAGACCACAATAGATGCATTTGGTCATGTCGAGGTCATAGCGGGTGGTGCGGCGGGTGCCGTCATTGCGCCGAGGGCCAGCTTCAATCGTAATGGCCTGCGCCGGACAGATCGCCTCGCACAGTTTGCAGGCAATGCAACGTTCTTCCCCGTTGGGATAGCGTCTGAGTGCATGCTCCCCGCGAAACCGGGGGCTGACCGGCCCCTTCTCAAACGGGTAATTGATCGTCGCCTTGGGCGCAAAGAAATAGCGCATCGAGAGGAAGAAGGCAGAAACAAACTCCTTCAACATCAGCGATTTTGCAGCTTGAGCAAGTGCCATACTATCCTCCAAAGAACCGTTGGCCAGCGACAAAGCCGACAAGAGTGAACAAGACCGGCATCGGAATGCGATACATGAAGCGCGTAAAGTCGGCCACCTGAGCCTGTTTTTTGGCGTCCAGTGTGGTGCGCCGTCCCATGATAAAGCCGTCGTCCTGCGCCCGCAGAACCGCCGGCAACACCAGAAGATTGGCGAGCACAGCCGTCAGCAGCCCGATCAGGGCGCCCAAACTGCCAGCAATGAAAGGCGTCATCACCATGTTTCTCTCCAAGCGGCTTATCCAGCCAATGACAATCCGGCCCAATAACCGATCACCGGGAACAGCAACTGGGTGCCACACCAGATGCCGAACTGAATCCAGTCCCCGTATTTCTTCGTGTCCGGATGATTGGCCAAGCCCTTCTCCGAACGCATCTTCATCCATTTTGCCCCGATCAGACCGCCGATCATCTTGAAATCGGCCCAACCGATCACACCACCAATCAAGGCCCCGATCATGCCGGGCAGTGACAATTCAAACATATCGTCTCTTCGCCTCGCTTACGGAGCCCAGCCCATGAACTGCAGCACACCGGCCACCAGCACCACATAAAACAGCGACAAAGGCAGAAACACCTTCCAGCCAAGGCGCATCAACTGGTCATAGCGGTAACGCGGCACAAAGGCCTTGGTCATGGCAAACATGAAAAACACGGCACTGGCCTTCAAAAAGAACCAGACCACCCCCGGCACCCAGGTAAAGGGCGCAAAATCAAACGGCGGCAACCAGCCCCCCATAAACAGGATGACGGTCATCGAACACATCAGCGCAATCGCCACATATTCGCCGAGCATATACATCATGTAAGGGGTCGAGCCATATTCGACCATGAAGCCCGCAACCAGCTCCGATTCTGCTTCTGGCAGATCAAAGGGAGGCCGGTTGGTTTCGGCCAAAGCCGAGATGAAAAACACAATGAACATCGGGAAAAGCGGCAGCCAGTACCAGTTAAGGAAACTGAGCGATGGCATGCCGAGCCATGTTGCCATGCCGTCTTTCTGGGCCAGCACGATGTCAGTCAGATTGAGCGAACCGACGCAAAGCAAAACAGTGATGATGACAAAGCCGATGGAGACCTCGTAGGACACCATCTGCGCCGCCGAACGCAAGGCAGACAGAAACGGATATTTCGAGTTCGACGCCCAGCCCCCCATGATGATGCCATAGACACCGAGCGAGGAAATGGCGAGAATATACAACACCCCGACATTGATATCGGCAATCGCCCAGCCTTCAGCCACAGGCACCACAGCCCATGCGGCCAAGGCCACCGTCACCGTCATCAACGGCCCGAGCAGGAAGATCACTTTGTTCGAGCCAGATGGGATCACCGGTTCCTTCAAGACGAACTTCAGCAAATCGGCAAAGGATTGCAACAGACCCCAAGGCCCGACGACATTTGGCCCGCGCCGCATCTGCACCGCTGCCCAGACCTTGCGGTCGGCATAAAGGACATAGGCAATGATCACCAACAGGGCGACAAGCAAAAGCAAAGATTGCCCTATGATAATCGCGCCGGGAATTAGCCAGTTTGTGACAAATCCATCCATTCGTCAGTCCCTTTACTCTGCGGCGTCTGCCGCGCGTTCCTTGGCCAATGCGCTGCACTCGGCCATGGTGGCGGAGGCGCGAGCAATCGGATTGGTCAGATAATAATCGGCAATCGGCGAAACCATCGCCTGCCCCTTGACGGGTTTGGCAAGCTTGGCCAGCGCCTCGACGTCGGCGACATCGCCAACAAGACATTCATCGACATTGGCAAGATCCGGATGCGCCTCGTACAGTTTGCCGCGCAATTGTTGCAGGCTATCAAATGGCAATGTCTTGCCAAGCACCGCAGACAGCGCCCGCAGGATCGCCCAGTCTTCCTTGGCATCCCCCGGCGCAAAATTGGCCCGATAGGCCATCTGCACCCGGCCTTCGGTATTGATGAACAGGCCGGATTTTTCGGTATAGCTTGCCCCGGGCAGGATCACATCCGCATGATGCGCCCCGGCATCGCCGTGGCTGCCAATATAGATCTTGAAGGCATCGTCAAAGGCATCAAAGGCCAACTCGTCCGCGCCCATCAGGATCAGCACCTCAACGCCCCCATTCTGCATGGCAGCAATATCCTTGCCCCCATCCTGCGGCACGAAGCCGACTTCAAAGGCCCCGACGGCACTGGCATCGGTATGCAGCACCGAGAAGCCATTCCACTCAGCACCTGCCGCGCCACAAGCCACCGCCAGCTTCGCTGCCTGTCCTAGAACCGCAAGGCCATCCTCATGGTTGATCGCGCCCTGCCCGATCAGGATCAGCGGCCGCTCGGCCTTGTTTAGAATGTCAAAGAAAGCCCCATCACCACCAGCAAGGCTTGCCAGCGTATCCGAGCCTGCGCCCAAATAGTCATAGTCATATTTAAGGTCGGTCTGCTCACCGATCACGCCGATCCGCACGCCACCCGCCAGCCACGCCTTGCGAATGCGGGCATTGAGAACGGCAGCTTCCATGCGCGGATTGGAGCCAACAATCAGGATCGCATCGGCGTCTTCGATGCCCTCAATCGTCGCATTGAACTGATAGGCAGCCCGGCCCATCGCCGACGTCAGCACCGAGCCATCCTGCCGGGCATCGAGATTGCCCGAGCCCAGCGAGGCCATCAGCATTTTGAGCGCGAACATTTCCTCGACGCTCGCCATGCTCCCGGCAATCGCACCAATCCGGTCACCAGACAGACCATTGAGCTTGTCAGCCACGCACCTGAAGGCTTCGTCCCACGCAACCGGGGTCAGCTTGCCATCCTTGCGGACATAGGGCCGATCCAGACGCTGGCTTTTCAGCCCGTCCCAAATGAAGCGGGATTTATCAGAAATCCATTCCTCATTGACCGCATCATTGTTGCGCGGCTGGATCCGCATCACCTCAATGCCGCGTGTATCCACCCGGATATTCGAGCCAACGGCATCCATCGCGTCGATGGTTTCGGTCTTGGACAGCTCCCATGGCCGCGCCGTAAAGGCATAGGGGCGTGAGGTCAGTGCCCCGACCGGGCAGAGATCGATCACATTGCCCTGCAACTCCGATGACAATGCCGCTTCAAGATAAGTGGTGATTTCGGCATCTTCGCCACGCCCCACCAAACCCAGTTCCTGAATGCCCGCCACCTCGGTGGTGAAACGCACACAGCGGGTGCAGTGAATGCAGCGGGTCATCACGGTTTTGACCAAAGGCCCAATATACTTATTCTCGACCGCCCGCTTGCTTTCGCCATAACGCGAACCGCCCTTGCCATAAGCCATGGCTTGGTCCTGCAGATCGCATTCCCCTGCCTGATCGCAAATCGGACAATCGAGCGGATGGTTGATCAACAGGAACTCCATCACCCCTTCGCGGGCCTTTTTCACCATCGGCGACTTGGTGAAGATTTCCGGCGGTTCTCCATCGCGACCCGGACGCAAATCGCCCACGCGCATCGCACAAGAGGCAGCCGGCTTTGGTGGCCCGCCCTTGACCTCGACAAGGCACATGCGGCAGTTGCCCGCCACGGACAGACGCTCATGGAAGCAAAAACGCGGAATCTCCGCCCCGGCCTCTTCTGCGGCCTGCAGAAGGGTATATTCGCCGGGCACCTCGATTTCGTTGCCGTCAACAACCAGCTTTGCCATAGTCAACTTCCCTTGCGGTCCTCAGTCTGCGCCCTGTAAGCGGCCAACAGCGCCATTACGTCGATCCCATCGATGGTCATCCCCGAAAGATTGCAATGTGTCAGGGCGACACCGCTGAGATTGGCGTGATCCACGACCACCCCGGACAGGTTTGCCTTCTTGACCGACCAACCAGACATATTCACTTCTTCGAAGGAACAGCTCGACATATTCACGCCTCTGTAGCTGGTCCCCATCAGGTTTACATTGTCAAATGTGCACCCTGTCAATTTCACATTGTTGAAGCTCGAGTTAGACAGATCGCAGTCTGTTGCGTCGATCTTTTCTTTCTCCTCAAAAAGCTTCATAGCATCCTCACTCTGCCGCCACCTGCGGAGCCTCATCCGGCTTCGGATTGGCCGTATATTGATCAATGCGTTCCTCGATCACCGGGCGGAAATGGCGGATCAGGCCCTGGACCGGCCAGGCTGCAGCATCGCCGAGCGCACAGATTGTGTGCCCTTCCACCTGTTTGGAGACCTCGAACAGCATGTCAATTTCCTTTTTCGACGCTTCGCCCCGCACCATGCGTTCCATCACGCGCCACATCCAGCCCGTGCCTTCGCGGCATGGGGTGCATTGGCCGCAGCTTTCATGTTTGTAGAAATAAGACAGCCGGGCAATCGCCTTGATGATGTCGGTTGACTTGTCCATCACAATCACCGCCGCCGTGCCAAGGCCAGAACCAAGGCCCTTGAGACTGTCAAAATCCATCGGGCAATCAACAATCTGCTTGGCAGGTACGCACGGCACCGAAGAGCCACCCGGAATAACAGCCAACAGATTGTCCCAGCCACCGCGAATCCCGCCGCAATGCTTGTCGATCAATTCCTTGAACGGCACTGACATGGCTTCCTCAAAGGTCGCGGGCTGGTTGACATGGCCAGACACACAGAACAGCTTGGTGCCGTGGTTATTCTCAGCCCCAAAGCCTTTGAACCAAGCCGCCCCACGCCGCAGGATGGTCGGCGCAACGGCGATGGATTCCACATTATTCACCGTCGTCGGGCAGCCATAAAGGCCAACATTGGCCGGGAATGGCGGCTTCAGGCGCGGCTGGCCTTTCTTGCCTTCAAGCGACTCAAGCAACGCCGTCTCTTCGCCGCAAATATAAGCCCCGGCCCCATGATGGACGATGATGTCGAAATCATAACCGTGAATGTTGTTCTTGCCGATCAGCTTGCGATCATAGGCCTGATCGATTGCGGCTTGCAGCCGCTCCCGTTCACGAATGAACTCGCCACGCACATAAATGTAAGCGGCATCAGCCTGCACGGCGAACCCGGCAATCAGACAGCCTTCCACCAGATGATGCGGATCGTGACGCAGAATTTCACGGTCCTTGCAGGTGCCCGGCTCGGATTCATCCGCATTGACCACCAGATAATGCGGACGCCCTTCCTGTTTGGGTGGCATGAAGGACCATTTCAGCCCCGTCGGGAAGCCAGCACCGCCCCGGCCGCGCAGACCGGACGCCTTCATCTCCTCGATGATCCAGTCACGGCCCTTTTCCAGCAAGCCTTTGGTGCCATCCCACTGCCCGCGCTTCAGCGCCCCATCCAGCCCCCAGTCATGGATGCCGTAGATGTTGGTGAAAATGCGATCTTTATCCTGGAGCATTGCGACCATCAGCTGTCTCCCTTGCTCTTGCTGGAGTCAACTTCGCCTGCTTCGACCCGCTTGGAAAAATCTGTTTCGCCACCGGCTGCCAGGGTCTTGGCCTGTTCGATCCAGTTTTCCCGCGCAATCCGGCCACGGAAAGACAGTTGCGCATCAACAAAGGCGCAATTCTCATCCGTCCAGGCAGCGATCTGCGAAAAATGATAGACCCCGAGGCCATTCAGTTTGGCTTCAATTTTCGGCCCGATGCCGCTGATTTCCTTCAGATTGTCAGCCACGCCATCGGCAGGTGCCTCGAGCAGGGCCGGTGCGTCGCCATCTGTCTTGTGGGCTTGCTTGTCGATCGCCACTCCCGGCTTTGCCTCGGAGGCTGCCGCCTTGGCATCTGTCTCCTTGGGTACGGCTTTTTCGACGGGCAACTGGTCGGCAGGCTGGCTTTCCTCGGCAGACTCTTCCGGAATGCCCGCACCCAGACCATATTTCACCACCGAACCATCATAGAGCGCAGGGTCGGTCAGTGTCACAGGCCCTTCCGCAGGTGCCGAACCGATCCGCCCTTCCTGCTGAGAACCCGGTTTAATCTCTTTGCCGGCGTCAATTTTGGCAATGAGATCTTCCAGAATTTCCGGCGTCAGATCTTCATAAGTGTCCTTGAAAATCTGGATCATCGGTGCGTTGACACATGTGCCAGCGCATTCCACCTCTTCCCACGAGAAATTGCCATCCTCGGACAGGGTGAAGGGCTTGTTGGCAATCTTGTTCTTGCAAACCCGGATCAGATCTTCCGCTCCACGCAACATGCAAGGCGTCGTACCGCAGACCTGAATATGGGCCTTGGCACCAACCGGCTGCAACTGGAACTGGGTGTAGAAAGTCGCAACTTCCAGCACGCGGATATAGGGCATCGACAGCATGTCGGCGACATATTCGATCGCCGGTTTGCTGATCCAGCCTTCCTGTTCCTGTGCCCGCATCAGAATCGGGATCACAGCGGAAGCCTGACGGCCCTCGGGATATCGTTTGATCACACGCTGCGCCCATTCGAGATTCTCCGCGGAGAAATCGAAAGAGGCAGGCTGTTCGCTATGCAGGCGACGGACGGACATGTCTGCCGTTCCTATTCTTTGTTTGATCGCGGCGCCCAGAGCGCGTTGATCCAGTTCACATCATTCTGGGACCATCATGGCGGCCCCGCAAAAACTCTTAGCGATCAATTTCCCCGAACACGATGTCGAGAGAACCGAGAATGGCCGAGACATCCGCCAGCTGATAGCCGCGCGACAGGAAATCCATCGCCGACAAATGCGCATAACCCGGCGCACGAATCTTGCATTTGTAAGGCTTGTTGCTGCCATCGGCGACGAGATAGACACCAAACTCACCCTTTGGTGCCTCCACGGCGGCATAAACTTCACCCGCCGGCACGTGGAACCCTTCGGTATGCAGCTTGAAATGATTGATCAGCGCTTCCATCGAGCGCTTCATCTCGTCCCGGCGCGGCGGCACGATCTTGTCATTTTCCGCCATAACCGGCCCCTGCCCGTCTGGACGACGCAGTTTGTCGATGCACTGGCGCATGATGCCGACCGACTGGCGCATCTCTTCCATCCGCATCAGATAGCGGTCGTAATTGTCACCATTCTTGCCGACCGGAATATCAAATTCCATTTCGTCATAGCATTCATAAGGCTGGCTCTTGCGCAAATCCCACGGCACACCGCACGAGCGCACCATGCAACCGGAAAAGCCCCATGCCCAGGCATCATCAAGCGCGACGATGCCAATGTCGGCATTGCGCTGCTTGAAAATCCGGTTGTCGGTCAACAAGGCGTCAATGTCATCAACCACCTTCAAAAACGGATCGCACCAAGCCTCGATATCATCAATCAGATCCGTTGGCAGATCCTGATGGACACCACCGACCCGGAAATAGTTGGCATGCAGCCGCGCCCCGGAGGCCCGTTCATAGAAGATCATCAGCTTTTCACGCTCTTCAAAGCCCCAGAGCGGCGGCGTCAACGCCCCGACATCCAGTGCCTGCGTGGTGATGTTCAGCAAGTGGTTGAGAATGCGGCCAATCTCGGAATAAAGCACCCGGATGAGCGACGCACGGCGTGGAATTTCCAGCCCCAGCAACCGTTCAACCGCCAAGCAGAAGGCATGCTCCTGATTCATCGGCGCAACATAGTCAAGCCGGTCGAAATAGGGTGTCGCCTGACTGTAAATCTTGTGCTCGATCAACTTTTCAGTGCCACGATGCAAAAGACCAATATGCGGGTCAACCCGCTCAACGATCTCTCCATCCAGCTCCAGAATCATCCGCAGCACACCATGGGCCGCCGGATGCTGCGGGCCGAAATTGATATTGAAATTTCTGACTTTTGCTTCAGCCATCTGTCTCGATCCCTCTCAGCCTCACCTAGCCCTTGGCCTTTTCATCGCCCGGCAGCGCATAGTCAACGCCTTCCCATGGGCTGAGAAAATCAAAATTGCGGAATTCCTGTGCCAGCTTCACTGGCTCGTAGATGACCCGTTTCTTCTCATCGTCGTAGCGCACTTCATAATAACCCGTGAGCGGGAAGTCCTTGCGCAGCGGATGGCCGTCGAAGCCATAGTCGGTCAACAGTCGTCGCAGGTCCGGGTGGCCAACAAACAGAATGCCATACATGTCATAGGCTTCACGCTCGAACCAGTTGGCCCCTGGATAGACCCTACAGGCCGAATCGACATGATCACTCTCCGATGCATTCACCTTGACCCGAATGCGGCTATTCTGTTTTGGACTGAGCAGATGATAGACCACCTCAAACCGTTCCGCCCGGCCCGGATAGTCAACCGCAGTCACGTCAATGAAGCAGGCAAACTGGAGCCGAGGATCATCGCGCAGGAACCGCAACACTTCGAGAATGTCCGGCCGCTGAACGGTCACGGTCAGTTCGCCAAAGGCAACCGCCCAGTCAACAACCTTCCCTTCCAGAGAAAAAGCGACATAGTCGCCCAGATCTCGCAATGCCTCGTCCATAATGCACGATCCTGTCTCGGGCCAGATGACCCATGGTCCTTGAATATCTTTAGCCCACCCGACAGCAAACGGCGAGTGAACCATCGTCGAGTGACTCAAACTGCTAACGTTCGATTGAGCCGGTGCGGCGGATCTTTTTCTGCAGCAGCATCACGCCATAAAGCAACGCCTCGGCCGTTGGGGGACAGCCGGGAACATAAATATCGACCGGAACAACCCGGTCACAACCGCGCACAACTGAGTAAGAATAGTGATAGTAACCGCCGCCATTGGCACAGGACCCCATCGAGATCACATAGCGCGGCTCGGGCATCTGGTCATAAACCTTGCGCAAGGCCGGAGCCATTTTGTTGGTCAGCGTTCCGGCGACAATCATCACGTCGGACTGGCGGGGCGAACCGCGCGGCGCAAAGCCGAAGCGTTCGCAATCATAGCGCGGCATCGACATCTGGATCATCTCGACCGCGCAACAGGCCAGACCGAAGGTCATCCACATCAGCGATCCCGTACGCGCCCAGTTGATCAGATCATCGGTCGCGGTAACGATGAAGCCCTTGTCCGACAATTCCTCATTCACCTGCATGAAGAAAGGATCGTCAGCGCCGACAGGTTTGCCGGTCTTCGGGTCCAGAATACCCTTCGGCTGCTCTGCTACCAGCGTTTGATTGTTTCCGATCAATCCCATTCCAGAGCCCCTTTCTTCCATTCATAGATGAAGCCGATCGTCAGAATAGCCAGAAAGATCATCATCGACACAAAACCGAACATCCCCAGATCACCGAAGGCGACCGCCCACGGAAACAGGAAGGCCACCTCAAGGTCAAAGATGATGAACAAGATTGCCACAAGATAGAATCGCACATCAAACGTCATGCGCGCATCGTCGAAGGCATTGAATCCGCACTCATAGGCTGACAATTTTTCCGGATCGGGATTTTTGTAGGCAAGAATAAAGGGAGAAATCAGCAGTGCCAGGCCGATCACCAACGAAATACCAATGAAAATGATGATGGGCAGATATTCCCCGAGCAGATTTTCCATCGCTAGTCGGTCCTCTCCATCTGATGGCAACGCATGTCTTGTACCGCTTGAAACAGATGTCGTGTCAAACACCCTGTATCGTCAAGCGAAATTCTGCGACATCAGATACATACACTCAGAACGAGCGCTATTGGTCAATGGCACGATTAACTCAGTGTAAGTGCTTAGGCAAGGAATTTGTGGCGTTACAATGCCAATGAACTAGAGGTTTGCCAGTAGATTGTGGCAAACTCTGTTATAGCCAAATCACTCTCGCAACATTGTTTCGCACTCTATCCAAACCCAGCTTTCCAGAGCTTAACCACCTGTCCCATAAAGGGAAACCATTGCGTGCCAACAAATCGCACCACTGCCCTCCTGTGGCATCTACGATGTGCCAACTTGGCGCAGGCAAGCCCAACCACATGGTCACCCACAATGAAATCGAATTCAAACTGTGAAATATGCTTAGAAGTCATACTCTTTTTGCCGAATTTGATTTATTTCGGGTCGTAAAACAAAATCCTATCTATACACTAAAGGATAATGTGCCTAGGTTGTCGCCGAGACACCAGCGACAGAATTCTCACTCTCCATGCTCCCAAGATGGTTCAATCCAGAAAAGAGGCAAGTTTGATGAAAACAGCAACAATCGGATCAGCCATGATCGATATCATTACCATTGTTGCGGACAATGATATCGAGCGCATCTCCATGACCAATGCGCACAATTCATTTTTGCTGCTTGAACAAGGCCGGAAAATTGACGCGCGCAATATTTCGACTCATGTCGGAGGCGGCGCGATCAACGCAGCCGTAGCACATGCCCGCCTTGGCCACGAAACAACACCGACCGTCAAACTGGGTGACGATATCGAAGCCCAGATGGTGCGCGAGCTTTTGAAGCGAGAAGGTCTGTCCGACGGAAATCTCATGGTGACCGACAAGGCCATCACCGGCTGCTCAGTCATCATTGCCTCCCACGACCGCAATGCCTCAATCTTTACAGCGCGCGGCGCAAACTGTCTGGTGGTGGATGATGACATCCATGAAGGCATTTTTGATGGCGCCCAGCTTCTCCATATCGCACCCATGTCGAAAGAATCGGCAGACGCCTTCCCGATGATTTGTCAGCGTGGCCGAGAGTCCGGCGCCTTTGTGGTCGCCAACCCCGGCGAGCGCCAGATCAACCGCCGTGGTGAGCAATTCATCGAGACTGCCAAGAATATTGACCTGATCAACATCAACCGTGCCGAAGCGGAATGCATGTTGCCGGTCCTGCTGGAAAACAGCGATCACAACAACATGCGCACCATCAAATTCACCGAACGCCCAGAGCGCAGCCTGTTGACCCGTGGCCTGATCATGGATCACACCCACTGCTCACTCGCTGGCTTCATGTCCTTGCTGATGGCTGCAGGCCCGAAATGGGTACTGATCACCGACGGCACCGGCGGCGCTTATCTCAGCGGTGAGAAAGGCGTTTATCATTGCCCGATCTTCAAAGCCAACGTCAAAGGCACCGCAGGCGCAGGTGACGCCTTTACATCAACTTTCGGCGCGATGCTGGCCGACGGTGCAGAGCCGGAAAAAGCCCTGCAGCTGGCCGCCATCAATTCAGCCTCCGTGGTGGAATATGTCGACACCCAATCCGGCCTGCTTGACATGGAAGAACTCGAAGCCCGCTTCGCCAAGGATGGCGACATACTCGAAGTCAAATTCTGGCCTTGGCAGGGTTGATCACCCGGTTCAGTTTGAGAAGTCATGAAGCCGCATTCCCAAGGATGCGGCTTTTTCTATGTGCGGCTGACGACTGCTGCACAGTCTCCTGCCCTGAACACTTTTCCGCTCCGTGCCAGCAAGTAGCCTGCGGCCTCTCCAAGGCCCTCTGAGCGCCACGACAAAGGGCCTCAGAGCATGCATCGAAACATCCAACCAATACCGAAACTGTAGCGACACAAATGCCCTCACAGAGCAGCAAACAACGCAAATAGTTGGGAAATCAACGCATAAAAAAAGCACCTTGCGGTGCTTTGGCCACTTGCCTCCAAAGGGAGAAAGTGGCGAGAGTGACGGGACTCGAACCCGCGACCTTCGGCGTGACAGGCCGACGCTCTAACCAACTGAGCTACACCCCCGCAACATGCGGTCCAGACAGTCACAATCTGGATGCGGGATCTGGGTGGCGAGAGTGACGGGACTCGAACCCGCGACCTTCGGCGTGACAGGCCGACGCTCTAACCAACTGAGCTACACCCCCAGTACCCGGCCCACACTCACTGTCGCCGAAGCGTCATGTTCGTGTGGAGTGGCGCTGAAATACGACGCTGAGGTATTGAAGTCAAGCGCCGTACAAATTCTTTTTGTGCAAACTTTCAATGCCCTGTGAGAAACCTGATGTTTCAGCCAATTTTTTCCTGTGAGAAAGAAATGGCCTTGGAAAAGTTTCGCTCACCCCACCGGATCGCACCCACCCGCAACAGCGCAATGCATACATCCTTGCAGGGATTCCCCTTCCCTGCAAACGAGACGGATCGGTCAAGCCACAAAGCAGCCCTCAAAGTGCCGATCCAGATGCGGCAGCGATTTCCCCAACGAATGGGGAACACTGTCATTTTTTTGTTGCAAGCAAGCCTGTCAGACCGTAAAAGCACCTCACGCACAACGGCGCAAGGGTGATTAGCTCAGCTGGTTAGAGCATCTCGTTTACACCGAGAGGGTCGGGAGTTCGAATCTCTCATCACCCACCATTTCTTGCTCGTCAAGAAATGGGCTGAAGCTTCCAAACAAACGGAACCATCAGCGGCAAGCGCATTTTCGATTTCGAAAATCGCTGAGAGCCATAGAGGCTTGTGCGGAGTTTTTCGGCGTTTCTCTGAAACGCTAAGGGTGATTAGCTCAGCTGGTTAGAGCATCTCGTTTACACCGAGAGGGTCGGGAGTTCGAATCTCTCATCACCCACCATTTCCCAAGCTTTTGCAGAGCAAAAGCGTTATGACCCATCCACTCAATTTGAATTTGAAGCGGCAGGTGCATTTTCTGTAGGAAAATCACCCAGAGCCCGAGAGCGTTTGCCACGCAAAAGCGCAACATCCCTCCCCCACAGCTCGACATCATCTGCGAACCGCCAAAACGACAACAATGCGGACATTTCAGACGTTCGCTGCATAGCCGAAATTTCACAGCGATATAGAGTGCTTCAGGTAAACAGGGCGGATTGCCGACATTTCCTGCACGTGCACAATCCTCGATGCTGCAGGCAAGAGCTGACATTCAAGGGGTATCGAAGCTCGTCCTGGCTATCACGGCTCGTTCGGGCGGTAAGCGGGCGTTCGCCGCGCGCGAGAGAGAAGCATGCCGGCACACCAAGAAATGCCGTTCAAATGGAACTGAGAGCGAGTAATTTTTCGCAGCATTCTGCACCTTGGGCTCGTGGTCACAGGTACGACAGCAGAGGCGTTGACATACCTGTGATAAATTGCAATACGCTTGAGACTGAGAACGGCGCACCAATTGTTGATCCGGCAAACTTTAATTTACCATACAGGTGCAAAATGGATAGTAAGAACTTTATTTACACACCCATCTGGGTCCGCGTTCTGGCTGTTGGCGCTCTCGCAATCACACTAGTCATGTCGCTTTTTGTTACGTGGCACTATCTGGGAACAGACAAGGAAACATGGCTGCTTGTCGCCATGTCGCTTGCTCAGGTGTCTGCATCCGGTCTCGCCTTTGCGTTAGTTGTTTTCTATTCATCCAAGGATGCCGGCTTATCTGGCCTGCAACATAAAACAAATGCGTTTCTCTGCCGAACACTTCCACGAAACTTGCTGCTCATAGATATCCCAACTCCTCTTTTGCTGGACTGGAAAGAATCAAAAATCAGCAAAAGACAGATAAATAGAGATTTGTCAAATTCTCCCACGAGCGTCAGAATACAAAAAGTCTCCGGTGGAAATTCGGCCCTGTATGTCATTGACGCGTTGGGAGAAAGTCTGAACTTTCGGGTGCAGGTCAATGTGTGGGAGCTCACAGTTTCATACTATTTCCCTGCCGAATCCCATTTAGATGTTGATAAACTGAAAGACAAATTGGAGTGGGCGACAAGCCGATTTACGAAAATAGTAGGATATAATGAGAGTTGGTATTTCAGCAAAGAAGATTTTGACCAAAAGAGCTATGTATCCGTTCATCTGACAAAAGACTTCGACAGTGATTTTCTTGATGACGACAGGCAAAAACTTAATTTTGCGCAAGACCTTACTACCAGCACAAGATCATTGATAAAGGAGTGCAAAGCCCAAGGTATCGCTTTGACTCATTGAGCCGAGTTGACAAGGTCGCATCCAATTCCAATCATTTCTTCATTTGTCAGGTCTGCCATCATTCGCCGCGTAAAAATGCTGCACGAGGGGCGAATGGCCGGTCTCGTGAAGCTGCAGCGCAGCGCTCGGCAGGAAAGCGAACGGCAGGTCTGGGCCGCGATTTTCAGCCGCCTTTTGTTGCGGATGCGAACGTTCCTTCATTTTGAAGGTCTCGAAAGGGCTCCAATCCGGTATTCTTCCTCACGCCACATGGTGCCTGAGACTTTTGAGGAACGCATAGACGCGTTTTTCGGTCTTTCCTTTCTCGAAGGCTTCGAGAAGCGCCTCAGTCCAGCCATCTTCAGGGTTCAGCTCTTCAACAAAGCCCTCAAACTGGTCCAACTCACCACGCGTCAGTGGCAGGGCTTCGGCGGCTTTGAGCAAAGACAGCAGCTCATGGGCTCGCAGTAAAATGACAAAAGCGCTGGTCATGTCGTTGAGCAGGCTTTGCTCGAAATGCCAGTTGCGCCCACCAAACAAGTCCTGCACCACCCGCTGCCCTGCCCCTTGGCAATTGAAATTCATGCAGCCGTGGTAACCTTCCGCCTCTCTGCAATCATATATCTTGCAGCCGTTATTCTTATCGAGCTGTGGGCATGGCGCCCCATTGGGCTTGTCGATCGGAAACATGTCCGACTTGTCAAAAGCAAGCGAAACACAGCACAAGGCCGCACATTTGGAACAATCCGGTTCCAGCAAGTTTTCGTCGATCATGAAGCATCCTTTTCAAGGGTCAGGCATTGGTCTTGGCCATTGTAGCAAAAAACCCCCGGCCCGTAAGAGAGCCGAGGGTTTTAAAAGCTTAGTGAGCCAGTCGTCAGCTGATTAGCTGTTGACGGCGTCCTTCAGACCTTTACCAGCTTTAAACTTAGGCGTTTTGGAAGCTGGGATCTGAATGGTATCGCCCGTGCGCGGGTTACGACCTTCGGTAGCTGCACGCTCGGTCACGGAGAAGTTGCCAAAACCGATGATGCGCACTTCATCACCACCCTTCAGGGTATCGGAGATGATGTTGAACAATGCATCGACAGCGTCACCAGCTTGCGCTTTGGTCAGGTCTGCCTTTTCAGCGACAGCAGAGATCAGTTCATTCTTGTTCATAATTAATTCCTTCTCGGTTCAATCACGAAAGCCTCAAGTCCTTCGCGACGCTTAACCCTTATGAATCACCACACCTTGGGAAAATACCAGACGCGAGTTGCGACAATCCGGCGAAACAGGTGAGAAATCAAGCATAAAATTCGCAGAAATCAGCCATTTCAAACGCTGTAAACAAGAAATAGAAATCTGTTGCGTAAAAAACGAGCAAGCGAAATTAAATGTTGCCGTTTTTCCCCGTGATTTGGTCGGCTTTTCCCGAACAATCCGCTGATTCCCGCCAAAAATCCAGTTTGTTTGAAGAGGACCATTGAAGAGGTCAGCCAGATTCGCCCCCTCCCGAATTTCGACACCAGCAGACAAAAGAAAACCCGCTCAAGGCGGGTTTTCATTTTTCTCGCGGCTCGATCAACCCAAGCCTTAATGCTGAAGCGAGGTTGAGTCTTCGGACTCGTCACTCTTCAGGCCGACATCCGGCATCTGGCTTTCATCCCATTCAATTGGTTCGGGCAGTTCAACAAGCGCATGTTCCAGCACCTGCCCGACATTGGAAACCGGGACAATATCAAGCGCGTTCTTCACATTGTCCGGAATGTCGGCCAAATCCTTGGCATTCTCTTCCGGAATGAGAACGGTCTTGATGCCGCCACGCAAAGCCGCAAGCAATTTTTCCTTGAGGCCTCCAATCGGCAACACACGGCCGCGCAAGGTGATCTCACCGGTCATGGCAACATCCTTGCGCACAGGGATGCCGGTCATGATGGACGTGATGGCAGTTGCCATCGCGATACCAGCCGAAGGTCCATCCTTTGGCGTTGCGCCTTCGGGCACATGCATATGGATGTCTTTCTTGTCGAACACAGGCGGTTCAACACCGAAATCCACGGCCCGCGAGCGGACATAGGAGGCGGCTGCCTGAATCGACTCCTTCATCACATCACGCAGGTTGCCCGTCACGGTCATCTTGCCTTTACCCGGCATCATGACACCTTCGATGGTCAGCAATTCGCCGCCCACTTCCGTCCAGGCAAGGCCGGTAACAACACCAACCTGATCTTCAGAATCGATCTCCCCGAAGCGGAACCGCGGAACCCCGAGGAAATCCTCGATATTGTCCGTGGTCACATCGATCTTATCGAGCTTCTTCATGATCAGATCCTTGGTCACCTTACGCGCCAGCTTCATCAGCTCACGCTCAAGGTTACGCACACCTGCTTCGCGGGTATAGCGCTGGACGATCATCCGAAGACCGGAATCATCAAGGGTGAATTCGCTGTCCTTCAGGCCATGATCCTTGGTTGCTTTCGGGATCAGGTGACGGCGTGCAATTTCCACTTTCTCGTCTTCGGTGTAACCGGCAATGCGGATCACTTCCATACGGTCCATCAACGGCGCTGGGATATTCAGCGTGTTGGCCGTGGTGATGAACATGACATTGCTGAGGTCATATTCCACCTCAAGATAATGGTCCATGAAGGCGTGATTCTGTTCCGGATCAAGCACTTCAAGCAAAGCCGAAGACGGGTCGCCACGGAAATCCATGCCCATTTTGTCGATCTCGTCGAGCAAAAACAGCGGATTGGCCTTCTTGGCTTTCTTCATCGACTGGACAACCTTGCCCGGCATCGAGCCGATATAGGTCCGACGATGACCCCGAATCTCGGCTTCATCCCGCACACCACCAAGCGCCATGCGAACAAATTCACGGCCCGTGGCGCGTGCAATCGACTTGCCAAGCGAGGTTTTACCAACACCCGGAGGACCAACGAGGCAGAGGATCGGGCCTTTGAGCTTGTTGGTGCGGGTCTGCACCGCCAGATACTCGACGATCCGTTCCTTGACCTTCTCGAGGCCATAATGATCCGTATCGAGAATGGATTCAGCTTTCTCAAGGTCAACCTTGACGCGGGACTTCTTGCCCCACGGAATACCGGTGAGCCAATCGAGATAGTTGCGCACCACGGTGGCTTCCGCCGACATCGGGCTCATTTGCTTGAGCTTTTTCAGCTCTGCATCAGCCTTCTCGCGCGCTTCCTTCGACAGCTTGGTTTTCTCGATGGTGTTTTCCAGCTCGCGGATCTCGTCCGCGCCATCCTCAGAATCCCCCAGCTCCTTCTGAATGGCCTTCATCTGCTCATTCAGATAATACTCGCGCTGGGTTTTCTCCATCTGACGCTTGACGCGACTACGGATGCGCTTTTCCACCTGCAGAACGGAAATCTCGCTCTCCATCAGGCCAAGCACCTGCTCAAGCCGCTCGACAACGCTGACAATACCAAGAATTTCCTGTTTTTCCTGGATCTTGATCGCAAGGTGCGAGGCAACCGTATCGGCCAGCTTCGAGTAATCCTCGATCTGGGACACAGCGCCAATCACTTCAGGCGACACTTTCTTGTTCAGCTTGACGTAATTTTCAAATTCGGTCGACACGGAACGGGCCAAGGCTTCAACCTCAACCTGATCGCCGTCATCATCGCGCATCACCGTTGCGCTGGCTTCGAACAGATCGTCGCGCTTGGTGAAGTCGCAAAGCTTGGCGCGGTCCATCCCTTCGACGAGCACCTTGACGGTCCCATCGGGCAGCTTGAGCAACTGCAGGACGCTGGCGAGCGTTCCAATCTTGTATATGTCTTCAGGGGCCGGATCATCGTCGCCGGCATTCATTTGCGTTGCCAGCAAAATCATCTTGTCCGACTGCATCACTTCTTCAAGCGCGCGAATGGACTTTTCGCGTCCGACAAACAAAGGCACAATCATGTGCGGGAAGACAACAATGTCTCTTAGTGGCAAGACCGGATAAGTGTCTGCAACCTTCTGGCCGCTCTCATCGATTTGATCTTCGGTCATGCTTCCTACCTTTCTTGGCTGCGTCACCTTTCCAAAATAGACAAGGCAACGTTTGCGGCCTCATTTTGGCCCGCAAATCAGCAGGTACCCCTCGCAAGCCAATCATTGGCTCCGAGGACAAGTCTGGTCACCTGCAGGGAATGGGTGAGACTCAAACACGCAGTTTCACCACGGTATCATTTAGTTGGGACTTGACGACAGGCTTTTCAACCCACTCCACAAGCCAATGTCATCTTTGTGAACAAACACAAAAGGCAATTCGAACCAAAGTCTACAACTTTCATCAATACTTCTCTAAGCAATTGAAAGATCGATTAAATCACAGTCATTTTATTGACTTTACGGTTCAAAACTATATTTGGCTCAATTGGTTTTGGACATTGGAAAACCGGGCGAGAGACGGACGCGACAACCAAGACAAAAGCCAGCGCATCAGCCTGTTACTTCAGTCTTGCCAACAAAAAAGGCGACCTTAAGGCCGCCTCCTTGAAACATTTGATCTTTGAACCCTCAGGCGGTTGAAGGCTCAGCTTCGGACTTGATGTCGCCATAGATATAGAGAGGACGAGCTTCCCCCTTGATGACATCACCGGAAATAACCACTTCCTCAACACCCTCAAGGCCCGGTAGCTCATACATGGTGTCGAGCAAAATGCCTTCGAGAATCGAGCGCAGGCCACGAGCCCCGGTTTTACGTTCAATCGCCTTGCGAGCCACGCCACGCAGAGCCTCTTCGTGGAATGTCAGGCGCACGCCCTCCATTTCGAACAAGGCCTGATACTGCTTGACGATCGCATTTTTCGGCTGCGACAGAATGGAGACAAGCGCGTCCTCATCCAGATCTTCCAACGTCGCCAAAACCGGCAAACGACCGACAAATTCCGGAATGAGACCGAATTTCAGCAGATCTTCAGGTTCCAGCTCACGGAACAACTCGCCCGTGCCACGTTCGTCCGCATCCTTGACCTTGGCCGAGAAGCCGATGGACGTGTCATTGCCACGCTGGGAAATGATCTTGTCGAGACCAGCAAAAGCGCCGCCACAAATGAACAGAATGTTGGAGGTATCCACCTGCAGGAATTCCTGCTGAGGATGCTTGCGCCCCCCCTGAGGCGGCACAGAAGCAACCGTGCCTTCCATGATTTTCAACAAGGCCTGCTGCACGCCCTCGCCCGATACGTCACGGGTGATCGAGGGATTGTCGGACTTGCGGGAAATCTTGTCGATCTCATCAATATAGACGATGCCGCGCTGGGCCTGCTCGACATTATAGTCAGCAGCCTGCAGCAGCTTGAGAATGATATTCTCGACATCTTCACCCACATAACCGGCTTCAGTCAGGGTGGTCGCATCCGCCATGGTGAAAGGCACATCAAGAATACGGGCCATGGTCTGGGCAAGGAAGGTCTTGCCGCAACCGGTTGGACCGATCAGCATGATGTTCGACTTGGCAAGTTCGATCTCGGTGCTCTTCTTGCCATGAGCCAGACGCTTGTAATGGTTATGAACGGCGACAGACAACACACGCTTGGCACGATCCTGCCCGATAACGTAATCATCCAGCACTTCACAGATTTCCTGCGGAGTCGGAATGCCGTCCTTGGATTTGACCAGCGAAGACTTATTCTCTTCGCGGATGATATCCATGCATAGCTCAACGCATTCATCACAGATGAAAACGGTTGGACCTGCAATCAGCTTGCGCACTTCATGCTGGCTCTTGCCACAGAAGGAGCAGTACAGCGTGTTCTTGTTATCGCCACCACCGGCCTTACTCATGTAGGTGCCTCTTCTCTCGTTGCCAGAAGACAGAATCCGTTCAACTCTGCCCGCATGTCTAGTTTATGGTGCTGTGCATAGGCTGCAAGCAAAATAAACCCATCGGTTGGTCTGCTGTTGTATTAATTTTTCCAATTACCACAACAGCAGAGCATATTTCTAAAAGGATGTACCCCAAATCATCAAGATAGGCTTAATGCAACCCTATTTTGGGGACACATCACGCGGCCGGAAACATTCCGGCCGGTGCACCGGATTTTATTCTTTCCCGGCATCCTTCTGCTCTTCAGACTCGTCCGCCAAAGACTCACGATTCTCGACAACACGATCCACAAGACCCCAGTCCTTGGCTTCGGTTGCGGTCATGAAGTGGTCGCGATCAAGGGTCTGCTCGACGATGTCATAGTCCTGATCGCAATGCTTGACATACACTTCGTTCAGGCGACGCTTCATTTTCAGGATGTCTTCGGCGTGGCGCTGGATGTCAGACGCCTGCCCCTGGAAGCCACCAGATGGCTGGTGAACCATGATGCGGGCATTCGGCAGCGCGTAGCGCATGTCCTTTTCACCGGCGCACAACAGCAACGACCCCATCGATGCGGCCTGTCCCATACACAGCGTCGCAACCGGTGGCTTGATGAACTGCATGGTGTCATAGATCGACATACCAGCGGTCACAACGCCACCCGGCGAGTTGATGTAAAGCGAAATCTCTTTCTTCGGATTGTCCGCTTCAAGGAACAGCAACTGGGCACAGACCAGAGCCGCCATGTGATCCTCGATCGGACCAGTGATGAAAATGATGCGCTCCTTGAGAAGGCGCGAATAAATGTCGTAAGCGCGTTCACCCCGGTTGGATTGCTCCACAACCATGGGAACCAAATTCATTGCAAGATCAATCGGATCCTTCATTGCACTTTCCTTCTCAAGACCTCTTCGGCCATCCGTTCAGAGATGGAGCCTCTACATTGCCCCATCTCGGCTCATTCCGTCCGGCGCAAATACCGACAAACCCTCGCCTGCCGTGCATCCTTGCCGCGCAACATCACGACACCATAACCCCCTGCACGGGATTGCGGCCAAGTGATGGCACCACCACCGACCGCCCTTGTCGATTATGATTTAACCGGCCTGCAAGCGCACTCCCTGAGGAAAACCGCTCAACAGATCGCCGATCCGCATCATCAAGGCCTCACGCTAACTACGACTCGAATCGCCTGCACGGACCACTTTTCATCGTCATAGCATCGCGAAAATGAAGATTTTACTGACAAGCGCAATTGGCCCGCCCAAACCGTCAGCGTCCGTCAACAGAGGGCAATCTTATCCACCCCACTTATGCACTGACCAGCCCCATTCAAGGCTTTTGGTGAATCCTTTGAAGAAAGTCCACTACGAATTTCCTCAAACGCCGTTCGCCAGTTTCACACATGAAATATGGACACAAACAACCAGAAAACGTCAATATTTCAACATCCTTGCAACAGAGACGATAACAAAGACCTATTCCTCGGCTTCATAAAGAAGCTTGAACGCCTCGAACCGCTGGCGATTCTCCCCCATGTCGGCAAAGCCCACCCGCGACTGCGATCGGTAATGCACCTTGCGGGCAGCCACGTCGAAATAGACCTCGACATCATCACGAAACCGGAAGATAGGGCTGACCGCAATGGCATGGATATAAGTCGGCTTTTCCTTGATGATCGCAACGGTCCCAAGTGCCTCAAACGCCTGTTTGACAGCATCGACCGTCTGGGTGATGTCGGCCTTGAAGGCAAGGCTCGGCACCCGCTTTTCTTCATCTGCCGCCTGACTGGACACGCCGTTGGGCCGCGCCGAAAGTGCTGGCAGGCGCCCTTCCCTGACCCCCAGATCCGTGGGAGGGGTGATGTTCAGATAGAAGGCGATGATGATGAAAGAGGCAATCGCGAGAACAACACCGCCGACAATTCCGTTCATGGGATCTCTTCTCACTTGGATGATGATGGGGCCAAACGCAAACCGCCCGCGTCCGGAAGGCGCGGGCGGCATGCTCATTCGATAACGAGGAAGGCTTAAGCTTCTTCGTCTTCGGCGATCATTTTCTCCAGCTCTTCCTTGGTAACGGTCTTCTCTTCAACCTTTACCAGCTCGAGCAGGTAGTCAACGACCTTCTCTTCAAAGATCGGTGCGCGGATGGATGCAAGGGCATCGGCATTCTGGGTGTAATATTCAAACACCTGACGCTCCTGACCCGGGAACTGCTGCGCGCGCTGCATGATGCCGCGCTGAACCTCTTCGTCATTGACCTTGATTTCGTTCTTGTCGCCAATTTCGGAAAGAACCAGACCAAGGCGCACACGACGCTCGGCAATCGCCTTATATTCTTCGCGGGCTTTCTCTTCGGTGGTGTCTTCGTCCTCGAAGGTCTTGCCAGCTTCGTTCATTTCAGAGTTTACCTGTTTCCAGATATTCTCGAATTCCTGCTCCAGAAGAGTAGGAGGAACTTCGAACTTGTGCAGTTCATCAAGCTTGTCGAGAAGCTGACGCTTCACGCGCTGACGGGTCATCGTGCCATACTGGGAGACAACCTGATCTTTCAGGATCTCTTTCAGTTTGTCGAGAGACTCGAGACCCAGCTTGGTTGCGAACTCATCGTCGATTTCCAGCTCGCCCGGAGCCTGAACTTCCTTGACGACGATTTCGAACTCAGCGTCTTTACCAGCCAGATGCGCTGCGCCATATTCCTCAGGGAATGACACTTTGACAACGGTTTCGTCGCCAGCGGACACGCCAACCAGCTGCTCTTCAAAGCCCGGAATAAAGGTGTTGGAACCCAGAACCAGTTCAGCATTCTCGTCTGCGCCGCCATCAAAGGCTTCACCATCGATTTTGCCAAGATAGGACATCAGAACCTTGTCGCCGTCTTCAGCTTTGCCTTCTTTGGCCTCAAACGGACGGGAGCTTTCGCCGATCTGCATCAGGCGCTCATCGACTTCGCTGTCCTCGACTTCAACAACCGGGCGCTCGATTTCAACGCCGGAAACATCAGCCACTTCGATTGCTGGCATCACTTCATAGATGATGTCGAATTCGAGATCCGCTTGCGCATCCATGATTTTCATGGCTTCTGCTTCGTCCTCGGTCATGTTGTACCGAGGCTGCATGGCAGCTTTCTCATTGCGCTCTTCAAGGGAAGTGCGGGTGGTTTCGCCGATCAGATCCTGAACGATTTCACCCATCAAGGCCTTGCCATGGAGCTTGCGGACATGGGATGCAGGCACTTTACCTGGGCGGAAGCCGTTAATGCGGACCTGGTCCTTGATCTCGTCGATTTTGGCGACCAACTTGGCTTCGAGATCAGAAGCAGGAATCACGACTTTCAATTCGCGTTTCAGACCTTCGGACAGGGTTTCGGTTACCTGCATATCTATCTGCTTTCGTTCTTGTCATATACAATATGGTTCGGGGCATGGTCGGATGACATCCAATAAGGATGCCAGACTCCGTCAAACCCAATTTCGTTTCGACCGCCGTCGTCTGATGAAAGACAAGCCAGTTCCGAGCGGGTCAAGACAAAGATCTCCTCGTCGGCTCATTCGAACCGTACACCCCTCAGCCCTGTCCCGATCGTCCTGCCAAGACCTGCCAGACCCCCGATTGCTCGGACCTCTGACAGACCATTGCCAAGAATCCTGAATGCGCGTCCTTATCCAAAAAACCACAACGCTTTTCGGGGACACGCAATTCAGCCGGTCTGTCTTCCCTCTTTCACCCTTCAAGCGGCAAAAGAGGCGATTGGTACGGGTGGAGGGACTTGAACCCCCACGGCTCTCGCCACCAGAACCTAAATCTGGCGTGTCTACCAATTCCACCACACCCGCACGGCAAGCGCAGTTAGCGCCAGCAAATCGAGCGGTGCCTCTATAGCACCCGATAGAGAAAGCGCAAAGAAAATTTCACATTTCTCTCCTTATTCCCCAACCTCTCTGGGGGAATCCGGTGAAAGCCTGTTGCTTTCCGCCCTTTCTCGCGTGCGGCGGATTAATCATCCAGCATCATGAAATCCGCATCCACCCCATTATCAGGCACAATTTGGGCCAATTCTTGATACAGCGCCGGCAAAGCTTCGGGCAAATCCTCTGAAATCAAGCCCGGCCCCAGTGCAAGCCCCGCCTGTCCATGGAGCCAGACCCCGGCGGACGCAGCATCGAGCGCCGGCATCCCCTGAGCCATCAACCCGGCAATGATGCCAATTAACACGTCACCACTGCCAGCTGTCGCAAGATAGGGCACGCCTTGAGAATGGATCACCGCTCGTCCCTCTGGCGAAGCAATGATGGTGTCAGCCCCCTTAAGCACCACATGGGCGCCACTGCGTTGCGCGGCCATCAGCGCGCAATCGAGCTTTGACAGTCCCTTATCTTCCCGCACCCGGTGCGACAGGTCAGGAAACAGACGGGCAAACTCGCCCTCATGAGGGGTCAGCACAAGACAGCCTGAGCGGGCAGCCGGGCTGTCACGCAAACTGCTAAGATCAAACTCACCCATCTCGATGCCCTGCGACACACAGGTGATCGCATCCGCATCAAGCAACAGGCACAGATCACGTTCAAGAATCGTATAAAGGAGAGAGCGCTGCTCAGGGGCCGTTCCCATGCCGGGCCCAGCGACCAGCACATCATAGCTCCGGCGCGACAACACCGTAGCCAGACTGGCGGCATCCTGCACAGGCTCAACCATAATCGCCGTGATTTGCGAAGCCACCACATGAGCTGCATCCGGTGGCGGCGCCACCGTTACCAAACCGGCCCCTGCCCGCAAAGCGCCCCGCGCGGCAAGGCGTGCAGCACCGGAATGAATGGCATCGCCCGACAAAACCAGACAATGGCCCCGGTGGAATTTGTGGTCAGCCAGACGGCCTGATGCAATCCGCTCAATCGGCTTCAGGGCTTCCGGCCAGTTATGAACCCAGAGCGCGGGAACATTCTCCGTCGCACAATGGCCCGTTTCCTCGAGTAGCTGAGACGGAATACCGATATCGACACAAGACACGTCACCGCAAGAGGCCTTGCCCGGATAAAGCAGATGACCCGGCTTCTTGCGAAAGAAAGTCACGGTTCGATCGGCCCGTACGGCCGCACCGGCAATGTGACCACTGCTGCCATCCACACCGCTTGGCAGATCAACCGCCACGACCGGCAGTCCGGATTGATTGAGCGCGTCAATCAGATCCGCCAACTCCCCGGAGATCGGCCGGGTCAACCCGGCTCCGAACAGCGCATCAATGACAATATCGGCATCATCCCACAACCCTGGTGACAAGGCGAAAACCTCATCGCCCCATTCATCTGCAGCCAATGCGGCATCGCCTTCAAGCTCTTCGATCGACACCGAGCAACCCAGAATGACGCTCCACCCCTCCTCTTCCAGCAGACGCGCAGCAACAAATCCGTCCCCACCATTGTTGCCCGGACCACAGAGAATACAGACCATACCCGACGCGCCGGATCCGGTTTTCTCTTCTAACAACTCAATCGCAGCCTCGGCAACTGCCTGCCCCGCCGCTTCCATAAGCTGATATCCGGGCACGCCACTCTCAATGGTCAGGCGATCCGCCTCGCCCATTTGCTTTGGCGTCAGTATCTCAGCAGCCACCCCGAACCGATCCAATTTTGTCATGATGCCGTCCCTTGCTCTGGCCGCCAGTTCCGCAACCGACCAGATTCACTCAACAATGCGACAAAGCCTACCGACGAGCAGGCTGCGGCACAATCAAACAAGCACGCCCTCACCACAAAAAAGTGTCGAACAAGACGAGGCACCTTCAGCGCAACAGCTGCCCTTATATTATGCAACCAAAGGGGTAAATATGACAAAATGGCGCGAAAGTAACCCGACCGCCCCCTGCGACACAAAGGATGAACAGGGCTATTTTGACTACTATTTCATCAATTGCCTATTTTTATAGCTTATCCTTTCCCCAATATGCCTGATAAATCGTCCTCGTCATACTGGCGAAGCCTGCATTTTCCTGCTTTTATCAACATCAACCGAATTGGCATGAAGAATGCATAATTTCTGACAAACCTACCAACGCCCCACATGGGCGATGAGCAACAGACACGGTTCACGGCTGACAACAGCGGCGCAACTTGGGGAAGCAAAGAACGATGAAGAAAATCGAGGCAATCATCAAACCTTTCAAACTTGATGAAGTCAAAGAAGCGCTGCAAGATGTTGGCCTGCAGGGTATCACTGTCATCGAAGCGAAAGGCTTTGGACGTCAGAAAGGCCATACCGAGCTGTATCGTGGCGCAGAATATGTCGTCGACTTCCTGCCAAAGGTAAAAGTTGAAGTCATCCTGCCGGAAGATCAGGTCGATGCCGCCATCGAAGCGATCCAGAAAGCGGCCCAGACCGGGCGCATTGGCGATGGCAAGATCTTCATCTCCACGGTTGAGCAGGTCATTCGCATCCGTACCGGCGAAACCGGCGTTGACGCGATCTAAGCGACCAGATGAAGGTCCCTCACCCGGACCGACACAGAACCACACCTTCTAGAGAAAACTAAGGAACAAGGCAGGTCTCGCCCCGACGAGAAACAGATCGGCTCCGCGAGACCTGCTTGGGAACACAGACAGTAAAGGATACTGGAATGAGCACACCAGCTGAAATCGTAAAGTTGATTTCCGAGCAGGATGTCAAATATGTCGACATCCGCTTTACCGATCCGCGTGGCAAGCTGCAGCACGTCACCGTCATTGAAGATCAGGTTGACGAAGACTTCCTCGAAGAAGGCTTCATGTTCGACGGGTCTTCCATCGCCGGTTGGAAGTCGATCGAAGCATCTGACATGAAACTGATGCCTGATTGCGAAAGTGCCTATATCGATCCTTTCTACGCAGAAAAAACCCTCTGCATCCATTGCTCCATCGTCGAGCCGGACACCGGCGAAGCCTATGAGCGCGATCCACGCGGCACCGCAGAGAAAGCCGAAGCTTACCTGAAATTCTCCGGTATCGGCGACATCTCCTACTGGGGTCCGGAAGCAGAATTCTTCCTGTTCGACGACGTTCGCTATTCCAACACCATGAACAAGGTATCCTATGAAGTGGATGCGATTGACGCGGCTTGGAACACCGACAGCGAATATGAAATGGGCAACATGGGTCATCGTCCTGGCGTTAAGGGCGGCTACTTCCCGGTCAACCCAACCGACCATGCGCAGGACATCCGTTCCGAAATGCTCTCCACCATGAAGAGCATCGGCATGAAAGTCGACAAGCACCACCACGAAGTGGCGTCTTGCCAGCACGAACTCGGCCTGATCTTCGGTTCCCTGACCAAACAGGCAGATGAGCTGCAGAAATACAAATATGTGATCCACAATGTGGCTCAGGCATACGGCAAAACCGCCACCTTCATGCCAAAGCCGATCTATGGTGACAACGGCACTGGCATGCACTGCAACATGTCCATCTGGAAAGACGGCAAGCCGCTCTTTGCTGGCGACAAATATGCAGACCTGTCTCAGGAAGCCCTGTACTTCATCGGTGGTATCCTGAAGCACGCCAAGACCCTGAACGCCTTCACCAACCCTTCGACCAACTCCTACAAGCGTCTGATTCCAGGCTTCGAAGCTCCGGTGCTGCGTGCATATTCTGCTCGTAACCGTTCTGGCTGCGTTCGTATTCCTTGGACCGAAAGCCCGAAAGCAAAACGCGTTGAAGCACGCTTCCCGGATCCTTCCGCGAACCCATATCTCTGCTTCGCAGCACTGCTGATGGCTGGCCTTGACGGCATCAAGAACAAGATCGATCCAGGCCCGGCAATGGACAAAAACCTGTATGATCTGCCTGCTGAAGAACTCGAAGGCATCCCAACGGTTTGCGGTTCCCTGCGTGAAGCCATGGACGCCCTTAAAGCGGACCACGACTTCCTGCTGGCTGGCGATGTGTTCACCAAAGACCAGATCGACGGCTACATCGAACTCAAGATGGAAGAAATCGAGCTGTTCGAACACACCCCGCATCCGGTGGAATTCGGCATGTATTACAGCTGCTAAAGTGTTTGGCTCCGCCAAACACGCCGAAGCGACCCTCTTGTGAATAGGTCGAAGCGGCAGGTGCTTTTCCCAAAAGCACCGAGCGCAAAGAATCAAGAAAGGGCCGGTTTCCACCGGCCCTTTTTTTTGCAATCCGTTATCCATCCCACAACTTTTCCGAGTTTTTTACGGAGCGGCTAAATAATTATGACGATCAACCGGCCTCCCGACACAGAGGATGAGATAATTGAACATGCTGGAAGAAGCAAAGAACCAACTGTTTAACGCCGAAAGCAAACTCAAAAAGAGAATGACTTTCATAGCGCTCGCCTACCTCGGGATTGTTTGTACTTGGGACCTGTTCTATCCGAGCAGACAGGTGAACTATAGGCTGGATGTCACATTCGAGGTCGATGGCGTGCCTGTCACGGGCAGTGGCGTCTTTCAGCTTACCGTTTGGACGCAACCAGAGTTGATAACGTTTGTGTCAGGCGGTCAAGAAACCACGGGCGAGGCTGTGACTGTGGAATTGCCCAATCGCTCCGATCTTTTCGTGTTGATGGCCGTTTGGGATGAAGAAGAATGGGTGAGCACAAGCCACGCTTCTCCACGCTTTGATGACCTTCTTTACTATGCATGTGGTGTCCACGACAGATGGAAAAGGAGCGCTTGAGCTCAGCCTCTATTGCCCGGATCATCGCAGAATTGAAGGGCACGTGTTTCATTCCAGACGAGCAGCTGCCCATTATGGTGCGGTTTGTAAATGCCGCAAACCCCGCGACTGTAGAACGGGTCTATCCTGACCATCCTGAAACAACTTTGGACGATGGGGTGAAGTTTATTGAAGCGCGTGTAACGATCACAAATGCCGCGATTACAAACGGAATCTCGCAGCGTCTCCCCTGGTTGGACGAAGAAGCCCGTAGTTCGAGTATTCTCACGAAAGCGATGAGTGAAGATCAAAACACTTCCACATTTGCAAGATCGCTTGTTCGCGATTACTTCAAAAGATAATTTCTTTTGCGAAAGCAATCGAAGTACGACTTAGCCTCGACCATCACTATTTTTGGAACCTGACTAGAGCGCCTACGAACCAAACGCCAGCGGCTGGTAAGATAAAATGGCCATGGAACTTTGAAACACTGTCACATCAACAAAAACAGCATGGCCAGCAAAATGGTGGCAGCCATATTGGTACGAAAAGACAGCTCCGTTGCTTCGCCCACCCGTTGCTGCGCTTGTCCCGCCCGATAGAGGCTGGATCTCAGCTCGACGACCGAGCTGCGCAACTCATCAATATCTGCTTCTACGCGGTTCATTCGTTTTTTGGATCCTGTCTGATCACGCCCCAAGCATAACCCGGACAGAATAAAGCCCAAATCGTTAACAAACATTAACCATACTTCAATTTGTTCAAATCAACCGATGAATGGTGAAAAGAAACGGGTCCGTCTTGACAGGGCAGCCTCCGCGCTTGCAGCGGGTCAACAGCCAAACATCCACATTTCTGCCGTCCGACTTGACCGGACGTCGTTTCCCAAAGACATTGAGGCAACAAAACGGCGCCTGATTCGAACCGACGAAGCGCCAGAAACAAGAACCGGCCCCGCGAAACCCAAGCAAGCCGCGATCTATTGTTCCTCAAACAATGGGTAGTCAATGTCTGCATCAGATGATCTTTTTGCTGTCATGCCAACTCCGAAGGGCAACAAGCCTGTTGCCAAGCAACCAAAGGCAGCAGACATAGCCGCCAAGCCGGCGACATCCCCTGCCCCGATCCCGGCGGCAAAAGCGGACTATACAGCAGCCGACATTGAAGTCCTCGAAGGCCTTGAACCCGTTCGCCGCCGCCCCGGCATGTATATTGGCGGCACCGATGAGAAGGCACTTCACCACCTGTTCGCCGAAGTCATCGACAACTCGATGGACGAAGCGGTTGCGGGACATGCCACATGGATCGAAGTGGAGCTGCAGACCGACGGCATGCTTGTCGTCACTGACAATGGCCGCGGCATTCCTGTTGACCCACATCCGAAATTCAAGGACAAGTCGGCGCTGGAAGTGATCCTGACGACACTCCATGCGGGCGGCAAATTTGATTCTGGCGCCTATGAAACATCTGGCGGCCTGCATGGCGTGGGCGTGTCTGTGGTCAACGCCCTGTCCGAGACCCTTATTGTCGAAGTGGCGCGCAACAGGAAGCTCTATCGCCAGTCCTTTTCCCGCGGCATTTCCCAGGGTCCTGTCGAAGAATTGGGCGATGTCCACAATCGCCGTGGCACCAAGGTCGCCTTCAAACCCGACCATGAGATTTTTGGCAAGAAGGCCCGTTTCCGGCCTGAACAATTGCTCAATATGGCACGCTCAAAGGCCTATCTGTTTGGCGGGGTCGAAATCCGTTGGTCCTGCGCACCAGAGCTGCTGGAGCATTCCCCGGAAGTGCCACCCAAAGCCACCTTCCACTTCCCCGGCGGTCTGAAAGACTATCTGTCTGCGACGCTAGGCAAACAGAATCTGGTGACACCGGAAATTTTTGCAGGCAAGAGCGAGAAGACCAGTGGCCACGGCGCGGTCGAATGGGCCGTCTGCTGGTTTGGTGGCGACGGCTTTTCCAATTCCTATTGTAACACCGTGCCGACACCAGAAGGCGGCACCCATGAGACGGGATTGCGCACAGCTCTGCTGCGCGGGCTGAAAAACTATGCCGAACTGACCAACAACAAAAAAGGTGCTCTAATCACCGCTGACGACATCATGACCAGCGCTGGCGCCCTTTTGTCGGTCTTTATCCGCGAGCCGGAATTTGTCGGCCAGACCAAGGATCGTCTGGCAACCACGGCAGCCACCCGGATTGTCGAACAGGCCATCCGCGATCAGTTCGACCACTGGCTGACCAACGCACCGCAACAGGCGAACCGTCTGCTTGAATGGGTGGTGGATCGGGCCGAAGAACGCCTGCGCCGCCGCAAGGAAAAAGACGTCACCCGAAAATCGGCTGTCCGCAAGCTGCGCCTGCCGGGCAAGCTGGCCGACTGTTCGCAGAATGCCAAAGGCGACACCGAAATCTTCATTGTCGAGGGCGACTCAGCCGGTGGCTCCGCCAAACAGGCCCGCAACCGGTCGACGCAGGCGGTCCTGCCTTTGCGCGGCAAAATCCTCAACGTTGCCAACGCCAGCCGCGACAAGCTCCATGCCAACCAGCTGCTGGCTGATCTGGTACAGGCGCTGGGCTGCGGCACGCGCAAGACCTATTCCGATGAAGAATTGCGCTATGACCGCGTCATCATCATGACGGACGCCGACGTCGATGGTGCGCATATTGCTTCGCTGCTATTGACCTTCTTCCAGCGCGAAATGCCACAACTCATTCACAATGGCCATCTCTATCTCGCCATTCCTCCGCTCTATCGCATCTCTCAGGGTGGCAAGACGCTCTATGCCCGCGATGATCGTCACAAGGATGAGCTGCTGGCAACGGAGTTCAAAGGCAAGGGCAAGATTGACATTGGCCGGTTCAAGGGCTTGGGGGAAATGCTGCCCGCCCAGCTCAAGGAAACCACCATGGACCCCAAGCACCGCACATTGCTGAAAGTCCAGATCATTGATATGGTGCCCGGCGAAACCAAGGATGCCGTCACCCGGCTGATGGGCAACAAACCCGAAGCCCGCTTTGAGTTCATTCAGGAAAATGCCGAATTTGCGACCGATCTCGACATTTAACCCGCGCTTGTTGGGCATGCGCTGGCTTGCCACGGGCTTTTTGGGCCTCGGTCTGGCCTTCTGTGTGATCGATGCGCCAAAGGCAGCCGAGAATCTACCACCCTATGAGCAGAGCCTAAGACGGTTGAGTGCAGTCGTTGGTGCCCTGATGTTTCTCGATCCTCTCTGCAACAACACCAGCGCCACCAGCTGGTATGAACAAATGGCCGCCCTGCTGGATGCCGAAAATGCAGACGACGCCCGTCGCCGCAACATAACGGATCGTTTCAACCGCGCATATCGCACCTATGCCCGCACCTATCGCTCCTGCAACAGCCAGGCAGCCAAGATCACCGAGATCTACCACGCAGAAGGTCAGGCCCTGCTCAATCAGCTCAAACTGAAACATGCCCGTTAACCATTTCGGTTAATTTCTACGGATAAGCTTAACCCTTTCGTAACCACCTTCCCATCTGACGCCCGAATTGTGCTACATCTGTCCTCAGATGGCCATTATCTTGATCCAAGATTCGATCAAGGGCCGGATCAAAAGGTTAACGAACAGGGCAGAAAACCATGACCGACAAATCACCTATTCAAGAGTCTTTCGGCATGGAAGAGCGCCTCGAAGTAGATCGCCAGAAGCAGGAAGCAATTTCCATCCTCGGAGACCTGTGGGATCAGGCCTCCGATGAGGGCATCAATATTGATTGTTTGGCCCATGCCGCCCTGTTTCAGGCCCTGAGCAGCCTTGTGCTGGCCTATGGCGAGGAATCTGTCGCGGACTTCTGCTCCGCTCTCCCTGACCGCATCATGTGCGGCGATTATAGCCTTGAGCGTAAACTGCAATAGCGCCGCAAAGCACAACAAGCCACTGCCAAGAGGGAATGCCACGATGGGACCGCACCGACACATTCTGTCCTGCCTCGCTCTCACCGCTTTGCTGGCATTGCCGACAGCCCCGTCCCAGGCAAGTCAGGTCACCATTGAACGGATCATTGTCCAGCCTGACCATTCCACTTCCAGTGCCGACACCAACCCAATGCTTGGCCCCAATGGCGAGGATGCCGGTCGCTCCGGCATCACCCTGGATGGAGAACAAAAGAGCCTCAGCCCCGATATCGCACCGGACGGCCAGTCAGGCGACGATGCACCGATGGCAGCAGAGACCATCGACATGGCACCGCCGCCGGTCATTCTACGTGACCTTGACGCTCTGCCCGCCCCTGTCCGCCGCATGTATGAGGCTCTGACCAAAGCTGCGGCATCCGGTGAGCTCGAAGCCATGCGGCTGCCCATGGAAATGAATGAAGTGACCCCGGTCATTGGTCTTGACGGCGGCACTTCAGACCCGATTGAAGCGCTTCGTGCCATGTCTGGCGACCCGCAGGGAAGCGAAATTCTTGCCATCATCTCGGAATTGCTCGAGGCAGGCTTTGTCCATGTTGATGAGGATACACCGCAGGACATGTATGTCTGGCCCTACTTCGCCCACTATCCGCTCGCAGCTCTGACCAAGCCCCAGCGCGTTGCGCTGTTCCGCCTGATCACCGCTGGCGATTTTGAGGATATGGACGCCATCGGACACTACACATTCTTCCGCCTCGGCATCGCCCCAGACGGCACTTGGCATTATCTCATCGCCGGAGAGTGAACCGGTCGCCTTGTCTTTCTTCCATCTTCTCGCCTTGTAAAAGCCGCAAATCTGCCCCATATTGGCGGTGGATTTTATCAGTTGATTTCAGAGAATGCATTTCAGGCTGGGGGCAGCATGGGACGGCGCAAAAAGGCACATGACAGCCGGTGGCTGGCTCCGCGGAACGAAGATCGGCATTGCCTGCGCAGAGCTGCTTTTGGTGAACAGCGTGGTTCCAATGCATCAAGCTATGGCTCACTGGTTCGTCGCACGATTCTGTTTCAGTTCCGGCTTGCCGCAGATGGCTTACGTGATCTTTTACTAAGCCCGATTTCCGTGATCGCCGCTCTGTTGGGATTGCTCAATCCGGACAATCCATCTTGGGCCTTTGATCGTTTGATGGCGATGGGGCGCGTTTCGGACCGCTGGATCAACCTGTTTGAACAGGAACACCAAAATCCCGTTCATGACCGCAGCCAGACGATGGATGATCTGGTGAATCACATCGAGCGAGAAGTTAAAGCTCGCATGGACTCGGATGCAGCCCCCTTGGATGCCGGTTGGGCCAGCAATGTTCACGCCGCTTTCAAGGGCAAGCACCCCGGACGCTGAGCCGACGGATGGTCGGCCTTTTTGGTCAATCGCGCCAATTGCACAATCGATAATCACTTCTCGGGATGAAAATCAGGGAAAATTGTGCCGAAACGTCCAGATTCGCTGTGAAATAAACCCTGTTTGCCCCAATCGATTGACAATTCCTGTCAAACTCGTATGGTTCGCCCAAATTGAAACACCTGTCTGCCTTCAACGGATCTGAATCCCCAGATCGCGCTGAAGCACAAAGCAAAATGGTTCCTGCATCGGATGAAGTTTTCGGATCTAGGTCTGAGTGAAAAAGTGCTGGCGGCGGTTGACTCTGCTGGTTACGAAACGCCTACGCCAATTCAGGCTCAGGCAATCCCCCACATCCTTGATCGCAAGGACGTTCTGGGCGTTGCGCAAACGGGCACCGGCAAAACGGCATCTTTCACGTTGCCGATGCTGTCGCTGCTCGAAAAAGGTCGCGCCCGCGCCCGCATGCCACGCACGCTCATCCTTGAGCCAACGCGCGAGCTTGCGGCTCAGGTTGAACAAAGCTTTGAGGTCTATGGCCAGAACCATCGCCTGACCGTGTCCTTGCTGATTGGCGGCGTATCCTTTGCCGACCAGCTGAAAAAGCTGGATCGCGGTGCGGATGTCTTGATCGCCACGCCAGGTCGCCTGCTCGATCATTTTGAACGCGGCAAACTGCTGCTTTCAGCGGTTGAAACCTTCGTCGTTGACGAAGCCGACCGCATGCTCGATATGGGCTTTATTCCCGACATCGAACGCATTTGCAAGCTGCTGCCCTTCACCCGTCAGACCGTTTTCTTCTCGGCCACCATGCCAAAGGAAATCCAGTCGCTGGCTGATCAGTTCCTGCACAATCCGGTCAAAGTTGAGGTGACGCGCGCTGCCTCGACCGCAAAAACCATCGCCCAGCACCTCATTTCCTCGGGCAGCAAGCCTTGGGACAAGCGCGCAACCTTGCGCAAGCTGATCAATGAGGCCGAGGTACTGCAGAATGCCATCATTTTCTGCAACCGCAAGCGCGACGTGGCAACCGTCTATCGGTCCCTGACCAAGCACGGCTTCAGCGCCGGTGCATTGCATGGCGATATGGATCAGACTTCACGCATGGCAACGCTCGATGGTTTCAAAAAGAATGAAATCACTCTGCTCGTTGCCAGCGACGTGGCCGCCCGTGGCCTCGACATTCCAACGGTCAGCCATGTCTTCAATTTCGACGTCCCGACCCATGCGGAAGATTACGTTCACCGCATCGGCCGCACGGGGCGCGCTGGCCGCACCGGCGTTGCGGTCACCATTGCCACCAAAGCCGACAAGAAGTATCTCGATGCCATTGAGAAACTGACAGGCGATGGCGTCAAATGGATCGGTGAAATGGACTTCTCATCCCCATCGGGAGATGATGGCGATGAAGAAAGAGGCGATAAGCGCCGTGGCCGTCGTGGTGGCAAGGGCCGCGATGACAGCAAGGGCCGCGATGACAGCAAGAGCGCCAGCGGCAACAATCGCAAACGCGTGCGTCCGGACAAGGATGAGCGAAGCGACGACAAACGCGAAGAGCGTCAGGCAACGCCCACCCCGGAACCGGTTCGAGCAGAACCACCCCGTCCGGCGCCGCAGCCTCAGCGCAATCGTGACAACAACCGTCGTGGACGCGATCGCGACGACCGCCGGGTGATCGGCATGGGCGATCATGTGCCTGCCTTTTTGCTGCAGCCAATACGCCCGCCAAAAAGCAGTTCGGAAAGCGAAAACAACGCCGATTAACAGCCGCATTAAGATTTGCCACAGACACTATGGCACCTTGGCAAATCAAACAGGTTCCCTCGGCGAGAGGCATCCTGCACCAACAGTCGGCTGATCGTAACAAAAATGCTGCAAATGCCCTCTTGCAAATAGCGAGCGGGCATTTTTCTTGCCGTGAACGAAAGATCTGTAAAATACAGTCCCTCTTTGAAAAAACGCCCATCATGGTTTTTTACCCAAAAGATCTTGGCTGTCTTTCGAGCGTTTAACGTCGTTTTAAACCTTGCCTGACTAAAGTATTTCCAGTTTGGGGAAACAAAGAGGATTTGCGCACTAGTTTCGCGCAAGGGTTGCAATGGAAAACAGTGATTATAAGCGCACTTATATTTATGGGGAATCTGCGCTTGGCAATCTGAAGAAAAATCAGATGCCCGCATATCCTCGCAATTATGAAATTTGGTATACCTATGCCGCAGGTTTCAATCGAAACCTGAACAAGGCAATTAACGACATTCTTCGTTCCACTGGCACTATCTCTCTCAAGCAAATCGACGCAATCTATAACGAGCATCTGGCCCCCACACGCATCAGTGATCGCGTTGATGAAGTGGGCAACAAGATCTCGACGGAATTGCGTTCGATCGTGCGTGAGGTCGAGGACTATCTGAGCACCGCCAACCATTATGGCGACGCCCTGAAAGGTGCCTCGAAAAATCTGTCACAAACCGAAGACCGTCAAGTCATTCGCGAGATTGTCGCGCAGTTGATTTCCGAAACCAAGGATGTCGAATCCCAGAACCGGGCCTTGAGTACACAGCTGGCTGAATCGCAGGCGCAAGTACTCGAACTGCGCCAGTCGCTGGACACCATTCGCTACGAGTCTCTGACCGACGATTTGACCACACTTGCTAACCGCAAGCATTTCGATCGCTCGCTCGAACAGGCCATGGAAGAAGCAGAGGAAACCGGCGAACCGCTTTCCTTGCTGATGACCGACATCGATCATTTCAAGAAATTCAACGACACCTTCGGCCACCAGACCGGCGATCAGGTCCTGCGTCTTGTTGCCGTCGCGGTCAAACAGAATGTCAAAGGTCAGGATATCCCGTGCCGCTATGGCGGGGAAGAATTTGGCGTCATTCTGCCACGCACCAATCTCAAGCAGGCGCTGTCGGTTGCTGAAAATATCCGCAAGGCCGTCATGGCCAAGGAACTGATCAAACGCTCGACCGGTGAAAATCTCGGCCGCATCACCATTTCGATCGGCTGCTCGACCTTCTCCAAGGGGGACAAGGTTCAGGATCTCATCGAACGGGCAGACCAGTGCCTTTATGCCGCCAAGCGCGGCGGTCGCAACCTTGTCAAATGCGAAACAGATCCCGATGTTGGCGCTGTCGACGTCAAGAATGGCGCAGCCTGACGCCATCACAATCAAAAAAAGCGGCTCTTGAGCCGCTTTTTCTATATCCGACAACATGTCACCAACTATTGCGCCTTTCGCATGCTTTCCAGCGCAGTCGGATCAACAGGCGTCAAGGCAACCGATTCCCCGCAGCCACAGGCCGAGGTCTGGTTTGGATTGTTAAAGGTGAAACCGGTGCGGAACTTTGTGACCTCATAGCCCATCTCGGTGCCAAGCAAAAACAAGACCGCCTTGGGGTCGACATAAACCGACACCCCCTTATCCTCGACCAGATCGTCCTTTGGATCAGGATCGACAACTTTGTCGAGCACATATTCCATACCAGCGCAGCCCCCATTCTTGACACCCACACGGATGCCCTTGATCGGATCGGACGCATTGGCAACAATCTCACGGATGCGCTCAGCCGCATCATCCGTGATGCTCAAAACCTGAAATCTTCCAACCATGAGAAAAAATCCCCTTATCACAGCCCATCAGGGCCCATTCATCAATACCAGTTGATGGCAATTTTCGCTTCTTCGCTCATCCGGTCCGGGGTCCAGGGCGGATCAAATACCATGTTGACCGTCACCATGCCGACACCTGGCACCGAATTGACCGCATTCTCGACCCAACCCGGCATTTCACCCGCCACAGGGCAGCCCGGAGCGGTCAGGGTCATATCAATATCAATGTTACGCTCATCATCGATATCCACCCGATAGATCAGGCCAATCTCATAGATATCAGCCGGAATCTCCGGGTCATAAACCGTTTTCAGAGCAGCAACGATATCCGACGTCAATTGTTCCAGCTCGGCAGCCGGGATAGCGGAGCCCGGCGCTGCGCTTGCCGCCTCAACGTCTTTCTCCGGGGTCTGGTTTTCCTGTGACGTATCGCTCATGTCATCTTTCCATATCAAGTGCGCCAGCCTTGCGGCGCTCATCTCACATATCAGCTAAAGAAGGCCTGCGCTTTCATCAAGGCTTCAGCAAGCGCGTCCACCTCTTCCTTGCGATTGTAAAGCCCGAACGACGCCCGACAGGTCGAGGTCACGCCAAAGCGTGTCAGCAAGGGCTGCGCGCAGTGTGTTCCAGCCCGAACAGCCACACCGGAACGATCGATAACCATTGAAATATCATGGGCATGAATTCCTTCCATTTCAAAGGAAACAATCGCACCCTTGTCCTTGGCCTGCCCAATGATGCGCAGGGAATTGATCCCCGACAGCTTTTCGTGAGCATATGTCTTCAAGGCCTCTTCATGGGCAGCGATCCTGTCGCGCCCGATACCATCAATATAGTCAAGAGCAGCGCCCAAGCCAATAGCCTGTGCAATTGGTGGCGTTCCTGCCTCGAACTTATGCGGAGGCACACCATAGGTGACGCCATCAAGCGTGACATCCTTGATCATCTCGCCACCGCCCATAAAGGGAGGCATGGCATCCAGCAGCTCGGCCTTGCCATAGAGCACACCAATGCCCGAAGGTCCGTATAGCTTATGGCCGGTCATGGCGAAGAAATCGGCATCAAGATCCTGAACATCGATCGGCATGTGAACCGCCGACTGACTGCCATCCACCAGCACCTTGGCACCAGCTGCATGGGCTTTCTCGATAACCTCCTTGACCGGCACGATCGTTCCCAGCGCGTTTGACATCTGCGTGATGGCAACAATCTTCGTTCGCTCCGTCAAAAGCGCCTCAAACTCATCCATCAGGAAGTTGCCATCCTCATCGACCGGCGCCCATTTGATCACGACACCGAGCCGCTCGCGGAAGAAATTCCACGGCACAATGTTGGAATGATGCTCCATGATCGACAGGATGATCTCATCCCCTTCTTTGAGCACCAGACTGCCATAGGACTGAGCCACCAGATTGATGGCTTCGGTCGAAGAGCGCGTGAAAATAATATTGTCAACAGACGGGGCATTGAGGAAGCGGCGCACTTTTTCACGCGCCGCCTCAAAATTGTCGGTTGCCGTATTGGAAAGGAAATGCAGCCCGCGATGGACATTGGCATATTCTTCGCTGTAGCACCGGGTCACCGCGTCAATCACAACCTGCGGCTTCTGCGCAGAGGCGCCATTGTCGAGATAGACCAGCGGATTGCCATAGACTTCCCGAGACAGGATTGGGAAATCCGCCCGAATGGCATCAACGTCATAGTCGGCCACAGGGGCCATTATCGGGGACTGCATTGTCTTTCATCCCTTTTCAAACCGGACACGAGGCCCTCCAGAGGTTAGTGGTCCACCCCTAGGCGGTCCGCAATATAGGCTTCCAGCGCTTCAACGAACTGTTCGTTCGAAACATTTTCAACCGCTTCGGCAAGGAAGGCCAGCACCAGCATCTTCTTGGCATAATCATGGGAAATGCCACGAGCCCGCAGATAGAAGAGCAGATCTTCATCCAGCTCTCCACAGGTCGCGCCATGGCCACAGACTACATCGTCGGCAAAGATCTCCAACTCTGGCTTGTTGTAGAAGGCCGCATCCTCGGACAGCAGAAGCGCTTGGCTCATCATCTGGCCATCAGTCTTCTGGGCAGGCTGACGCACAAAGATCTTGCCCTGGAACACGCCTTCTGCCTTGTCATCAAGCACCGTGCGATATTGTTCCTTGGAGTTGCAGTGCGGCACCGCATGGTCAACCTTCAAGGTGATGTCACTATGCTGCGAGCCATCGGCGATTGTCGCACCGAACAGGTCGGCATCGGAATGCTCACCCTCGAAGCGCACGAAAGACTGCGACCGAACGAACTTGCTGCCCGTCGACATGGTGAAATGCTCAAAGCGCGCCTGACTACCCAGAATGGCGGTTGTCGAGCCCACATGCACCGCTTCCGAACCATCGCGCAGCAGACGCATGACATGCACTTCCGCTTCATCGGCAATGCGATAGTCAATGGCACTGTTGAGCTGGTAGGCTGTTTCATCACCAATGAAAGTCTCAACAATCGAGACTTTTGCACCCTTTGAAGCCACCACACGACTGCGCACGGTAGAGAGACCGCCACCGGAAACGATGTTGCAGATCTCGATTGGCATGGAGACATCAGCCCCTTCCGCCACTTCGATCACCACACCATCCTGCAGCAAAGCGGTGTTGAGCGACAGGGCGATATCGTCCTTGGCAACCTCAGGGTCGTCAATTACGAAAGTCCCCGCCTGCAGGGCTTCGGCAACGGATTTGACGCTGACAGACGCATCAATCTTGTCGAGATTGGACAAGGAGGCCATGAAAGCCCCATTGGCCAGCACAATACGCGCCCGATCAACACCCTGAAGGATATTCAGCTCAGACAGCAAGGACGTCAGAACCGCCTCATCAGCTGGCTCCGACAAAGCAACATCGGCGGGCATCATTCGTTTGAGGTCGGAATATTTCCAATCCTCAACACGCTTGTTTGGCAGACCTTCGGCCTCAAACAGGGAAATGGCATCGGCTCTGAGGGATGCAAAGCGTGCCTCACCGACCAAACCACCTTGCGCATTCTTGAGGACAGCCTCAAGCGCTTCATCGGCGGCCGTTTTGATTACAGGATTTGTCATCAACGTCTCCCCACTCAAGCCGCAGCTTCGCCGGTAAATTCGGCATAGCCTTTTTCTTCCAACTGCAAGGCAAGATCCTTGTCGCCCGATTTCACGATCTGGCCCTTATACATCACATGCACCACGTCCGGCACGATATAGTCGAGCAGGCGCTGATAGTGGGTGATGATCAGCATCGAACGCTCTGGCGAACGCAAAGCATTGACGCCGTCAGAGACAATACGCAGGGCATCGATATCGAGACCGGAATCGGTCTCATCGAGAATGCAAAGCTTTGGCTCAAGCAGTGCCATCTGCAAGATTTCGTTGCGCTTCTTCTCGCCACCGGAGAAGCCGACATTGAGCGGTCGGCGCAGCATTTCCTGCGTGACATTCAACTGGGCAGACAGTTCCTTGACCTTCTTCATGAAATCAGGGGTCTTGATCTCCCCTTCTTCGCGTGCGATCCGCTGGGCATTCAGAGCGGTCTTCAGGAAGGTCATGTTCGACACGCCCGGAATTTCGATCGGATATTGCATGGCAAGAAACAGGCCAACAGCCGCACGCTCTTCAGGGTCCATTTCGAGCACATTCTCGCCGAAGAACAGGATCTCGCCCTCGGTGATTTCATAATCATCCTTGCCAGCGAGCACGTAGGAGAGCGTCGACTTGCCAGAGCCGTTCGGCCCCATAATGGCATGCACTTCGCCAGCCTTGATGGTCAGGTTGATGCCGTTGAGGATTTTGTTGCCTTCCACTTCGGCATGAAGATTTTTGATTTCCAACATAGTGTTTATTCCCTTTGGGGCGTCACGTCTTTACGCTTCGCCATCCCAGTAATCATATGAGTCCGTTCGGCGGCCGATATGAACGAATTCACCGGACAAAAAGCTCTCGCCTTTCAGTCGCGCGACCGCTGCAAACTTGCCAGAATCCGGATATTCCACGATCTCGGGCTCAACCTTGGTCGAGATGCCGAGATATTTCATGGTCACCGAGCCAGTATTGAGGATCTGATGAGCAACCTCCGGCCCGCCCGCAGGCGCCGCCAGAATGTCACCAGCCTTGATCGGAAATTCCTCAGTCCCGAAACGATAGATCCCCTCACCCTCGAGAATGACGAAAGCCTCGTCATTGGCCGAGTGGGCGTGATGTGGGTAGGCCTTCTTGCCTGGCTCTACGATGGTCAACATCATGCCAAGCTTGCCAAGACCAATCAGCCCGCCAATCCGCCCCAGCTGGGACTGGAACGCCCCGCCATTGCCACCGGAGACAAGCTCCAGATCGGCCAGATTGACAATTGGATGTTTCGTTTCGTTGGACATGGAATTCCCTTAACCAACAGACCCTTCAAGCGAAATACCGATCAGCTTCTGCGCTTCGACGGCAAATTCCATCGGCAATTGCTGAATGACATCCTTGACGAACCCATTGACGATCAGCGCCACAGCTTCCTCTTCGCCAATGCCACGTGCCCTGCAATAGAACATCTGATCATCGGAGATTTTGGAGGTGGTGGCTTCATGCTCGAAAATGGCCGAGGCATTCTTGCTTTCAATGTAAGGGATCGTATGCGCCCCACACTGATCGCCGATCAGCAAACTGTCACACTGAGTGAAGTTGCGCGCGTTGGATGCCTTTTTGTGAGCGGAGACAAGACCACGATAGGTATTGTCCGAGCGCCCGGCAGAAATGCCCTTCGAGATAATCCGCGACGAGGTATTCTTGCCCAGATGGATCATCTTGGTGCCACTGTCGATCTGCTGACGGCCATTAGAAATGGCGATCGAGTAGAATTCACCAACGGAATTTTCCCCGCGAAGAATGCAGCTTGGATATTTCCAGGTGATGGCAGAGCCGGTCTCAACCTGCGTCCAGGAAATTTTGGCATTTTTCTCGCGGCAATCGCCACGCTTGGTGACGAAGTTATAGATGCCACCTTTGCCTTCGCTGTCGCCGGGATACCAGTTCTGGACCGTCGAATATTTGATCTCGGCATCTTCCAGCGCGATCAGCTCGACAACCGCCGCATGCAGCTGGTTTTCGTCACGCTGAGGCGCGGTGCAGCCTTCCAGATAGGACACATAAGAGCCCTTGTCGGCAATGATCAGGGTCCGCTCGAACTGACCGGTATTCTGTTCATTGATCCGGAAATAGGTCGACAGCTCCATCGGACAACGCACGCCCGGCGGCACATAGACGAAGGATCCGTCAGTGAAGACCGCGCTGTTTAGCGTCGCATAGAAATTGTCAGTTACCGGCACAACGGAGCCGAGATATTTCTGCACCAGTTCAGGATAGTCCCGCACTGCTTCCGAAATGGGACAGAAAATCACGCCCGCTTTCTTCAGCTCTTCCTTGAAGGTGGTTGCCACCGACACGGAATCGAACACGGCATCAACCGCGACCCTTGAATATTGGCGATCTTCTTCCGACACACCGGCCAGAATTTCCTGCTCCTGCAACGGAATTCCAAGCTTCTCATAGGTGCGAAGCAGTTCGGGATCCACTTCGTCGAGGCTTTTGGGTCCATCCGACCCCTTTGGGGCAGAATAATAATAGATATCGTTGAATTTCGGTTTCGGATAATCGAGCTTGGCCCATGTGGGCTCTTCCATGGTCAACCAGCGCTTATAAGCATCCAGTCGCCATTCCAGCATCCATTCCGGCTCTGTCTTTTTCGCCGAAATGAAACGGATCACCTCTTCACTCAGACCGAGCGGCGCTTTTTCCGTCTCGATCTCCGTCACGAAGCCATATTTATATTGGTCAACGTCGATCTGTTTGACCTGATCGACCGTCTCCTTAACAGCAGCCATTTGCTACTCCATGTTGAGCGGTTTCAAGGACCGCCGGTCAATGGGCTTTTCAGCCACTCTCCTCTGCATCATCGTCGGACTGGCAACAACACCGCCAGCAAGGTGAAACCGTCCGGGACATCCGATGGCAGGTAATGCAACATCCCATTTCACCTTGATGTTTCACCCAGATACGTGTGGTGAAACCATCCAGTTCTTTTTGATAATCACTTGCAAAAACAAGCGATTACGAATTCGCTTATGCCCTATATAGGCATTCACCCTAGGCATTCTCAACAAGGCGGGCCGTATTTATTGAGTTTTTCTCGCATATTTTCCGCAATTGCATGATCAGTCGCGACAAATCCGCCTCTTCGCTGTTCCAACCAAAGCTCACCCGGATGGCTCCACTGGCCACATCCACGCTATATCCCATTGCGGTCAACACATGAGAGGCCGTTACCTTGCCTGACGAGCAGGCCGAGCCAGAACTGACAGCAACGCCACCCAGATCAAGCTGAATCAAGGTTGTTTCGCCCTTCAGACCCGGAATGGCAAATTGGCAGCTATTGCCAACACGCGGGCTTTGTTGACCGAAAATGATCACTTCGGGTGCCATGGCAACAAGCGCGGCTTCAAAGGCGTCGCGCAAGGCTTTTTGCTTGACAATACCTTCAGCAGATGTCAGCGCGTTTTCCGCATTGAAACAGGCCTCACCAAAGCCAGCGATGCCCGCGACATTCTCGGTGCCTGCACGCAAACGATTTTCCTGCGGCCCCCCAGTGATCAGCGGCTGAGGCTCCAGTCCCTCTGCTGCCATCACCAACGCCCCGACCCCCTTCGGTCCACCGAGCTTATGCGCAGACAGAGACAGGCTGCTACAACCTATTTCGGCCATGAGAAGCGGGATGCGTCCAGCCGCCTGCACTGCATCGAGATGAAAATAGGCATTGAACTCGGAGGCAAGCTGACCAATTGCATTGATTGGCTGAATGACGCCGGTCTCGCTGTTGACCGCCATGACAGCAATCATCGCCCGTCCCGCGGCAGGATCATGAGCGTCCAGCATGGTGCGCAAAGCGGCCAGATCAACAATTCCGTCGCTATTGACAGGAATTTCGCTTACCGCCTGAGCTGCAAAGCGCCCGCCTTCGCGAACAGAAGGATGCTCAATGGCGCTCAAATACAAATGCGAAGCCGGGCTTGGCGCATAAGCCTCTTTCATCTCGGGCGACAAAGCCAGCATATTGGCTTCACTGGCCCCGGAGGTGAAAATCACATCCCCTGCCCGCGCACCAACCAAATCCGCGACCTGCAGCCGCGCCTTCTCTATCAAGCCACGCGCGGCCCGTCCTTCCATATGCACGGACGACGGATTACCGCTCACCTCCCAAGCAGCCAGCATCACATCGCGCACGCCGGGACGTAAAGGAGATGTCGCATTATGATCAAGATAAGCTCTGAGCATCGTTATTCATTCGCCAGCAAAGATATCACGGTCCCAATAAAGGTATCAGGCTCAAAGATCTGGTCTTCGACCCGGCTACACGCAGTCACACAAGAATTCAGCGATCATCACAACTAAAAGACTTGAAATGGGTGTGTTGCTTCGTGCTATGTAGGATACACAACAAGGAGCACCCGCCTTCAGTTTTGAACCATTCTAAATTAACGCTATAAAACTTGCCTCACGCAGTCAAGTTATATCCGTTTTGCATGTCGCAAAAAATAAGCATTTACACACAAATGCTGCGGCGACGCGCAGAAGGCAGGTGATCAAGGGCGCAAAGCCCCTGATGAAGCAACAACGATAGAGAGAGGACCGGGCATATATGCCAGAGGTGATCTTCAATGGCCCTGCGGGGCGCCTGGAAGGCCGTTTGCATCCGTCAAAGAATCGCAAGGCTCCCATTGCACTTATTCTTCATCCGCACCCCCGCTTTGGTGGCACGATGAACAACGAGATTATCTATAATCTCTATTATATGTTCGCACGACGTGGCTTCACCGTGCTGCGCTTCAACTTCCGCGGTGTCGGCCGATCACAGGGTACGTTTGACCACGGTGTTGGCGAACTGTCTGACGCAGCCGCCGCGCTCGATTGGGTCCAGACCTATCATTCCGAAGCACCGGGTGTCTGGATTGCCGGCTTCTCCTTTGGCGCCTGGATCGGCATGCAGCTCCTGATGCGCCGTCCGGAAGTCGAGGGCTTCATTTCGATTGCCCCACCGGCCAACCTTTATGATTTTTCCTTCCTTGCCCCTTGTCCGTCCTCCGGTCTCATCACCCATGGCGGCATGGACAAGGTGGTGCCACACAAAGATGTGCAGGCCCTCGTTGACAAGCTGAAAACCCAGAAGGGCATTGTCATCGATCAGGAAATCATTCCTGGTGCCAACCACTTCTTCAAGGAAGAAACCGATCAGCTGATCAATGTCTGTGCCAACTATCTTGATCGCCGTATCGGCTTTGATCCATCCCAGCTTGAGGATGTGACCGAAGGCGGAGATCAGGCAGAAAGCGCCCTTCAGATCTAGACCTGAACGTCTGCAAAAGGAAAAGCCGCCTCATACGGGCGGCTTTTTTGTGTCTATGAAGCGCGTTACCAAAAATCCAGATTGCTCTGCGACGTCGCCCCTCGGGCTTTTTGCGCCTGACGCCAGTCAAGCTCATCACGCACCATGGTCAACGCCTTTTCCGCTTCAGCCAGCGGGCCAGAATAGACATAGCCCACCTCGTCGCCATAATAGACCCGAACCCGCCATTGCCAGCCCTCCTGCATCCGCGCAAGGAAGCCTTTCTCGTCCAGTCCCTCAAGGAAATTCATCGGCAGAATGAAGGCCACCGGATTGACCATATAGACATCGGTGTTGGCGATCCTTTTGCGATCAAGGAACAACTCGGCCCACACCCTTGTCTTGGTAGACAGATCATACAGTTTGCGCTTTTTCTCAAAAGGCATGCCGATGAACGCGAGTTTGATGCCGTCTGGCGCAAACCGCAAGCCCACCTTGGGTTCCTTGAAAAGGCCTTCCAACGCGGCGAAGGCATCTGTATCAGGCAGAATATAGCGTTTGTCATAGGTCATCCGGGTCATCGGAAAGCCCAGATAAACGCTTTCCAGACTGCGTGAGCGCAACAACCAGCGATCATGAATCAAGTCAAGATCACCAATCTCCTTGCCGGTCTGCACCTCGCGCTTGGCAAGATAGGCAGACCACGCATCCATGTCAGCCTGAGCGCCAGAAGGCGCGATCAGAACAAGAGCAAAGGCAAGCAGAAGACATCGCGACGCGGCGCGCAGAAGGACCATCAGACACACTCCAGCAGAGACCCGGAACATCGGTTCAGGACAAACTCGAATGCGTCAGACCATAAGCGGTTGATCACAGAAGGCAACAGCCTTCTGCCATCTGCAGCCTGTCAAAAAGGGTCAATTGGCAAACTGCAATCACGCAGCGGCATCAAGCATTATCAGCCACGGAAGGCTCGGCCAACACACCACCGCATGTCGGCTTTGCAACTCCGGTTGTGCCCGGATAAGTCAGCGGCAATCCCAATTGTGACCGCACAGCCAAATAGCCGAAGGCTTCCGCCTCCATCGTGTCGCCCTTCCATCCCAGATCATCCGCTGGCATGACCGGCATGTCCAAGGCACCGCGCAGCTGGTCCATCAGAAACTGATTATGCTGCCCGCCGCCACAGATCACGACCATTTCGGCCGGGTGCCGCTCCAATTGCTCCATATGCTCAAGGCCAAGTGCAATGGTTTCCGCTGTCAGGGCGGCAAGGGTCGCCGCGCCATCTTCAAGGCTTTTGTCCATCACAGCGGACATGTCAAAGGCATTCCGGTCAAGGGACTTGGGGGCCGGCTTGCGGAAATAGGGATCGGCCATGATTGTCGCCAGCACCAGATAGTCGATCGTCCCGGCCCGCGCCAGCTTGCCGCCCTCATCCATCTCAAGGCCAGCCTTCTCGCGCACAAAATCATTGATCAGCGCATTGCCCGGTCCACAGTCAAAGGCAATCATCATACCGCTCGCGCCAATGAAGGTGATGTTCGCCACGCCGCCAATATTGACAAAAGCAATCGGCAGCGGCAAATCCAGCTGTTGTTGAATGGCACTGTGATAGACCGGAACCAAAGGGGCACCCTGCCCACCAAGCGCTACATCCGCCGCTCTGAAATCATGCACCACCGGTAGACCAAAGGCGTCTGCAAGCGCCTGTCCATCACCGATCTGCACCGTCAGACGATTGGCCGGATCATGCCAAACCGTCTGACCGTGAAAGCCAATCACGTCGGGACGGTGCTTTTTGCCCTTGTCACTGGCCAACAGGCTTTCAACAGCCTGTTTGTGCGCCTCGGTGATCAGGTCTTCAGCCTTGGCAAGCGCACCCGGACGCGCTGTGCGGTCCTTGAGATCGCGCGCATCCACAAGCGCCTGTCTCAACAGGCCTTGTTCTTCATCGCTATAGGGACGAAAGACCGACGCAAGCGGACGGACAAATTGCGTACCGTCTGTCTCGATCAGGGCGGCATCCACACCATCGCAGGACGTTCCGCTCATCAGACCCACAGCGATCGACATTTTTGCGTCATTCTTAGCCATTTTGTCCCCTTCTCTCAATCTTGCTAGTGATCTTTAATGCGATCTTTGCTAGACAGTCGGCCCGTGGTGCGTCCGACACATCCCGTCAGCGAAGCATCATCCTAATGCAAGTTTGGCAATAGACCTATTGCCGGAAATGCCGAGGGAACCAAACCACCTTACCATGGTCAAAACACGGCCAGACACTCGTCCGGTCCATTTCAAGCCATGTTAGATTATTTGGGGTGTCCGTCGCCCGGCGACAACCCATCCCAAAGATCATTAAGAAGCAACAACCGTTTAATGAAGGAGAAAAGCGGCTATGACCGCCTTCAAATCCGACTTTCTACACACCCTGAATGAGCGTGGCTTCATTCATCAGTGCTCGGACCCGGAAGGGCTGGATCAACTCTTTTGCAAGGAAACGGTTACTGCTTATACGGGCTATGATTGCACCGCAGCCTCCCTGCATGTGGGCAATCTGGTTTCCATCATGATGCTGCATTGGCTGCAACAGACCGGCCACCGCCCGATCACCCTGATGGGTGGCGGCACCACCATGGTGGGCGATCCGTCCGGCCGCGATGAAACGCGCCAACTGCTGACTCCAGCCAAAATTCAGGACAACAAGGAAAGCATCCGTGATATCTTCGCCAAGCTGCTGACCTTTGGCGAAGGCGCAACCGACGCCGTTCAGGTTGACAATGCGGACTGGCTCCTGAAGCTCAATTATATCGAATTCCTGCGCGATGTCGGATCGAAATTCTCGGTCAACCAGATGCTGGCCCGCGATTCCGTTCGTTTGCGCCTTGAGCGCGAACAGGCCCTCTCCTTCATCGAGCTCAACTACATGATCCTTCAGGCCTATGACTACACGGTGCTGAATAAGGAATATGGCTGCCGCTTGCAGATGGGTGGATCGGACCAATGGGGCAACATCGTCTCCGGTATTGATCTGTGCCGCCGGATGAACCAGACCGAGACCTTCGCATTGACCGTGCCCCTGATCACCAAGTCGGACGGCTCGAAAATGGGCAAGTCTGTCGATGGCGCGGTCTGGCTGCGGGGCGACATGTATAGCCCATACGATTACTGGCAGTTCTGGCGCAATGCCGGCGACGCCGATGTCGGTCGCTTCCTACGGCTCTACACCACCATGCCGATGGATGAAGTGAAACGCCTTGAGGCACTGGAAGGCAACGAGCTGAACGAAGCCAAGAAGATTCTGGCAACCGAAGCCACTGCTCTGATCCATGGCCGTACCGCAGCAGAAGAAGCCGCTGAAACCGCCCGCAAGACCTTTGAGGCAGGTCAGGCATCTGCCGCCAACCTGCCGACGATCGACATTGCGCAAAGTGATCTCGATGCAGGTCTGGGCGTTCTGAGTGCCTTTGTCACAGCTGGCCTTGCCAAATCCAACGGTGAAGCCCGCCGCTCGATCAAGGGTGGCGCCTTCAAGCTCAATGACGCCCCAGTCGCCGATGAGACCGCCTTGATCACCAAAGCCGATCTCAATCCGGATGGCGTCATCAAGCTGTCCATGGGCAAGAAGAAGCATGTGTTGCTCAAACTGAGCTAGGCAGCCACGGCAAGAGACGCTGCAACCAACGTGAAAAGGCTCCCTTCGGGGAGCCTTTTTTGGTGTGCGACATGGTGTGACACTATCGATTGAACTCGAAAATCTGCCGGAACACACCCGGTGCCAATACAGAGGCCGGGTTGATGAAGACTTCCGGATTCGACAGGCTTCCCTTCACCTTGAAGGTGATGCCGATCAGACCTTCATTCTTGCGCCCGCCAATGATCCGCCCCAACACCGGCACCCGGCTGAAAATATTATTGAGACCATAAGCCGGAATATAGGTCCCGCCCAGCGAAAGGGTCTTTTCCTTCAAATTGAGGCTGCCGCCCATAGTCGCCCCAAGAGAGGCACTTTTCAAAACACCGTCGCGAATGCGATAGATCCCATCCTGACCCGAAAATTGCAGGGTTAGTTTGGCGAAGTCATTGCTAACCTGTTGCCCTGACCCACTTTGTTCGCGTTGCTGCTGCACCCGGCCAGAGAGATTAAAATCCTTCATCAACACCGAGCCGGACACCTTGTCCCAGCCATCCTGCAAGGCAACCGACATGGCCAGTCGACCACCCAACACCCGATCCAGCGCCCCGGTGAAGCGCAACAACGCGCCTGCATCGCCACTGGAGATCTGAACGGTCGGATGCTTGTCCTGTTTGGTATCAACAGACAATTGCGACCGCCCATCAATCAGCCCCTTGGCCTTGATGCTCTTGTCCTTGCCCTTCATCGTCAGGATGCTGGCCGTAAAATCGGATAAGGTATGACCGGACAGACCGATAATCCTTTTCACGGCCATATTGATCCGGTAGCTGCCCGTCGGCGCAGCACCCTTCTGGGTAGGAGCCCCGATGCTGCCCGAGAGGAACTTGCCACGCAGATCCAACAGGTCACCAGTCAGACGCACCGTATAGAAATCAGGTTGGCTCTGGACCACATCAAGACGCAACCGATCGCCGCGGCTGAGACGAAGATTGGCCACAGTCAGTTTCTGCAAGCCACTTTGCTTGTCGATCTCTGCCGAGCCAACAGCATCGAAGCCATCCCCCGTCAACTTGGCGTCACGCACAGACAGAAGCCCACCCTTGTCAGCCAATGCGAAGATGGCCGTACCACGTACATTGGCCTTTTTTCTCCAGCCGATTTCATCCAGCGCAATCACAGCCTTGGTTAGATCGACCTCAAAGTGGGTCACGCCCTCTTCATTGCCGTCCTGGCGAGCCTTGACAAAGATCGGTCCGCGCAACCAGTCCGACAGATCAAACCCCATCTTGCGGCGATCATCGTCATCCAGTTTGAGCGCAAATTTGGAAGAAAAGGCCACGGAATCATCCGTCGAGGTGACAAGATCGAGATCCGTCTTCAATCCGTCAACCAAGCCATTGCCAACAATGGCGATGCGGGATCCATCGGTATTGATCGATAAGGTGGCATCATTCAGCTTGTAGCCGCGGATCGACGCCGCGCTGGCAAAATCCTTGAGCTCAATCTTGGCGCTATAGTCGACCTCTTCCTTCTTCAGGTCCTTGAGGAACGGAAAGCGCACCTTCACGCGGGCATGAGCACGCCCTGACAGGTCTCCGGGTTTGTGTTTTTCCTGAGCCAGCACATTGAGCGGATCACTATCGGCGATTTCCCCGAGCGCAGCAGCATCCCCTTCTCCGTCAACAACAACGACACCGATGGGCGGCTTTTCCGAGTGATCGGGAATTTCGATCAAACCCGAATTGATTGGGAACCGACGCCCTGCCTTGGTCAGGAAATAGCCCTCATCAATCGAGGCGACAAATGTGCGCCCGGTGATAACCCCCGATCCGTCCACCTTTTCCGCTGGTGGCAAATCGCCAAAGCCCTTGATACGCAGATCCTTGGCCCCGAAACGAACCAGAACAGCTTCGTCAGGCAAGATCAGACGGTTGTCCTCATTGCGCTCCAGCATGCTCTCGGTGAGCGACAGTTCTATGGTGCCGCCCGTCATTTGGCCTGCCCCAATATTCTCAATGATCCATTGACGGGCCCCATTGGCAATCGGCACAGGCCAGATTGCCCCCAGCAGATCATAGGGCATTGCGGACGCGACAAACGTCATGGTCGCCGTCAATTCTCCATTGACCCATGCCATTGAGCCTGATCCCTGAACGTTGCCCTCATCGGCGATGGCAGCAAAGCGTTCAATGGTCGAAACACCGCTCTCACGGCCTACTTTCATGTTCAGGATCAGTTGCTTGAGAAACTTGGCCGGATTTGGATTGTCCCGCGCGGCGAGCTTGATATCTGCACCTTCAAGTGCAATGCGAATGTCGCCATCCTGCGTTTCCGGCCAGACGGCCACACCACGAAACTCACCACCGGTTTCGCCAAACAACACCTTGCCACGCTCAAGCTTCATCGCCCGAATACCCGGGTCCCAGTCCAGCCGAAAACTGGCCTCATCAAGATAGGTGCTGTCCTCGGCATCAAATTCCAGCTGCCCGGCCCCCACATCCAGTGCCGTGCGCATGTCAACCAGCTCGCCCTTCAGATCAAAGTCGAAACGAGCCGCTCCATACAAGGAAGCCGCAAACTGGAAATTCTGGCTCTTGTCGGCAAAGCGTGGCGCCAAGTCGGCCAGAGAGAGATCGGCGAAACGCAGCTCGATCGAGCGCCCCTCTTCACCCTTCTGGTCTTCCTCAAGCGGATACTCAGCCATCGCAAAGGCGATCCGGCCATTGTGGCCGTCCGCGGCAAAATCGATGCGCCAGAGATCATCCTCCGCACCGGTCGGATTGTAGGACAGAGCGACATTGTGAAAACTGCGGCTGCTTCCTTCGATCTCGTCTTCCAACGCAATCTCGGTATTACGGATCAGGATACGAGGCGGCCGCTTGGTCAAATCCGGATCGGTCAGCGGCTTGATGGCGCGACGCATCGAATAGGCGAGAGAAACGAATTCCGGCTCATCAGGGTCGTAGAAAATCGCCTGCGATCGGACCGGCGGACCAAATACTTCTTCATCGGCCCCGGGATCCTGCCCGGCAATCAAAATGCGGCCATTTTCATCCCGTCGCACATGCGCCATCATTTCCGGAATATAGATTTCAGTGGGACGAAGTTTCGACGAAATCAGATCAAGCAGGCCAACCACAAGATCAATCCGTGGTGCTGACAACAGCGTCTTGTCCGGATCCTTGAGCGAAATGCCGGAAAGGCGCAACGCCAGACCGCCCTGATCAGCAAAACTCACCAGAGCATCCTCAATTTCGAGGCTCTGTCCTTCCGGCAAAGCCCCTTCGGCCAAGGCCTCAATCTGGTTGAGAAAGCCACTAACGGAAACAGGCGCAATCGACAATCGGACCAAGACCAACCCGACCAGCAAAACCACAAGAACCAATAGCCCAGACAGTCCCCAGAGGGTCTTCCGCAACCAACTGGATGACCTTACGGCAACCGGAAGGGTCTCATCGCTTGCACTCACAGCACCCGAAACCGGTTCGTCTGGTAAAGTCTCTCGCTGTTGCTCTGGGCCCGCGTTATCGGTCAAGATTCTTGTGTCTCCATCTTCGCTTAGCCGGCAAGACGACCGAAATATGCTCACGTCCCGCTCTATTCCTGTTAGGCCAGATTCGGGGCGCTCACAAGAGCTTTGTCCTCATCATCGCAGCAAAGAGAGCAACAAGGTCATCTTGCCCCGCTTTTCGCTCCGAACAAACGGCGCTGATGCAGGTCCAGCAACCAAACCACTTCGTAAATAAGAAAACGAAACAGCGAAGGGACAAGACATTCGACAGACAAGGCAATAAAACTGTACCAATCCAATGCCACATGAAAGAGTCGAAAGGATGGCCAGATGAGCGATCAGACAGCAATGCTTCAGGAAGGGGCACCCGCTCCCGATTTCAACCTGCCCGTCAATGGCGGCAACACGATCACATTGAGCACCATGAAAGGCCAGCCGGTCATCGTCTATTTCTACCCTAAGGACAACACGCCAGGATGCACGACCGAAGCGCTCGATTTTTCACAATTGGCAGACGATTTTGCAGCCCTTGGCGCCGGTATCATTGGCATCTCGCCCGATAGTGTCAAGAAACACGAAAACTTCGTCGCCAAGCATGACCTGAAAGTCACCCTCGCCGCCGATACGGAAAAAGAGGTCTGCGAAGCCTATGGAGTCTGGGTGGAAAAGAAGATGTATGGCAAGACCTATATGGGCGTCGAACGCTCCACCTTCCTGATCGATGCAGATGGCAAGCTGGCCAGAATCTGGCCAAAAGTCAAAGTGAAGGGTCACGCAGCCGAAGTGCTCGAAGCCACCAAGGCACTGAAGGCATAACCTGCAAGGCAGCGCCTGCCCTGAAAAGCAGGCGCGGCAGCAGCTCTGGCGACCAAATGCAAATGCTGTAATTGCATATATTTAGCAATGAAAACGCTTTTCACATTAACCATTTGGAAAGCGCTAACACACGGTTTCTAAACGAAATTGGCTCTTTCAACCAACCGCTGAAATCACGATCAGTAACGAAAAATTAACCATACTCGCAGCTTAATAGGAGAGGCTGTCTGGCTGACTATCGAGCCAAATAACGAGTATGGATGCAAATGCTTTCCCAGAGTAACCGTCGCGAATTTGGTAGACGCACCGAACCACACCGGATCATCATCGCCCATGGTGATGTCGTGCAGGATTTCACGATCCGTCCGTGGATTGTGACGAGCGTAATCATCGTTGGCCTCATTTTCAGCTGCCTTTATCTCTCTGCCACCGCCTATCTCGTATTTCGTGATGAAATCATTAGCTTTTCCCGTTCCGAGCAGGCACTGGCGCAGAATGCCTATGAAGATCGCATTGCCCATCTTCGCGCCCAGCTGGACCGGGTCGCCAGCCGTCAGATGATCGATCAGCAGGTGATGGAAACCCATGTCCAGAACCTGATGCGCAAACAGGCGGACTTTGAAGCCTATTCCTCGGTGCTTGAGCCGATTCTCAATAAAGCACGCAAAGCAGGCATGACGATTCGGTCTGATTTGAAGGTTCCCCTTCCCAAAACCGCCCCATGGCGCGCCAAGAACAAAGACAAGCAGGCAAAGGCACCAGCCCAGAGCGCTGAAATACCGACAAAAGTGGCTGCAGCATCCGCTGTCGATGTAGGATTTGATGTCGGTTTTGATTCCCGAGAAAACATATCCAATCGTTTTCGCGAACTGGCCAAACTGGGTTTTCGATCCTCCCAGAGCTTGGCAAAGGACATGACGCCGACCGGCAGTATCCAGGTGGCTGATACAGCACCCCTCGGGTTGAAACCAACTTCGATCATCGACACGCTGGAAGTGAAGGAAGACAACACCACCATCGTCAAGTTGGCAGACGCAGCCAGCCGCTTGGAAACCGAGATGCTCGACAGTCAGGCCATCCTGCACAATCTGCTCAATGACATTCGCAAAAAGACCGCCAGCGTCGAACAGCGCATTGCCAAGCTTGGCGTGAAGATCGAAAAATCCGAGCAACTGGCGGTTGGTGGACCTTATGTCCCGATCACCGCAGAACTTGATCATGACGAACTGGCGGAAAAAGCCGAACAGGTGACACTGGCACTCGACCATTTCATGCAACTCAAGCGCAATGTCAGCAGGCTTCCCATCTCCCATCCCTTGCCCACGGCACGCCTGTCAAGCCGCTTTGGCGTTCGCAAGGATCCGTTCCTGAACCGCATGTCGATGCATTCAGGCGTCGATTTGGCGGAACGGTATGGCACATCCATTCGCGCCTCCGGCAGTGGTGTGGTAACCCGGTCCGGTCGCATTTCCGGTTATGGCATCATGGTTGAAGTGGATCATGGCGGCGGTGTCATCAGCCGCTACGCCCATATGAGCAAGGCATTGGCGAAGAAGGGCGAAAAGGTCAACAAGGGCACTATTCTGGGCAAGGTCGGTTCCTCGGGCCGGTCAACCGGGCCGCACTTGCACTTTGAGACCCGCGTCCACGGCAAGGCTGTTGATCCTTACGCTTTCCTGTCTGCAGGAAAAGAGCTTCGGCACCTGATTTGATCCGACACGCCTTTGAAATAACAGCAGCGAAATGCAGGCACAAAAAAAGCCCGGTCGAAACCGGGCTTTTCTTTTGTCGATCAATCAGATCAGACAATGTCTTCGATTGGCGTTTCGTCGCCATCGCCATAGGCGCGCTGAGCAAGCGCCGCTTCCATATAAGGTGTCAAGGCACCATCAAGCACATCCCCCGGACTGGTGCTTTCCACCCCGGTACGCAAATCCTTGACCAGTTGGTAGGGCTGCAAGACATACGACCGGATCTGATGACCCCAGCCAATATCGGTCTTGCTGGCCGCCTCCGCATTGGCCTTGTCTTCGCGGATCTGCAACTCGCGCTCATACAAACGCGCCTTGAGCATGTCCCAAGCCTGCGCCCGGTTTTTGTGCTGGGAGCGCTGGTTCTGACATTGCACCACAATGCCCGTCGGCTGGTGCGTGATACGAACCGCAGAGTCGGTCGTATTGACGTGCTGACCACCCGCCCCGGAGGCGCGGTAGGTATCGATGCGGCAATCGCTCTCATTGATCTCGATATCGATGGAATCATCGATCACCGGATAGACCCAGATCGAGGAGAATGAGGTATGGCGACGCGCCTGACTGTCAAAGGGCGAAATGCGCACCAGACGATGCACGCCACTCTCCGTTTTGGCCCAGCCATAGGCATTCTCGCCCTTGACCATGATGGTCGCAGCCTTGATGCCCGCCTCCTCGCCCGGCGTCACTTCCATGACCTCGACCTTGAAGCCTGCCTTTTCAGCCCAGCGCGTATACATGCGCAGCAGCATGGACGCCCAGTCCTGGCTCTCCGTACCACCGGCACCCGAATGCACCTCGATATAGCAATCATTGCTATCGGCCTCACCGGACAACAGGGTTTCGATCTGCTGACGCGTGATCTCGGAAAGCAATCCCTGCAAGGTCGCCTCGGCGTCCGCAACGATATCGGCATCCTCTTCCATCTCACCCATTTCGATGAGTTCGATCGAGTCTTCCAGATCCTGCGTGGCACGATTGAAACCATTGATCGCCGATTCCAGCTTCTGGCGCTCCTGCATCAGCTTCTGGGCTTCCTGCGGATCGTTCCACAAGGTTGGATCTTCGGCGAGATTATTCAACTCTAAAAGGCGTTTCTGGGCTGTATCCCAGTCAAAGATGCCTCCTCAGCAGAGCAAGACCCTGCTTGATTTCGTCGACCACATTTTGAATTTCTGCGCGCATTGTCTTTTCGCTTTGCTTTCAAAAAACCGGGAGGAAGCATCCCTGCCCGGCAACCGTTCATGACAAAGCGGATGCCGCAAGTACGCCATCCGCCTGACTGAAAGAAAATGATGGGTCTTAATACAGACCGCCCGTGCCTTGCGTCAAGGCCCGTTCGGCTTCCTGGGCGGAAACCGGGCGCCCCATATCCTCGGTGAAACCGATGATCGAATAGCTGTCAGGCGGCGCAGTGCCGGGCTTGAAGGCTTCCAGAATCACCCCTTCACCGCTGGCAGATTCTCTAAGCCCCGTGCGGCGATCAATCGGAATGAGCTGCAACCCTTCCGGAACCGGGAAAGGCTTTTTCGGCTGATCAGCCAATGCCACCTTCATGAAGTCGGTAAAGATCGGGGCTGCCAATCCACCACCTGACGCCTTGCGCCCCATCGGCCGCGGTCGGTCATAGCCCACATAGACGCCAACCACCAGATCCGGCGAATAGCCCACAAACCAGGCATCGCGCTCGTCGTTGGTGGTGCCGGTCTTGCCAGCAATCGGCTTGCCTACCTTACGCACAACCGGCGCAGTGCCGCGCAGCACGACCCCCTCCATCATGGAGGTGATCTGATAGGCGGTCATCGGATCGAGCACCTGTTCCCGATTGTCAACGACCTGAGGCTCATCCTGATAGGCCCAGCTCTGAACATTGCATTGCTCACAAATCCGCTGGTCATGTTTGTAGATGGTCTTGCCATAGCGATCCTGCACCCGGTCGACAAAGGTCGGCGTAATCCGTCGCCCGCCATTGGCCAGCATGGAATAGGCCGTTGCCATCCGCAGCACGGTCGTCTCACCGGCCCCCAGAGCCATGGAAAGCACAGGCATCAGATTGTCATAGATGCCGAACCGTTGTGCATATTCCGCCACCAGAGGCATGCCCATATCCTGCGCCAGACGCACGGTCATCACGTTACGTGACCGCTCAATGCCAAGGCGCAGGGTAGATGGACCATAGAATTTGCCACCATAGTTTTGGGGTCGCCAGATGCCCTGACCACCACCCTGCTGGATTTCGATCGGCGCATCCATGACCACACTGGACGGCGTATAGCCGTTGTCCAGTGCCGTTGCATAGACAAACGGCTTGAAGGAAGAACCGGGCTGACGGTAGGCCTGCGTGGCCCTGTTAAACTGGCTCTGGGCAAAGGAAAAGCCGCCAGCCATGGCAAGCACACGACCCGTATAGGGATCCATGGCGATCAGCGCACCAGAGACTTCTGGCACCTGCTGAAGGTCATATTTGCTCCCCTCGCCCTTGCTGCTGACATAGACCACATCGCCGGGCTGAAACACATCGGACACCGCTTTGACAGCTTTACCCTTGCGATCACCACTTTCCCATTTGGCCCATTTGAGGTCGGAAACCGAAATCACACCGGTCGTCCGCTCCGCAGACAATTTACCCGTCTCGTCAATTTCGGGCTGCAAGCCAACGCTCGCTTCCTTGCCCTCTGCCGACAGGATGACAGCCAATTGCCATTCCGGCACATCACTCAGCGGCTCAACCTTGGCAAGCTTGCGTCCCCAATCGCCAGAAGGATCGATGGTCGTCACCGGACCGCGCCACCCCTTGGTGTGGTCAAATGCAACGAGGCCATCGCTCAGGGCTTTGCGGGCTTCCTGTTGCAGCCCGACATTCAGCGAGGTCCGCACAGACAGGCCACCATTATAGAGTTTGTCTTCACCAAATTCTTCACCGATCCAACGGCGCACCTCTTCGGCAAAATAGTCCGCGGCGAAGATGTGCGCACCGCGCGACCGCATCTTCACTTCCAGATCCATGGCCTTGGCCTGATTGGCCTCCTCGACCGTCACATAGCCATTATTGACCATCTGATCGATCACCCAGTTGCGCCGCTCGATGGCCTTATCGGTTCGACGGATCGGGTGATAATTGTTCGGCGCTTTCGGCAACGCAGCCAGATAACCGATTTCTGCCAGATTGAGCTCATGCACCGACTTGTCAAAATAGTGCAGAGCCGCTGAGCCAATCCCGTAGGAGCCGATACCAAGAAAAATCTCGTTCAAATAGAGTTCAAGGATCTCATCCTTGCTGAAGGCCTGTTCGATACGCATCGACAACAGGGCTTCCTTGATCTTGCGCTCATAAGACTGCTCGGAGGTAAGAAGAAAGTTCTTTGCGACCTGCTGGGTAATCGTCGAAGCACCAACCAGACGGCGGTTTTGCCCATAATTTCGGATGTTGGTCAACACGGCGCGACCAATGCCGAAATAATCGATACCCGCATGATCATAGAAATTCTTGTCCTCGGCGGACAGGAAGGCCTGTTTCACACGATCCGGAATAGCCTGAATCGGCAGGAACAGGCGACGCTGGCGGGCATATTCTGCCATCAGCTCACCATTGCCTGCATGAATGCGTGTCATCACGGGCGGCTCATAATTCCTCAGCGCCGTAAAGTCCGGCAGCCCCTGCATCATGGAGTTGAGGAAAATATAGACAGCCATCGCCGCTACGATGAACAGAACGGAACCTGCGGCAAAAAGAAAGCCGAAGAATCGCCAAATTATCATATCTGTCCCTATTGCTTCTGTTGGCCCGCCCTGTCGCTCACCCTGTCGCCCAGGCAGGTTGCCCGTCGATCACCCGACGGCAGCCCCTTGCATGGTGCGCTCAGCGATCCGCGCAATGCTCCAAGAATCGTCGCGCGAGCAAATCGCATACCACACCGCTAAGGCAAAGACTTATTCTGCCCGATTTCAATTTGCAACACTCACATGACATTGGGGCAGCAAAAGGGCTGACCTGTTGCGCGTTTGCTGCATCCAGAATGAGTCAGGAACTTGTCACGACAATTGCAACCCGGCAGATTGTTGCCGATCAGCCAGAACTTTTGGTGAAAAGTCCACTGCTATGGGTGGAACGGCGGGCAAAGAACATCTCGATCGACTTGCTGATCGATTGGATGGCCTTCTTCTGCCATGTCTTGGAGGTCAGAGCCGACTGATCCTCCTTGTTTGACAAATAGCCAAGCTCCAACAGGACGCTCGGAATGTCAGGTGCCTTCAACACCTTGAACCCGGCTGACCGTTGCGGACGCTTGGCGAGTCGAATGCTGGATTCCAGCGCTCCGACAAGGGTGCGGGAATAAAGAGAAGAATGATTGGAGGTCTCGCGCCGCGTCAAATCAATCAGAATATCCGCGACCACATCATCCTTTTCTTCCATCTCAAGACCGGCGAGCAAATCCGAGCGATTCTCCCGATGCGCCAGATCAGCAGCAATTGCGTCAGACGCCTTGTCGGACAAGGTGTAGACAGTAGCCCCTCGAACATAGCTTTGCCTCACAGTATCCGCATGTATTGAGACGAACAGATCTGCATGGCGAGCCCGGGCAAAGGCCACCCGCTTGGACAACGAAATGAATGTGTCCGTTTCACGGGTCATCGCCACCCGGAATCGCCCATCGGCCAGCAAATTTTCGCGCAACGCAAGAGCAAAGGCCAACACCAGCTTGCTCTCGACATGCCCCTTGGGCGAAACAGCGCCAGTATCGATGCCGCCATGCCCCGGATCGAGCACCACCAATGGCCTCGGATCTGCATCCTTGCGATCTTTTGCCAAAGGATGCGCCGACAGGGCCGCGACTTTTGCCGCCGCCTCGCCCTCGACCTCAACACGAATAACATCCCTGAGCGACTGTTCGGAGAATTCACGTTCATCGACGCGCGACAATTCAATCACCAGCCGCGCCTCATTGTCGTCAACGGCAGGCAAGCTATAAGCCTTCATCACCTTGGCCGGGCCATTCAGATCAAGCACAATCCGGGACCGCTGGTCGCCAAAATTGCCGAAACGGAAATTGCGCACCATGCCACGCTCGACCTGCGCCATCGAATGGGCCATCTCGAAATCCAGATCCGGTAAGTCGATCACCAGACGATAGGGCTCGGCCAAAGCAAACACGCTGAAGCTGACAGGGCGGGAGACATCAAGCACAAATTTGGCCGTCTTGCCGTCGCCAGAGGTGCGTACAGCCTGCACGACCACTGCCCCGCTGTCGCTCTCGACCTTGGCTGCGGGCGCTTTCGTGGCAGCCTGCAACCCCACAACACCCAAACCGGCGAGGGTCAGGGTCACGAACAGGCAGACCACCAGACAGTGACGCATGTGGCGAGACAGATTGGACAATATCATAGGCGCACTCTTGAAGCATTCCTTGGCTGGGGCGAACCATGCCGCGGTTCGATTTGGCAACAGTTGCTAAACCATAATCGCCCCGAGGTTAACCCCCTCTTGACAGAAAGTTGGTAGTGAGGATTCGCACGTATGATGTTCAGCTTTAAAAACCCGTCTAAAGATGAGCTAAATCTGGACCAAGACTTGCATATTTGATTTAGGAACCCTACAAAGATGAAAGGCCATTGTTGCATAGCAATGATCCGATTCGACTGTCCGCTGTTACGATCTGGCTTTTTGCCCCATCAGCACACGCGGCAGGTGGTCAGATGCAGGAAGACTGATCAACACGAAATGTGACGCCTCGCGAGATGCGCAGACGCCTCGGACATACCAAGCTTGATGCAAAATGCCTAAACAAGTCAGATATTTAGCCTGACACACCGATTTTTCCGCCGCAGCAAGGGGTGCATGAGAAACGTGCCCCCGTCTGTAGGCCCAGAACCCCGACCCGGATACCTTCACAAAGGCCATGCCGGGTACGAAATTGAAAACAAGAGGATCTCGCCTGGTCATGCATATGAGAACCGGCCCCAACTCCAGAGACAGCATTGCAGCAAGACTGCACGCCCTGGCTTTGGACGGTTTGCATATCCTTCCACAGCGAAAGGCAAGGTCGTCATCAGACAAAAACGGAATAACGCGAACCTGCCGGGTGCCTGAAGCATTGGCCAGAACGGTTGTCGGCGCGCTGTTTCGTGGAGACATTACCCAATGGCAAATCAAATGCTCGTTGATGCGACGCATCCGGAGGAAACCCGGGTGGTTGTCGTACGCGGCAATCGGGTTGAGGAATTCGACTTCGAGTCCGCCAATCGCAAACAATTGCGTGGCAATATCTATCTAGCCAAAGTCACCAGAGTTGAACCATCTCTGCAGGCGGCTTTCGTTGATTACGGTGGCAATCGCCACGGTTTCCTCGCATTTAGCGAAATTCATCCGGACTATTACCAGATCCCGGTTGCCGATCGTCAGGCTCTTCTGGAAGAAGAAAAAGGCCATGGCAACGATGATGATGATGTAGAGGCAAGTTCCGAGAAGGAAAAGCCCAGCAAAGAGAAGAAGCCGCGCAAGTCGCGCCGTCGCTCTTCGCGGTCCAGCCGCAAGAATGCGGAAGACAAGGCAGAAGCTCAGGCAACTGAGGCTCAGGAAACGACAAACGAACAGAGTGAAGCAACGGACGTGGAAGCCGCTGCTGATGCTGCTGCGTCCTCTTCTTCTGAAACCACTGATGCGCCTGTCGTTGCAGACGCTGGCGATGCAGGATCCGCTACGGAACAAACGTCTGCTCCGGAAAGCACATCTTCAGATGACGAAGCTTTTGTCACCGCCTATGAAGGCGATGAGGCCGCGATTGATCTGAGCAAAGACGACGCCTCCGACGACAGCGACGGATCCGGGACACCACCGGCGCAAGCCCACGCCATTGCCGAAGCAGAAAGCGTCAGCGCCGATCCCGAAGACATTGAGGAAGCGGAAGAGCTGGACGACGAAGACCATGTCTCGTTTGAAGCCGTCGATGACGAGGACGATGAAGACGACGACAGCGATGAAGAGTCCGATGTCGAGCATGTCGGTGCCGAAGACGCCTTGGAAGAAGTGCCGGAGCGCCGCTCCCGCCGTCGCACACGTCAGTATAAAATTCAGGAAGTTATCAAGCGCCGCCAAATCCTGCTTGTGCAGGTGGTGAAAGAAGAACGTGGCAACAAGGGCGCAGCCCTGACCACCTACCTCTCGCTGGCTGGCCGCTACTCGGTTCTGATGCCAAACACCGCCCGTGGCGGCGGCATCTCCCGCAAAATCACCAACGTCACCGACCGCAAGCGCCTGAAGCAGATTGCTTCCGACCTCGAGGTTGCCGACGGCATGGGTGTAATCCTGCGCACCGCTGGTGCTTCGCGCACCAAGACCGAAATCAAACGCGATTTCGAATATCTCCTGCGTCTGTGGGAGAATGTCCGCGATCTGACCTTGAAGTCGGCAGCGCCATTGTTGGTCTATGAGGAGGGCTCGCTGATCAAGCGCTCCATCCGGGACCTCTATAACAAGGATATCGATCAGGTCCTTGTGGCGGGCGACGAAGGCTACAAGGAAGCCAAGGGCTTCATGAAGATGCTGATGCCGAGCCATGCCCGGAATGTGCAGCCTTATCGCGAGCCACAGCCGATCTTTACCCGCATGGGCATTGAGAGCCAGCTCGACGCGATGTTCAGCCCGCAAGTGACCCTCAAGTCCGGCGGCTATATCGTCATCGACCAGACCGAAGCGCTCGTCTCCATCGACGTCAACTCCGGTCGCTCGACCCGCGAGCACAATATTGAAGACACCGCCCTGTCGACCAACCTTGAGGCAGCCGAAGAGATTTCGCGTCAGCTCCGCTTGCGTGATCTGGCTGGCCTTGTGGTCATCGATTTCATCGACATGGAAGAGAAACGCAACAACCGTGCGGTTGAGAAGCGTCTGAAGGACTGCTTGAAGTCCGATCGCGCCCGCATTCAGGTTGGTCGCATTTCCCATTTCGGGCTGCTTGAAATGTCACGCCAGCGCATTCGCACCGGCGTGCTGGAAAGCACCATGGACCCCTGCCCGCATTGCCATGGCACCGGCTATGTGCGTGCAGCAGCCTCTGTGGCCTTGCTGATCCTGCGGACCATTGAAGATCATTTGCTCAAGGGTGTGACCCACCATGTGGTCGTCAAGACCCGCACCAATGTGGCGCTCTATATCCTCAACCAGAAACGAAACAATCTGTTTGAGCTGGAAAACCGATTTGGCGTCTCCATCACCATCGAGGTGGATGACAGCCTGGAAGGCAAGCATCTGGAAATCGAGCGGGGCGAGCCGCTGGAACAGCCAGTTGCGCCAACCCAGACTGTGTCGATGATCCTGACCGATGATCTGGATGACGATCTGACGGAAACCGAGATTCAGGAAGACCGCGAACGCGACGAGGAAAGCAGCTCGAAAAAGCGCCGCCGCCGTCGTCGTCGCCGCAAGTCCAACTCGGACATGCAAGCCGATGCACAGAATTCGTCGGACGATCAGTCTGACGACGAGTCCGACAATGGCAGTGACAACGAAGAACAGTCTGCATCGGACGAGGAAGGCAACGAAGACAAGCCCAAAAAGAGCCGCCGCCGCGGCCGTCGGGGTGGTCGTCGCAACCGTCGCAACCGCAATGGTCAGGACGACATGTCCGCCGATGGCAACGACGGTGAGACCAACACGGACGCTGACGGTGACAACGCCAACAGCGACGAAGCCTCCTCTGAAACGCCATCTGAATCCGGTTCTGTAGCAGACACGGCTGGTGATGAAGCCAAACAGGCGGAAAGCACTGACAGCCCTGAACCTGTTGCGCCAACCCCGACAGATGAAGCGCCAGTCACAGATACGCATGCCGAGGCAGCGCCTGCAGAGGCAGTTGAAGACGTGGTTTCTGACACTGCTGCTGCGCTGGCTCCTGAGAGCGAAGAAGCAGCGCCTGTTGTTGAGGAAAAAGCAGAAGCGGTGACCGATAGTCAGCCAGAAGAGGCAGCACCGGCAACCGAGTCCTCCGATGCTGCTGAGGCCGAAAGCGAAGACGACGCAGCCAAAGCCCCAGAGGGCGAAGGCGAGACACCGGAGACGTCTGCCAAGCCATCGACCGAACAGGAAGAAACAAAGCCGGAAGACAAGCGTCCGAAACGCTCTGGCTGGTGGAACCGCTCCGGTTTCCTCTAGGCTTCCAGAACAAACGCATCAAAAAGGCCGCTCCGATATCGGGGCGGCATTTTTTATTGGCAACCAGGGCTGTTCGTTCCGATCACAACCACGCCTTCAGACGCCGAACCGCTTCATGCATATCCTCTTCGGTCCCGGCAAAAGACATCCGCACATAATGATGGCCGCGCGTGGTATCGAAGTCGGCGCCCGGCGTCAAAGCGACACCAGCCTCGGTCAATGACCGTTTGGCAAAATCCATCGAGTCATTGGTCAGTCGGCTGACATTGCAATAGGCATAGAAAGCGCCATCCATCGGCATGAAGTCGCCCAACCCCAACGCAGGCAGGGCTTCTTTCAGAAAGGCCCGGTTGCGCCCATAGCCAGCCTTGATGCCTTCGAGTTCCTCGCGCGCATCAAAAGCAGCAATCGCCGCCACCTGAGAAAGCATCGGTGCAGAAATATAAAGGCTTTGGCCAAGGCACTCGACAGAGCGCCGGGCCTGTTCAGGCAGCACCATCCAGCCGATCCGCCAACCGGTCATGCAATAATATTTGGAGAAGGAGTTGATGATCACCACATTGGGGGAATAGCGAAGGGCAGTCTCCGCCTTCATGCCATAATCAAGCCCGTGATAGATCTCGTCGGAAATGAACCAGATACCAAGCTCTTCGCAAGTCTCGATCACCGATTGCAGAGCGTCAGGCTCCATGATCGTGCCAGACGGATTGGCGGGCGAGGCAATCAACACGCCTTTGACAGGCTTCTGGGCATGCGCCGAGCGAATGGCCTCCGCCGTCAGGCACCAACGATCTTTTGCCCTTGTTTCCACCTCGACCACCTCGAGACCCAGCGCCGCCAAGATGTTGCGATAGGCAGGATAGCCGGGGCTTGGCAGAATCACGCGATCGCCAGCCTCAAACAATGCCAAAAATGCCAGATTGAACCCTGCACTCGACCCGGTGGTGACGGCAATGCTATCAGGCGACACCGATACCCCATATTGGTCCATGTAATGCTGTGCAATCCGCTCTTTGAGCGGTGCAATGCCCATTGCGTCGGTATAGCCGATGCGCCCGTCAATCAGCGCCTTTTCCGCCGCCTCGCGCACCAGACGGGGCGCAGGCGCTCCGGGCTGCCCGACCTCCATATGGACGATCTGTTGGCCGTCCTTTTCCAGCGCATTGGCCCGCGCCATCACATCCATCGCCAGAAACGGCTGGATCGCACCGCGTTTGGAAATCCTGAGCATTTGTCTTTTCCTTTTTGCGCTCTTGTCCTGTTGTGCCATATTTTCACCCACTGAGGATGCAGACTGGCGGGAAAGCTCCCCGAGGAGCACTCCGTTTCCAGACCAGTCCGGCATGCCAATGGCCGATCACTGGTGCGAAAATCAGGCACGAAAAGAGGTTGTGATCATGGTTCAAGGCTTTGGTATCAAGTCTTTGCGCAAACTTCTACCCTTCTCACTGGTCGACCATCGTCCAGTGCGTGCAGGCCCCGCACCCCACAAGGCCAGCACCAAACTGTTGACCGGTCTGATCGCCGGTCTGATCGGCCTGACGCCATTGCTGCATGCCACATCCGCCGAGGCCCAGCGTGGTCGGATCAAGCTGGTACGCGATGCAGAAACCGAAGAACTGATCCGCGACTATGCCCGCCCGATCTTCAAGGCAGCAGGCCTCAAGCCGCAGAATATCCGTATCCACCTTGTCAACGACCCCGCATTGAATGCCTTTGTCGTCGACGGCAAACGGATGTTCATCAACACCGGCACGCTGATCACCGCCAAAACTCCGAATGAAGTGATTGGCATCATTGCCCACGAAACCGGTCACATCGCTGGTGGCCACCTCATTCGTCTGCGTCAGGCCATTGAAGGGGCTCAAACCATCGCCGCCATTGGCATGATCCTTGGGGCAGGTGCTGCCGCCGCCGGTGCGGCCTCGGGCAATGCCAGTGCAGCACAGGCAGGCACGGCCATTGCGGCCGGTTCACAGGGCATCGCGCAACGCACTTTCCTCAACTATGCCCGAACCGAGGAGACGGCCGCCGACCGTGCAGCCATCCGGTATCTGCAGCGCACAGGCCAATCCGCCAAAGGCATGCTGACCACCTTCGAGCGGTTCGCCGATCAGGCCCTTTTCTCGGGCAATTTCGTTGATCCTTATATTCGTTCCCATCCGCTGCCTCGCGAACGCATTGGCCAAATCGAACGGTTGGCGAAGAAAAGCAAATTCTTCAACCGCAAGGACAGCGCCCAACTGCAGGCCCGCCACGATCTGGTCCGCGCCAAACTTGCGGCCTTCACCTTCAATGGAAAACGCACCATGCGGATGTTCAAGGGCAACAGTCTTGCCGACCGCTATGCGCAAGCCATCGTCACCTATCGCCTCGGCAGCCACAAAAGGGCGCTGAAGATGGTCGACGGTCTGTTGAAGGCAGCCCCCAACCATCCCTATTTCTGGGAGTTGAAAGGCCAGATTTTGCTCGAAACCGGCAATGGAGACCGCGCGATTGCACCGCTCAACAAGGCTATTTCAATGAAGCCCAATGAAGGCATTTTGCGGGTCATGCTGGGGCAGGCGATTCTCTCGTCAAAGTCCAACCGCAACTACCGCCAAGCGGTCGACCATTTGCGCCGTGGCTTGCAAAATGACCCCGATCTGGGGCTCGGCTATCGGCTTCTGGCCCAAGCCTACGACCAGTTGGGCAATCGCGCTTTCGCCGAGATCGCGACCGCCAACGGCTATTTTGCAGCAGGAGACATCCGTTCGGCCAAGGCGATGGCCGCCCGAGCCCAGAAGAAACTGCCGCGCGGCAGCCCGGAATGGCTGCAGGCCGATGACATTCTGTCCTACAAACCACCACGCCTTTAACTGATGGCCCTTTAGGCTGGCAATGGCGTGCCTTTCACCGCAATAACTTCACTTTCCAGTGAGTATTCGCATTTATACGACGCAGCCACGCCGATTTCGCCTATTCTGCAACCAACTTCGCGACACCGCGCGATGGTCCGGGCACCCGCCAACAGACCAACGCTTCGACACGAGACAAAAGAGGATGTCTTCATTCATGCGCTCATTGAAAAACCTGACCGCCAGCCTGATCATCTCCCTTGCGGCCTTCGGCTTCACCGCAACGCCGTCCGCTGCTGAAAGCTTTGATGCCGATCAGAAACAGGAAATCGAAAAGATCGTCAAAGACTATCTACTGGAAAATCCGAGCGTCATCCGCGACGTCTTCGGTCTCCTTCGGGCGGAAGACGCCAAGCGGGAAGCAGCCGACCGCGAAGAACGGGCGGAGCAGGCCAAACAGGCACTGGCTGATAACAAAGATGCCCTGCTCAGCGCCGAAGGACAGGTCGTGTTTGGCAACCCGGATGGTGACGTCACACTGGTAGAATTTCTCGACTATAACTGCGGATACTGCAAGCAAGCCTTCTCCAGCATGATCGACCTGCTCGAAAGTGACAAAAATCTGCGCTTCATTGTCAAGGAATGGCCGGTGCTCGGTCAGCCCTCCATGGAAGCCGCCCTCGTCGCCATGGCTGTCTCTGAAGCAGCGCCCGAAAAATACTGGGACTTCCATAAAGACATGATGACCCTGCGCGGCCGGGCCAACAAGGAATCGGCGCTGCGTGTCGCTGAAAAACTTGGCATCTCCCGCGACGACCTCGAAAAACGCTTCGAAGACCGCGCCCTGCTCAAGCCAATTGAAGAGAATTACCGTCTCGCAGAATCTCTGCAACTGACCGGCACCCCCGGTTTCATCATTGGCGATGAAGTGATTCCCGGCTTTGTGCCCGCAGACGTTCTGATTGGCAAAATCAAAGAGGTGCGCTCCTGCGGCTCCACCAGTTGTTAAGAGCGGAGCACAACACGGGGAGGCCGTGGGTTTTGCATTCTGAAAAGACGGCAGTCGGCACAAACCGACTGCCATTCATTACGTTACGTAAGAACGAACTGGATCAAGGTCTTACTTTTCGCAAAATTCTCACTCAAAATGCTCTCCCAAAGAAGAAAAGAGTGGAGTGCTACTCTTTTCTATCTCAAAACGAGTTCCTATATTTGGCGTCACGGCTGGTAACAAGAATGTGATCCTAGCCGTGGCTGAAATTCACTTGGATAATACAATGACAGACACGATTTTCGTTCTTAACGGTCCCAACCTCAATCTACTTGGAACAAGAGAACCTGGTATTTACGGGACCCTAACCCTGAGTGACGTTGAAGCGGCTTGTCACAAAAAGGCATCGGAACTGGGCGTGTCGGTGGATTTCCGCCAAAGCAATCATGAAGGCGAGTTGGTTGACTGGATTCAGGAAGCCGGACAAAAGGCAAAAGGCCTGATCATCAACCCAGCCGCCTATTCCCATACGTCAGTTGCCCTTCATGATGCGATCCGCGCAAGCGGCCTGACCGTTATCGAAGTCCATCTGTCCAATATTCATGCACGGGAAACCTTCCGCCACAAATCCTATGTCTCTCCGGTCGCAATGGCTGTTCTATGCGGTCTGGGCGTGGACGGATATACTATGGCGATGGAAGCCCTCGTGACCCATCTTGGCAAGCGTGACAGGTAAACCGTCACCCTGCAGCCTCTTTCGCAACAGCGGGAAAATCCTGCTTTGAAAATACGGAATGCGAACAAATGACAAAAGACAAAAGCAAACTTGATCCTGACTTCATCCGTCAGCTGGCAGAACTGGTTCAGGAAACAGATCTGACGGAAATCGAAGTCGAGCAAAATGACTTGCGCATTCGAGTTGCTCGGGAAGTGATCATCCAGCAGGCGACCTATGCGGCTCCGGCGGCAGCAGCTCCGGCACCTGTTGCTGCGCCAGTGTCTCCTGCCCCTGTGGCTGCTGCCGCTCCTGCTGCATCGGACAATGCATCCAATCCCAATGCGGTTCGCTCCCCGATGGTTGGCACCGCATATCTGGCACCAGAGCCGGGTGCACCAAACTTTATCTCCGTTGGCGACAAGGTCACAGAAGGCCAGTCTCTGATGATCGTCGAAGCCATGAAAACCATGAACGACATCCCTGCGCCACGCTCTGGCACGGTAACGGCAATCCTCGTTGATAACGCGCAGCCTGTCGAATATGACGAGCCGCTGGTCATCATCGAATAAGGCGCCTGCCAAACAAACTTATCTTGCAGCATTCTGGCACACCCGGAATGCTGTGGAGTCTAGGGGAAATTCATGTTTTCTAAGGTTCTGATCGCAAACCGAGGCGAAATTGCCCTTCGCGTTTTGCGTGCCTGTAAGGAGCTGGGGATTCAGACGGTGGCCGTTCATTCCACCGCCGATTCCGAGGCCATGCATGTCAAACTCGCCGACGAGAGCGTCTGCATCGGCCCACCTGCGGCCAGAGACAGCTACCTCAACATCGTCAACATCATTGCCGCCTGTGAAATTACCGGCGCTGATGCGGTTCATCCGGGCTATGGTTTCCTGTCGGAAAATGCCCGTTTCGCGCAAGCGCTGGAAGACCATAATATCGGCTTCATCGGCCCGAAGGCTGAACATATCCGCATCATGGGCGATAAAATTGCCGCCAAGCAGACCGCCAAACGTTTGGGTATCCCGGTGGTTCCCGGCTCTGACGGCAGCGTTGTCGATGCCGAGGAAGCCATCCGTCTTGCCGAAGACATGGGCTATCCGGTGCTGATCAAGGCCGCCTCCGGCGGCGGCGGCAAGGGCATGCAGGTGGTCCACAAGTCCGAAGACATGGCGCGCGCCTTCTCTACCGCACGCGCCGAGGCCTCTGCGAACTTTGGCGATTCCACCGTCTATATCGAGAAGTATCTCGCCAAACCGCGCCACATCGAAGTACAGGTTCTGGGTGACGGCAATGGCCATGCCATCCATCTGGGCGAACGCGACTGCTCCTTGCAGCGCCGGCACCAGAAGGTATGGGAAGAGGCCTGTTCCCCTGCCCTGAATACCGAGCAGCAGAACCGGATCGGCGAAATCTGCGCCGACGCCATGAAGCAGTTGTGTTATTCCGGTGCAGGCACCATCGAGTTTCTGTATGAAGATGGCGAGTTCTATTTCATCGAAATGAACACCCGTCTGCAGGTCGAGCATCCGGTCACCGAAATGATCACCCGCATCGATCTCGTCCATGAGCAATTGAAGATTGCCGCCGGCATCGGCCTCGACATCCAGCAGTCCGATGTGACCTTCTCTGGCCACGCCATTGAATGTCGCATCAATGCCGAGAATGCCAAGACCTTTGTGCCATCTCCGGGCAAGATCTCCCACTATCATCCTCCGGGCGGCCTTGGTGTCCGCGTCGATTCCGGTGTCTATCAGGGCTATTCCATTCCACCCTATTATGACAGCCTGATCGGCAAGTTGATTGTTATTGGTCGCAACCGTGTGGAATGCATGATGCGCCTGCGTCGCGCGCTCGACGAGTTCGTGGTTGATGGCATCGACACAACTCTGCCGCTGTTCCGCGATCTGGTAGACAATCCCGACATCGCAAACGGTGACTATGACATCCATTGGCTGGAAAAACACCTCGCCGAGCCGCAGGATTGATCCAAACCTCGTCTATCGAATGGAAGTCAAGGCCGCGCTCCCCCGCGCGGCCTTTTCGTTGTCAGGCGCAACAGTAAATTTCTTAGGATAGTTTTCTTGTTGCGGACATTCCAGAAACCACCGTCCTACTTTGTTCAAACAAGTTGGACTAGGATTGCGCCATGTCTGACGATTCGTCCCCCTTTGAGATCACACCGCAATTGCTGCTACGCGCCTATGCCTGCGGAATCTTTCCCATGGCAGAAGACGCCGAAGACCAGAGCGTAATGTGGATCGAGCCTGAGATGCGCGGGGTCATCCCGCTGGATGGCTTTCATGTCTCCAAGCGCATGGCCCGCACCATGCGGACGACCCCCTACAAGATAACGGTCGATCAGGATTTCGATGGCGTGATGAATGCCTGCGCCGAATCCACCGAAGATCGCCCCTCCACCTGGATCAATGCCCAGATCCATATGCTCTATCGCGAGCTGTTCCGCATGGGGCATTGCCATTCGGTTGAAGTGTGGGATAAAGACCAACTGATTGGCGGACTGTATGGCGTCAGTCTGGGCACCGCATTTTTCGGAGAAAGCATGTTTTCGCGCGCCCGCGACACTTCGAAAATGGCGCTGATTCATCTGGTGGGGCGGATGAAGGCCGGTGGCTTCACGTTGCTTGATACCCAGTTCATCACTGATCATCTGATGCAGTTCGGAGCGATCGAGATCCCCAAGGCGGACTATCAGGACCAGTTGCGCAAGGCACTGGAACGCGAAGCCAATTTCTATGCTTTGGACATGGCAACAGGTCCGGACGCCCCCTGATCAGGCATCGCTCAACGCACTGCGAAAAAATGTGGTGGGCGTTTATTGTGGTTTGGGAACGCTGGAATCCTGCTTGCAGCCTTCCAACCACACATCATAGACCCCGTGCTCGACTGCATTCAGGCCCGGACTGGAAGCAAACATCCAGCCTGTAAAGATCCGCCGAACCTTGCGCTCAAGCGTGATTTCATCCACCTCGACAAAGGCAGACACCTGCTGGCGCTCCGTCTCAGGTCGGGAGTAGCAAACCCGTGGCGTCACCTGCAAGGCACCGAACTGCACGGTCTCGTCAATATAGACATCAAACTGGATGATCCGGCCGGTGATCTTGTCCAGTCCGGAAAAGATGGTCACATTGTTGGCAATCTTCTCGGCCGACGCTGGAGCGGCAACCATCACACTGGTGGACACAATGCCCAAAACCATCGCCATGCGAGAAAGGCGGGACCCAATCCGGTTCACCAAAGACAACATCGACTTCTCCGACATCCAGCGACCCGCGACATTGTCGGGCATTCTGGACTTTTCTGACAGGGAACGCGGCTCGTCAGGACGAATCCGCCTTCAATCGCACCACCCCGGCACGCTTCGTTCCTAGCCCTGTTTGCCCCTCGAAGGCAAGAGCCGAAATGGCGATTTTCCGAAGGTCCGCAGCAAGGATGCAACACAATGGGCACAAAACAAAATCGCCGCTCTGTGTTGAGCGGCGATGATATTGTGGATCAGGATCCGGGTATCAATGTGGCATCAGGGTGTCCAGGCCTCGTAATCCCCTGATACTTCCGGTCGTTTCTGCGGCGACAGAATTGACCCGTCCGGGCGATAGGCCTGCGGCGTTCCTGTGCGGTTGGGTATGTGCCCGCGCTCCCACGGCCAAGGCACATGTTCATCCTGACTGGGCGGCACATCAACGCGATAATGCAGCCAGCCATGCCAGCCAACCGGAATAGCACTCGCTTCGGCAGGATCGGCATACACGACCCACCGGCGCTCGCCCTTGCGGCTGCCCGAATAGGCAGGGTTGTTAGGCACCTTCTGCTTATAATATTTGTTGCCGAAATCATCCTTGCCGACACAAAAGCCGTGGCGCTTGGTGTGGTACCAGGTACCGAAGGTCGTGTTACCCCACCAGGTGAAGACCATTCTCAGCATATTCTTCATTGTGAACCCGCTTTGACGCATTGGAATTGCTTGGCACTATGCCAACATATATCCGCAATTGTCCAGACTGCTTTGGTCAAAGCTGGCGCGGAGAGCCATAAGCATCAGCCCTAAACTGAGAAAAGAGCCACATTCTCCCTCCACCGAATGCAACTCTCTTCCCTCGCCCCACGGTCGACTGAATCTCTATCCAGCTTTGCGCCGACTGACCCCGGCATAACGACGCGAGCGTTGCCCACTGCGCTGCGCTGCACGTTCTGCCATTTCTCGTTCCTCGCGCTCCTCGCGTTGTTTGCGCAACTTCTCGCCAATCATCATGCCCGTGGACATCCGCTTGATCGTCCGGACCTCTTCCTTGTTGTGATCGATCTGACCCTTGAGAATGCGATCCACGGTCCGTTGGCTTTCCACGGCTTGCGGCAGCACTTCGGTGTGGAACTGTCGCGCCTTGGCCAGTGATTCCATCCGCGACTTCTTCTCTTCGAGCATTTCCTGCATGCCATCGATCACATAGCGATCGCCATCCAGCCGCATCATGCGAGGGTCTGTCACCAACGAGCGCAACCGACTTTGCAACACCGCCGCCGACATTGGCTTGGCCAACACATGATGCGCGCCACATTCAAACAACTGTGCTACCCGGCGCTCCGTGGCATGGGCAGTGATCACAACCACCGGAATGTAACAAAGCGGTGCCATCGTCTGCTGCCGGATCAACCGCAACAACTGGGTACCGGACATTGGGGACATGGCAAGATCTGTCAGGATGACATTTGGTGGTTCATGCATGATGGCCTGCAAAGCCAAGTCTGCGCGATCATAGGCCCGAACCCGTTCGACCTTGAGAGCCGAGATCATGGATCGAATCATCGTCAGGACTGTTTTGGAGTCATCAACGATGACCACGTCGAGCGATTCGACATCCAGTCCATAGGCAGCATGATGCTCCAACATTTTACCCAACCTGTTGACTTCGTTTGATTATTGTCAGTTCAGTCATCAGTATGGCACAGAGCTTTTAACTCACGCTCAAATTTGGCCTGTCAATTTGAACCCAATTTGATTTCAATTTTAACAGATTTGTGTCCGCCTCTTATCCAAGCAGTAACAGAGAGGGGTTGACGGCCTGAAAGTGCGATTCTTCCTCATTTGCATCCTGTTTCACGAAACACTAGATATAGATATGCACACAATGCCAACCACTATCCATAGTTAACGCGTAATTCCGCGACTTGACGATTTGCGGTCCAAAAAAGCATACTCTGATCCTGTCGCGACGGGCGCGCCACGTATGTGTTTCTGGACCTGTTTTCCAGACTTCCCGACCCAGTATCGAGTGTGAATAACGACGGATCACGGTTCCCCCTAATGCCCATCAAATTGGCTAAGGGAGAAGAAACCGGGACCGGGCAATACTTGTGTCTAATGCTGGAAGATTGGGGCGAGAAACACTATATATAGCGCATCGGTCGCCAAGTTGGACACCATATATAGATTCTGTTAACCTAATTCTGGATCTAATGGTGTTCGTCAACCGAGTGCATTTTGCCACGATTCTGTGGGTGGGTGGACTCGAAACTGAGACAGTGTTGCGGACCGAACCATGGCCACGGTTTATCTCAATCACTGTTTTGCAATTGGCTGGCGAAGGATTTCGTTGGCAGACACATATCTGTAGGGGCTTATTCAATGCGTGTAGAGCGGCGCTATACCACCGAAGGCAAATCGGCCTATGAAGGCATCGAGTTTCGCAAGGCAACAAGTGAAATTCGCAATCCGGACGGGTCCATCGTCTTCAAACTTGAAAATATCGATGTTCCGGCTTCCTGGTCACAGGTTGCAGCCGACATTCTGGCCCAAAAGTATTTCCGCAAGGCTGGCATTCCAGCCGCGCTGAAACGCGTTGAAGAAAATTCCGTTCCCTCCTGGTTGTGGCGCTCCGCCCCCGACGAGGAAGCCCTTGCCCAATTGCCCGAAGACGAGCGCTACGGTCCGGAAATGTCTGCTCAGCAGGTCTTTGACCGTCTGGCTGGCACATGGACCTACTGGGGCTGGAAAGGCGGCTATTTCGATAGCGACGCCGACGCCCGCGCTTTCTTTGACGAACTGCGCTACATGCTCTGCACCCAGCGCGTCGCACCGAACTCGCCACAATGGTTCAACACTGGCTTGCATTGGGCCTATGGCATCGATGGCCCATCTCAGGGGCACCATTATGTCGATTTCGAAACCGGCCGTCTGACCCGCTCTGCCAGCGCCTATGAGCATCCCCAGCCCCATGCCTGCTTCATCCAGTCCATCGCCGATGATCTGGTCAATGATGGCGGCATCATGGATCTGTGGGTGCGTGAAGCCCGCCTGTTCAAATATGGCTCCGGCACCGGCACCAACTTCTCCTCTCTGCGCTCCGAAGGCGAATCTCTTTCCGGTGGCGGCAAGAGCTCGGGCCTGATGTCCTTCCTCAAGATCGGCGACCGGGCAGCGGGCGCGATCAAATCTGGTGGCACCACCCGCCGGGCAGCGAAAATGGTTGTTGTCGACATCGACCACCCTGATATCGAGGCCTATATCAGCTGGAAAGTGAAGGAAGAAGAGAAGGTTGCAGCCATTGTTACCGGCTCCAAGATCGTCTCCAAACACCTGAAAGCCGTCATGAAGGCCTGCGTCAATTGTCAGGGCTCCAACGACGAATGCTTTGATCCAGCCAAAAACCCTGCCTTGAAGCGCGAAATCCGCCTGGCCAAAAAGTCTCAGGTGCCGGAAAACTATATTCGCCGCATCATCCAGTTCGCCAAACAGGGCTACAAGGATATCGAATTCCCGATCTACAACACCGATTGGGACAGCGGTGCCTATCTGACCGTGTCCGGCCAGAATTCCAACAACTCCGTCCGCGTCACCGATGATTTCCTCAATGCCGTCAACGAAGACCGCGACTGGAACCTGATTGGCCGTATAAAAGGTGATGTCCGCAAGACCGTCAAAGCACGCGATTTGTGGGAAAGCATCGGCTATGCCGCTTGGGCATCCGCTGATCCGGGCCTGCAATATCACACCACCATCAACGATTGGCATACCTGTCTGGCAGACGGCGAGATCATCGCATCCAACCCCTGCTCGGAATATATGTTCCTTGACAACACCGCCTGCAACCTTGCCTCCATCAACCTGCTGCAGTTCCTCAAAGCGGACGGCAAGTTCGATGTAGAGCAGTTCGAGCACACCACCCGTCTGTGGACCATGGTGCTGGAAATCTCGGTTCTGATGGCTCAGTTCCCATCGCCAGAGATCGCCGAGCGCTCTTATCTCTACCGCACGCTGGGTCTGGGTTATGCCAACATTGGCGGCCTGTTGATGACCTCGGGCATTCCTTATGACAGCGACGAAGGCCGTGCGATCTGCGGTGCCATCTCCGCACTGATGACCGGTATCTGCTACGCCACCTCGGCTGAAATGGCCAAGGAATTGGGGGCTTTTGCCCGCTACGAAGCCAATGCCGAGCATATGCTGCGTGTCATTCGCAACCATCGCCGCGCTGCCTATGGCCAGAATGATGGCTATGAAGGCCTCGACACCAACCCGGTCGCCCTTGACCATGCCAACTGCAATGACAAGCATCTGTTGAACCATGCTGTTCAGGCATGGGACAAAGCCCTTGAGCTGGGTCAGCAATATGGCTACCGCAACGCCCAGACCACCGTGGTTGCCCCAACCGGCACCATCGGCCTTGTCATGGATTGCGACACAACGGGCATCGAACCGGACTTTGCTCTGGTCAAGTTCAAGAAGCTCGCCGGTGGCGGCTACTTCAAGATTATCAACCGCGCCGTACCAAATGCCCTGCGCACCCTTGGCTACAATGAAGACCAGATCAAAGACATCGAAGCCTATGCAGTTGGTCGCGGCACGCTGAAAAGCTGCAATGCCATCAGCCACAATGCCCTGAAAGGCAAAGGCCTGACCGACGAAAAACTGGCAACTGTAGAAGCAGGCCTTGCAAGCGCCTTCGACATCAAGTTCGCCTTCAACAAGTGGACACTGGGCGAAGACTTCTGCAAGGATACTCTCGGCTTCACCGCAGAACAGCTCGATGACCCGAATTTCGACCTGCTGGCAGCCCTTGGCTTTTCCAAGGAAGAAATCGATGTCGCCAACATTCATGTCTGTGGTGCAATGACGCTGGAAGGCGCTCCGCATCTCAAGGATGAGCATCTGCCGGTCTTCGACTGCGCCAATCCATGCGGCCGCATCGGCAAACGCTATCTGTCGGTTGAAAGCCACATCCACATGATGGCCGCATCCCAGCCCTTCATCACCGGCGCGATCTCCAAGACGATCAACATGCCAAATGATGCATCGGTTGAGGATTGCAAAGAAGCCTACATGCTGTCATGGAAACTGGCCCTCAAGGCCAATGCGCTCTATCGCGACGGCTCCAAACTGTCCCAGCCTCTCAACAGCCAGCTGTTGGCCGATGATGAGGACGAAGCAGAAGATGCAGCCGAAGCCATCGCAGCCACCGCGACGCCTGTTCCAGAGCGTGCAACTCTGGTCACAGAAAAGATCGTTGAACGCATCATTGAACGTCGCATCCGCGAGCGTGAAAAGCTGCCAGATCGCCGCAAGGGCTACACCCAGAAAGCCACCGTTGGCGGCCACAAGGTCTATCTGCGGACCGGTGAATATGATGATGGCTCCATTGGCGAGATCTTCATCGACATGCACAAAGAAGGCGCAGCCTTCCGCTCGTTGATGAACAACTTCGCCATCGCCATCTCGCTTGGTCTGCAATATGGCGTGCCGCTGGATGAATATGTCGACGCCTTCACCTTCACCCGGTTCGAGCCGGCTGGCATGGTGCAGGGCAACGAGGCAATCAAGAACGCCACCTCGATCCTCGACTATGTCTTCCGCGAACTGGCCGTTTCCTATCTGGATCGTCACGATCTCGCCCATGTCAATCCGGACGACATCGCGACCACCTCCACCGGCAAGGGGTCGGCTGAAGGCAAGACCCCGGTTCCGATTTCCAAAGGCCTGCTGCGCGGCAAGACTGAGCGCTTCAAGCTGGTCGATGGACAGGACGTCGCCCAGAGTCAGGCCGCAGCGCCAACGGCTGCGATGCCATCTGGCACCACGACCATGCTGAAATCGGAAAGCCAAGCGCAGCCAAGCCCGACCGAGGTCGGCCAGATCAAAGCCGAACCAACCAAGGCCGATCAGATCGCTCTGGCCCGCATGAAGGGCTATGAAGGGGAAAGCTGCAGCGAATGCGGCAACTTCACCATGGTCCGCAACGGCACCTGCCTCAAATGCGATACCTGCGGTTCGACCAGCGGCTGCAGCTAAGATCCTTTGATTATGACAAACACAAAGCCCCGCTCACATCGAGCGGGGCTTTTTCGTTTCAAGCGATATGAATGAGACTATATTCCGCCCTCACCGCTCCGTCAGAGCCAACCGCGCGCCCAGCGCAACGAAGCTCGCAGCGAAACCGCGCTTCAGCCACGTCATCACGCCCGGCCGGGCCAACAGCTGGTCCCGCACCTGTGCAGCAGCTCCAGCAACAAGAGCAAAGACCACAAAGGTCATGGCCATGAAGACACCACCCAAATAGATCATGTCCCCGACCGGGTTGGTCGCTTCGGCGGAAATGAATTGCGGTAGAAATGCCAGAAAGAAGATCGACAATTTCGGATTGAGCAAATTGAGCAAGATACCGTCGCGGATAATGGAGGCTGATGACCGGCGGACTTGGTGTTCGGGTTCCAGAGTTGACCTGTCAAAGCGGCTGCGATCCCGGATCATTTGATAGGCCATGAACAGCAGATAGGCCACACCGGCAAATTTAACCACCTGGAAGGCCAGAGCGCTCGCATGCAGCAAGGCAGCAACCCCCAGAATGGCGGCGGTTATGTGCGAAATGATCGACAATGTTCCACCCAACGCCGCGATCAATCCGGCGCGAAAGCCATGCGACAGGGTCGAGACGAGCGTGTAAATCATGCCCGTTCCCGGTGTGATGACAATGAACAAAGAGGTCAGTAAGAATTCTGGCGACATGAAACAATCCCATGATGAAAAGCAACGTGGGATCAGGCTAGGTCATATGGCAAACGCCGCCAACCCGAAACTTGCGCGGCGATCAATCCGTCTGGAAATGGCACTTATTCATCGTACCGAACTGATCAAGCCCAACGGTTTGATCAGAGCGGATCTCGGTTCTGCAGCCAAACCGGGCGCCGCTAAACGGCAACACATTGACTTTGGCTTTCAACCCCTTACCGACGGGCAGGCATACAGTCGCCCCGGCAACAAAGGTTCGCTCGAGCATTCCGGCGCTCGACGACATAACGACATAGAGATTTTTGGGCGTGTCATTGCGAACGCACGCAGCCTCGGCAGCGGTCGCAAAGAGCGGGAATGCGCAGAAAACTGCGACTATCGAGATACATTTCCGCACGGGGGCCTCGGATTTCACGTCAACTCTCCTGTGCTTGTGATGGCGAACAACCAAATTCGGGTCGCCCGGCCCGAAATTAATCGCGTTCTTAACCATGCTACGCGTAAACCTGTAAACAATTTCAAAAATACGGCAATTTTTATGATGAGCCGGAAGAACGGAATGGCTTTCAGCAATCTAGGCACAAGTCGCAGGATAGTTCATGGTGCTGTAAGCTGGAAAACAAATCAATTGATCACATATATGCAACAACAAAGCGATAACCGTTGCCGAAACAACATTTCTCTTGACCTTTTTCTCTAACAGGTAGAAAAGGCCAGAGGAAAAGGAGAAAGATTAAGAATGAAAAAGCCCTTTTCCGTGATCACGCCCAACGCGTTCAGCCACGAGACCTTTCGCAATGCGTCCGAAGCCATTGATCGGTTGCTGGCCATCTATGACACCCATACCAGTTTTCTGCAGGATGCCTTCACCCGCGTCGCGCAAGGCGATGTCCCTGCCTCTGGTCGCTATCGAGCGACCTATCCCGAAATTCGCATCACCACCGACACGCATGCCCAGATTGACAGCCGCCTGTCTTTTGGCCACGTACCCGGCCCGGGCTGCTATGCCTCCACCATCACACGGCCAGACCTGTTTCGCCACTATCTGACCACCCAGATCGGGTTGCTGTTATCCAACCATCAAGTGGCTATCGAGGTCGGCCCATCCCAAACACCGATCCCGGTGCATTTTGCTTGGCCCAACGGCATGGATGTCGATGGAGAATTGCCAGAGACCTGGGCGCGGCCTTTGCGCGATGTGTTTGATGTGCCGGATCTTGCCATCACCGATGACGCCATTGTCAACGGCACCCGCCATTTCGGCCCAGATGATGTGGTCCCCCTTGCGCCCTTCACCGGTCCGCGCATCGATTATTCGCTCCATCGTCTGGCCCATTACACCGCCACCAAGCCCGAGCATTTCCAAAATTTCGTGCTCTTTACCAACTACCAATTTTATGTTGATGAGTTTGTGGCGTGGGCACGCAAGGAAATGGCAAAAGGCAACTCGGACTATGAGAGTTTTGTCGAGATCGGCAACATGATCACACCGAGCGGGTCGGAGGCACCAACTGAAGGCATGCCACTGAGCCGGTTGCCGCAAATGCCTGCCTATCACTTGAAGCGCAAGGATCACAGCGGCATCACCTTGGTCAATATCGGCGTCGGACCGTCCAACGCCAAAACCATCACCGACCATATTGCCGTCCTCCGCCCCCATGCCTGGCTGATGCTTGGCCATTGTGCGGGCCTGCGCAACACCCAGCGCTTGGGCGACTATGTTCTGGCCCATGGCTATGTGCGCGAAGACCATGTCCTTGATGCCGACCTGCCCACATGGGTGCCGATCCCCGCATTGGCCGAAATACAGGTCGCGCTGGAAGGTGCGGTCGCCGAAGCCACCGGCCTTGAGGATTACGAGTTGAAAAAGATCATGCGGACCGGCACCGTCGCCACCATCGACAACCGCAACTGGGAACTGCGCGACCATGAAGAACCGGTTGAGCGTCTGTCCCAGTCCCGCGCCATCGGGCTGGATATGGAATCCGCCACCATTGCCGCCAACGGATTCCGCTTCCGTGTGCCCTATGGCACCCTACTCTGCGTCTCTGACAAGCCACTGCATGGGGAGCTCAAACTGCCCGGCATGGCCAGCAGCTTCTATACCCAACAGGTCGCCCAGCATCTGCAAATCGGCATTCGGGCGATGGAAAAGCTCCGCGAGATGCCAATTGAACGTCTCCATTCAAGGAAGCTGCGCAGCTTCGCCGAAACGGCATTCCAATAGAAGATCCAACAAAAAAGGCGCCGCAAGGCGCCTTTTTCATATGATATGAAAATCAATCAAACATCTGAATTGGCAAAGTAATTTTGCGCATCAACCGTCGCCAGCGCAGTCATGTTGACCACACCGCGCGAGGTGACCGACGGGGTTAGAATATGGGCAGGCTTGGCCATGCCGATCATGATCGGCCCCACATGCAGCGCTTCGGTCATTTCCTTGATCAGGTTCAGCGCGATATTGGCGGAATCCATTGACGGGAAGACCAGCAGATTGGCACTGCCCTTCAATTTCGAATTCGGCATCACCCGATCGCGCAACACCTGCGACAGGGCAGCGTCCCCATGCATCTCGCCATCGACTTCCAAATCCGGAGCCGCCTGCCAGATGATGTCCAGCGCTTCGCGCATCTTCAGGGACGTGTCAAAGTCGCGCGTCCCGAAGTTGGACGAAGACAACAAGGCAACCTTTGGCGTCAGACCGAAGCGACGGATATGCTCCGAAGCCCGCAAGGCTGTCTGGGCGATTTCCGAGGCGCTGGGATAGTTATTGACATAGGTGTCGGTCAGAAAATAGGCACCACGCCGATTGATCAGCAACGACAGGGCTGAACATTCCTTAAAACCCTCCTGCAAGCCGATGATCGACTGGACTTCAAGCAGATGTTTGCGAAAACGACCGTCAAGGCCACAGATCAACGCATCTGCATCCCCCCGCGCCACGGCCAACGACCCGATGATGGTGGTGTTGGACCGCACGATGGTGCCTGCCGCCTGCGGATGCACACCCTTGCGGCCCACACAGGCAAAATATTCGTTCACATAGTCACGATAACGTGGATCATCGAGCGGGTTGATGATCTCGCAATCCTCACCCGGCTTGAAGCGCAAACCGAAGCGCTCGGCCCGCTTCTGCATCACGTCCGGGCGCCCGATCAGGATCGGCTGTGCCAATCCATCCTCGATGGCAATGGCTGCCGCACGCAGCACGCGTTCATCTTCACCATCGGAATAGATCACCCGCTTGGGATCACTCTTGGCCTGCGCGATCATATTCTTCATGATCAGACCGGAGCGGAAGACAAAGCGGCCCAAACGTTCATTATAGGCGTCGAAATCCTCGATTGGCCGCTTGGCCACCCCGGTTTCCATAGCCGCCTTGGCGACCGCCGGCGCAATGCGCAGGATCAGCCGCGGATCAAAAGGCGTGGGAATGAGATAGTTGGGGCCAAACGGATGCAACTGGCCTTCCGCAGCGCGGGCCGCGACCTCGGAAATCTCTTCCTTGGCCAGTTCCGCGATCGCTCGAACTGCCGCATGCTTCATTTCTTCGTTGATGGCGGTCGCTTCCACATCCAGTGCACCGCGGAAGATATAGGGGAAGCAGAGCACATTATTGACCTGGTTCGGATAATCCGAACGGCCCGTGCAAAGCACAGCATCCGGACGCACCGCCTTTGCCTCTTCAGGCATGATTTCCGGCGATGGGTTAGCCAGTGCCATGATCAGCGGATTGGCAGCCATTTTCTTGACCATCTCCGCCTTCAGAACACCGCCTGCCGACAGACCAAGGAAAATGTCTGCGCCATCAATCACTTCATCCAGGTCGCGCAGATCGGTTTTCTGGGCAAAGACCGCTTTCCACTCGTCCATTTCTTCCCGGCCTTGATAGACAACACCGTCAATGTCCGAGACCCAGATATTCTCTTTCCTGGCCCCAAGAGAGACCAGCAAATGCAGGCAGGCCAGCGCAGCGGCCCCGGCACCGGACGCAACGATCTTGGCGTTCGCAATGTCTTTGTTGGCGTGGCTGAGACCGTTGAGCACCGCCGCCCCAACAATGATAGCCGTGCCATGTTGGTCATCATGGAAGACCGGGATATCCATCCGCTCGCGCAGCTTGCGCTCGATTTCAAAGCACTCAGGCGCCTTGATATCTTCAAGATTGATACCGCCAAACGTTGGCTCCAAAGCCGCCACCACGTTGACGAATGGATCGATTTCGGTTTCATCCACCTCGATATCGAACACGTCGACACCAGCAAATTTCTTGAACAGGACCGCCTTGCCTTCCATCACCGGTTTGGAGGCCAACGGGCCGATTGGACCAAGCCCGAGAACGGCTGTACCGTTGGAAACGACCGCCACCAGATTACCGCGTGCCGTATAGTCGAAAGCCTTGCCGGGATCTTCGGCAATGTCATTACAAGGGGCCGCCACGCCGGGGCTGTAAGCAAGCGCCAGATCGCGCTGGTTGCCCAGTGGTTTCGTCGCTGCAATTTCCAACTTACCGGGTTGCGGATAGGAGTGGTAGAAGCAAGCAGCCTCATCCAACTCGCTTCTGGCTTTGGTCTCTTCGGTCATGATGTCTATCTCGTGCTTTGATTATGTCTTCTTGAATTCCCGCAGGCATTCAGCCGCCGGATGCACTGATTGACGCGGGGTCAACCAGCCGAGCCTCCTGATCCGAACACTAGACCTTTTGCGTAGGAATAGCGATATTACCCACTCAAGAAAAAAGCAGCGAAAGGCATTTGTGACGATTGCACCCCACAAACTTCCCCTTTCGGATAGGCAGCAAACGCCATCGCCTGAGAAAACAATCTCATTCAGACTGCCTACAGCGCCGCACATACAGATATGTCAGAGATTGCCAGGGGATGTCAGATCAGCAAACGCTTACGATCGAGTTGGACGATCAGGCAGCTGTCGCTTGCTCACGATCCGCTTGTTCGCCCTTGTTTGATGCTCCATTGGCTTCCGGTGCTTTTGGAGGAGCAATGCGTTTGGCACTCGCCTTGAACAGGTCGACAAAGGAGTTGGCAGGCAATGGTGGGGCAAACAGATAGCCCTGAGCTGCAGAGACACCCATCTTGCGCAAAAGCAGAACCTGCTGCTCGGTCTCAACGCCTTCGGCAATCACGCCGATATCCAGCTTGCCTGCCAGCTGAACGACCCCGCCAACCAGTTCCTTGCCTCCAAGCCCCCTGTTAAGGGAATCAACCATCAGCTTATCAAGCTTGAGAATATCGACACCGAAGGTCGACAGATTGTGCAACCCGCTATGTCCCGACCCGACATCATCAAGAGCGATCTCGGCACCCAAAGCTTGAATCTTCGAAATCACATCATTGGCAAGTTCGATATCATTCAACGGCACACGATCTGAAATCTCGAAAATCAGATTCTTGTAGGTAACCAGACTGTCCTGAAAGACATCGCGAATATCTGAGACAATCGTGTCATCAGCCAATTGATGGGAAAACAGATTGAAGGACACATGGAATTCCAGCCCGGTCGCCGCAACAGGCGCCAGAATATCCCGAGTCGCTTCCATGATATGGCAGGTGACTTCCCGCGTAAGTCGGAAATTTTGCGCCAACGGCAGGAATTCATGCGGCGGTATCGTTCTGCCATCGGGTTTGTGCCAGCGCGCAAGCACTTCGCAGCCGGTGATCATGCCCGTTTCCAAATCGACAATCGGCTGCATGAATGGCACAAACTCACCATTGTCGATCGCGTCAAGAATGCGGTCACCTTCATTCGGCCGATAACGTCCCAGATAATAGCCCCAGAACAGAGCGATGAAGCCGAAAATCGTGCCAAAGGCACTAACAATTTCCCGCATTTCCTCGGTCACGGCATAGAGCGCATCTTCCGAAATCGAGATATCGACCTCAAATGGCAGATACTCCGAAAGCTTGTGCACCTTGACGATGGTGTCACCGCGCATATTGCTTGGTTCGAGGATATACCACGGGTTGCCCGCCCCCATCGACAACATGGCAATGCGAAATGGGCGCAAGTCATTGCGCACCGGGTCCGTGCTTATCAGCTCGCCCGGCACCCGCGCCACAAGACGGCGACCATTGGCCACATGGCGCGCGACCAGCAAAGAAGGAAGCGTATCCTCCCCTTCTCCGGACAATGAAAGCGTGATTTCGGGATTGTTGACAGAGAAGTTTGGCAACAGTCCCGCCTGCCGCGAGGACTGCCCCAAATCGGTGCAAACCAGATTGCCATTGCGATCGACCAGACCAATCGTGTCGACCCATGCAAGGGAGCGCGTAGCTTCACTATAGAGATAACGGTGATCTGCCGTGCAGGACAGGCCATTGGATTGGGCCAATCGGTTGAGCAGCTTGATCGCCTCTTCCGTCGCATGCGCAGCCCTCTCCATCATCAACTGGCTTGCCACCTCGACATCGGCTTTGATGTCCTTCTTGGCTTGCCATAACAGGATAGACTGCGCTCCAAGCGTCAGGAAGTAGGCCCCGATCACTCCAAGCAACATGAAAAGCGCTATCTTTTTCCCGTTTCTGATCATGGAACCCTGCAAGTTGATTGACTCGCATTGCAGCATAAAGCAGTGAAAAATCGGTATATTTTTCAATGAATCACAAGCTGTATGCAAAAAAATGATCCCCAAGCAGGAGATCAGCACAGACACGCAAAAATGAGAGGGTTCTTACGCGGACTTTACAGCAGACATGGCACCAGTATCTTCTCTGGAGACGTCGCTGGCTGCATCCTTTTTGACCTGCTTACCAGCATTACCACCAAGTGCTTCGACCAGTTGCAGATAGGCACTGGCAGGCAGTGGAGGAGAGAAAAGATAGCCCTGCGCTTCGTTGATCCCCGACCGCCGCAAATAGGCCAATTGCTCTTCGGTTTCAACACCTTCAGCAACGACGACCATATTCATGCCGCGCGCCATCTGGCTCAGGGAATCGACAATCGGAACCTGACTGCTATCCCCGGTAATGGCATCAACGAACAACTTGTCGATCTTGATGATATCCATGCCGAGGGTTTGAAGGTAGGTAAAGCCGCCATGGCCGGTCCCCGCATCATCCAGCGCCACACGGATACCCAGTTTTTGCATCCGCATGATAATAGCCCGCGCCCGATCAAGATTTTCAAGCGGCTGGCGCTCCGTTATTTCAAACACCAACTGGTCAAACCGCACGCCGCTATTGCCGAAGCACTGCTCGATTTCAGACACCACTTTCAAATTGTCGAAATGGCGGTTGAACAGGTTGATTGCCACTTTCAAATGATGGCGCCCTTGATAGGCCCCTCCAAGATCCTGCGCCACCTGCTCCATCAAGGATGTCGTCATTGGTCGTGCCAGACCGGTTGCCTCGGCCAGATCAATGAAATGCCCCGGCGACAGGATGGTGCCGTCTTCCTTGCGCCAGCGGACCAGCACTTCGCAGCCAGACAATCTACCACTTTGGATATCGATAATCGGTTGATAATACGGAATGAACTCGCGCCGGCGAATGCCTTCCTCGATGGTATTGTGCGGGTCGGGTTTCTTCAGCGCCATGCGCACGAAGAAGATGAGGATCAGGGCTCCGCTCAGAACGCCAAAACCATTGATGACATTCATCGCTCCGCTCGACGCGGCCCAGGCCTCCTGAAACGGCAAACTGGCCGACACTGAAATCGGATAGCGACTGGACTTTTCCTGATGGGAAATCAAGTCATCCTTGAGAACCGGATTCTCGTGAAAGGTGGCAAAAGGCGCCCGTTTCAGAAGGCGGCTCTTGGGTGTGGTCTCGACAAGCATGGTGCCGTTTTCAAGCATCACAGACAGCTCAAAGCTACTGGAAAAATCACTTTGCCGGTCATCGAGATTGAAAGCATCCTCAAGGATGAACCCGCCAATCGAAACCTGATCATCGATCGACCAATTGACCAGTAGCCCGCGCATTTCGGAATCCCGATCTTGAACAGCCACATAACTCAAATGGTCAACGCCACCAACAGCCTTGGCGGAAATCGGATGGAAACTGGCGCTTTGCTGCATCGACGAGCAATACATGAATTCGCCGTTATAGATCAGCCCCACATCATGCAGCACTGGATGCCGCAAAATCATCGACCGGAACCGGTCCTGCAACGACTTGTCGCAAACTGGCACGCGATAATGCGGCAGCACAGAAAAGATGTCGATGGCTGTCTGGATAAGCGTCTCGGACCGTGCCAACACCCGCTTGGATGTCTGCTCCAACTGCTGGTGCCCTTGCGTCATGACATAATCGCGCATGAAGATGTTGGCCGCAAACAAAGGCAGCACACCTAACACAACGCCCACAAGGAGCAAGATTATGGATCTGATCGGTTTTCGCAAGACGCATAGCCCTCCATACCGTACAAACGATAGTAATGGAGCCCTAACATTGACTTAATTCCGCGACCGCCAGCAGGCAGAAACAGCTTATTGCAAGACGAAAAATGCAAGAATTCACAACTTGTTACCTTTGCAGTCCAGCACTTAACGTCAATCGGATCCCGAAAGGTCGATCACCAAAATATGGCTTGTCTTTTCCCCCTATCGTGCGCAGACTTCTTATTATCGCCATGAAGACAATTGAAGGTTGCCCAAAAAATGCACACATAGCTGCACAATGAGGTGACCCGGAACCGAATTTCATAAAGCCCGACGTCTGCTCGACCCAACCCCGAGCTCTAACCAATTTCTTTTTTTGACCGATCTTGTCTTCGAAAAATCAAGAGGCAAATTGACAATGAAACGCCACGCTCTTTCCTTATCTTTTCTTCTCATCTCCACCTCGCTGGTGCAGGCCCAAAGCGATGCCGAAAAGGCCTTTCAGGCCATGATCGATGACGTCAATGCCTCCGGCTGGCTGACGGTGGAGGTCGGCTCGACACACTATCAGGCAGACAAGGATCTGTTGACCGCTCAGAATGTCGTCTACAAGCTCAATTGGTCTTTGCCTGAAACGGGCATAAAAGCCGCCAACAGCACAACCACTGACGCAACAGAAAACGGCACCGCGGAAAACGACGATCTTACCATCGATCTTGAAATCACGGTGCCATCCATGACTGGCGCAGGTTTCGCCCTCAAGGAAGACGGCATCACCTATGACAGCATCATCTATGAAGGCATAACCTTTGATGTGACGCTGGATGCCGAAGGCACCGCGAGTGACATGCAACTGAAGGCGCGTGCGCTCGGCAAGGATCAGGTGAGCAATGGATTCCAGCCTTTTGTCGGCGAATTCAAGATTGCGCCCTCCCGACCAATCGGCAGTTTCCTTGACTATATCCGCCCCATCCTGACCAAGCCGTCCTACGAAAAATATAGCTCCGACGGCTATATCATGACCCAGTTCGCGCCCGACGGTGCCGCAATCGAAGAACGCGAAATCGGCCCCATCACTCTGACAGACTTCGCCAATGGCCGGATAGACAGCATGGAAATGGCCTATCAGAAGGGCAAGATTTCCGTTGTTGAGCGGGGCAAAGAGGCAAACGACGACCTGCCCTTTGATCAGGTGACATTTGAAGCAGGCAAGACCGTCTATGAAGGCTATGACATGGCCGCTCTTTGGGCTGCCATTGACCCCGGCATGCCGCCGATCGAAGGCACCAGAGACGTTGTCAAAGTGGCAACGACCGAAAACATGTCCTTTTCCGCAAAGGGCTTCTTTACCGCCACACTGGGCCCATCAACTCAAAAAGACCTCACGGTAAAACAGCCTGCAAGTTACATTGTCCCTTTGCTGGACAAGATGATCAGTCAGGACCAAAAACCAGACAAGATGCCACCGGAAGACCAGAAGGCCTTGATCAAGGCTGGTTTTGATCTGGCAAGGTCCTTCTCCTATGGTCTGGGGGAAGTCAAAGACATTCAGTTCAGCGGCACCATCCCCGAAGGCGACTTGTCAGGCCAGACAGTCGAGGCCAAACTGAGCTCAATGCGCATCGCCGACATCAACAAAGACGGCATTGGCGAAATGTCTCTCTCTGGATTTGACTTCACAGGTCCGGTTGGGGTGTCCGCAGCCTTTGATCGCTTTGCTATCGAAAATCTCGAATTTCCCAATTATGCCCATATCGAAACCGTGATCGACAAGGGACTGGCGGGCGAAGAGCCAACCCCGGCTGACTCAGCCAAGCTGGCGCCCAATGCCATCAAGATGGTGCTCAATGGCCTGAAAGTCAGGGATCCATCCGCCAACATGGTCAGTGCCAACCAGATCCTGATCGAAACCAAGAAACAGGGTCTCGCCATTCCGACCCTGATCAAGACCCGTATTTCAGATCTGTCAGTACCGAAAGATCTGATCCAGCATCCGATGGTGTCGGTGCTGATGACTCAGCTCAATATGGAACGCTTGTTGGTCAACGAAGACATCACCCTGCGTTGGGATGAAGCCAGCGAAAGCATCAAACTCGACCCACTGAATATCGAACTGGCTGACATCGCCAAGCTCGATGGCTCGATCAATTTCGGCGGCATCCTGCGTGCCTACCTGGATGATCCGGAACAGGCCCAGGCAGCAATCGCCACCGGTACGGTGCTGCCATCCTCCCTCACCCTGACCAATCTTGGCGGCATTGATGAAATGATCAATATGGCAGGTGGCTTCTCTGGCATGGGACCCGATCAGGTGCGCAGCTTCGCGGAAAGCCAGATACAGGCCATTCTCTCCGCCTTCACCAAACCGGACTTCGCCCAGATGGTGGCAGGCGAGGTCAAAGCCTTCCTTGCCAATCCGGACAACATCACCATTTTGCTCAAGCCCGGTGCTCCTGTCCCAGTTGCTCAGCTGCTGGGCGCGGCCTCACAAGCCCCGCACGCGATTCCGGACATTCTGAAGATCGGCGTAACCGCCAATCAGTGAATCCAATCCCGCCCCGCTGCCCTCAAATCTCGGTGCAACGGGGCGACAGCCCCAAACGATAATCAACCGGAATTCAGGTGATACGGTCATTGGGGCCAACAATCGGACAAACAAAAAGGGCGCTCACCAGAACGCCCTTTTTCTATTTCAAATCAAACTTTTAAGAAAAAGTCTTATTCCGGCAAGTTAAGCCGCAGATGCAATTCACGGAGCTGTTGGTTGGTTGGCTCGCTTGGCGCGCCCATCAACAAATCTTCAGCCTGCTGGTTCATCGGGAACAGGGTGATCTCACGCAGGTTCGGCGTACCACACAGCAGCATCACGATACGGTCCAGACCCGCAGCCATGCCACCATGCGGTGGCGCGCCATACTGGAATGCACGATACATGCCGCCAAAGCGCTCGATCAGAACCTCTTCATCGTAGCCAGCAATTTCGAAGGCTTTCTTCATCACTTCGATCTTGTGGTTACGGATCGCGCCGGAGCCGATTTCAAAGCCGTTGCAGACCACGTCATACTGATAAGCATCGAGCTTCAGAGGGTCCGTTTCCTCCAGCCCTTTCAGCTCGCCCTTTGGCATGGAGAATGGGTTGTGGCAGAAATCGACTTTCTCTTCGTCATCGTTCCACTCATACATCGGGAAGTCGACGATCCAGCACAGCTCGAAGCGATCACGATCGATCAGATCCAGCTCTTCACCAGCCCGGTTACGAGCCTTACCGGCAAAGTCGTAGAATTTCTTCGGATCACCCGCAACGAAGAAGCAGGCATCACCCGCATCCAGACCCAGCTGGGTGCGGATGGCTTCGGTGCGCTCTGGGCCGATATTCTTGGCCAGTGGACCTGCGCCCTCAAGGCTGCCATCGTCATTCTTGCGCCAGAAGATATAGCCAAGACCCGGCTGACCTTCACTCTGCGCCCAGCTGTTCATGCGGTCACAGAAGGTACGCGAGCCACCGGTTTTGGCCGGGATGCCCCAGACTTCATTCTGCTCTTCTTCCAGCATGCGGGCAAAGATCTTGAAGCCCGAGCCACGGAAATGCTCGGAGACTTCTTCCATCTCGATCGGAATACGCAGGTCAGGCTTGTCAGAGCCATATTTGCGCAGTGCTTCCGCGTATGGAATGCGTGGGAAGTCTTGCGTCACAGGCTTGCCATCAGCAAATTCAGCAAACAGATCGCGGATCACCGGCTCCATGGTGTTGAGCACATCGTCTTCGGTGACGAAACTCATTTCCACGTCAAGCTGGTAGAATTCGCCCGGCAGGCGATCAGCGCGCGGATCTTCATCGCGGAAGCAAGGGGCAATCTGGAAATATTTGTCAAAACCGGAAATCATCAGCAGCTGTTTGAACTGCTGCGGTGCCTGTGGCAGGGCGTAGAATTTGCCCGGATGAATACGGCTTGGCACCAGATAGTCACGCGCCCCTTCCGGAGAAGAAGCAGCAAGGATCGGCGTCTGGAATTCGTTAAAGCCGATATCCTGCATCCGGCGACGGGCCGAAGCGATGATCGCAGAGCGCTTGAGAATGTTGCCATGGATGGTTTCGCGACGCAGGTCAAGGAAACGATATTTCAGGCGCGTATCTTCAGGATAGTCCGGCTCACCAAAGACCGGCAGCGGCAGCTCTTTTGATGCGCCCAGCACTTCCAGCTTGGAAATAAAAATCTCGACATGCCCGGTAGGCAGGCCTTCATTGATCGTCTCGGCGGTGCGGGCTTTGACTTCACCTTCGATCAGAATGCACCATTCGCCGCGCACTTTTTCGGCTTCGGCAAAGGCAGGAGAATCCGGATCGGCCACGACCTGGGTGAGACCATACTGGTCGCGCAAATCGATAAAGAGAAGACCACCATGGTCTCGTACGCGGTGAACCCAACCGGAAAGGCGAACGTGCTCGCCCACATTGCTTTCGCGAAGGTCGCCACAAGTATGGCTGCGATAAGGATGCATGAATAGTGTCCTGATTCTGGAGATATCGGACCCCTCACCCCTTTGAGGCAAGAGCGCCCATCCCGATTTGAAAACTCGACCGAAAAATCGACCCGCACTTAATAGAGGGGATTTCCTTCAGTTTCAATGAAAAAGGGCGCGCAAATGACGCCCTCGATGCTTCAGGCCGGACCGTGCATTTCTGAACCGAAACTGTCAAGCCAGAGGACTGGCTTCGGCGCCTTTTTGCGTGAAAATCAACGAAAAACGAGCGATTGGGACGAACAGGCCGACATTTGCTGCAACTAATCCCCATTTCACGGGCATTGTCTGAAAGAGTGGGCGACAAAACTGGATTGTTTCTATATAAGCGATTGCGAAATGAAAACAATTACGACCACTGCCGAGTTGGCAGACGCCTGTACCCAATTTGCTGCGCATCCCTATGTCACCGTAGACACGGAATTTCTGCGCGAAACAACCTATTGGCCCAAGCTTTGCCTCATCCAGATGGCAGGCCCGGATCTATCGGTTATTGTCGATCCGCTCGCGGATGGCATTGATCTGGCTCCCTTCTTCGCCTTGATGGCTGATGAGAGTGTGACCAAGGTGTTTCACGCCGGTCGTCAGGATATCGAGATCATCTATCATCTCGGCAATCTGATCCCGGCGCCCATGTTCGACAGTCAAGTCGCGGCGATGGTCTGCGGCTTTGGTGATTCCATCTCTTATGATCAGCTGGTCCTGCGCCTCACCGGCAACCGGATCGACAAATCCAGCCGTTTTACCGACTGGTCCCGTCGTCCCCTGACCGACAAGCAACTCACCTATGCGATGGCAGACGTTACCCACCTGCGGGATGTCTATCATGCTTTGCGTGCCAATCTCGACGAGCAGCAGCGCAGCGAATGGGTGCAGGAGGAAATGGAAATCCTCACCTCGCCGGAAACCTACTATACCGAGCCGGTCAATGCCTGGAAGCGCATGAAACTGCGCATCCGCAAGCCCCGCGAATTTGCCGCCCTGAAGAAGCTGGCCGCTTGGCGCGAGAAAGAAGCCCAATCCCGCAACGTGCCACGCAACCGCATTCTCAAGGACGAGGCTATTTTCGAACTGGCGATCCAGCAACCGCAAAGCCCGGATGCTCTGGCCGCCCTGCGCTCGGTCTCCAAAGGCTATGAACGGTCCAAATCTGGCGTCGATCTCCTCGAGATGATGCAGGAAGTGGCGAAAATTCCGAATGAGGACCTGCCTGAGGTTCCAAGGGGAAAGGTCCAGCCCGAAGGGTCGGGCGCCGCGGTCGACTTGATGAAAGTGCTGCTAAAGCTCACCTCAGAGAAGCACGGCGTGGCCGCAAAGGTCATCGCAACCGTTGATGATCTGGAAAAGATTGCCAGTGACGACGAGGCAGACATCCCGGCCCTAAAAGGCTGGCGCCGGGAGCTGTTCGGTCAGCACGCCCTATTGATCAAAAAGGGCGAACTGGCCCTGCGCCTTGAAGGCAAGAAGGTGGCAACCATCGAATGCGAGCCGCCTGTTCTGCCCGAAAAGAAGCCTGCGAGCAAACGCCGCCGCAAACCCAAAAAGCCGGATCCAATCCAGCAAGAGGCAGCCGCACAAAAAGCCGAATAGCAAAAGACGATGCCAGCGTCAGCTGACATCGTCTTTTTTCAGATCCAGCGCTGCAAAAAGCCGGACGCCCCAGATACCGCTCAGGCTTCTCCCGACACCTCGCCGATCATGTCGAATTCTTCGTCCAGATCTGGCTCGATGCGCTCGGCACCGCTCAATGTGGTGTAAGGCAGCGCACCATAGCGGGCCACCAGACGGCGCCACATCTCGGCGATCATATCGATCAGCACCTGATCATCCTTCAGCACCACCTTGATTTCCAGCAACCGATCAGAATCGACCCGACAGAAAGTCAAAGCCATCTCCGAGGGCTGATCAGCCTCGATCCGGGTAACCTCGACCCATGCTGCCTGCGCGTCCTCGACCGACAATACGCTTCGGGCCATGACAAAATCCTGCCCGGGTGGGAACATGCTCTCCGCCACATCGACCAGACGCACCTCTTGCCAGCTCGGCCAAATTTCGCAAAGGAAGGCCTCCCCCTGCTCCGCATGATCCTGAGCACACCACGCGATATCGCTCAGTCCCTGCTCGACAAGGTCGGTTTCAAACGTCACACGCACTTCGGCAAGACATCGATAATCGAGCACGGAAATCCGCTTGCCAGCCTCGGTCTGGGTGATTGCACTGTCATCGCTGGCAGCGAAATAGACATACTCACCATAAGGGTCTCGGTCATGGTAGCATTGAGGCACCAGTTTGGGATCTGGCAGCACGCCTTCTTCAAGGGTTCCTTGCAGCACGACCCAAGTGACCGGGGCTGCGCCCTCAGACGCGATGGCGCTTGTGTCACTCTTGTTCATTTTTGTCTCCAGTGCCTGTTATCAGGCAACACCACTCACTATTTGACAGCAGCATCATAGCCAAGCAATCGCACAAAACTGGTAAAGCGGCGCACCAGCTTGTCATGCACCAACATTTTCAGCTCATCGGGAATATGCAGCGTCGCCACATCATCCTCAAGCGACACACGCAACTGCGGCAAAATACCGGGCAATTCCCCGGCCGCGACATGGGCAAAGCGCAGGGCAGCCCCTGTGACCCGTGCCATGGTGCGCAAATGCAAATCCGTCACCGCTCGCATCCTCAAACTCATGTTTGAACCGGACAGGCCTTCAAAGCGGAAATAGTTGGACATGGCCAGATAAGCCCGTCCCGGATGATCAATGCCGATGAAGGATCCATGAGCAATGATGTTGAGGCTTTGCGTCCCGCGATAGTCCGGATGGGCTCGCCAGCCGATGTCCGCCAACAGACAGGCCGCCCGACGCAACCGTTTTTCATAGGCGTTTTCATCCACCTTCAGCGTCCCATAGACCTGGTCCATCCAGTCTGCCAGCTCATGGGCATAAAGCGGCGCCCGAGACCGCAGAATACACAGTTCCTCGCACGCGGTGAGCAAGGGATCCTCTGCACGTTGCTCGTCGGTCAATTGTTCAAACAGATGCCCTTCACGCACCCCGAGGGAGGAAATGACCACACGCTTGGGCTTGCCGATGCGTAGCAACTCATACATCACCGCCGCACCAAAAGGCAGCAGATTGCGTCTTGCCTTGGAAACCGCTCCGATACCGGAAAAATCCTCGATATCACCGCGCATGCACTGGCGACAGAATTCCATCGCCTCATTCACCTCGATCTCATAGTGATGCATGACATTGAGCGGATAGGCGATGGAGGCCATATGCAGCTTGCCCAAAGCGCGCCAGGTGCCTCCGACGGCATAGAAGGTCTTGCCCTTGAGGTCGGCCAGTTCGGCAGATTCATCAAGAGATTTGCGGGCGATCTCCATTGCCTTCTTGGTCGAACCGTTGGCCATTTCCCGAATGCGCAAGCCACCCAGCGGATAGGTTGACCCGGTACCAAGTGCGTGCCCGGCAACATCAATCAGCTCAAGGCTGCCGCCGCCAAGGTCACCGACCACGCCATCAGGCTCCAGCATCGCAGACATCACACCACGAGCGGATTTGCGGGCTTCATCCTCACCGGACAGCACCTGCGGCGCAACACCACATATCTCTTCGACCGCAGTCAGAAAGGCAGAACCATTCTTGGCATCCCGCGCCGCAGCAGTGGCCAGCACATGCACGTCTCGAACCCCGGAATGATCCAGCATGAAGCGAAACCGCCTGAGCGCATTCAACGCCGCTTCCACCGACTTCTTGTCGAGTTTGCCACTGGAGGCCAAGCCCTTGCCAAGGCCGCAAAGCTGCTTTTCGTTATACATCGGCACAGGCGCCCGTGCGAGGCGCTCATACATGACAAGACGCACGGAATTGGACCCGATATCGATAACGGCGACAGGGACGGATCCGGCGATCCGGCCCTGAATGGTGAACTTGTCCAAGGGATTGTTACCCTTGGACCCGGTCGGTAAATGCTGTTGGAGCGTCATGTTCTAGTGAGTCACCTCGGCCCGACAGGCTGGGATTGGTCATGAAGAATTTATGGGCGTTGAAAGGTTCTTCCCCTTCCGCTGCCCGGATGCGACGCGACGACCCATCCGGCAGGATTTCCCAGCTCTGCTGGTTGTCCATCAGGTTGGCTGCCATGATCTGATCCAGCACCTGCGCATGCACTGTCGGATTTTCCACCGGAATGAAGGTTTCACAACGACGGTCCAGATTGCGCGGCATCAAATCAGCCGACCCCATATAAATCACTGCATCCGGGTTTGGCAATTCCTTGCCGTTGCCGAAACAGACGATTCTGGAATGTTCAAGGAAGCGACCCACAATCGACTTCACCCGGATGTTGGAAGACAGGCCCGGCAATTGTGGCCGCAGGCAGCAAATACCGCGGATGACCAGATCGATCTTCACCCCGGCCTGACTTGCGCGATAGAAGGCATCAATCAGTTGCGGATCCACCAGCGAGTTGGCTTTGGCCCAAATCCGCCCCGGACGTCCCTGTCTGACATGTTCGATTTCCTTCTCGACATAGTCAATCAGGGTGCTACGCAAGGTATATGGCGAGACCAGCAGATGCTTCAGTTCGGCCGGTTCGGCATAGCCGGTGATGAAGTTGAACACCCGGGCCACATCCATGGCGATTTCTTCGTTGGCAGTGAAGAAGCTAAGATCGGTATAGATTTTGGCGGTGATGGGGTGATAGTTGCCAGTGCCCGTATGGCAATAGCTCACCAGACGCCCCCCTTCTCGACGCACCACCATTGACAGCTTGGCATGGGTCTTCAGCTCGATGAAGCCGAACACCACTTGCACCCCGGCGCGTTCCAGATCGCGCGCCCAGCCGATATTGGCCTCTTCGTCGAACCGGGCCTTGAGCTCAACAAGAGCCGTGACAGACTTGCCCGCTTCGGCCGCTTCCACCAGAGCGCGGATGATCGGCGAGTTTTTCGATGTGCGATAGAGCGTCTGCTTGATTGCCATCACATCCGGATCACGGGCGGCCTGCGTGAGGAACTGCGCCACCACATCAAAGCTCTCATACGGATGATGGATGATCAGATCCTTTTCCTTGATCGCCGCAAAGCAGTCGCCATTATGCTCGCGTATCCGCTCAGGGAACCGGGCAATGTAGCGTTTGAATTTGAGGTCCGGGCGATCGATATCAACCAAATCCGAGAGATCATTGAGCGCCAGAGGCCCGTCGATCTCAACCATTTCGTCTTCCACCACATCGATCACCCGGGCAATGAAGGCCCGCAATTCCGGTGGGGTACTGGCTTCGATTTCCAATCGGATGACCGATCCGCGGCGGCGGCGCTTCAGCGCGGTTTCAAAGTGCCGCACCAGATCTTCCGCCTCTTCCTCGATCTCGATGTCCGAGTCGCGAATGATCCGGAACGCGCCAAGTCCCTTGACATTATAGCCCGGAAAGATCTTGTCGATGAACAAAGACACCACCTGCTCGACCCGGATGGATCGATTGCTTGATGGTCGATCCTCAAGGCTCGGCAACATGACAAACCGGTCAAGGGTGTGCGGCATGCGAACGATGGCGGTCAGATGCTCATGATCATCGGTGGCTTCGAGATTAAGCACCAGTGAGAAGCCCAGATTGGGAATGAAGGGGAACGGATGCGCCGGATCAACGGCAAGCGGAGTCAGAACCGTGAAAATCCCCTCAAGGAAGACCTTTTCCAGCATCTCCATATCAGACGCCGTCAGATCCTCTGGCTCGACCATATAGATGTCTTCGCCTTCAAGCTCCTGCCGCAGGGCACGGTAGCGCTCCTGCTGACGATTGACCAGTTCGGTCACCGCCGCATTGACCTTGACGAGCTGCTGGCTCGGCTCCATCCCGTCGGCACTGACCGAATGGACACCGGCACGCACCTGACCTTTCAGGCCGGCCACGCGCACCATGAAAAACTCATTGAGGTTGTTGGCCGAAATGGACAGGAAGCGCAGACGTTCCAGCAATGGATGTGCGGGATTTTCGGTTTCTTCGAGCACCCGGCTGTTGAAGCCGAGCCAGGACAGCTCGCGGTTGACAAAACGCCCGGGGCTGCGCATCAGCGCCTCGATTTCCTCTTCGGTGGGAAGCAGGTCATCCAATGCACCCTCGCCTGCAGCGTCATTGGCCTGCTGCGGCTCTGGAGCGTTGTTGTTTTGGTCGATAGTCTCAGAAGTCGTTTCGAATGTGTCAGACATAAACCTCTGCCCGTTGCTGTCTCGTCCGAAACAAACCGTCCGAAGCACAAGCTTCACCCGGCAGTCCGGTTCCCCACCCAAGCGCCATGGATCGATCATTTCAACAAAGTACCGACCCTTGGCATGTGAAAAGCAAGTGTGCCACCGCAGCCACCACCACCCGCCAATCGCCGACCCGAATGGGTCAAAAAACGGCAGGAAAGACAGCAGACAGCGACGACGCCAGATCGAAGTCACGCCTCGGATTCATCATGTGAATCACGTGCGCAACCGGACCCAGCCAATATAGGCCTAGCATAGCATTCTTGTGACGTTTGCCTCAATCCCAATGAAACCAAAGCAGCATTGTGAACAGGCATCTAGCGGCACCTGTCAACGCTGCCATTGCATCGAAAAGAGAGACACGACAGACCGGAGCCTAGATCACCCCGTCATCCAGTTCCTTGAGAATTGTCGAGGCGAAGGGGCGCGTGATGGTACGCCGCCGCGCAAGCGCCTCCCGGTCAATGGCATCAACCACCTTCAAGGCCGCGGCAATCGATCGCTCCATCCTGAGGACAATGAACTCGATCACCGCAGGGTCCGGTGCCAATTGCCGATCAGCAAACAGCTTGACCAGCACCGAGCGCAGCAACTCATCATCGGGCTCGAAAATTTCAACCGGGGTGGTCAACCTGAGACGCGACATCAGGTCCGGCAGAGCCACACCCCACGCATCGGGCCATTCCCGTGCTGTGATCAATACATAGGCCCCAGCCTCGCGGGCAGAGTTCAACAGGTGAAACAAGGCTGTATCATCGCGCTCCGGCCCATCAGCATCTTCCACAACGATTGCCCCACCCGCGACCAGCTCCGTCGGATCACTGCTATTGAGCTCTTCTAGGCTGACAATCCGCGCATTGCAGCGTTCTTGCCAGATGCGTGCCAGATGCGATTTTCCCGCACCAACAGGCCCGGCCAGCAGCAACCAGGTCGAGGGCCAATCCGGCCACAGGTCGATCATGTCGAAGGCAGCCGCATTCGATGGCCCGGGCAGGAAATCCTCCCGCCCCATTGCCGTCTCATGCGGCAGCCGCAATGACATTTGATCACCCTGCATTCAGCTTCATGCTCCTGTGCGAGAAGAGTGGAAGGCTTCTCAAGCCTCGTCTTCGGTTTCGTCTTGTGGCTTCAACACAAGGTTTCCCTTGGTGCCTCGATAGAGCGGTGACTGAAGATATTGCTCAAGAATGTAGCGAATGATGACGCCGACAGCAGCAGCTGCTGGCACAGCAATCAACATGCCGACAAATCCAAACAGCGAACCAAAAGCCAGCAAGGCAAACATCAGCCAGACCGGATGCAACCCGACCCGTTCCCCCACGAGGCGAGGCTGCAGGATGTTGCCTTCCAAAAACTGGCCAATGGCAAAAATACCAAGGGCCAAGCCAATCGGCAGCGGTTCCGGCCAGAATTGCACGATTGCCACCCCACCGGCCACCAACAGCCCCAACGTCGCCCCCACATAGGGGATGAAGCTGATAACGCCCGCCCCGAGGCCAATCAGCAGGCCAAAATTCAAACCAAGCAGCGACAAGCTGACCGCATAGAAGACCCCAAGAATAAGACCAACGGTAATCTGCCCGCGCACAAAGCCCGAAACACTCTCGTCCATCTGATTGACCAGACGACGGATCGTATATTGGTGATCCCGTGGCAACCACCCGTCAATGGTGGCAACCATCCGGTCCCAATCATACAGCAAATAGAAGGCAACCACCGGTGTGATCACCAACAGAGCCAGCATGTCGATCAACGCCTGACCGCCATTCCACAAGGACTGAATCAACGTCCCGATCCATTTCGCCCCCTGCCCCATCAGGTCCTTGATATTGTTCTGCACGCTGGCGGCATCGAAGTCAGACAGGAAACGCGGCAGAAAGTCGGAACTCGAAGTGAGGATCAGTTTCTGCAAGGAAGCCATGTAGCTGGGGAATTTCTCGGCAAATCCGGCCATCTGGTTGGCCAGTGTCGGCACCAGCACCACCAGCATCATGATGAAGAACAGAACGAACACCATCAACACCGACACCGTCGCCCACATCCGGTTCATCCCCAGACGCTCAAAGGCATCGGCAACCGGATCCAGCAAATAGGCAAGAGCCATTCCCGCAACGAAAGGCAGCAGGATGCCCCGAAAGACATAGAGGCTGACAATCATCACCACCAGCGCGACGAGCCAGACGGTAAACTGCTTTTGCAAAGTCATGAATGTCGCTCCAATCGAAACAGGTGCTCAAAGGGCTTTCGGACAGTCGGTAGCTTCGTCTCTAGCCATCCACCATGGCCATAGCAAGCCCATTGTCAGGCTTATTCCGAAAAAGTCGCCGCCAACCCTCATGAACGATCACTCGGCCCGCGCCATGTGACCAACCCAGTCCACCATGTAGGCAATCGCCGATGTGACCGTGAAAATCACCACGACATTGCCCAGAATATCACGTTCCCCATTCAGCGACAGGAATGCCCCAAGCTCCGCCAACACCAGACCCGCAAACAGGATCTGCACAGTCGTGTTGGCCTTCGAGATCATCAGCGGCTTCATCGGCACGGGCTGATCCAGCATCCAGGACAGAACCACAGCGCCGACAATCAGTATATCGCGACTGACCACCGCGATCACCACATGAGTGGGAATTTCCAGCATGAATCCGAGCGTCACATAAATGCTAACCATCAGCGCCTTGTCGGCCAGCGGGTCCAGATAGGTCCCCAGCACCGACTGCATATTGAATTTGCGCGCCAATATTCCGTCAACCGCATCTGACGCCCCAGCCACAAGAAAGGTCCAGAAGGCGAGATCATAGCGCCCTTCCACCAGCAACCAGACGAGCAATGGCACCATCAGCATCCGGGCAATCGTAATGATATTGGGTAGGGTCAAAATTGGAACTCTTTTTGTCTTGTCATATTTCTTTTTGTCACGGAGAACGAGCGAGGGCAGGAAGTGCGCCAGCACCGAGGCGACCAGCCAACCCAAGGGCTGGTCTGAATATGCGAACAATGGCGGCAACACCTCTCCCTATTTGGGCACTTGCTGAGTGATTTCCAAGCGTTAATCCACCTTCCAAAGGTGCAAATCGTGCTTTTTTTGAACAAGACTTGCTTTTGACTGCAAATTCGTGTGTGTCAGGGAAAATGCTATTTGCCTCTGCCCATTCTTTCAGGATGCTACCATGTCAGACCAGACGAACAAGCCGACCCAGTCCCCGGCTCAGTCCAATCATCTCACCTATGCCGATGCTGGCGTGGATATTGACGCAGGCAACGCCCTCGTGCAGGCCATCAAGCCCATTGTCAAGGCAACCGCTCGCCCCGGCTCGGATACCGATATCGGCGGATTTGGTGGATTGTTCGATCTGAAGGGTGCGGGCTTCAAGGACCCCATTCTGGTGGCTGCCAATGATGGTGTCGGCACCAAGTTGAAAATCGCCATTGAAACCGGCAAGCATGACACGGTCGGCATCGATCTCGTCGCTATGTGTGTCAATGACCTGATTGTTCAGGGCGCTGAGCCGCTATTCTTTCTCGACTATTTCGCCACCGGCAAACTGGATGTCGAGGCCGCCACCGATGTGATCCGCGGCATTGCCGAGGGCTGCAAGCAGGCTGACTGTGCGCTCATCGGTGGCGAGACGGCTGAGATGCCGGGCATGTATGCGGATCAGGATTATGATCTGGCTGGCTTTTCCGTGGGTGCTGCTGAGCGTGGCAGCCTGTTGCCGCGCAAGGTCGAAGCTGGAGACAAGCTGATCGGTCTGGCTTCTTCCGGCGTTCATTCCAACGGCTTTTCGCTGGTCCGCCGCATTCTGGAGACCAACGGCCTGACTTTTGCTGATCCCGCTCCTTTCGCCGAAGGCAAGAGCATTGGCGAAGCTCTGTTGGAGCCAACCCGCATTTATGTCAAGCCGATCCTCAAAGCTCTCAAGGAAAGCGAAGGCATCAAGGCGCTGGCGCACATCACCGGCGGTGGCTTCCCTGAAAATATCCCACGCGTTCTGCCGGACAATCTGGCCGCTCACCTTGACCTTGCTGCGGTTACCCCGCCTGCCGTCTTTGGTTATCTGCAAAAGCTCGGTGGCGTTGCCGACAAGGAAATGCTGCGCACCTTCAATTGCGGCGTTGGCATGATTGTCGTCACCGATGAAGCCAATGAAGACGCCGTGATGGCCAGCCTGAAGGCCGCCGGTGAAAACCCGATTGCCCTTGGCTCTCTGGCCCCGCGCGATGGCGATGCGGTCATCTATGACAGCATGATCTCCTTCGGAGACTGATCATGAGCGCTCAGAAGAAACGCACAGCCATCCTGATTTCGGGCCGTGGCAGCAATATGGAAGCCATTCTGGCAGCGGCCCGCGCGACCGACTATCCTGCCGACATCGCCTTGGTGCTGGCCAACAAGCCCGACGCCAAGGGGCTGGAAACGGCTGAGACTGCCGGTATCAAAACCGCTGTCGTCGATCATCGCCCCTTTAAGGGCGACCGCGAAGCCTTTGATTCCGAGATCCATCGCATTCTGGAAGACAATGATATCGAGCTGGTGGTGCTGGCTGGCTTCATGCGCATCCTGACCGCAGGCTTTGTTGCCAAGTGGGAAGACCGGATGCTCAACATCCATCCGTCCCTGCTGCCAGCCTTCAAGGGCCTGCACACCCAACAGCGGGCGCTGGATACCGGCTGCCGGGTTGCTGGTTGCACCGTGCATTTCGTTCGTGCCGACATGGATTCCGGCCCCATCATCACCCAAGGGGTGGTGCCAGTGCTCGATGGCGACGACGAAGACAGCCTCACCGCCCGCATCCTCAAGGTCGAACATCAAATCTATCCCCGCGCAGTCGCGCTGGTCGCGGCTGGCAAAGTCTCGGTCGAAGGCATGCGCGTGCAGATCAATGACGACGCACTCGACGGATCCATCGCGCTGATCAATTGATTGGTATTTGTCAGATCAAAAACCCCGCGCGACACGTTGTCAGGCGGGGTTTTGTTTGTTCATTGTCTGTCAGCAGTCGTCAGACGACATTCACTTGCTGCATTTGGCATAATTGGTCAGAACGATCTTCTTCTGCGCGCGCGAAAGATCACTATCACTGCGCGCCTCTGTCAGTTCTTCCTTTGACAGGCTTTTAACATAGGCCTTGGCCGCACAGCGGCAATCGCCCAAAATCCCCTTTGTCTCGCCATTTTTGGCCCGCTTCCATTGGTCATAGAGGCAATAGTCGACCACACGGGCGCGATAATCATCCACCGACAAAACCCGATCGTCAGCACTGGCTCCTGCGACAGACATCGACAGGGTGGAAACAGCAAACAAAGCAACACAAACATTGCTGAGCATTCTGGACATCACAAACTCCTGGCCTCTCGGCCTCAACATTATCACTTGGGAGAGGCATCCTCTCCACCAATCATTCAAACCACCAGAAAGCAAATTCTGGCTGCTCAGAGCATCACACCCGCAACAGTTGGGTTTCATACTTTCCCAACGTCAACCACGATCACTTTAGAGATTCCACTCTCACAGGCAAAGCAAGATATGAGTATTTTCCCAAGCTCGCCACTTGCCATGGGCAAAAATCCGATCTACCAGTGAAATGCAATCCCATTTTCGCGCGTTTCACATCGAACGCACGACCGATCTTTCGAGAATTGTCCATGAGCATTGAAACCTGGCTGCTGTTTGTCGCCCTGTCTGTCCTACCTGCCTTCAGCCCCGGTCCGAGCCTGCTGCTGACCCTGTCCAACGCCTTGCGTTTTGGTGGAGTTTTGCCAATCTGGTCGGCTACGGGCAACACAATCGGCATGGCCATCATCGGTCTTGGCGTGACCTTCGGCCTTGGCGCCCTGATGGCCACCTCCAGTACAGCTTTTCTGGTGCTCAAGATTGTCGGAGGATGCTATCTGGTCTGGCTCGGCATCAAGACCTGGCGCGACAAGTCCTCTTTCGAAATGACCTCGGAAATGGTCAAGCTTCCCAGCCGGCGCGGAATCTTTTTGACCGCTCTTGGCGTGGCGGTGACCAATCCAAAAGCCATTGCCGTACAATTGGCGATCATCCCGCCTTTCCTGTCTGATCCCACCACCCTGCATCGCGATGGCGCAATCATGGCCGTGACCTATGCCCTAATGTGCCTGATGAGCCATCTCAGCGTCGTCATGCTCTCCAGCCGCTTGCGTGGTTTCTTCTCCAATGCCAAGCGCATGCGCTATCTGCGCCGCGGCATCGGCGCCACCTTCATGAGCTTTGGTGCAGCTTTGGCCGCAGCCAGCCGCTAAGACGACCTAGTATTTCTGGATTTGCGGCGCATCATCGTCGATTGTGTAATAGTCTCCCTTGTCCTTGACGAAGATATGCTTGCCAATCTCTAGGCCAGTCGGCGCGTCAAGGCAGCCAGCGGCGATTCCAATGCCCTCTTCATCATTCATCCGATAAAACAGGCTTGAGCCGCAGAACCGGCAAAAACCACGCTTGGCGAAATCAGAGGACTCATACCAGGTCAGCCCTTCTTCTTCGATGAACGTGACCTGATCAAACGGTGCATGGGTCGCCGCCCAAATATGGCCGCTCGACCGTCTGCACATCGTGCAATGGCACACATTGAGTTCTTTACGCACCGTTTCGACCTCAAACCGCACCTTGCCGCAATTGCATCTTCCTGTATTCATTTTGCCCCCCGTCTCGGCTTTTCAGTATGAATCCTTAAAGCATACTGGCTGCTCACGATTAGCCAAGCACCAACCAACAAAAAAAAGCCGCCTGCATCACGCAGACGGCCTTTAACAAGATCAATCGGAAATCCGATTAGCCAACGAGTTCGTCGTCGGAGAAGAAGAACTTGATTTCTTCTGCAGCGGTTTCCGGAGCGTCAGAACCATGGACGGAATTTTCGCCGATGGACAGAGCAAATTCCTTGCGGATGGTGCCTTCAGCAGCTTCTGCTGGGTTGGTGGCGCCCATGACTTCGCGGTTTTTCGCGATGGCATTTTCGCCTTCCAGAACCTGAACAACAACAGGCTCGGACATCATGAACTCAACCAGCTCACCAAAGAAAGGACGCTCTTTGTGAACAGCGTAGAAGCCTTCAGCCTGTTCCTGAGACATGCGGATGCGCTTGGAAGCAACGATACGCAGGCCAGCTTCTTCAAACTTGGCGATGATTTTACCGGTCAGGTTACGCTTGGTTGCATCCGGCTTGATGATGGAAAAAGTGCGTTCAATAGCCATCGAAAGAATCCTCGTGAGATATCAGATATGCGAAAAGCCCCATCACAAGAACAGAATTCCATAGAGATTTCTGCCTATTTTGCGGGCCGAATTTGGCCGCTATATAGCCGCCTGAGCATCGGCCTGCAAGCCCCTTTCCCATTTCAGCCCGGTCGCCCGCCACTCCTCAACGGATTTATGCCATATAGTCGAGGCCTTCGCGCCTTTCGCAGCATTTCGTCGCATCTCACGTGAATTTTGCCTTTCGACCCAGACCGTCATAGAGATCCAAGCAACGCTCGAACCATTGAGCCACCGGGTCGTCCGCTTCAAGGAAGGCAAAGTCCGAGACCATCCGCCCCCACTGGAACGAGCCAAAGACACAATAATCCGCATAGATCGGACTGTCGCCACCGATGAAATCCTGTTTGCGAATGGTCAGCCGCAAAGGCAGCAGACTGTCGCGAAAACGCTGGATGGCATCTTCCGTGCGATCCACCACTTCATGCAACTGCTTGCCAAAGCGTTTTTCTCGGCTCTGTCGGAAATAGGCTTTGTCCGCTTCGTTCAACCCGTCATAGATATCGAGCAAGGTGAATCGGGCAATCTGGGCATCCACTGTCGCATTGGTCCACCAATGCATGAACTGCGCTGTTCGAATGCCGCCTTCACCACGAAACAGACTGGGAGCATCTGGATAGGCCTTTTCCAGATATACGGCGATCTCGAAGGATTCCCGCACCACACTGTCTTCATCCACCAACACCGGCAGGGTTGTTTGCCCGCCCCCTTCGATGGTTCCGATTTCAGTAAAGAGGGTTGGCACCGTCTCACATTCCAATTGCTTGTGCGCCAGCGCCATCTTTGTGCGCCAGCAAGCGGGCGAAAACCGAAACGCCCGGTCCGCGCCGCACAGGTCATAAAGTTTGATGGTCATGCTCTTGTCTCCAGACGTCTGACCCCGATGGCTGGTTCGAACATCGGGGCCTTATTGGCCTCAGAGTTTGCAACGCGCCATGGCCGATGACCAGTAATTTTCCGGTAAGTGGACATTTTCCCACTCACGTCCGTGTGTTTTCCTCACCACGTCCCGCACAAATGTTCCGGGATAAAAGCCACCACCCCAGTTGTGCGATTGCCAAGGGGCGGGAAATGGGGCACAAGGCAGGAATTATGCTTCATATCAATAATCTCACTTTCCGCATCGCTGGCCGCACTCTGTTTGAGGAAGCCACCCTCGTCATCCCCGAAGGCGCAAAAGTCGGCCTCGTCGGGCGCAATGGCACGGGCAAAACAACCCTGTTCAAAATCCTCGTTGGCGAACTCAGCCCCGAAAGCGGCACGGCCTCGATCCGCAGGGGTGCCCGCGTCGGACAGGTGGCACAGGAAGCCCCTGCCAGCGACGAGACACTGCTGTCGTTCGTCCTTAAGGCAGACAAGGAACGCACGGCGCTGTTGGCGGAAAGTGAAACGGCCACCGACCCGGACCGCATTGCGGAAATCCAGTTGCGACTTGCCGACATCCACGCCCATTCGGCCGAAGCGCGTGCGGCCACCATTCTCCACGGTCTGGGCTTTGATGCAGAGGCACAGGCCCGCCCGACCAAGGATTTTTCCGGTGGCTGGCGGATGCGCGTGGCGCTCGCCGCCATTCTCTTCTCCGAGCCAGACCTGTTGCTGCTCGATGAGCCGACCAACTATCTCGATCTGGAAGGCACTCTGTGGCTTGAGGCCTATATCGCACGCTATCCCTATACCGTGATGATCATCAGCCACGACCGAGACCTGCTCAACAAGGCGGTGGATCACATCGCCCATCTTGATCAACTCAAGCTCACCGCCTATCGCGGCGGCTATGATCGCTTTGAACGCACCCGCCGCGAAAAGCTTGAATTGCAGCAGAAAATGCGCACCAAGCAGCTGGAACAACGGGCGCATATGGAAAAGTTTGTCGAGCGCTTCCGCTACAAGGCCACCAAGGCCAAGCAGGCCCAGAGTCGCCTGAAGGCCTTGGAGAAAATGGCTCCGATTGCCGCCGTTATGGAAGACCACATCCACCCCATCACCTTCCCCAACCCGCAAAAGACCATGGCCCCGCCGATCATCCGGATGGAAAAGGCCTCAGTGGGTTATGAGCCGGGCAAGCCGGTTCTGCGCAATCTCAGCCTGCGCATCGACCCCGATGACCGTCTCGCGCTTCTGGGCGCCAACGGCAACGGCAAATCAACCTTTGCAAAGCTGATTTCCGACCGCCTACAAATCGATGCTGGCGATATTTTCCGCGCCAACAAGCTCGACATTGCCTTCTTCGCCCAGCACCAGCTGGACGAATTGCGCCCCAATAACAGCGCCTATGATCACGTCCAGCCTCTGATGCCCGACGCACCAGAAGCAAAGGTTCGGGCGCGGGTGGCCAATATGGGTCTTGGCATCGAGAAAATGGATTTGCCCGCCAAAAGCCTGTCAGGGGGAGAAAAAGCCCGTCTGCTGCTGGGTCTGGCCACCTTCCACGGCCCTCATCTGCTCATCCTCGATGAGCCGACCAACCATCTGGACATCGACAGCCGCGAAGCACTGGTCCATGCAATCAATGATTATGAAGGGGCAGTGTTGCTCATTTCCCATGACCGCCATCTGATCGAGGCCTGTGTCGACCGTCTGTGGCTGGTCCATGACGGCACTTGCAAGCCCTATGATGGGGATCTGGAGGATTATCGCCGCCTGCTGCTTGCCACCCGCAACAATCCCGACAGCACGGAAAAAGCCAAAAGCGCCAGTGGCGAGAGCAATCAGGCCATCGAAAAACGCCGCTCTGCAGCAGAAAAGCGCAAGGAACAAGCCCCTCTGCGCCGCAAAATACAGGCGGCCGAGCGCGACATGGACAAGATCCGCGACCGCATGGCCAAGATCGACGACATGCTCGCCGACCCGGACCTGTTTGCCAAATTCCCCGAAAAAGGCGCGAAATTGTCAAAAGACCGCTCTGATCTGTCAGACCTGCTCGAAAAGATCGAGGAGAAATGGCTGGAAATGAGCGAAGAAATCGAGGACTAGACCATGCCCCAGTCCATGTCGCTGGTCGCCATAGTTGTGCGCGATTATGACGAAGCCATTGGCTTTTATGTCAACACGCTGGGCTTTGAGCTGATCGAAGACACTTATCAGCCAGAGCAGGACAAACGCTGGGTCACCGTCCGGCCCAAAGGCGGCGGGGCTTTTGCTCTTTTGCTGGCCCGCGCCTCGAATGACCATCAAAGCCAGTATATTGGCGATCAGGCCGGCGGTCGGGTGTTTCTGTTCCTTGAAACAGACGATTTCTGGCGCGACTACAAGCTCTATCAGGATCGCGGTGTCACCTTTGTCCGCGAGCCACTAAAGGCCGATTACGGCACGGTGGCGGTCTTTGAAGATCTCTATGGCAACCGGTGGGATCTGGTCCAGTATGACCAGTCCCCACTCAAACAGCTTTAGCCTTCAAGCCCGGAACGCAACACCGTCAGAAGGTGCGCGCCCACTGAAAGCAGCTGGCGACGGTTCCCCCCTGGTAGCGTTCAATCCGAACCTTGTTGTTGTTGCTATATTTGCCGCAAAAGATGCTGAACTTGCCGTTTTTCTGATAGCGAATATAGAAAGGGCCATCCTTCATGTTGTTGCGCCAATAGCCGCGCAACAGATTGCCCTTGCTGTCGCGATAGCTGCCTTGCCCATTGCGCTTCCCATTGCGCCAATCCCCTACATAGGACGCGCCATTGGCATAAATCATCTTGCCTTCGCCATGCACCTTGCCCTTGAGCCACTGGCCGCGATAACGCCCGCCTTTGGCGAAGGTCATCGTGCCTTGTCCCTGCCTGACACTGCGCACCATGTTGCCTTCATAGACATTGCCATTGGCATATTGGCAGACGCCGTAGCTGGAAATCTTGCCCTTGGAAAACTCACCGCGGCAGCGCGTGCCAGACTGATAGGTATAGACGCCATGCCCCGCCATACGCCCACGGGCGAAGGTGCCCTTGTAACTGGCTCCTGACCTGAAGCGGAAGATCCCCTGCCCGTGCGGCAGCTTCTTGTTGTTTTTGCCTCTGATATACTGCCCCTCATAGACACCATCCTTATATTGAATGGTCACGGCAGTGGCTTCGAATGTCGTGAAAGCCAGAACCGACAATGCAAGCGCAGAAACGCGTACCAATCCAGCCATAGTAAGTCCCCCGGAAATCTTGGATTCGGGGCAAGTCTGCACAATTCGTCACAGGTGGACAATTCGGCCAGATGTAGCAGTTTGAACAAAGAGATAGGATAGATTGTCGCAGGTCCGCACGCCGAAAAGCAGCGTGGGCAAACCGAGTGGTCAGGCCTTTTTTTGCCAGCCGCCGCGTTCGCTCTGCTGCCAATAGGTCACCGGGAAGCCCGCCTCCTTGAGCGCTCGCCAGCTTTGCCGCGCGGCTTGCAGAGCCTCGTGATCATTGCCGTCAAACATCAGAATTGCCCGTTCCAACCCCTCAAGCAGGGTCAGATCGCTTTCCGGCTTTGCCCCATCAACGAAAAACCGCACCGCCGCTCCATTTTCGGCCTTGATCCCCTCAGAAGCGATCAGCACCGGCTGTCGACCGGCATGCGCCATGCTGGCCATGCCATGGGCAAGAAAACTGTCTTCCCGCCATGTCCAGAGATGATTGTCAAGCGCAGTGGCCCGCTCGTGCGAGCCGGTTTGAACGAAGGCAGACCATCCCTTCTCGACGCATTTCTCCAACAACAGGGGCAAGGTCCCTTCGAGCGGCTGCATTTGCAGATGATAGAAAAAAATGTCGGCGGGCATGGTCATTCCCTGATTGGACGCAACAGACTGACTTGTAGCATGTCCCCGCAGCCAAACAAAAGGGGCGCATTCTCAGCGCCCCTCTGTCTTTCAACAAACAAGGCTGAAATCAGCCTTCATAATTGTCTTTGACCAGACGGTCGAGCAGACGCACGCCAAAGCCCGATGCCCAGCTCTGGCTGATATCGGTTTTGGGCGAATCCATCGCGGTACCTGCAACGTCAATATGTACCCAGTCGGTGTCCCCGGCAAAGCGTTTGAGGAACTGCGCCGCCGTGATCGAACCGGCCCAGCGACCACCGGTATTTTTCATGTCGGCAAACTTGCTGTCGATCATCTTGTCATATTCTTTGGCCAGCGGAAGACGCCAGACCGTTTCACCGGTCACTTCGCCCGCCTGACTCAATTGGGCGCACAATGCGTCGCTATCAGAAAAGATACCCGCATTCTGCGTCCCCAGCGCCACCAGAACGGCCCCGGTCAGGGTCGCCAGATCGATCATGAAGCGCGGCTTGAACTCTTCCTTGGAATAATGCAACAGATCAGCCAGTACGAGGCGGCCTTCTGCGTCGGTATTGATGACCTCGATGGTCTGGCCAGACATGGAAGTGACAATGTCGCCCGGGCGCTGTGCCTTGCCATCTGGCATATTCTCGACAAGACCGATGATGCCGATGGCATTGACCTTGGCCTTCCGGCCTGCAAGCGCGCACATCAGGCCAGTCACAGCAGCAGCCCCGCCCATGTCACCCTTCATGTCTTCCATGCCACCAGCGGGCTTGATGGAAATGCCGCCAGTGTCAAACACCACACCCTTGCCGACAAACACCACGGGTGCTTCGCCCTCAGCACCACCGTTCCATTTCATGATGGCAACCCGTGGCTTGCGCTCAGACCCCTGGGCCACACCCAGAAGCGCCCGCATACCAAGCTTTTCCAGATCCGGCTGTTTGAGGATTTCCACCTCCGCACCAAGCGATTCGAGCGCCTTGGCACGTGCCGCAAATTCTTTCGGACCAAGCACGTTGGCTGGCTCATTGACCAGATCGCGGGCCAGAATTGTACCGTCAGACACCGCATCGTCTTTTTCCCATGCAGCAATCGCACCTTCGACATCGGCGCAAAGAATGGACACCTTAACCGCGTCTTTTTCTTCCTTCGGTTTGCCTTTTTCGGTCTTGTAGGTGTCAAACTCATAGGCCCGCAGCTTCAGCCCCATGGCGATCAGCGACGCAGAAGCAGCATCGAACTCGACCCCTTCGGCTTCCAGAACGACCGACCCCTTGGCTTTGCCTTTCAGCTCTGCCATGGCGATGCCACCAAGACGCAGGAAGTCCTTCTCACTGAGCGCTTCCTCACCGATCCCGACAAGAGTGATCCCATCCAGCTCAACACCAGACGGTGCAAGGATTGAGGCTTTCGATCCGAGTTCCCCTTTGAATTCAGCCACTTTTATTGCCCGACTGATGGCGCCAGCACTGGCCTCATCGAGTTGTTTGGCCACGGGTCCCAACGCAAGAGACTTGCCAACCAACAAAATGGTGACGCCAGACTTGGGGGCAGTGACGGGATGAAATTTGAGGTCCGGGAGTTTTGTCATAATGATCTTGTCTTTCTAGCTTGAAGAAAAATCCGGCACGCCCTGAAAAGAAGGATCCGCCGGATGCGAAAGAATGAAGTATGTTGTCTTATAACTTGGAACCATCGCGCAGCAAGTTCAAGTCGCAAAGCTGCGGATCAGCAAAAAGCCCCACTGCCGGACCATTCCTGTCCACCGAACAGCGCCCGAGGGATCAAACTCCTGTCAGAACCACCAAAAAGACTTGCCTTTCAAGAGGCTTCAAAGCCATATAACCAACACACTTCGGCCCTAACGCTGCCGAACAATGCAAGAAAACCAGACCAGCAGACGAACCGCGGCCACATGAAGCTGATTGAACGCTATATCTTTTTCCGTGCAGCCACGGCTTTTCTAATGTCCGCTGCCGTTTTGACCGCCATCATCTGGCTGTCGCAAGCCCTGCGTGACATGGATCTTGTCACCGCCAAGGGGCAGACTTTGCTAATCTTTTTTTCCATGACCTCGCTGGTTCTGCCAACGCTGGTGATGGTGATTGCCCCCTTTGCGGTGATGATTGCCGCGGCCTACACCCTCAACGGCCTGAATGCCGACAGTGAATTGGTTGTGATCAACGCCACCGGCGCTTCGCCATGGGTGGTGTTGAAACCGATTCTGGTGCTCGGCATCGTCGCAACTTTGATTGGTGGCGGGCTCAGCCTGTATGCGGCACCTCACGCTCTGGGCACCCTGCGTGGTTATATCTCGCAGGTACGTGCCGATCTGGTTGCGCGCATCGTCAAGGAAGGCATCTTCACCGAAATTGAAGATGGCATGACCTTCCATATCCAGAAGCGCGAGCCCAATGGCATCATGCGCGGGCTGTTTCTGTCCGACGAACGAGACCCGGCCCGCCATGTGGTCTATTCATCGGAGTTTGCCCAGATCGTCGAAACAGGCGAAGGCACCTTCTTGAAAATGGATCGAGGCACCATCCAGCAGCAGAATCACAATGTTGATGACAATGGTCAACGCATCGACAATCAGGAGGACTTCGGTTCGGTCAACATCATCGAATTTGACTCCTACGCTATCGATCTGTCCAAATTCACCGGCGTCGGGGAAACCGCCAGCCGCTACTTCAAGCCGCGCGAACGCTCGACCGCATATCTGATCAACCCTGACACCGACGATCCCATCTATCAGGCATTTGCCGACCGGTCCCGTGCCGAACTGCATGACCGCTTTGCCAACCCGCTCTATAATCTCGTCTTTGCCACCGTCATTACCGCTTTTCTGGCACAGGTCCGTACTACGCGAGAGCGACGTGGCAGTGCCATTGTCATTGCTGTGATCATTGCCACCAGCCTGCGCATGATGGGCTTTGCCTCCATGAGCTTGGCGGTGCAGTCCGCCTGGGCGGTCCCCATCATGTATCTGGTGCCTGTTGTTTCAATTCTGCTCAGCCTTTGGGTCATTCTCACAGGCCGCCGGATCATCCTGTTCGATAATTTGATCCGCTCCATCGAGTTGTTCAATGAACGCATTTCGAATAGGCTGAGCGCACTCACCGGCAAGCCCGACATTCAAGGCGCTCAGTAAGGTCAGGTCACCACGTTGCCAAAGATTATCTCGAGATACATCGCCAGACAATTTCTCTTCATGATTCTGGCCAGCTTCATCGGCTGTTTTCTGCTGATCCTGCTGATCGACTTTGTCGAGTTGATCCGCCGGGGTGGTGACAAGGAGAATGCTGACCTCTGGTCCCTCTTCATGATGTCCCTGTTTCGGGTGCCTGTATTCACCGAACAGATCATGCCCTTTGCCGTTCTGTTCGGCTCGATTGCGGCTTTTCTCAACCTCTCCCGCAAGCTTGAACTGGTCATCATGCGCGCGTCCGGCATGTCCGCCTGGCATTTCTTAAGCCCTGCCCTGTTTGTTGCGGTTGCCTTGGGGGTTCTGGCTTTCTCTGCCTACAATCCCGTTTCGGCCTATCTGATGGACAAGTCGCTTGAAATTGATGCGCGGATCTTCGGCGCAAGCTTCAGTCCCGCCGATCAGGCGTCAAGTCGGGACTGGGTGCGACAACAGGGAGAAGACGGAGATTCAATCCTCAAGGCCATTTCCAGCCATGACAATGGCCGCCAACTGGCAGGCATAACGGTCTTCTCCTATGACAAGGAAGGCAACTTCCTCGAACGGGTCGATGCCAAGACAGGTCGCCTCGAAGAGGGCTATTGGCGGATGAGTGACGTTCTGGTCACGTCAGCCTCTGCCGCACCGCGCCATTATGAGACATATCTGGTCAGCACCCACCTGACCGCCGAAGAAGCCAGCGAGACCATGGCCAAGCCCAGTTCAGTGCCCTTCTGGGAACTTGCCGCCGTCATCGATCGGGCCGCCCGATCCGGCCTGCCTGCACACCGATATCGCTTGCAATATCAAACACTCCTAGCCCGCCCTCTGCTCATGGCTGCAATGGTCCTGATCGCTGCAACCGTCTCCTTGGGTGTTTTTCGCTTTGGAAATGTGGGTAAGATGATTCTGGGTGGTGTTCTGGCCGGGTTCGTGCTTTATGTTGTGACCGAACTGGCAAAAAACTTCGGCAGTACAGGACTGGTTAACCCAATTCTGTCAGCTTGGCTTCCAGCGATTGTTGCGTCCTTGATAGGGTTCTCGATTTTGTTATATCAGGAGGACGGATAAGTATGATGAGTACCGTCCATACCAACAGGCCCAAAACAGTGATTTCGCGCCCTGAAAAACCATCAGGTTTGCGCGCCTGTTTGCTTGCCTCGGTTTTGCTCATTACCCCCTTCGGTTTGGTCCCTGCTGACGCGCAAGGTCTATCCAATTCCCTCAATATCACGCGCCCGGATCAGAAGACCCGCATGCTGGTCGAAGCCGACCAGATGGTCTATGACTATGACCGCGAGCGCGTGTCCGCTGTCGGCAATGTCCAGATCTATTACGGCGTCTATGCGCTTGAGGCAGACAAGGTCACCTATGACCAGAGTTCTGCGCGCCTGATTGCCGAGGGCAATGTTCGCCTGACCGAGCCGGATGGCAACATTGTCACCGCCAACTATATCGACATCACCGACGACTTCCGCACCGGCTTTGTTCGGTCCCTGCGCGTCCAGACGCCTGAAAAGGCACGGTTTGCTGCTGAAAGCGCCGAACGGCCCGATGACGATATCACGATTTTCGACAAGGGCGTTTACACCACTTGTGAGCCCTGCCGCGACAATCCGAAAAAGTCGCCTCTCTGGCAGATCAAGGCCTCCCGGATCATCTACAATTCCAAGGATAAGATGGTCTATTACCGGTCTGCCAAGTTCGAGTTCCTCGGTGTACCGCTGCTCTATACCCCTTATTTCGCCCATCCCGACCCGTCCCGACAACGCGCAACAGGGTTCCTGCTGCCTTCCGTCGGCTATGACAGCAAGCTGGGCGTCCATGCCAGCGTTCCCTATTACTGGGCGTTGACCGACAATTATGACGTGACCTTCACGCCAGCCTATTACTCCAAGCAAGGTCTTATGGCCTCGGCCACATGGCGGCATCATCTGGCAAAGGGTCAGTATGAAGTCATCGGGCATGGCATTCTGCAGCAGGATCCAAAGGAATTTTCCGGGACCAGCGGCAATCAGGATTTCCGGGGTGCGATTGAGTCCAAAGCAGAATTCAATCTGACCAAGCAATGGAAATTTGGCTGGGACGTTGCCCTTCTGTCGGACAAGCGCTTCCTGCGTGACTATAATCTGACCGACGCTGACGAAGACAAACGCTCGACATTGTTTCTGGTTGGTCAAGGCGAACGAAACCATTTCGACGCGCGCGCCAACTATTACAACATCATGACGGACAATCTGAGTCAGGGCCAGCAGGCCATCATTCATCCGTCCATTGATTACAGCGCCTACGCCAAGCAGCCTCTGCTGGGGGGCGAAGCACGTCTCAAAGTCAATTCGACCACCCTGACCCGCAACGAAACCAACAGCGAAACCGTTGGTGGCATCACCCGTACCTACGGGCTGAATGGCAATTATAACCGCACCAGCGTCGAAGCCAGCTGGAAGCGCAAATTCATTGCGCCGGGCGGTCAGGTCATCACCCCCTTCACCTCCCTGCGCGGCGACTTCTACTGGATGCCGAGCAAATCCGGTGCACCGGCAGCTCTGGTCGATGACGATTACGCCTTCCGCGGCATGCCGACCGTCGGTGTCGACTACCGTTTGCCAATCCTTGCCGTCAACGGCACCACGTCGCATATCATCGAACCGATCGCTCAGGTCATTGTCAGCCCGAATGAAGCCCATGTGGGCGCGGTGCCCAACGACGATGCCCACAGTCTGATTTTTGACGACAGCATCCTGTTCGACCCGAACAAATTCTCCGGTTACGATCGGGTTGAAGGCGGCACCCGTGCCAATGTGGGCTTCCAGTATCGCATGCAGTTGGCCTCCGGCTGGTCCTTTAACGCACTGGCAGGCCGGACCTATCATTTGGCAGGGACAAATTCCTTCTCGGAACAGGACCTGACAAGCACGGGTCTGGATAGCGGTCTTGACAAGAAGGCCTCGGACTATGTTGCCCGGGTCGGCATCAATTCCAATGGCGCCTTCCAGGCAATTGCCCGTGGACGCTTCGATGCCAAATCAGCAGATCTGAAATATGCGGCCATCGAGGCCTCAGGATCCCACGGCCGACTGTCAGGGACCCTTGGCTACAGTTACACCGACAAGCGCCCCTCCGCCGGTATCGCCACGGTACGACAGGAGCTTTCCACCAGTGCCGCTTACAAGCTGAACGAATATTGGACAGCTGCAGGCGCGGCTCGGTTTGACATGGCGCAGAATGACTTTGTCGAGGGATCCCTCGGATTGAAATATGATGATGAGTGTTTTGCCATCAGCCTGAACTATTCCCATGAGCGGGATATCTATACAGACGAAACCAGTGAACAGAAAATTCAGTTCCGGTTGGACATCAAATCCATTGGTGGTGGCAACTTCAGCCACGGCTTCTAGTAAGAACGTCTTTAGATTGCCGCAATTTTGCGATTTTGTCTGGCGAGGACAGGGCCGATGGCTGGTTCGGGTCCCAATTTTATAAAATCTGTTCGGACTGTACCGGGTGACGACAGCTGACAGCAACAAAACTGAAACAACGAGCGGATCCATGACTGACATTCGATTGAAATCCTCTGCCCTGTTGCTTGCTCTGGCGATGACCATCCTGCTCGCGCCGACCCTTGCACCCAACGCCAAGGCCAGCGGAATTGTTGCTGTCGTCAATGGCGCCGCAATCACTGATTTGGATATCACTCAACGCCAGAAGCTGGAACGCCTGCTGTCGGGTGGAAAGCGCAGGCTGAGCAAATCAGCAGCACTGAATGCGATGATTGATGACAAGTTGAAGCTCATTGAAGCCCGCGACCGCAACCGAACCCCATCGGATTCCGATATTGACAACGCCCTTGGCAACATGGCGCGCAACGCCAAAATGTCATCAAAACGCCTGACTGGCATTTTCCGTCAGGCAGGCGTCAACAAGGAAACCCTCAAGGAATGGCTGAGAGCCCAATTGGCCTGGCGCAGCCTGATCCGAGCCCGCTTCAACGCTCAAATCCGCGTGGATGAGGCAGAGATTATGCAAGCCCTCAATGAAAAGGGTGAATCAAGGAACAGCGTGGAAAGCACGATCCAGTTCGATCTGACATCAGTGCTGTTTGTCGCACGCGCCAAGAATCAGAATCTCCGCCTGCGTGAAGCCAAGCGTTTCAGGGACAGTTTTCAGTCCTGCGACACGGACCTTGAGAAAGCAAGACGCCTGACCGATGTCGCAGTGACCCGAGTGGGACGTCGCGAATCCGGCGCCTTGCCGCCTGCCATCTCCAAAACCCTTCGTGATACGCCAGTGAATCGTTTGACACAGCCGCGGAAAACGGATACCGGATACGAGATGCTGGCTGTGTGTGGCAAGAAAGACCTCGGCAAAGAGGCCACCTTGCGCGACGAGATCGAGACAAAGCTTAAAGATGATAGAAGCAAAGCCTTGTCTCGCAAGTATCTCGCTGAATTGCGCGCACGTGCCGTCATCGAAAAGCGTTAGTATCATCGCAAAACAACAATCACTTTGATGACAGCACGCAAGATCAGACAGATGTCGGGGACCATCGCCTGAACGAATATTCTCTGATCCAAGTCGGCTTGGTCGCGTTTGCCTCGCAAATTGTAGGTTTCGTGGCCGGAACGCTTGTGCTGTCATAGAGCATCGTGGCTATTTGCAACGTTACATGCTCGTGCCAACCAGATTGATCAGGAAACAGTTATGCCTACAAAACCCGATATTCTTGCCGTCTCAATGGGCGAACCCGCTGGCATTGGCCCGGAAATCGTTCTCAAAGCATGGCTTGCCAGTGAGAAGGAAGGCCTGTCACCTTTCGTCGTCTTTGGCGATCCGGAGTTGCTCGAAAGCCGGGCAAGAATGTTTGGCCTGTCGGTACCCATTCTCAAATGCGGTCTGGATGACGTTTTCGACGCCTTCCCTATGCATCTGCCGGTCATACCGCTCGAAAACAAGATGAACTGCAATCCCGGCGAGCTTGAAGTTTCCAATGCTCCAGCGGTCATCGAGGCCATCGAAAGAGCGACAGCCGCCGTACTCGACGGTAAGGCCAAAGCCCTTGTCACCTGTCCAATCCAGAAAAGCAATCTCTACAAAGCCGGATTCGAGCATCCCGGCCATACAGAGTTCCTTGGTGTGCTGGCTGAGCAGAAGACCGGAGAAAGCGCCACGCCAGTGATGATGTTTGCCGGACCGGAGTTGCGTACAATTCCTGTGACCGCCCACATTGCGCTCAAGGACGTTCCCGAAGCTTTGACGCCTGAGCGGATCGAACTGGTCGCCCGGATCGTTGCCAATGACCTCAAAAAGGGCTTCGGCATCGTGTCTCCACGCATCGTGGTGTCAGGCCTCAATCCGCATGCCGGTGAAGAAGGCAAGATGGGATCCGAAGACGATGCAATCATCGCTCCGGTCGTCAAGAAGCTGCAGGCCGAAGGGATTCGCATTTCCGGCCCCTATCCCGGCGACACCCTGTTCCACAAGCGCGCGCGCGAAACCTATGACGCCGCCATCGCCATGTATCACGATCAGGCACTGATCCCCGTCAAGACGATCGCCTTTGATGAAACAGCCAACGTCACCCTCGGCTTGCCTTTCATCCGCACCTCGCCGGATCATGGCACCGCACTCGACATTGCTGAAAAAGGCATTGCCAATCCATCAAGCCTGATTGCCGCCATTGAACTGGCCGGCAAGTTGAAAGCCTGACCTCACATCCCGGTCAGCATGCAGGAAAGCCCACAAGACCCATGGCACAAATCGACAATCTACCGCCACTCCGTGAGGTCGTAGACAAGCATGACCTCAGAGCGAAAAAGAGCCTTGGTCAGAATTTCCTGTTCGATCTCAATCTCACCTGCCGCATTGCCCGTGCGGCAGGGGACCTTTCCAACCATACGGTCATTGAGGTCGGTCCCGGCCCCGGCGGCTTGACCCGCGCTTTGCTGCATGAAGGTGCCAAAAAGGTCATCGCCATCGAGATGGACCCCCGCGCCATGAGTGCATTGGCCGAAATTTCCGATCATTACCCGGACCGTCTCGAAGTCATTCAGGGCGATGCCTTGAAGGTCGATATGCGAGAGCTGGTGCCCGAAAGCCCGGTCCGTATTGTTGCCAACCTGCCCTATAATGTCGGCACGCAGTTGCTGCTTCACTGGCTCGAGCAGGACCCTTGGCCGCCCTTCTATGACTCACTTACCTTGATGTTCCAGAAGGAAGTCGCCGAACGGATCATTGCGACCGAGCAGGACAAGGCCTATGGCCGCCTCGGCATCATCGCCGGATGGCGTTGTCATGCAGAGAAATTGTTCGATGTATCCCGTGAGGCCTTCAATCCACCGCCCAAGGTGACCTCTGCGATCGTGCACCTCACGCCCAAGGCCAATCCCCTGCCCTGCAAGCTCAAATATCTTGAACAGGTGACCGCCGCGGCGTTCGGGCAGCGCCGCAAAATGCTGCGCCAGAGCCTCAAAAGCCTCGGGGTGGACCAAATGGCCCTGATCGAACAGGCAGGCCTTGAGCCAACCCAGCGGGCCGAAACCGTATCCATCGAAGGCTTCGTTGATCTAGCCAATATCTTCGAGGCGATGAAGCAAAGCTGATCCGAAACAAAAAAGGGTGCCACAATCGACTGTGGCACCCTTTTTCATTGCTAAGCCAATGGATCAGCTCTTGTTCAGCATATCGTCAACAAAGGTCCGCGCGCCAATGACCCGCTCGCGCCGATGCCGCTCTGCCTCGACGATGGAGGTAACCGCCTTGAAGGCCTTTTCCAGATCATCATTGACGATCACATAATCATATTCGTCCCAGTGGCTGATCTCGATCTTGGCATTTTCCAGACGGCGGGCAATGACATCCTCAGCATCTTCAGCCCGGCGCACCAGACGGCTTTTCAGCTCTGCCATGGAGGGCGGCAGGATGAAGATCGACACAACATCCTTGCGGGCCGCTTTCTTCAGCTGCAAGGTGCCCTGCCAGTCTATGTCAAACAGCACATCGCGCCCTTGCGACAAGGCTTCCTCGACCGGATCACGGGGCGTGCCGTAAAAGTTTGAATGAACCTCTGCCCATTCCAGCAGGTCACCCCGTTCACGCATGGCATGGAACTGCCGCTCGGAGGTGAAATGATAATGCACCCCGTCAATTTCACTGCCGCGTTTGGCCCGCGTGGTAGCGGAAACCGAAATGTGCAAATTGCGGTCGCTATCGAGCAAGTGACGACAAATGGTCGATTTACCTGCCCCTGACGGCGAAGACAGCACCAGCATCAGGCCGCGACGGATCATGGTTGGATTGGACATGCTTCTTCACTCCACATTCTGGATCTGCTCGCGCAGTTGCTCGATGGTGGCCTTCAGGTCAAGGCCGATTGCCGTCAGACTGGTGTCGTTCGATTTGGAGCACAGCGTATTGGCCTCGCGGTTGAATTCCTGCGCCAGAAAATCGAGTTTGCGGCCCACCGGCTTGCCCTCATCCAGCAAAGCCCGAGCTGCGGCGCAGTGCGCATACAGTCGATCAAGCTCCTCGCGAATATCCGCCTTGCCAGCCAACAATACGGCTTCCTGATAGAGACGATCCTCGTCAAAGCCCTTGTCGCTTTCAACAATCCGGTCGATCTGGGCGCGCAATTTCACACGAATGGCGTCAGCAGTCCGGGCCGGACAGTCTTCGGCCTGTTTTGTCAGAGCCTCAATTTCATCCACCCGCTGGCGAACAATCTCATCAAGCATCGCCCCTTCGCTGCGGCGAGAGGCATCAAGATCCGCCACAGCGGCTTCGCAGCTTTCCAGCAAGGCGGCAACCAGAGCTGCACGCTCTTCTTCGCTCTCTTCCTTTTCAACCGGCTCAAGCACACCCCTGATCGCCAAAATGCCATCAAGACTCGGCTTTTTGACATCCAGCTTGCCTTCGACCAGCGCCATAGCGTCGAGCACAGCGTCCAGCACATTCTGATTGACCTGCAAAGTCTGACCGACCGCATCGGTTTGCACGGTCAAGGTCACAAAGCAGGATCCACGCGCCAACCGTTGAGACACCAGATTACGAACCGGGCGGTCAAGATCGTCAAACCCGTTAGGCAAGCGCAGGCGCAAATCCAACCCCTTGCCATTCACCGTTTTGATTTCCCAGGTCCAGCTATAGCCTTCCACTGCACCACTGGCCCGTGTGAATCCGGTCATGCTTACAAGCGTCATCGTCATTTTCCCTGACATGGCCCCAAGCGATGAACCGCACATGAGCCTTCTGAAATTTGCCCTACATTCTGACCCAGCCCCCACCATGTCAAGCGTCCGACAGGCAAAAGCGACGCGCAGCATCCACTTCTGCGAGGTATCAACAAGGTGAGCGACAAGCCCACGAAAAAGGGCGCCTTAAATGAGACGCCCCCTTTATATCTGCTCGTCAGCAAAGGCGGATCAGTTGGCCGAAGCGTCTGCTTCCCCGGCCTTTTTCTGTGCATCAATCCGCTGACTCTCCAACTGCCGCCACCGTTTGACGTTGCGATTATGCTCGGCCAGTGTTTCGGCAAAAGCATGACCGCCTGTGCCATCAGCCACAAAGAAGAGATCCTTGGTGCGGCTTGGATTGGCCACGGCCTCCAGAGCCGCACGCCCCGGATTGGCAATCGGCCCCGGTGGCAACCCCTCGATCTGATAGGTGTTGTAAGGCGTCTTCTTATCGAGATCGGAGCGGAAGATCGGGCGACCGGATGGCTTGCCCTTGCCGCCGAAAATGCCATAAATGACGGTCGGGTCCGTTTGCAGCTTCATGCCCTTGTTCAGGCGATTGACAAACACCCCGGCGACACGCGTGCGCTCTCCGGCCATCCCCGTCTCTTTCTCGACGATCGAAGCCAGCGTCACCATTTCCTGCTTGTCCTTGAGTGGCAGATCAGAGGTCCGGCGGGCCCAGATTTCATCGACCGCCCTTGTATGGGCATCCATCATCCGCTTGAGCATGTCTGCGCGCGTGGTGCCACGTGAGAATTTGTAGGTTTCCGGCAGGATCGATCCTTCTGCAGGCACCTCTCCGAGATCACCGACAAGCACCGAATCCTTTTCCAGCAGAGCATGCACCTGATAGGACGTATAGCCTTCGGGAATGGTGATCGAATGCAGGATCGATTTACCCGAGGTCAGAACATTCATCACCTGATGCATTGAAATGCCCGGATTGAACAGATATTCCCCGGCCTTCAGATTCGCCTGCTGCTGGTATGCCTTGACCCCATACTCGAACACCGTCTTGTCACTGATGATATTTTCCTGCTCAAGAATACTGGCAATGGTCGCAAGCCCCGTACCGCGGCTGACCAGAACCGTTTTCTCCTGAGTCAACGGCCCTTCTTCGATGAAGGTCTGCTTGCCATAGTAAAGCAGTCCCGCAACGGTCAGAACACCAAGCAGCACGACAGTAACGACAAAATTCAAAAACACCACGACCGGATGGCGCACAGCTTTTGACCGGGTCGGTGGTGGTGGCGGGGTTTCCGGCTCAATTGCCTGACGCGCACTGCGTGGCGCTTTCAGTTGCCCATCATCACTCGACGCAGGCTTGACTGGCTCGGGATCCACCTTGCTGACAGGCTCGGACTTGGACTCAACCTTGGCCTCATTGTCAGACTTAGTCTGGGCCTCATCTGTTGACGCAGCCTCGTCGGCTTTCTCCTGCGCAGCATCAGCCTTTGCACTCACACTTGCATCTGCATCTGTCTTTGATGGAGCATCACTGCCGGTTGTCTCGCCCTGATCCTTGTCAGCCTTGCTTACCGCCTCAGGCTCATTGGCTTTTTGGCCATCTTCGATGTTCTCGGTTTTACCGGCACCATCCTTGGGCAGTTCGTCCTTGTCTTTGGTGTCTTCAACCATATCAGCCTCAAGTCAATAAACTGTGCTTCGCCGGGCCAATTGGCATTGGTCCAAGACCCGGCGTCGTACGGGGCACCTTGCCGTTTTGAAGTCTGGCATGCAACCAGTCTCCAGTCAGTCAGCAAGGCTCTAAGCAGTCTTCATGGCAAAAAAGAGACGGTCGATGACCGCCTCTCGTCGCAGTGTCAGGCAATGAACCCTAGTCAGGCGCTTTCAGAATAAGCGAGGCATTGGTGCCCCCAAATCCGAAGGAGTTGGACAACGCCACCTTGATTTCCATCTTCTTGGCCTTGTGCGGCACAAGATCGATCTTCGTTTCAACCGACGGATTGTCAAGATTGAGCGTTGGCGGTGCAATCTGATCACGGATCGCCAGCGAGGTAAAGATCGCCTCCAGCGAGCCGGCAGCACCCAGAAGATGACCAACCGCCGATTTGGTCGAGGACATGGTCAACCCGTCAGCAGCATCACCGACCAGACGCTCAATCGCCCGCAATTCGATCTCGTCACCCAATGGTGTCGATGTGCCATGCGCGTTGACATAGTCGATCTGGTCCGCCGTGATGCCAGCCCGTTTCATCGCAGCACTCATGCAGCGATAAGCCCCGTCCCCATCCTCGGCGGGAGCCGTGATATGGTGGGCATCACCAGACATGCCATAGCCAATCAGCTCGGCATAGATTTTCGCACCGCGCGCCTTGGCATGTTCATACTCTTCAAGCACGACGACGCCAGCGCCCTCTCCCATGACGAATCCATCGCGATCCTTGTCATACGGACGGGAAGCTATCTCCGGCCGATCATTGAAGTGGGTCGACAAAGCCCGACAAGCAGCAAAGCCGGCCAGAGACAGACGGCCAATCGGGCTTTCGGTGCCACCAGCCACCATCACATCCGCGTCCCCAAGGGCAATCATACGACCAGCATCGCCGATGGCATGGGCCCCGGTCGAACAAGCCGTGACCACCGAGTGGTTCGGACCCTTCAGGCCGTTGCGGATGGAAACATAGCCAGAGGCCAGATTGATCAGGCGACCGGGAATGAAGAACGGACTGATCCGGCGAGGCCCCTTCTCCTGCAGATCGTAGGCAGCGGCTTCTATTCCCAACAGGCCGCCAATGCCGGACCCGATCACCACTCCGGTTGCGATCTGGTCTTCATAGCTTTCCGGCTTCCAATTGGCATCAGCCAACGCTTCTTCTGCTGCAGCAATTGCATAAACGATGAAAGGATCGACCTTGCGCTGTTCTTTCGGAGGCATGACAGTATCAGGATTGAAAGTGCCATTGGTACCATCCCCAAACGGCAACTGGCAGGCAATTTGACAGGCCAGATCTTCGAACTCGAAGCCAGCAACGCGCTTTGCACCACTTTTCCCCGCCAGAATATTGGACCACGTCGTTTCCACATTGGCACCCAACGGGCTCACGGTTCCCAAACCGGTTACGACAACTCGTCTCATCCTTAGTCTCCGATCCTTTTGTTCGTGATCTCGCCTCATCGGGAACAGAACCGGTGGCGAGTGTTATTTCACAATCTATTAGCGCAAAAAAACGCAGAAGTAAGCCTTTTTCGACACTTATTCCAGTTGGACACACACCCTTGAATGCCCTCAGCCCCCTCCAGCACGGCAACACAATGCAGCAAGCACAGCTTTCTGCAACCCGGTTATACACTTCCCCCTACAGAAAATCACACAAGATCCCTTGAACCCTTTTAAAGCTGTAGGGCAACAAATCTGATTCCTCCAGATACAAAAAAACCGGAAGGAGCATGCGCACCTTCCGGTTTTCAATCCAATTGATCCCGATCTCAGCGATCAGGTCCAACCAAAGCCATTAGCCAGCAGCTTTGGTCAGGAAGGAGACAGCGTCGCCAACGGTCTGGATGGTTTCAGCAGCATCGTCTGGAATTTCGGTGCCGAATTCTTCTTCGAAAGCCATAACCAGCTCAACGGTGTCCAGGCTGTCTGCACCCAGATCGTCGATGAAGCTTGCAGTGTCGGTCACTTTTTCAGCTTCTACACCGAGATGTTCGATCACGATTTTTTTTACGCGTTCAGCGATATCGCTCATGTTTCTTCCTCAAATTTGTCAATCGATCTAAAGCTCCACCTGATCGCATTTCATGTTTTTTGCGTCAGGACAGCGCCTTGTTTCATTGGCTTATGGCTTCTCGACTGACAAAAGTCTTGCGAGAGAGCCCCGGTGGGAAAAAAGTCCTGAGAGGCAAAACCTGACAAAACTTTCCCGATTGCGTACACCGCCAACTGGCCCACAGGATCGAAAAGATCAATTGTCGCGAGCACCTGGCCGTCAAACCACTTCCAAATCGGCCAAAACCCTTGGCTTACCCCGGAATTCGCGCGGTTCGTAACACACTTTCTTGCGCTTGAGAAGCTCTGTATTTGCTCTAAGAGCCAAAAGTCCCGATCATCCCAAGTCTTTTTCAGGGCAGAAGGCTATCAAACAAGGGACAGATCAACCAATCCCCTTCTTCCCCGATGCATTCCGATTCCATGCCATACATGATGTGAACCGGGATGCAAAAATAGCAATAGAGAAGACCGATTCCTAAGCAATTTGCCCGGACCGGTCTTCTTTCAGATCATAGCCATGCCGCCATTGACATGCAGGGTCTGACCCGTGATGTAGGCTGCTTCTTCGCTGGCAAGATACACCGCCGCTGCAGCAATTTCTTCTGGTGTGCCCATCCGGGACGCCGGAATGGAAGCATTGATGGCTTCCTGCTGTTTCTCGTTCAGCTTATCGGTCATTGCCGTCTTGATGAAGCCCGGCGCAATGCAATTGGCCGTGATGCCACGGTTGGCAACTTCCTGCGCCAAAGATTTGGTCATGCCGATCATGCCGGCCTTGGCAGCCGCATAATTGCCCTGACCCGCATTGCCAGTCACGCCAACAATCGAGGTGATGCCGATGATGCGGCCATTGCGGCGCTTCATCATGCCGCGCAGCACCGCGCGTGACAGACGCATTGCAGAAGTCAGATTGACGTTGAGCACCTGCTCCCAGTCTTCGTCCTTCATACGCATGAACAAACCGTCACGGGTAATGCCAGCATTGTTGATCAGAATATCAATCTGGCCCATCGCGCCTTCGGCGTCTTTCACCAGTGAAGCAATCGAATCTGCATCAGACAAGTTGGCTGGCGTAACGAAAACCCGCTCTCCACCCAACTTCTCTGCAACAGATTGGAGCACTTCAACGCGCGTACCGGAAAGAGCAACTGTGGCACCCTGTGCATGCAATGCAGCAGCGATGGATTCGCCAATGCCGCCACTTGCACCGGTAACAAGTGCACATTTCCCGCTCAAATCAAACATTCTCTTCTTCCTCCTGGATCGACCCGCTTGACACCAGATCATCAAGAATACCAGCCAGAAACAACGACTTGAAAGGAGTTCAGAACCAACGCTGCGGTTCTGAACTCCCTGAGACTGGGTCGATCAATCCTGTCTTCCTCTTTTCAAAATGATCTCTCACGACAGGACATGTATGTTTGTTTTTATATGTTTCAAATGGCCTTTAGGCCAATTTCAGCATTGCTGCGTCAATATCAGTCAGTTCGCCAACATTGATGGTTTCAACACCTCTCGCAATGCGCCGCGCCAGACCGGACAGCACCTTGCCAGCACCAACTTCATAAAGTGTGCTCACGCCGTTGGAAGCCAGCCAGGAGATGGATTCAGACCAGCGCACCATGCCAGTGACCTGCTCGACCAGATGACGACGAATGGCTTCCGGATCGCTAACCGGACCAGCCAGAACGTTGGCAATCAGCGGAACAACCGGCTGGTTGATGGTCGCCTTGGCCAGAGCCTGAGACATCACGTCAGCAGCAGGGGCCATCAGGGCGCAGTGGAACGGAGCACTCACCGGCAGCAGCAAAGCGCGCTTGGCACCTTTTTCCCGCGCCAGACGGGTCGCACGCTCAATCGCGGCCTTCACACCGGAGAGAACAACCTGACCGGCGGAGTTGTCGTTGGCAACCTGACAGACTTCACCTTCGGAGGCAGAATCGGCAACTTCTTTGACATCGTCGATGTCCATGCCGATGATCGCAGCCATGGCGCCCTCACCGACAGGCACGGCCTGTTGCATCGCGTCACCACGGATGCGAAGAAGGCGTGCGGTATCGGACAGGCTCAACGCGCCAGAAGCAGCCAGCGCGGAATATTCACCCAGAGAGTGACCGGCAACATAGGAGACCTTGTCAGCCAGAACGAGACCACGTTCTTCAAGCACGCGAAATGCGGCGATGGACGTGGCCATCAGAGCTGGCTGGGCATTGCGGGTCAGGGTCAGCGTCTCGGCCGGACCATTCCACATGATGTCGGACAGCTTTTCACCAAGCGCATCGTCGACTTCTTCAAAAACAGCGCGCGCAACAGAATATTCATCTGCCAGCGCCTTGCCCATGCCGACAGTCTGACTGCCCTGACCAGGGAATGTAAAAGCGATTTTCTTCATTGCGTTTCCAACCTCAAACACCTAAAGGACGCACATTCTTCAACGTACGTTTGTTTACTGACATCCGCCAGCCCTTTTTCATATTGGACAGGGCCGAGCAAGAGACGCTCACCGGATAGGCCTATCGGAATCCAACTGTTCCGCGCGCTTTTCCAGTCACTTTGACGCGTCTGTGACAACCTTCCACGCATTTGGCTTTATTAGACGAAAGAGTCAAGAGCACGCAGCGCGCGCAACGCAAAAACTTGCCAAATTAGACTTTATTCCGGGCTTCACAGCCCCCATCTTCAGTCAAAATTCCACATGACATTACGTAACGTAATCAAATTCACCGCTTTTTACAACAATTGACAATTTGCCTGACAAAAGCAGAACCAACCAGATCAAGAGGGCAGCTTTTCCGAACAACGGGCAGAATCACCCCATTTTTGCCTTGCACATCCCAGATTTTCCGCTATAAAGCGCCAATCAGCTTGGCGAGGCCGAGGGCTGAACGGAAGACTATTGCCTGAATTCCTTGCGGAATCGACCGCATTCAGAGTTTCTGGCTTTGGTAGGGAGCATGTTTCCCGCCTTCCGGTGTCTTCGCTCTATAAAGCGGTTTATTCTCAAAAGAGCCTTGTCTGAGGCTTTTTGGAGGCTTTGCGCCAGCCAGACTGATGAACATTAACTTGATAGACAAGGCAGGAACAATGGCGCTGTACGAGCACGTTTTCCTTGCTCGCCAGGATATTTCTCAGCAGCAGGTTGAGTCTCTGGTAGAGCAATATAAAACCCTGATCTCCGAAGCTGGCGGCACCGTCGGCAAGGTTGAATTCTGGGGTCTGCGGTCGATCGCATACCGCATCAACAAAAACCGCAAAGCACACTATGTTCTGATGAACATCGACGCACAATCTGACACCGTTGCTGAAATGGAACGTCAGATGCGCCTCAACGAAGATGTCATGCGTTTCATGACCATTCGCGTTGAAGAACATGAAGAAGATCAGTCTGCAATGATGCAGAAGCGTGATCGTGATGACCGCCGTGGCGGTCCTCGTGGTGATCGCGGTGATCGTCCGGATCGTGGCCCACGTCGTCCACGCCGCGAAGAATCTGCAGCTGAGTAAGAGGAGCAAGAACCATGTCTGGAGCACGTCGTCCATTTTTCCGTCGTCGCAAAACTTGCCCTTTCTCCGGCGATAATGCACCGAAAATTGATTACAAGGATATCCGTCTTCTGCAGCGCTACATTTCCGAGCGCGGCAAGATTGTTCCTTCCCGTATCACGGCAGTTTCTGCCAAGAAACAGCGTGAGCTGGCCCGTGCCATCAAACGCGCTCGTTTCCTCGGCCTTCTGCCTTATGTCATCAGCTAATCGCTGAGAGACAGACATTCGCGAAGGACGGATAACCGCCCTTCGCCTCTCTCCCTGAGAGAAACAACAATGTGATCGTTGGGGTATGGCATCGCGACCTGCCTCTAACCGCCACCAGAGACCGAACGGTCAGCGGGACAGCAAAAGAATGAACCACTATCTTCCCATCGCCATTGTTGCAGGCTTCTGCACAACCCTTTTGAATATCTCCGGTTATGCCGGTGGTATTTTTGGTCTTGGCTTTCTGCTGGTTCTTGCCGCTCCTCTACCGCTGATGATCGCCTCGCTTGGCTGGGGCAACTTTGCCGGTCTTATTGCCGCCCTCACCTCTGGCGTCACCACAGCTTTGATGATCAGCCCTCTGGCCGGTTTGCTGTTTGCACTTCTGACCAGCCTGCCTGCCTGGTGGATCTGCCATCTTGCCAGCTTGAGCCGTGTCGATGAACACACTGGCGAGGTTTTCTTTTATCCGCTCTCTCGCCTGTTGATGTGGATCGCGGGCTTCGCAGCCGTCGCGACGCTGGCCATGTTCGTGCCGTTTGGCTTCAGCCTCGATACCTACATGGATGCCATCTCCACGCTGGTTAAACAGATCTATGACGGCGGTCAGTTCGCCGACGCTGGGGTGGACCTCGACGGTCTGGTGCAGCTGGTTGGCCGCATGGCGCCCACGGCATCGGCCCTGATGCTGGTCTTCAGCATGGCAACCAATCTTTATATTGCAGGCAAGGTGGTGCACAAATCAGGTCGGCTCGCCCGCCCGTGGCCGGGCCTGCATTGGCTGACGCTCCCGCCGGTCGGGGCTTATATCTTCCTTGCCGCCCTCATTGGCCTCTTCGTGCTGCCGGACCTGTCAGGCGTCCTGGCGCAGATCGTCGCCTCCTGTTTCGGTGCAGTCCTGTTGCTGGTTGGCCTGTCTGTCATTCACAACATGACGGTCGGAAATCCCTTCCGGGGCGGCGTTCTTTGGGTCACCTATATTCTGCTCATCATCCTTCAGTGGATCAGCTTTTTCGTGGTCATTTTGGGAACCACCGAAGTTTTGCTGGATCTGCGTGCCAGAAGACTGTCCTCCCGATCCAATGATGGACCAGACGGACAGAATGACGATCAGAGCGAGCCGGATTGATCCAATCCGACGCCGCTCACGACAATGAACCGGACCCTCATTCTTATAGAGATTCAGGGATCCAACAAAGACAACAAATTGGGCCTTGCCCGACCACAACAAAGACCGGATCCAATTCCGGTGAATGGAGATCAAAATGGAAGTCATTCTGCTTGAACGCGTTGCCAAGCTTGGCCAGATGGGCGAAATCGTGTCCGTACGTACTGGTTATGCCCGCAACTTCCTGCTGCCTCAAGGCAAAGCCATCCGTGCAACTGACGCCAACAAAAAGCGTTTTGAAGCCGAGCGCGCCCAGCTGGAAGCCCGCAACCTCGAAGCAAAATCCGAGGCAGAAGCCCTCAAAGAGCGCATTGGCGAGAAAACGGTCATCATCATCCGCGCCGCGTCCGAAACCGGCCAGATGTATGGCTCTGTTTCTCCACGCGATCTGGCAGATGCCCTGACCGAAGAAGGCGTTTCCATCAGCCGTACCCAGATTTCTCTGGAGCGTCCGATCAAATCCATCGGCATGCACGCTGTCACCGTCATTCTGCATCCAGAAGTCGAACTGACTGTTTCCGCCAACGTTGCCCGTTCCATGGACGAAGCAGAACGTCAGGCTGCCGGCGAAGATCTGTCCCGCACCGAGCGTGACGAAGACAACTTCGAGTTCGAAGAAGATCTGGAACTCGACGAAGAGCTGCTGGAAGAAATTGAAGGCGAAGAAGAAGCAGAAGAAGCTTCTGAAGAAGCCGCTGCAGAAGACGAAGAATAAGATCGCGTCCGACGCACTGCGATACGGATATCACCGTATCGTCCACAAGCTATCAAGGCCCGGCCCACAAGCCGGGCCTTTTTGCATGTTACGCTATCGGCAGGCCATCGGGAGGTAAATTCGCCCCGATCATACTGTCAATTCGGTCTAGAAACGATTCTCTCTTACGTGAATCAAATCGAATCAGAGTCCAGCAAAAAAGGGCGGCGAAAAATTTCGTCTGTTGATTGCCGTGAATCATCTATCAGACGCTTCAATTTGCATCCGACCTGTGTCTAGTTAGATAACCACTTGAGCAATGAGGCACGAAAAACATGGAAATGGCCGCCAAGCGCGACGGCGATGAGCCGACCCTTGCCCGTCAGGCACCGCACAATCTGGAAGCTGAACAACAGCTGCTGGGGGCGATTCTGGTCAACAACCAGACCTATGACAGGGTAGAGTCCTTCCTCAAGCCGCACCATTTCTTTGACCCGAATCTGCGTGAAATCTATGAAAAGGCCTCGATGCTGATCCGGGCGGGCAAGATCGCCTCTCCAGTGACGCTCAAGACCTTTTTCCCCGCTGATCACATGGTCGCGGAAATGCCGGTTGATATTTATCTGCTGCGTCTTGCCTCTCAGGCCACCTCGATCATCAATGCCGAGGATTTCGGTTTGCTGATCATGGATCTGGCGACCCGCCGCGATCTGATCGAGATCGGCACCGACGTGGTCAATGTCGCCTTTGATGCCCCAATTGACACCCCGCCCAAGCAACAGATCGAAGACGCCGAAAAGCGGCTGTTCGAGCTGGCAGAAACCGGTGGTGACAAGGGCGGGTTCGTTACCTTTGCCACCGCCGCGACCGAAGCCATCGAGATGGCCGAAGCCGCCTACAAGCGCGACGGCCAGTTGTCGGGCATTTCCACCGGCCTGAAGGATCTCGACCAGAAGATGGGCGGCTTGCAGCACTCGGATCTGATCATTCTTGCTGCCCGTCCTGCGATGGGTAAAACCTCGCTTGTGACCAACATCGCCTACAATGTCGCCAGCGCCTATCGCGCCGAAGAGCAAAAAGACGGCTCTTTGAAAACCATCAATGGCGGTGTCGTTGGCTTCTTCTCGCTCGAGATGTCCGCCGAACAGCTCGCAACCCGTGTGATTGCCGAGCAGGCGATGGTCTCCTCTGAAAAGATCCGCCGTGGTAAAGTCGATCAGGACGAATTTGCCCGCATCGCCCACAAGGCGCAGGAAATGCAGATCACACCGTTGCATATTGACCAGACCGGTGGCATCTCCATCGCCCAGCTGGCCGCCCGTGCCCGGCGCCTCAAACGCCAGAAGGGCCTCGACCTGCTGATCATCGACTATTTGCAGCTGTTGAGCGGCTCCTCTTCCAAGGCGTCACAGGGCCGTGTGCAGGAGATCACCGAGATCACCACCGGCCTGAAAGCACTCGCCAAGGAACTGGCCGTGCCGGTCATTGCCCTCTCCCAGCTTTCCCGTCAGGTGGAAGCCCGTGACGACAAACGCCCGCAGCTTGCCGACTTGCGTGAATCCGGCTCCATCGAGCAGGACGCCGACGTCGTGATGTTCATCTATCGCGAGGAATATTATCTCGAGCGCATGGAGCCCAAACCCGGCACCGAGGAACATTTCACCTGGCAGGCCGAAATGGACCGCGCCATGGGCAAGGCAGAAATCCTGATCGCCAAGCAGCGCCACGGTCCAACCGGTAGCGTGCCAGTTGCCTTCCAGCGCGAGTTCACCCGCTTCTCCGATTTGGCCCGCGAAGACTATCTGCCGGATACCTACGAATAGGCCATCTCAGTCTGCTGACCGCAGCGAATCCCGCGCGATCGGCACAGACGTCAGAGACTGTCTGTCCGACGGTCTTGGCTGTCTCTGTGCCCGGACCAATTTGCCTCGGGTTTGGCAAGCGTCAAACATTGACAAAGGCAGCACAGAAACAAGGCGCGGCCTCTGCACCATGTGCAAAGCTCATTGGCAGATCGAACAAGCCCTTGCGTTGCAAGCGGCTTTTGCGCAAGCTACCGCATTCAGTCCCTGTTTTTCCGCCCGCTTTTCTAGCCGGTTTTGCAAAGACCCGACCATGCCCCAAACGCCAATTCAGCCCTCGACCCACATAGCCTTCACCGCTGCGCCAAGCGAAGCCACCGCAGGCAGCCTGCTGACGATTGATCTTGCAGCCCTTGCGGCCAACTATCGTTTTCTCGCCAGCAAAAGCGATCATGCTACCTGTTCTGCTGTCATCAAGGCTGACGCCTATGGCACCGGTCTGGAACAGGCAGCCATTGCCTTGTCAGAGGCAGGCTGCCAGGTCTTTTTTGTCGCTCATCCGCGTGAAGGTGAACGCGTCCGCTCACAGCTGCCAGACGCCACCATCTATGTTCTGAATGGTTTGGTTGGTGATCATAGCGACGAAGCGCTTGGCTATATCTGTGCCCACAGCCTGCGCCCCGTGCTTGGATCATACGAAGAGATCGATCTTTGGCACGCCTATTGCGAAAGACTGGGGCTAACGATGCCATGTGCACTGCATTTCGACACTGGCATGAACCGGATGGGGCTGAGCCTGAAGGCCGCCCACAGCTTGTCAGAACGCTGGGCAGCCACGCCGCCAAACTTCGAAGTAACCCTGATCATGAGCCATCTGGCCTGTGCCGATGAGCCAAGCCATCCCCTCAACAAAGACCAGCTTGAGCGCTTCCGCGCCATCCGAGCCTGTTTCCCGACCATTCCTGCATCCCTTGCCAATTCAGCCGGGATTTTCCTTGGATCCGACTATCATTTCGACCTTCTGCGCCCCGGCATCGCGCTTTATGGCGGCCAGGCGATCAATGAGGCACCCAATCCTATGCAGGCGGTCGCCACCCTTGAAAGCCGCATCTTATCCACCCGCAAAGTGCCTGAAGGCTGGTCCGTCAGCTATGGTGCTTGCGAGGTCACCAAACGTGAAAGCCGCCTTGCCACCCTGTGTATCGGCTATGCGGACGGCTATTTGCGTGCCGCAGGCAGCTCGGACAAGGCGAAGGGCGCTTCAGTCTGGATTGCAGGCCACCGCGCCCCCATCATTGGCCGGGTGACGATGGATCTGACGATCATCGACATCACCGACATTCCCCAAGAGCTGACAGAGCCGGGAACCTTGGTGGAAATGTTCGGATCAAACATCGCTGTTGACGAAGTGGCCGCCCATGCGGGAACGATCGGCTATGAAATCCTGACGAGCCTTGGCCTGCGCGCCTATCGTCGCTATCTCTAAGCCCCACCCTTCGCTTCGAATCAGCCTGCAAGGACTCCATCATGGCCCGCAAGAAATCCACCTTCGTCTGCCAATCCTGCGGAGCGATCACCAACCGCTGGGCGGGAAAGTGCGAAAGCTGCGGCGAGTGGAACTCAATCATGGAGGAAGTCGAAGGCGCCGGCATTGGTGGCTCGCCACGCACGGTGCGCGGAAAGTCAGGCCGGGTGGTGGAACTGGTTTCTCTGTCTGGACAGGAGCAGCCTGCCCCGCGCATCGAGACCGGCGTCAGCGAGCTGGACCGGGTGACAGGCGGCGGTTTTGTCAAAGGCTCCGTCCTGTTGCTGGGTGGCGATCCGGGCATCGGCAAGTCCACCCTGCTCATTCAGGCCTCCGCCGCCCTGACCCATCGCGGTCACCAAGTCGTCTATATTTCCGGAGAGGAAGCCATTGATCAGGTGCGCCTGCGGGCCTCGCGTCTCGGTCTCGCGCAGGCAAAAGTGCAGTTGGCAGCGGAAACCAGCGTGGAAGACATTCTCGCCACCCTCACCTCCGGCCCTGCCCCCGACATGGTGGTGATCGATTCCATTCAGACCCTTTGGACCGACAGCGCCGACAGTGCTCCGGGCACGGTCACACAGGTTCGCGCTTCGGCGCAGGCCATGATTCGCTATGCCAAACAAACCGGCGCTGCTGTCATCCTCGTTGGCCATGTCACCAAGGATGGCCAGATTGCCGGACCGCGCGTTGTGGAACATATGGTCGACGGCGTGATGCATTTCGAGGGCGATTCCGGCCATCAGTTCCGCATATTGCGGGCCATCAAGAACCGCTTCGGCCCGACCGACGAGATCGGTGTGTTCGAAATGACCGGGGGCGGCCTGTCACAAGTTGCCAACCCGTCCGCCATGTTCCTTGGTGAGCGCAACCTTTCGACACCGGGTGCAGCGGTCTTCGCCGGAATGGAAGGCTCGCGCCCGTTGCTGGTGGAAATTCAGGCCCTTGTCGCCCAATCCCCCCTTGGCACCCCGCGCCGCGCAGTGGTGGGGTGGGATTCCAGCCGTCTCGCCATGGTACTGGCCGTGCTCGACGCCCATTGCGGTGTCCGGCTGTCCAGTCACGACGTCTATCTCAATGTGGCAGGCGGCATGAAGATCACCGAACCGGCGGCCGACCTGGCAGTGGCCGCTGCGCTGGTTTCCTCGCTGGCAGGCGTGGCTTTGCCCTCCGAGGCGGTGTATTTTGGCGAGATCAGTCTGTCGGGAGCCATCCGCCCTGTCTCCCATTCCGCTGCCCGGATCAAGGAATCAGCCAAACTGGGTTTCTCCAGCGCCTCGGTCCCCGAAGCATCCCTCAAAGCCACCAAATCCACCGAATTGAGCCTGACCAGTCTTGAAACCCTCTCCGATCTGGTGGCCCGCATCGCCGTCGGCTCGAACCTGAGCGAGAGTGATGACTAGCCGGGGACGACAGATGCCAAATTGTTGCAGCTTGTTGCAGGGAGGACGCACAGCAAGGCCGATATTGGTCCTTGTTGCCCCAACAGGCGCATAAGTTGCGCAAAAGGCCTTGCTCTTGCCCCCTTCATGGCCCTATAGAAACAAGCAAACGCGAAAGACGCCGGATCAGCCATCCATGCAGGATCCGTGCATGGCTCACTAACAGGATGGAATTCTGATGCCCATCACACTCCTCGACGGGATTTTTCTCATCGTCTTGTTGATTTCCGCATTCCTGGCCATGATCCGTGGCTTCGTGCGTGAGGTCCTATCCATTGGCGCCTGGGTTGCAGCTGCCTTTGCAACCATCTATCTGTTTGATCAGGCCCTACCCCTCGTCAAAACCTATCTGCCGCAGCCTCTGGTCGCGCAGGCGGCGACCGCTCTGGGGATCTTCCTGATCACCCTGATCGTTGTCTCCTTCATCACCATTCAGATTTCCGACTTTGTTCTCGACAGCCGGATTGGTGCACTCGACCGGACACTCGGCTTTGTCTTTGGCGCGGCACGTGGTGCCATCCTGATGGCGGTGGCAATGATCATGTTCAACTGGTTCCAGCCTGAAGACCGCCAGCCAAACTGGATTGCACAGGCCAAGGCCAAACCTTTGCTCAACCAGATCGGCGACAAACTGATCGGCCTCTTGCCGGAGGACCCCGAAGAGCAGCTGCTTGAAAAGCTCAAGCAGCGCCGAAAGGGGCTGACCGACAACGAGAATACCAGCTACAAATCCGGCGAAAGCAAAGAGCTGGACAATCTGATCAGTTCGAACAGCAAGAATTGATGCTGTTGATGACCAAATGGTCGCGTATTTCAAGGCAAGGCTGACGAAAGCGTCTGTCTATGCTAAAGGAAGAAGACAGAATTGGCGGGGCACACCCCGCCATTCGTCGTTTTACTGCTTGGTGCATCCCTTTTGTGCTCAAACCAGCTAGGGATGCTCTGAACATCAGAGCACCAGCCCACCAACGGCTTTGTGCTCGAAATCGAAAAACGGACATTCCCGCGCCTCAAATCCTAGCGCCCAGATTGAGAAGTACAATCCGATGCAAAAAAACAACTCACAGATCGATCCTCAAAGCGTCTTGCGGGATCAGGATGAAGATTGGAATCTGGAAGGGGATACACTGCACGAGGAATGCGGTGTGTTCGGTGTTTACAATGTAGAGGACGCTTCGGCCCTGACCGCTCTGGGGCTTCATGCCCTCCAGCATCGCGGTCAGGAAGCAGCAGGCATCGCAACCTATGACGGCCACCATTTCCATCTGGAACGCAGGTTCGGCCTTGTGGGTGACAATTTCTCCAACGCCTCAGTGATGGAGCGCCTGCCCGGTTCAGCCTCTATCGGCCATAACCGTTATTCCACCGCTGGTGGGGCAGCCTTGCGCAATGTTCAGCCACTCTTTGCCGAGCTGGAAGGGGGCGGCATTGCTGTGGCCCACAATGGCCAGTTCACCAACGCCATGACCCTGCGCAAGTCGTTGATCAAGCGCGGCGCGATTTTCCAGTCCAACTCCGATTCGGAAGTCGTCCTGCAGCTGATCGCCAAGAGCCGCGAAAACAATATCGTTGACCGTTTCATCGATGCCATCCGGCAGATGGAAGGTGGTTATGCTCTGGTCGCTCTGACCCGCAAGAAGTTGATCGGCGCCCGCGACCCTCATGGTATCCGTCCGTTGGTTCTGGGCGACCTCAATGGCTCACCGGTTCTGGCATCGGAGACTTGTGCCCTCGACATGATTGGCGCCGACTTCGTTCGCGACGTCGAGAATGGTGAAGTCGTCGTCTGCACCGATGAAGGGATCCAGTCCTATCACCCCTTCCCCGAGAAGCCGGCCCGTCTCGACATCTTCGAATATATCTATTTCTCCCGCCCCGATTCTGTGATTGGAGGGCGGTCGGTCTATGATGTGCGCAAGAATCTCGGTCGCGAGTTGGCCAAGGAACTGCCGCTCGACGTGGATGTGGTTGTTCCAGTCCCCGATTCCGGTGTCCCAGCGGCTCTTGGCTATGCACAAGAGACCGGCATCCCGTTCGAACTTGGCATTGTCCGCAACCACTATGTCGGCCGGACCTTCATCGAACCTTCCCAGCATATCCGCGCCCTTGGCGTTCGCCTGAAGCACTCCGCCAACCGCTCGCAGGTCGAAGGCAAACGGATCGTGCTGGTCGATGACAGCCTCGTGCGTGGCACCACCTCGACCAAGATCGTGCAAATGATGCGCGACGCCGGTGCCAAGGAAGTCCATATGCTGCTGGCCAGCCCGCCCATCACCCATTCTGATTATTATGGCATCGACACCCCAGACCGGAAGAAGCTGTTGGCAGCGCAATATGACCTTGAAGGCATGCGCGACTATATCAGCGCCGATTCTCTGGGCTTCATTTCCATCGATGGCGTCTATCGGGCCTGTGGCTTCAAGGGCCGCAACAACGAGGCTCCGCAATTCACCGACCATTGCTTTACCGGCGACTATCCTACCGAGCTGGTCGATGTGGACGGCTCGGAAAATCACCGCGGCGGTGGTCTGCTGAAAGACTGACCCCGGACAGCCCTCTCTCCAAGGAAAGGCAACCTCATGACTGAAAAACGCCTTGAAGGTCGCATCGCCGTTGTCACCGGCGCGTCCCGTGGCATCGGCTGGCAGGCCGCCCTCGCGCTCGCGCGCGAAGGAGCCCACATCATTGCCATCGCCAAAACCGTCGGCGCATTGGAAGAACTCGATGATGCGATTCAGGCCTTCAACGGGTCGACCACTTTGGTGCCGCTTGACCTGATGGATTATGACGGCATCGACCGTCTGGGCGCGGCCATCTATGAACGCTGGGGCAAGCTCGACATTCTGCTGGGCAATGCCGGGCTGTTGGGGGCCATCACCCCCCTTGGCCATGCAAACCCGACCAAGGACTGGGACAAGGTGCTCGGCGTCAACCTGACCGCCAACTGGCGTCTGATCCGCTCACTCGACCCATTGCTGCGCCAGTCCGATGCGGGCCGTGCCCTGTTCATGAGTTCCAGCGCTGCACACAAGTGCAAACCCTTTTGGGGCGTCTATAGCGTCTCCAAGGCTGGCCTCGAAGCCATGGTCCGTACCTATGCGGGCGAGATTGAACAAACCAATCTCAAGGTCAACAGCTTCAATCCCGGCGGCACCCGCACCGGCATGCGTGCCAAGGCAATCCCCGGCGAGGATCCGATGACCGTGCCACATCCAAGCGAAGTGGTACCTTTCATCGTTGATTGCCTGCTGCCTGACTGCGACAAGAATGGTCAGCTCTATGACTTCCCGACCCGATCTTGGAAGAGCTATGACCATCCGGTCCTTGGCTGACCGAGCAGACCAATATAAAGCCCCGGACGGCATCAGCCATCCGGGGCTTTTTTTGTTTGAAAACAGGAAACTAGCAGCAAAAGAAGAATCAGATCCTGTGTCTTTCCTCGCCCCCCCTGACTCATTTTGTGAACGAGGTGATTCTATGTCTCAATTTGCAGATTCTCCGTCTGAACTTGTTGAATCAATCCCTCAATCAGCCCAGAATCAAACTCTCAGCACCACCCCACAAGACTCTGAAAAGACTCACGACAAGAAATAAGTTCCATAACTTATTCCGCCAATTCCGTCTCTTTTTCCGGAAATGAGCCGTAGCCCTGCCGTTCGAGATCTTCCACCTTGCGCAGCTTCTCTTCGGCTTCGCTTGCTTCGCGCTGACGATCCCACATCGAGGCGTAAAGCCCCTGCTTCTCGAGCAGCTCCCCATGGCGTCCGCGCTCGCGAATACGCCCTGCTTCGAGCACGATGATCTCATCGGCATTGATCACCGTGGACAGGCGGTGGGCAATGACAAGGGTCGTGCGATTGTTCGAGACCTCATCAAGGGCCGACTGGATTTCCTGCTCGGTATGGCTGTCGAGTGCCGAAGTGGCTTCATCAAGCACAAGGATAGGCGGTGCTTTCAGGATGGTTCGGGCAATCGCCACGCGCTGCTTTTCACCGCCCGACAATTTCAGACCACGCTCGCCCACTTCTGTCTCGAAGCCTTTCGGCAGGCTGGCGATAAAGTCGGACACCTGCGCCATCCGCGCAGCGTCTTCAATCTCGGACCGGTCCGCATCCGGACGACCATAGCCGATATTGTAGAGCAGTGTCTCATTGAACAACACGGTATCCTGCGGCACCATGCCAATCTGGGCGCGGAGGCTATCCTGCTGCACGGCACGCAAGTCCTGCCCGTCGATGCCAATCGAACCATCGATCACATCATAGAAACGGAACAGCAACCGTGAGATGGTCGACTTGCCTGCCCCCGAAGGCCCGACAATCGCCACCGTCTTGCCCGCAGGCACCTCAAAGCTGATGCCCTTGAGAATGGGTCGATCAGCATCATAATGGAAATGGACATCATCAAAGCGAATAGACCCGCCATCAACGGCCAAACGCTGCGCATCCGGTTTGTCCTGCACTTCTTCAGGTTGACGCATAAGTTCGAACATGGCTTCGAGATCCACCAAGCCTTGCTTGATCTCTCGATGCATCGACCCAAAGAAGTTCAAGGGCGGTGCCAACTGCATCAGGAGCGCATTGATCAGGACAAAGTCGCCAACTGTATTCTCACCCTTCATAACGCCCCAGGCCGACAGCCCCATGCACAGCGCCATGCAGGCAGAGAAGATCGCCGCCTGTCCGAAATTAAGCCATGCCAGCGACACCCACGTTTTGATCGCCGCCACCTGATAGCCGGCCATTGACTTATCGAACCGGGCCGCTTCAAGCTTCTCGTTGCCGAAATACTTCACGGTCTCGAAATTGAGCAGACTGTCGACAGCCTTCGAGGTTGCCTCATTATCGGACTCGTTCATCTTGCGCCGAATATCGATCCGCCATGCCGTCACCTTGATGGTGAAACCAACATAGAGCGAGATCATCACAACCACGATGATCACATAGACAAAGTCAAACTCATAGGCGATGACGGCCGCCATCAAGACAAACTGCATCAATGTTGGAATGGCATGCAGGATCGTGTGGCGGACCACCCCTTCGATGGCACGGGTGCCGCGTTCAATGATCCGCGACAAAGCCCCGGTCCGCCGCTGCAAATGAAAGCGCAGAGACAGGCGATGCATGTGCTGGAAGGTTTCATAGGACAGATTGCGCACCGCATGTTGCCCCACCCGGGCAAACAGGGCATCGCGCGTCTGATCGAAGGCGACATTGACAATCCGCCCTGCCCCATAAGCAACAACCAACAGGATCGGTACGGCAAGCCAAGCGGCCACCCCCACCCCATCAGGCGCGGAAGGATCCGCCAACTCATCGGTTGCCCATTTGAAGAAATACGGTGTCAAAACGTTGATCACCTTGCCGATCAACAAAGCGGTAATAGCCAACGCCACGCGGCGTTTCAGATCAACCCGGTCCGACGGCCAGATATACGGCCAAAGGTTGCGCAGGGTCTGCATTGCGGAAGCCTCTGCATCGACACGGCCGATCTTCTCGGCTGCCGGGGCAGCGACATTGGGTGTTTGCACCATGTTGTGGTCCTAAAGCGGTTCGGTCATCGAGACTGCGACCACCCCACAAAGGGCAGCCACCACACGAAAAGGGTCAGGAGACGTGTGACGCAGAATCGAGAGATTGGAAGAATTGCTCGCTCTGGCTTTTCAGCAAAGCGATGCCTTGTGCGTTGAGTTTGTAGTGGGAATGCTGACCGCAGGCCTTATGCTCGATAAAGCCTGCCTCGCGCAGCACTTTGAGATGTTGCGAAACGGTGGATTGCGCCAACGGCAACTCGGAGCAAATGTCACCGCAGCAGCGATGATGGTCGGCAGCCAACCGCGTCAGGATCATCAAGCGAACCGGATGCGCCAAGGCTTTGTATAGTTGCACAAGCTCGCCATTCGGGTGGCAGCAACGATGCCCGGCCGCATCGACAGGCAACCCGGTCCGAGAGCAAATATCCTGATCTGTCACGCGCGTTCCCTTGAAGATCTGGTCACATGAGTCTTATCGTTTTTTTTCGATGAATAACAGAGTCTAGATCACCTCGCAAGGATCTATCGTAAAAAAACGATAAAACGACAGACAGCAAAAAGCCCGCCAGAAGGCGGGCTTAATGGAATTTGTTGAATCAAATCCTGAATCTCGAAAGACCAGAACTGACGCAAAAGAAGTGCTCAATCAGCCACCATTGGCAGGGCTAGTCGCTGTGGCGTCGGCGCCATCCATTGCATCCGCGGCACCTTCTGGAGGCGCTTCGACCGCATCAAAATTGCGTTCCCATCCATCTTCACCTTCCGGCAGTTCAAACACCTGGCCCGGATAAATCAGATTCGGATTGCGGATCTGTTCGATATTGCCGTCATAAATGGTGGAATAGCGAATCCCTGCCCCATAGACGCGGCGTGCGATCTCCCACAGATTGTCACCACGGCGAATGATCACCTTCTTGGTCTTAACAGGCTGAGATGCAGCCGGCGTTTCGTTGACTGGGGCTGGTGTATCGCTCGTCGCACCAGCAGGGTCGGCTTCGGCCACCACAGCAGGTTTGCTTTCACTCTCAACCGGTGCAGATGCCTTTTTGGTGAACACGACTTCGGCCCGTTTGGCGACAACGCCACGCTTGGTGTCGAGCAGATCGACGCGCGCACGATGCTCCCCGGCATTCAGTTTCAGCTTGCCATCAAACAAATAGCGCCCGGTCTCACCACTGCGTTGATCGGACACCGCACGATTGTCAACATAAAGACGAACAATCGACCCGGCAGGCTCCGCAGCCCCGGCAATGAACAGAACATCGCCTTCAATCTCGACCGCCTCGATCGAGACGAGTTGATTGGATGACGCTGCCTCTGGGTCCACCTCTTTCGGCTCCTCGGCAGGCTTTTCCTCTTGCTTGACCATCTCGGCGGCAGAGTCTTCTGACTTCACCTCGGCGACAGGCTCGACAGGTGCCTTGGCTTCGTTCATCACAGCAGTCGGTTTCTCGACCTCTGGCTTGGTCTCTTCAACTGGTGCCTTGGCTTGCTCGACAGGAGCAGCAGGTGTGTCATCGTTTGCGGCCTCGACAGCAGGATCCGAGGCCTCGGAGGTCGCAGGGTCAGCTGCCTGAGCCGTCTTTTCTGGCTCAACCGCTGCATCTGGTTGCGCAGGCGCGACCATTGGCTCGGTCTTTGGGGCTTCTGCCTTTGGTGCCGCAAGCTTTGCCAGCACCTTGGAAGCCTGACCTGGCGCTGTCTCAATAACCAGCAACTCACCGCTGCCATCTTCCGGCAGGGCTACCGTTACATTGCTGGTCGATGCTACCGTGTTGGCACCATCTTTCGAAGAAGCCATCAGCGACAAATCAGAAACGCCCTGCTCCAGCGCTTCAGCAAGAAGCATCACCCAATCACCATTGGCATCGGCAACTGCCTTGGCAAGCGTCTCTTCGCCATTTTTCAGCTCAACCAGCCAGCCCGGGCTGGCCTTGCCTGCAACAAGAGTCTCCCCATTGGGCTCGACACGAACCACATCGAAAGAAGGGGCCGGTGCCTCGGGTTTGGCCTCGGATGTGACGTCCGGTTCTGCCGCCTTTGCCGGCTCTGTGACCGCTGGCTCGGCATCCGTCGGTTGATTATTCTCGGCAACCTCCTTGACCGGTGCGGGCTCAGGCTGTTTTGCCTCGGGCTGCACAGCTGGCTTTTCGTCGGTTTTCGGCTCGTCCACGTCTGGAGCCTTGGCCGCATTTTCTAACGGCATGGCAGTTTCGGTCACGGCGGGTTTTTCAGGCGTCGTCTTGTTTCCCAATCCCAATTGATCGGCAAAGACAAACACACCGAGAGCAACGGCAATTACGCCACCACCAACGGCCATCAAAAGAGCAGCAGGCTTCATAGTTCCATCACACTTGTTTGACGCCACTTTTGGCGTCGGTCCATCCAGACTATCGTGTCACTTAAGAGATTGCACAGGGCTATTAGATACTATCGCCCATTATCATTTTTGTCGTTAGCACAGAGCCTTGTTCAATCTGCTTAAAGAGCGCGGAAGCGGCGGATTCCTTTTATTTGCCAGTTTGGATTAACCTGTTTTTCCCTGTCGGGCAAGCAATTGCCCCTTGCAACTGGCCGGAATCTGGCGATTTGCGCCCGGAATGACACCGAAACCGCTCCAAATGCCATTGCGTGGGGAAAGCGGCGCAACTTTCTTGACCCGGCCCCCATCCAATGCGACACAGATTTCATGGCAAAACTTGAAAAAATCTGCGTTTATTGTGGCTCTGGCCGTGGTAACGATCCGGCCTATGCTCAGGCCGCTGAAACCCTCGGCCAAAGCATGGCGAAAGCCGGTATTGAGCTGGTCTATGGCGGCGGCTCGGTTGGCTTGATGGGCATCACGGCCAAAAGTGTCCTCGACCATGGCGGTCGGGTCACCGGCATCATTCCGGGCTTCCTGCAACAGCGCGAGGCAATGCTCGATGATGTGCAGGAGTTGATCATCACCGAGGACATGCATGAGCGCAAACGCATGATGTTCAATCATGCTCAGGCCTTCGTTGCCCTGCCCGGCGGCATCGGCACTCTGGAAGAGCTGGTTGAAATGCTCACCTGGGCCCAGCTTGGGCGTCACAAGAAGCCCGTTCTGCTGGCCAACATCAACGGCTTCTGGGATCCCCTGACCGTGCTGCTCAATCACATGCGCAATGAGGAGTTCATTCGCGACGGCATGGAAGTTGGTTTTCTGACTGCAAGCAGAGCCGAGGACATCGTCCCACGGCTAATCGAAGCGGCCGCCGCAGTGCCGGACAGCGCCATTGGCGTGGGTCATGACAGCGACGATTTGAAACGACTATGATCGCGCGGTGATCCTTTGGACTAATTTTGCGATCCTATCCACCGCAAACGATGCCTTTTCTGCATCAAATTGATATGGCGCATTGGCCGCGCTGGTTTCGTGGTCTATGCCGAACCCGGGCACAATCGACCGATTGCTGCCGCCTTGAAGCAGCCCGCAATGTCTGGCCGCGATCAAGCCCCCGAGACAGTCGAGAACGATCATGAACCAGTTTGCCCTGATGGGCACCCTTTCGGCCCTCGCCGTTGGCATTTTTGTCGGTGTGCAGGGGATCTTTGCGGCACGTATGAGCATGGCAGACAATGCGATCAGCACCGGCCTTGTCATTCTGATTGCCGGCGGTTTGCTCGGCGCCTTTTTCCTTACCCTGCTCTATCCGACCGGTAATTTCACCGTCGCCCCGCTCGACATGTCCCGCATCGGCCTGTCTTTGATTGGCGGTTTGGCAGGTGTGGTGATTGTCACGGGCTCAGCTTATGCCTTCGGCCATGTCAGCCCGGCAGCGGCTGTCCCGCTGATCATCTTTGGCCAAATGGCCCTCGCTTTGCTGGCCGACAATTTCGGCTGGACAGGACAGGAGCCACAGCCAATCGACATGCGCCGCATTGGCGGTCTGGTCATGCTGGCTGGTGCAATCTGGCTATTGCTACCCAAAAACGACTAGACTTGCAGAGGTGTCGGTTTCTTCTTCTGACGGCGCGACGCCGTCAGGGCGTCATAGCAATAAATCAGCACCGACAACCAGATCAGAGCAAAGGTAACGAGCTTGCTCGTCGAGACCGTCTCACCCAGCACGAACACCGCCACCAGAAACTGGATGGTCGGGTTCATATATTGCAGCACGCCAATGGTTGCCATCCTCAGGCGTTGTGCTGCAGACGAAAACCATAGCAGCGGCAGATAGGTCACAAGGCCCGTCAGCAGCAGGAACATGGTTGTCTTGGTGCCATAACCGATCAAATGCCCCTCGCCCATGCCATGCACATAAATAAGAAAGCCGATGGCAAAGGGCGAAATCAGGATCAACTCGATCAGCAGACCGAGATTGGCCCCCACAGGCACGATCTTGCGCAAATAGCCATAGATTCCGAAGGTCACGGCCACCGTCATCGAAACAATCGGCAAAGTGCCAAGCAAGGCGAGCTGCAAGCTGATGGCAATCACCGCCAAGCCGATCGCCACGCCTTGCAAGCGAGACAACCGCTCGGACAGCATCACATATCCCATTGCCACATTGACCAGAGGCACGATGAAATAGCCAAGACTGGCTTCCGTCGCCTGTCCGTTGCTGACTGCCCAGATGTAAGTCAGCCAGTTGACCGAAATCAGCACGCTGGTCGCCAGCAGGATCAGCAAGGTTCGTGGGGTGCGAAAGATCTGCCAGACCTCACCCCAACGCTTGCGCCAGACAAAAAACAGCGACAGAACCAGCAGCGACCAGCCAACCCGATGTGATACCACTTCCATCGGCGGCACATGGGACAGATGCGCATAAAAGAGGGTCAGAATCCCCCATGACCCATAGGCACCAATGGCCGCCAACAGACCCAGCCGCGTCTCCCGTTGGGACGCATCGTCACTCTTGACGCTGGCCATGGGCGATGGCCCGCCGCTATCTTTTGGCAGTTGAGACACAGGGTCCTCGCTTTACCCGAGCAGACCGAACCCCGGCCCCTCACGCAATCATGAATATTTGAAGAGCTTGTAGGTGACGGAATCCACCAAAGCCTGGAAAGAAGCGTCGACAATATTCTCCGAAACGCCAACTGTAAACCAGCGATGGCCCTGCCCGTCCCGGCTTTCGATCAAAACGCGGGTAATGGCGCTTGTGCCGCCATTCAGAATACGCACCTTATAGTCGACCAGTTCGAGATTTTCGATCTTGTCCTGCAAGGTGCCAAGATCCTTGCGCAAGGCGATATCGAGGGCGTTGACCGGGCCCTGTCCTTCGGCCACCGACATGCGGGTCTCCCCATCAATCTCCACCTTGACGACAGCCTCGGACATCGTCACCAATTCGCCCATCGCATTATAGCGGCGCTCAACCACGGTCCGGAAGCTCTCCACCCGGAAATAGTCAGGCACGCTACCCAGATGCCGCCGCGCCAGCAGTTCCAACGACGCGCCCGCCCCTTCATAGGCATAGCCTTCCGCCTCACGCTGTTTGACAATCGCCAACAGATCCGGCAGGCGCGGATCCTTCTTGTCGACCTTGATGCCCATCCGGGTCAACTCGTCGATCAGATTGGAGAGCCCCGCCTGATTGGACACCAACACCCGACGATGATTGCCGACCTGCTCGGGGGCCACATGTTCGTATGTATGCGGGTCTTTCAGAATGGCCGATGCGTGAATCCCGGCCTTGGTTGCAAAGGCGCTTTCGCCCACATAGGGCTGATGGCGATCTGGCGCTTCATTGAGCAAGTCATCGAATTGTCGCGAGATCATCGTCAGGCTTTTCAAGCCTTTGTCGTTGACGCCAACTTCGAAACGATCAGCAAATTCCGGCTTCAATTTCAGGGTCGGGATCAGCGACACCAGATTGGCATTGCCACACCGTTCGCCAATGCCATTCAGTGTGCCTTGAATTTGCCGTGCACCACCGCGCACCGCCGCCAACGAGTTGGCCACCGCCTGCTCGGTATCATTGTGGGCGTGAATGCCAAGATGGGATCCTGGCACATGCTGCGTCACATCCTGCATGATTTCAAAGACTTCGTGCGGCATGGTGCCGCCATTGGTATCACACAAAACCACCCAGCGCGCGCCGGCCTCATAAGCGGTCTTGACGCAGGCCAGAGCATAGTCGCGATTGGCCTTGTAACCATCAAAGAAATGCTCGCAATCAACCATGGCGACCTTGCCCGCCGCAATCGCAGCCTTGACCGAGTCGGCAATGCCTTCGAGATTTTCCTCATTGGTGCAGCCAAGCGCCACGTCAACATGATAGTCCCAGCTCTTTGCCACATAACAGATGGCATCGGCGGAAGAATTGATCAGAGCCTGCACGCCGGGGTCATTTTCCACCGACCGCCCGGCCCGCTTGGTCATGCCAAAGGCGGTGAAGGTTGCCTTCTCCGTCCGCTTCTCGGTGAAAAAAGCATCATCCGTCGGATTGGCACCGGGATAGCCGCCTTCCACATAATCCACCCCAAGCTCATCCAGAATGCGAGCAATGACAATCTTGTTCTCAACGTTGAAATCAAGGCCGTTGGTCTGAGCACCATCGCGCAGCGTGGTATCGAACAGATAGAGACGTTCTTTGGTCATTGCTTTGGGTCCCGAATTGCAGTCTGGTTGGTGTTTGCGATCGTCGTTTGGGCTTTTGGAGCCCGCAATTGCCACCCACCCCTTATTGTCTTTGTTTCCGGAGGGTGGGTAGAGAAGAACCCGCAATGACGCCATTGCGGGTTCCTTACATTCAGTCTTTCAGGGTCCAGCTTGTTTCAAACTGCCCCGTTTCTTTATTCTTGGAATCTTTCAAGGCCACACCCATGGCGGCAAGCGTATCGCGCAGCTCATCAGACTTGGCAAAGTCCTTGTTGTTGCGGGCATCCAGCCGCTCATCCACCAGCGCCTGAATGGCGGCTTCATCCACATTGGCGGCATCCGCCGGACGCCAGTTGGCCCAGTCCTTCGGATCTTGCGCCAAGACGCCGATCAATTGCTGCAGGCTGGCCTTCAACCGTGCCGCAGCCTCGCGATCCCCGCCTTGCGCCTTGCTGCGCAAGCCATGCAGTTCGGCAATCGCCTTAGGCGTATTGAGATCATCGGCCAACGCAGCGATGACGGCTTCATCTGGTTCGGATGCCTCGACATCAGCCGTCAGGGCATACCATTGATCAAGGATTTTCTTGGCTTCACGCACCCCGTCCGCCGTCCAGTTGAACGGCTTGGCATAATGGGTGGTCAGCAAGGCCAGCCGGATCGCTTCCCCCGGCCAATGATCGATCAGGTCATGCACGGTGGTGAAATTGCCAAGCGATTTCGACATCTTCTCCCCTTCCACCTGAACAAAGCCATTATGCATCCAGACCCGAGCCATGGTGTGATTGCCATGGGCACAGCGAGACTGGGCGATCTCATTCTCATGATGCGGGAAGGTCAGATCGATCCCGCCGCCATGAATGTCAAATTCCTCACCCAGATGCTTCTCGCTCATGGCAGAACATTCGATATGCCAGCCCGGACGCCCCGCGCCCCACGGGCTCGGCCAGCTCGGCTCGCCTTCCTTGGAGGGTTTCCACAAAACGAAATCCATCGGATTGCGCTTGTAAGGGGCCACTTCGACTCGCGCGCCAGCAATCATGTCGTCGATGGAGCGACCGGATAATTCGCCATAATCCTTCATCGTATCGACCGCAAACAGCACATGGCCTTCGGCGGCATAGGCATGGCCTTTTTCGATCAGGGTGCCGATCATCGACAGCATCTCATCGATATGCTCGGTCGCCCGCGGTTCGATCGTCGGGCGCATGGCGCCCAATGCATCCATATCCGCATGATAAAGCGCCGTTGTTTCCTCGGTCAGCTCGCGAATGGAGATGCCACGATCGGCCGCCCTGGCATTGATCTTGTCATCCACATCGGTAATGTTGCGCACATAGGTCACATGCTCGGCCCCATATGTATGGCGCAACAGACGAAACAGCATGTCAAACACCACGACCGGACGGGCATTGCCAATATGGGCCGTGTCATAGACGGTGGGTCCACAGACATACATGCGAACATTGTTCGGATCGATCGGCTCGAAAGCCTCTTTGCGCTTTGTCAGGCTATTGTAAAGCGTCAGCTTTGCTTGTTCGGCATGTTTGGTCATTGACCCATTCCCAATCTGTATCTGCGACTCGTGCAGAAAAAGTCTTCAATTTCAAACGCATCGTTACCTTGGCGCGGCCCGGAATGCAAAATACCGGACATGCCAGAACAACAACCGCACATCGGGCGTTGGCCGGAAATCGTTTCAAGATATTGTAGGGATGAGCGAAACGGCTCCAGCCAGCGATATGCTAGTGGATAATAATCGAACCAATAATGCAGCAGTTGGTAGGACGATCCGTTTTCATGGCCGCCACAATGGCCAAATTGTCGTGGCGCGTCAACCGCCCAAAGCCGCCAAACAGCAGAATAAAGCGCGCTATCCACGCATCAACCCGCAATATCTGCAAGATTCCGCGCAACTTTGGAACCGAAAACGGACAAGAAAGCGGTCAGAAAAAATGGTTTTACACATCCAAACCATCACCATTCATCAACATGAACCGAAGATGAATGATCACCTCAGACTTCGTTCAGCCCGCATTTCGTATGGTGTTTTCATCAATCAGGATCACAATGGTTCGGCTTGATGAGACCTTCATTTTCGCCACTCACACTGGCAATCGAATACGGCAAAGAACCCATCCCATGGGCATTTATGCCCGAACCAGTCGCACCCACTCTTTGCCGCATGGAAGCTCCTGACTTCATTGTCAGGAGCTTTTCCATTTTCAGACAGGGTGATTCTGTTTATCATGAACAACCGAGTCACGTTCTTCACAGGCAATCAATTTCCTGCGCGATAAACTGAATAATCGTTTAAGCTTCCAACGTCCAATTGCTTAGTATTTGTAACTAGGGCTGTCCAAATTGTGGACCAATGACCACAAAAAATGACGGGAATCCGCGAAAACAGCTTCACTCGACTAAGCCATCGGTATAGTAATGTCCCAAGATGACCGGAGACCTATTGTCACACGACACCAAGGAGAAGGAGGGGTATGGCGGACAAACGGACTAAAAAACGTCTGAAAAATCAGTCTACCCAAGAGCTCCCGGAGCTAGAGACCCTGACATGAATATGAACATTCAAGACCTGGAAAAAAATTCAGAAGAGGCGGCAGGATTTCTAAAACTCCTTGCATCCGGCCCTCGTCTCCTCATTCTGTGCCAACTTATTGATGGCGAACAGAATGTCGGCACCCTTGCCGAGAAAACCGGCCTGCGCATGACAACCGTGTCCCAGCACATGGCCCTGATGCGCGCCCAAAGCGTCGTCACGACCCGTCGTGAAGGCACCACGATCTACTATTCCCTCGCCAGCCCGGTTGTCGAGGAAGTGCTTTCGGTCTTGCATAAGAGCTTCTGTCAGCCTTAGGATCAGCCTCATCACATCCACGCAAGAGCCGAAAGGTCTGATTCAGATCTTGAGGACAGCATCTGTCGAAATGGCCACAGGTCTGACGACAGATGCCGACAAGGTTTGACCCAAGTCCATGTTCAGCAACGATCTCGGGGCACGACCTTCCCCGTTTATCAAGGAAATTGCTCCGCCCTCTCTGGCCCGGTGCCTGACAGCCCTTGCCGACTTGCCCCATGTTGCTTTTCTCGACAGCGCTGCCCCGTCCGGCAAACTGGGACGCTACTCCTATTTGGCGGCAGACCCCTTCGGCATTCTTACCTCCCGTGATGGCAAGGCCTTCTGGAACGGCGATATACTGCCCGATGCCCCGTTGATCGCACTGCAAAAGGCCCTCGACACGCATCAACTGACTTCGGTAGAGGCAGACATTCCGCCATTTCAGGGCGGCGCCATCGGCTATTTCGCCTATGAAGCGGGCCGTTTGCTGGAGCATTTGCCAACCACCAGCCGAGATCAAGACCGACTGCCCGATCTGCATTTGCCCTTTTATGATGTCATTCTAGCGGTCGACCATTTTGCCGATGGTCCGGATGCAGCACCGCGTGATCGAGCCTGGATCCTGTCGTCCGGCTATCCGGAGCGGGGAGAAGCCCGCGCCGCACGCGCCCGTTTGCGGCTAAAATGGTTTCGGGATCTGCTGCAAAACCCGAGCAACCCGTCAAACTCGAACGACACCCCACCCGCAATCACCGGCTGGCGCTCCAATTTCACCCGACAGGCTTTTGAAGCGGCTATTGAGAAGACCCGTACCCATATCCGCGATGGCGACATCTTTCAGGCCAACATCACCCAATGTTTCAGCGCTTGCTTGCCAGCAGGGGATGCCGCCTCCCCCCTTGCCTATTATCTCCAGCTGCGCAGGCAAAACGCTGCCCCCTTCGCCGCCTATCTGGACTGCGGCGATCATGTGATTGCCTCCAGCTCGCCGGAACGCTTTGTAACGCTGGATGCGAAAGGCTGTGTCGAGACACGACCGATCAAGGGCACGGCCCCACGGGATTTGACCGACCCCGCCCGTGATGCTCACCATGCGGCGACATTGCAAGCCAGCGACAAGGACCGAGCTGAGAATATCATGATCACCGACTTGATGCGCAACGACCTGTCACGGGTTTGCAAGGCCGGATCGATCGAGGTGCCGGACCTCTGCACCCTTGAAAGCTATGCAAGAGTGCATCATCTGGTCTCCTCTGTCACAGGCGAGATGAAAGAGGGGCTGGGAGCCGTCTCCCTGCTGGGTGCAACCTTCCCCGGTGGGTCCATCACAGGCGCACCAAAAATTCGCGCCATGGAAATCATCACAGAATTGGAGGACCTGCCGCGTGGCGTCTATTGTGGTGCCATCGGCTATCTTGGCTTCAATGGCGCAATGGATACCAACATAGCGATCCGCACCGTGACCTTCCGCGATGACAAGGTGCAGTTTCATACGGGTGGAGGCATCACGATCCTGTCTGATCCCTCTGCGGAATATGAGGAATGCCTACACAAAGCCGCTGCCCTTTTTCGCGGTTTGGGTACCTCGGTTGAAGCGGAACGAGACACGATTGAAGCCCGAAACAAGCCTGCGGGTCGGGACGGTTCATGATCCTCATTCTCGACAATTATGACAGCTTCGTCTTCAATCTGGCCCGCTATTGCGAAGAGCTGGGCGAGCAGGTCGCCGTCTATCGCAACGATGCCTTGAGCCTTCATGACGTAGCTCGTCTCGACCCAGATGGCATCCTTTTGTCTCCGGGGCCGGGAAGACCGGAGGATGGCGGCATCATGATCGACCTGATCAAGTCCTTTTCCGGTCGCATCCCGATCCTTGGCATCTGCCTCGGCCATCAAGCCATCGGCGCGGCCTTCGGTGGCACCATCACCCACGCAACTGAACCAATGCACGGCCGATCCAGTCAGATTTCCCATGATGGCAACGGCCTGTTTGCAAACCTGCCCAATCCCTTGCGCGTTGGTCGCTATCACTCGCTGGTCGTTGCTCCGGACACGGTCCCTGATATGCTGCGCATCACCGCCCGCTCAGAAGCGGGAGAAATCATGGCGCTCTCCCACCGGACCCACCAGACCCATGGGCTGCAATTCCATCCGGAATCGATCCTGACCGATCATGGCCACGATTTGCTGAAGCATTTTCTGGAGGAGCTTGATGACTGACCCGCATTCCGGCTTTACAAAAGCCGTCTGGATCGATGATACCCTTCTGCGCGGCGAAGAGGCCACAGCAGCAAAGATCGCACTCGACAATCGCGGTCTGTTGCTCGGCGATGGAATCTTTGAGACCTTGCCAATCCTCAAAGGCGCACCAATTTGGTGGCCAGAACACCGCAACCGCCTGCTGACCAGCGCCCATCGTCTTGGCATCGCGCAGAAGGCGGCGGCGCTAGACGCCATCGTTCAGGAGCTGAGCGATGTCAACGCGCAAACCAATGCCATCCTGCGATTGACCGTGATCCGCACACAGGGTGGGCGGGGTCTTGTGCCCGCAGAAGCAAGCCCCGGCTTCGCCTTTGCCAGCGTGGCCCCCTATCCCGACAGCATGGCCTTTGACTGCCTCAGCCTGATCACCAGCGCCATCCGCAAGAATGAAGGCTCCCCCTCTGCCAGTCTCAAAAGCCTCAATTATCTCGATCACATATTGGCGGCAAAAGAGGCATCACAAGCAGGCGCAGGCGACGCCCTGATGCTCAACAACAAGGACAAGGTTGCCTGCACCACCATCGGCAATGTCTTTGCCGTCTTTGGCAACAATCTCGTCACCCCACCGCCCCAAGATGGCCTACTATCCGGCATCCTGCGCAGCAAGGTCCTTGCTTATGCCGCGAATATTGGGTGCGAAGCGAAGGAGCAAAGCCTCACCCTCGACGACATGAAAAAGGCTGATGGTGTCTTTCTCACCAACAGCCTTCGTATCGTTCGCAGGGTCAACCAGCTGGATGACCATATTTATTATGCCTCAGACGAGGACATCATCGCGCAGCTGCAAGCCCTCTTTCGCCGCATCTTGACGGAAGCAGTCCACCCGTTCGAGGCACGCTAAAGGGTAGGCAACCAAACCTATTTCAGCCAGTCGCCACAGCGCGACGCCTCATTGTTGCCCCAAGGCATGATCGGCACGGTGGAAGTGGAGTTTTTCGGGCTGCCTTCAATCAGCTTGTCCGAATAAATCAAGTAAACCAGCACGTTGCGTTTGGAATCACAACCGCGCACGATGCGGGTTTTCTTGAACAGAAGCGACCGACGCGTGCGGAACATTTCGTCCCCTTGCTCAAACTTCTCCTTGAAAGAAATGGGACCAACCTGACGACAGGCCAGCGACGCATCGGAGACTTCCTCAGCCACACCAAACATCCCCGAAATGCCACCTTTTTCCGGCACGGTGAAGTGACAGGCAACCCCGTCAATCAGAGGGTCGTCAATGGCATAGGTTGCCAATTTGTGATCCGGGGTCAGGAACTTCCAGACCGTCGATTTCTTGAAAATCAAGTCCGGCCCGTCAGCAGCCATGGCTGACGTAACCCCAAGTGCCAGCGCAAGGCAGGCCCCCATCAATGAACGAAACATAGTCTAATCCTGTTTTGCTACTGGTTTGGCAGTATCGACTCGCATAATGCTTGCATCTGATAAACAGGCCGATATGGCCGGTTCGTCAATATTCGCACGCGAAAGCGAAGTCCCTTATTGGTTCAGATATAAGTCATGCAGATCAAATTGCGACCCTGAGATAGGCAAGACAAGAACAAACGCACAGCCATGAGGCAGTTTCATTGCAGCCATGCATGAAATTCGGGCGTTCGCGGCCTTGCAATACACACATCAGTCCGTTAGAAGAATTCTAAATTAGTTGATTTACGTATTCGCCGACCAAATTGCTCGGCTTGAATGCCATTTCCCGAACAGGAACCCTTATGACAATGGAAACCGCTACCCCGACGGGTATGAGCGCGCGCCTAGCCAATATGATGTCCCCAAAACAGCTCAAGACAGACACGCTGTCCGGTCTGACTGTGGCTTTGGCCCTCGTACCTGAAGCCGTTGCCTTTGCCTTTGTGGCGCAGGTCCATCCACTGGTCGGCCTCTATGCTGCCTTTATCGTCGGCCTGATTACCGCTTTGTTCGGCGGTCGTCCGGGCATGATTTCCGGTGCCACTGGCGCACTGGCCGTCGTGATGGTCTCATTGGTCATCAATCATGGCGTGGAATATCTGTTCGCCACCGTCGTGCTGATGGGCTTGCTTCAGATCACCGCCGGCATCATGCGTTGGGGCAAATTCATCCGCATGGTGCCCCATCCGGTGATGCTCGGCTTCGTCAATGGCCTTGCCATCGTCATCGGTCTGGCACAGCTGTCCCAGTTCAAGGTCAAGGATGCCGCTGGAGAGTTGGTCTGGATGACCGGCACCCCCCTTTACACCATGCTCGGCCTTGTGGTGCTGACTATGGTCATCATCTGGCTTGCGCCTAAGGTGACCAAAGCAATTCCCGCCCCTCTGTTGGCGATTGTAGGCGTCTCCATGCTGGTGATTGGCCTTGATCTCAATATTCCGCGTGTTGGCGATCTAGCCACCATCGCCGGGGGCCTGCCTGAATTCCACATTCCAATGGTTCCCTTCACCCTTGAGACCCTGAAGATCATCTTCCCTTATGCAGCCATTCTGGCGGCCATTGGCCTGATCGAAAGCCTGCTGACCCTTAATCTCGTGTCGGAAATGACTGACACCCATGGGGGAGCCTCCAAGGAAAGCATCGCACAGGGCGCAGCCAATGTCGTCACCGGCTTCTTTGGCGGCATGGGCGGCTGTGCCATGATCGGTCAGTCGATGATCAACGTGAAATCCGGCGGCCGCACCCGCTGGTCCGGCATTTCCGCAGCCCTGTTCCTGCTGTCCTTCATCCTCTTTGCCTCGGGCCTCATTGAACAGATCCCGCTCGCGGCTCTGGTCGGCGTGATGTTCATGGTCGTCATCGGCACCTTCGCATGGCGCAGCCTCAAAATCATGCGCGGCATTCCCCGCCATGACGCCTTCGTCATCATTCTTGTGACCTGCGTCACCGTCTATTCCGACCTTGCGGTCGCCGTGGTCGTTGGTGTGATTGTTTCCGCTCTGGTCTTTGCCTGGGAAGCCGCCAAACGCATCGACGTCAAAGTCGGCGTCGAAGAGCATGGCTGGAAAGTGTATGAATTGCACGGCCCGCTCTTCTTTGGCTCTGTTGCCAGCTTTCAAGAGCTGTTCGACCCGAAAAGCGACCCCGAAGATGTGGTTATCGAGTTCAAATCTGCCCGCGTCTGGGACCATTCCGCGCTTCAGGCTATAGACAGCCTTGCCACCAGATATGACGAACAAGGCAAAAAGCTGCATCTGCGCCACTTGTCACCGGACTGCCGCGAGTTGCTGCAAAAAGCCGACAAGTTCATCGAAGTTTCGGTGATTGAAGATCCCAAATACCAAGTGGCCGTCGACTATTCCGAATTGTTCGGGAAAAAGCACGGTATCGCTGCCAACTAAAACGCTGCTGTGTGGCAAAGCCAAACAAAAGCCTCTGTCGGATTGAGATCTGACAGAGGCTTTTTCGCAGGCTAAGAAATGGTCTTTAAAGAGTAGAGCCAAGGCTTTTGTAAGCGCCCTCATGATAGAGCAAAGGTGCGGCGTCCCGTTTTGTGACCGACAGCACCCGTCCGATCAAAATGATATGGTCACCCCCTTCGACAATCTGCTCGACCTTGCAGTCAAAGGTCGCCAGAGCCCCGTCAAGCAACGGCGCACCGGTTCCCCCCGCCTGCCAGTTGATGCCATCAAAACGATCCTCGATCATCGCGGCAAAGCGATTGGAAATCTCCATCTGATCTTCGGCCAGAATACTGATGCCGTAAAAACCGCTCTCCGCAAAAACATCAAGCTGATGGGACTGCTTATTGAGGGACCACAGAACCAACGGTGGATCCAGTGAGACGGAGTTGAAACTGTTCACGGTCAGGCCATGTGGCTGACCATCCTTGTCCAGGGTAGCGGCAACCGTGATGCCTGTGGCAAAGGTGCCAAGGGCCTGGCGAAATTCAACATCCGTGATCATCAACTTTTCCGTTCGTCTTGGCGACTGGTCGTAGCCGCTTTGCTCCTCAGCCCATATTACGAACCAGAAGCGCCATTGGGATTTGTCGCTCTCTTAGCGCACTTTCCCCAAGGGGAAAAGGGGCATCAATAGAAAGACTGATGCCGGAGACAGAACGTCGCCCCCCACACTGCCTGTGAGTGTCTTGTCACTTTTGATCATGGCATTTGCATGTGAAACTGTTTGATGAAACAAAAGGACAATAATTTCGCCTCATTCTGGGGTGATTCTGGATTCAAATCAGCAAAAGGGTGCTGTCGCTCTCATTGCCTGAGCGCCCTTCCCTGCCCCAACCAGCAAGAGCCCTTACCTGCGGGCCAAAAGACGTCCTGAAAGCGGATGATGACCTTGACGCTGCGAACCAAGATTGCCGGATTGACCTTTGCGCTGATGACGCTATCGGCGGGTGTGATGAATGCTCCGAATGCCAGCGCGCAGACCGTGTCACGGGTCACCATTGCCCAGCATTGCGCCCAACTGGAGGGCGAACTGGCCCGGATGCAACGCGCCAAACATTCCCGCTCCAACCGCAATTTCGAGAAATATGACGCCGCCGTCCACAAGCAGCTGGCACAGCTGGACAATGCCAACCGCTTGGCCAAACGGGACAGCTGCACCGGTCGGCGTGGTTTCCTGTTTCGCCGCTCGCCAAAGGCCAGTTGCCCGGCTTTGTTGAAGCGCATTGACAAGATGCAGCGCAATCTCGCCGCTCTGGAGCAAAAGCGCGCACGCTATGCGCCGTCAGCCCCGCAAGACAATGGTCTGGAAAAAGCCCGCATCCTGCGTGAGCTGGGCAATGCGGGCTGTGGCCAGCAATATGACCGCTTTGCTCGCGCCGAACCAATCCAAAAGCGCCGTGGCCTGTTTGGCTCGATTTTCCGCACCCGTGAGAGTAATCTCAGCAGACAATGGGGCTATGATGATCGGGACATCCCGGAAGTCGGCACCTATAAGACGGTCTGCGTTCGGGCCTGTGACGGCTATTTCTTCCCGGTCAGCTTCTCCACCACCCAAGGCAGCTTCGAGCGTGATGAAAATACCTGTCAGTCACGCTGCCCCGGCGCCGATGTTGAGCTGTATATCTATCAAAATCCCGGCGAGACGCCCGAGGACATGCGATCCCTGAGCGGACGCCCCTACAATTCGCTCGAAACAGCCTTCCTCTATCAGAAGGAATATGTTTCCAATTGCAGCTGTCAGGCCCCGCAAAGCCAACTGGCTTCGATCGCCGGCGACAGTGCCCCCTCGCTGCCGACAACACCGGCCAATCCGGCCATTCGGCCAGAGCCTGAAGATGCAGCCCCCACAGGTCCAATCGTGCCTCTGCCAATGCCCAAACAGAGCATCATGGTTGACCCGGACACCCGTGCCGCCCAGCGCTTAGGGGTTGCCTTTGCGCCTTACAAACCACCAGAAGTGCGCTCCGACAAAGGCGTCGTGCACACCGCCGATGGTCGCTCCATCAGGATAGTCGGTCCGAAGTTTTTTGGTACCCAAGAATAGGCAGAAAAGCCGCCAGTTCTGGCCCATGGGACCGTCCGGTCAAGGCCACCCGCAGCGGCATGAACAGACCTTTGCCCTTGCGCCCGGTCTCGCTCTTCACCGCATTGGTCCAGGCCTTCCAGGTCGTGCCATCCCAAGGCTCATTGGGCAACAATTCCAAGGCCTTGGCATAAAAACCTGAATCATCTTCTGATCTGGCAACCGCATCTTCGGGCAGGCCTTTGTCGACGATATCCCACCAGCCCTTGGCGTCGGGCAGCCGCTCGATATTGCCACGCACGGCGAGCCAGAATTCTTCGCCACCCGCAACGCCCAAAGCCGCCAGACGGTCGCTCACCTGTGCATAGCTCTTCTCATGCAGGATGCGCGCATTGAGGTGCCCAAGGTCGGCCATATCGAATTTCGATGCATTGCGCGACACTTTATCCAGCTCGAACAAATCGGCCAAAGCCTGCATATCGGCCAGCGGCTGCACCGGTTCGGACGTGCCAATCAGAACCGCAAAGATCGCAACCGACAAAGGCTCGTTGCCCTCGTCCTTCATGGTACGGATCGACAAAGAACCGAGACGCTTCGACAGTCCTTCGCCGGTCGCACTGGTCAGCAAATTGTGATGGGCAAAGCCCGGAGCCTTGCCGCTAAGCAATTCAAACAGCTGGATCTGCACCGCCGTGTTGGTCACATGGTCATCACCGCGGATCACCATGGTGACGCCCATATCAATATCGTCAATCACCGATGGGAGGGTATAAAGGTAAGTGCCATCTTCGCGGATCAGCACCGGATCGGACACGCTGTCGCATTCAATGCTTTGCTCACCGCGCACACCATCTTGCCAGGCGACGGTCTTGTGATCGAGCAGGAAGCGCCAATGGGGCCGACGGCCTTCGGCCTCAAAGGCGGCTTTTTGTTCCTCTGCCAGCTCCAAGGCGGCCCGATCATAAACCGGTGGCAAGCCACGGGCTCGCTGGCGCTTGCGCTTGCGGTCCAGCTCATCAGCTGTCTCATAACAGGGATAAAGCCGTCCCATAGCCTTCAGCTTCTCGGCCACCGCATCATAGGACGCCATCCGGGCCGACTGTTTTTCCACCCGGTCAGGCTTGATCCCAAGCCAGTCGAGATCTGCTGCAATACCGTCGGCATATTCCTGCCTGGAGCGTTCTTGATCGGTGTCATCAAACCGCAGGATGAATTGCCCGCCGCTTTTGACAGCGGTCAGCCAATTGATCAGCGCCGTGCGCGCATTGCCAATATGAATATTGCCCGTCGGAGACGGAGCGAAGCGAACGATTTCAGCCATCAGGCGATCTTCCTTTAAAGTCTGGAAACGGTCGGAACGTCAGCTGCGGTCCCGGAAGCCGTTGGTAATGGGGTAGCGGCGGTCGCGCCCGAAATTCTTTTCCGACAATTTGACCCCCGGCGCCGACTGGCGGCGCTTATATTCAGCGATATAGAGCAGATGCTCGATGCGATGGACCAGAGCCTTGTCATTGCCCCGTTCGACAATCTCATCGACCGCCATTTCCCTCTCGACCAGACATTCAAGAATGTCATCGAGCACCGGATATTCCGGCAAGCTGTCCTGATCTGTCTGGTTCTCGCGCAATTCTGCCGTTGGTGCCTTGGAAATGATGTTGGTCGGGATCACCTCACCACCCGGCCCCATCGTCCCGTCCGGCTTGTTGGCATTGCGCCAAGCAGACAGGTGATAGACCTGCATCTTATAAAGATCCTTGATCGGATTGTAGCCGCCATTCATGTCGCCATACAACGTCGCATAGCCAACCGACATTTCGGACTTGTTGCCGGTGGTCACGACCATATGGCCGAATTTGTTGGAGATCGCCATCAGGATGGTGCCACGGGCGCGCGATTGGAGATTCTCCTCCGTCACCCCTTCGTTGGTGCCATCAAACAGGCTTGAGAGGGCATGAGCAAAGCCATCCACCGGCTCGGCAATGTCGACAATGTCATAGCGCACGCCAAGGGCTTTGGCACAATCAGCCGCATCCTTGAGGCTTTCCTCCGAGGTATAGCGATAGGGCAGCATCACACAATGCACCCGGTCCGCCCCCAAGGCATCCACGGCCAAAGCGGCGCATATGGCAGAATCAATCCCCCCCGACAGGCCCAGAACAACACCGGGAAAGCGGTTTTTGTTGACATAATCGCGCAAGCCCAACATGCAGGCAGACCATGCGCCGGCATCGCGATCCATCACAGGAACGATCGGCCCTTCCAGCCGCCAACCCTGCTCACCGCGCACAGCGGTTACCACCTGCTGATCCTCGGCAAAGCCAACCATTTGTGTCGCCAGCGAGCGGTCTGCATTCAGGGCAAAGGACGCGCCGTCAAACACCAACTCATCCTGCCCACCAACCTGATTGACATAGATGAGCGGCAATTCGGTCTCGACCACCCTCTGGACCGCCACTTGCTGGCGAATGTCCCATTTGTCGAGATTGAACGGCGACCCATTTGGCACCACAAGGAGTTCAGCACCTGTCTCCATCAGGCATTCGCAAACATCGCTATCCCAGATATCCTCACAAATGGGCACACCCACAGCCACGCCCCGAATAGACATCGGCCCCGGCATCGGCCCGGCAGAAAAAACCCGTTTTTCATCAAACACGCCATAATTGGGCAGGTCGGCCTTGTAACGCACGGTCTGGACTTCGCCATTATCAAGCAAGCAAACCGCATTATAGAGCTTGCCATCATGCACCCACGGCGTGCCGATCAGGATCGCTGGTGCATCGCCTTCGGTGACCTCTGCAAGCTTTTCGACTTCCGCCCGACAGGCCACCTGAAAGGCTGGTTTCAACACCAGATCCTCTGGCGGATAGCCAGAAATGAACAACTCGGTCAAGACGAGGCAATCGGCCCCCTGTTCTGACGCGACCCTATGGGCGGCCCGTGCTTTGGCAGCATTGCCAGAAAGGTCGCCCAAGATCGGATTGAGTTGGGCAAGGCTGAATGTGAGCTTATCGGTCACGCGCTTTATTCCTGTCTTGGAAGCAGCACCGGAACTTGCCTGCATGACAGGCATCCACTCCGAGCTGCAGACACACGACCCGGCAATTGCCGGGCACATCATTTCAACAATGCAAGGCTTACGCCTTACTCTCTCTCAAGAAGAGATATAAAGGCAGCGCCAACGAGAATCCAACGCAAAGTGTCGCAGGCAGAACCAACCACCAGTTTCTCACACTCAGTTGACGTGCATCGACAAAGGACCAAACCCAGAAAACGAGGATCGACAGACTGATATCCACGGTCAGTCCCTTGGCCACAGCAGTGGGGGTCATCTGGGCAAAGAACAACGCAAAGTCAGCGCCGTGAGAGGAAAAGAAATCAGCGAAATGGATCCACGGCCAAAGCGTACCAACCAAACACATCAACAGATAAAATCGAGCAAGGGTCATATCAATCTCCAGATCTTTGTTGTCTTTTACTGCTTCCCGATCAGGTCCGTTCACCCAAAAGCAAAAGGCACAACAAAAAAAGCCTGACCGTTAAGTCAGGCTTTTTGTATTTTTAGCAGGATCAAATTGATCAGGCGACGTTGGCAGCAGCCTGTTTGCGCTCTTCCCGGTCTTTCTTGATATTGTCGGCAATCAGGAAGGCCAGTTCAAGTGCCTGATCGGCATTGAGGCGTGGGTCACAAACGGTGTGGTAGCGATCGGTCAGATCATCTTCGGTGATCTCATGCGCGCCACCAGTGCATTCGGTGACATTCTTACCGGTCATTTCCACATGGATACCACCCGGATAGGTGCCTTCAGATCGGTGAACCGCAAAGAAGCTCTCGACTTCTTTCAGGATCCGCTCGAACGGACGGGTCTTGTAGCCATTGTTCGCCTTGACCACGTTGCCATGCATCGGATCACAGGACCAGACGACCTTTTTGCCTTCCCGTTTCACGGCCTTGACCAGAGCAGGCAGGTGATCAAACACCTTGTCTGCACCAAAGCGGGTGATCAGGGTCAGGCGGCCAGCCTCGTTGTCCGGGTTCAGCACGTCAATTAGACGCAGAAGATCGTCCGGATCAAGCGACGGGCCACATTTCAGGCCGATCGGATTTTCGATGCCACGGAAGAATTCCACATGGGCATGATCGATCTGGCGGGTGCGGTCCCCGATCCACAGCATGTGGCCGGAGGTGGCATAATAATCGCCAGACGTCGAATCAACCCGGGTGAAGGCCTCTTCATAGCCAAGCAGCAAGGCTTCGTGGCTGGTGAAGAAATCGGTCGAACGCAGTGCTTCCGTCTGCGATGGCTCCACCCCACAGGCACGCATGAAAGCCATTGCCTCGGTGATGCGATCTGCCAGTTCCTGATAGCGGTGGCCTTGTGGACTGTCAGCAAGGAAGCCCATGGTCCATTGATGGACATGATCGAGATTGGCAAAGCCACCCTGCGCAAAAGCACGCAACAGGTTCAGCGTCGCCGCTGACTGCCGGTAAGCCATCTCCATCTTGTGCGGATCAGGGATACGGGCGTCTTCGGTAAAATCGATGCCATTGATGATGTCGCCGCGATAGCTTGGCAGTTCCACACCGTCAACAGTCTCTGTCGGCGAGGAACGCGGCTTGGCGAACTGCCCTGCAATGCGGCCAACCTTGACCACGGGCGATGCGGCGGCAAAAGTCAGCACCGCAGCCATTTGCAGGAATACGCGGAAGAAATCGCGAATGTTGTCAGGGTGATGCTCTGAAAAGGCTTCGGCGCAATCGCCACCTTGGAGCAGAAAACCATCACCTTCAGCAACCCGGGCCAGCTGCTTGCGCAGTTTGCGGGCCTCGCCAGCAAAGACCAAAGGCGGATAGGTTGCAAGGCGACCTTCAACAGCGTCTACTGCCTCCTGGTCGGGATAGTCCGGAACTTGCAGGATCGGCATCGACCGCCAGCTGTCCGGGGTCCAAGTCTTGCTCATAGTACCCTCTTTTTCTTTACTGAGTGCCAGGAAAACCTGGCGGACAAAAAGACCGGCCCCAAGCATTCATCCGATATCAGGCCGGTCGAAACGTTGTTATACACATCTGAACTACACGTTTCCATAGATGTAAGCGCATAAACAGGAAAAGTCTGTGAGTCTTTTTGTTATAAAAGAACAGAAAGACAGCAGATTCAGTCCATTATATTCCCGCGTTTATCGGAAAAAGGCAGCTTGAAATTGCCAAACAACGAGCCGCCATCCGTCTGGGAGGACGCGAGACCATCTGGCGGGCTGCATGTGAAGGCGGCAATACGCTCTCCATCAACGACGGCGATCGGGCCCTCGTCACTCGCTGCATGCCAGCGCCAGTGATAGGCATCATCACTGATGCTCACCGGTTCACCCATTTCGAAATAGGCCTTTGCCAGATTGTCTCCTTGCGCAACTGAGCTGCAGACGCTGGCAGGCAGAGCCGCCCATTGACCACAGGTCCCGTTCAAGTAGCAATCGGGTTTCACACACAGGCCGGGTTTGGCAACCCAGCGGCCACCATCAACAATTTGGCAAACCTGTTGCTGGGCAATCTGCCACGCACCGGGTGCCTTCAGAAGCGCCAGAGGCCAAAGCACGATCCCGCAGACAAGACCAACCACGAAAGCGGCAACAACAGACTGCTTCACAACACTTGCGCCTCCCGACGCCTTTCTTACTGGATTTTCCGCTTTGCTGCCTTCGCGGCATAGGGGTTGTCCCCCTTGCGCATCAGCATCCGCACGGGCACAGCCGGAATATCAAAGCTTTCCCGCAAGTCGTTGAGCAAATAGCGGGTATAGCTATCCGGCAGGGCTTCAGGCCGCGAGCACATCACCACGAAAGTCGGCGGACGGGCTTTGATCTGGGTGGCATAGCGAATTTTGTTGCGCCGACCACCAGCAGCCGGAGGCGGGTGTGAGCCAACCGCATCATTCAGCCAGCGATTGAGCCGGGAGGTCGAAATCCGGCGATTCCAGATTTCATAGATGTCGAGAACGGCCTGCATTAGACGGTCAAGATTTTTGCCCGTCAGACCGGAGATCGGCACCATCGGCACATCGCGCATCTGCGGCAGCAAGCGGGACGCTTTCTCACGCAGATCAGCCATCACTTCCTGAGGATTCTCGATCAGATCCCACTTATTGAGAGCGATCACGATGGCCCGGCCTTCGCGCTGCACCAGATCGGCAATCTGCAAATCCTGCTTTTCGAACGGCTTGGTCACATCAAGCGTGACAACCACCACTTCGGCAAACTGGATCGAACGCAGAGCGTCGGACACTGACAATTTCTCAAGCTTTTCCTGCACCCGGGCTTTCTTGCGCATGCCAGCGGTATCAAACAGCTTGATCTTGCGGTCACGAAACTCCCAATTGACCGAAATGGAATCGCGGGTGATGCCCGCTTCCGGCCCGGTCAACAGGCGGTCCTCACCAATCATGTGATTGATCAGCGTCGACTTTCCCGCATTGGGACGCCCGACAATCGCCACGCGCAGCGGCTTGGTCGGATCATAAAGCGGAGCTTCGGATTCATCATCCTCGATAACGACATCAACCTGTGGCCCGTCTTCCTCGGCAAGCAAGCTGTCGAGCTGATCATTGAGCGGACCGGCAGCCGCCAGTTTTTCTTCCTCATATTTCAGCAATGCTTCATACAGATCGGAAATGCCGATGCCATGTTCGGCGGACAGAGGCACAGGATCGCCAAGTCCCAGCGCAAAGGCTTCATAAAAGCCCGCATCGGATGCCCGACCTTCGGACTTGTTGGCCAACAGGATCGTCGGCTTGCCTGCCTTGCGCACCATCTTGGCGAAATATTCATCCATCGGTGTGATGCCAGCCCGTGCATCCATCATGAACAGAACCACATCCGCCAAGGCAATGGCTTCCTCGGTCTGCAGACGCATGCGGGTTTCAAGCGCATCTTCCTCGGCGACTTCAAGCCCGGCGGTATCAATGATGTTGATCGTCAGATCACCGATCCGAGCTTCGCTCTCGCGGCGGTCACGGGTAACACCGGGCCGGTCATCAACCAGCGCAAGCTTCTTGCCAACCAGACGGTTGAACAAGGTGGATTTGCCGACATTGGGTCGGCCAACAATGGCCACATTCAGTTTCATAACGTTTCCAAAACGCTTTCCGTCCCGACCATCCGGCGCTGCTTGGCAACAGCCTGTCGGGAACGCCAACGGGGAAGACCGCAACCTTGCGCCGTCTCAGCCCGCTAGATAACACAAAACCCCGGACCGGACCCAGGGCACTTCTTATTCTTGTTCGAGCCTTGAAGGAAAGGCCCGCCCTCCCCGCATTTGGCGGGACGGGCGGACCTGATCAATCAAGACAATGATGACTGTCCGTCAGACAAGTCCGGATCAGTTATAGCCGGACAAACGCCCCGATCCACTCAGGGTGATCAGACGACCACCCACCGCGATCGGCGCAATGAAGACAGGATCCTTGGTATTTTTGTTCAGCTTAACCTGCCCATTTTGCGGGCTGACGGCTGCCAGCTGTCCTTCACTGGACGCAGCCCAAAGGCTACCACCGGCAAGCACTGGACCGGCCCAAGTCGACCGCTTTTTCTTCTCTCTAATGGACGGCAACTGGTTTGACCAGCGAATTTTGCCTGTCTTGCGATTGAGCGCAAAGATCCGGTCATCCAGATCAAGCACAAAGACACTGTTGCCGTTGACGACTGGCGCGTGGCTCGAACCGATATTGCGTTCCCAAAGCCGCTCACCATCACGCAGACGGAAAGCCACCATGTTGCCACTGACCGACGCCACATAAGCAACCCCATCAGCAATCACAGGACCACCCGCAACCGCAGAGATGCCAGACACGGCAAAGCGGCGGCTCCCAAGCACCATGGTGTCGGTCCAACGCATTTCGCCGGTTTTGATATCAAGAGCGGCCAGTTCACCGGAAGTGCCAGCAAACAAAACAGTGTTGCCACTGATCGCCGGAGCCGCAGCGCCAATCAGGCCCGCCCCTTCGGGAATGCCATTGAAGGACCAAAGCTCGGTGCCATCAGACACATTGACCGCATAGATCGAATTGGTTGCTGTCACCGCCAGCACGACATTGCCCTGCACCGCAGGCGCGCCGCGGGCCGGCGCATCCAGAGCAAAGGACCACAGACGGCGACCCGAACCACCTTCCAGCGCAACCAGCTCGCTAAAGCCTGACGCCGCATAGACACGGTTGGCATCCATTGCCACGGCACCGCCTGTGGCAATGCCTTTTTCATTTTCCGGCCGAATGGATGTCGACCAGATCCGGCTGCCATTGGCGGCAGAATGAACAGACACCTTGCCATCCGGCCCGTAGACAGCAACACGCCCGCCATAAGAGACCGGACGCGCACCGGCACGTGGATCGCTCTCGCCGCCGCGAATGGTCGCGCTGACGCTCCAAATCCGATTGCCCTGACCGCTATAGGACGCATGAGGCGGATTGTTCGTAGCCGGACCACCAGCCTGCCCCCAGCTGTTGAAGGCAACGGCACCGGAAAGAGAAACCGGGCTGCTGTCTTCGGACTTGATTTCAGCCGCGGTTTCAAACAACGACGTCCGGGTGCCGGGCAATGGCACTTCCTTCTTTGAGAAAGGATTGATGTCACTGGCCAGATCCGCAACGCTGGTGCAGCCAGCCACCAGTCCCACCAATAGCATCGACGCCAACACGCAAACCCGTCGTGCCGTCAGACCTTTGCCGTGGTTCAGCTCAGCTGGTTTCATGAGGATTTTCCTTCGCTTGGCGCGAATTTCGAGCGCAGGAAGTTGGCATAGACCTCGGCCCGCTGACGCATCTGCGAGGGCGTTTCCGCATCAGCCACCATACGCTCGGCAATGGGCAGAGCCTTGTCATATTCGGACTTTTCGATATGGGCCAGCAAGACCAGCTCACGCGCACTGTGACGGAAGCCATTGTCATCCATCATGCCAGACAATTGCAAAATAACGTCATCCGCCTTGCCCTGATCCAGCATCAGAATGTTGGCCCGCACCCGCGCCAGATCCTGAATGACCGCGTCATGGGATGGATTGGCAGCAATCGCTTCAAATCCGGCAATTGCGCCATCAACATCACCTGAAGTGGCTTTCTCGGCAGCAATCCGCATTTCAGCCAGCAACGGGTAGCCACCAGACCCTTCGGCCTTCAGGCTTTCCAAGGCAGCGATGGCTTCGCTCGACTGGTTGTTGTCGGACAGGGTCAGCGCTGCAAGGAAGGCATCGCCAGACTGTTGCGCCTGTGTTTCCTTCCAGTAGTCATAGCCCTTGTTGGCAGCGGTTCCCAACACGATCAGCAGGGCGAAGCCGATAACGAAAGGCCCGAAACGGTCCCAAAGATTGCGGATTTCCTCTTGGCGCAGCTCTTCGTCTACTTCGCGGATAAAATCGGTGTCCGACATGATCTAATGCATCCATCCTTCGACTGAAACGATCAGCAGGTCAAAGCCCGCATCCGATCGCTTCACATACCGGCCATCACCGGCAAAACTCATCCATGCAGGTGAAAAGACCTGCACGTCACTTAATATCTTTTGCCGGACATTAGCGAGTCACACGACAACACGCAATCACTGCAATGCCGTTAGACCCTGAATTGACGGAGAAAACCCCATGCTTGGCCACACCAAGCAGCAAGTACGGGGATCGATCCGGTATTTTTCCAGCCGACATTGCTTCCACAGGCAATGTGGCAGCAATGGGGTCGCACGGCACTTTCCTGCAACCAACTGCCGGACCAAACAGAAGACGGGCCTGTTATTCAGACCTTTTTCGCGAAAACACACTCAGCCGAGTGGTGCCACATCAAAGGCCCATTCATGCAGCCAAAGCACCATCACCGCATAGAAGCCCAAGCCAAGAACGACCGCATAGACATCATTAAGCCAGCGCCCCTCAGGCACGACCACAAGCCCGGCCTGAATGCGTTTTTTGAGCGAGATACGATAGGTGACCGCATAAAACAGGAAAAAGCCAAACAGGATGACATCAGCCAGCGTGCCATTGGCCATCAGATGCGCAAGCGCCCAGATCTTGATGGCAACGGACAAAGGTGAGGTAAGCTTTTCTTTGATCTTGCCCTTGAACGGCGCTGCAAACAGCAGAATGGAGGCAAACAACATCAAGGTTGCTGCCAAATGGCGGGTCCAAACCGGTGGATACCACAGCACCACATCATACCGGGCCTCGAAATACCCCCCGAATATCAGCGCTACGGCAGCAAGAGCGACAATCCCATGCAGGGCACGATAGCCCATCATGCCAATACGCTCCACGAGTGCATTTTTAAGGGTTTGGCGCTGCGGCACCAGATGAATAGCAAAAAACAGGATGATTCCGGCAATCAGGGCGAGCATGTGTATGTCCAGTTCAGTCAGGTCTGCGGGCTAGGTATCGAATGTTGCGGTGACTGTCAATTCTTGAGATCACAACTCAACTATATTTGACAAACGTCCTCCTCACCCTACCCTAACGGCAACCAACGCCACATCCCGTGCGGTAACCGACGCAATTGACCAGAAACCCGCCATTTTCATCCATTGGTCTAGACGCATGCGATAAGATGTCCGCACGCACCAAAAAGCCATTGACCTTCTCTGCCACTTGCACCACGCTATCTGACATAGGAACTCTACGGACAAGTAGAGCAATCGGGTATGAACTTGTCAGATGCCCTTCGTTAAGCATGCAACATGAGGGAAACGCTCTTCTCCCCAAGGCCGCCCCAAGCTGGTATATGGGCTGGGTCAGTGGGGTGAGCCATTCGGCAAGCGCTAAGTGCCAAGTGCGTAGCAACCATCAACAGGCCTACACGGGCGCCCGCCCGGATCGCGGGACAGTGCCTCAGGGCCGCTAGGCTGGCGACCAGAACCGCCATTCGGGAGGTGCCATGTCTATCTCGCCCAAAGCTGCCCTGAAAATGCTCGAAGGAAAGCGCATCGAGATTTCAGATCTGAGTGATATGTCAAAGGAAGCGCGTGACATTGTTTCCCTAGACCAGCAAAGCGTCGGCCGCCTGTCGCGCATGGACGCCCTGCAGGGACAGGCGATGGCAAAGGAAGCCCAGCGCCGCCGCGATGTCGAATTACAGCGGATCGAGCAGGCCTTTCAACGTCTGGAAGATGGCGACTTTGGCTATTGTGTCGAGTGCGACTCCAAAATCCCCCTGAAGCGCCTCGAAATCGACCCCGCCGCAACCCACTGCGTGCAATGCGCTTCCCTGCTGGAAAAGCTGAAAAAGAACTGACGGTCTTAAGGTTAAGGCAAAATGAAGGCAATTGCAGTTTGCAATGGCTCTAAAAGCAGGTTTTGATAGAGGCATCATCTGCACGGAAATCTGTGCGAAGTCGTGAACAGCCTTGCAAACCTGACAGTTCAAGAGACGGAGTTACGAAGCGAACAGCACAAAAGACCACAGGCGCACCAAGCCATGCCCTGATAATGTTCCTTCGATTGGCTCTCCGGTTTGCTCGCCTGGCTGTTTCCGACCTCAGAAGATCGGGGAACAGACTGCAAGGGGAGCAGACACCATGACCGACCGCAATCAAAAATCTCTCTACCATTGCGTCTTGTCCATTGCAGACCAAACCGTAAGGCATGGGGCTCTCAAATGGACAATGATGGCATGCCTTGCCCTTGCCTTGGCACTCACCTTCCAGCCACGTTCGGCTGAGGCGAAAAGCCGGGGCGTTCATGTCACGATTGATATTTCCAGTCAGAAGATGTTTGTCACAGTCAATGGCAAGCGGCGTCACGCCTGGCCTGTCTCGACGGCACGCCGAGGCTATCGCACGCCGATTGGCAAATTCCGTCCAACCCGCATGCATCGTCGTTATTATTCCAAACGATATCGCGGTGCACCGATGCCCCATTCCATTTTCTTTTATCGAGGCTACGCCATCCACGGCACCAATGCCATCAAGCGTTTGGGGCGCCCTGCCTCTCATGGCTGCATTCGCCTGCATCCCGACAATGCCAGAACTCTGTTTGATCTGGTCCGCCGCAATGGTCCTCGCAACACCCGCATCGCCATTCGCCGCTAAAATAAGCAGCGAACCACACGTAAAAGGACGCCAAAGGGGCCTACTCCTTGTCTTTCGGTGGCAGGTCACCAACGAATCGCATTGTCAATGCGATCCAGCCAATCAACTCATCCTGCGAGCAATCATCCGCATCTACCCGGACAAATCCGGTCATCGGACGCGACCCGCTAATCAGGGTGGATGCCCCGGGCCTTGCCAAGGCTTCCATCATGTTTTTCTTGCCGACTCGGAACATAAAAACCCGAGTGCCCGATCTATCAATATGCGTGCCGCCAATCATATTGCCAGCGGTGAGGAAGCAAAGTCCTCCCATCATCTTCACCTCCGCCACATCGGGCAACTCAGCCACGACATCACGGAGGCGATGCGCATCAACTTCATCAAAAGCCATAATAAACCCCACAGATCGCAATACTTTTTTAAAGGGCCATTGTAGCAATTAAGTATATTAGTGCAAACTCATATAAAAAAAGGCACCCCGAAAGGTGCCTTTTTGGAAAATAGTTTTTGAGCAAAAATGAGAAATCATTCCCACTCGATCGTCCCGGGAGGCTTCGATGTGACGTCATAGACGACACGGTTGATGCCTTTGACTTCGTTGATGATACGGGTCGCCGCTTTCGACAGGAAGTTCATGTCGAAATGATAAAAATCGGCGGTCATGCCATCAACAGAGGTCACCGCACGCAGGGCACACACAAACTCGTAAGTCCGGCCATCCCCCATTACACCGACGGTTTGCACCGGCAAAAGCACGGCAAAAGCCTGCCAGATGGCATCGTAAAGACCAGCCTTACGGATCTCATCAAGATAGATCGCATCAGCCTGACGCAGGATGTCGAGTTTCTCGCGGGAGATCCCACCCGGGCAACGGATCGCCAGACCCGGACCCGGGAAAGGATGCCGACCAACAAAGTCACTTGGCAACCCAAGCTCGCGACCCAGCGCGCGGACTTCGTCCTTGAACAATTCGCGCAGTGGCTCGACCAGCTCCATATTCATCCGCTCAGGCAGACCGCCCACATTGTGGTGCGATTTGATGGTCACGGACGGACCGCCGGTAAAGGAGACGGATTCGATCACATCTGGATAGAGCGTCCCCTGAGCGAGGAAATCCGCGCCACCGATCCGTTCGGCTTCATCTTCGAACACATCAATGAACAGGCCACCGATGATCTTGCGCTTGCGCTCCGGATCGGTTTGGCCTTCCAAAGCGGAAATGAAAATTTCCGACGCGTCCACATGCACCAGCGGGATATTATAATGCTCGCGGAACAGGGAAACCACCTGCTCGCTCTCATTCATCCGCATCAAGCCGGAATCGACATAGATACAAGTCAGCTGGTCGCCGATCGCTTCATGGATCAACACAGCCGTCACGGACGAGTCGACGCCGCCAGACAGGCCACAAATGACCTTTTTGTCACCGACCTGCGCCCGAATGCGTGCAATGGCTTCGGCACGGAAATGCGCCATCGTCCAGTCTTTGGAGCAACCGCAGATGTGATGCACGAAATTTGAAAGCAGTTTGCCACCGTCCGGCGTATGCACCACTTCAGGATGGAACATCACGCCATAATGCTTTTTCTCTTCGTTGGCATAAGCCGCATAAGGAGCATTTTCCGATACACCGATCACTTCAAAGCCCGGAGCCAGCTCGACGACCCGGTCGCCATGGCTCATCCAGACTTCGTGACGAGAGCCGATTTTGTCCCAGATGCCCTGAAACAGCGGGCTTTTTCCGACCACTTCCACATAGGCACGGCCGAATTCACGATGGTCGGAACCTTCTGCCTTGCCACCGGTCTGCACACACAGCGTCATCTGGCCATAACAGATCCCCAGAATGGGAATGCCAGCATTGAAGATCGCCTGCGGGGCACGAGGAGACCCGATATCTGTCGTCGAGGCCGGACCGCCAGAGAGGATGATGCCCTTGGGGCGCATCTCGTAAAATGCCTTTTCGGCATTCTGGAACGGCACGATCTCGGAATAGACACCCGCCTCACGCACGCGCCGCGCGATCAACTGCGTGACCTGTGACCCAAAGTCGATGATGAGAATCTTATCCGTCATTGGCCCTTTTTCCTGATTTGCGTTTCGCTCTTGTCCTCGAGCTTTAATCATCCTCTTAGGACGAAGCCACGGCAAACGCAACGTTCCTTGACGATTTCCGTGCATCAAAAAGAAAAATGCCGACTTTTCCAAGTCGGCATTCTTCAATGCTCCAATTGCAGCATCAGATACCCGGCCTTTGAACCCCGAAAAACGCCGGGACACAACGCAGACAGGCCGAGGGGTCTGTTTCTATTCGCCAGCCTCAGCCAAAGGCCCTCCTTCGGCCAGCATTTTTTCCAGATTGGCCTCTGGCACCAGATCATGAGGATGGGTTTCAAACGGCTTGGCCGGACCGGATTCGATCCCGAGCTGCGCCAGCAACTGCCGGTCCGCCACCGCATCCGGATTCTCAGTCGTCAGCAGGGTTTCGCCATAGAAGATCGAGTTGGCACCAGCAAAGAAGCATAAGGCCTGCCCTTCCTTCGACAAGGCCTTGCGTCCGGCAGACAGCCGCACCGCCGAGCGCGGCAGAACGATCCGCGCCACAGCAATCATCCGGATGAAATCGAGAGATTCTACCGACACATGCTCGGCAAAGGGTGTGCCATCGACTGGCACCAGATTGTTGATCGGCACCGATTGCGGGTGGATCGGCAGATTGGCAAGGGTGCAGAGCATGTCAGCCCGGTCGACCTCCTCTTCTCCCAACCCCAGAATGCCACCGGAGCAAACATTGATGCCCACTCCCTGCACAGCTTTGAGCGTATTGAGCCGGTCTTCGTAAGAGTGCGAGGTCACAACCTTGCAATAATGGGATGGCGAGGTATCAACATTGTGATTGTAATAATCGAGCCCGGCATCCTTCAACTGTGCCGCCTGCTCACGGCTCAGCATGCCAAGGGTCATGCAGGTTTCCATTCCAAGGTTTTTCACCTCTTGAATGATCCCCGCCACGCGCTCCATGTCCCGATCCTTGAGATTCTTCCACGCCGCCCCCATACAGAAGCGCGATGCACCCTGAGCCTGCGCCTTCTGGGCATAGGCCTTGACCACATCCTTGGTCAGCATCTTCGAGGCTTGCAAGCCAGTCTGATAACGCGAAGATTGCGAACAATATTTGCAATCCTCCGAGCACCCACCGGTCTTGATATTGAGCAGCGAAGACAACTGCACCTCATTGGCAGGGAAGTTGGCGCGATGCACGCTCTGCGCCTTGAACAACAGATCATTAAACGGCATTTCAAACAGGGCCATGACCTCTTCGCGGGTCCAGTCATGACGGGGGGAAAAGTCTTCGGAATTGGCCAAGAAGGAAAGAGACAAGAAGAAGCTCCTTTCGCAAACGGCATTCGGTCAGTCACCGCAATGCGATCAAATGAGTGGGGGCCTGTCGGCATTCATCCCCTAAGCATTTCACGCGATCACGACCACCTCAAGCAACAACAAGGAAACCAAACGCAAAATCGAAGAATACTTAACCTTAGATATAACAACTATCGATCAATTATTCACACATACGATACGCAACAATAGTTATTGATCAAAATCATGAGATTAAAATTTCATAACAGTCGGAGTTTATTGTAATTTTATTTCATTGACCTCAATCAATACGCATTTTTATCAATGACTGCAGCCCAATCCCACGTCACTTTTGCATTTCAAAACCACGCCCCCCCAGAATCAGAAAACCCGGCCTACAAGCAAACCGGGTTGATACCGCACAAAAAGAGCAGCGACGCGCGATGAGAGAATCTCAGGCCAAGGTTTTGAGCAACTGGGACAGACGAATGCGATCCTGCACATTCATGCCCTTCAAGAGGTCGCTTTCCATTTCCATCACCAGATGGCCAATTTCTGAGGCCACATCGCGGCCCTTCTTGGTCGGCTTGAGAACCACCAACCGCTTGTCGCGCTTGTTCACTTCACGCTTGATCAGCTTGCGATCTGTCAGGCGTTTGGCGGCACGGGACACAGCCACCGTATCCAGCAGCGTTTTTGGCTCCACTTCACGCACAGAGACCGCCCCCTCGCGTGACAAGGAAGCCAGCACCTGCCATTCAGCAAGGCTCATATCCCACTCTTCCAATAGCATCTTGCTCATCCGGCGAGACAAGCCTTGCGCCACTTCCAGAATGCGATAGGGCAGGAAATTTTCAAGCGTGAAAGCCTCGTCATTGGCCAGCGCCGTAGCCGGACGGCTTTTTGCTTTTGCGCCAGACTTGGCCGCAGACTTTGCCTTGGGCAGCAAGGGCTCCAGGTCCGCAGGCTCCTCCAACGCAAGCTTTGGCTGCGGCGGGGCCATGTCCGGCAAAGTGTCGAACATCGAAACCTGCACGGCATCTCCGGCTTTGGCCATGGCTTCATTCCCTCTCGAAAACAAAAAAGATCACGAGTCGTGGTTTACCCCAGCCTCGCGATCTTTTCAATTCACTGGATATGATATCAGACGAAGTTACTGACAGAAAACAGCAAAATTAACCTACTCAGGACGCCGCTCCAGCACCGAGAAGAAAAAGCCATCGGTCTGGGTCGAGGCCGGCGTCAAGGTCACGCTCATCATGTCAGAGGACCAAGGCTTGGGCGCGTCAAAGCCATAAAGATCCTGCCAGACCTCACCAGCCGAGACCAACTCGAAATCGGGATTATTTTCAATGAAATGATAGATCTGGTCTTCATTTTCCGCCGCCAGCACCGAGCAAGTGATATAGACCAGATAGCCACCGGGGCGAACAAACTGGCGCGCTTGTGCCAGCGCCAACTGCTGCTCTTCCACCCGTTTGCCGAGCTGCTCTTCGGTCAGCTTCCATTTGGTTTCCGGGCGACGACGCCACGTTCCGGTTCCGGTGCAAGGCGCATCCACCACCACGCGATCCATCCGACCAAGCAAATCATCCAACGCACCGTCATTCGGCGTCCGGGTCTGGGCGTTGCGGACGCCAGCCCGCGTCAGCCGATCAACAATCGGCGCAAGACGCGAAGCGTCCGCATCATAGGCGTAGATCTGGCCTTTATTCTCCATCTGCGCGGCCATGGCCAGCGTCTTGCCGCCACCACCGGCACAATAATCAAGCACCTGCTCACCGGGCCGCGGGTAAATCAGGCTGGACACGATCTGACTGCCTTCATCCTGCACTTCATAAAAGCCCTTGCGGAAGGCCGGATCGCCCTGAATATTCGGCTGGCGCGAATCCCCCTTGCCTGCCGGGAAGCGCAGGCAATCCTTGCCCAGAGCCGTGCGGCGCGGATTGAAGCGCGACAGCTCCTTTTCCACCTTCTCGATGCTGGTCTTGAGGCGATTGACCCGGATATCAACCGGTGGCCGCTGGGAAAAGGCCCGGGCCTCCAGCAAAGCCTCCTCTTGGAAGGCTTCCATGAAGCTCGCTTCGAGCCATTCAGGAATGTCGCCACGCACCCAGAAAGGGGCGTCTTTCATCGATTTGGCTTGAATGGCCGCTATCTCGGCCTCACTCAGAGGGGCTGGCGCATGATTGTCATCGGCAATCAAGGCGTTCAAAGCCTCGACATCCTTGTTCCAGTCAAAGGCCATCGTCGCCAGTGCCAACGCGCGCGGGGTCTCTTCGCCCATTTTCCAAGCATGCGAGGCGCGCGACCGTAAGGCATCATAGACAATATTGCCAATTGCCGAACGGTCGCCCGAACCGGCAAAGCGGTGATTGCGTCCCCAATCCTTCAGCGCCTCGGCCACAGGACGCTTGCGCCCTTCCACCTCTTCCAGCACTTCGATAGCAGCTTGCAGTCGACCACCCAGCTTCATTGTCTTTTCCTATGAAATAGTCTTGTTCCAAGTCACGCAGGTATAAGAGAGACCGTCGCCAATGCCAAGTGAAAAACGACACAAAACAGCAGCTTTCTAAAACCACTTGAGCCACTTGAAAATGGCGACCTGCAGCGCGACGAGCCCTGCCAGCAGGCCGAGGAAAATCCAGAAGGCTGATCCACTCTCCGCCCCCGGAATGCCACCGATATTGATGCCCAGCAGGCCGGTCAGAAAACTCAGTGGCAGGAATATCGCCGTGATCACGGACAGCACATACATTTGCCGGTTCAATCGGTCCGCCAGCGCATGGGCAATCTCGTCCTTGACGATCTGACAGCGCTCACGAATGGCGTCCAGATCCTCCACATAGCGGGTGACATGGTTATAGGATTCCTGAAAATGCCGAAGGTGCCGATCACCGAGCCAGTCAATATCCGCCAGCAAAAGCAAATCAATCGCATCGCGCTGTGGCACCAGATAGCGCCGAAAGGCAATGGCCTGACCACGCACGTCGACAATCTGCTCTCGCAGGGATACATCCGGCGTCACCAGAACCTGTTCTTCGATCGCATCCGTCGCATCATCCAGCGCTGACAAGGTCGGCTCAAGCCGCTGGATCAGACGCTTGCACAACATGCTGAGAAACTGTCCCGTATCCTTCGGCCCCTTGCCCGACTGCAGCAAAGCTTCAAGATCACCAACCGCCCGCACCCGCTCGTGGCTGACACAAATGATGCGGCTCGGCTCAGCCCAGACGCTGACCGACACCATGTCTTCCGGCTCCTGCCCGTCATTGAGGTTGACCCCGCGCAGCATCAGCAAAACACCATTATCAATCTGCGTCATCCGGGGCCGTGTCTCGACATCGAGCAAGGCATCAAGCACCAACAGATCAAGCTTAGGAAAGGCTGCTTTCAATCCGTCTCGGGCTTCCGGTCTGGAGCCATCAAAATGCAGCCAAACCAACCCGTCGACCTGATCCAGCCCCACCAATTTATCCTGCGCCAAAGGCGTTGCGCCGCCTGCACCATCCAGCAAAAAGGCCCGCAAAATATGCTCGCTCATCAAAGACACCTCATTGATCGCGCAAAGGAACTCGGCTCACCCTAACAGGCCTATGCGGGTTCGACATCCCGGAAAAAATCCAGAAACGACAAAGTAGCCGCCGCACTAGCACCTGCCCCCCAAATCACCATTCTAAAAAAGATCTCAAAACTTCTACGCGAATGGCGGGTGTGCGGGACAAGAGGACGGCGTTTGATCGATCGCGAGATGCAACAAATCTCACCGTCCCATGCCTTGAGAAGAACTGCCTGTAGATGATACCTAAATAGGCGGTCGTTTCAGGACGGTTCATCCCCTTGCAATTTCAATCCACTTGGACTGCGCCAGATTTGCTACAAACAGGTATTTACGTCTTTCTTGATGATCTTTTCCCAGTCTTCACCCAAAGTGCCTCTGGCGTCGACGCCACCGGATCCTTTAGGAAGAAGACGTACAGCAAGACCTTGGCTAAAGAATCCACCGTATAAAGGATCACCTCCATAGTAGGTCGTATTCGCTGAGCCAAACACGCTGTTGCCGACAACAGTTCCGTTCATTGTGGTGTTGCTATAAACTGGCGTATGGCCGATAAGCCTCACGTCACTGTGCTGGCGAGAGTCCAAAATGGCAAATTCATCATAACCACGTCTGATGGTCTCAATGGCAGCCATCTTAAGTGCGACCTTTTGGGCGCCTGACTGACCACAATCAGAGTCTGTGCTTGTGGTAATTATGATCGTATTTTTGTTAACAGGCATGACGGATGAAGACGCACAGCCCGCAAGCAATACCAAACATCCTATGGTGAAAATCTGCTTCATGAACGAACCACTCCCAAAATTGAATGCAACCCTAACCAGGGATTAAAGATTTTCAAACCTGCAACCTTAAGAATCAACAAGCAAAGCGTCGCGATAAAAGGTATGAACAGTTCGCACGAGTATTCTAAGCACCTTGCACGCGTTCCTGCCCCCGCTCAACCAACACGCGACACATGGCAAGTTTCATTTAAGTATTCCCCCGCACCCCTACGCGCTCGATTTTTCTCTACATTGTCACTTATCCGAAAGAAGAAACAAAAGAGCCAATAGAAACATAGGCTCGTTGGCCTAAATCCTATTGGCTTTTTTAGCATTGCAAGAGCGAATGAGTCTTAGCTCACGCCGCCATAGTTCGGGCTTTCGCGGGTGATCGTGACGTCGTGTGCGTGGCTCTCACGCAAGGAGGCCGAAGAGATGCGGACGAATTTGGCGCGCTCTCGGAACTCGGCCAGATCTTTTGAGCCGGTATAGCCCATGGCCGCCCGAAGGCCACCAGCCAACTGGTGCAGAACCGCTGCAACCGGGCCTTTATACGGCACTTGACCTTCCACGCCTTCGGGCACGAGCTTGAGATTGTCGCGCACTTCGGCTTGGAAATAGCGGTCGGCGGAGCCGCGCGCCATGGCACCAACAGAGCCCATGCCGCGATAGGATTTGAACGAACGGCCCTGATAGAGATAAACCTCTCCGGGGCTTTCGTCGGTGCCAGCCAACAGCGAGCCAACCATGCCGACCATCGCACCACCGGCCAGAGCTTTGGCCAGATCGCCCGAGAATTTGATGCCACCATCCGCAATGGTCGGCACGCCAGCCTCTGCTGCAGCAGCCGAGCAATCCATCACGGCGGTCAACTGAGGCACACCAACGCCAGCGACAATCCGGGTGGTACAGATCGAGCCCGGCCCGATGCCGACCTTGACCGCATCCGCCCCTGCATCAATCAGCGCCTTTGTGGCACTCGCTGTGGCCACGTTACCGGCAATCACCTGCACATTGTTGCTTGCCTTCTTGATCCGGGTCACAACATCAAGCACTGCCTGGCTGTGACCATGGGCGGTATCCACCACCAAAGCATCAACCTCGGCATCAATCAGCGCCTCGGCCATCTCGAACCCCTTGTCACCCACGGAGCAAGCAGCGGCCACACGCAGACGGCCTTGCGCATCCTTGCAGGCATTGGGGTTGAGACGGGATTTTTCGATATCCTTCACGGTGATCAGACCGATGCAGTGATATTTGTCATCGACCACCAGCAACTTTTCGATACGGTGTTGGTGCAGCAGCCGCTTGGCTTCTTTCTGCGACACCTGCTCGGTGACGGTGATGAGATTGTCGCGGGTCATCAGCTCATAGACGCGCTGCTCGGGATCGGAGGCAAAGCGCAGATCGCGGTGGGTCAGAATACCGACGAGACGGCCCGTCTTCTCGCCATCCTTGGTGCCTTCGACCACAGGCACGCCAGAAAAGCCATATTGCTTGGTCAGGGCCTTGGCTTCCTCCACCGTATAGTCCGGTGTGATGGTTAGCGGATTGACGACCATGCCGCTTTCGAATTTCTTGACCTGACGGACCTGCTCGGCCTGCTCTTCAAGGGACAGATTCTTGTGAATCACACCCATACCGCCAGCCTGCGCCATGGCAATCGCCATTTTGGCTTCAGACACGGTGTCCATTGCGGAGGACAGGATCGGCAAGCTGAGTTCAATTTCCTTGGTCAGCCGCGTGGTGATATTCACCTCGCCGGGCATCACGATGGAATGATCTGGCTGAAGCAGAACGTCGTCAAACGTCAGCGCTTCGCGACCGGTGGAAGGTTCAAGGATGATGGCCATGTCAACAGTCCTCTGAGTTTGGTTTGCCATGCCGGGAGGGAGGGGACAAACGCGGTGCCAAAAGGAAAATGCCTCTATGGAGCCTGCCAGAATACTGCAAAACAGGAGCCATTTGATCAGAAGCGATTTGATAGAAGTTGACGCTGGTCACTACCATGCTTGCTGGCCTTTGCCTAGCAAAATCATGACTCTGTCATTTCTTTTGCCCCAGCAAAAATAGCCTGCGTCCAAAATGCAAAAAATCAGGCCACAGCAGCGCAATATCCGAAAAGTTTCGCACCTCATCCTGATAAGGAACACCAAGAAACGTTGCCGCCAAAGCAACGCCTGTTGATAAATTGCGAACACTTGTCGTCCCCAACCGCCTAAGCGGTGCCAAATGCCCTTGGGCACGCCTGACGAGGGTGACACCGCTCACCTGAAGGAAGATTTCAACACGCCAAAAGGCGAAGCACAAAGTGCGCCCCAATCCCCCACCTTTCCGTCGGGGAACCGGGCATGATGCAAGCTCGCCAGTCTGAGCGGCAAGGGCTTCGTGAAGGCGGCTCGAGCAAGCCATCGGCGGATCTACGGTTTTCTGCGCTTTATTGCGGGAAACGCGGCAAAAGGACGATTGGCCAACCCCTCTCCAAACCTCAGCCAGCCCTGTGTCTGGCCGCTCGGACGCAACAAAAGGCCATAACCGGAAGAACTAAGGGAATTTACGTGCGCCATTTTGGCGCAGGTGGCGATGATTTTTGTCATTCAAAACCTGCTATTTGTCGCCAAGATGAGCATTCCAATGCGCAGTCCGAAGGCCCCTCAGGATAGCCTCGCCAGGGTTGCGATTGTCTGCATCTCGAAGACAGCCCGCAATCCGGGACTGAGGAGATACGATAATGACTGACGGAACGGTGCGTTCTTTCCCCCCATGCGTCGCACGCCTGACCCAGTTTTTGCCCCTGATGCCACTTGAACGCCTGATTGCTGGCGCGGCCAACCGGATTGCCTACGAGCATCCGGAATTCTTTGAGCGTCTGGGCGACTATGCCGAAAAGTGTTTTGTGGTGGTGCCGACAGATCTCGACTGGATCGCCTGTCTGACCTTCTATAATGAACGCGTCCAGATTCGCCTCTCACGCTCGATTGATGCCTTCCCGAACCGGGATGTCACCGTCTCAGCTCCCTTCATGTCCCTGCTCGATCTGATGGATGGCGAGGAAGATGGCGATGCCCTGTTCTTCTCGCGTGATCTGACCATCGAAGGCGACACCGAAGCCGTGCTGGCCCTGCGCAATGCGCTCGATGATGCGGAAATCGACTTCATCCACGAATGCGCCCAGATGGCGGGCAAGTTGTCCCGTCCCGTTGAATCCGGCGGCAAGGCCATTCTGGAAACCCTGCGCAACGGCTCCTTCACGACGGCAGCCCGGCAGGCCAATGACAATGCAATGGTGATGGAACCAATGCATGGGGTTTATCCGACCTAAGCCATTCCATTCACCGGGCATCAAGACCCGGTAGGACAAGAAACAGCCCGCATGGCCCGCACGTTTTTCGACGTTGCGGGCATGCGATCATCTGGATCCCGAAAAAGGGTTCAAGGACCAGATCTGCAGTTACCAGGAGGAGAGATGACCCAGAAAGCCATGGAACTGGTTTGCCCAGCAGGCACCCCTGCCGCCCTGCGCACGGCCGTTGACGCCGGTGCCGACACCGTTTATTGCGGCTTCCGCAACGAAACCAATGCCCGCAACTTTCCCGGCCTCAACTTCTCGACCAAGGAACTGCATCAGGGCATCGATTATGCCGCCGCGCGCGGCTCCAAGGTGCTGGTCGCGGTCAACACCTTTGCACAAGCCGGCAAGACCGACCTCTGGCGCGAGGCCATTGATGAAGTCGCCGCGTCCAATGCCCATGCGATCATCCTCGCCGATCTGGGCATGCTCGACTATGCCGCAACCAAGCATCCGGATTTGCGCGCTCACCTGTCGGTACAGGCCGCTGCGGCCAATGCGGACATGATCAATTATTATGCGGATGAGTTCAACGTCAAACGGGTTGTCCTGCCGCGTGTCCTCACGGTGCAGGAAATCGCCGCGATCAATGCAGAAATCACCTGCGAGACCGAAGTCTTCATCTTTGGCGGCTTGTGTGTGATGGCAGAAGGGCGTTGTTCCCTCTCCTCCTATTGCACCGGCAAGTCTCCCAACATCAATGGCGTCTGCTCGCCTCCGGGTTCGGTCAAATATGAAGATCGTGGCTCCCATCTGGAAAGCACGCTTGAAGGCATCACCATCAACCAATATCCCAAGGGGGAAGCCGCCGCCTATCCGACCCTTTGCAAGGGCCGGTTCGAAAGCGATGGCGAAGTGGGCTATGTGTTTGAAGATCCGGTGAGCCTGAATGCCGCCCATCTGCTGCCCCAGCTGCAACAGGCAGGCGTCACAGCTTTGAAGATCGAAGGCCGCCAGCGCGGCAAGGCCTATATGGCGCAGGTTGTCAAAAGCTTCTGCACCGCGGTGGATGCGGTTGCCACCGGGCGTAGCGTCGATCTCGATGCCATTCTGGCACCACTGACCGAGGGCCAGAAGACCACCAAAGGCTCCTACCAGAAAACCTGGCGCTAAGGGAAAGGACCCGGCAATGAAACATACCGAACTCACCCTTGGCCCTTGCCTGTTCAACTGGTCTGAAAGCGACTGGCGCGATTTCTATTTCAAGGTTGCTGACGAAGGCGACTTCGATCTGGTCTATATTGGCGAGCCGGTCTGCTCCAAGCGCTTGCCCTTCCGCAACAAGGTGCTGCCCGACATTCTCGAGCGGATGGAAAGTGCTGGCAAGAAGGTCATCATTTCCACGCTTGCGCTGGTGACCACCAAGCCCGAGCGCAAGAACCTGCAGGAACAGTGCGAGCAGGATATGTGGATGGTCGAAGCCAATGACCTGACCGCCCTCGCCTTTTTGAAGGGCCGCGACTATGTGGTCGGCCCCTATATCAACATCTATAACGAGGCAACCATCCGTTCGCTCGCCAGCCGGGGTGCTGTGCGGTTTGTGCTGCCAGCAGAAGTGCCGGCCGAAACCACGGCCCAATTGATCAAGGCGGCTCCTGAGCCAGCCTATGAATTGCAGGTCTTCGGGCGGCTGCCGCTGGCCTTGTCAGCCCGCTGCTATCACGCCCGTCTGCATCATCTGTCCAAGGACAGTTGTCGCTTTGTCTGCGAAGTGGATCCCGATGGCCGCGACGTCAAGAGCCTGACCGGGCAGGATTTTCTGGCGGTGAATGGCATCCAGACCATGTCCCATGGCAGCCAGCTCTTGCTCGACGAACTGCCTGCCTTGGCAGAAGCCGGGGTCAACGCCTTCCGTCTGTCCCCCCATACCGGTGACATGCTGGCGGTCGGAGAAACCTTCCGTGCTTTCACGCAAGGCAACATCGATGCGTCCGAGGCGCGCGCCAAAATCACCGAGCTGATGCCAAACCACGATTTCGTCAATGGATTTATCCATGGCCAGCCGGGGATGCAGCAGGTGGAACAGGCGCTGGATCTAGGGACAGACACGCCTCATTAGGGCGTGGTTTTATCAAAGGCATCAGGACAACAAAAAACGGGCACCAGACATCTGGTACCCGTCACTCAAACTTACACATTGGCCACCGTCCGGTGCTGGAACCTTCACTTTGGTTCGCCGTCCTGAAACGCAGTCGCTCGTTTCCGGGCGGAGATCACCCCTTCGGGCAATCGGACAGGCTTAGTGCAGACGCATCCACTCACGTGCTTCACGCTGGGCGCGGGAAATTTCAAGCGTCGACATCTCGAATGTCAGTTCCTGCCGACGGATCGCTGCGTCACGGTTGCCTTTCATGGCGGCAAGATTGAACCATTTGTGTGCTGCCACCAGATCCGGCTCACCCTGTTCGCCAACTGCGAAAGACAGCCCCAACTGGAAGAAAACTTCGCCACTGGCATCAAGACCAACACCATTCAGCTCTGAAATTTCATATTCTACTCTAGCCATTTTACATCCCCATTTCTGGATATCTGCCAGACCCGTCCAAGGTCCGATTGCCGTGGGCGTTTGCCCGTCCTCATGAGATCAATGGTGTAAGAAATCCCTCAATTCGACGTAAATTTCCTTGGTTACCGCAATGAAAACAAAAGGTTACAAGTTCCTGAAGCTAACTTTTCAGTAACCTAGAAATCGGCAGAAAGCTGCGGGGCGTGAAGAAAACTTGAAGAGAATGTGAGCATTCGAGGTAACCATTGGGAAACCATGCGAACGCTTTTCAACAAGACAGCCCTAAGCAAAAGCAACAAGGGACAAAGGGCGCATCCCAAAAGTTAGGCGCAGGCGAAAGACTGCAAAAACTGGCAAAAGCAAAGAAAAACCCCTGCAATCCTGCGATTGCAGAGGTATCCAAAAAATCCATACCACCATGAGGGTCGCTTGTTGGCCACAAATGGCGCAAGGCAGACACTCAGACCAATAACGACCAGAGGCCGTTAAAGACTCATCTTGTAGCCGATATGGGTCGCTTCAAAACCGAGTTGATCATAGAAACGCTGGCTATCGCCGCGGGTCTTCGACGTGGTCAGCTGCAGGATCGCGCACCCATCAGCCTTGGCCTTGTCCATCGCCCAGGCAAACATCTGCTTACCAAGACCACGGCCACGGAAATAGGAGTGAATACGCACAGCTTCGATCTCGGCGCGTTTGGCTGCCATCACCGACAGGCCGTGCATATAGACCAGCTGGAAGGTGCCCACCACCGCACCGACTTCGTCACAGGCGACAAAGATCGAATTGTTGGCATCCGCGGAGATTGCGTCAAATGCTTCATAATAGGGGGTGAGATCAGCGTCATTCTCACGGTCTTTGCCGATAACGTCGTCAATCAGCATCGACACGATAGCAGGGACATCTTTTCGTTGCGCTTCCCGAATTTCAATCTGAAACACAATCATAACTCCTTCAAAAGCGTGCCCGGAGGATCGGCACAGGCTATCATGTGGATTCTCCCATCAATGCTCTCCCTTAAGGAGAAGCCGATAGGCAAGTCGGCTTTTCTTTAGCCGACTTCTTATACGATAGTCTTGTCATAAGTCATGTCGACCCACAGAGGAGTACAAAAAACGGGTATTTTTCTCGCAAAATTTGCACACTTGTCTCTGAGTTCGACGATTTGTGCCAATTTGCCAGCGCAAGCTGTAGTCTTCCTGACAGAGAAAGAGAAATTGGTCCTATTATACGCTTAAATAACAGGCCCAAAACAAAGCGCGCCCAAGCAACTCACACCGAGTTACTCAGACGCGCATCAAAGATCAAAGACTATCGCCGGTAGCGATGCTAGAACAGGGCAATACCGGTAAAATAGGGATGGGCAAAAACAAGACCGATATAGAGCACCACCGAAATGACCAGCAGTCGGAGCTCCCGCATCCAGCTCCAGGGGTCCGGTGGACGATAGGCCCCATCGCGTCGATTGATGCCGACGATCGAAATCAGCGCCCAGACAACCATCCCCCCAAACAGCACCAGCGAGCGCGGGTCATTATTGACCAGCAAATGGCCAGTGCCCCAGACAATGACACCGGTCAACATGGGATGACGAATGACACGGCGAATGCGACTCTGCCCCTTGGCAGCCCCAAACAGAATGATTGCGGCGAGAATGAAGGCATAGGTGACGTGCCGCAACGAATAGCCACCAGCAAACAGCTCTTCCCCAGCAACCGAGCTGCGCCAGCCCATCACCATTAGCCCGATTGAGCCGAACATCAACAGACTGAACAGCCCACGATATGGCCCCTCGCCTAGTTTGGACTGAAATCCAGCGCGCATGGTTGGCGCAAAGATGGGTAAGAAGTGGAGCACTGACCAAAGCAGCACCCCCAAAACAAGCAAAGTCATTGATTGGTCCCCCAATGGTCCTGAAACCGCAAGTGATCGCCAGCAAGAGGAAGAACTGCTAGGCCACCTAATTAGTTATCGCAATAACGATAAACAAGTTACCAAAGAGAAGCATCCCCCTCTTGCTTTCTATCCAAGACAAATTTGGCGTGACTGTCCAGACACAATCGTGCATAGAAAAAGGCGCGGAATGTCTCCCGCGCCCTTGTCAGCAATGAATGATTAGACTGACTGCAAAGTTTAGATGCCAAGCTTGTCTTTCAGGATCTGGTTGACCGCTTGCGGGTTGGCTTTGCCCTGCGAAGCCTTCATCACCTGACCGACGAACCAGCCAATCAGGCCCGGCTTGTCCTTGACCTTCTCGACCTGATCGGGATTGTTGGCGATGATGTCGTCGACAATGGCTTCAATCGCGCCGGTGTCGGTCACCTGCTTCATGCCGTTGGCTTCCACCACCTCGGCAGGGTCGCCCCCGTCGGTCCAGACGATTTCAAACAGATCCTTGGCGATCTTGCCGGAAATATCGCCCGCCTTGATCAGATCGACAATCTTGCCCAGCTGGTCAGCGGAAATCGGGCTGGCATCAATGTCGAGACCTTCCTTGTTCAGACGACCAAGCCATTCATTGATCACCCAATTGGCAGCAAGTTGGGAATCACGACCATTGGCCACTTCTTCAAAGAAGTCAGCCAGACGCTTGGAAGCGACCAGAACCGACGCATCATAAGGCTTCAGGCCCAACTCGGAAATGAAGCGTTCGCGCTTGTCATCTGGCAGCTCGGGCAGCCCCTGACGCAAGGCATCCACATAGGCATCGTCAAATTCCAGCGGCAGCAGATCAGGATCCGGGAAGTAGCGATAATCATGCGCTTCTTCTTTCGACCGCATCGAGCGGGTTTCGCCCTTTTTCGGATCGTAAAGACGGGTTTCCTGATCAATCGAGCCGCCATCCTCAAGGATTGCAATCTGGCGACGGGCTTCATACTCGATCGCCTGACCGATGAAACGGATCGAGTTCATGTTCTTGATCTCGCAGCGGGTGCCGAATTCATCGCCCGGACGACGCACAGACACGTTGACATCGGCCCGCATCGAGCCCTGCTCCATATTGCCGTCAGACGTGCCAAGATACCGCACGATGGTCCGCATCTTGGTCATGTAGGCCTTGGCTTCCTCTGACGAGCGGATATCAGGCTTGGAGACGATCTCCATCAAAGCCACGCCGGAGCGGTTCAGATCAACAAAGGACATGGTCGGATGCTGGTCATGCATCGACTTGCCCGCATCCTGTTCCAGATGCAACCGCTCAACGCCCACTTCGATCCGCTCGCCATCCAGCATGTCGAGAATGACAATACCTTCGCCAACAATCGGATCCTTATATTGCGAGATCTGATAGCCCTGCGGCAGATCGGGATAGAAATAGTTTTTGCGGTCAAAGACCGAGCGATTGTTGATCTCGGCCTTCAGGCCAAGACCGGTCCGGATCGCCTGACGCACACATTCCTCGTTGATCACAGGCAGCATGCCGGGCATGGCTGCATCAACGAAGCTCACATGGTCGTTGGCCGCGCCACCGAACTCGGTGGAGGAACCAGAAAAGAGTTTTGCCTCGGAGGCGACCTGCGCATGGATTTCCATGCCAACGACCACTTCCCAGTCGCCCGTCGCCCCTTTGATCAATTTGCTGGACGCTTCAGCCATATTTTCGTCCTCAGCTATGGGAGCGCGTTGCCGCTGCTCCTCACTCAATAGATAACAGCACTCAATCGGTGCCGGATGTCTCTTGTTTGTCTGCCTGAATGGCCGCGATGGCCACTGTCTCATAATCGATATTGAGGTCGATCAGTTGCTCCCAGAATTCCATATAGAGATCTGGTGGCAGATCATGGTCTTCAAGCGCGGCCAACACCTTGTCCAGAACATCCTTGACGCGCCAGTCAACCCGCGCCTCGTTGGGGTCTGTCTTGATGTGGGCCATCCGCCGGATATAGCCGTCGCGCTGTTTGAACAACGCGATCAGCTCCCGGTCGACCCGGTCGATTTCCTCACGAATATGAGCACGTTCAGTGCAGTCTTCAGGCTTTCTCATCGCCTTTTGATCTTTCAATCTCGGCTCCTACCACCACTTGGCTGGCGCTTCCATGATGCCAGCGGCATCTTCCAGAACGCCCGCTGCGCGGAACAGGGTTTCCTCATCGAATGCCTTGCCGATCAGTTGCAGCCCCATCGGCAAGCCCTCAGCCGACTTGCCAGCAGGCACCGCAATGCCCGGCAGACCAGCCATATTCACAGTCACAGTGAAGATGTCGTTGAGATAGTTCTGTACCGGATCAGTCACCTCACGGCCCAACTCAAAGGCAGCCGATGGGGTAGCTGGCGTCAGGATGGTGTCGACGCTTTCGAACGCTTTCTCAAAGTCCTGCTTGATCAGCGTGCGGATCTTTTGGGCGCGCAGATAATAGGCATCATAATAACCAGCGCTCAGCACATAGGTGCCGATCAGGATACGACGCTTGACCTCGGAGCCAAAGCCAGCGGCGCGGGTCTTTTCATACATGTCGACGATGTCATCACCGGGAACGCGCAGACCGTATTTCACGCCGTCATAACGGGCAAGGTTGGACGAAGCCTCAGCCGGTGCCACGATGTAATAGGCTGGCAGGGCATATTTGGTCATTGGCAGGGAGATATCGACAATCTCCGCCCCGGCTGCTTTCAGCCAGTCAATCCCCTGCTGCCAGCAGGCATCCACCTCTGCAGGCATGCCGTCGACGCGATATTCTTTGGGAATACCAATGCGCATGCCGCGAATGTCGCCGGTCAGCGCGGCTTCATAATCGGGCACAGGCAGGTTGACGCTGGTGGTGTCTTTCGCATCAACCGACGCCATCGACTTCATCAAAATGGCAGAATCGCGCACGGTGCGGGTGATTGGTCCGGCCTGATCAAGCGAGGAGGCAAAGGCAATCATGCCCCAGCGCGAACAACGGCCATAGGTTGGCTTCATACCGACCGTACCGGTAAAGGCAGCAGGCTGGCGGATCGAACCACCGGTGTCCGAGGCAGTTGCAGCCGCACAAATGCGTGCCGCCACAGCCGCAGCCGAGCCACCTGAAGACCCGCCGGGCACCCGGTCAATGTCTTCACCCGTCGCACGCCAAGGGTTTTTAACCGGGCCGAAATAGCTGGTCTCGTTAGCAGATCCCATGGCAAACTCGTCCATATTGAGCTTACCGAGCATAACGGCGCCATCGTCCCAGAGGTTTTGCGTCACGGTGCTTTCATATTCCGGCGTGAACTTGTCCAGAATATGCGAGCAGGCCTGTGCGCCGACACCCTTGGTGCAATAAAGGTCCTTGATCCCGAGTGGAATGCCTTCCAGTGCGCCAGCTTCGCCCTTGGCGATGCGCGCATCAGACGTCTTTGCCATTTCAAGCGCCTTTTCCGGCGTCTTGATGATATAGGCATTGAGCGCATCAGCTGCGTCAATCGCGCTCAAGTAGCTCTGGGTCAACTCGGTTGCGGTAAATTCTTTTTTTGCCAGCCCGTCGCGGGCCTCTGCAATTGTCAAAGCCGTGAGATCTGTCACTCTGGCTTCCTCATCACTTTGCAGGAAGGTCGTCCGTAAGCCCCAAGGCCTCTATCGTCCGAACAATCCCGATCCATCTCATTTAAGGGTTCGCCAAGACTTGCCGCCCAAACGGGGACAAGCACCTGAAAGGGTCTATTCGATGACCTTTGGAACCATGAAAAAATTGTCTTCGGACATGGGCGCATTGGCCACGACGCGGTCGGCATAGTGGCCGTCGGAGATCACGTCGTCCCGCTTCTTCATTTCCTGATCGACAACGGCAGTCATCGGAACCACATTATTGACATCCACTTCATTGAGCATCTCGACCCAATCGAGAATGGAGTTCAGTTCACCCTTGAGGTTCTCCGCCTCTTCTTCTGTAACGGACAGGCGGGCGAGACGCGCCACGCGCTTGACCGTATCCTTGTCAATTGACATGAATGCAAGCCTTCCAAATGAAAGGTCCGGCGCACGTCTTGAAAAAACGCAGACAGCAGCCCGGACATACTATGAGTCTCATCTCACTCATCAAGGGCTATAGCATTGCTGAAGAAAGGGGTGCAACTCCCCAACGGTCCAAAGCCCGCACGAAAGTCACCATGGCATCAAGGAATATGCCGATTTTCCCCATTTGCTATTCTCTTGCCACAAAAAGCCGAAGACAGCGCGCTCAGAATCGGGACAAGAAGAAGGCAAATCGATATCCCCCTTACCCGCCCGAACAAGGTCTTTGCGATGCCATCGCCAACCTCACAGCGATCCGTTCCGCTTCGCCTCCTCGCCATTTCCGGGAGTGCACGTCAGGAATCGACCAACACTGCGCTGCTCCACGCCGTCCGCAAAGCAGCCCCTGAGGGCATCAATGTCACGGTCTTTGATGCGTTGGGTACATTGCCCGTCTTCTCACCCGACCTTGAAGCCAATCCATTGCCCCCTTCCGTTGCCGCCTTCATGTCAGCAGTGGAAACCTGTCACGGCATCATCATATCCAGTCCCGAATATGTCCGCACCCTGCCCGGCGGCCTTAAAAATGCCATTGATTGGCTTGTATCCGGCGAGCAGATCATCGACAAACCAGTAGCGCTCTTGCATGCCTCCCACCGGGGAGATGACATGCTCGCCACCTTGCGGCTGGTGCTCTCAACCATAACCAGTCGATTTGAACCAGACATCTTCGAACGCTTCGCACTGATGAAGGCTTCTCCCGATGAAATAGCCCATATCATGCGCGCGCCGGAACAAAAAGCCAGAATACAGACCTATCTCACTTCCTTTGCCAACGCCTGTGAAACGACCAAAGACGAATTAATCGGTTGAACCAACAGGCTCAACAAGCCACAACACTGCAATCAAGGCATTCCAGCAACGAGAGACCCAGCACATGGCCCGCAAGAAGAAGAAAAAAGCGCCGATTGACATTCCGCTGCATGACCTGATCGCCGGATTGAAACCCGGCGAGCGGCTGATGGGACTTGATCTGGGCACCAAAACCATCGGCGTTGCCGTGTCAGACACTGGTCGGATGATCGCCAGTGCCGCTGAGACCATCCAGCGCAAAAAATTCTCGCTCGATGCCGAACGGATGATGGTTCTTTGCAAGGAGCATAATGTCGGTGGCTTCATTCTGGGCATGCCGCTCAATATGGACGGCTCTGAAGGTCCACGCGCTCAGGCCACACGCGACTTTTACCTCTCCTTGCGGGATCTGTGGCGCGAGCGCGAAACGGATCCGATCCCCGTCACCTTTTGGGATGAGCGTCTTTCAACCGTCGCTGTCACCCGCACCCTGCTCGATGCCGATACCTCGCGTGCACGCCGTGACGAAGTGGTCGACAAAATGGCCGCCTCCTACATTCTGCAAGGCGCTCTGGACCGAGCGCGTCTGGCACCCGACCGGGGGACAGAAGACAATGACGGCCAACCTGAAGACTGATCAAAGAAGGCAATTGGTGGGCATTACAGACTTGCCGTAACCCACTGACCCCGGTACACAGGATCAAGCCTGTCGGGCCAGCCTTGTCCAATCGTCCCTCCGCCCTTTTGGTCCCCTTACCGTCCGGAATGCCCAATGCTGCTCATACTCGAAGCCATGATTCCCACCTTTTGCCTTGTTGCGCTGGGTCTCTATATCCGCCGCAGCGAAATGGTGCCGGAAAATCAGTGGAACGGACTGGAGACCCTTTCCTATTGGCTTTTCTTCCCGGCGCTCATCTTTCATTCGCTGGTCTCGGCGGATTTGAAGAATGTGCCTTTGGGCGAAATGGCCGGCGCGCTGATTACCACCCTCGTCGTGATGGCGCTGATTCTGCTGGTTGCCTACCCAATGATGAAGTCAGCCCTGTCGCTTGATGGTCCGGCCTACACCTCGATTTATCAAAGCGTGTTGCGCTGGAACGGTTTCATTGCCCTATCCATCGTCCAGAAAGCCTACGGCACCGATGCCATGGCTCTGGTTGCCGTTGCCATGGCCACGATGATTCCGGTGATCAATGTGATTGTCGTCACCATTCTTGCCACCTTCGCTTCCAAAACAAAGCCGCAAGTCGCCAGCGTTTTGATGAATATTCTCAAAAATCCGCTGATTTGGGCCTCCGCAGGCGGGCTGGTCTTCAACATGCTGGAAATCCCCATTTGGGACGCGATCGGCACCACCATCGAGGTCACCGCGCGCGCGGGGCTTGCCACTGGCCTGTTGATTGTCGGCGCAGGCCTCAAGCTGCGCTATCTCTTCCCGCCCAGCTTGTTCAACTGGATCGGCACCCTCTGGCGGCTGATTGCCATGCCAGCTCTGGCTCTTGGCGTCGGGCTGTTTTTTGGCCTTGAGGACGAAGTGCTCGAAATCGCCGTCATCTGCATGGCCGTACCAACCGCCATGAATGGCTATATTCTGGCCAAGAAAATGGGCGGCGACGCGGAATTGCTGAATGGCATGGTCACGCTGCAAACCGGCCTTGCCGTTCTGACCATTCCGTTATGGTTGCTGATCATCCGCAGTTTCATCACCGGATGACCCATGAAATGGGGCGATGCCGGGTTGATCAATTTTCAACGAGTCAAACGGTTTCTCACTCTTGCGGCCCGGAACGATTCCACCTATAGCTATACATCTAGCGAAAACCCCGAAACGCTAGGATAAAGACGTGGCATTTGCGCATCGCCATTTGCTCGGCATTGCCGGGCTGACCCCTCCCGAAATCACAGCTCTTTTGGAACTGGCACAGGAAGCCATTGCCGTTTCCCGACAGGTCGAAAAAAAGAAGGCCATTCTGAAGGGCCGCACCCAGATCAATCTGTTCTTTGAGGCCTCCACCCGCACCCAAAGCTCATTCGAGCTGGCAGGCAAACGCCTCGGCGCGGACGTCATGAATATGGCGGTCAAGAATTCCTCGGTCTCCAAGGGCGAAACCCTGCTCGACACCGCGCTGACCCTCGGCGCGATGAATCCGGACATTCTGGTCGTCCGCCATGGCGCCGCCGGTGCACCGCAATTGCTGGCCCGCAAGGTTGGCTGCTCGGTGATCAATGCCGGTGACGGAGCCCACGAGCACCCAACACAGGCCTTGCTCGACGCCTTGACCATTTTGCAGCACAAACCAAGCCTGCAAAATCTGGTGGTTGCCATTTGCGGCGACATTCTCCATTCCCGCGTAGCCCGCTCCAACATCCAGTTGCTCAATGCCATGGGCGCGGAAGTGCGGCTGATTGCCCCCTCCACCCTGCTGCCCGCCGATGTCGAGGCGCTCGGCGTCAAGGTCTTCCGCGACATGAAGAAGGGACTGGACGGCGCTGACGTGGTAATGATGCTCCGCCTGCAGCTCGAACGCATGAATGGCGCTTTCATCCCATCGGTGCGTGAATATTTCCACTTCTACGGCCTTGACGAAGACAAGCTGCAACATGCCGACAAGGATGCCATCGTGATGCATCCCGGACCGATGAATCGCGGCGTTGAAATTGACAGCTCGGTCGCTGATTCAGGACGCTCGGTCATCCACGAGCAAGTCGAAATGGGGGTCGCCGTCCGTATGGCGGTGATTGAATTGCTGGCCAAAAACAGCCTGGAACTTGGACCGGTTGAGGTGGAATAAGAGAGAATGATCATGCCAGACAGACAACAATCCGCCTTTGCCCTCACCAACTTGCATCTGATGGATCCATCGACCGGTCTCGATGAAAAAGGCGCCATCCTCGTCGAAGACGGCCGCATCAAGGCCATCGGCGCCAATGTGGCAGGCCAGCTTCCGACCGACATTTTGCGCGTGGATGGCCATGGCAAGGTTGCCGCGCCGGGCCTCGTCGACATGCATGTCACCACCGGTGAGCCGGGTGCCGAGCATCGCGAAACCCTCAGAAGCGCCAGCCGTGCAGCCGCAGCAGGCGGCGTCACCACCATCGCCACCATGCCCGACACCGACCCGGTGATCGACGATATCGCTCTGGTTGATTTCATCAAGCGCCGGGCTCGTGACACGGCCAGCGTCCATGTCGCCCCCTATGCAGCCATGACCAAGGGTCTCAATGGCAAGGAAATGACCGAAATTGGCATGATGCTGGAGGCGGGCGCCGTCGCCCTGACCAATGGCCGCCGGGCCATCACCAATGCCCAGGTCATGCGCCGGGTTATGACCTATGCCCGCGATTTCGATGCCCTCATTGTCCATCACCCCGAAGACCCGGATCTGGTCGGCAATGGGGTGATGAATTTGGGTGAAACCTCCACCCGACTTGGCCTTGCCGGCATTCCGGCCGAAGCCGAGACCATCATGGTGGCCCGTGACATCCGCCTCGCCCAGCTGACCGGCTGTCGCTACCATGCAAGCCAGATCAGTTGCGCCGAAAGCCTGGAAATCATCCGCCGCGCCAAGGATAAGGGTCTCGATGTTACCTGCGGTGTCTCGATCAATCATCTGACGCTGAATGAGAATGACATCGGCCTCTACCGTACTTTCTACAAAATGTCCCCGCCTTTGCGCAGCGAAGACGAACGGCTGGCGATGGTTGAAGGCGTTGCCGACGGCACCATCGATGTCATCCATTCCGCTCACGATCCGCAAGACGTTGACACCAAGCGCCACCCCTTCGCCGAATGCGCCGACGGTGCGGTTGGTTTGGAAACCATGTTGGCGGCCGCCATGCGTCTTGTTCACAGCGATCAGTTGAGCCTGATGCAGGCCTTCAAGGCTCTATCCACCACCCCGGCGGCTCTGCTGTCTCTGGATGCCGGCACTCTGAAACCGGGCAATCCGGCAGACATCATCCTGTTTGACCCGGATGAACCTTGGGTGATGGATCGCGATCTGCTGAAATCCCGCTCCAAAAACACAGCCTTCCACAAAGCGCGTCTATCCGGCCGGGTTTTGCAAACATACGTTGAAGGCCAGTTGGTTCACCATTACGATCCTTCTTGAGCCTGGCTCAACAGAATCAACATCGCGCCGGACCAACACGCTTGGCCCGGCCCCTTGCGCCTGAGGACAGACAATGCCCGATCCGATCAGCCTGACCTATTCCCTGCCCTACTATCTCATGGCGCTGGCATTCGGCTATATTCTGGGGTCCACACCCTTTGGCCTGTTGCTGACCAAATTTGCCGGGATGGGCGATGTCCGCAAAATCGGCTCAGGCAATATCGGCGCGACCAACGTGCTACGTACCGGCAGCAAGAAGTTGGCCTTTTTCACCCTGCTCGGTGATCTGCTCAAAGGCACCATTCCCGTTGTCATCGCTGCCCAGTGGGGTCCGGAAACTGCCAATCTGGCCGCCATCGGGGCCTTCCTTGGTCATCTCTTCCCCTTTTGGTTGAAATTCAAGGGTGGCAAAGGCGTCGCAACCTATCTCGGCGTGCTGCTCGGCCTCTATTGGCCCGCCTTCCTGCTGTTTGCCTTCACTTGGCTCGCGGCCGCTTTCATCACACGCTATTCGTCCCTGTCTGCCCTGATTGCCAGTGGCATGATGCCCTTTGCTCTGATGGGCTTTGGCGAATGGCAGATGGCAGAAGTCTTTGCGGTGCTAACGGCTCTTTTGTGGGTGAAACACAAAGCCAATATCAATCGCCTCTTAAACGGCACCGAAAGCAGGATCGGCGGCAAGAACAAGTCCGAGACCGACAGCGAGTCCGAACCGGCCACCGACGGACCGGACGCATGAACCGGACCGATCCCGCCATGGCAGAGACCGCATCCAATGCAACCTCGTTGCCATCTTCGGGAGATGTCTCCTCTGCCCTTCGCCTGAGCGACAAGCAACGCTTCGACTGGTTACAGCTAATTCGCTCGGCTAATGTTGGCCCAGCAACCTTTTATCAATTGCTGGCTCACTATGGCTCAGCCCGCAAGGCAATATTGGCGCTGCCTGACCTTGCCCGCAAAGGTGGCAGCAAACGGAAAATACAGATCGCGTCTGAAGCTGACATTGCCGAGGAGTGGCAACAGCTGCATCAGGCAGGAGCCCGTCTCGTGGCCCTTGGCGAAAAAGACTATCCGCAAGACTTGACGCAAATCCATGCCCCGCCGCCCCTCCTCACCATAATGGGCAACTGCGCTTGGGCGCAAAGGCAGACAATCGCCATTGTCGGTTCGCGCAATTGCTCTGCTGCCGGGCGGAAACTGACCGGGCAGATTGCCGCAGATCTGGGGGAGGCAGGCGTCACCATCGCCTCAGGGCTGGCGCGTGGCATCGATACAGCCGCCCACAAGGCAAGCCTTGAAACCGGCACCATTGCCGTTGTTGCTGGTGGTCTCAATCGCATCTATCCACCGGAAAACATCGATCTGGCTCACGCAATCGCCCAGCACGGCCTTTTGATTTCCGAAATGCCATGGAACTGGCAGGCCCGCAGTCAGGATTTTCCCCGCCGCAACCGGATCATTTCCGGCTTGTCCGCAGGCACGTTGATAGTGGAAGCCGCCAAGCGGTCCGGATCGCTGATCACTGCCCGCTATGCACTGGAACAGGATCGCGACGTGTTTGCCATACCCGGCTCTCCGCTCGACCCCAGAGCCGACGGTGGCAATCACCTGATCCAGCAAGGGGCCTGTCTTGTTTGTGACGCCAACGATATTCTGAGCGCACTGACAAACCGCCTACCACACGACCCCGCGCCCCTGCCTCTTGGTTTCAAGGAACCGGCTGATAATAAGGCGTATGCAGAGGACCAAGAAGAGGATGCGCTTTCGCCAGACCAGCGGGATCGCTTTGTTTCCAGCTTGTCGCCCACTCCAATCAGCGTCGATGAGTTGCTACGACAATCAGACCTGACCGCCTCACAAATCCAGATGCTTTTGCTGGAGCTTGATATTGCCGGGCGCCTCGAGCGCCATGGCAACCAGATGGTGTCCTTGCTCGGCTAAACGGTGATCCTCACCACCGCGCCCTGCTCCACTCTAGGTCGGCAATCTTTTTTGGACTGCCTCCGACGATCCATCAGAATAAAAGTCTGCCAAACATGCAGCAGCCGGCAAAGGCCTATTTACGCACCTGCTTAGCGATTTCCATGGCTTCAATCATGGCCATCTCCAACAGATAGACCAATAGAGCAAGCTCCTCCTGACGGGCCATCTCGGTCAATTCCTGCAAATGCGAACAAATATAGTCCGCTGTTTTGACTTTCCCCGTCCCTTGAGAAGACAAACCACCCACAACACTCAGCTTCTTTTCCATTGACTCCACCAAACCTGTCACATGAGCCAAATCCCAATGCGGCCCCCCATTCCGGTTTCGCATGTTTGACTGCTTCACGGGCGATACGGTTGCTGCATGACAGCAAGCCCCAGCCTTCATATCTCAACCTTACACGTTTAAAACTAAGTTGTATACAACCTTTTCACACCCAATAGGTTGTATATTCATTCGTCTCACCTGTGTGTGAAAGCCAAAATAGTTTGATCGAATTTGCTCAGAAGCCTTGACGTTCACGGGCTGAGCGGTCATTTGACAGAAAACAAATATAGTTGAATCAGGGACTCTCGCCACCAACCGACTGCAACCAGAGCAGCCAAAGTTTGGTGACTGGAGTGTTGTAAAGACAGGTTTCGCATGGACGTCGTCATCGTTGAGTCACCGGCCAAAGCCAAGACAATCAACAAGTATTTAGGCAAGAATTACAAGGTCATGGCATCCTACGGCCATGTTCGAGACCTGCCATCCAAAGACGGCTCCGTCCTGCCCGACGAAGATTTTGCAATGACGTGGGAAGCGGACGCAAAATCAAAGAAGCGTCTGTCCGACATTGCCGCAGCGGTCAAGGAATCCGACCGCCTCATTCTCGCAACTGACCCGGATCGCGAAGGGGAAGCCATCTCTTGGCATGTGTTGCAGGTGTTGAAAAACCGGCGCGGCGTTCTCAAGGACAAGCCCGTTCAGCGTGTGGTCTTCAACGCCATTACCAAACAATCCATTCTCGAGGCGATGGACCATCCGCGCGACATTGATGTGCCGTTGGTTGATGCCTATTTGGCCCGCCGCGCCCTTGACTATCTGGTCGGCTTCACCCTGTCGCCGGTTCTCTGGCGCAAGCTGCCCGGCGCCCGCTCGGCTGGACGCGTTCAATCGGTCGCCCTGCGCCTCGTTTGTCAACGCGAAGAAGAAATCGAACGCTTCGTGCCGCAGGAATACTGGTCCATTCTGGCGGACCTGCAAACCGCAGCTGGCGCCGATTTCCAAGCCCGCCTGACCGCTGTTGACGGCGAGAAGAAAGGCCGTCTGGACATCGCCACTGGCACGGAAGCGGCCGATATCAAGCAGTTGATCGAGCAATCGGGACTGACGGTCCGCTCGGTTGAAGCCAAGCCGGTGCGCCGCAATCCCTTTGCCCCCTTCACCACCTCGACCCTGCAGCAGGAAGCCTCGCGCAAACTGGGCTTTGCCGCCGCCCGCACCATGCAGATCGCCCAGAAGCTCTATGAGGGCATTACCCTTGGCGGCGAGACCACCGGTCTGATCACCTATATGCGTACCGACGGTGTGCAGATCGCGCCAGAAGCCATTGGCCCGATCCGCGATGCCATCGCAAGCGAATTCGGCAAGCAATATCTGCCCGAAAAACCGCGTGAATACAGCACCAAAGCCAAGAATGCGCAAGAGGCCCACGAGGCCATCCGCCCAACCGACATCAGCCGCCATCCCAAACAGATGGCATCTTATCTAGATGATGAGCAGCTCAAGCTCTACACGCTGATCTGGCGCCGCACCATGGCCAGCCAGATGGCCTCGGCCCAGATGGAACGCACCACAGTCGACATCACGGCCAGCAATGGCACCCGCAGCGCCGATCTGCGCGCCACCGGTTCCGTTGTCCGCTTTGATGGTTTCCTGACGCTCTATACCGAGACCAAGGACGATGATGACGACGAGGAAAGCAACCGCCTGCCACCAATGACCAATGGCGAGAGCTTGAAGCAAAAGGCCATCACATCGAGCCAGCATCACACCGAACCTCCCCCTCGTTTCACCGAAGCCACGCTGATCAAGCGGATGGAAGAACTCGGCATCGGCCGCCCTTCCACCTACACCGCGACCCTATCGGTCTTGCGCGATCGTGGCTATGTGACGCTCGACAAGAAGCGCTTGATCCCTGACTCAAAGGGCCGTCTCGTGACGGGCTTCCTGTCCAACTTCTTTGAGCAATATGTGCAATATGACTTCACCGCTGAACTCGAGGAAAAGCTCGACCGGATTTCTGCTGGTGAGCTCGATTGGAAAGATGTGCTGCGCGATTTCTGGAAGGAATTCGCCTCCCATGTCGACGGCACCAAAGAATTGCGCGTCTCGCAAGTGCTCGACACCCTGAATGAAGTGCTCGCTGCCTATGCCTTCCCACCCAAGGAAGACGGCACCGACCCGCGCGCCTGCCCGTCTTGCGACGATGGCCAGCTCAGCCTGAAAACCTCGCGCTATGGTGCCTTTGTCGGCTGCTCCAACTATCCGGACTGCTCCTACACCCGCCAATTGACCAAAGACGGCAATGGCGATCAGATTGCAGGGGCTGATGCAGGTCCAAAACTACTCGGCATCGACCCGGAAACCGATCTCGAAGTCACCCTGCGCACCGGTCGTTTCGGCCCCTATGTGCAGAAGGGTGAGGACAAGAAGCCGCCGCGCTCTTCCATTCCCAAAGGCTGGCCGCTCGACAGCATCGATCTGGAAAAGGCTTTGCAGCTGCTCTCCCTGCCCCGCGAAGTGGGCACACACCCGGAAGACGGCAAGATGATTTCCGCCGGTCTGGGGCGCTATGGCCCGTTCGTGCTGCATGATGGCACCTATGCCAATCTGCCAGGTGTTGACGACATATTCACCGTTGGGCTCAACCATGCAGTGACGCTGTTGGCTGAAAAACGGGCCAAAGGTGGTGGTCGCGCCACGGCCCAAGTCCTCAAGGATCTGGGCGAGCATCCTGATGGCGGCGCCATTGCGGTCAAATCCGGTCGCTATGGCCCTTATGTCAATCACGGCAAGATCAATGCCACGCTACCCAAAGACATGGACCCGCAATCTGTCACCGTTGAACAGGCTCTTGAGATGATTGCCGCCAAGGCAGGAGCAACCAAGAAAAAGGCTCCCACCAAGAAAGCAGCAGCAAAAAAGACAACGGCGAAAAAGACCACAGCAAAGAAAACGACAACGAAGAAGGCTCCGGCCAAAAAGACCGCAGCCAAGGCAAAAGACGCCGAACCGGCGGATGACAGCCCCCCCTTCGACGTCGACTGACGCTGACAGACAACAAGGCACAAAACGCCAAAAGCCCGGAAGGACCGACCCTTGATACGCAAACGCAGACCAACCATCGAGGACGGCCTTCCTTCCAAAGAAGAGATCCTCGCCTTCATCGCCGAAAATCCCGGTCAGGCCGGGAAACGCGAGATTGCGCGCGCTTTCAACATATCCGGTGGCGCGCGGATCGGGCTCAAACGCATCCTCAAAGAACTTACCGAAGACGGTCACATCGAGAAAAGCCGCAAACGCCTTGTCAAGGCAGGTGAATTGCCTGCCGTCGGCATTTATCGGATTGCCGAACGCGATTCCCACGGCGATCTCATTGGCCTGCCGGTCAAATGGGAAAGCGACCATGGCGAACCGCCGCGCGTTCTCATTCAACCGGACAAAAAGTCAAAAGCCGTGCCGGGCGTTGGCGACCGGGTGCTGGCCAAGATTGTCGAAACCCATCACGACCAGTTTGAAATGGCTGGCATCCGCCAGACCGTCCGGGTCATCAAGATCCTGCCCAAACGGCAAGATTCGATTCTTGGCATCTATCGCCGTGACCCCATTCATGGCGGTGGCCGCCTTGTGCCGATCGACAAGAAGACGCAGGAAATGTCGATTGACGATTCGGGCCGCGGTGAGGCAGAGGAAGGCGATTTGGTCGCCGTCTCCATCACCCGCTCTGGCCGCTCGCGCACCCCGCGCGCCCATGTGCGCGAAGTGATCGGCCCGATGGCCTCTGAGCAGGCCGTCAGCATGATTTCCATCCATGCGCTGGAAATCCCCTATATCTTCCCCGACAATGTGCTGATGGAGGCCGAGCGCGCCACACAGCCCACCATGAAGGGCCGTGAAGACTGGCGTGATCTGCCGCTGATCACCATCGACCCCGCCGACGCCAAGGACCATGACGACGCCATCTATGCGGAACCGGATCCGGATCCGGCCAATGATGGCGGCACCATCGCCTATGTCGCCATTGCTGATGTCGCCTATCATGTCCGTCTTGGCTCCCAGCTCGACCGCGAAGCCTTCAAGCGCGGCAACTCGGTCTACTTCCCCGACCGCGTCGTGCCGATGCTGCCCGAGCGGATTTCCAACAATCTGTGCTCCCTGAAAGAAGGCGAAGACCGCCCTTCGATGGCAGTACGGATGATTTTCGACAAGCATGGCACCAAGAAAAGCCACTCCTTCCACCGGGTGATGATCCGGGTCGCGGCTGGCATATCTTACAATCAGGCGCAGAATGCCATTGACGGCACGACGGACGAGAAGACCGCACCAATCCTTGAGCGCATTCTCAAGCCCCTGTGGGACGGCTATGCCATCCTCAAGGCCGGGCGCGACGCCCGCGAACCGCTGGAGCTGGACATCCCCGAGCGCAAGCTTCTATTGACCCCTGAAGGCAAGATCGACCGGGTTTATGTGCCGCCGCGCCTCGATGCCCACAAGCTGGTCGAAGAGTTCATGATTCAGGCCAACGTGGCCGCCGCAGAGACGCTGGAAAAGCGCAAACAGAAACTCGTCTACCGCATCCACGACAATCCCTCGCCCGAAAAGCTCGAAGGGTTGCGCGAGTTCCTCCAGTCACTTGATCTCAGTTTGCCCAAGGGCGGCAATCTGCGTCCCTCCATGTTCAACACCATCCTCAATCGCATGGCTGACACGGAACATGGCCCGCTGGTCAGTCAGGTGGTGCTTCGCTCACAGGCGCAGGCAGAATATAACCCGGACAATATCGGCCATTTCGGCCTCAACCTGCTGCGCTATGCCCATTTCACGTCACCGATTCGGCGCTATGCCGACCTGATCGTCCACCGCGCCCTGATCGCGGCTCTTGATCTGGGTGATGATGGCCTGCCCAATGGCTTCGAGACCAAGCTTGGCGATATTGCCGGCCATATCTCGACCACCGAGCGCCGCGCCATGACCGCCGAACGCGATACCAAGGATCGGCTGATTGCCGGGTTCCTGTCCGGCAAGGTGGGCGCGAAATTTACCGGCAAAATTTCCGGTGTCACCCGTGTCGGTCTGTTTGTCCAGCTTTCTGACACAGGCGCGGATGGCTTCATCCCCGCTTCCACCATCGGCTACGATTATTATGCGTTTGACGAAGCCAACCACCAGCTGGTCGGCGAAGCAACCGGCGAAACCTTCCGTCTGGGAGACATGGTCGAGGTGAAACTCGTCGAAGCGGCCCCCATGGCAGGAGCCTTGCGATTCGAAATGCTGTCCGAAGGCCGCAAGCACCCCAAGGGCCGCCTCAGTCGAACCCGAAGCGTGCGCGGCCGAACCAACGGCATACCGAAAAAGGGGCGCGGCAAGAAATTGCCCGGCACCACACGCCCCCGCTCCACCAAGCCCAAAAGAGGCAACAAAGGGAAGAGATAGACAAGTTACGTAATTGTACTATATATAGGTTTGCTCGACTGTTTGAGGGGATCAGTCGGAACGGAACAAGCCGAAAAGGACGACAGGTCAGTGACAAGTCAAGTAACAAGCAGCTTCAGCCTGCAAGCCAAACCCCGCCGTGATGTCTTTGCCGCCATGCTGCAAGGTGCCCTCTGCCGTTGCCCAAACTGCCAGACTGGCCGTCTGTTTGGCGGCTTTTTGAAAGTCTCTGACACCTGTAGCCATTGCGGAGAGACCTATTCCCACCACCGCGCAGACGATGCCCCTCCCTATTTCACCATTTTCATCGTCGGTCACATCATTGTGCCTTTGGTTATCTGGGCAGAAGTAGCCTTCAAACCGGCCCTATGGCTTCACATGGCCATCGGGATCCCCCTCACCATTGCGATGTCTTTAGCATTTTTGCGACCTATCAAAGGCGCGATTGTCGCTTTACAGTGGGCGAACTATATGCACGGCTTTGACCCCAATGCCGAACCCGACTTCCCGGATCGCGCCTAATATTGGGCCGGTAGGTCGGTCATCCCATCAACACGAGTGCGCACGAGCCCCCTATTTGAGTGGCCGACCGAGAGACCATGTCCGAATTGATTGAAAAGCCCCCCGTCGCTCACCCGGAGCTGACCGCCAACGCCCTTCGCATGTATGACAAGGCGCATACAAACATCCGCCCCAAAGATGCCGCCACGCTGATCATCCTTGATCGCGAGCATGGAGAGCCGAAAATCCTGATGGGCCGACGCCACATGAAGCACCGCTTCATGCCCGGCAAGTTCGTCTTTCCCGGTGGTCGCCTTGATTCGACCGACCGCCACGTTCCCTTTGCCGCCGACCTGCACCCGCATGTGCTCGAAAAGCTGCGGCACAAGGCCAAGAACGGTGACAGCGACGCCCGCATGCGCGGCCTCGTCATGTGTGCCATTCGCGAAACCTATGAGGAGGCTGGCCTGTTTCTTGGCGTCAAGGGCACAGACAGACGTCTGAAAGGGGGCGATTGGGAGGCCTTCAAGGAGCGCGGCCTGCTGCCAGACCTCTCCCCCTATCGCTTCATCGCCCGTGCCATTACCCCTCCGGGCCGCACACGGCGCTTTGACACCCGCTTCTTTGCTGTCGATGCCTGCCACATCATTGACCGCCTGCCAGAGGGCACAGGCCCGACAGGCGAGCTGGAGGATCTCCACTGGCTGACCATTGATGATGCGCACAAGCTCGACCTGCCGCGCATCACCCAGGAGATTCTCACCGAGCTGGCAAACCGTCTGGAACGAGACCCGGACTTCACGCCCAACGAAGCCACGCCCTTCTTCTACATGCAGGGCAAGGAAATGGTGCGGTCCGAGCTTTGATCACGGCTTTGCAGGTGTTTTTGCGGTTTCGAGCGTTTGAAAGTGCAATGTGATTAAGAATGGCGTCGATAATTGGCGCCACACTCTTGACAATAAGCCAACTTTGCGTAGTTTGGCGGCTCGAAACAGGTTTTATGCTGAGCCGGTTCTTTTCCGCTCAGCGCATCTTCAGCCCGCACCCTTTGGTGAGTGACAGACCAGCTGTCAAAACCAACTGCGGGCCCAAGAGACGGAAAAGACAAAATGGCTAAGGCAACAACTATCAAAATCCGTCTGGTCAGCACCGCTGATACGGGTTACTTCTATGTCACCAAAAAGAACTCCCGCACCATGACCGAAAAAATGGTCAAGCGGAAGTATGACCCGGTGGCAAAGAAACATGTTGAATTCAAAGAAGCAAAAATCAAGTAAGCTTCTCTGAAAGACAGATTTCAAAAGGCTCGCAAGATCATCTTGCGGGCCTTTTTGCATTCGGAACTGCTTGCATTCGAGACGACAGGCAACCGGACTGGATGATTGAAAGAACCAGAAGCTGAGAGGCAGGCTGCCCCCTCTCTTCAGACGTGCCGCATGTTCCCCCTATCCTCAGCATCGCGATCTGAGCATGTTCCACCGGCGTTGGGCATACAGACCCTGAACACCCACCTGAACACCCAACAGCAAGCCAAGCGGTCAGCACAGACCTTCGCGTCCCGTATGGGCGCAAAGGCGACAGCGAAAGGTGGAAAGGATCGGGGAAAGTCCCGTTAATAAAAGGATGGCCGGTTCAGATGCAGACCACTTGAGGAGGCCACTCTTGCTGCGCCTGAACCGACCAAGCCCCACGGTCCCAGGAGATGCGGCGGACCTGAGTGTTCCGTAGGGGATAATTCGTGGGTGGATTGAGTTCGCGAGCGCATACAGTTGAACTGCAAAGCATACACAGACGTCCCCACTTCCATCATGCTAGTCCAGCGTAACAAAAATATTCAGGATTTCAACGAATTGTTTAAACATTCAATAAGAATACCCGAAATTCACCAACAATTAACCTTAACATGCCTGTAAACAGCACAAAGTCGCACCCAAAGGGCATGGAAGCGACACTTCTATTGGCGATTTTATGAAGACAGAGGCTTAATATCCCCAGAAAGCTGGCTCAACCGCCAAATTGGCGAGTCGTGAAACCCTCTCAACTTGTCAAGCGGCCTCTTCACTAGCAACCACAACGCGGTTTCGGCCACTCTCCTTGGCGTGATAGAGCGCATTGTCAGCCCGTTTCAGCAACCGATCCTGACTTTCCGCCCCATTCTGTACCGAGGCCAGCCCGATCGACACGGTCACATCAAGCATGTCGCGGCCCTTATGGATGATAAACGGCTTTTCCGAGACCTTTTTGCGAATCCGTTCGGCGACCACGGTTGCCAAAGCATGGTCGGTATCGGGCATGATCACCACGAACTCTTCACCACCATACCGGCAGACAAGATCGATCCCACGGGTATTCTTGCGAATACGATTGGAGAATTCCTGCAACACTTCGTCACCGGCATCATGGCCATAGGTGTCATTGACCGATTTGAAATGGTCAATATCCATCAACAACAGTGACAAAGGCTTTTCTTTATCTTTCGCCGAGACCAGCAGCGAGTTTAGGTGAGTTGTCATGTAACGGCGATTGTAGAGCTTGGTCAGTCCGTCGAGAACAGCCAGTTCCATCGTGTGCTGGATCGAGTCCCGCAATGCATCGAGATACCGCTTGCGCAGCACCTGTGTCTTGATCCGGGCCAACAGCTCGTTGCGGTCAACCGGCTGACGCACATAATCATTCACCCCGAGATCCAGGGCCCGCATAATCCGGCCCTGATCGCTCTCATCGGCAAGAACAAGGATCGGCAACATCCGGGTGCTTTCAAGAGAGCGCAACTGAGCGCAGAGCCGCAAGGCATCAAAGGTCTGCGTTCCCAGATTGACCAGCACGCAGTCCAGATCCTCATCCGTGCAGCGGCGTAGCGCCATCTGGACATCATTCTCGAAGCTCAGCTCGTAATCACCCCGCACCTGCTTGCGAATTCGATCGGAGCTGGAACGCATGTCATCAACCAGCAACACCCGTCCGCCTTCGTGATGCAGCAGCTTTTTCATGAAACTGCCATCATCAAGCCCCATCTGCTCGGACGTCGAGGCACGAGACCGCAACTCATCGGTCATCATTTTGATACGAACCAGAGACTTAACCCGGCTGATCAGCGCGATGTCATTGAGCGGTTTGGTCAGGAAATCGTCCGCCCCGGCCTCCAGTCCGGATACCCGGTCACTGACCTGATCCAGCGCCGTCACCATCACAACGGGAATATGCATGGTTTGCGGATTGGCCTTGATGCGGCGACAAACCTCAAATCCGTCCATTTCCGGCATCATCACATCGAGTAGCACAATGTCGACCATGTGCAGATCGAGAATCTCCAATGCCTCTTTGCCGCTCTTGGCACAGAGCACATCGAAATAGTCCGCCATCAGGCGGGCCTCAAGCAATTTCACATTGGCAGGGATATCGTCAACGACCAGGACACGAGCGGACATCAAAATTCCTCAATCGAAAGATTGTCAGGCTTCACCGGCATAGGTGCGCACGGTTTCGATAAATTTGGCAACAGAAATGGGTTTCGAGAGATAGGCCTCACAGCCCCCCTGACGAATCCGTTCCTCATCCCCCTTCATGGCGAAGGCCGTGACAGCGACCACCGGAATGGGGCGCAAATCGTCGTCTTCCTTCAGCCACTTGGTGACTTCCAACCCAGACACCTCTGGCAGTTGAATATCCATGAGAATTAGATCAGGCCGATGCTCGCGCGCCAAATCAAGCGCCTCCAACCCATTGCGGGTTCCGACCGTGTCATAGCCATACGCTTCCAGAAGATCGAGAAAAAGCTTCATGTTCAGCTCGTTATCTTCGACAATTAGAATTTTCTTGGCCATGGTCCCGTCCATCGATCTGAAATACCTGGGCAGACCCGGTGCCTCGATCAGATTGATCTGGGCTTCTGCAGGGGATGCGGTATTATCTGTTCACTTTTATACGCAACAAATCTTTCAAAAGGGCAAACATTGCCAATGACTATAAACCGTTCTCTGCCAAACTTCGAGACTGCAGAAGCCATTGCCATCAAGGCGTTAGGTTTTTTGTCAGCAGATCCTGAATTGATGGGCCGTTTCCTGGCCCTTTCGGGGCTGGATCCCTCCGACTTGCGTGACATTGCGTCCGAAGCTTCCTTTCTTGCGGCGATTCTAGAGTTTCTGCTGACCGATGATTCGCTGTTGCTGACCTTTGCCAGCAACCATGGTCTGACGCCTGAAGAGGTCGTCACCGCCAAGGCGCGTCTTGACCCAATGAGCAGCGCCTCAACTGGCTCCCTTTAAAGAGACGCCCATGTCACCCCACGCGGCCCATGCAACAGATGCCTACCTCTGCCGGGATTGCTTGGCCGAAGGGGATGGGGCGCCGTCGCGCTGCCCTCGCTGTCGGTCCCCGCGCCTGATCCGCCATCACGAACTGCGTACGCTCAGCATTGCCCATATCGATTGTGATTCTTTCTATGCGGCGGTGGAAAAACGCGACAATCCGGCCGTACGTGACAAGCCCGTGATTATTGGTGGCGGCGAGCGGGGCGTGGTCTCCACCGCCTGCTACATTGCCCGCATTCGCGGCGTGCGCTCGGCGATGCCAATGTTTCAGGCAAGAAAGCTCTGCCCCGAAGCGGTCGTCATTCGCCCCAATATGGAAAAATACAGCCGCGTCGGCAAACAAATCCGTGCTGCCATGCAAGCGCTCACCCCGCTGGTTGAGCCGCTATCCATCGACGAGGCCTTCCTCGATCTCACAGGCACCGAACGCCTGCATCATGCCTATCCGGCCTATACCCTCGCCCGTTTTGTCCGCGACATTGAAAACGACATCGGCATCACGGTCTCGGTAGGACTGAGCCACAACAAGTTCCTCGCCAAGGTCGCCTCCGATCTCGACAAACCCCGAGGCTTTGCCATCATCGGCAAAGAGGAAACCGACAGTTTTCTGGCCGATAAGCCAATATCCCTGATCTGGGGTGTCGGCAAGGTGACCCAGAAAAAACTGGCTCAGGATGGCTACCACACCATCGATCAGCTGCGCCGGGCAGATGAGACAGACCTGGCCAAACGCTATGGCACCATGGGGCTGCGCCTCGCTCGCCTTGCCCGTGGACAGGACAACCGCACCGTGTCGGCAGACTCCGAGACCAAGAGCATCAGTTCGGAAACCACCTTCAACCGCGATCTCTCAAGTGCCGATGAGTTGTTGCCGATCCTGCGTCGCCTGTCAGAGAAAACCGCCGAGCGCGCCAAAAAGGCGGGTCTGGCAGGCCGCACCATCACGCTCAAAATGAAATCGGCCCAGTTCAAGAGCATCACCCGCAGTCGGTCCCTGTCCGACCCGACCCAATTGGCCGACAAGCTTTACACCATTGGCAAGGATATGTTGCTCAGGGAACTGGGCGAGGACAAACGCTTTCGCCTGATCGGCATCGGCCTCAATGAGCTGCATGACGCGGCCTTTGCCGACCCGCCAGACCTGATTGATGAGCAAGCGGGCAAACGGGCCGAGGCCGAAAAGGCCATAGACAAGCTGAGTGCCAAATTTGGCAGTCGCATGGTCGAGTTGGGCCTGACCATGAAAGGCAAACTGAAAAGTGAAAGCCCGTCGGATGGCAAAGTGGTTGAAATCCATTCGGCCCAGAAGCCAGATGAGGATAGCGGTCTGTGAAAGCGCAAGTCAGGCCTAAGGACAAGTGGCAACAGGCAGCATGTCGAGTGACTGCAATCTGGCGCGCATCACATAGTCGGAAAAGACCAGCCGCAACGAGCCGCTAACGCCATTTTCATACAACACGGTCGAGAGCTCATAGAGCGGGGTCATCGCCTCGCTTTGCTCGGACGCCTGAAAATAGGCGATGGTCAGCGGCCAGCGTTTCATTGTGCCTAGCGTGGCCAGCGGCCCTTGTGCTGGAGACGTCGCTGGCCCCGAACGGGTCATCGGCCCGATGCTCGAAGTGGTGTGATAATAGGCCCCAACTTTTTCTGCCCCATCGAACAAATGGGCCGAAAACAGCCGTTCTCCGTTCAAGGCGGCTATGATCAGGGCCTGTTGGAAGCCGATCGGGAAAAGCACCTTGTGCGGCAATGTCAGCGCATCATTCTGCGGCTCCCGCATGGTCAGCTCTGTCAGGTCCCCTTTCAGGGTTGCAACACCCCTTTGCTTCTGAGCCAATCGATTGCCAATCAACCGGCGCGATACAAATTCGAACGTGTCGGCCTGCGGGTCCTCAAATCCGGCAATCTGCAAATCCTCAAGGATCCGCCCGCCCTCGACCATGTCTGCGGCCGTCACCAGCCGCTGGGTCATTGAATAGCCTTCGCATGGACCACCGGTCAGCTCATAAACCATTCGTCCGGACAAAGCCATCAGGGCCGCAGGCTGGGCCAATCGCCGCCCACCTTCCTCCAAAGTGATCTCATAGACCGCTCGATAAGGTGCCAACGTCACCGTTTCTGCCGATAATGCAATTGCAGGAGAAAACCAGACCACGGCCAGTCCCCAACCAATAGCCATGCGCATGCCATTCCCGATCCGGGACAGCCAGTCTCCACTCACGACAACTGCGACACGCAAAAAGTTCAAATTCGGTACTCCTTGAATACTCTTGGTGATCATGACCTGAAATGCGTATGCCATACAAGTTTTTTGGCAAGGTTTTTCTGGCAATGGCGATCCACCTCCCCTATCTATGAGGCACCCAAGGAACTCGCCTCACATGAAGGGGCGCCCGGTTCACCCAATTCATCTCAACAAGAGGAAATCCCATGTCCGGTGTCATCGACAGCAAACTCGCCGAACTCGGCATTACCCTGCCAGAAGCAGCAGCCCCTGCGGCCAACTATGTTCCCTTTGTTAAAACCGGCAATCAGCTGTTCATTTCCGGTCAAATCCCGATGACCGCCGAAGGCATTCAGTTTCAGGCAAAACTTGGCGACACGATGCAGACCGAACAAGGGGCAGAGGCTGCAAAACTCTGTGCCATCAACCTGATCGCCCAGATGAAGGCTGCGACAGGCGACCTCGACAAGGTGGCCCGCATTGTCAAACTGGTCGGCTTTGTCAATTCCACCGGTGATTTCACTGAGCAGCCTGCAGTTATCAACGGCGCTTCGAATTTCATGGTTGAAGTCTTTGGTGACAAGGGACGGCACGCCCGTTCTGCGGTTTCTGCTGCGTCCCTGCCTTTTGGTGTGGCTGTTGAAATCGAAGCCATTGTTGAGCTGAGCGAAGACTGATAGCGTCAGGGGGTCGAATCCCACCAATGCACAGGCCGACCCCCTCATGCCCAACCAAGATTTGAGCTGGCTCACCAGACGCCCCATCGCCCATAGAGGTCTTCATGATGTGACCCAAGGGCGTGTTGAAAATTGTCGCCAATCCTTTGATGCCGCCATCAGCCATGACTTTTCCATCGAGCTGGATGTGCAGATTACCAAAGATGGCAAGGCCGCTGTTTTTCATGATTACAGCCTCGAGCGCTTGACCAACGGAACCGGTCGCCTCGACGAAATGACCCTCTCAGAGCTGAGCTTAGTCTCTTTCAAGAATGGCAGCGATCCGATCGAGGAATTGCCATCGCTGCTGGCCCATATCGATGGGCGCGTTCCCCTTGTCATCGAGCTTAAAACCCCGAAAGTGCAGGATGGTCGGCTGGAGCGTGCTGTCGCTGCCAGCCTGAGCACCTATGATGGCCCGGTTGCCCTGATGTCCTTTTCACCGATGGTCGTCACCGAGCTGCACCAAGTCACCGACCGGCCACGTGGCATCGTGTCATGTGATTTTTTCCGTGACAAGGATGGGGCAGATCTGCCCGACGAAGAACGCTATCAGCTGACCCACCTGCTCCATGCAGGTGTGAGCAAGCCTGACTTCATTTCCTATTGCCAAAAGGATTTTCCCGCCCCTTCTGTCGATCTGATGAAGGCCCTCACGGGTCTGCCTGTCATCTGCTGGACCACCAAATCCGTAGAAGATCATATCTGGGCGCTGAAGCATTGCGATCAGGTCACCTTCGAAGGCTACGACCCTGACGCCATTGCGGACTGATCTGTTGTCGCCCAAAATTTGAGCGCCCTTTTCGACGGCAAGCCATTGAACCCTTTTGATATCTGACCGATATTAGGAGGGCTCCACTGTCTTCCCGGCCACTAGAATGTGGCTGATCGCCACCGCATCCCAAACGCAAAAGGGCGCTCCATGTCTCAGGATATGTCACAGGATAGAAGCTTCCAGCTGCATATTCTCCATGCCATCAGCGAGATTGGCGAAGCAGCATGGAATGGCTGTCTTCATGACACATTGAGCGCACGCAAGGCCAATCCCTTTCTCGACTATGCCTTCCTTGATGCACTGGAAAAGTCTGGCTGCGTTTGCGAACAGACCGGTTGGCTTCCCCATCATATGGCCCTTAAGGACGAGGATGGCACCGTGCTGGCCGTCCAGCCACTCTATCTCAAGTCCCACAGTCAGGGCGAATATGTCTTTGACTATGCCTGGGCCGATGCCATGGAGCGGGCGGGCGGACAATATTATCCCAAGCTGCAAAGCGCCATTCCCTTCACCCCGGTCAATGCGCCCAAGGTGCTGAGCCGCAAGGGCGTCAACAGCGATGTCGCCATTGCCGCGATGGCCAATGGCCTGAAACAGCTTTGCGACCGATATCCCATCTCCTCGGCCCACTTGACCTTCCTGCCAGAACAACAGAAGACCATCTTTGAAAGGCAGGACTTCCTTGTGCGACGGGATCAGCAATTCCATTGGGTCAATGAAGACTATGAAGACTACGAGGATTTTCTCAGCCACCTCTCCTCGCGCAAGCGCAAGAATATCCGCAAGGAACGCAAGACCGCCCAGAGCCATGGTCTGACCATTCTCGACAAGCAGGGAGACGCAATCCTTGAATCCGACTGGGACGCCTTCTTCGACTTCTATATGGATACCGGCTCACGCAAATGGGGCAGTCCCTATCTCAACCGCACCTTCTTTTCGATGATCGGCGAGCGAATGGCAGACCGGGTGTTGCTGATCATGGCCTATGATGGTGATTTGCCTGTTGCCGGGGCGCTCAATTTCATCGGTGGTGATACCCTTTATGGTCGCTACTGGGGCACCATAGGTGACTATCCCTGCCTGCATTTCGAGCTTTGCTATCACCGGGCCATCGACTGGGCGATTGCCCACGGTCTGATGTGCGTTGAGGCAGGCGCTCAAGGGGAGCACAAGATCGCCCGTGGCTATGAACCCCAGACCACATGGTCTGCCCACTGGATCGATCATCCCGCCTTCCGTGAGGCCATTGCCGACTATCTGGAGCGGGAAAGACAGGCGGCTGAAGCCGAGCAGGATTTCCTCGCCACGCTTTCCCCATTCAAAAAAGGCAATGGATAGATTTGCGTCCTCGGCGCTGCTAGTCTGCCCCCAAACAATTTGCTCTTTGATGGACGGATTTGCGTGATGACGACACCTGCCTATGACACCGACAATATCTTTGCCAAGATCCTGCGCGGCGAGCTGCCAGCCCACAAGGTCTATGAAGATGACATGACCATTGCGATCATGGACATCATGCCTCGCGCCGACGGCCACACATTGGTCATCCCGAAAAATGCCTCGCGCAACCTGCTTGATGTCAAGGCTGAGGACATCAACGCCGTCATGGCCACGGCCCAGAAAATCGCCCGCGCCCAGATGACGGCCTTCGAGGCCGATGGCATCACCGTGCAGCAATTCAACGAAAGCGCTGGCGGACAGGTGATTTTCCATCTCCATGTCCATGTCATCCCGCGCAAGGAAGGCGTTCCGCTCAAGCCTCATACCGGCGAGATGGCCGACGGAGAGCTGCTGTCGGGCTTTGCTGACCAGCTGCGCAAGGCACTTGAGGCAGCATAAGCCAAGCCCCAAAACAGAATCATAGAAGGCCCCTCCCCGGGGCCTTTTTCTTCGCTGCATCAGAGCGTTGCGCCAAATAGCAGCGACAGGGAAACCAGAGTTCCGCCGCCGACAACCACCGCCAAAAGCAAGTTTCGGATGAGGCCAAAGTAAAGCCCGACAGCAAGCCCCACCGCCACCAGCCTGATCCATACCGGCACTTCCACCAGCGCACCGGATGGAAACAGGATCAACCGCATGATGACCCCGGCCACCAAGGCATTGGCCACAGCACGCGCCAACAGGATCCACTCGCTGTCATCGCGCAGTCGCCCGGCAAAGGCAATGCCAATCCAGCGCCAGATATCGGTCGGAATGGACGCTGCCAAGAGAATGAACAGAAAAGGCCACCAAGCCGCATCAATGGCGTCAAAGGTCAGATTCATGCCCGCTTCCTCGCAACATAACCGATCCCGTAAGCAGCAATACCACCAACCAGCCCGGTCCAGATCAGATCCGTTCCCGGCACATAGAGGGCAAAGAGCGGCCCCAGCGCAAAACCGAAGATCAAGGCAAGGCGATCAGACAGGATCCGCGCCGCGCTGGGCAGGGTCAGCATGAAATAGAGCGGCGTTGTCATGAACAAGGCGGCGGCGACAAGGGGCGGCACCAAGCCGGCAATCGCAAAGCCCAGAGCCGTGACGAAAATATTGATCGTCGTCAGCGTCAGCGCAAAGCCTGCATAGAAAGGCACCCGTGCATAGCGCGGCAAGGCGAGCAAATGGGTCATGCCGAAAACCCACGAAGTGATGGCCGTCACATGGCACAGAATCACCAGTTTCCATGTCGGGGTGTTCCGGCCGCGCACTTCCGGCACGAAAGCCACAATCATCGGCATCATCCGGATCGAGGCCAAAGCAACCGCCGTGGCAATCGCCAACAGCCCCGCGCCGGACACAATCCCGCCCACCAGAACAACCGCACTTGGCAAGGCCCAAATGGACAATGTCATGAACATCGCATGGGTGACATCAATGCCGCTCTCGCGTGCAAAGCCGCCAAAGCCCGCAAAGGAAATGCACAAAACCGCCGCCGGGGTGGAAATCAGGTGCCGCATGCCGCGCCGATACCAGTAGAAACCGGAGCGTCGCGGTGCCTCCTTGTTTGGCGGCGCACTCAATGGGTCAGTCTTGCTCATTCCAATGCTCTTGTGTTCCAAAGCCAGAAAAGGGTAGCCACATAAAGATCCAATCGACGGACCGAGGCTTCTACCAACGCCAGAAAGCAGGTGTCAGGATTGCCAGTCCAGACAAGATCTCAAGCCGTCCCAGGATCATTTCCATGGCCAGCAGCATCTTGTCTCCGTCGGGCAAAGTGGTGAAATTGCCTGCAGGACCAATAATTTCCCCAAGCCCCGGCCCAACATTGGCCAAAGCCGTAGCCGACGCACTGATCGAGGTCATGAAATCCAGACCCGAAATTTCAAGCAAGATGGCAAAGAAGGTGAATGTGCCGAAGAACAGAAAGATCAGGCTCATGGTCGAGACAGCCATTTCATCGTCGACAATCTTCAACCCATAGCGCATTGGCCTCACCCGATGTGGATTGACCAGTTTGCCGACCGCATTTTTGAGCACTTCCCACGCCACGACAAAGCGGAATTGCTTGAGGCCGCCCGATGTCGACCCGGAACAGGCCCCGAAGAATGTCAGGCCAAGGAAGATTGCCCAGAAGAGCGGTCCCCAAAGCTGATAGTCCCCAGCCGCATAACCCGTCGTCGTCATGATCGAAATGACATTGAACAGCGACAGAACCAGATCATTCAACTCGGTTTCCGGATAGACCATTTCCTTGGCAAGGAAGATCGCCACTGTCGCCCCAATCACCACTTTCACATACAGCGCAATCTGCGGATCCGCCTCGCGATCAGTCGCGGTCAGGCGAATGAGATACAGAAAGGGAAGCCCGCCCAGAAACATGAAAAAGGAGGCAGTCAACAAGATGCCCATAGAGTGGAAATGCGCCAGAGACTCATCCGATGTGGAGAATCCCCCCGTTGATACCGTCGTCATCGCATGATTGACCGCTTCGAACAGGGTCATGCCGAGCAGGAAATAGGCAGACGCACAGGTCACCGTGAGAACCACATAAACGGTGGCGATCTTGGCCGCCAGATCCTGAATGCGTGGATAGGGATTCTCGCTCTGCTCAGAGCTTTCCAGAAAGAACAGTTTCTGACCACCCATGCCCAGCACCGGCAGGATCGCCACCCCGATGGCAACAATCCCCAACCCACCGATCCATTGCATGAAGGAACGCCAAAACAACAGGCCCGGAGCCATGCTATCCAGACCGCTCAGCACCGTTGAACCGGTGGTCGTCAGGCCGGAAACCGTTTCAAAGAAGGCATCGGCGAAACTCAGATGCAACGAAGAGAAGTAAAGTGGCAGAGAGGCAAACAGACTGATCAGGATCCAGATGCCATTGACAAACAGGATCGACTTGCGGATCGACCAGTCTCCCTCCTGTTCACGCACAGCCAGAAACAGCCCGACGCCAAAGGACAGACAAATCGTACCACTGCCGAAAAAGACCAGCCAATCATCATCGTGAAAGGACAAATCGATGATGGCCGGTAGAAACATCAGGCCGCCAAGGATGGCAATCAATATCCCGAGAACAGAGACCATTGGATCCACTCTTTCCTGTCGGCGTACCCTGTCGCCAGCAAACCCGGCGGAAAATACGCCCCTGAAAGGAGAAAGAAAAGGCAGCTTGTGAATAACAGCTATGCGGCTTTGAGGGGAGAGACTAAGGGAAGATGCTGAGACACGATGAAAAGCAAGGCATTCCGGGCAAATTCGGGCCCTCAGTCCTCGCCTCCGAAGAACTTCTGATAAACGAGTGTTATCAACAGCATATAGCCAGCAGCCAGCGACAGGACGTTTTTCAGAAGCTCCACCCCATCCGCTTGGCCGGTTACCGGATCAATCAGACTGCCAAACAGGCCATTGGGAAAGGCCGCCCGCATGGTGGCACTCGCGCCCATCAGGGCAGCGATCGCAAAAGCGAAGAACAAGAGAAAACGAGCGAGCCACGGTGGGATATCAGGAAACATGGTGCATCAGTCTGGCAAAAGGGAACCCAAATGACAAATGCCGGACCAAGGCCCGGCATAGTGTGTTATTTCTTCTCGACCTTGGCAACTTTTGGCACGGAGCCGCCTTTTTTCGGAGGGGAGCGACGGCGTTTCTTCGGCGCATCCTTTTCCTTGGCAGCGTCCTCATCCTCTGCCTTGGGCTCGTCCTGAGGATCATCCTCTTGCTCCTTGGCCTTGGATGGCTTGACTGGAGCATCTTCGAGTACGGTGAGGAACAGTTTCTCCATATTGTCGAGATCGATATCGACCTTGACGGTGCCGCCTTTGGTCAGCTTGCCAAACAGGATCTCCTCGGCCAATGGCCGCTTGATATGTTCCTGAATGACACGCCCCAACGGACGCGCTCCCATCTTCGGATCATAGCCTTTTCTGGCAAGCCATGCGGTCGCGGCATCGGTCAGCTCGAATGTCACACCACGATCGGCAAGCTGCGCTTCAAGCTGCATGACGAACTTGCGCACCACCTGATGCACCACTTCAGTCGGCAGGGAACCAAAAGGAATCACCGCATCCAAACGGTTGCGAAATTCCGGTGTGAAGAGCTTGTTGATCGCTTCTTCATCATCGCCCGAGCGCGCATTGTTGGTGAAGCCCATGGCCGGTTTGTCCATTTCGGTCGCCCCGGCATTGGTGGTCATAATCAGAATGACATTGCGGAAATCAACCCGCTTGCCATTGTGATCGGTCAGTTTGCCGTGATCCATCACCTGCAACAGGATGTTGAAGAGATCCGGATGGGCCTTCTCGACCTCATCGAGCAGCAGAACGCAATGGGGATGCTGATCCACCCCATCGGTCAACAAACCACCCTGATCAAAGCCGACATAACCCGGAGGCGCACCAATCAGACGCGAGATTGTGTGGCGTTCCATATATTCCGACATGTCGAACCGCAGCAGCTCGACCCCCATCAGGTCGGCCAACTGACGCGCTACCTCGGTCTTGCCCACCCCGGTTGGACCGGAGAACAGATAGTTGCCGATGGGTTTTTCCGGCTCACGCAAGCCAGCCCGAGCCAGTTTGATCTGGCTCGTCAAGGCATCGATCGCCTGATCCTGACCGTAAACCATCCGCTTAAGATTGGTTTCCAGATTGCCCAGAACTTCCTTGTCATCCTTCGACACCGTTTTGGGTGGAATGCGGGCCATTGTTGCGACGGTCGCTTCCACTTCCTTGGCGCTGATGCTTTTGCGGCGCTTGGATTGCGGCATCAGTTGCTGCGCTGCCCCGGTTTCGTCAATCACATCAATGGCCTTGTCCGGCAATTTGCGGTCATGAATATAGCGGGCCGACAATTCCACCGCCGACTTGATCGCATCATTGGTGAATTTGACGCTGTGATAGTCTTCGAAATAGGGCTTCAGGCCTTTGAGAATATCGATGGCATCCGGGATGGATGGCTCATTGACGTCGATCTTCTGGAAACGACGCACCAAGGCGCGGTCCTTCTCGAAGAACTGACGATATTCCTTGTAGGTCGTAGACCCCATGCATCTGAGATTGCCCGCAGCGAGCGAAGGCTTGAGCAGGTTGGAGGCATCCATAGCCCCGCCAGAGGTCGCACCCGCACCAATCACCGTATGGATTTCGTCAATGAACAGGATTGCCCCGTCATACTCTTCAATTTCCTTGATGACGCGCTTCAGGCGTTCCTCAAAATCACCGCGATAACGGGTTCCGGCCAGCAAGGTGCCCATATCAAGGGAAAAGATGGTCGAGCCTTTAAGGACGTCCGGCACCTTGTCTTCGACGATCCGCTTGGCCAGCCCTTCCGCAATGGCGGTTTTACCGACCCCCGGATCACCAACAAATAACGGGTTGTTCTTTGAACGGCGGCAAAGCACCTGAATGGTCCGGTGGATCTCGGCATCACGCCCGACCAGCACGTCGATTTTGCCGTCGCGCGCCTTGTCGTTGAGATTGACCGCATAGGCCTTGAGCGCTTCGGCACCGCTGGTACCGCCCTCATCCTCTTCACCTTCGAAATCGATATCATCATCCTCATCGGCACCGGTCGGCGAAAGCCCATCAGCCATACCGGGCACCTTGGAGATGCCGTGTGAAATATAATTGACCGCATCATAGCGGGTCATGTCCTGATCATGCAGGAAGTAGGCTGCATGGCTTTCGCGCTCTGCAAAGATAGCCACAAGCACATTGGCTCCGGTCACTTCCTCGCGGCCCGAAGACTGCACATGGATCACAGCGCGCTGAATAACCCGCTGGAATCCAGCCGTCGGCTTGGCATCGAGTGATTTTTCCAGCACCAGATTGGACAATTCATTGTCGATATAATCTTGCAGGTTGGCTTCCAACAGACGCAAATCGACCCCGCAGGCACGCATAACAGCGGCTGCATCACTATCTTCGATCAACGCCAGCAGGAGATGTTCCAGTGTGGCATATTCCTGCGATCGCTCATTGGCAACCGACAGAGCTTTATGCAGGGCAATTTCAAGGCTGTTAGAAAATGATGGCACAGGCGTTCCTCACTTCTTTTCCATAATGCATTGCAGCGGATGCTGGTGTTTCTGGGCAAAATCCATAACCTGTGAAACCTTTGTCTCGGCAACTTCATAGGTAAACACACCACATTCCCCGACACCATGATGGTGAACATGGAGCATGATCCGCGTCGCGTCTTCCCGTCCCTTGTTGAAGAAGGCCTCCAATACATGCACAACAAACTCCATCGGCGTGAAGTCATCATTGAGCAGCAGAACGCGATACATATTCGGACGCTTCGTTTTGGGCTTGGCCTTGGTGGCCACCCCAAGCTCTTCATCTTCATCCAGGCGACGAATATCTTTACTCATTGCTTAGACTGTCTCCGTCAGATTGTCCGCCCGAATGGGCCGAACCCCTTCTTTGCCAAACCCTGCCCAGCCCAAACCGGCACTGGTATTCTTTGGCAAGTCGTAAAAAAATTCAAAGGGAACACGACGTATGCAATATGATACGCAACGCTCCCCTCTCGCCGATCAATAATGTAGGCATCTTTCCCCGCAATTGTAAGGGCAAGGAGCCTCATTGCCAAATAGTCCGAAAGTCGCTTTTTTTGTGAATCTTTTCAAAGTCTTGCTGAACGCGGGTTAACCATATGGGCGTGAATCGCCTCGCAAATTGCACTCGGCTCAATTGCTTTTTACCATTTCCTAACCCTGTGTCACTAGGCTGGAGGCAATATGAGAACGAGGCGCAATTGCGCCCAATCCTGGCCAAAAAAGCGTGCTTCATAGCCGCCGTATGACAAACTTTTAAAAGGACGTCACGTGTTTAGAGTAGCGTTCAATGCCCTTCTTTGTGCAAAAGGGTCACGCCCGGCAATCGCTTGCCTTGCAGCTCTGTTTCTGGCCCTTGCCTCCTTGGGTGCAGCGACCCCTGCTGTCGCCAATTCGAAATATGCCGCTTACGTCATCGACGTGAAGAGCGGCAAGGTTCTGTTTTCCCGCAATGCCAACTCCTTGCGGTATCCGGCATCGCTGACCAAGATGATGACGCTCTACATGTTGTTCGAGCGTTTGGAAAACGGATCCCTCACCCTCAACAGCCGCCTCAAGGTGTCCAAGCATGCCGCCGCGCGCCCGCCATCCAAGCTGGGTCTGCGTCCCGGCAGCTCGATCCGCGTGCGCGATGCCATTCTGGCACTGGTCACCAAATCCGCCAACGATGTGGCAGCCACGATCGCAGAAAATCTTGGCGGCACGGAATCCAACTTTGCCAAAATGATGACGGCCAAAGCCCGTTCCATCGGCATGAGCCGCACCACCTTCAAGAATGCCTCGGGCCTGCCGAACAAATATCAGAAAACCACGGCCAAAGACATGGCTTTGCTCGGACGTGCCTTGCAGGACCGTTTCCCCAAGCAATATAAATTCTTCAACACCCGGGCCTTCAAATATGGCAAGCGGCGTTATGGCAACCATAACCGTCTGCTGGGCCGCGTCAAAGGTGTTGATGGCATCAAGACGGGCTATACCCGCGCCTCTGGCTTCAACCTTGTGTCCAACGTAAAATCTCGTGATCGTCACATCGTTGCCGTCGTCATGGGCGGGAAAACAGGTCGCAGCCGCGATGCTCACATGAAGAAGCTGATCGCCAGCTATTTGCCGAGAGCGAAGTCCGGCCGCCGCCTCACAGCCCTCGTCGTGCCGCGTGCGGGCACCAAACGCAGCTACATCCAGCTAGCCAAACAGGTTCCATTGCCACGCGCCAAGACCTTGGGTAGCAATGTAGTACTGGCCTCGGCTCAACAGCCTTCCGACATGGTCGCCTCTTATGCTCCTCAGCAGAAGCTGGCTTCCCTGCCGCGAATCAATCCTACCCTCGATGATGCGTCAGCGATCGAGACGGCGTCTGGCACAGTGACAAACCACAAGCCACGCGTCACCACCGCAGCTTTGGCCATCCTGCCACGTGCTGCCAACGATCCGATTGGTGATCTGTCGACCCACAGCCCGGTCCTGCCAGAAGCGGCTCCCGTTAAGGCACGCCCGTCCGGTTGGCATATTCAGCTCGGTGCAACACCGAGCCTTGAAGCAGCAAACCGTCTGCTGGCCAAGGCCCGCGCCAAAAACCAGCGCCTGCTGGTGGCCAAACTCAATCATACAGAAACCGTTCAGAAAAACAGCGACACCCTCTATCGCGCCCGTTTTGCCGGTTTCGAAAGCAAGTCTGCAGCCCGTTCGGCCTGCAAGATCCTGAAGAAACAGAAATTTGCCTGTCTGGCCCTCAAGCCTTGACCGGTACGAACCCTTAAACCGGTCCGGCAGACGAACCTCCGATCGCCTGCCGGATCAAAAAATCCTGATCACGACCCGGTTGGTCGATGTGGTCATTGAGTAAAGTTTGTGCGTAACCGATCCGGGTATCATTCCCCGTCCCAGATTGGTCATCAGTAAAAGAGTAATTGGAGATCAGCCATGTTTTCGCATCAAGACGGCCTTGGCAGCGTTGATCTTGGCAGCAAGAAAAGTCGAGCCCCCCTGGTCAGGGTGGACCCGCTTCATCAAACGCCTGTGAGCAGCAGCAACTTCCGCCGCACTGGCATCAGCAGAAAGCCCAAGAATTTGATAGGCTTCCTCCTCGGTCATGGGGCCAGAATCCGCCGTGCTTCCTTCCCCGTCATGCGTGTCCGTCTCGAATGCGTCACGCCAGTCGGCACGCCGGCCGTCAAGATAGGCTTCAAGTAGATCGCGGCTTTCGCGATCCATCCGGATTTCGTCATAGAGGCTGATCAACTCAGCCTCTGACAATCCATCAAGATCCCGCCCTTCGAAATGGCCAGCCAGAACCTGACCAATGATGATCCCGGTATCATGGTCCAGCGTCATTTCAAGAGCCGCCGTGCGCACCGTTGACCCACGGCCCGTCGCCCGATCAGCCCCCGCTCCGCTCGGTTTGCGCATCAGCATCCCCCACGCCATCACCGCCACCGGCATTGCCAGAACCCACTGGCGACGCAACAGCAGAAACGCTGCGAACAGGGTCAAAACCACGCCTGCAAGCCGATAGAGAAGCTGAACGACATCAGCTGTCTGTGCATAGGCAGCCCAACGCGCCAGACCAACAACCACAACAAACAGCAAAAGACCGGCAAGCAGATAAACCATCATCCATCCATCTAAGTGAAGCCGCAGAGCCAGAGACTCACCGCGCGGCGTAAATTTGTCTTCTTATATGGCTTGGCAACCGAAAGCGATCAATCGGGACTGTTGAGTTTCCGAACCTGCTTTTTCAGCTCCGGCGGCAACAAAGACACATCCCCCCCGGTCGCCGCATAGGCTGCAATGCCTTTGAGATAGTCTGCCAACTTGTTCTTGGCATGGCTGTCAAACTGACCATAGGCCCCACCCGTCAGTCGGGCAATGTCACGAAAGATCACAGAGGCCAGCGGATCACTCCCCTCCTGAAAGACGAAAACCGGGATTCCCTTGAGCGCGATATCACCGGCTAGCCCGACAATTTCATCGGGGTTTTCTTCCAGATTGTCGCCCACATAGACAACAGCATTGATTTTGCTCTTTTGGGATTCGGTCTTTACATGCTGCAGGATGCGCCCCAGTTGCGTCCGGCCTGCACGGCAGTCAAACCGCTCCATCCACCGCACCATATCGGCCGCTTCCCGAGTCCAACGACTGGCCCTGCATTCCGCCGTGCCACGGAAATAAACCAACTGCGTTGCCAGTCCCCCATGCAGGGAGGCAACGGAAAACATCTCACTTTGCAGGGAACAGGCCACATCCCAGGTGGGTTGACGACTCATGGTGGCATCAAGCGCAAAGATCAAATGACCGCTCGTTGGCTTCAGGCCCTTGGCAGCATGCGCCTGACGGACAAGCTTGGTCTTGGCAAGAAAAGCAGCCACCTGTCCCTTGTCGGCATCGGGGACGACATCCCTCGCCCGCTGCTCGACCTTCAAGTCTCGCCCATCTTTCGCGCCTTGCTTATCCTTCATAATGCCTCCCTGCCATAATGCCTCCCTGCATGTTCACGCTGTCAGTATAGCATCGGATGTGGGGTGAATGCGGAAAAGACACAAGGGGTCAAAGCCTCACAACAACCCAAGTTCGGCCAGCTCGCGACGGAAGTCTTCGGGCAAATCTTCACCGCCCGACAAGGATCGCAAATCCCGCGGCGCATCACTGGCTTTCAAATAGCGCCAGCCCTGAAAGGCACGCTTGGGCTGGGATTCGGTGCGATGTAAAATCGGCTCCATGACAATCTGACAGCGCGAAATGCCATCGTCGCCCGTCACCTGTCGCAGATCAATGATCGGCTGACGCGCCAGAATCATGCCTTTGATCACCCAATAAAGCGAGCCGCCGTCAAGAATTTCATCCCGGCGCTTCGGCTTCATCCGCGTGGTGTGAATGTGTTCAAGCGGTTCCCCGTGCGCCGCCAGCAGGCGATGCCGCCGCTCGACCCAGGCCTCAAGATCGTCAACGGAATCGACGCCGACACAAAGTTTCAACATATGCACTGTCATGCCCGCTCCATATCACGGCCCTTGACCGCAATAAAGAAAAGGTCGCATCAACAACAAAAGAGGTCATGAAATTATACACATTTTGCGCTAAGTTGCAGTCAGGCTCACTTAAACCCACCGTGGTCCGGCGGAGTTTGTAAGGAAGATTTGAATGAAGATTTTTGTGACCGGGGGAACTGGTCTGGTAGGCAGCGCTGTTGTAAAAGCCTTGATTGCGCAAGGACATACGCCCACAACTTTGGCCCGTTCCGATGCCAGCGCCGACATTCAAAGCGCCATGGGGGCAACGCCTGTGCGCGGCAGTCTGACCGAACCCGAACATTGGGTCGATGAGGCGCTGGCACACGACGGCATCATCCATGCTGCGGCCACATTCGAGCATGACATGGGCGATGTCGATCACAAACTGATCTCCAGTCTACTCGACGCGGCAAAAGATCTGCCTGCAGACAGGAAACTGCCCTTCCTTTACACCGGCGGCTGCTGGCTCTATCCGGAAGAACCGGTGATTCCCATCACCGAGCGCCATGTGCTCGATCCATTGCCGGAGTTCGCCTGGACGCTGGACAGCATCGAGCAATTGCATGCCAGCCCCAATATGCTGTTGACCGTCATTCACCCGGCCCTGGTGGTTGCGCCGGGTCGCGGCCTGATCGCCGATTATGCCCGAGACTTGAGGGAAAATGGCAAAATCACCATCACCGGTGCAACCGACACCCACTTCCCCTTCATTCAGGCCGACGATCTGGCCGACCTCTATGTTCGCGCCCTCGACAATCGCGGCGATGGCCTGCTGCTCAACGCCACCGGCATCAAGAGCACCACGCCAGAAGAGGTTGGCAAACTGGTCGCCAACAAACTGGGCCTGCCCTATGAGGCCAATGTGATCACCTTGGAAGAAGCGCAAAAACGCTATGGCAACTGGGCCTCGGGCTTTGCCCGGTCCCAACGCATGGAAGCCGACCGCGCCAAGGATTTGCTTGACTGGCAACCCAGCTATGACACAATCGAAGCCATGGTCGACAACAGCTTGTCAAAGCTGGACTGATCCGGGCACCAGCAAACAAAAAAGCAGCCAAAGGCTGCTTTTTTGTTGTATTCCGGTCAGGCTTGTTCAGGCCGCGTCGTCCTGTTCATAACGGACAACGGCAAACCCTTCTTCCACTTGCTCTCCGGCCCTTGCCGCAACAACCGCAATCACCCCGTCAAACGGCGCAACCACACTATGCTCCATCTTCATCGCCTCCACGATGAAGAGCCGATCGCCTTTTGCAACGGCCTGCCCTGCTTCGACAAAGATCGCTGTCACCTTGCCATGCATCGGAGCCCCAATCTGGCTGCTTCCCGCCTCTTCCTCATGCTCATAATCATGCATCTTGGCGTGATACTGCCGGCCATCGACCACCACCAGCAAACCATCGGAAACCGGGAAAATATGCGGACTGGCATGCGCATTCGAGCCGTCCAGCTCCATTCCCTCTTTGGTGAAGGACAGCGTCTGGAGTTGCTCTTCCCCGTCAATCACCACAGCCATTGTTTGGCGACGAGGTGCCCCGAGCTGGAAACCATCTGTCGCGTCCCATGGAGACGATGCTTCGTTGCTGCGCAGAGATTTTGCTGCTGCGAGACTCTCCACCCGATCCTGAAGGAAGTACCGCACAGCCGAGGCTGCCACCACGTGCCGTGCGCCATAATCTGGCGCAATCAGCCCATCAAGACGCGCATCGATGAAGCCGGTGTCAAATCGCTCTGCCAAAAAGTCAGGATGGCTGGCCAGTTGAGCCAGAAAAGCCGCGTTGGTCTTGGGGCCCGCCACCGCGCTCTGACGCAAAACCGAGGCGAGCTTGGCCATCGCCGCCGCGCGATTGTCCGCATGCACAATCACCTTGGCAATCATCGGATCATAGAAAGGCGAAATGTCATCGCCCACCTCGACACCGGAATCGATCCGTACCCCCTCTCCATCAGCAAAGGATAGAGCATGTAATCGACCGGTCGACGGTAAGAAGCCATTTTCCGGATCTTCCGCATAAAGCCGTGCCTCCACCGCATGACCGACCAGAGGAATGGCGCTCTGGGCCAGCGGCAAAGGCTTTCCATTGGCGATATCAAACTGCCAGGCCACAAGATCCTGCCCGGTGATTGCCTCGGTTACAGGATGCTCGACCTGCAAACGGGTATTCATCTCCATGAAGAAAAAGCCATCTGATTTCAGGCCGTTGGATCCATCGACGATGAATTCCACCGTCCCGGCCCCCTGATAGCCAACCGCCAGAGCCGCCTTAACGGCCGCCGCCCCCATTGCTTCGCGCAGCGCGGCCGTCATACCGGGCGCGGGGGCTTCTTCGATCACCTTTTGATGGCGGCGCTGCAAGGAGCAATCGCGCTCATAAAGATGGACGGCCTGACCATGGCTGTCAGCAAAGACCTGAATTTCGATATGGCGGGGATTTTTCACAAAGCGTTCAATCAGCACATTGGGATCACCAAAGGCATTTTGCCCTTCGCGTCGGGCTGATTCCAGCGCGGCGGGAAAGTCCTCATCCCGCTCAACCAGACGCATGCCCTTGCCGCCGCCACCCGAAACCGCCTTGATCAGCACCGGATAACCAATCTGACGTGCTTGGTCATGCAGGAAGGCCGGGCCCTGATTGTCCCCGTGATAGCCGGGCACCACCGGCACGCCAGCAGCCTCCATCAAGGCCTTGGCACGGTCCTTCTGCCCCATCGCCTCAATCGCCTTCGGACCGGGGCCGATAAAGATGATCCCGGCATCTGCACAGGCCTTGGCAAAGGCGGCATTCTCGGACAGGAAGCCATAGCCGGGATGTATGGCCATCGCCCTGCTTTGCTTTGCAACGGCAATCACCTTGGCTGCATCCAGATAGCTCTCCGCCGCAGAAGCGGGGCCGATATGGTAGGCCTCATCTGCCGCACGCACATGGCGTGCCGATCGATCCGCATCGGAATAAACTGCGATGGTTCGAAGCCCCATCTGCCGCGCTGTCCTGATCACGCGACAAGCAATCTCGCCCCGATTGGCAATCAGCACACTGTCGATCATTGCATTTCCTCCCCAGAGAATGTTGGTTGATCTCATGCGTCATCCAACATACCGGACCTTATTAAATCTCTATTTTATTTCACGAAAAATTATCTCAATTGACGTAAAAGTCAATCAGTATTTAGATGCATCTCTGTCCGGCCAGGCATCTAACCGCGATGCCAAATTCCCAAGGCCATGCGGCGATAACCCGCATACTCCTTGACGAAATATTCGAATATACTAAATTAGGAACATCTGATGATATTAGGATGAGGCCCAACACCAAACCGATGCCACATCTTCAAGTCACGATTCTTGGCACCGACGGACAAAACTGAGGCTCAACCATCATGGCCATGGACCCAACCATCGAAGCACTGGCAGATGAAGCGGACAATGTCGCAAGGCTGCTGAAATTACTGGGCAATGCCAACCGCTTGCGTATTCTGTGCCAGTTGGTTGACGGACCGGACAAGTCTGTCAACTCTCTCGCGGACACCCTGAATATCAGCCAAAGTGCCTTATCCCAACATCTGGCAAAAATGCGCGAAGATGGATTGATCAAGGGCAGTCGCGACGCCCAGACCATCTATTATTCCATATCCGACCCCAACGCTGAACAATTGCTCGGAGTGCTGAAAGATCTGTACTGCGCCTCAGATACCGGCCAGTGACACCTACTCAGCCCCCTATCAAGAAGATCCAACCAGAATGGCAAAAAAGCAGATCGTCCAACAGATCAACCATGATGAAGCCAAAAAGCTCCTTGATGAAGGCGCAGTGTTGATTGATGTGCGCGAATCCATGGAGCTGATGGGCAAGAAGGTCCCTTCCGCCCTGCATAACCCGCTCTCAAGCCTCAAAGGCCCGATCGACACCAAAGGCGCTCCTGCCGCAATATTCTTTTGCGCGTCCGGCGCCCGGACCAATGGCTATGCCCGCCAATTGGCAGGCCTTGTTGACTGCGACGCCTACATGCTGACCGGTGGCATTCATGCCATTTCGCGGATGGGCGTGCAGACTGAGGGCGGCGGAGGCATGTTCAAGTTGTTCGGCCTAGCGGTTGCAGTGGCGGCAATCGGCTGGATGGCTGGATGGATTCCCGGCCTCTGAACCTGGCAACAAACGCAAAAAAGGGGCTTTCGCCCCTTTTAAAGCCCAAACGGCTTGCCATTACATGCGGAAGACACCGAACTTGGTCTCCGGCACAGGCGCATTGAGCGCAGCCGAGAAAGCCAGCCCCAGCACCCGGCGTGTCTCGGACGGCATGATGATGCCATCATCCCACAGCCGCGCCGTGGCATAATAGGGATGGCCTTCCGCTTCGAACCGCTGCTGAATTGGATCTTTGAAGGCGGCTTCCTCCTCCTCAGACCATGCTCCGCCATCCGCTTCGATATTGTCGCGCTTGACGGTTGCCAACACATTGGCGGCCTGCTCACCCCCCATCACCGAAATCCGGCTATTGGGCCAGCTAAACAGGAAGCGCGGGCTATAGGCTCGACCACACATGCCATAATTGCCCGCCCCATAAGAGCCGCCCACCAGCACGGTGACTTTCGGCACTTGGGCGCAGGCCACAGCGGTCACCAATTTTGCCCCGTCCTTGGCGATGCCGCCTGCTTCATAATCGCGCCCGACCATGAAGCCGGTGATATTTTGCAAAAACAGCAAGGGGATCCGGCGCTGGCAGCAGAGCTCGATGAAATGCGCGCCCTTCTGAGCACTCTCGGAGAAGAGAATGCCATTGTTGGCGATGATCCCCACCGGCATGCCATAGATATGGGCAAAGCCGGTTACCAGAGTGGTGCCGAAACGGGCCTTGAACTCATCAAAACGCGATCCATCCACCAGACGGGCAATCACCTCGCGAATGTCATATTGCTTTTTCAAGTCGACAGGCACGATGCCATTCAACTCGTCAGGATCGAACAACGGCTCGACCGGTTCGCGCAATTCGATATCGACATCCTTGCGGCGATTGAGATTACCCACCACTGAGCGGGCAATTTCCAGCGCATGAGAGTCATTCAGCGCATAATGGTCCGCAACACCGGATATTTTGGTATGGACATCGGCCCCGCCCAGATCTTCGGCACTGACCACTTCCCCGGTTGCCGCCTTCACCAACGGAGGCCCGGCGAGAAAGATGGTCCCCTGCTCCTTGACGATGATCGTTTCATCCGACATGGCTGGCACATAGGCACCACCGGCGGTGCAAGAGCCCATCACCACGGCAATCTGCGGAATGCCCATCGAGGACATGGTCGCCTGATTGAAGAAAATCCGACCAAAATGCTCCTTGTCGGGAAAGACTTCGGTCTGCTGCGGCAGGTTGGCTCCGCCAGAATCCACCAGATACAAACAAGGCAAGCGGTTTTCCTGTGCCACTTCCTGCGCCCGCAAATGCTTTTTGACGGTCATCGGATAATAGGTGCCGCCCTTGATGGTCGCATCATTGCAAATGATCATGCATTCGCGCCCTGCCACCCGGCCAATACCGGTGATCAGGCCCGCTCCATGAATGGCGGCATCATACATGTTGTTGGCAGCCAGCGGCGACAATTCCAGGAACGGAGCGCCCGGATCGAGCAATTGCGTGACCCGGTCCCGCGGCAACAATTTGCCACGTGCCAAATGCCGCTCCCGCGCCCGTTCATTGCCACCCAGCGCCGCCTCCGCCCGCTTGGCCGCCAGATCCGACAGAAGCTCTTCCATCGCAGCGCGATTGGCCTGATAGTCTGCCGTTTCCGTCCGGATGTCCGATTGCAGAACGCTCATCTTTATCCTCCCTCACATCCCGAGTGACTTGCGGGCTTCAATCATCTCTAAACCGTCAAACCCTGCGCCACATATTTTTGCACCACTTTACACAAGCACCGGAAAGAAATAAAGAAATTTAACGCAACTTACGTCAACTGCGCGAAATTGGCAGCACCTAGCTCAACACCCTGATATCCACTGGCTTTGCGCACTCCGTCGGGCAACCCCAAAGCCATGCCAGGAGGCATTGTCCCTCACCAATTGGTTCAATCCCGCGCGCTCCGGCTAGCAATAGAGTGTGATTATCCCTTCGGAACGCACCCTGCCTAGTCCTCAACCGCATCCACGGCCCCACCTGCCTCTTTCCACGCCCCAAAGCCACCGGACATATGCGCGACGGGTTTCAGGCCCATGGCTTGCATTTGCTGGGCCGCCAAAGCACTGCGCCAACCACCGGCACAGAAAAAGACAAATTTTTTGTCTTCGGCAAAGATTGGCTTGTGATAGGGGCTGGTTGGGCAAACCCAGAATTCGAGCATGCCGCGCGGCGCATGGAGCGCGCCGGGCATCCGCCCTTCCCTGTCCAACTCGCGAATGTCGCGGATATCGACAAAGACATGATCCTCACGGTCGAGCAAGGTCATGGCCTCTGCTACGTCAATCACATCGATTTCGGCTTCGGCGGCCGCGATCAGTTGCTTATAGGTTACGGTGATCTCTTGTGCCACGTCGGCCTCCTCTTTTCACATTGGGTTCAAGAGGATCAAATTCGAACCGTTTTTGCAAGCAGGCCCAAAACAAAAAAAGCGCGGGCTGCCCCACGCTTTTTTTAAAGAATAACAATGTCAGGTGTTTTCGTTAGCTAACAGCGACAACCGCTGTCTCGAATGCTCCGAAGAAATACACAATGGCCAAAACAGCGCCTAGCGCCAATACGGCTTTCATTGTGACACCCCAACAAGAAACGTCGACTTCTTTGTCCATGTCGCCTCAGCTGTCACTTGACTATGTTGGTACCGCTCGCCCTCAGGCTGCGGTGGAGTGAGCCTGTGTTAATCTCTTGGAAAGGAAATAGCAATCATTAAGGCATGCATCAGACGCAAACCTCCTATGGACTTCAGATTTCAACGATGAATCAATAAGCTAGGGACTCACAAAAGTGTGTGTAATGTGTCAGAATAGTGACGAACCGAACCTGTAACGTTACGGCAATTCAGCGCTAAATGCGACTTGAACTCAGACTCTAGGGATTTGTACTAATGGAACCATTCACCCTCATCGACCTGATCGGACTGGGTTGGTATGTCGCTTTCTGGGTGGGCTTTTCCTATCTCGCCGATCACTCACCTTTGCGCAAACGAACCTTGTCGAGCATGATGAATGCCCATCGCCGCCGATGGATGCAAACCATGGCACGCCGCAAACTGCGCATGGTCGACACCGCCATTATCAGTGGCCTGCAAAATGGGACCGCTTTTTTTGCATCCACCTCGCTGCTGGCGATCGGCGCAGGCTTTGCCTTGTTGAACTCGACCGAATTGGCCCTGCAGATCACCCGCGATTTACCGCTTCCCGTAGAGACGACCCGCACCCTATGGGAAATCAAGGCCCTGATCCTGATCTGCATCTATGTCTATGCCTTCTTCAAATTCGGCTGGGCCTACCGTTTGTTCAATTACACCTCGATCCTGATTGGAGCCCTCCCCTATCATGAGGATTTTGAACCGGACCATGTGATGGTCGATGAACAGGAGATGGTCGTGGCCATCGAACAGGTTGCCGAAATGAATGCGCTCGCCGGGCGCCACTTCAATCTGGGCCTGCGCGCTTTTTTCTTCTCGCTCGCATTGTTTGGCTGGTTCATTGATCCCCTGTTGCTGATGGCAGCAACAACCTTTGTCACAGGAGTGCTCATTCGACGGCAGTTTTTCTCCCGTTCCAACAAGATGGCCCATCACCTCTTGCCATGACAGCATATTTCTAGTAGCCAGAATCCCCTATAGGGGCGCTGGATAAGCGCCTCTTTGCCTCTACCTGCCTGCTTTCTCAGCCATGTTTCCTTGGCTTGAGCCCCCATTGCCCACTTCATAGCTTGATAGGACAATCACGCGATGCCGCCAAATACCATTCGCAAACCGACACCGCTTGATTTATCCGGCCTTCTGTTCCTCACCATCGTCTGGGCATCGGCCTTCATCGCCATCAAGGTGGCGGTGCCGCAAACCGGTCCTTTCTGGCTGGCGGCCATCCGGGTCTGCATCGGCTTTGCTGTTCTGTTGCCATGGGCACTCTATCGTGGCCTGATGTTGCCCAAAAGCCTCAAGAGTTGGTCGTTTCTACTGGTGGTCTCACTGTTGAATGTCGCAGTGCCCTTCCTGCTGATCTCGTGGGCAGAGTTGACCATTTCGGCAGGTGTGACGTCATTGCTGCTGGGCACAGGCCCCTTGCTGGCATTGATCCTCAGCCACCTGACCACCCATGACGACAAGATCAATCTGCCCAAACTGATTGGCATTAGCTTCGGCTTTACGGGTATTGCATTGGTGGTCGGACGCGGTGCTCTGGCTGATTTGGGCAACGGGCATATTCTGGCACAGATTGCTGTTCTGGGCGCTTCGCTCTGCTATGCCTTGTCTGGTGCGATGATCCGCAAGATCACCGACATTCCACCGACCCGCCTTGCCACAATCATTCTGGGCATGGCGTCGGTCGAGCTTGTCCTGCTTGCATCCATTCAGGGCATGCCGGACTTTGCAGCCATCGATGGCACCAGTTGGCTCAGTCTCATCTATCTTGGGCTGCTGCCAACCGGGGTGGCGACCATCATGCGCTATCGCCTGATCGGCACCATTGGCGCCAGTTTCTTCGCATTGGGAATGAATTTGATCCCGATCTTCGGGGTTCTGATGGGGGCTGTTTTGCTATCAGAAGAGGTGGCCTTGACCACTTGGGCTGCTTTGGCACTGATCGTTCTTGGCCTGTTCGCCGCCAAAACCCCACCAAAGAAACCCAATTAGTCATCGGCTATACAGATCACATCGGATCAAGAAATTTGGCATCGACAAAGCCGATGGTGCCATTGACCTGCACCTCGCAGACCCGAACCTTCAGCATCGCCCGACGCTTGGACAAAGAGCCATAGGCCCAGGAGCGGAAGTTGAACTCGTCCCGACACCAGCGCATGACCACTCCTTCAGTGCCTTTATCGAGGGGCACCTTGACCTTGGAGCCTGCTTCAGGTGCGGCCCTGAGGTTGGTATCAGCGATCACTTCATAGATCGTGTCATAGGGGCTCTGCGCCCCTTTGGCCAAAGCAAGGCTGTTGACACCAAGCGCCAGACAAAAAGCGCTCGCTCCGACAATGAGTTGCGTTTTCAAGGACATTGCATTCTCCTCCAGAAGGGCTTTCGCTCAGACAAGACCTTTCTTATGGCAAAAGCATGTCACCGAAAGCACCAATTGCCCCACGGCGGACAAAGGCACAAAAAAGGGCCCCTATGAGGCCCCTTCTGATGTCCAGCCTTTAAACCCGCTGAGGTCTAGGCCGTGGCATTGAACAATTCGCGCCCGATCAACATACGGCGGATCTCGGACGTGCCGGCGCCGATTTCATACAGCTTGGCATCTCTTAGAAGGCGACCGGTCGGATATTCATTGATATAGCCATTGCCACCCAGAATCTGGATCGCATCCAGCGCCATTTGCGTGGCCTTTTCGGCCGCAATCAAAATGGCCCCGGCGGCATCCTGACGGGTGGTCTCACCCCGGTCACAGGCCTGCGCCACCTGATAGACATAGGCCCGGCAGGCATTCATATTGACATACATATCGGCGATTTTGCCCTGCATCAGCTGGAACGTGCCAATCGGCTTGCCGAACTGCTCGCGCTCGTGAATATAAGGCAGCACCACATCCATGCAGGCCTGCATGATCCCCAACGGCCCGCCGGACAGCACCGTCCGCTCATAATCCAAGCCAGACATCAACACATGCACGCCTTTGCCAACTGTACCGACGACATTCTCCTCAGGCACTTCACAATCCTCAAACACCAATTCGCCGGTGGTTGAGCCGCGCATGCCAAGCTTGTCGAGCTTCTGTGCCACGGAGAAGCCCTTGAAATCCTTCTCGATCAGAAAGGTTGTGATACCCTTTGGCCCGGCTTCCGGATCGGTCTTGGCATAGACCAGCAACACATCCGCATCTGGCGCATTGGTGATCCACATTTTCGAGCCATTGAGAATATAGCGATCGCCCTTCTTCTCGGCCCGCAATTTCATCGACACCACATCAGACCCGGCCCCCGGCTCGGACATCGCCAATGAGCCGACATGCTCACCGCTGATCAGTTTAGGGAGATACTTCTCTTTTTGCGCCTGATTGCCATTGCGGTTGATCTGGTTGACACACAGATTGGAATGCGCCCCATAGGACAAGGCAACCGACGCCGAGGCGCGGGACAATTCCTCCACCGCCACCACATGCTCCAGATACCCCATATCCGAGCCGCCGAATTCCTCCGGCACGGTGATGCCAAGCAGGCCCATATCGCCCATCTTGGTCCATAGCTCGCGCGGGAAGGCATCGTCCCGGTCGATCTGGGCGGCAATCGGCGCCAGCTCCGCATTGGCAAAGCTGTTGACCGCATCGCGCAGCATGTCGGCGGTTTCGCCGAGATTGAAATTGAACATTGGCCCTTGATTAGACAGGCTCATTCTTTCCTCCCTTTCCCGCCACCCCTCCTCACAGGGTCCCGCAATGGGGCATTGGCAGACTTGCTTTTATATTGATTTTGATTGTTGCTCGCCGGTCCACACACGCTGTGTTTACGGTTCCATTCCCTCTGCCCGCACCATGGTGAAAAGCCCGGTAGCGACATGGGTTTCCCGGTCATCCGAGTAGCTGAAGACATCCCCCTGACAAATGGTCAGCATCCGCCCGGGCTTGATCACCCGCCCACGCGCAACCAGCCGATCCCCCTTGGCGGGGTTCAGCAGATTGATCTTGAATTCACTGGAAAGCACCCCGTCGCCAGCCGCAAACAGGGTAAAGGCCGCATAGCCAGCAGCTGAATCTGCCAGTGTCGTCGAGACCCCGGCATGGAAGAAGCCATGTTGTTGTTGCAGGCCATCCCGCGCTGCCAGGGCAATATCAACCTCGCCCGGCGCAATATGGGTGACTTCAGCCCCCATCTGAATGAGAAAGCTCTGCTTGGCAAAAGAGCGCTCGACGCGCTCTTTGAAATTGTCCGCCCGGATCACGAAATCCGCCATTATCAGCACCCTCCCGCGAGATACCGCAATATCTTGCATGCAACAGGAGGCGCGCTTCCAAGGGGCAGCTTTAGGAGACGCTGCCCAACTCTTCCAGTCTTGAACGGCAGGAATCTTCCACCGCATCAAGCTCTGCCAGTGTCTCCTTGATATCCGACAGCTTCTGCTGCATATCCCGGCGACGCGCCTCGATTTTCTCGATCAGCAGGTTCAACTGTCCCGCTTCTCCAGGAGGCTGGCGATACATATCGATGACTTCGCTGATTTCACCCAAGGACAGGCCCAACCGCTTGCCTCTCAGGATCAGTTTCAAACGTGTTCGATCACTGGGGCGATAAAGCCGCTGCCGCCCGCGACGCACAGGCTTGATCAGCCCTTCATCCTCATAAAACCGCAAGGTTCTGGTCGTCAGACCGAACTCGTTCGTCAGTTCAGTGATAGTCAGATAGTCAGCCATTGAGCCTCCATGCTCCACTATTGAGGCAATTAACGTAAAAGTCAATAGGCTTAAAATTACACCTATTTTGCATAAGTTTAAGCCCATTTAACTTCGCTTCAAATTGCACTCCCAACCTTGTCTGGATCATTCGGCCACAAATCCGCTGTGGCCAGTTCGACAACATTGTCAAAGGGATCCCGGAAATAGATGCTTTGCCCACCGGCAGGCCAGGTAACCCGGCTTTCGATGGCAACAGCCTGCTCCTCAAGATAGGCAACCCAGCAAGCAAGCGCACTTTTGTCGATCCGGAAGGCAAAATGGCCAACACCATCCATGGAATGACCCGGCACCAACTGACCAGAAATGGTCGTGTCGGCCTCACAGACGCCTCTGAGGAATACCAACAGGGTTTGAGACGGACCAGCATCATAGGCATTGATCCTGTCGCCATCGAGCATGCGCTCCAAACCCAGAATTCCGTTGTAGAAGGCGTGTGACTGCGCAAGGTCATCGACATAGACTGGCGTTTCCAAGATGCCCTTGATCGGCGGAGGCATTGCCATTCCCTTCCTGTCGGATCAATCACATTACCGCAACGGTATCCAGACAATCAAGATACCCTAACCCCAAGAAATAGCGCGTAGTTTAACGGACTGTCCAGAGCAATATGCGCTTTAACAGAGGGTCCTTAGGCCCAGTCATCCAAAAAGATGGGAAAAACACGAAAAAGTATCGTGAAACCACCCTTTCAGAGCAGTCCGAACCACCAGCCAGCAAGCCCGAGAAAGGCGAAGAAGCCAACAACATCAGTCACTGTGGTAATAAAAACGGACGAGGCAATGGCCGGATCGACCCCGACTTTCTGCAAACCGAGCGGAATGAGGATACCGGAAAGACCAGCACAAAAGAGATTGACCACCAAGGCAACGGCAATCACAACACCCAGCTGATAGTTGCCAAACCACAAGGCCGAAATGGTGCCAAGGATCAGAGCGAAAGCAAGCCCGTTGAGCACTGCCACCAACACCTCACGCGAGACAACGCGCAACACGTTGAAGCTGTCCAGTTCTTGAGTTGCGAGAGCACGCACGGCCACCGTCATGGTTTGCGTGGCGGCATTGCCCCCCATAGAGGCAACGATCGGCATCAAGACTGCAAGCGCGACCATTTGTTGAATGGTCGTGTCGAATATGGAAATCACCCAGGAAGCCAGAATGGCAGTGACCAGATTAACCGACAGCCATGTGAAGCGGGACTTCGCCGTTTCCAGTACCGTATCGGTGATTTCCTCGTCACCAACACCACCCAGTCGTTTGATGTCTTCTTCGGCTTCTTCGTGAATGACGTCAACGATGTCATCAATGGTGATCACGCCGACGAGACGTTCGCCTTGGTCGAGCACAGCAGCGGAGAGCAAATCATAGCGTTCGAACAGGCGCGACACGTCTTCCTGATCCTGCGTTGCCATCACATAATGGCGCTCTTCATGCTGGATTTCGGAAATCTTCGTCGGACGTCTGGATCGTAGCATTGTGTCAAGCGACACGGTACCCAACAGGCGGTGCCCCGGATCAATGACGAAGATCTGGTTGAACTCGTCCGGCAGATCGGGCGTCTCGCGCATATAGTCAATGGTCTGACCAACGGTCCAGAATGGCGCGACGGCGATAAAATCCGTCTGCATCCGTCGCCCGGCTGAATCTTCGGGATAGTCGAGGGAGCGGGACAGCTGGATCCGATCCATCGCCGGCAAGGCGGCCAAAATCTCGGCCCGATCCCCTTCCTCCATATCCTCAAGGATGACAACCGCATCATCGGAGTCGAGTTCGCTGATCCCTTCAGCGATCAAATCGTTGGACAGGCCTTCGACAACCTTCTGACGCAAGGAATCGTCCAACTCCACCAAAGCGGTGAAATCAAAATCCTGCCCCAGAAGTTCAAGGAAATCGGTACGATGCTTCGGGCTGAGCGCCTCGATGATATCGCCCATGTCAGCTTCGTGCAGATCCTGCGTGAGGCTGACCAGAAGGTCGCTATCCCGCGCCTCAATCGCCTCATCGATCTGATGGAAGAATTCAGCCGAAATCATGCCGCGCTCATCACGCACATCGGACCATGCAGGGTTGGCGGCTGGTTCAAGAAGACTCACTTGCACCTCAATTCCTCCCTGCTGCTGCTGTTTATCTCACCCCCCTTGTGCAGCAATTCGCCCTGCAACATCAAGTCCGATTTCACCTCATTCAGCAAATTTACGCATGCATAGCACCTGCATCCGGGCAAAGATCCAGAAAATGCGGCTTCCCTTAATTGCCGGGTGATCGTCAGGATCAGTCAAGACCGCGCAGCAGCCGGCTCAAGCGGCGATCACGGGCCGTGTCCGACAGCCAGATCCCCAACAGCCGCTCGCGAATGCCCGGATGCCGCAAGGCACAGGTTGGAGTGCCATTGAAATAGAAGCGCACCAGATTGCGACCATCGGGAATCGCGACAAATCGGTCAGATGCACGCACTGTGCGGAAACAGCTTTTGAGCTTGGTTGCGACTGCCTGATGGTCGGGTTGCTCCCCTTCTATACGCTCCAGCTCAGCAACAGACGCTTTGATCAGCCGCTCACGAGCAAAGCTGCGGGCATAGGTCAATTCCAAAGCAAAGGGCCGTGTCCAACGGAAAGCATCGCCCCCCTTGGTGAACAGCGCAGCATCATACATCCGAATACCGAGAAAGCGGACTTTGACTTCACCGATCTTTTCCGGCCCCGACAGTTCGGAGCGAATATCATCGGGCACCGTGTTGGCAATGGCAGGAAGGGCAAAAACCAGCCCGGAAAGGATGGCAATGGATTTCAGCATGGATGACCCCGGCGCGGTGTGAGACAGAATGATCTTTCATAGGGGCGATACGCAATTGCCAGCCCTCCGGATCAATTCTGCCTCACGCGCAGCTCACCACAAGCCGGAGTCATGAAACGGCATGATCACTGCCCATTGATTGCTTCCGCCAGAGCCAACAGGCCAAGATCAGACCCGTCAAGCGCTGTCAGCATCAACCCGAACGGCTTGCCGTCATGGCTCTGGGGAAGCGAGATACTGCAGCAATCCATGACATTGGCAATCGAGGGATTGCGCAACACCTGAAGATTGAGGCGGGAATAGTCTTCATCTTTCTCCATCTGCGCAAAGCTTGGCGGCAGAATCGGCACCGTTGGCATCAGAAGCACCCGTCCCGCGAGTTCTTCGGCAAAGAGAGCAATCAATCGGTCCCGTTCATTCAGGGTCTTGCGATAGGAGACTGCATCCACCTCATCCGCCCGCCCCATCCGGGTTGGACTGGCAACACGCGGATCCATAATGCCGCGTTGGGTCTGATAGGCTGCATCATAATCGGAGCGGGACTCGATGGAAGAGAACTGCCAGATCGGCAGAGACTTCAGGGCTTCAAGACTATCGAGTGCCAACTCCGAAACCTGGTAGCCGCGCGTTCTGAGGTCATTGACGCAGGCAGCAAAGCCCGCCGCAACCTCAGGCGCCAGATCATCCATGCCATAATTGGTCGGTATGACAAATTCGGCGATGACTTCCCTATCCGTCTCGGCCCCATCATCAGCCATGACACGATAGGCCGCCGCACAGGCCGCAACACTGCGCCCCATCGGCCCTATGCTGTCAAGGCTGCGAGACAGGGGCTTACAGCCCAACCGGGACACCGACTTCTGGCTCGGTTTGAAACCAACAATGCCATTGAAGGCAGCCGGAATACGCAAGGACCCACCTGTGTCTGTACCGATCGCAATATCCGCCAGACCACGCGCCACACTGACCGCCCCGCCAGCCGTCGAGCCGCCGGGAATGGCCCCGTCAATCAGCGCATTCATCGGTGTGCCATAATGGGGATTGAGCCCCAGCCCCGAATAGGCCAGCTCGGTCATGTTGGTATGGCCCAGCAGTACCGCTCCCGCCTTACGCAACCGCGCCACCACATCGGCATCTTCTGACGCAGCAGGGTCATTGGCCATAAAGCGGGTGCCCGCCTTGGTGACATGGCCTTTGACATCCAATAGATCCTTGATGGACACCAGTGCCCCCGCCAAAACAGAATCATCACCAGAAGAAGCCACACAAGCTGCCTGCTTCACAGCATCATCAAAGAAACACTGGGTGAACACATGGCGCACGTCCTTGCTGTCGTCCGCAACCCGCGCAATCGTTTCGTCAAGACGACTAGGGGCCGATTGGGCCGACCATTCAAACGGATCTGACATTGTTCTCTCCTTCAGGCTGAAGCACAAAGCGAAGCACCGGCTACACACCCGGCGCATCTCTCATTTGTTCAACTGATCACTTGTTCAACTGATCACTGGCAGGTTGCGCGCCTGATAGCCAAAGGCAAGGCTGCGCCCCAACACCGGGTCAACCATTTCCATTTTGTAGTCAGAGGCCGGACGCACACCGCCGATAGCCCCGAGGGTGCCGCACAGCATCGCCATATTGTCGGCAAAGTCAGCCCCTGCCATCAGCTCGGCCAGAGGGCGAATGCTCGCCAAGGTGCCATCCTGATAGGCAACCCAAGCACCATCTTCCTTGATCGAACATTTCAGCTCGATCTGATCCAGATGATCTGCCACCTCGTCAAAGGCCCAAACCTCGGATGCCACCGGTTTGGCACAAATCTGCTTGGAAGCGGCCACAGAATGGGCTTCAAGCCCCCGGTCGGTGTGATCAGAGCCAAGACCCAGATAGAGATTGCCCGCCACTTTGAGGAGCAACGGCTCCACCTCGCCAGAGCTTTCCTCGCCCACCACCTGAATGGCATCATCCTGTGTCAGTAAGGCATTCGACACCCGGTAATAAAGCGGCACCGTCGAAGGAGGCGCCACACCAATGGCCGCCAATTCGTCGATATGATGTTGAACCGCCTCGATGTTGCGTCCAGTCCAGCCAGCCACGATCAGCTGGTCGACGGCGATTTCAATCGCCGTACCATTGCAGTGAAATTGCATTGCCATTTCCTTTGTCTTGAAACTATTGCAGCAGGCGCGGCAAAATGAGCGCCAAATCGGGGTAGGCGATCAGCACACCCACCATACACAGCATGATCAACGCATAGGGTGCCGCCCCCAGCATCACTTCGCTCATATTGCCGCTCTTTCGCGCCCCTTGAACCACATAGAGGTTGAGCCCAACCGGTGGCGTGATCAAAGCCATTTCGATCAGTACAATCATCAGAATGCCGAACCAGACCGGGTCATAGCCAAGGCCGGTAACAATCGGCACAACAATCGGAATGGTCACCACCATCAAAGACAGGGTCTCGATGAAGAAGCCGAGCACGATATAGACCAGCACCACCACCAGAATGGTCAACAAAGGCCCCACCCCGAGATTGTCGAGAATGTTGCGCATTTCTTGAGACAGACCAGCTGCCGACAGGGTGAAGTTGAGAAAGGACGCGCCAATGATCACCAGCATGATCATCGAGGTCACCTTGACCGTCCCGATCATGCTATCGGCCAGCATCCGCCAAGAGACGCCGCCAAACATCATGGCAATCACCAAGGCGCCACCGACCCCGACGGATGCCGCTTCGGTTGGAGTTGCCCAACCCTTGTAGATCGCACCAATGATTGCCGAGAAGAGCAGCACAATCGGCAGCAACTCTGCCAGACCACCGATCATCACCTTCAGTGGGAAGGTCCGTCTTTCGCCGCCCAGCTGCGGCCAGATGGTGCAAAGCCCTGCCGTTGCGGCCATGAAACCAAGCGCCAGAATGACGCCGGGCAGCAAACCGGCAAGAAACAGTTGCGGGATCGAGGTTTGGGTCAGAAAGCCATAGACAATCAGGTTGATTGAGGGTGGGATCATGATCCCCAAAGTGCCACCCGCCGCAATCGCGCCGGAAAACAGTTTCGGATCATAGCCCAACCGATCCGCCTGCGGCATGGCAACGGTCGCAACCGTTGCAGCGGTGGCCACCGACGAGCCGGAGGTCGCCGAAAACATCGTCGCTGTGGCCACATTGGCATGCACCAAGCCGCCGGGCAGCCATGACACCCATTTATCAAGTGCCGAATAGGTCCGCTCGGCAATGCCACTGCGCACCAAAATCTCGCCAAGCATCACAAAGAAGGGAATAGCAATCAGGGTGGCGCTGTTCGAAGTCGACCAGACCATATTGCCCAAGCCGCGCAACAGCGGAAAGAAACTGAAAAACTGATCGATACCAAATCCGAGCAGGAATAGGACAATACCGACGGGAATGGAGAGCGAAAGCAGTCCCAGAAGGCCAATGGAGATAAACGGAATCACAGCCATTCCTCCTGTGCACTGGCTATGCCAATGGTTTGATCAACCTTGGCGAACCGCCCCTTGATCACCAGAATCGAAGCGGCCATAAACACCAGCCAGCTTGACACCGCAAACCAGACCCAGCCCGCAAACCACGGAATCTGAACCAGCGACAATGGGGTTTCGAGAGGCGTATTGGCCGTGGAGGCATTCTTCAGAGAGGTTGCCACCACAGGCCAGCATTGTTTAGCGATCACGGCCACTGTCACCGCGAGGGTGAGCAAAGCCAGCAAATCAAAGAACACGCGAATTTTCCGCGGAGCAACGCTCCGCAGAAAATCAATGCGTACGTGAGAGAGCTCGGTCAGAGCAAAACTCATTCCCCAAGCCGTCGCGATCGCCATGACATAGCCGGAAATCTCGTCCGTCCCGCCAAGGGAGGAGCCAAGCTGGCGCATGGTGATATCCACCAGCACCAGTCCGGCACAAGCCAACAGCATCACGCCGGTGGCCAGAGCAATCCGTCTATTCCACCGCCTTGTGGCGAGGAGAAGTTGTTCTGCCTTGTCTACGAGCATCACTCAGGTCCTACTTGGCTGCGATGGAAACGCCGACAACCTTGCCCACGCTGTCGTTCCAACGCTTGGCCCAGTCGTCGCCAGCCCGCTCGGCCCATTCTGGCAGCACCTTGCTTTCAAGGATCTCGCGCGCCTTGGTGATGTCTGCATCAGAGGCTTCCACCAGAACCATGGAGCGTTTGTCGCCAGACTTGCATTCGCCGTTGCCAGTCAGGCAGGCAATGTCATTGACCAGCGCACCTTGCGCGGTTTCCCAGGCTGGCGCTTCGAACTTGGCCGAAACTTCATCCATGATCAGCTTCTGGGTATCGGCATCAAGGGATTTCCACTTGTCCATATTCATCGCGGTCACAACCGGATCCCAGCCACCGAGCGGGATGGTCAGCAGATGGGTGGAGACTTCCCACCAACCAGCGCTATAGCCCGAGCCTGCACCGGTCACGGCACAATCGACAACGCCCTTCTGCAGCGCACCCGGCACTTCCGAGAAGGCCACATTGACGCCTTCCGCGCCGAGGGCTTCAAGGAATTTTGCCGTCATACGGCCAGAAGCGCGGATTTTGAGGCCTTCCAGATCGTCAAGTTTGGCGACTTCCTTGTTGCAGAAAACAACCTGCGGCGGATAAGGCGCAATCGCCAGAAGCTTGGAGTTGAAGCGGCTGGCAAAGATTTCTTCAACCATAGGACGGGCAGCATCCACCGCTGCTTTGGCCTTGCCGGCATCCATTGCCACGAGCGGCACATCGAGACCTTCCAGTTCTGGCGCGTCAGAAACAGCATAGTCCCCAACGGTCATAGCCACATCATAGACGCCCTGTCCCAGCAGACGGAACACGTCCGCCACACCCAGATTCATCTGGTTGTGGGTCGTGACCTGCGTCGTGATTTTTCCGCCTGATGCGGCAGGAAGGGTCTCACCCCAAAATGGTGCTTCATAGGCTTTATGCAGCGGCAGGCTGGACCAGCTGCCAACCACATTCAGTTGCTCGGCGGCGGCTGGTGCGCAAAGGGCCGCAGCTGCGGTGAAGGCGAGTAGAAACTTTTTCATTTTGATGCTCCGTATCATTCCCCTGAAAGCATTTCACACCCGTCCCACAAGAGGGAGCGTGACAAAATGCCGTTTTGTTGACTTTATTGCCCACCCGAGGAGGCCCGCTTTGCTGGGCCAGCCGGACAGGCTCTGGTTGGTTGATTGTTATGGTTTCATTATTGGTATTTCGGCACCGTCCGGTATGTCGGTCACCAGCATATGACCCGGCTTGTGCGCAATGCTGAGCGGCAACCTTGCCGCCTTGATGGCGACCTGCGGTGTAACACCGCAAGCCCAGAAAACCGGCACACAGCCGGGCAGGCTTGGGGCCATGTCACCCCAGTCAGGCCGCAACAAATCCCGAACGCCAATGGCCGCGGGATCCCCTGCATGCAGCGGCGCTCCATGCGCCAGCGGAAACTGCCGGCAAATGCCATAGACTTCCTCGACCCGCTCTTCCGGGATCATCCGCATCGAGACAACTGTCTCACCAGAAAAGGCCCCGGCCGGGACGGTTTCAATCGAGGTCTTGAACATCGGCACGGTGGTGTTGTTGGTAATATGCCAGACATCGATACCAACTTCGAGCAGTGCATGCTCGAACGTGAAGGAACAGCCAAGAGCGAAGGTCACCATTTCATCGGTCCATAGCGACGCGATATCATGGCTCTCCCCCGCCAACATCCCGTCGCGATAGATCGCATAGGCAGGTACATCGCTGCGGATATCGATGTCGACACCTGCTGTCTCAAGGAACGGATTGCCCGTATCGGAGACAGCAATCAACGGACAAGGCTTGGGATTCCGCTGGCAAAAGCGCATGAAATCCAACGCATGGGCCTGCGGCAAAATCATCAGATTGGCCTGAAGATATCCTTTCGCCAGACCAGCCGTGTGGGCCTTATACTGCCCGCCACGGATGATCTGACGCAAGGCCTGCGGGGCTTTCGATTTAAGCTCTTGATAGTCAAACATGCCGCTTTTCCCTTATTCAAATCCAGCATGCCAAAACCATTGAAAAAATCAAATCGATATTTTTGTCCTGTCATGATAGACAATTTTTATCATAGTATTGATCCAATCTCCTCAAACATGGCGAGTTTCCCTTTGAGAGTCAGAAACATAGACACATTTTACTGGGTTGCGACCCTGGGCAGCTTTCGCTCCGCCGCAAAGCATCTGAACTTGACCCAGCCCGCGGTCTCAGCCCGCATCCAGATTCTCGAACAGGATCTTGGTGTCGAGGTCTTTCAGCGCGACGTCCGCAACGCGGCACTGACCCTTGCAGGCCGCAAATTGTTTCCCTATGCAGAAAAGATGATGGCGCTGGATCAGCAGATTCTCGACAGCTTCTCAGAGACCACCCGCATCGTCCTGACCATCCGACTGGGCGCTGCTGAAACCATCGCATTCAGCTGGCTGCCAGACTTTCTGGCCTATGTTGGCAAAGTCATCCCCGGCATCGCATTCGAGCTCACAGTGGACACCACCAACAACTTGCGAAACGCGCTTCTTGCGCGTGACATTGACCTTGCCCTGCTGATGGGCCCGGTGTCCGAGGCCAGTATCAAAAATCAGCCCATTTGCGGCTATGAAATGATCTTTGCCGCCACCCCCGCCATTGCCTGCAAACATGACCTTTGGAACATCAATGACATTGCTGCGCAAAGGCTGCTGACCTTTTCTCGGTCCAGTCGGCCGGGCAAGGAAATTCAGACCTTGCTATCGTCGAGTTGTGAAGGGCCACTCAATATCAGCACCTCCACCTCCATCGGCGCGCTCAGGGAACTGGTCTGCGCTGGCTATGGCATTTGTGCCTTGCCGAAAATCATCGTCAGTGAGGACTTGAAAAACGGCACTCTGATGGAGCTGGATTCCGATGTGGTTCTCAAGGATATCTCCTTCACAGCGTCATATGTCGAGAATGCCCCAACCCGGAGCATTGTCGAGACCATCACGTCCCACTTGTATGACTATCTCGAGGCGGCCTGATTATCTCAGGCGAGTTGGTAGCTGCAACGCGCCTTATCGAAGCCGACAATCTGACGTCCCGCATTGAAAGCCTTTTGCAAAGCGGCGCGCACCCGCAACCGCTGGGCCAGCGCAGCCTCTGGGTCCTCCGCCAGCAAGGCATCAATGTCGCGCGGGATGTGAACCTCTTGCGGGATTTCCTGTTGCAACATTGTCGCACCGCCTGCCTCGACCCGGTCCCGCACCCGGTCACTATCGAGTTGCCAGATCGCCATCACCCGGTCAGACGGCAGGCCTGCATTCATCCCCGGCATCGCCCCATAATAGTCGACATGATAATCACGCACCACGGCCCCCAAAACGCCAATATTCAAGCCCGCATTCACCGCCCGCAGTGGATCATAGGTCCAGCGCACCGTGGTCACGCCGCGGGCAAGACACCAGTCTCGCTGAAACCATTTGAGTTTCGCGCCGAGCCCGAGCCCGCGCAAATTCGACTTCACGGCCAAACGGTGGGAATGCTGCAAGCCTGGCGTGACGGTCGGGAAGCCAAGCAGAAATCCGAGCATCTCCTCGCCTCGAAATGCCCCGGCCACCAGCCCGCCTTCCGATTGCAGGGCCATCAGGATGTCGGCGTTGTCGGGCTTTTCCCCCTCGCCCCAGGCTTCGATCTGAAAAGCCTCGGAGCGTTGCATCTCGACAATGCCGGAAAGCTCGCGCAGAACTATATCCTCGCCGCAGACAGGATGGGTCACAGGGCAATCCTTTCCTTTGACAAGGTGACACGATCCAGAAACGCCCAGTCGAGCGTCACACCAAGCCCGGCCCCATGCATTGGCACCGGCATCATGCCATCTTTTGCTTCCAGCGGCTCATTGATGATGTCGCGCTTAAAATAGCGGCTGGAGGAAGATGTATCCCCCGGCTTGGTAAAATTAGGCAGGCTGGCGAGATGAATATTATGCGCCCGGCCAATGCCGCTCTCCAGCATGCCACCGCACCAGACCGGCGCTCCAAAAGCCTCGGACACATCATGAATGGCCCGCGCCGCCTGATAGCCACCAACGCGACCGACCTTGATATTGATGACCCGGGCAGCCTCGGATGCTAGCGCCTTGCGGCAATCAGCAGCTGTGCGAATGGATTCATCAAGGCAAATCGCGGTCTCAATCGAGCGCTGAACAATTGCGTGGTCATGAATGTCATCCACCGCCAAGGGCTGCTCGATATAATCGAGCTGAAATGCATCCATCGCCCTCAAGGTCGCCAAATCCGCCAAGCCATAGGCCGTGTTGGCATCCACCGTCAACTTGATGTCCGGGAACTTTGACCGCACAGCTTCTAGCAACGCCAGATCATGGCCTTGAGCAATCTTCAGCTTGGTACGTTTATAGCCCGCCTGTTGCGCAACAGCGATCCGATCCAGTGTCTCAGATATCGAAGCAATGCCGATCGACACACCGACAGGCACCGCATCGCGCACGCCACCCAAAGCCGCCTTCAACGGCACACCAAGTGTCTTGCACCAAAGGTCCCAAAAGGCCATTTCCACCACAGCTTTGCTCATCCTGTGGCCACGCCAAGGGGCGAGCAGCTGGTTCAACTCGGCAGGGGAAGAGAAACTTTTGCCGACAATCTGCGGCAGGATGAGATCTCGCAAGAAGGCCATTGCCCCGGGGATGGTCTCTTCAAGATAATCGGGGAACGGATCCATCACCGCCTCGGCATACCCTTCCACCCCATCAGCCCGTAAGATCAACAGCGGGAAGACCTTGTCCGTCATCGTCTGGTTCGACACGACGAACGGTGAGATCAAGGGCAAGCTGACGACGCGCAATTCAGCCTCAACAATTTTAATGCCTTGGAAATGCGAGGTCATCTGTCCCATCCGTTGCGCTTGCCTCTAGCTATTTTGGACTTGGCGAGGCGAAGGTCTGCTTGAAATATTGTCCTTCCCGGCAAGAAGAACCTGCCGGGAAGGATGATCATCAGCCAGCTTGGCTTATTTCATCGTATAGACATCGATGGAGAAATACTTGTCGTTGATCTTCTGGTAGGTGCCGTCTGCACGGATTTGAGCCAGAGCCTTGTTCAGACGCTCCCGCAGATCATTGTCTGCCTGCCGCACAGCGATACCAACGCCTTCACCGACGAATTTTGGATCGGTGATTGGCTCACCAGCGAGCTTGCAGCATTTGCCACCATCGGTCTTTTCAAGAAAATCGAGCAGCGGCAGCATGTCGCCGACCATCACATCGAGACGACCTGCGGTCATATCGAGATTGACCTCATCCTGGGTAGGATAAAGCTTCAATTCCGCATCCGGATACACTTTGGCCGCAAAATCGGCCTGTGTGGTGGCGGACTGAGCACCGATTACCTTGCCTTTCATCGCCTCGGCGGTGAACTCGGTGATCTCGCTTTCCTTTGGTACCACATGGGTCATGGCAGCCATATAATAAGGGTCGGTGAAGGAAACCTTTTTCTTACGCTCTTCGGTGATGAACATCGAAGCAATAATGAAATCGTATTTCTCGGCAATCAGACCGGGAATGATGCCATCCCAGTCCTGACCGATCACTTCACACTCAGCCCCGATCCGCTTGCACAGCTCAAGACCGATTTCAACGTCAAATCCCTCAATCTTGCCATCCGCAGTGGTATAGTTGAACGGAGGATAGGCCCCTTCCGTGCCAAGACGCAGGCTTTCCGCAGACGCGCTTGTGGCAAGACCTGCCAGCAGCAAGCCAGCACTCAGAAGTTTTACAAATTTCGACATTATGTTCCCTTTCAATGAGGATAGGTGAGTTCGGACTTTGTCCTGTTTTGTTGATTATTCAGAGATGGGCACCAGAGGATTGCCCACATGACCGGTGAAGGCACCATAAAGGTGCGAGACATGATCAAGACGCTTCTCCGCCTCGTCGCCGAGCGTCAAAAAGACATCGTTGATCATCAAGTTGCAGAGCAGTGACAAATGGGCTGTTGAATCCCAGAATTGATGAAACTGCGTCGCGACCATGAATTGTTCGTCACTGTGATCTCCGCCCCAGTCACAGAAATGATCGGTAAACAGACTGACAGCAATGCCATTGGCCTTGGCTTCCCTTGCCAGAACCAGCGCCTGACGCGAATAGCGACGCGCTTCAAAGATTGCCAGACAGCGCTCGCCATCAGCGGCCAAGAGATCAGCAAAATTGCCGTCCGAGAGATCCAGCAAATGCACGCCGGGCCGGATATAGGTCAGTTGATGGGCAAAATAAGCAGCCAGACCCCGCTCTGTCTGAAAACCGGCGACAAAAACCTGCGGGCAAAGTGCCAACCGATCGACGCATCGTTGCCATGCCTCGGTTCGCGCCAGTTCATAGACAGCAACCAGACTGGCCATTTCCGCCTGCAGTCCGTCTGACAGTCGCTCTTCCCGCTTGCCCGGAGCAGCCCGCAAGGCATCCAGCCGATCCTTGATCAACCAGGGCTGGTCGCCGATATCGTCCTTGAGATGATCTTTCAGATCCTTCAGATTGGCATAGCCAATGGCACGGCAAAAGCGCCCAATGCTCGCCTCGCTCACCTGAACCTTTTCGGCCAGCGACGCAGCTGTCTCGAACGGCAAATCCTTGAAACGAGCCAGCATGAAACGGGCAATTGCGCAGTGGGATTTTGACCCCACCTGCGCTGCCTCGGTCAGCCGTTCGTAAAGAGAACTGGAATTGCTCATGGCACCTCTGAGTGTTTTTGCAAGTTTTTCATCATGACATACTCATTGTCAATATTCTTTCAAAATTTCCCTCCAGACACACACAGCGCAAAGCGATGCGCAACGGCAGGCAACAACAGAAAACCCGGTCAATAACTTGATACTATGAAGACAATTGCAAGATCATCCGACGCCCGGCTTCGTAGGCGTGGCTGGCGCTTGAGCACTGGTGCAAAAATGGATGGCCCTGAAAACACAAAACCACCCGGCCATGAAGGCAGCAGGTGGTTTGTCAAACCCTTTCGGGTAGATGGTGCGGCCGAGAAGACTCGAACTTCCACGGGTGTTACCCCACAGCGACCTCAACGCTGCGCGTCTACCAATTCCGCCACGGCCGCAAGCCTTGAACGTCGAAGCGATAATCGCCTCGTTGGTGGCGTGTAACTAGCAAATTCATTTTGGCCGCACAAGCGTTTAAAGGTGCGATCAACAACAAATGTGGAAAGCGTATGACAGGATACGATTTAATCGATTTTTCCCAGAGTCCCACTTGCTCAGCAGCACCTCACCCTCTGGAACAGGCAAGCAAGAATGCCTAAATAGATGCTATCAGGTGCCGACGCGGTTGATCCCGCGCAATGGTCGCCAGTCGACACTGCGATACAGAACCTTGGTAATCGAAATACCGACTTTTTCGCCGCGCAAAATCACCTGACCAAGCGCCACCGGCGTGCCATTGGCCTTGATGAGACAATCATCTTCCTCGTTGGCATCCAGTTCGATCACGGCCCCACGCCCCATGCGCAACAGCTGGTGGATGGGGATAGAGGTCGAGCCAAGCTCAACGGAGATGTCAATTGCGATACTGTCTAGATCTGGCACGTTTCACCTTTTCCGTGTTTCTCACGGATTGACGATGTCGGACATTAACAAAGTGTTATCGCTTATGGTAAATGAAAGCTTAACAAGCGACAGACAATCGTCCGCTCCAGCAAATTGACCACAGATCGAAGCCCCAATGACCAACAGCCACATTGATCGCAGCGACATTCTGACCAAGCCCGACACCCCTCGACCGATGGCGTCAAAGACCGGAGATGTGGTGGAATGGCTGGTTTCCGACCGACAAGTCCCCTATCCCGAAGCGATTGCCTTCATGGAACAGAGAATCGAAGCCATTGCGCGCGGAGAGGCCAAAGAATGCGTCTGGTTGCTGGAACATCCCCCACTTTATACCGCCGGAACCAGTGCCGACCCGAGTGATCTGGTGGCACCCGACCGATTCGATGTCTTTGAAACCGGACGGGGCGGCCAATATACCTATCACGGTCCCGGCCAACGCATTGCCTATGTCATGCTTGATCTGAAGCGCCGGACGCAGGATATACGCCTGTTCGTTGCCAGCCTTGAATCCTGGATCATCAACACCCTCGCCGCCCACAATATCAAGGGTGAGCGAAGGGAGGATCGTGTTGGCGTCTGGGTGGAGCGGCCGGAAAAAGGCCCCGGCGTTGAGGACAAGATCGCAGCCATCGGCATTCGGGTCCGCAAATGGGTCACCTTCCACGGCATCAGTCTCAATATTGAGCCAGACCTCGACCATTATGGCGGTATCGTGCCGTGTGGCATCGCCAAGCATGGGGTAACGAGCTTCGTCGATCTGGGCTATCCCCTGACCATGAGTGATGTGGACATGACCCTGCGCGAAGAGTTCGAACAACTATTCGGAGAAACGACCAACTGACCGGCAATCAGCTGAAATCTCTGAAAAATCAACCTCTGCCACCAAACCGTGCGCCCCCTGTCGATATTAACCACCCGAGCGGAAATAAACCCAAGATTGTATTCATTAACGTCTCATTAAGCTAACCTGCAGACGCATCAAGACGCATAGCATATGAGGCAGAAGAGATGATCCGTACATCCATAACGGCCTTCTTCGGGGATGAAGACGCATCGGCCGCAATGGAATATATCCTGATCGTGGCGCTCATCAGTGTCGCTTGGCTGTATATCTGGCGGGAATATACCGCCGAACTGACTCAGATCTACGATCGAATCGCGCGCGACCTGCGCAATGTGAAGATCGGCTGAGATATGAAAGGCCCGGCTTTGCCGGGCTTTTTCTGTGCGCCTGTCTTTCCACCATCCCCACCTTTGCGTCTGTTGTTGTTGGGTCCGGAGCGGGGATGCGCTAACAATGAAGCATCACAGGACAGAATAAGGAAAGCAAGATGCCGGGTCTTGATGCCGCACGCCCGTTGGGTCCGATCCAATGGCGCCCCAGCCAGATGCCCCTGATCATGGGCATCATCAATGTCACACCGGATTCTTTTTCCGATGGCGGCCAGTTTATCGCCGCAGATGCCGCCCTCGCCCATGCCCGGCAACTGGCAGAGCAAGGGGCACATATTCTCGACATCGGTGGTGAATCGACCCGTCCAGATGCCACGCCGGTCAACGAATCCGAAGAGTTGGCGCGGGTACTGCCAGCCATTCGCGCGATTATCGAGCAGGATCTCGGCTGCGCCTTGTCGATTGACACTTACAAGGCCAACGTCGCGGCCAAGGCGCTCGAAGCGGGCGTTCATATCGTCAATGATGTCTGGGGGCTTCAACGCGATCCAGACATCGCCAAGGCTGCGGCGGACCATCAGGCCCCGGTCATCATCAACCACTGGGAAACCGAAAAGCAGGCTGGCCTCGGCCTGATTGACCAGATGAAAGCCTTCTTTGATCGCTCCATCGCCATCGCTCAGGCAGCAGGCCTGTCCGAAGACCGTATCATCCTTGACCCCGGCATCGGTTTTGGCAAGGATCTTGATGACAATCTGGTCATCCTCAATGGCCTTGAAACCCTGATCGGCTGGGGCTATCCCTTGCTGATCGGCACCTCACGCAAGCGGTTTATCGGAGCCCTGACGGGGCGCGAAGCGCAAGACCGCGTCCATGGAACTGTGGCCTCCAATGTTCTGGCACTGGAAAAAGGGGCTTCCATCTTCCGCGTCCATGACGTCGCCGCCCACAAAGACGCCCTCGCTGTCGCAGGTGCCATTCTCAACCCTCAAGGGAGCTGATTCCATGGATCGAATCATTCTTAGAGATCTTGCCTTCTTTGCCTATCACGGGGTCTATCAGGAGGAAGCAAGCCTTGGTCAGCGCTTCTACTTCGATCTCGACTGCTTCCTCGACCTTCGCTTAGCTGGTAAAAGTGACAATGATGGTGATACCGTACGCTATGACCATATTGCAAAGCGTGTCGAGACCATTGTCACCGAGCGCCGTTTTCAATTGATTGAAGCCTTGGCGGAGGCCGTGGCCGAAGACCTGCTTCGGAATATGGGCAAGATCGAGGCTATTCGCGTCAAGGTGCGCAAGCCCGAGGCCCCGATCCCGGCCATCGTCAGAGATGTCGCCGTCGAGATCAACCGTACACGCAAGGATTATGATCTATGAGTGATAAAGCCCGGAAAGTCGAAGCTTTCATCAGCCTTGGTGGCAATATCGGTGATCCATCCATAGCCATTGAAGATGCCCTGACCGCATTGGCCAACAAGCCCGGCGTCACGGTTACCACGCGCTCACGCTTTTACCGCACCCCGCCATGGGGCAAGACCGATCAGTCCGAATTCGTCAATGCCTGCGCCGGGGTCAAAACCACCCTGACCCCGACAGAGCTACTGAAAACCTGTCTGGAAGTGGAAACCAGCATGGGCCGCGTGCGCGAAGAGCGTTGGGGGCCGCGGATCATCGATCTCGATATTCTCACCTATGGGGATGTCACAATGGATGATCCGGATCTGACGCTGCCCCACCCTTATCTGACGGAACGGGCCTTTGTTCTGGTGCCTCTGAAAGACATTGCTCCGGATTTCCAGCTCAATGGCACAGACATCAGTGCGATGCTCGAGAAGCTCGACACCTCCGAGATTGTCGCCATGGATCAGCATTAGAGATTAGCTCTGGCCACCACCATCAAACGGGGCTGACAGTCAGCCCCGTAGCGCGTCCAGCACGAGGATGGCAGCATCGAAATCCGCGCGACGGAAGACGCGCCTCTTGGTGGCTTCCTCGTCTTCGCCCCACATTTCAATATTCCAGTCCTCATCAACCATCGCAGCCGCCCATGTGGCATCCGAGGTCAAAAAGCCCTTCCAGAAGGCATAGGGCAACAAGACCGAACCGGTGATTGTCATCATGGTGTGAAGCGCTGCCAGCTGAAAGATATCCAACCCCTGCCATTCGGCCCGCAGGGCCTGCCCCATGACCGGGCTCTGCTCCACCGCCATGATGCCGTTCGCCTGAACAAAACGCCCGCACAGCGGCTCCTCAACCCATTTCAGCACGGGTTGCCAAAGCGCCTGTTGCCGATCAACCAGTCGTTCAGGGTGGGTAGCCGGGTAACAGATGAAGTCGTGATTGAGATAGGAGACAATCTCGTCAAGCATCGCCTCGCGCGCATCCTCCACCCCATCGATGGTGGAATTGACCAGACGGGTCAGAGGCATGGTCGCAGGGTTGATCTTGTCTGTCTGGGCGTCCCACTCGCTCGCCAGTGCCCTGGCAATTGCCTCGCACGGCACAGACACCTGATGTTTCGCAGGGCTTCGGATCGGCCGACCATCCAGCAAAACCCGATGACCACCCTCCTCATCGGCAGCGATAGACACTGCCTTGTAGAAGCGCTTGGGCAAGGGCGTTTTCATCACTTCCTTGGCCCGCATCATCGGATTTGTGGTGCTGTCCTGCTGACCCGGAACAAAGTCCCCAAACAGGGCCTGAACCGCATCAGGATCGGTGGAATTTTCCTTGTCCGACATGACCATTCCTCTTCTTGTCCGATTGTAGCTGTCAGAGTGAGCGCAGCAGCTGATCAAGCGCGGCATAATCATCCACCAGATGATGAGCGCCAGCGGCCCGCAACTCCACAGCCGGATGATAGCCCCAGGTGACACCGACACCGCGCACCCCAGCACTGACCGCCATTTCGATATCATAGCTGGTGTCGCCGATCATCACCGTATCCTCTGGCGCGACACCGGTCTCGGCTATGGCCTGCAGGATCATGCCCGGATTGGGTTTTGACGGCGCGCGATCAGCGGTTTGGACAGTGACGAAATGATCGTGCCAGCCGAAGCTGTCAAACAGATGCAGCACGCCACGATAAGCCTTGCCCGTCGCGATACCCAAAAGATAAGTCTCTTCCGCGGCCAGAGCCTCGATCACCTCTTTCGCACCCTCATAGAGATGCTCGATCGCATCGCCACCTTCTCGCTTGGCGATGACAAAATCCTTGTAGCTGTTGACCAGCAAATCCCGCGCTTCCACAGCGATCCCCGGTGACAGTTGCTCAACCGCCTGCGGCAAGGACAGGCCGATAATCGACAGGGTTGCCGCTTCGCCCGGGGACGGCAAATCATGCAGACGGTAGGCGTGCTCCATGCCCTCGACAATGGTATGCGCGCTGTCGACGATGGTGCCGTCGCAGTCAAAGATAAACAGCTTGAGGCTCATGCTCATGATCCTTGGGAAAGGGTCCTAATCGATTACAGGCGGCAAAGAGAATGGGCAATCAATTCTCGTTGCCCAGCTCATCCTCGATGTCTGGATCATAGTTGGAAACGTCAAAGCCGAGCAGGTTCCAGCTCTGCTGCATATGTTGAGGCAATGGCGCGGTCACATCCAGAATGCCGCCTTTTGGGTGCGGAATGCGGATCCGTCGCGCATGCAGATGCAGCTTGTTCTGAATACCGCCAGGCAGCTCCCAATTATCGATATTGAAGTATTTGGGGTCGCCAATGATCGGACATTCCATATAGGCGGCATGCACACGCAGCTGGTGGGTCCGGCCCGTCACGGGCTTCAACGTCAGCCAGGACAATTTCTGTCCGGACTGTTCCACCACCGAGTAATGGGTAACGGCATGCTGTGCCCCATCATCCCCATGACGGGCAATCCGCATCCGGTCGCCATCTTCTGCCTGATATTTCGCAACATAGGTGGAGATGCGTGCCTGCTTTGGCTTGGGCACACCACGCACCAACGCCCAATAGGTTTTCTGTGTCGAACGCTCGCGAAAGGCCTTGGTCAGGGCCGTTGCAACGGAGCGCCTGCGCGCCACCACCAGCACGCCGGACGTATCCCGGTCAAGGCGATGCACAAGGCGCGGCTTCTGCCCGTGCTTGTCCCGCAGGGATTCCAGCATCCCGTCCACATGACGGCTCATGCCCGAGCCGCCCTGCACTGCCAATCCGGCAGGCTTGTTGAAGACATAGATATCCTTGTCTTCATAAAGCAGGACCGATTTGAGAAAATCTTCATCCCGGTCATCAACCCGCGGCATAGCCCGCTTCGGTGCGGCATTGGTGGATTTCTCATCGGTCGCCAGCGGCGGAATACGGACCTGTTGGCCCTTCATCAAACGCATGTTGGTCTTCACGCGCTTGCCATCCACCCGCACCTGCCCGGTGCGCATCAGTTTCTGCAACTGACCAAAGGACAGACCCGGATAATGCTCCTTGAACCAGCGGTCCAGACGCATCCCGTCTTCATCTCCGGTCACGTCTCGATTTTGTATGGTCGCCATTGCCTCTCAGACCCTCTCGTCTATACCAGCGCCCGTGCCACGCTCAGTCCTGCGAAAAGCGCCACAATAGCCCCGGCAAGGGACAATGCAACATAAAAAAGGGCCAACCCCATCTGCCCGCGTTCTGTGAGCACCACAACATCAAGGGAAAAGGTGGAAAAGGTGGTAAAACCGCCCAAAAGCCCGGTTGTCAGCAGCAATCGGACCTCGGTGCTGGCCTGAAACCGCAGTGCCAAAAGCTCAATCAGAAGCCCCATCAGGAAAGAGCCCGAGATATTGCAAATCATGGTGCCATAGGGAAAGCCACTGCCAAAGGTGCGCAGGGCAATCATGCCGACCAGATGGCGCATGCTGGCACCCGCGGCCCCTCCCAGCGCGACAAGGAGAAAGTGATTCATTTGTTCCGTTCCATTCTTAAGCGAGACCAATAGTCCAACCGCTTGCGCAAGTCACGCTCAAAGCCGCGTTCTACCGGCTGATAAAAGCGCTTTCTGCCCATTTCTGTCGGGAAGTAATCCTGACCGGAAAAGGCATCCGGCTCATCGTGATCATAGCGATAGCCATCGCCATAGCCTTCTGCAGCCATCAGTTTGGTGGGCGCATTGAGAATATGTTTGGGTGGTGGCAGAGAACCTTCCTTCTTCGCCGCCTTCATCGCCGCATGATAGGCCAGATAACCCTTGTTCGATTTTGGTGCCGTCGCCAGATAGATCGCCAGCTCCGCCAGAGCATAATGCCCCTCCGGCGCCCCGATCAATTGAAAGGCCTCGCGGCAGGCCATTGCCATCACCACAGCGTTCGGATCTGCCAGTCCCACATCCTCAGACGCCATCACGGTCATCCGCCGCAAAATATAAAGCGGATCTTCTCCCGCATCGAGCATCCGGCACATATAGTAAAGCGCCGCATCCGGATCAGATCCACGGATCGATTTGTGAAAGGCAGAGATCAGATTGTAATGCCCGTCGGCCGACTTGTCATAGATCGGTGCACGCCGCTGCAGAATGGTGCCCAGCTGCTCGGCGGTGAATGTCTCACCCTCATGCGCGGCCCGCCAAACTTCCTGCGCCAGCGTCAAAGAGGACCGCCCGTCCCCGTCCGCCATCCGGACCAATGCGGCCCGCGCCTCGTCATCCAGCGGTAAGGGCTTGCCAAGCCCTTCTTCAGCCCGCGTCAGCAACTGACCGATCGCTTCATCATCAAGGCTTTTGAAGGTCAAAACCTGCGACCGAGACAGCAAAGCGGCATTCAACTCAAAGGACGGATTTTCCGTTGTCGCGCCGACCAGCACCACCGTGCCATCTTCCATCACGGGCAGAAAGCTGTCCTGTTGAGCTTTGTTGAAACGATGGATCTCGTCGACAAACAACAAAGTTGTCTTGCCCATCCTCCGGCGCTCGCGGGCTGCTTCAAACACCTTCTTGAGGTCAGCCACACCGGAAAAAATCGCGGAAATCTGTTCAAAATGCAGGTCTGTCCCATCGGCCAACAGACGGGCAACGGTGGTTTTCCCCGTCCCCGGCGGTCCCCAAAGGATCAAGCAGCCCAGCGAGCCGCTCTTCAACATCCGTGTCAAAGTGCCATCGTCACCGACCAAATGGCCTTGTCCGACCACTTCATTCAGATGTCGGGGGCGCAACAGATCAGCCAGAGGGCGCATCGCTCCCTCTGGCTGATCCTTGTCTTGCTTTCCTGCGGGCGTCGACAGGCCCGCCGTCTCAAACAGATTGCTCACGTCTTGTGCCTAACCACTGATGGTTGTCTTGATGGTCTGACCATTGCGTTCAATTTCCATCCGCCAGAGGCGGAAATTCTGTTCTGTCAGGATCTCCAGAACCCGTGTGGTGCGGATCACCTCGCCATTCAGCCGTCGGATGATGTCCCCCACCCGGACGCCAAGTCGGTCTGCAGTGGAGCCTTGTTCAACCTTGGCCACCACGACTCCCTTAAGGCCGGTATCCAGTCCCAGTTCCTGTGCCACGGCAGGAGACAGATTGTAAACTGTTGCACCCCCGAAAGGTGAATAACCATCTATCAGCACTGCATCGCGTGGTGGTCGCTCTGGCGCGGTTGCTGTGCGCACGGTAAGTACTTTCTCGCGCCCGTCACGCAGGATCGTCAATTCTGCTTCAGCCCCGAGTTTGACCGTCGCATAGCGATATTCAAACGCATCCGGGCTGTCGACATCCTTACCATTGACCTGCAACAGCAAATCCCCGACTTCCAATCCCGCTTCTTCCGCTGGGCCATCCTCGTCAAGCGCGGTTACAAGCACCCCACGGGGCCGATCCAACCCCAGCCCTTCGGCAATGTCCGCTGTTACCATCTGCAAGCTGCCGCCGAACCACGCCCGCTCGATCCCCTTGCCGGAAATTGCCCCTTCCGCCACCAGACGCACCATATTGGCCGGAATGGCAAAGCCGATTCCGTTCGAGCCACCGGAGCGCGAAAAGATCGCCGTATTGACCCCAACCAGACGCCCATTCATGTCAACCAATGCGCCGCCGGAATTGCCCGGATTGATCGCCGCGTCGGTCTGAATGAAAAATTGATAATTGCTGATGCCCACATGGGTCCGCGCCAAGGCCGAGACGATGCCGCTGGTCACCGTCTGCCCCACCCCGAACGGATTGCCAATTGCCAGCACCAGATCGCCAACCTTCAACTCATCGGAATCCGCAAACGGCAGTGATGGGAATGCCTGTTTGGGATCCCGAATTTTCAAAATGGCCAGATCGGTGCGCTCCTCATCAAGAATGATATCCGCATCAAACTCAGTCCGGTCTGCCAAAGCCACCCGCACCTCGGTCGCGCCCTTGATCACGTGATGGTTGGTGACGATCACCCCGCTTGGATCAACAATAACACCCGAACCCAGCGACCGCTCGACCCGCTCGCGCGGCTGGCCGAAGCCATTGCCGCCAAAGAAACGCTCGAAGAAAGGATCATCAAAGAATGGAGATCGCGCCCGCTGCTGCACCCGTCGCGTTGCATAGACATTGACCACCGCAGGGGCTGCTGCATCGACCACAGGGGAGAAGCTCAGTTGCATCTCGGCCTTGCTTGCTGGCACCCTGCTTGCGGTAGCAGACGCCGCCACGGCCTTCGTCGTCACGCCCGACGATAAGACATAGTCGCTGAGAGCACCGCCTACGCCCGCCGCCACAGCAACGACAGTCAATATGGCAAGTTTTTTCGACAAAGACATGCTGACACCCCTCTTTCCAATCATAAGCAAATCATATACCCGCGCGCTGATCAGTCACGGGAAAATTCATGTCCGAAAAGCTAGGACCGTGAGCGGGCAAAACTAAGGTCACCCACGGCACCATCTTTTATCATTGCCAAGAATTAATCAAACAGCAGAGGTTCTTAATGTCCCACTGTCCGCAATTTGTGGCTCACACCGATCGACTAAGGCAGCCCCAAACGAAAAAGGGGTGACCAATGGCCACCCCTTTAAACTTATCAACCGGCAACAAGCTTACGCTGCGTCTTCGGTTTCAACTTCCTGCGTTGGACCGGAGTCTTTGCCGCGAGCCTCAGGATCACGATCAACAAGCTCGATCACAGCCATTGGCGCGTTGTCGCCATAGCGGAAGCCGGCTTTCAGAACGCGGGTATAGCCGCCCTGACGTTCGGTGTAACGCTCGCCGAGTACGTCGAACAATTTCTTGACCATGTCTTTGTCACGGATCTGGGAAATTGCCTGACGACGGGCATGCAGATCGCCGCGTTTTGCCAGAGTGATGAGTTTGTCTGCGATCGGCTTGAGTTCTTTAGCCTTAGGCAGGGTGGTTACGATTTGCTCATGCTTGATCAAAGCTGCCGCCATGTTGGCGAACATTGCCTTGCGATGAGAAGCTGTGCGATTGAGCTTGCGACCTGATTTGCCGTGGCGCATTGCCCTCTCCTTTTCCTATCCGACGGTATCACACCGTGGGTAACAATTAGTACTGATCTTCGTAGCGCTTGGCGAGATCGTCGATATTTTCAGGCGGCCATGCCTGAACTTCCATGCCCAGATGCAAACCCATCTGTGCGAGGACTTCTTTGATCTCGTTGAGCGACTTACGGCCAAAGTTCGGCGTGCGGAGCATTTCCGCTTCCGTTTTCTGGATAAGATCACCGATGTAAACAATGTTGTCGTTTTTCAGGCAGTTAGCAGAACGGACAGACAGTTCCAGCTCGTCCACTTTCTTGAGCAGTGCTGGATTGAATGCCAATTCCTGGGTCTGTTCCTGAACAACTTCTTTTTCCGGCTCTTCGAAATTGACGAAGATGGAAAGCTGGTCCTGAAGAATGCGTGCAGCAAAAGCCACCGCATCATCAGGCTTCACGGAACCATCCGTTTCAATATTCATGATGAGCTTGTCATAATCGAGAACTTGACCCTCACGGGTATTCTCGACTTTGTAAGCAACACGCTTGACCGGAGAATAGAGGCTGTCAACCGGGATCAGACCGATCGGAGCATCGTCCGGACGGTTCTGAGTTGCGGTCACATAACCCTTGCCACTATCGACAGTGAATTCCATGCGAAGCTCGGCACCAACGTCCAAAGTGCAAAGCGGCAGTTCTGGATTCAGGATTTCGACATCGCCGACAACCTGAATATCACCTGCACGCACAACACCCGGGCCTTCCTTGCGGAGAACCATACGCTTCGGGCCCTCACTTTCCATGCGCAACGCGATTTCCTTGACGTTCAGGATCAGATCCGTCACGTCTTCGCGAACACCGGAAATGGAGGAAAATTCATGCAAAACACCGTCAATCTGGATGGCGGTCACTGCTGCCCCTTGCAGGGAAGACAGAAGGACACGACGCAGGGCATTGCCCAAGGTCATGCCAAAACCACGCTCCAGAGGCTCGGCAACCACTGTGGCGAGACGCAACTCGTCGTCGCCCGGGGTGATTTCGAGCTTGGTTGGCTTGATAAGTTCCTGCCAGTTTTTCTGAATCACGTCTCAACCCTTTCTCGTTCCGGGGAGATACCCCACCTTTTGCTGCTATGGTCCAGCCACAGCGAGCGGCAGGGAACCTGAAAATTATTAGACGCGACGACGCTTGCGCGGACGACAGCCATTGTGCGGAATTGGGGACACATCACGAATAGAGGTGATGGTGAAACCAAGTGCCTGAAGGGCACGCAGGGCTGATTCACGACCCGAACCAGGGCCTTTGACTTCAACTTCGAGTGTCTTCATGCCATGCTCGGCAGCTTTTTTGCCAGCATCTTCACCAGCCATCTGCGCGGCGAATGGGGTGGACTTACGAGAGCCCTTGAAGCCCATTGCACCAGCCGAAGACCAGGAAATGGTATTTCCCTGTGCATCGGAGATGGTGATCATGGTGTTGTTGAAGGTCGAATTCACATGCGCTACACCGGACGTAATATTCTTACGTTCGCGACGCTTAACGCGCGAGGCATCTTTCGCCATATTCTTTCCTCGATCTCTACACCGCCGTTATACCAGCGGCTCCACCGGACAAACCGTGGATTATTTCTTCTTACCAGCAATCGCTTTCGCAGGACCTTTACGGGTGCGAGCGTTGGTGTGCGTGCGCTGACCACGAACGGGCAGACCACGACGATGGCGCAGGCCACGGTAGCAACCCAGATCCATCAGGCGCTTGATGTTCATGGCGGTCTCACGGCGCAGGTCACCTTCTACAGTGTAGCCAGCGTCGATCACTTCGCGCATTTTCAGAACTTCAGCATCAGTGAGGTCGGCGACGCGACGCTCTGGAGCGATGTTGACTTGTTCGGTGATTTCCTTGGCAAATTTGGGTCCAATGCCATGGATATACTGAAGCGCGATGATGACGCGCTTGTTCGTCGGAATGTTGACGCCAGCAATACGGGCCACGTCTGATCTCCTTATATGCAGGCAGTCCGAAAGGACTGGATGCATCCGGGTGAAGCTCCTCCCCATCCTTAGCACCAAGACAGCGGCACTTAATGGCAAGAAACACTTTTGTTGTTTATTGACGCCGATGACCCAAGGGTCATACAGAACGCACAAAATGTGCCCGAAAGCTCTGGGCTTCCGAACACAGAGCCGCATTTTATGCGGCTAGCGCCGGTTACTACCGGATTCAGAATGTAAGAGTCAAGCCATCCAGAGCGAAAAACGCTAGAAAACTCAACTCAGCACATCCTTGATCGACTGAGCGACCTGTTCGATGTCCTGCATACCGTCAACCGTCTTCAATTCGCCGGTCTTGGTGTAGAAGTCGATCAGAGGCTCGGTCTGTGCCTTGTATACAGCAAGGCGTTTCTTCAGGGCTTCCGCATTGTCATCGGCACGAACCTCGGCGCTCTCAGACGCACGTTTTTCGATACGAGACAACAGAATGCCTTCGTCGACCCGGATCTCGACCACTGCGTCGAGTTCCATTTTCTTATTCTTAAGCAACTCGGTGAGTGCTTCTGCCTGAGCAATCGTGCGAGGAAAGCCGTCGAGGATAAAGCCGTTGGCACAATCCGCCTCTTCAACACGATCGGAAATGATGGACACGACGATCTCGTCTGAGACCAACTCGCCACGATCCATGATTTCCTTGGCAGCCAGGCCGACCGGAGTCTTTGCAGCCACCGCGGCACGTAGCATTTCACCGGTGGAAAGCTGCACTATCTTGTAATCCTGCACAAGGCGCTCGGCCTGTGTGCCCTTACCTGCCCCCGGAGGTCCAAGCAGAATCAGTCTCATCGACGTTTACCCCTCAACTTCGATTTTTTGACCAGCCCTTCATATTGATGGGCCAGCAGATGTCCCTGAATCTGTGACACAGTGTCCATGGTGACACTGACCACAATCAAAAGGGACGTACCGCCGAAGTAGAATGGCACACCCGTAGCCGAGATCAGGAATTCAGGCAGAAGACAGACGAGAACCATGTAGATCGCACCCAGCACAGAAACGCGTGTCAGGATACGGTCGATATATTCTGCAGTTCTCTGACCTGGTCTGATGCCCGGAATAAAGCCGCCATGCTTCTTCAGATTGTCCGCAGTTTCCTGCGGGTTGAACACAATTGCTGTGTAGAAGAAAACGAAGAAGACAATCAAGGCCGCATATAGAATCATATACAGAGGTTGACCATGACCGAGCAAAGCGGTGACTGTGTTCAACCAGTCAGGCCCCTGCCCCGACACGAAGTTGGCAACCGTGATTGGCAGCAACAAAAGTGAGGAGGCAAAGATCGCCGGGATCACACCGGCCGTGTTGAGCTTCAATGGCAAGTGAGAGGTTTCGCCCTGGAACATCTGGCGACCAACCTGACGCTTTGGATACTGAATGATCAGGCGACGCTGTGCACGCTCCATGAAGACGATGAAGGCAATCACGATAATCGCAACAGCAATCACGCCCAGAATGATAGCAGTGGACAGGGAACCCTGACGACCCAGTTCCAGCGTGTTGGCAACCGCAGAAGGCAGACCAGCCACAATACCGGAGAAAATGATCAGCGAGATACCGTTACCAATGCCGCGCGCCGTGATCTGTTCACCAAGCCACATCATGAACATGGTGCCGCCAACCAGCGTCAGCACAGCGGAGAAACGGAAGAACATACCCGGATCCACCACGATATTGGAGGATCCCTCAAGACCGACCGAAATACCGTATGCCTGCAAGGTCGCAAGAACAACGGTGCCGTAGCGGGTATATTGGTTGATGACCTTGCGGCCACGCTCACCATCCTTCTTCAGCGCTTCCAGTGTCGGAGACACGGTGGTCATCAGCTGAATGATAATGGACGCGGAAATATAGGGCATGATTCCGAGCGCAAAGATCGCCATACGGCCGACCGCGCCGCCAGAAAACATGTTGAACAGGCCGAGAATGCCGTTCTGATTGTTGTTGAAGGCTTGCGCCAAAGCTTCAGGATTGATCCCTGGAAGCGGAATATACGTCCCGAGCCGATAAACCAACAAAGCACCCAGCGTAAACCAGATGCGTTTCTTCAGCTCTTCTGCTTTTGCAAAGGCGCCAAAATTGATGTTGGCGGCGAGTTGTTCTGCTGCCGAAGCCATATTCTACTCCGCTTATAGCGCTGATTCGAATCGTCAGTTGATCCGGTAAATATAGGTGCGCCAAAACAAATGTATAGAGCAAGGTGCAGGAAGTGCCCTGCTCCTTAGCTCTAAACGCAAAAAAAGGAGGGCTCCTGCGAGCCCTCTCTCTTATTCTTTTTCTTCGCCGAGGATCTTGACGGATCCACCTGCTTTTTCAACAGCGGCGATGGCTGCCTTGGAAGCACCTTCGATTTCGAAGGCAACCTTGGCGGTCAACTCACCATCGCTGAGCAGGCGAACGCCATCGCGCAAACGACGAACGATGCCAGCTTCTTTTAAGACAGCAACGGTAACGGTCGCAGATGCGTCCAGTTTACCTGCATCGATGGCCTGCTGGATGCGGCCAACGGATACGGTGTTGAAGTCTTTTGCGAAGATGTTGTTAAAACCACGCTTTGGCAGACGGCGATGCAATGGCATCTGACCACCTTCAAAGCCCTTGATAGCAACACCAGAGCGAGATTTCTGACCCTTGACACCACGGCCGCCGGTTTTACCGACACCCGAGCCGATGCCGCGACCAACGCGCTTGCGGTAATGCGTAGCGCCGTCGTTATCGCGAATTTCGTTGAGCTTCATAATACTCTCCCGCCTCTTAGCCTTCATCCACAACGCGGACGAGGTGAGAGACTTTAGCGATCATGCCGCGAACTTCAGGGGTATCCTGAAGGGTACGACGACGATGCATTTTGTTCAGACCAAGACCAACCAGCGTAGCACGCTGATCTTTTGGCCGACGCAAAGGGCTGCCGATCTGTTCAACAGTAACGGTGCCCTGTTCCTTCTTAGCCATGTCCGGCTCCTCTTCTTTGGGACGAAAGACCCTTCCGAGCGCACTTAAGCGTCGGAGCGGCCTCCGTCAACAACACGACGACGAGCCTGGAGCGTGGAGACTTTGAGGCCACGACGAGCAGCAACACCACGAGGGCTGTCTTCTGCTTTCAGGGCATCGAAGGTTGCACGTACCATGTTGTAAGGGTTAGAGGTGCCAACAGACTTGGCAACCACGTCCTGCACGCCCAGCGTTTCAAACACTGCACGCATTGGACCACCCGCAATGATACCGGTACCCGGAGGTGCAGCACGCAGCATAACTTTACCAGCGCCATGGCGACCGGCAACGTCGTGATGCAGCGTACGACCCTCACGCAGAGGCACGCGGATCATGTTGCGCTTGGCAGCCTCAGAAGCCTTACGAATGGCTTCTGGCACTTCGCGCGCCTTACCGTGACCAAAGCCTACACGGCCCTTTTGATCACCAATTACGACGAGCGCAGCAAATCCGAAGCGACGGCCACCTTTAACCACTTTGGCAACGCGGTTGATGTGGACGAGTCGGTCGACGAATTCGCTTTCGCGCTCTTCACGATCAATCTTCTTGTTCATGAGTTTTCTTCTCTCGTCGGAGCGATCGGTTGCCCGAACGGTTAGAAATTCAATCCGCCTTCACGCGCAGCATCTGCGAGTGATTTGATACGGCCGTGGTAGATGTAACCACCACGATCAAAGACTACGTCCTTCACGCCAGCGGCTGTTGCGCGTTCCGCAATCAGCTTGCCAACTTCCGAAGCGGCGGCTTTGTCCGCGCCGGTCGCAAGCTTCTCACGCAGATCTTTCTCGATAGAGGAAGCCGATACAACTGTAACGCCTTTCTCATCGTCGATGATCTGTGCATAGATGTGCTTGGAAGACCGGTTAACACTCAAACGCGGACGGCCGTTGGCAGTCTTTTTCAGGGCGCGCCGCACACGTGCACGACGGCGCTCAAACTGAGATTGTGCCTTCGCCATAATAAGTTTCCGTTACTTCTTCTTACCTTCCTTGCGGAAGATAAATTCATCACTATACTTGATACCCTTGCCTTTGTAGGGCTCAGGTGGACGATATTTACGGATCTCTGCAGCAACCTGCCCAACGGACTGTTTGTCGATGCCGTTCACAGTGATCTCGGTTGGCTTTGGACAAGCAACCGTGATCCCTTCGGGAACTTCATACAGAACATCGTGGGAAAGACCGAGAGCCAGCTGAAGGTCATTGCCCTTCATCTGGGCGCGGTAACCAACGCCGTTGATTTCAAGTTTCTTTTCGAAACCTGCAGAAACACCAGTCAGGATGTTGAGAATCTGGGTGCGGGTCATACCCCACAGCGAGCGCGCAGTTTTTGAATTGCTGCGTGGCTCGACCAGAATACCATCATCCGTCAATTTGGCATCAACGTCATCGCACAGTACAAAAGACAATTCGCCCTTTGGACCTTTCGCTTTGACGGTTTTGCCATCGATCGTTGCAGTAACGCCAGCAGGCACTGCAACAGGCTTTTTACCAATACGTGACATAAGACTAACCTGTCCGGATCTAGAGCAACAAAGTCAGTGCCGCATCAGAAGACGCGACACAGAACCTCACCACCCACATTTTGCTCACGAGCGTCATGATCGGCCATCACACCTTTCGGTGTGGACACGATCGACACGCCAAGACCGTTGTGAATGCGTGGAATATTCTTCACGGACGCATACACGCGACGGCCAGGCTTGGACACGCGTTGGATTTCACGGATCACCGGTTCGCCATCGAAATATTTCAATTCGATTTCGAGCTCGGACTTACCGCCTTCAAATTCGACGGTGGTGTAGCCGCGGATGTACCCTTCTGAAGCCAAAACGTCAAGTACGCGCTGACGCAATTTGGATGCAGGAGTGGAAACTTTGGTTTTGCTACGCATCTGCGCATTGCGGATGCGGGTCAGCATATCCCCCAAGGGATCGGTCATTGCCATATTACCGCGCTCCTTACCAGCTCGACTTCACCAGGCCAGGGATTTGACCCTCATTGCCCAATTGACGAAGCGAAATACGGGACATCTTCAACTTGCGATAGTAGCCGCGTGGACGGCCAGTTACATCACAACGGTTGCGGATGCGGATGGATGCGGAGTTGCGCGGAAGCTCGGCGAGCTTCAGGCGAGCTTTGAACCGCTCTTCAAGAGACAGAGACTCGTCCTTGGCCATAGCTTTCAAAGAAGCACGCTTTGCAGCATACTTATCAGCCAGGCGGGCGCGAGCTTTGTTCTTTTCGACAGCGCTCTTTTTAGCCATTACTTTATCCTCGTACTTTCCGCAGACTTATCGACTGAACGGGAAGTTGAATTCGGTCAGAAGTGCACGAGCTTCCTCATCGTTGCTTGTCGTAGTGCAAACGATGATGTCCATGCCCCAAATCTGGTCAACTTTGTCGTATTCGATTTCTGGGAATACGATATGCTCTTTCAGGCCCATGGCATAGTTGCCGTTGCCGTCAAAGCTTTTACCGTTGAGACCACGGAAGTCACGTACGCGAGGCAGTGCAATCGTGATCAAACGATCCAGAAATTCATACATGCGGTCGCCGCGCAGAGTAACCTTCACACCGATCGGCATGCCTTCACGAAGTTTGAAGGTCGCGATCGATTTACGTGCTTTGGTTACAACCGGCTTCTGACCGGCAATGGCTTCCAGGTCAGCCAAGGCAGACTTGACTTTTTTGGAATCGCCAACCGCTTCACCAACACCAATATTGAGCACTACTTTTTCAAGTTTCGGCATCTTCATAGGATTGCTGAACTCGAATTTTTCCTGCATCTTGGCGCGGATAACGTCTTCATATTGCGTCTTCAGACGCGGAGTGTAAGCAGCCTCAGCCATCAATCACATCTCCTGAACGTTTGGCCACGCGCACCTTGGTGCCGTCTTCTTTGACAGTGAAACCAACGCGGGTTGGCTTACCGTCTTTCGGGTCCGCCATTGCCAGGTTGGACAGGTGGATGGAGGCTTCTTTATTGACGATGCCGCCTTCCTGACCCTGCGTCTGACGTTGATGACGCTTGACCATGTTGATACCGCGCACGATAGCCCGCTCTTCAGCTGGCATCACCTGCACAATTTCACCGCTCTTGCCCTTGTCTTTACCGGCAAGAACAATGACGCGATCACCCTTTTTGAGTTTCGCAGCCATTACAGCACCTCCGGAGCAAGGGAAATGATCTTCATATGGTTATGAGCGCGGAGCTCACGAGGAACCGGGCCGAAGATACGGGTACCGATTGGTTCCTTGTTGTTGTTCACCAGAACAGCTGCACTACGGTCAAAACGGATGACGCTGCCGTCCGGACGACGAATAGCTTTTGCGGTACGAACCACAACTGCCTTCATCACATCGCCCTTCTTAACGCGTCCACGCGGAATTGCTTCCTTGACAGAGACGACGATGAGGTCGCCGATGCCAGCATATTTCCGTTTGGAGCCGCCGAGCACTTTGATGCACATGACACGACGTGCGCCGGAGTTATCCGCGACGTCAAGGTTTGTTTGCATCTGAATCATGACTGGCCGCCTTTTTTATTGTCCCGATACGCGAAGCGCGACGGGTATACGTCCAATAATCGAAGTGAGTTATGCGGAAGGAAGATCCTTACCGACCACGACCCAACGTTTAGATTTCGAAATAGGTGCAGATTCCTGAATGAAGATCTGGTCACCTACTTTGAAGGCATTCCCTTCGTCGTGAGCCTGGTACCGTTTGGAACGACGCACAGTCTTCTTGAGAAGCGGATGCGTAAAACGGCGCTCGACTTTGACAACGACGGTCTTGTCTTGCTTGTCGCTAACGACGAGGCCCTGCAGAATTCTCTTTGGCATCCCGTCTCTCCTATTCTGCTGACGATGCACGCTTATCGCGGGCAACGGTCATCAGGCGTGCAATGTCACGGCGAACCTGCCGAACACGCACAGTGTTTTCCAACTGACCGGTGGCCTGCTGAAAGCGCAGATTGAGCTGCTCTTTCTTCAGTTTTTCCAACTCGTCAGTGATTTGGTCCGACGTCATCGCGCGGACATCTGATGCTTTCATGGGTCTATCCCTTCACACCGTTAGTCGGCGATGCGCTGTACGAAGCGTGTCTTGATAGGCAACTTCGCAGCAGCAAGCCGCATGGCTTCCCGGGCGATATCTGCCGGTACACCATCAATTTCAAACATGATCCGACCCGGAGCTACACGAGCAGCCCAGTATTCAGGAGAACCTTTACCTTTACCCATACGGACTTCGGTAGGTTTCTTGGACACTGGCAGGTCCGGGAACACACGGATCCAAACACGACCGGCACGCTTCATGTGACGGGTCATAGCACGACGCGCAGCCTCGATCTGGCGAGCGGTGATACGCGCAGGCTCCTGAGCCTTCAGACCGTAGGCGCCAAAGTTGAGCTCATAGCCCCCTTTGGCATTGCCATGAATACGGCCCTTGTGCTGCTTGCGGTATTTAGTGCGCTTTGGTTGCAGCATTGTTCTTCTCTCTTAACTCAGCTTGTGACCAACATTAAGCAGCAGGCTTGTTGCTACGACGACGCTGACCACCATCTCTGTTGCCACCGTCAGAACCTTCGGATGCGCGACGCTCAGAGGCCATTGGATCATGTTCCATGATCTCGCCTTTGTAGATCCACACCTTGATACCGGAGATGCCATAAGCGGTCAAAGCTTCAGCAGTGCCATAATCAATATCGGCGCGCAGGGTATGAAGCGGAACACGACCTTCACGATACCATTCGGTACGCGCGATTTCGGCACCACCCAGACGGCCTGCACAGTTGATACGAATGCCTTCTGCACCCATCCGCATTGCGGACTGAACCGAACGCTTCATTGCACGGCGGAAAGCCACACGACGTTCGAGCTGCTGCGCGATGGACTGAGCAACCAGGTTTGCATCACATTCCGGCTTACGAACTTCAACAATGTTGATATGTACGTCGGAATTGGTCAGCTTGCCAACCTGTTTGCGAAGTTTCTCGATGTCGGCGCCTTTTTTGCCGATCACGATGCCCGGACGTGCAGAGTGAATGGTCACCCGGCATTTCTTGTGCGGACGTTCGATCACGATCTTAGAGACGGCGGCCTGCTTCAGTTCTTTCTCGAGCATGCTCCGGATGGCGTAATCTTCATGCAGAAGAGCGCCATACTCGTTCTTGTTGGCGTACCAACGAGAATCCCAGGTGCGGTTGATGCCCAGACGAAGACCGATTGGATTTACCTTGTGACCCATCAGGCTGCCTCCTCAACTTCACGAACAACGATCGTCAGGTTGGAGAACGGCTTGAGGATCTTGCCAACACGACCACGAGCACGTGGCTGCCAGCGTTTCATCACAAGTGCCTTACCAACATAAGCTTCTGCTACGATCAGGCTGTCAACATCCAGTTCATGGTTGTTTTCAGCGTTGGCGATCGCAGATTCCAAACACTTTTTAACATCACGTGCAATGCGCTTGGAGGAAAAGGTCAGGTCAGCCAGAGCGGCATCAACCTTTTTCCCGCGGATCATTGCTGCGACAAGGTTCAGCTTCTGCGGAGACGTGCGAAGCATGCGGGAAACCGCCTTTGCCTCGTTGTCTTTCAGGACGCGTGCGCGTTTTGCCTTACCCATTATTTCCTCTTCGACTTTTTGTCGGCCCCGTGACCGTAGTAGTTACGGGTCGGAGAAAATTCGCCAAACTTGTGACCGACCATCTCTTCAGAGACGGAAACCGGTACATGTTTCTGACCGTTATACACACCAAAGGTGAGACCGACGAAGTGCGGAAGGATCGTGGAGCGTCGGCTCCACGTCTTGATCACTTCGTTACGACCAGAGGAGCGAACCTTGTCTGCCTTCTTCAGGAGGTATCCGTCGACAAACGGACCTTTCCAAACAGAACGTGCCATCGGTTAACCCTTATTTCTTGCGCTGATGCCGACTACGAACAATAAACTTGTCGGTCGACTTATTGGAGCGAGTACGCTTGCCCTTGGTTGGCTTACCCCATGGAGACACAGGATGGCGACCACCAGAGGTCCGGCCTTCACCACCACCATGAGGGTGATCAACCGGGTTCATAACGACACCGCGCACTTCTGGACGTTTACCGAGCCAACGGTTACGACCAGCTTTACCATGATTGATGTTCGAATGTTCCGGGTTGGAAACAGCGCCAACGGTAGCCATACAGGTACCGAGAACCAGACGGGTTTCACCGGAGTTCAAACGAATGATCGCATAACCGGCATCACGACCGACAAGCTGGGCATAACCACCAGCGGAGCGAGCGATCTGACCGCCTTTGCCTGGCTTCATCTCCACATTGTGGATGATGGTACCGACAGGCATGTTGGCCAGAGGCATAGCGTTGCCAGGCTTGATATCGGCTTTCTGAGAAGCAATCACCTTGTCGCCAGCGCGCAGGCGCTGAGGAGCCAGGATGTATGCCTGCTCGCCATCTTCATAGGTGATGAGAGCAATGAAAGCCGTACGGTTTGGATCATATTCCAGACGCTCCACCGTCCCCTGAACGTCAAACTTCTGACGCTTGAAGTCGATGATGCGGTAGCTGCGTTTATGACCGCCACCACGACGACGTGCCGTGACGCGACCATAGTTGTTACGACCGCCAGACTTGGTCAAACCCTCGGTGAGTGTCTTGACCGGCTTGCCTTTCCAAAGATCGGAGCGGTCTACAATCACCAACTGACGCTGGCCCGGGCTAGTCGGTTTAAAGGTCTTGAGTGCCATGACTTAAAGCCTATCCACGCGTTCTTAAAGACCAGTCGTGACGTCGATGGACTGGCCCTCTTCGAGGGTGACAATCGCTTTTTTCACGTCGACCTGCTTACCGATGATGCCTTTGAAGCGCTTCACTTTGCCCTTGCGGACCAGAGTGTTCACACTTTTGACCTTCACGGAAAACAGAGCCTCAACTGCGGCCTTGATTTCTGGTTTAGTCGCATCCTTGGACACGTTGAACACAACCTTGTCTTCTTCAGACTGAATGGTTGCCTTCTCGGTGATCACCGGGCTGCGGATGATATCGTAATGACGAAGGTTGGTCATTTGAACCGTGCCTCCAGAGCATCGACTGCGGCCTTGCTCAGCACCAGCGTGTCGCGACGCAGAACATCAAGAACATTGATGCCCTGAACCGGCAGCACATCGATACCGATGATGTTGCGGGCAGCTTTTGCGAAATTGTCATCCACTTCCTGACCGGAAATGAACAGAGCATTTTCGATGCCCAGACCGGAGATCTGTTTCTTCACAGCTGCCGTCTTTGGCGCCTCGGCCTTCATGTCATCGAGAATGATAATGCTATCATTCTTAACTTTGGAAGACAGAGCATGCTTCAGAGCCAGCGCACGAATTTTCTTTGGCAGCTCGATCGCATGAGAGCGAACAACCGGACCAAATGCACGACCACCACCACGGAACTGCGGCACTTTCTTGTTGCCGTGACGAGCGCCACCGGAACCCTTCTGACGAAGGTATTTCTTGGTGGTGCCAGTGATTTCAGCACGGGTCTTGGTCTTGTGAGTACCGGCCATTTTCTTCATCTGCTGGTAACGAACCATGCGGGCAAGAATGTCCGCACGTGGTTCGAGACCGAACACATCTTCAGAAACAGCAACAGAACCGGCATCACCGCCATCAAGGGTTTTGACTTGCAATTCCATTATTCAGCACCCTCCGTAGCAGCTTCTTGAGCAGGAGCTTCAGCGGCACGAATGGCACCAGGAAGCGGAGCCTCGGCCGGACGGGCTTTCTTGACAGCATCCTTGATCAGGATCCAACCGCCTTTGGAACCAGGCACAGCACCCTGCACCAGAACCAGACCACGATCGGCGTCAGTTTTGACGACTTTCAAGTTCTGCGTCGTCACACGGGTTGCACCCATGTGGCCAGCCATTTTCTTGCCCTTGAAGACCTTGCCGGGATCCTGACACTGACCAGTCGAACCGTGAGCACGGTGCGAGATGGAGTTACCGTGGGTTGCGCGTCCACCACCGAAGTTGTGGCGCTTCATGGAGCCGGCAAAGCCTTTACCAATCGAAGTCCCGATAACATCCACATGCTGACCAGCAACATAGTGATCCGCGGTCAATTCAGCACCGACATCGATAAGATTGTCTTCGCTGACACGGAATTCTGCAACTTTACGCTTCGGCTCTACCTTGGCAACGGCGAAGTGGCCGCGCAAAGGCTGCGAAACATTTTTCACTTTGGCTTTACCTGCACCCAACTGAAGTGCGGTATAGCCGTTTTTCTCAACAGTACGCTGGGCTACAACCTGGCAGTTCTCTACTTTGAGAACAGTTACCGGAACGTGTTCACCGCTCTCGGTATAAATGCGGGTCATTCCCAACTTCTGTGCGATCACACCAGAACGCATGGCTACTCTTGCCTCTCGCTCACGTTAGAGCTTAATTTCAACGTCCACACCGGCCGCAAGATCAAGCTTCATGAGGGCATCAACCGTCTGTGGGGTCGGGTCAATGATGTCGAGGAGACGCTTGTGCGTACGGATCTCGAACTGCTCACGGCTTTTCTTGTTAACATGCGGCGAACGGTTGACAGTGAACTTCTCGATGTGGGTCGGAAGCGGAACCGGACCACGTACATTAGCGCCTGTGCGCTTAGCGGTGGATACGATTTCTTTTGCCGACGTATCGAGAATGCGATGGTCGAATGCCTTAAGGCGAATTCGAATATTCTGACCGTTCATATTTTCAACCTCAAAAGACTGGGGTGCGAAAAGGGTATTCCGCACCCCTGCCCTAATGATTACTCGACGATAGAGCCGACGATGCCGGCGCCTACGGTACGACCACCTTCGCGGATAGCGAAGCGCAGTTTTTCTTCCATGGCGATTGGCACGATCAGCTCGACATTCATCTCGACGTTATCGC